>CAVOWH010000018.1:0-119635 GCA_963700055.1 uncultured delta proteobacterium | reverse complement strand
AATAACGTATTGCTCCGGCAATAAAATACGTCAACTTCGGCCATGTCACTTGTCGGCTCGGCGGGATTTCGGCCGCAGCGCGACGCACCCCTTTACCGGAAGACCGCTATGGACCAAAAACTGCTTTTGGCCGACGATGAAGAAGGCATCCGCAAGGTGCTCGGCATCTATCTGGCCGACAGCGGCTTCGAAGTGCTGACGGCCGAAGACGGGCTTCAGGCGCTCGAGGTCTTCCGGAAAGAGCATCCCGCCATCGTTCTCACCGATCTCCGGATGCCCGGCCTCGACGGCATCGAACTGCTGCGCACCATCAAGGCGGAACGCCCGGACACCGAGGTCATCATGATCACCGGCCACGGGGACATGGACCTCGCCATCGAAAGCCTCAAGCTCGAGGCGACCGATTTCGTCACCAAGCCCATCAACGACGATGTGTTGGCCATCGCGCTCAAGCGCGCCCAAGAGCGCATCGCCATGCGCCGGCAGCTGCGCGCGTACACCGAGAACCTCGAGAACCTCGTGCGGCAGCAGGCCGCCCGTCTGGTGGAGGCCGAGCGGCTTGCCGCCGTCGGGCAGGCGCTGGAAGGGATTTCTTCTGCCTTTCGCGACATGGCCGGAGAGGTTGAGGGCGGTGTGCGTTTCTTTAACGAGATGCCTTGCTTTGTGTCCATTCACGACCGGGACCTCAGGGTGCTGGCCGTCAACCCCCTCTATCGGGAGCGGTTGGGCGACAGGGTCGGCGGGCGCAGCTGGGAAATATTCGCTGAGCGGAGCGGCGCTGAGTCCACGTGCCCGGTCCGTCGGACCATCGAAACCGGCCAGGCCCAGCGCAGCCGGGAGACCATCCTTTTTTCCGATGGCCGCCGATGGCCCGCTATGGTGCATACCGTGCCGATCCGCAACAGCCGCGGGGAGCTGGAGCTGGTACTTGAGTTTGCTGTTGATGTTTCCGAGATAGAACGGCTCCGCCAGGAGCTTCAGGCGACGCAGGATCGTCTCAGCTCTTTGGGCCTGATGCTGAGCTCGGTTTCCCACGGGGTGAAGGGGATCCTCACCGGGCTGGATGCCGGTGTCTATCTGGCGGAATCCGGTCTGCGACAGGCCCGCTGGGAGCAAACCCAAGAGGGGCTGGCGACCATCAAGGAGATGGTTGAGCGGGTGCGGCGGGTCGTGCTGGACGTTCTCTATTTCGCAAAGGAACGCCCGCTGGAGCCTAAACGGCTCAAGGCGAGGGATTTCTTTATAGGTGTGCTGGCCCTGGCCCGCCCGAAGATCGAGCGGCATGGGATCGAACTGCAAACGGACATTCCCCCGGAGACAGGGGACTTCGAGATAGATGAGAGCATCGCTGCGCCGGCCTTGCTGAACATCCTCGAAAACGCCATTGACGCCTGCGTGCAGGACCGGACTAAATCCGCCCATCGGATCGCCGCGCGCGTCCGACCGGAGGCGGACAGCCTTGTCTTCGAGATCGAGGATGACGGCCTCGGGATGAGCGCCGACCGGCGGGAGCGGATCTTCGACCTGTTTTACTCCTCCAAAGGCCAGGCCGGCACGGGCCTGGGGCTGTATATTGCCCGGCAGGTGGTTCTGCAGCATGGGGGTTCGCTCGACGTCGCTTCGCTCCCCGGTCGAGGGTCATGTTTTCGAATTCGCTGGCCGCGGGTGGTGCCCCGCGACACCCCAGACTCGCCCCAGGAGAGCGAACGCGGCGAATAGGCAGGACGAGCGTTGTCATTCCATAACGTTTTCGCTATACTTGCCGTAAAGAGGTCATTGGCGGTGCGCCGTCTGCTTTTCTTCGATTCCGTCCGACTGAGCCCGGCGCCGTAGACCTCTGCGCCCTCCTTCCGGGCCGGCTTTCCATGAGCCGCTTGGACAAACAAATTTTTGCTGGCGAAGAGCCGTCCGGCATTGCACGACTGGAATCGAACCATGGCCAGCCTTGCCTCACGCATACAACGCAGCCTGGTTTCCAAACTGATTCTCAGCGCCGGGTTCATCCTGCTGCTGACGATCTCCACGTGGTCCTATTTCAGCATCGCCTACCAGAAGAAAAATCTCGAGCAAGAGGTCGTCACCCAGACCGAGCGGCTCAGCAGCACGATCAAACTCGGCACCCATTACGCCATGATGCTGAACTCGCGCGACGACATCAACCAGATTATCAACAATATCGCTCGCCTGGAGCAAATTCAAGACATCCGGATCTACAACAAGGAAGGCGCCATCAAGTTCTCCAACCGCCCCGAGGAGGTGGAGCAGGTCACCAACATCAAATCCGAAGCCTGCCACATCTGCCATCACTCCGAGCCTCCCCGAGTCGATGTGGATCTTGCCGAGCGGCTGCGCTATTTCAACTCCGCCGCCGGCGATCCGCTGCTCGGCATCATCAGCCCCATCTTCAACGAACCGGGATGCTCCACCAGCGGCTGCCATTTCCACCAGCCTGACAAAAAAGTGCTGGGGGCCCTCGATGTGGTGGTGAGCTTCGCCGAGACCCAAAAAGCAATCCGGTTTATGGAAAAGGGAGTCATCGGACTCGCGTGCATGGCGTTTTTGGTGACTTCCGCGATTATCTTCATCTTTGTATTAAGGTTCGTCAACCGCCCCATCCGGAAGCTCATCGCCGGCACCGAGGCCGTTTCCAAGGGCGATTATTCCACGCGGGTGGATGTGGCCCAATCCGATGAAATGGGGCAGCTCGCAGCGGCGATGAACTTCATGTGCCAGGAAATCGGACAAAAGCAGACCGAGCTCAACAAGCAGCGCGATGAGTATTTGAACCTGTTCAACAACGTGCC
Organism: uncultured delta proteobacterium; assembly: GCA_963700055.1. Lineage (GTDB taxonomy): Bacteria > Desulfobacterota > Desulfobacteria > Desulfobacterales > SpSt-501 > SpSt-501. Next base: position 116,831 of record CAVOWH010000018.1, on the reverse strand, counting down.
TTGCCTCATCACCGTTCAGGACCGAAACTACCGCCTGCTGCAGTACAACCGTGAGTTCGATGAGCTTTTCGATCCCCATCCCGGGGATTACTGCTATTCTGCCTACAAAGGCCGCAGCACCAAGTGCCTCAATTGCCCGGTCGAAAAGACCTTTCTGGACGGTCAGAGCCACTACAGCGAAGAAACCGGCGTCGGCAAGGACGGCTCGCCGGCCTACTGGCTGGTGAAGACCTCGCCGATCCGCAACCCCGGGGGTGAAGTGGTGGCGGCCATGGAGGTCAACCTTGACATCACCCACCTCAAACAGCTGGAGAAGCTGCTCGAGCGTTCAGAGAAAAAGTACCACGAGATTTTCAACAATATCCCTAATCCGGTGTTCGTCCTGGACGCCGAGTCTCTGGAAATCCGCGATTGCAATGACGCCGTACAGACGGTTTACGGCTACGATAAGAGCGAAATCCTGCATCGCAGCTTCGTCGAGCTTTTCCCCAAAGAGGAGCAGCCGCGTTACGTCGCCAAGGTGATGCGGTCAAGCGTCGTCCACCAGGCCAGGCAAATCCACCGGGACGGCCACACCCTCTTCGTCGATATGTGGATTTCGCCGGCGGAATACCCGGGCCGCAAGGCCCTGCTGGTCACCACCAGCGACATCACCAAACGCCTCGAAGCCGAGCAGCAGCTCATCCAGGCCAGCAAAATGGCCACCCTGGGAGAGATGGCGACCGGCGTCGCCCATGAATTGAACCAGCCCTTGGCCGTCATCAAGACCGCGAGCCGGTTTTTTATCAAGAAGGTCAAGAACAACGAGCCCATTCAGGCCGGCGTGCTGTCCACCATGGCCGAGGAGATCGACAGCCATGTCGATCGGGCCAGCCGCATCATCAACCACATGCGGGAGTTCGGCCGCAAGACCGACCGCAAGCTGGACGCTGTTTCCATCAATGCCGTGCTGCAGAAGGCCTTCGAGATCTTCAGCCAGCAGCTCAAAGCCAGGGGCATCGAGGTCGTCTGGGACTTGGAGGAGCCTCTGCCGCCGGTCCATGCCGATGCCAACCGACTGGAACAGGTGTTCATCAACCTGCTGATCAACGCGCGCGACGCCATCGAGGAAAAAACCGCGGCTTATCCGCAATTGAAAGGCGAGAAAAAGATCTTTCTGACCAGCCGCCGGCAGGAGGGGATGGTACAGGTGGAGGTGCGGGACAGCGGCAAGGGCATCCCCACCAGCGTCATCGAAAAGATTTTCGAGCCCTTCTTCACGACCAAGGAGGTCGGCAAGGGGACCGGCCTGGGGCTTTCCATCAGCTACCAGATCGTTCAGGACTTCGGGGGCACGATTCGGGCCTTTTCCCGGGAAGGGGAGGGCGCGGCGTTTGTCATCAGCTTCCCCGCCGTCGAGGTTTGACCCATGTCCGAATGGATCGACAATCGAATTCTTCTCGTGGACGACGAGGCTGGAATCCGTAAAGTGCTCGGCATCGCCCTGGCCGACAGCGGCTATGCGGTGACCCCGGCCGAAAACGGCGAGGTGGCCCTGCGGCTGTTTCGGGAGCTGAGGCCGCCCATCGTGCTCACCGACATCAAAATGCCGGATATGGACGGCATCGAGCTCCTGCAGCACATCAAGGCCGAAAGTCCGGACACCGAGGTGATCATGTTCACCGGCCACGGTGACATGGACCTTGCTATTAAGAGCCTGAAATACGATGCCACCGACTTCGTCACCAAGCCGATCAACGACGAAGTGTTGGAGATTGCCCTCAAGCGTGCGCGCGAACGCATTGTCATGCGCCGGCAGCTCCGGGAGTACACCGAAAACCTGGAGCGACTGGTGGATGAAAAAGCGCGCCAGCTGATCGAAGCCGAGCGGATGGCGGCGGTGGGGCAGACGGTGGCCGAACTGTCGCACACCATCAAAAACATCGCCAACGCCCTGAAGGGCAGCATCTTCGTTTTGGGAAAGGGCATCGAGCTCGATGAAAAGGAGTACCTTCTGCAGGGCTGGCGGATGGTCGAGGAGAATGTCGAAAAAATCAAGAACCTCTCTTTAGATCTGCTGCATTTCGGGAAATACAGCCGCGCCAACTTCCGCGAGAGCCACCCGAACTCACCGGCCGAGGAGGTGCTGAAGTTGATGGCGGCCAAGGCCGGCGAACTGGGAGTGGCGCTCAGCGCGGACCTCGGCGCGGATCTCCAGCCGATAGCGCTCGATCCCGAGGGGGTTCAACGCTGCCTGATGAACCTGGTCGAAAACGCCATCGACGCCTGCCGCAGCAGCGGAGACTCCGAACGTCACAAGCAGGTGACGCTGCGCAGCCGCCCCCTGGCCGGGGGCGGTGTGGAGTACCACGTGGCCGATAACGGCAACGGCATGGACGAAAACGTTCAGCAGCGCATGTTCCAGGGGTTTTTCAGCACCAAGGGGACGGACGGCACCGGCCTGGGGCTGATGATGACCAAACGGATTGTCGATCAGCATGAGGGAGCCATCGAGGTAAACAGCCGGCCGGGCGAGGGCACGACCATCATCCTTCGTCTGCCCGCAAGGCGTGCAGAAGCCACCCCTCATAAGCAACGCCGCGGTCGGCGCTGAGCCGGCCCTCAACCGATGGTGTTCTTGACGATGCCCACCAGCTGCTCCGGGTCGAAGGGCTTCTTGACGAAAGCGATGGCGTCCTTGACCGCGTGATCGCCGTCGATGCCGCTGATGACGATCACCGGGGTATCGCGCAGCTGCTTGTCCTGCCGCAGCTTGCGATAGAACCGCGGCCCCCACTCCCCGGGCATCTGGATATCCAGGGTGATGAGGTCTGGCTTTTCCTGTCGAACCAATTCCAGTCCTTCCATGCTGCTGGTGGCGCTGCAGGTGGCGTAGCCGTTGTCGCTGAACACCGCCTGCAGGTACTTGACGATGACCGGGTCGTCGTCGATGATCAGAATTTTCTTGGGCATGGCTGGCCTCGCTGAATAGTGAGTTCCGATCGAAAGCGGCTTACTGCCGGACGTGGCATTCTCCGCACATCACCGGTCCTTTCTTTTGATCCTGGTGACACCCCTTGCAGTTGAGGTGAAACGCTTTCATGAGCCCCGGTTGGCGGCCCTCACCCTCCAATCCATGGCAATCCGAGCAGCGCCGGTCCTCCGATGACTCGTCTTCCACGAGTTTCCCGTCTTCATAGACATGATGGCATTGATTGCAGTTTTCGATCCTGGCTTTCTCGTTATGGGCATCGTGGAGGAACACGGCGGCCGGCCGCTGGGGGTTGCTAAAGGCCTCTGGCGAGACGGCCTTCATATCCTCCTGGGACCAAGCGTTGACCATGCAAAGCGTTCCAAGGGCCGCCAGTGCCCACACAACCACCGCGCGTCGGTTCATGCCGTTTCCTCCTGCCCTGTCGACGGGCGCCGGCCTGCGGCCTCACGCCGCGCCGCTTTTGATGTAAACGCCCTTCGCCATGAGCTTTTTGCGGTTGTTCTGCGCCTGCTTGCGCTTTTTGGCCGACCATGACCGGACCTTGGCCAAGGCATAGCTGGCATAGTTGGGGTTGGCTCTAAGGCTGTACGCCTCCACTTTCACGGCCCCCGCAGCGGTGGCACAGCCCCGGCTTCTGGACTTCCTGGATCAGGTCGAAAAACGTTTTTATCGACACTTCCGTCCGCGTTGTGCGAAGACGCGCGATCAGCCGGGCTTTTCCATCACTTCGTAGAGAATATCCCCCAAGAACTTGGTTTCAACCCCCAGGTCGTAATGATGAATGATGTCTTCGATGCCGCTGTGGCAGTTGTGGCATGGCGTGATCACAATTTTGGCGCCCTTCACCTTGGCGGCGGATATCTGCTCGGCCTTGACGCGGTTGCTTTCAACCCGGTGTTTTTTGTAAGGCGGGCCGCAATTGATGACTCCGCCGCCGGCGCAGCAGCAGTAGTTGTGCTCGCGGTTGGGCTCCATTTCGACGAAGCTCGTGCACATCCGTCTCACCACGTCGCGGGCCTTTTCATGCAGGCCGGCGCCGCGGACCACGTTGCAGGGATCGTGCAGCGTCACGGTTTCCGTGAATTTCTCGGCGACCTTGATGCGCCCCTGGCTCAACAGCTCGTGATAGAATTCCACGGCGTGCACGATGGGCACCGGCGGCATGCTCCATCCCAGCCAGCGGTTGCCGACATCGTAGACCGATCGGAAGGCATGGCCGCATTCGCCCATGACGATGCGCTTGACCCGCAGGCGCGCGGCGGCTTCGAAGTGCGCGCGTTTGACCCGGCCCATGATTTCATTGTCGCCGGTGAACATGGCCATGTCGCTGTTGTCCCAGCCCGGGGTGGCCGGCATGGTCCAGTCCACGCCGGCGACGTTCATGATGACGGCCGCCTGGTAGATGAGCTGAGCCTGGAACTTCGGCTCCGGGCCGATCACCGAGTACATGATGTCGGCCCCCTCTTTCTCAAGCGGGATCCGCAGGGTGGGGAGCTCTCCGCGGGCTTCCTCCTCCTGCCATTGCAGGGTGTCGATCCACTCGTCGTCCTTGACCCACATCTGGTTGAGGGTGGCGGCGTGGCTGTGGGCCGTGTCCTGGATGTAGAGCGGGGTGACGCCCAGGAGGTGGCAGATGCGCCGGACGACCAGCATCAGGTAGGCCACGTCGATGCCGAACGGGCAGTACATGGCGCAGCGCTTGCAGAGGTTGCAGTGCGTGGAGGCGATGATGCGCGCCTGCTTGATGAAGTCCGGCCCGACCCTGCCGCCGTTGCGCAGCATTTCCCAGAGGGTCTGTTTGACCTTGCCCACCGGCGAATAACGCGGGTCGCGGTCGCGCGAGAGGAAATAGTGGCAGGCGTCGGAGCACAGTCCGCAGTGGATGCAGGTGTCCACATACGCCTTGAGGCGCGCGCCGGTCTCCCCGCCGATCACTCGCTGGATGACCTTTTGGATGCGCTCCTCGGTCAGGCTGGCCACTCCGCGCTCCAACCCCTCGTCGAGCATCTTGTCCTTCGGCTTGACTGATTCAGCGGCCATGTATTTTTTCCTTAACGTTGGATGGTTCTCCGGGCCCAACCGGTTTCAAGGGGTCAAGGGGCCCAGGGTTCAAGTGATAAGGATCACATCCAAAAACACTCGAACCCTTGTACCCTTGAATCCTTGAACCCTATTCACTTCACCAATCTTTGGCATGCCGGATCCCCCCAAACTCGCTGCCCATATACGCCCGCGTCAACGGCGCAAAGAGCATGTGGCTGATCCGCGTGAACGGAACGGCGATCAGCATGGCCTCCCCGGCCAGGACATGCAGCAGCGTGAAAAGCCGCACGTCGAACCATTGAAAATAAGCGATCAGGCCCGTCACGAACGGTGCGGCCGTCAGCAGCAGGATCACATAATCGGAGGCAGAGGTCACATAGGCCACTTCGGGGGTCACCCGCCGGCGGATGAAAAAGAAAACACACCCTCCGATCACGACCGCGGTCATGAAAATCGCCAGCCCGTCCGGCAGCGCCCACCAGCTGAGATTCCAGGCCTCCTCCCACAGCACGATGTGGGCCAGGAGGAAAATGGGCGTCAGCACGAGGCAGATGTGAAAGGCAAAGGTGACGACGGTGAGCCAGGGGTGCAGGCGCCAGTTGGCGGTGCCGAAGGGCGTCAGCCAATGTAAGATCGAGCGCAGGCCGAATTTGAAGCTCATGTAAGTGTAAATAAATTTTTCTTTGCGGTGGACCAGTGCGATCAGGTAGATCAACCGAAAAAGGCTTCCGCCGATGAAGATGATGAAAGCCGCCCACGCCAGCGGGCCGGTGGCCAAGCGGTATAATTCGTCCATGCGACTCCCCCTCCTATCCGGTGATGTCCGCGACCGGCATGACCCGCCGGAAATAGGTTCCCCCCTCGATGGTCCGCAGCAGAATCCTGTCGCCGTCCGGGCTGAAAACGGGATCCCAGGCCATTTCGCAGTCGCGTGGCCAAAGGCGGTCATCCACGGCGACTGTGAATTTCCCGTTGCGCTGAACTTTGGCGGCCAGGTGGCGCCCGTCCGGAGAAAAAATTGGTTTCCAGGCCATGTCGAAGGTGTTTTGCCAGATTCGTCCGTCAGCGGCCAGGCTCCAGCGGCCCCGGTCCTTGACGGTCACGGCGATGCGGGTTCCATCCGGGCTGAAGACCGCATCGGTCACCATTTCGCCGACCGTCGCAGCCCAAGGGATGCCATCGACGGCGACGGTCCAGCGGCCGAATTTCGGCGCGACGATGGCGGCCAGCCGTTTGCCGTCCGGCGAGAACTGGGCGTGCCAAAGCTGAACAAAGCGTCGTTCCCAGATCACCTGGCCGTCCTCTGCCAGCGCCCACTTCCCCTGGGTCCGCACCGGCGCCGCCACTTTTCCGCTCATGGGGCTGAACACCGGCTCCCAGACGCATCCGAACGTCTGCCCCCAGGCAACTCCGTTGACGGCGATGGTATAGTCATAGAGATTGAGGCGGATTTCCGCGGCCAGGGACTTGCCGTCCGGGCTGAAGCCCGTCTTCCAGACGTTCACAAAGCGCTGCTCCCAGGGAACTCCGCCGATGGCCGCCGTGTAGATTCCCTGTTGGTATTTATGGATCTCGCCCTCGTTTAACGGCTGCACTTGGACTACGGCCGCCGTTTGCCCCCCGTCCCGGCTGAGCGTGGGGTTGGTGAGGTTGGAAAAGGTGTGCCCCCACGGCGCATCATCACATGCCATGCCGTAGGACATGTCCTGCTGGAAGGCGACGGCGATGTGGCGGCCGTCTGCGCTGAAGAGGGTGTTCCAGGCATACCCAAATCGGTTTTCCCAGGCGGCGCCGTCGACGGCGAGCGTCCATTCCCCGTCTTTGGAGACAATCGCCGTGAGACGGCCGTCGGGGGAGTAGCGCAGAAACCACATCTTTTCGAAGGGCTCCGGCCAGCTCTCGCCGTTCACGCAGACGTTGAATTCGCCTTCGCCGGCCTTGACGATGGCGGCAACGGACTCGCCGTCTGGGCTGGCCTGGAACTCTTCGACCCACTCGAAGCGGGTTTGCCAGGATGACAGGGGGATTTCCTTGCTGGAGGCGTTCCAGTCCCAGGGGGCTGCGCGTTCCATGCCGGCTCCTTGTGAAAGAGGTGTGGATGCATGCAAGACTACAGCCGTACAATGCGGCGCATCAGGCAGTGTCGAACCGCTGAAAGCCGCGGTTCGAGCATAAAGGCGCCATAAGTGCACAGGGGATTGCCGCCACCTATAACGGATCGCAAACCGAAATGCAAGGGCCCTTGTTTATTGGCAATTGTCCTTGACACGGACGCATTCGATTTGGTAACGATAAAATCTTTCGCAACCTCCCAATGGTAGGATCCCCGCCCATGGCCGACTTCAGTTTTCAGGAGATGTTCCAGCTGGCAGAGGACCGCACGAGTTACCGGTTGATCGCAACCGAGCATGTCTCCGGGGGCTCCTTCGATGGCGCCGAGATCCTAAAGCTGGCTCCGGAGGGCTTGACCTTGCTGGCGCGAACGGCGCTTACCGATGTTTCCCACCTTTATCGCGCCGCGCATCTGAAGCTTCTCGCGGGCATCTTCGCGGACCCGCAAAGCTCGGCCAACGACCGCTGCGTGGCCCTGGAGCTGCTGAAGAATGCCGTGATTGCGGCCGAGATGGTCTTCCCCATGTGCCAGGACACCGGGACGGCCATCGTCATCGGCAAGAAGGGCCAGCGGGTGTTCAGCGGCGACCGTGACGAGGAGGCGCTGACGCGGGGGGTTTTCGACGCGTACACGCGCGGCAACCTGCGATACTCCCAGAATGCGCCCCTGACCATGTACGAGGAGGTCAACACGAAATGCAACCTCCCCGCCCAGGTCGAAATCTATGCCGTCGGCGGCGACGAATACCGCTTTCTCTTCATCGCCAAGGGCGGCGGTTCGGCCAACAAGACTCTGCTGTTCCAGGAAACCAAGGCCGTGCTGAATCCCGCGTCGCTGCTCGAGTTCATGACGAGCAAGATGAAAACGCTGGGAACGGCGCCCTGTCCTCCTTATCACCTGGCCTTTGTCGTCGGCGGGACCTCGGCGGAGCTGAACCTCAAAACCGTGAAGCTTGCCTCGGCCGGCTACCTCGACGGGCTGCCGACAAAGGGCGGCGGAACCGGCAACGCCTTCCGCGACCTGGAACTCGAAGCGGCGCTGCTCAAGGCCTCGCGCGACATCGGCCTGGGAGCCCAGTTCGGCGGCAAGTGGTTCTGCTTAGAAACCCGGGTCATCCGCCTGCCGCGCCACGGCGCCTCCTGCCCGATCGGGCTCGGGGTCAGCTGCAGCGCCGACCGCAACGTCAAGGCCAAGATCACGCGGGGCGGAATCTTTCTCGAGCAGCTCGAGACGGACCCGTCCCAATTCCTGCCCCAGGTCAAGCCGGACGCCGCCCAGGCGGTGCCGGTCGACCTCAACCGGCCGATGGCCGAGATCCGCGCCCAGCTGAGCCGCTATCCGGTGGCGACCCCGCTGCTGCTCACGGGCTCGATCATCGTGGCCCGTGACATCGCGCACGCCAAGCTCAACGAGCGCCTGCAACGCGGCGAGGGCCTGCCCGACTATTTCAAGGATCACATCATTTACTACGCCGGACCGGCCAAGACGCCCCCGGGGTACGCGGCAGGCTCTTTCGGGCCGACTACCGCCGGCCGCATGGATGCCTATGTGCCGCTGTTCCAGGCGCAGGGCGCGTCGCTCGTGATGCTCGCCAAGGGCAACCGCACCCGGGTGGTGACCGATTCCTGCCAGGCGCACGGCGGGTTCTACCTCGGGTCCATCGGCGGCACCGCGGCGCGCCTCGGCAAGGAGTGCATCACCGGCATGGAGGTGGTCGAGTTTCCGGAGCTGGGCATGGAGGCGGTTTACCGGATTTCGGTCAAGGATTTTCCGGCCTTTGTCATCGTCGACGACAAGGGCAACGACTTCTTTGAAGCTATCTTGAAATAGGGGTCGAGGGTTCAAGGGTTCGAGGGTTCAGGTGAAACGCACATCCATCCTTCACTCGAACCCTTGACCCCTCGGCCCCTTGAACCCTTTTTCCGCAAGGACTCAAACCGAATCTCAAATACTCTACCCTGAGCAAGGAGACCATTATGGCCAAGCAGAAAATGAAAACCATGGACGGAAATACCGCCGCCGCGCACGTGGCCTATGCCATGAGCGACGTGGCGACCATCTACCCGATCACCCCATCTTCCCCGATTGCCGAGATCGCCGACGAATGGACGGCCTCCGGCCGCAAGAACATTTTCGGGCAGACCATGACCGTCCGCCAACTGCAGTCCGAGGCCGGCGCGGCCGCCTCGATGCACGGCTCGCTTGCCGCCGGCGCGCTGACCAGCACCTTCACCGCGTCCCAAGGCCTGCTGCTCATGGTCCCGAACATGTACAAGATTTCGGGCGAGCTGTTGCCGGGGGTGTTCCATGTAACGGCGCGGGCCATCGCAGCGCATGCCCTCTCCATTTTCGGCGACCACCAGGACGTCATGGCGACCCGCCAGACCGGGTTCGCGATGATCGCCTCGGCTTCGGTCCAGGAAGTGATGGACCTCGGGCTGGTGGCCCATCTGGCAGCCATCGAGTCGAGCGTACCCTTTCTGCACTTTTTCGATGGGTTCCGCACCTCCCACGAGATCCAGAAAATCGCCGTCATCGACTACGAGGACATGGCCCGGCTGTCGAACTTCGACGCCGTGGCTAAATTCCGGGCACGGGGGGCCAACCCCGAGCGGCCGGAGTTGAGAGGCACGGCCCAGAATCCCGATATCTATTTTCAGGGCCGCGAGGCCGCGAACCCATACTACCTGAAGGTGCCGGGCATCGTAGCCGAGACCATGAAAAAAGTGAGCGACCTCACCGGTCGACGCTACCGGCCGTTCGATTATGTCGGCGACCCGCAAGCCGACCACGTGATCATCGCCATGGGCTCCGGCTGCGAGACCATCGAGGAAACGGTCAACTACCTCGTCGGCAAGGGCGAGAAGTTGGGTCTGGTCAAGGTCCGGCTCTACCGACCGTTCGTGAAGGACTTTCTTTTCGCGGTCATCCCGGCAGGCGCCAAGGTCATCACCGTGCTGGACCGCACCAAGGAACCGGGCGCTCTGGGCGACCCGCTTTACCTCGACGTGTGCACGGCCTACATGGAAAAGGGCCAGATGCCGAAGATCCTGGGCGGCCGCTACGGCCTGGGTTCCAAGGAGTTCAGCCCCGCCATGGTCAAGGCCGTCAACGACAACATGAAGACCGCCGCCCCCAGGAACCACTTTACGGTCGGCATCGTCGACGACGTCACCCATACCTCGCTCGAGGTCGGACCCAGCCTGGACGTGGCGCCCAAGGGCACCGTGCAGTGCAAGTTCTGGGGCCTGGGGGCCGACGGAACGGTCGGCGCCAACAAGAGCGCCATCAAGATCATCGGCGACAATACCGACATGTTCGCCCAAGCCTACTTCGCCTACGACTCGAAAAAGTCCGGCGGCATCACCATTTCGCACCTGCGCTTCGGTCATAAGCCGATTCAGTCGACCTATCTGATCGATACGGCGGACTACGTCGCCTGCCACAAGGATAACTACGTGGAGATTTACGACGTGATCGAGGGGATCAAAGCAGGCGGCACCTTCGTGCTCAACTCGCCCTGGACGCTCGGGGAGATGGAGGAGAAGCTGCCGGCGGACATGCGGCGCACCATCGCGGCCAAGAAACTCAGGTTCTACAATATCGACGCCGTCAAGATTGCCCAGGAGGTCGGCTTGGGCGGGCGTATCAACATGATCATGCAGACCGCCTTTTTCCAACTCGCCAACGTGCTGCCCGTGGACCAGGCCATCACCGCCCTCAAGGGTGAGATCACGAAGATGTTCGGCAAGAAGAGCGAAAAGATAGTAACCATGAACCACGCGGCGGTGGACGCCACCGTTGCCAACCTGATGGAGATCAAATACCCGGCGTCCTGGGCGCAGGCGGGCGAGCAGGGCAAGGCGGGCAAGCAGGAGCCGGACTGGATCCGCAACGTCATGCGGCCGATCCTGGCCCAGCAGGGCGACAAGCTGCCCGTGAGCAAGTTCACACCGGACGGGATCTTCCCGGTGGCCACCACCCAATACGAGAAACGCGGGGTGGCCATCAGCGTGCCGGAGTGGATCATGGACCATTGTATTCAGTGCAACCAGTGCGCCATGGTCTGCCCGCATGCGAGCATCCGGCCGTTCCTGGTAACCGGAGAGGAGTTGCAGAAAGCGCCGGCCGGCTTCGAGGCCAAGAAGGCCATCGGCAAGGAGCTCAAGGACTACTCCTTCCGCATCCAGGTGGACACCTTGGACTGCATGGGCTGCGGCAACTGCGCGGACATCTGTCCGGCCAAAAAGAAGGCCCTGGTCATGAAACCCCTGGAAACTCAGACTGAAAAGCAGATCCCACTCTGGGACTACGCCATGGAGCTGCCGGTGCGCGACAGCCTGGTCGGCCGCTTCACGGTGAAGGGCAGCCAGTTCTGCCAGCCCCTGCTCGAGTTTTCCGGGGCTTGCGCCGGTTGCGGCGAGACGCCCTATGCCAAGCTCATCACTCAGCTTTACGGCGACCGCATGGTCATCGGCAACGCCACCGGCTGCAGCTCCATCTGGGGCGGATCGGCACCGTCGGTTCCCTACTGCACCAACCCAAACGGGCACGGCCCGACCTGGGGCAACTCGCTGTTCGAGGACTCGGCCGAGTTCACCTACGGCATGTTCCTGGGCGTGCTTCAGCAGCGCCGCCTTTTGGCCGAGACGGCGCGCAAGGCCCTGGAGATGAAAGATACGCCGGCCGAGGTCAGCTCCGCTTTGCAGGGCTGGCTCGACCACATGCAGGATCCCCAGGGGTCGCGCCAGTTCGGCGACCAGCTCAAGGCCTTGCTGCCGAAGCACACAGGCAACCCGTTGCTCGCCGAGATCCAGCGCATGGAAAAGCTCTTCACCAAGAAGTCCTTCTGGGTCTTCCTGGGTGACGGGGCCGCCTACGACATCGGTTTCGGCGGGATCGACCACGTCATGGCCGCCGGCGAGGACATCAACGTCATCGTGTATGACACCGAGGTCTACTCCAACACGGGCGGCCAATCATCCAAAGCCACCCCCACCGGTTCGGTCGCCAAGTTCGCCGCCTCGGGCAAGAAGACACCCAAGAAGGACATGGGGCAGATGATGATGTCCTACGGCTATGTCTACGTCGCCAGCGTCGCCATGGGCGCCAACAAGAACCAGCTGATGAAGGTGCTCACGGAGGCCGAGGCCTATCCCGGCCCCTCCTTGATCCTTGCCTATGCGCCGTGCATCAACCAGGGCATCCTGGTTGGCATGGGCAAGACCCAGGCCGAAGAGGATCTGGCGGTCAAGTCCGGCTACTGGCCGCTTTACCGCTACAATCCGCAGGTGGTAAAAGAGGGCAAAAACCCGTTCATCCTGGACTCCAAAAAGCCGGACGGCAGCCTGCGCCAGTTCCTGGATGGCGAGATCCGCTATGCGTCGCTCAAGAAGACCTTTCCGCAAGAGGCCGAACGGCTCCATGCCGTGCTGGACGAGTGGGTGAACACCCGCTACGAGCACCTCACCAAAATGGCGGGAGCGGACAGCGCTCCGGAGCCGGACAAAGCCGCCGAATAACTGGCTGCGCGCAAAGAACAGGGCCGTCCGGAATTCCGGGCGGTCCTGCTCTTTGCAGCCTCCAGATTGCTTGACACTCACCCCAAATGTAATCTAAATACTGTTGTTGCCTAATCCCGGTGACGGCCGGGAGCGGGGGACCCAGGTTTTTTGGGGCGCATCGCCACATGGCGGGGGGCACCCTCTTCGGCCCTAGCCCTTCAGCTAACCTCGTCGGCGTCGATGAGGAATACCTTCGGAATGCAACGGAGGTCTTTCCTCCACTCTTTTGATTCTGGAGGTTCACACCATGTTTGCTGAGCATCCCGTGCCACCGGTTTCCCATTCCTGCTTGGCTAAAATCCGGACAAGACCCCAGATCACTCCTTGTCTCAGCCGATCTTGAAGCGCGGCTTTCGGGCCGGGCATCGGTTGAGTGTTCATCCGTGTTTCCATTTGCTTTTTCCCGGTGTCGTATTGGAAGTTTTTGCCGGCCCTTGCCTCAATGCGCTGAAATCGAAAAAGTGCCCGAGCGGAAAAAGGAGGGAAAAATGTCAGACTTCTTTCAAAACGGCGAGATCACGACGTTTCACAAACTCAAACAGCGAGACGTTGAAGAGCTAGAGAGAACTGGAGGAGGCTTCGAAACATCGGCCTATTTCCCTGGTGCTGCCTTACATCCCCATCGAATTGCAGGGTGCCGGGCTTCCGCGCATCGCCAAGCAGCTCCAGGCAGTGGCCTACTTAAAGAACGTGATCGTGACCGTGGGCAGGGCCAGCAGCGAGGATTTCATGGACGCCCGCCGCTTTTTTTCGGGGCTGCCTCAGAAACCGAAACTGATCTGGTGCACCGGTCCGAGGATGGAAGCGATTTATGACCGGTTGAAGCAGGAAGGGATCGATGTGGGCGAAGACGGCAAAGGCCGCTCCGCATGGATCGCCTACGGTTACATCCTCGCCCTGGAGAACAGTCATGTCATCGCCTTGCACGATTGCGACATCGTCACCTATGAACGGGAGCTCCTGGCACGGCTTTGCTATCCCGTCGCCCATCCCAACATCGGATTTGAATTCTGCAAGGGCTATTACAGCCGCGTCACGGATCAGCTGCACGGAAGGGTGACACGCCTCTTTGTGTCGCCGCTGCTCCGTTCTTTGAAAGCCACGCTGGGCTCCAACCCCTTCCTGGATTATCTCGACAGCTTCCGCTACATCCTCGCCGGTGAGTTTGCGATGGATGTCGAACTGGCGCGTCGCCTGCGAATTCCGGGCGATTGGGGGATCGAGGTCGGGGTGCTGGCGGAGGTCCATCGGAACTGCGTCCTCAGCCGCGTTTGCCAAGTGGACCTATCCGACAGCTATGAGCACAAACATCAGCCGCTCACCCTGGAAGACCCTGACGAGGGACTGCTCAAAATGGGGACGGACATCGCCAAGTGCCTATTCCGAAACCTGGCGAGTCGGGGGTATATCCTGACGCACGAATTCTTCATCTCGCTCAAGTCGTGCTATCTGCGCATCGCTCAGGATTTCATTGCCCGTTACGATTACGATTCCGCCATCAATGGCCTGAAGTACGATCGCCACCGGGAGGTGAGTCAATCCGAGGCCTTTCTGCGCTGCATCGAAAGCGCGTCGCAGCAGTTCCTTAGAACCCCGCTGGAAGTGCCATACATCGCCAATTGGAACCGGGTTGCTTCCGCAGTTCCAGCCATTTTCAGCATGCTGCTGGAGGCCGTCGAGGCGGACAGCAAGTTATAGGGCCGGGGTCAGCCATGAAGGAATCGGTCCGAAATCAGCGGGGATGGGCGAATTTCGTGGTGTTCACGGACCTCGACGGCAGCCTGCTGGATCATGACACCTATTCGTTCGAGAACGCCCGGCCGGCGCTGGAACGCATTCGCGCACAGCGCGTCCCCCTGGTGTTCACCAGCAGCAAGACCCGGCCTGAAATCGAGCGGCTGCAGGCAGCGATGGGAATCCGGGAGCCTTTCATCGTCGAAAACGGAGCGGCCGTTTTTTTTCCGGATGGATACCGGCGCTGGCGGGTCGATGGCGGCGTGCGTCAACCCCCCTACACGGTGATTCGCCTCGGGGCGAGCTACCGCGAAATTCGCCGATTTCTTCAGGCCGTACGACCGGATTTCGACATCCAAGGGTTCGGCGACTTGAGCGCCGAGGACATCGAACGCCTCAGTGGCCTTTCCCCGCTGCAGGCAGGCCTGGCCAAGCAACGCGAGTTCAGCGAGCCGTTTATAATCGATGACGGTAATAGAATTTCCGATCTGCAGGCCTTGGCCGAGGCGAAGGGGTTCATGATCACCCGCGGGGGACGCTTTCATCACCTCATGGGGGCGGGGCAGGACAAGGGGCTTGCCGTCCGGCGCATCGCGGCGGTCATTCTCGGGAACATGGGGCCGCCGCTTTGCTCCGTCGGGCTGGGCGACAGCGCCAACGACAAGGCGATGCTGCAGTGCGTTGACCTTCCGATACTCATTCCGCACCCGGATGGATCGTATGAGGATATGGAGTTGACGGGTCTCAGAAAGGCCCGTCATCCGGGAAGCCGCGGCTGGAATGACATGATTCTCGAAGTGCTGGACACCTCCGATGTCAGGAAAACATGAATCCCATGCGCCTCATGAAAGCGCGGGCCGGTCCGCCGTTGTTTGATTCTGGCGAACGGCCTGCGGCACCGTCTTGGACAGCTTGCACAGATAGGTGCTGCCGACCCCGAGCCACTTGGCCGCATCGGTCTTGGTCTTGAACTGCCCGATGACATGCTCCAGATAACGCGCCCGCATGAGGTCCTGCATATCCTGCCAATTGATCCGGTTGGCATAAAGCCATGCGCAGCACGCCTCAACCGGATCCCGGTCGGCATCCACCGCCGTCGAAGCAAGCGTCCTGGGCTGGGGGTCGACTCGTATTTCGATCTGATTGCGTGAGCTCGACTCCATGGCATCGCACAGCTTGAGCGCCTTAATCATCGAGGGCATGATGCGTGCGTACACTTCAACATTTTGATTTTGGATGATCACCATCCCTTCCCGTTTCATGGCGTTGGAGACACTGACCCCCATCTGCTGCGTGGCCTGCACCTCTCCGCCTTGGAACGCAGATTCCATTATCTCCATGAGCAGTATTTTCAAATCGCTAACCGTTTGCATCATTTCCTCTCCCGTGTTCTAAAATAGGGTAATGGGAACCGGCCTCGGACCAACCGTACAGCAAATGATAATCCGGGTGAACTGGAGAGTTGAATGGGCTATAGCCATTGCCCAACCATCGGCAGATCACCCTTGACGCCCAATTGATACAGGCCGTCGACCGCGCTGCCGTTCCACTTGTCGTTGCCGTTGAGGTCCAGCCGCCATTCGCCGGTGCCGGGGCGGAAGACACCGATTTCGGCAACACCATCGTTGTTCCAATCCCCGGTTACCGGCAGATCGCCGGCTTTGCCGAAAAGATACAGGCCGTCGACCGCGCTGCCATCCCAGCGGTGGTTGCCGTTGAGGTCCAGGAACCATTCACCGGTGCTGGAGGAGAAGACGCCGATGTCGGTGGTGCCGTCATTGTTCCAATCCCCGGTTACGGGCAGATCGCCGCTGATGCCGAATTTATAACGGCCGTCCACTCTCTTCCCGTCCCATTTGCGGTTGCCGTTGAGGTCCAGCAGCCATTCGCCGGTGCCGGGGCGGAAGACACCGATTTCGGCAACACCATCATTGTCCCAATCCCCGGTTACCGGCAGGTCGCCGGCTTTGCCGAAAAGATACAGGCCGTCGACCGCGCTGCCATCCCAGCGGTGGTTGCCGTTGAGGTCGAGAAACCATTCGCCCGTGCTCGGGCGGAAGACACCGATGTCAGTGATGCCGTCGTTGTTCCAGTCTCCTGTTACGGGTAGATCCCCATTCTTGCCGAAAATATATAGACCGTCTGTGCCGCCGTCCCACTTGTGGTTTGCGTTGAGGTCTATCATCCATTCTCCGGTGCTGGCGCGGAAGACCGCGATCGAGACCTTCGCAATTCCATTCTCGGCCGAGTCGGGGATTCCGTTGTTGTTGTCATCCGGGTCGGCGTTGTCGCCGATGCCGTCGCCGTCACTGTCTTTCCATTCGGCGGAATTGGTTGGAAAGGCGTCTTGACTATTGGGCACGCCGTCACCGTCTATATCATCCGACTGCACCAAAATGCTGACGGTGTCGGTCGCGGATAACCCTGCCGCATCCGTGACCCGCAGTTCAAACACCAGGGTTGCGGTGCCCTTTGCAAGGGTAGGGGCGGTGAAGGCGGTCTGCGCTGCAGTGGCGTTTGACAGCGTCACCGCCGCTCCGCCGGGCTGGCTCCACTGGTAGCCGGCGATGGCGTTTTCCGGGTCAGTGCCGCTGCCGCGCAAGGTAACGGCCGCTCCGGAGTTGACCGTTTGGTCCGCTCCCGCGCTGGCCTTTGGGGGTTGATTCGGCACCGGGTTGGGAGATACATTGGTTACGGAGAAACCGATGGCCAGGGGGACACCGACCGTTCCTGTACCCCCTTGTGCGGAGTAGGGAGTGGCCGTGAGGCTATGGCTGCCCAGCGCCGGAGTCCAAACCGAGTAGTCGCCGCTGCTGTCTCCTGCCAAGGAATAAGGTGCGCTGTTCTCCAAGCGATAATTCGTATTCCCATCCAACGCAAACCTTACACTGCCGACCGAGCCGCCGACGTTGGCCCGAATGCTTAGACTTGTGCCGGTCACGGACAGATTGATGACATCACCATTCACAAGGGGCTTGATATCCTTATCCGTTGCAGCATTAACCAGCGTGAAGCTCACCACCTGGTTGGTCGTCGATGCAGGACCGGATAGCACGCTGACGATGACACTGCCGTTGACCGTCGCCTTGCCGTCGGAGACGGTGACCTGAAGGGTGTAGCTTCCGGCGGTGGAGAAGGCTACCGCCGTGCTGGCCGCCGAGGCGTTGGTAAAGCTGGCTGTGCCGGGTCCAGCGGTCTTGCTCCAGGAATAGGTTAGAGGATCCCCGTTAGGGTCATTGGCCGCGACGGTGACTGAAGTGGTCGCAGGCAGCGTCACCTGGTTCGGAGACGCCTGCGGAACGGATGTGATCACCGGCACTAAGTTGTTCGCTTGGCCGACGATGGTGCTCACCTCATTGGAAAACCCGCTTTGGTTGCCAGAGATAGTGTAGGCACTGGCTGCAAAATAGTATTTTTGCCCTTCTGTTAGACCGGTCACGGCGTAGGTGGTGACGTTGTGGACATCCAAATGGACGGTATAGTTGCCGCTGGCCGTGCCATAATGAACCTTGTATCCCGCCAAATCGCTTTCCCTGTTGGGGTCCCATGTGAGAGTGGCCTGGGCTGCAAACGCGTTGGCGGCGCTAAGGCCGACGATCATGCCGACAAGGATTTTAAAGCCTAAGGTCCAAAACCTGCGGATCGATTCTGAAGCTGTCATGGTTGTCCTCCTATGGTAGCCCCGGTCATCAAGGACCGGGAAAATGCCCATGTCCTGTCAGGAGTCGGGCATCATCCGGCTTTGTCGGTTAGAGCTAACAACCACCGCAAAGCCGTTCGCTGTCAAACACCTTGGATTTTGATAGGGTAGGACGGGCCGGTTTCACCATAGAGGATGACAAACACACTCCAGGCGAGAATGAGGATGTGGTACAGAGGAATGTTGAGTTGTTTGGATTGGTTTTGTAAAAAAAGATAAATCTGGGCAATTGCGGCGGAATGCGTGGCAGCCATGTGCTCTACCTCCGGAATCGGAATTGTGGAGGAAAGACCCCCGATCGATTCCGAAGGTTTTCCTCATCGACGCCTACGAGGTTAGCTGGAGGGCTAGGACCGATAAGGTTGCCCATCGCCGGATGGCGATTCGCCCCAAAGTATTGGGTCCCCCGCTCTCGATAAAACTGAGATTAGGCAAAAACATAATAAACCGATTTGGCGGTTGCTGTCAAGTGGATTGTCGCTTTCTATTGCATGCAAATGAGATATCCGGGCGCTCCTCACCCCCTGGGTTCGCTTTGGTTGTCGCGTCGACGTGCATCTTCGGCTGCGAAGGCGCGGATGCGGCGGCTGTATTCCGTTCTAAGATCCGACAGGTACGGCACATCGATCGAGCCTTTCCAGGTAACGACCTCGGAGAAACGCCGTGGGATCTCCACCCGGTCGGGGTCGTAGCCGGTCGCGAACCGCAATTTCCAGCGTTCAGCCTGGATGCGTCGAGAAACCGCCGCCATGTCTTCCGCCAATTTGTGATAGCCCACTACCTTCAGGCACTCTGCCAGGCGGGCCTCGGTGTAAACCCCGCGCGCGAAGAGGCAGGACACCATGGATGTCAGAAAGCATCGGCTGCTTTCATCCGAAACCAGGAATTCGACCGCCTTCGGCACGTCCTTCTCCGTGTGCTTCTGGTCGAAGGAATAGCCGCCGGCATCCAAATGGGAGTGCCTCAGCCCGAGCGCCTGGGAGACGAAAAAGACTTCGCCGGTGGCGTACCCCGCCATCTCCTGGCCCAGCACGCAGGCGAATTCCTTGCCGCCGAAACGTTCGGCGGCCCGCAGGGTGCCGGAGGCGAGCAGGCGGTAGAACGCGTTTTCGCCCCGCGCTAATTGCCACATGGCCTGCTGGTACGCGGCGGGGTCCCCAAAGCGCAGCGGCACGATGGTCTCGGCCGTTGAGATGAGGCCCTTGTCGCTTGCCTCGGTGGCCCAGGCGAGCGCCACGCCGGCCGACATCACGTCCAGGCCCACCTTATCAGCCTCTTCCATGATGTCCAGGGCGGCGAAGGGATCGGTCACCGCCAGCATGCAGCCTACGGCAAATATCGGCTCGTGATCGTAGGACACCTGGCGGTATAGGTATTGGTTGGGCTCCATGAATTTTTCGCGCACGAACCCCAGGTGGATGCAGCCAACCGGACAGCCGGCGCAGGCCGCGTTGCGCAGGAGCGCTTTCTCGGCGAACCTCTCCCCGCTGATCTCGGCGGCCGCCGGATCGCTGGTCCACTGTAAGTTGCGGAAGGGCAGCGCCTTGAGCTCGTTCAGCACCGCCACGTTCTCGGCTGTGCCGAGGTTGTGGTACTTGTGCATCATCTCAGTGCCGGTCAGCAGGCCGTAGACGTCCTGGAAGAGCTTGGGGTAGTCCTTGCCCTCCGGCAACGGGAAGGAGCCGTCGCCCTGGATGGCGATGCCCTTGAGGTTCTTGGCACCCATGACGGCCCCGGCGCCGAGGCGTCCGAAGTGCCGGTAGGTGTCGACGATGACGCAAGCCATGGCCGATAGGGCTTCGCCCGCCGGCCCGATGCGCAGGATGCTGCGGTGACCGGCGCCGGGGAACATGCGGCGGAAGAGCTTGCCCGTCGCGTGGATGTCAAAACCGCGCATGAAGTGCACGTCTTTGACTTCCATGCGGCGGGAGCCGATGGAAAGGCAGCTGAGGCTTCGCGCCTTACCCATGACGACCAGGGCGTCGAGGTCGGCAAAGCGCAAAGCGAGGGCCGAACGTCCGCCGCCGTGGCTCTCGGCGTACTGGTCGTGATAGGGCGACTTGAACGCGCAGACCGTCTTGCTCATGAGCGGGAAGAGGCCGGTCAGGGGTCCGATGGCGAAAATGAGCGGCTGGCCGGGGTCGTCCCAGGGTTTGTCCACCCGGGCGAACTTGGAAAACAAGAGGGCTGCAAGGCCGCTGCCGCCGGCGTAGGTATCGCGGCCTTCCAGCGTCTGGATTTCGCCCCGGCCTGTGTTCAGGTCGACCCGCATCACGCGGAAATGGTCCCGGATCATGCTTCACCTCCAGCGGCTGCTTCCGCGCCGCCTGCTTCGCCCCCGATTTCTTTGTGCTCCAAGCAGTCGTGGGGGCAGAAGGGTACGCAGCGGCCGCAGTGGATGCAAACGAAGGGCTCGCCGTCCGGCGCCAGGTAAACGGCATCCACCGGGCAGGCGCGGGCGCACTCCCCGCAGCGGATGCACAGCTTCTTGCGCACGACCACCCCGCCGCCTTGGCGCTGCGAGTAGGCACCGGTAGGGCAGGCGGCAGCACAGGGCGCCGGATCACAGGCGAGGCAGGTGCGGGCCTCGAAGCCCGTAGACAGCCCGCCGGAGGAGGCGATGCGGATGCCGGCCGTGTTCCAGGACAGGTTCTTGTGCACCTGGCGTGCACACGCGAGCGAGCAGGAGTGGCAGCCGATGCAACGCTCCATGCGGGGGGCGGTGAGGATTTTCATGCCGGCCTCCTTTTACGCTTTAGCGCGCTTCAACCGCGCTGACGAGTTGGCAAAGTGCAGAGAGTCGCAACTACTCAGGTAGATAGACTGAAGGCTGAAGGAAAAGTCATGCGCTATCCCCTCTGTCGCATCTCCTTGTACGCATTGATCAACCCGTTCGTCGAACTGTCATGGCTGGCGACCGGGCGGTGATCCTCGAGCTCGGGCAGGATTTTCCCGGCCAGCTGCTTGCCGAGTTCGACGCCCCATTGGTCGAAGCTGAAGATGTTCCAGATGACGCCCTGCACAAAGATTTTGTGCTCGTACATGGCGATCAGGCTGCCGAGCACCCGTGGGCCCAGCTTTTGGAACAGGATGGAATTGGTCGGGCGGTTTCCCTCGAACACCTTGTGGGGGGCCAGGCGCCGGATGTCCGCCTCCTTTTTGCCTTCCTTGCGCAGTTCGGCCGCAGCTTCTTCGGCCGTCTTGCCGTTCATGAGGGCCTCGGTTTGGGCGAAGAAATTGGAGAGTAGAATGGGGTGGTGCTCGCCGACGGGGTTGTGGCTCACGGCCGGCGCCAGGAAGTCGGCCGGTATAAGGCGGGTTCCCTGATGAATGAGCTGGTAGAAGGCGTGCTGGCCGTTGGTGCCGGGCTCGCCCCAGATGACCGGGCCGGTGGTGTAGCCGACGCGGCGGCCGGCGCGGTCGATGGACTTGCCGTTGCTTTCCATGTTGCCCTGCTGAAAGTAGGCGGCGAAGCGGTGCATGTACTGGTCGTAGGGCAGGATCACCTCGGTTTCGGCTCCGAAGAAATTCGTGTACCAGACACCGAGCAGGGCCAGGATGACCGGGATGTTGCGATCGAAGGGCGTCTCCCGGAAATGACGGTCCATCGCATGGGCGCCGGCCAGCAGCTCCTCGAAGCGCTCGAAGCCCACAGCGCAGGCGATGGAAAGCCCGATGGCCGACCACAGGGAGTAGCGGCCGCCGACCCAGTCCCAAAACACGAACATGTTATCGGGGTGGATGCCGAACTCCTTGACCTTGGCGGTGTTGGTGGAGATCGCTACGAAATGCCGCGCCACGTGGGCGGCGTTCTTGGCGTGTTTCAGGAACCACTCCCGCGCGCTGAAGGCGTTGGTCATGGTCTCCTGTGTGGTGAAGGTCTTGGAGGCGATCATGAAAAGGGTGGTTTCCGGATCAAGCGGCTTCAGGGTCTCGGCGATGTGGGTGCCGTCCACGTTGGAAACGAAGTGCACGCGCAGCCCCGGCTGGGCGTAAGGCCGCAGGCACTCCGTGACCATCACCGGTCCCAGGTCCGAACCGCCGATGCCGATATTGACGATGTCGGTGATCTCCTTGCCGGTGAAGCCCTTCCAGGCGCCGAGGCGCAACCGCTCCGCAAAGCCCCTCATCTTGGCGAGCACGGCGTTGACCTCGGGCATGACGTCCTTGCCGTCTTCATAGACAGGGGTGTTCGCGCGGTTGCGCAGGGCCGCATGCAGCACGGCGCGGTTTTCGGTCTCGTTGATCCGCTCGCCGGCGAACATCCGGTCGATGGCGTCCCTCAACCCGCAGGCCTCGGCCAGTTCGACCAGCAGCTGGAGGGTTTCGTCCGTGATGCGGTTCTTGGAGTAATCCACGAGTATGTCGTCGAGGCGCACGGAGAACTTCCGGAAGCGCGCCGGGTCCTCCGTAAAAAGGCGCTTCATGTGGATGTTTTTCATGGTCACGCTGTGGGCGGTCAGCTTTTTCCAGGCGTCGGTGGCGGTGGGGTTTATCTTCGGAAGCATTGTGGCTCCTCTAAGTCTTTTAGGCGATGAATGAGATCTCTGTTTTCATTTGCGACGAGATACAGGATGCTGGATGCCTCGCATTCTCCGGTGGGAGAGGCCTGCGGACTCGATCATCGTGGCTGAAAGCCGCTCCCAAAAAAACCTGAGCCGCCTGCCGCGCCCGATGGCGGCACTAACGCTGAATCCACCTTTTTTATCCAATTTTATCCAACATGTCGTAACCGATATCATATGGCTCAGGTTTTTAAGTCGATAATCTCCATGCGGTTGTTGCGGTCCGGATGTTTGCGGGACGGGCCTTCGGTCAGGACGATATAGCGGCCGGTCAACTGCTGCTGTTCCCGCCACCGGCGGCACCAGTCGCGCCAGTGGTCGGGGTGGTCCGGTTCGCACTCCGGAAAGACCCCGTAGGAAAACATGAGATCCTGACAGGTTTTTTCCTGAGAGCTCACGGCGGTGATCCACACCGGCAGCCGGAAGCGGGCGATGCTGCGGGCCGTGCCGCCGCTATGGGTGGGAACGATGACCGTGGCCGGGGTGATCCGGCGAATGGTGGCCTCCACGCTGGCGGCGATCAGCTCCTCGGCCTGGATGTCCTCGTCGTGGGCCGAGCCGTCGCTGGCGTACGCCGGCACGAAGGACGAACGGTGGCACTCGGTTGCCGCGGCGATTTTCGCCAGCATGGCGACGGCATCCACCGGGTAGCGGCCCACCGCGGACTCACCCGAGAGCATCACAGCATCCGTCCCGTCGAGGATGGCGTTGGCCACGTCGGTCGCCTCGGCCCGCGTCGGCAGGCGGTTGCTGATCATGGACTCCAGCATCTGGGTGGCGGTGATGACCGGTTTGCACTTCCGGTTGGTAAGGCGCATCAGCCTTTTCTGGACGACAGCCATTTCCTCGATGGGGATCTCCACCCCGAGGTCGCCGCGGGCCACCATGATGCCGTCGGCGGCGTCCATGATCTCGTCGATGCGCTCCAAGGCGCCGGAGCGCTCAATCTTGGCGATAATCATAGGGTGGTAACCAAGGTCGGCCGCGGCGGCGCGCACGGCCGCAATGTCGTCAGCCCGGTCCACAAAAGACTGGCTGACGGCATCGACCCCGTGCTGCAAGGCGAATTCCAGGCACTTGCGATCGTGCTCCGTGAAGGCGCTGATACCGAGATCGATCCCGGGCAGATTGACCCCCTTGCGCGATCTCAGCTCGCCCCCCACCTGGACGCGGCAAACGACGTCCGGACCTCTGACCTGGACGACCTCCATCTCGATGTAGCCGTCGTTGAGGAATAGCCGGTCGCCCGGCCGGACCGACGCGGGCAGCTGCGGGAAGCTGACCGACACGCGCTGCCGCGAACCGACGACGTCTTCCGTCGTCAGCGTGAATGTTTCGCCGGGCGATAGCTGGACCGGTTCCTCGGCGAATTTGCCGATGCGCATCTTGGGCCCCGGCAGATCGGCCATGATGGCGACCCGCCGGCCGGCGGCCATGGCCGCCGCCCGGACCCGCACGATGGTCCCGGCATGGCCGGAAAAATCGCCGTGGGAGAAATTGAGGCGCACGATGTTCATGCCGGCCAGGATCAGCTGGCGGAGCACCTCAGGCGAATCCGACGCCGGGCCGATGGTGGCGACGATCTTGGTCTTGTTAATGGGTAACGTCACAGGGTCCTCCGCAAAGAGGTCATCAAAAGCCGCTCATGGCAATTTGGATAACTCTATCAATCGGCGTCTGGGAGTAGCCAGCGGGCCTGATCATCGCGACTGGAAAGCCGCTCCCACAGGAAAGAAGCTGTATTCTCATGGCGCGAGGCCAAGATGGTCCTGTATACCAGAACCGAAGCGGGCCTTGAACGCGTTGTCCACTTTCTGGACGGGGTTGGCTCCCAGGAACTTGAGCAGGGAGTTCAGTTTTTCAGACCGGGTCGTGCGTTCCGGGATGTCTTTCAGTCGGACGATGTCGTCCTCGATCTCAAAGTATCTCAGCTTGTCCTTGAGGGGCAGCTGCCAGAACAGGAGAAAGCCGCGTTCGGGAAAGTCCACGCCGATCAGGCCGTAGCAATAGCGCATGAAGGTCTTTTCGAGCTGCAGGCGGACATCGACGAGCGCCTGCTTGGCCGCGGCGAGATCCGCGGGGCGGCAGGGCTTGCCCACCAGCTCGAAATACATCTTGATCTTGGGTTCGGTCCCCGAGGGCCGCACGGTGACGCGCAGACCGGTCGTCTCGGCCACGTTGCGAAGGCGGAAGATGATCACGTTGCGGGCCGAGGTGTCGGTTTCGGACAGGTGGGGCTGAGGCGCGCCCTGCCAGCGGTCGACCTTCTCGGCCACCGTGAAATCCCCGAATCGCTCCACGGTCTGGGCGCGGAAATGGTCCATGATCGCCGCGATCTGCTCCATGCCCTTGGCGCCCAGCAGGCGGATCTCGGTCAAATAGTTGTGGCAGTAGCCGTAGGCAGAGTAGATTTCGTCGAGGGCGTCCACCAGGGTCTGGCCGCGCCGCTTCAACCCGGCCGCATACTCGGCGATCCATACCGCGGCGCCGGCCGCATCCTTGTCGCGGGCATAGGTCCCCGTGAGATAGCCGTGGCTTTCCTCGCAGCCGAAGATGAAGTCCGACCCTCGGCCGGCGGACTCCAGTTTGTTCATCTCTTCGGCCACGTATTTAAAGCCGACCAGCAGGTCGCCGACGCAGGTGATGTGGTTTTCGCGGGCCATTGCGTCGATCAGAGCGGTGGTGACGTCCGTCTTCACGATCACCCGCTGCGCGCTGAGTCGCCCGGCGGCCCGCAGTTGGTCGATGGCATAGTTGGCCAAAAGGATGGCGATTTCGTTGCCGGTCAGGAAAAGCCACTGCCCGCGGTGGTTCACCATGATCCCAATGCGGTCCGCGTCCGGGTCGGTGCTGAGCAGGATGTCGGCGCCGGCCGTCTGGGCCAACGGCAGGGAAGTGCTGAAGGATTCCACCACCTCCGGGTTGGGGATGTTGAAGGTCACTTTTTCGAAGGCCCCGCTCAGGTTGGAGGTCGCCGGGCACAGGGTCACGTCGAAGCCCAGGTGCTTCAGCACCGGATAGACCGTGGTGATGCCGGTGCCGTGCAGCGGGGAATAAAAAATCTTCAGGCCGCGTTCCGTGGAAAGCGACACCGCACAGGCGCTTGCGTGATAGGCGTGATCGATCTCTTCGCCGAGGAGTTCGACCAGCCCCAGCCGGCGGGCCTCTTCAAACGGCAGGCGCTGGATCGCCTTCACATGGCCGGTCACCTCGTCCACCAGAATCTGGTCGTGCGGCGGGATGAGCTGGCCGCCGTACTCGTCGTAGACCTTCTTGCCGTTGTCGGGAGGCAGGTTGTGGCTGGCGCTGAACATGTCGCCGGCGATGGCCTTGAGGTGACGGATGGCGAACGACAACTCCGGGGTGCTGCGCACGCTTTCGAAGAGGTAGGTCTTGATGCCGTTGGCGGCGTAAACTTCGGCGGCGGCTTGAGCCAACTTCCAGCCGTCGAGTCCTTGGACGGGGTTGAGGACCTCGTCGGAATAGATCCCCTTCTGGCTGTATGTGCGGACGTCGAAGGTCATGACCACGCCCCGGCGTTTGGCCGGTTCGCCGTAAATTTTCAACAAATACTGGGAATGCCCCTGGGCCGAGGCTTGGATGGTCCAGACATTGATACGGTTCGGACCGATGCCGACCGGCCCCCGTCGACCGCCGGTGCCGAACGGAATCACCTGGTAAAACGAGTCCAGCAGCACGTCCCATTTGCCGGCCTCGATCAGGTAGCGGATCTGGGGCGCATACTCGGCAAAGGCGGCGTCGGTCAACCAGGTCTGCAGATGACCCAGGGCGGTGGATTTAACCTTCTCGGAAACGTCCAGTTGCGAAAATCCATGTTGGGCGGTCGTCATCAATTCCATGCGGGTTGCGGAGCTCCTTCACGAGGTGGTGGTCGGCGCCGCCGGATGCCAGCGCGCCTATCATTCTTTCATGTCACCTTCTCTTTTTCAACTGGTCGGCGACCGCCCGGGCGGCTTTTTGGGCCGCTTCCGGATCTCCCAGGTAATAGCTGCGCAGCGGCTTGAGGTCGTCGTCCAATTCATATACCAGGGGGATGCCGGTCGGAATGTTCAGCTCAAGGATGTCTTTTTCGGAGATGTGGTCGAGGTATTTGACCAGGGCCCGCAGGCTGTTGCCGTGGGCGGAGATGATGACGCGCTTGCCGGACTTCACGGCGGGTGCGATCGTGTCATGCCAGTAGGGCAGAAACCGCTCGACGGTGTCCTTCAGGCATTCCGTGAGCGGCAGCTCCTTCGACCCCAGGTCTTGGTAGCGCGGCTCGCGGCCGGGGAAGCGCGGGTCGTCGGCCGTGAGCGCCGGGGGGCGGACGTCGTAGCTGCGGCGCCACAGCATGACCTGGTCCATGCCGTGGCGTTCGGCGGTTTCGGCCTTGTTCAGACCCTGCAGCGCGCCGTAGTGCCGTTCGTTGAGTCGCCAGCTCAGTTGCACCGGGATCCACATCAGGTCCATCTGCTCCAGCGCGAGCCAGAGGGTCTTGATGGCGCGGCTGAGAACCGAGGTGAAAGCCACATTGAACACGTAGCCTTCCTCTTTCAGGAGGCGCCCGGCCCCGACGGCCTCCTGGACGCCTTTTTCGGTCAACCCCACGTCGGTCCAGCCGGTGAAACGGTTTTCCTTGTTCCACAGGCTTTCGCCATGGCGCAGCAATACCAACTTCTGCATACCCGCCTCCCTTTTTCAGCCCCAGGTCCACCCGGGAGAACCCATCTCCATTTTTCGGGTCGGTTGACTTGTCGGCCTATTGTGCTATTTTTTTGGTCTAATCAAGCATTACCGAATCTTGATAGGGATTGTCAATCCTGCGATCATCAAGGGTTTTTTGACGTCTTGGCCGCGGCCCACCCCCACGTCAACCCAACGGAGTTCATGGCATGGCAGTCGACCAGTTGCCCGACAACGAACCGATCCCAGCCGCCTCGCAAGAACGGGGAGCGCTTTTGGCGGCCGTCTTGAACCCCTTCGGCAGCCTCGGCATTCGGCTCAACAACACCCTGGGAGCCATGGCGATCTTCTTGGTGCGCGCGTTCGTCCAGATTTTCCATTACAAGCAGATTCCCGAGATCATCAACCAAATCTATTTCATCGGTGCCAAGTCGGCGAGCATTGTGGCCCTCGTGGGTTTTTTCACGGGCATGGTGCTGGGTCTGCAGCTCTACTACGTCATGAACAAGTTCGGCGCCGTCGGGTTTCTGGGCACGGCGGTGTCGCTGTCGCTGATCCGGGAGATGGGGCCCGTGCTGACGGCGATCATGATCACCGCGCGGGCCGGCTCGGCCATGACCGCCGAAATAGGTATCCAGCGTATCTCCGAGCAGATCGACGCCCTGACCACCATGCGCATCGACCCGCTCGGCTATCTCATCAGCCCGCGCATCGCCGCCGCTCTGATCAGCTTTCCCATCCTGACGGCCTTCTTCGATTTGATCGGGATCCTGGGCGGCTACATCAGCGGGGTCTTTCTGCTGGGGGCCAATGCCGGCGCCTACACCTACCGGATCGATGCCAGCGTGGAGTGGCTGGATGTCCGGGGCGGGTTCATCAAGTCGATCGTGTTCGCTGTCCTGGTCATCACGATTTGCTGCTTCCAGGGCTTCTTCACCCACCTGCGCAGGGACAGCTACGGATCCAAGAGCGTGAGCCTGTCCACCACGTCGGCCGTGGTGCTGTCCTGCGTCATGATCCTGGTGTCGGACTACGTGGTTACGTCGTTTTTGTTGTAGAAAAATGAAAGGTTAACTAACGAAGGTTCACCGTTCACGGTTGGAAAAGCATGAAACCCCTGAACCGTTGAACCACGGAACCTGGGAACTCACATGGAACAGCAGCCCCTGATCGAGTTTCGCAACGTCACCAAGCGCTTCGGCGAACGCACGATCCTGAACGGCGTCAACCTCAAGGTCTACGAAGGCGAAGTGACCACCTTGATCGGCCTTAGCGGGACCGGCAAGAGCGTGACCCTGAAGCACATCATCGGCCTGCTCAAACCGGATAACGGCGAGATTTTGTACCAGGGCCAACCCCTTCACCGGATGACCCGCCAGGAATGGAACGGCTACATCGGCCGCATCAGCTACATGTTCCAGAACAACGCCCTCTTCGATTCCATGACCGTGTTCGAAAACGTGGCGCTGCCGCTGAAACGCACGACCAAGCTCGGCCGCCGGCAGATCGAGGCCAAGGCCATGGCCCGGATCGAGCAGACCGAGCTGACCGAAGTGGCGCACAAATACCCTTCGGAGATCTCGGGCGGCATGCAGAAGCGCGCCGCCCTGGCCCGTGCGCTGGTCACCGATCCGCAGATCGTGCTGTTCGACGAACCAACGACCGGACAGGACCCCATCCGCAAGAACGCGATTTTGGGGATGATCGCCGAGTACAAGAGGAAGATCGGTTTTACCGCGGTGCTGATCAGCCATGAGATCCCGGACGTGTTTTTCATCTCGAACCGCATTCTGGTCCTGTGGGACAAGCAGATCGTATTCGAGGGCCCCCCGGAGCAGATGGAGAACTTCAACCATCCGTTCCAGGATGAAATCCTGCAGAGCCTGGAAAACCTGAAGGAGGACATCACCGGCCTTTACTCCAGCCGGCATTTCAAGATCCGCTACCAGACCGAACTCGCCCGGCGCGGGGCGGACGAATCCTACGCCGTGCTCATGTTCGGCTTCGACAACATGGACGAGGTCAGCGAGTCTATCAGCCACGACGCGGCCCAGCAAACCCTGCGCGCTCTGGGCAACTACATCCGTAAGCACTTCGGCGCTGTCGGCGGCTTCTCCACCCGACAGTCGATCAACGAGTTTGCCACCATCCTGCCTTTTTCCGACCTGGACGAGGCGCAGCGTATCCTTGAAAGGTTCACCGCCGACTTCCGAGATCACGGCATGCGCGAGCTGGTGGGGACCTTCCAAAAGGAGGTCTCTCAGGATCAGTGTTTTGACTTCGTGATCTCGGTCGGAATGGCCCAGGGCCAGCCTCAGGTGGAAATCGAATCCATAATGGAGTTCGCGCGGTTTGACAAGAAACCCATCGCTACGTTTCAGTGCGGCACGCGGAGGTGATTCGGCATGCAAAAGTATTCCAAGGAATCGGTGGTCGGCATCTTTGTACTGATCGGTCTGGCCTGCATCGGCTACATGACGGTAAAGCTGGGCGACATCGGTCTGTTTGAGGACGATACCTATACGTTGATGGCGCGCTTCAGCAAGGTGACCGGATTGAAAGCGGGAAGCACCGTCAACATGCTCGGCCTGGAGATCGGGCGGGTGGGCAAGATGCACATGGACCAGGACAAGCAGATGGCCGTGGTGGAGCTGCGCATCCAAAAGGGGGTCAGGGTCTATGAGGACGCGATCGCCTCGATCAAGACCGAGGGGCTGATCGGCGACCGCTATGTCAGCATCGACGCCGGAGGCAGCGGCGCCGAGCTGAAACCGGGCGACACCATTACGGAAACCGAGGCTCCCACCGACATCATGGACATGGTAAGCAAATACGCGTTCGGAGACGTCAAAAAATAGACGGAGGCAAAACATGATATCCAAACGAATCGTACCAATCGTGGCGGTTTTTTTGATGGCGGCGCTGGCGGCGCCGCCGATTCAGGCGTCGACCGCCAAGGAGACGGTGGAGTCGCAGGTGAACAAGGTGCTCAAGGCGCTTGCGGAGCCCAGCTTTAAAGACCAGGCGAAGGACGCCAAGATCGTCAAGATCCGCTCGATCGTGAACGAGATCTTCGACTACACCGAGCTGTCCAAGCGCACCTTGGGACGCGAGTGGACCAAGTTCAACGCGCCGCAGCAGAACGAATTCGTGAAACTGTTCAGCGAGTTGCTGGAGAAGACCTATGCCGACCGGCTGCTCTCTTACTCGGATGAAAAGGTGGTCTTTGAAAAGGAATCCCTGTTGCGAGAAGGGCAGGCCGAAGTCACCAGCAACGTGCTGACGGCGGACGGCAAGAAAATTCCGCTGGACTATCGCTTGATTCAGAAGGACGGAAACTGGCGGGTTTACGACGTGATCATCGAAGGCATCAGCCTGGTGAAGAACTACCGGGATCAGTTCCGGGACATCCTGGCCAAGGATTCCCCGGAAGAAGTGCTCAAGATGCTTCGTGACAAAGCAGCCAAGGGATAGCCCGGACGGCTCTTAGGAAGAACCCGTAACGGAAAAGCCCCCCGTTGACTGGGTGGCTTTTTCTTGAATTGGCTGCGCTTCCGGCCGGCCGGGCCGGCCGTTCAGGGGACGGGTTTGGTTTTAGCGATCCATTCCTCTCCGCGGCTCGGGTCCAGGCGTTCGATCTCGAAGCCGGCCGGTGAGTCCTCGGCGCTGATCAGAAAGTAATAGCGGCGCTGGCGTTCGACCGCCACGCTGATGCCGCGCTCGGCCACCCCGACGGTGTGCAGGCCCGGTGCGGCTGGAAACGTGACGTGCTCGCCGGCCCGCAGGCGGGCGATGACCACGTCGTTGAAGGTCACCTTTACCGCAAACCCCCATCCAAAAAGGTTGTCGTTGCGGATGACGATTACCTGCCCCATCGTGTCCGGGTTGGCCGCCGAGGGAAAGCTGGGGGTACGGCCGTGAGAACAGGCGACCATCAGAAACACCGTCAGGAAGAGGAGGGCGTGTCTCATCGGAATTCTCCTTGGCGCCGGTAGTCGGCCTTCACTGAGCCCGGGTCTGAAAGATCGTATGGCCGGCGGTGTCGATGGATCCAATGGGAGATACGACAAAAGCGCCCGGCCGCTTCAGCGTGGCGTTGACTTTGAGCTCCATGTTAGCTCCCGGTAATGCTGTCCCCCGGGCGTTGGCTTCCGGGGTGATTTCCATCCAATGAAGCGATCCCCCATTGCGATGTCGATGGGCGCCTCAGTCCTGTCCGGTTTGGATCTGGGTTCCCATAAACCAACCGGACCGGTGAACGCAAGCAGAATCTGCGCTGGATGATACGCGGGCGGCCTTCCTCGGGAAGCCTTTTCGGCCTATGATGCCTGTCGGCGGACAGGGTCGGCAGCCTATTTCCGGTCTTCCTCCTTCGCTGCATGCCGGTTCCCGCCGGCCGCATAACGGCGCCGGTCGAATTCGGAGATCACCTGGGCTCCGAGCAGCAGGATGATCACCGCCACCTCGATGCTGAGCAACGCCACCACCGTGGTGGCGAGCGAGCCGTAGATCACGTTGACCAGCGACAGGCGGGAATAATACCAGACCAGAAGGCGCCGGATGATCTCCCAAAGCACGGCGGCCGTAATCGCGCCGCTCAAGGCGTGTCGAAGCGATATGCGTCCCACCGGCATGACGAGGTAGAACGAGGTGAGCATCAAGACCATGCCGCCCATTCCCATCAGGTAAAGCAGTATTTTGGAAGAACCTTTCAAACTGACTTCGACCCCCAGCAAAAGCACCTGCTGATGCTCGAGCGCGTCCAATACGCCGGAGATCAAAGTCACCAACAGCAACCCAAACCCTGTCAGCAGAATGAAGACATAGGGGATGATGGCCGATATGAAGAAAGGCCTGCGCAGGGAGTGCTTGCGGTGGGAAAAAATAACCGTCATCGTGCTTTCCAGAACCGAAAAGGTCATGGAGCTGAAAAACAGCATGATGACAAATCCGACCACTCCGACGAGGTGGCGCCGTACCAGAAACATCCGCACCTGGTTTGCCAGGCTCTCGGCATAACCGGGAATTAGCAGCTCGAGGTTGCGGGCAATGCTCTGGATCAACTGTTCCTCGTTGAGGAAGTGGGAAAGACCGACCAGGATCAAAGCGAACAGCGGCACGATGGACAGCAGGGTATAATAGGCCACCGCTCCGGCCAGCAGAAGGCCCTGGTTTGCGCGGAAATCCCGCAGAACCCTCAGGGTGAATCCGCCCATGCGGCGCAGCAACGAGGGCTCCATCCGACTGGGCGGTGTAACGTCAGTGCTCATAGCATCTGCCGGGCTCCGGTTGGATCGTAAGCATGGCTTTGCCCAGGCCGTGATCAACCCCGCTTGAGTCGACCGAGAGCCGCGAAAGGGCTTTCCGCCGGCGGCGTCGCGCACCGGCAGTTCTCTTGATTCAAGTCGGCTCCGCAGCGGGCGCAAAGACCCTTGCAGTCTTCACCGCACAGCGGTCGCAGCGGGAAGGCCAGCATCACCTGTTCCTGGATCCCTTCCGTCAGGTCGATTTCCTCCCCCCGGAAATAGATCAGACCGACGTTGCTGGCATCCAACTCCTTCGCCGCCGGCGCGACGATTTCGGGCGCACCCGGGCGATCGCCGGTGTACGTGAGCGCAAACTCGGCTGCCAGGGGGCCAATGAACGGCGTCAAACACCGTCCGCACGTCAAGCGAGCCGCCGTCTGAACCACTCCTTCGACCTCCACCATTTCTCGAATCCGGGCGGCGCGCAGGCGGGTGCGAACGGGGCTGGTAAATTCGCACTCGCCGTTGCGGACCATCTCCCGCAGGCCGGGGAAACGGTCAGCGGGCTCCTCGAACGTAAGGGTTAGGCCGCCCTCTCCGAGCTGGTCTGTGTGGATGCGCATAATGATCTTTGTCGGCCGGTCGAGGTCTCGTCCTTGTTCCGTAGCGCCATGTCGCCCTCATTATACTTAAAAGATGCTGAAAAACAAATCGCTGTTCATGGTCAAAGGAACGTCTCCGGAACGGCCGGTTTGCCAGGACGATGATCTTCTGGTATAGCCTGGGCCGGGAATTCGGGATGCGGATCCGATGCCATGCATCCCCGCCTGCCTGCGATGGAATCCACTCACCCTGCTCAGCGCTGCTTGCAATGCGGGATCTGCTGCCGCAAGGGCGGACCGTCTCTGCACCTGGAGGACCGCCCTTTGGTGGAGCAGGGATTCATCCACACCCGCCACCTTTACACGATTCGGAGAGGGGAGCTGGCCCGGGATCCGATCCGGGGCGAGCTGGTGCGCGTCGACAGCGACATCATCAAAATCAAAGGAGACGACGACAGTTGGGCCTGCCGTTTCTTGGATGGAGATTCAAACCGATGCCGGATTTATGCGCATCGCCCGCTGGAGTGCCGGGCACTGGCGTGTTGGGACACGTCACGGATCGAGCAGATGTACGACCGCGACCGTCTCTCCCGTAGCGAACTTCTGGCCGGCATAGAGGGGTTGTGGGCTTTGATCGAAGACCACGAGCGCCGCTGTAGTTATGATCGTATTCAGGGCTGGCTGGAAGGCATTACCGGTCCTGACGCGGAAAAGGCCCGGGCTCAGTTGACGGAGATCAAAACTTATGACGCTGAGCTCCGCAAGTTGATGGTCTCCCGCGGCTGCATCGAACCCGACATGCTGGATTTTCTGCTGGGGCGACCGGTGGAACGGGTTTTGCGGGCCCATCATCGCGCCGAGAGCGGAACCGCCCAGCGATCAAACTCCAAAGGATGAAAGAGGTTATGAGAGCAACGGTCGTGAAGCCGGGCGATAAGACGCCGCGGCTGGTCTGGCAGGCGATTGGCGATGTTTCGATCGGACCGGGCGAGGTGCTCGTGGACGTGCGGGCCACCGCCGTGAACCGGGCGGACCTGCTGCAGGCGCAGGGGCAGTACCCCCCGCCGGCGGGTGTTTCGGAGATCCTGGGGCTTGAGATCTGCGGGGCCGTAATCGCCGTGGGCGAGGGCGTAGAGCGGTGGACGACGGGCGACCGGGTCCTCGCCCTGCTGCCGGGCGGCGGGTATGCCGAGCGTGCAGCCGTTCCCAGCGGCCTTCTCATGCGGCTGCCGGACGGGTGGTCGTTCGCTCAAGGGGCGGCCGTGCCCGAGGCCTGGCTGACGGCCTTCCTGAACCTGTTCATCGAAGGGCAGCTGGCGGCCGGCGAATCGGCGCTGGTCCATGCCGGCGCCAGCGGAGTCGGCACGGCGGCCATCCAGATGGCGCGCGCGGCGGGGGCCGTGGTATATGCGACGGCCGGATCGATGGAGAAATTGGAGGCCTGCCGCCGGTTCGGAGCGGCCTTGGCGGTCGACTACAAGCACCAGGATTTTGCCGTCGAGATCAAGGCCCACTCCGGGGGCCGGGGGGTGGACGTGGTCTTGGATCCCGTCGGCGCGGCGTATCTGAGCCGAAACGTCGAGGTGCTGGCGGCCGGCGGCCGGCTGGTGAACATCGGCGTCATGGGCGGACGTCGCGCGGAAATCGACCTTGGAAGGGTGTTGGGGAGAAGCCTGCGCCTGATCGGATCGCGACTGCGCCATCGACCGGTATCCGAAAAAATCCGCATCACCCGGCAGTTTGAGGAACGCTTCTGGCCGCTCCTATCCGCCGGCCGCCTCACCCCCGTCATCGACCGGGTGTTCTCCATCACCGAGGCTGAAGCCGCCCACGCCTACGTGCGCGAAAACCGGAACATCGGCAAGGTGATCCTGGAGATTCCGCAGGTCGGATGAAGATCCTCGTCAAAGGCCCAGCACCTTTTCTTCTTCGGTGATGCACTCTTCGATCACCTTGAGAGCGAAATCGATCTCATCCTTCTGGATGGTCAGGGGCGGAGCGAATTCCAGGGCCAGGCCCATGGTCTTGGTGATAACCCCCTTTTGCTTGGCGCGTGCCAGCAGGTTCATCAGGTTGGCGGTGGGGTAGGGGGCGCGGGTTTTTTTGTCGCCGGCAAAATCGATCGCCAGCCAGAGGCCGGTGCCCCGGACTTCCCCGATGGACGGATGGTCCGCAAGGTTCTTCAGCCCGTCGAGGAAATAGGCCCCCATGGCGGTGCTGTTTTCCACCAGGCGGTCGCGCTCGAGAATCTCGATGTTTTTCACCCCGACGGCGCAGGGAACGGGGTGGTTCGCGTAGGTGTGCAGATGGTTGAGGACCTCGATGGGTTCCATCACCGGGTCGGTGCACCCGACCGCGCCAAGAGGCACATAACCGCTGGTTAGTCCCTTGGCCATGGTTATCATGTCCGGTTTGACGTCGAAGTGTTCCGTTGCGAACATTTTTCCGGTGCGGCCGAACCCGCAGATGACTTCGTCGATGATGAGCAGGATTCCATAGCGGTCGCATGTTTCGCGAATGATCGGCCAATAGTCTGCCGGCGGCTTCAGCGCTCCGAAGGCCTGCTGAATCGGCTCGCCGATAAACGCCGAAATCTGCTCCGGCCCCTCGAACTCAATGATGCGGGCCAGCTCGCGGGCGCAGGCCATGTCGCAGTTCTGCGGGGTGAGGTGGTGGGGGCACCGGTAGCAGTAGGGCGACTCGATGAAGGCGGCGCCAGGGGCGAGCGGCTCCATCACCTGGCGCATGGGCATGACGGTTCCTAGCGCCCGCAGGCCGATCCCGTTGACGCCGTGATAGGCTCCTCGGCGGGACATGATTTTAAACCGGCCCTTGTCGCCCTGGTAATAGTGGTAGTGTTTGGCGATCTTCATGGCCGTTTCCACCGCCTCGGATCCGCCGCACTCAAAGGTGAACCGGTTGATGCCGGCCGGCGCAATCCCGGCCAGGACATCGGCCAGCTCGATGGCCGGCACGTTGGCAAAGCTCATCGGCGTGAAGTAGGCCAAGCGGCACATCTGGTCGTAAGCCGCCTGGGCCAGCTCCTTGGAGCCGTGGCCGACATGAACCGGTCGAGTCACCCCCGCGTCCAGGTCCAGATAGCGCTTCCCGTCCTGATCGTAGACCCACACGCCCTCGCCCTTCACGATGACGCTGATACCCTCGCGGATCTCCTTCTTGCTGGTCCGGTGAAGAATCAAATGGGAGGTGTGATCCAGTTTTCTAACCGTTTTCATCATTTGGCGCTCCTTCATGGCTGGCCGGCATGCCCGGGTTTCTGATAAGCCTCAGCGGACCGCTTGGTAGCATGAGGGAGGCGGCCGACGCAAACGTCTTTTTCACCCGCTTCGGCCACTAACCAGGGACGGACCAAGAAATAAACGGGACGGTGCCAGAAAAATTAGCGAGATCTTGTTTCAATGCTGACTTATTGCAGGTTTAAGTATTTCAAAAATCATGTTCGCGGTGGCGATCAATTCCGCATCCTGGCAAACCCCCTGAACCGCCCGGCCAATCGCCGGCCGGAGCGGCATCCCCGGGCCCGGCGTGCGGGCGCTGGCGGAAACCAGCCACCACGGCCGGCGTGTATCCTTCGGGTGGGCCATGGGGGTCAACCAGAACTACCAGCCCGTGGCCTGCGCCCAGGCGGCCAACAACCTGGCGCAGATGACCGGCAACATCGGCCGGCCCGGCACCGGGGCCAATTCCATCACCGGCCAGGCCAACGCCATGGGCTCCAAACTATTCAGCAACATCGCCAACCTGCTCGGCGGCCGCGGGTTTGCGACCCCTCCCGTCGCAGCAACATCGCCGAAATCCTGGGCATCGACCCGTTGTCGCGCGAGCCGTCCTACAAGTATGCCGCGGTCGTGCTCCGTCCGACGTGACTGTGGTTGAATTTTCAGATCGTTGCGGTTATAAGCAATTTGGCAGGCGTGCAGCGGCACGCGTCTTTCTGAGATTGCTCCCCGTTCGGACCCGGCACTCGCGCTTTTGACTTAAGTCAAGTCGCCGCCTGCGCCTTCTGTCGTATACGGATGCTGTCCTTACGTTTTACCGTCCTTTCCAATCAAGCGCTCAGGATCAGATTCACACGACGACCATCGCGCCGTGGAGGTGCCCATGTCCGCCGACGGTTTTCTTTCCAGACTGAGGTTCCTGCGCCCCCTGGGCGACAAGCATGACTGCCGCGAGGAGACGGTCTCCGGCGGCTGGGGCGAGGTGCGCTGCGGCCAGCGCGAGTGGGAGGACTTCTACCGCCGCCGCTGGCAGTACGACAAGCGCGTACGCTCCACCCACGGGGTCAATTGCACGGGTTCCTGTTCCTGGGACGTCTATGTCAAGAACGGGATCATCGTCTGGGAAACCCAGCGCACGGACTACCCCGGCTGCGGCGCGGGCTTTCCCAACCACGAGCCGCGCGGATGCCCGCGCGGGGCGACCTATTCCTGGTACACCTACAGCCCGGTGCGCCTGAAGCACCCGCTGATCCGCTCGACCCTGCTGGCACTCTGGCGCGAGGCCCTGGCCGCGCAGCCGGACCCGGTGGCCGCCTGGCGCAGCATCGTCGCGGACGAGGTCAAACGCAGATCCTATCAGGCCGAGCGCGGCAAGGGCGGCTTCGTGCGCGTCTCCTGGGACGAAGCGGCGGCCCTCGTGGCGGCTTCCCTGATTCACACCATCCAGGCCCACGGCCCCGACCGCATCTTCGGCTTCACGCCGATCCCGGCCATGTCCATGGTTTGCTACGCCTCCGGGGCGCGCTTTCTGTCGCTCATCGGAGGGGTGCTGGCCAGCTTCTACGACTGGTACTGCGACCTGCCGCCGGCCTCGCCCCAGATGTGGGGCGAGCAGACCGACGTTCCCGAAAGCGCCGACTGGTACGAGTCCTCCTACATGATCGTCTGGGGCACCAACCTGCCCATGACGCGCACGCCGGACGCCCACTTCTTCACCGAGGCCCGCTACCGCGGCGCGCGGGTGGCCGCCGTAGCCCCGGACTACGCCGAGTACGTGAAGTTCGCCGACACCTGGCTGCCGGCGAAGGCCGGTACGGAT
Source organism: uncultured delta proteobacterium (assembly GCA_963700055.1). GTDB lineage: Bacteria > Desulfobacterota > Desulfobacteria > Desulfobacterales > SpSt-501 > SpSt-501. The sequence goes on along the minus strand of CAVOWH010000018.1, from coordinate 78,549 downwards.
GCGGCTCTCGCCATGGCCATGAGCCACGTCATCCTCAGGGAATTCTACATCGACCGCCAGAGCGAATATTTCACCTCCTACGCCAAGGCCTACACCGACCTGCCGTTCGCGGTCGTGCTGGAAGATTACCAGGGAGATTTCAAGGCCGGACGGTTCCTGCGGGCCTCGGATCTGGGCCACACATCGAACAACGCCCAATGGAAGACGGTGCTCTTCGACGCGGCGTCCGGCCGGTTCGTGGTGCCGAACGGCAGCATCGGCTTCCGCTGGAACGAGGAGGGCCGCTGGAACCTGAACTTGAAGGACTCGGCCACGGATGCCGCCGTCGACCCTCTGCTCACTTTCGCTCCAGCCGCTGAGCGCTGGGTCCGGGTGCACTCCCCGTTTTTCGACGTCAACGGCGCTGGCCGCCGCGCCGGCGTCGTTCCGATCCGGCAGGTGCAAACCCCCTCCGGTCCCCTCAGCGTCACGACGGTCTTCGATCTTCTGGCGGCGCATCTCGGCGTCCGGCGCAGGGAAACGGATGCGCACAAAGGAGATTACCCCTCCGACTACGCCGACCTGCAGGCCTACACCCCCGCTTGGCAGGAAGCCATCACCGGTGTCCCGGCCGCGGACGCGATCCGGGTGGCCCGCGAGTTCGCGGAGAACGCGGAAAAGACCCGGGGCAAGTCCATGATCTTTCTCGGCGCCGGCACCAACCACTGGTTCAACAGCGACATGATCTACCGGGCCATCCTCAACCTCACCACGCTCTGCGGCTGCCAGGGAGTCAACGGCGGCGGCTGGGCGCATTACGTGGGCCAGGAAAAGGTGCGGCCCCAGTCGGCCTGGTCCCAGGTGGCTTTCGGCCTGGACTGGCGCCGGCCGCCGCGCCAGCAGAACGGGACGTCCCTCTGGTACTTCGCGACCGACCAGTGGCGCTACGACAACCTCGACCTGCAGACGCTGGCCTCTCCTCTGGAAAAATCCCAAGTGCCGCGGCACCCGGCGGATTGCAACGTGATCGCCGCCCGCCTGGGGTGGCTGCCGTCGTTTCCGCAGTTCGACCGCAACCCGATCGAGCTCGTCCGCGAGGCCGTGTCGGCCGGCGCGGCCTCGGATGCGGAGATCGTCGCCCATGTGGTGGAGCGGCTGAAGAAGGGCGAGGTGCGTTTCGCCGTCGAAGACCCCGACCACCCGGCCAACTTCCCGCGGGTGCTCTTCCTCTGGCGCGCGAACCTGCTCGGCGCGAGCTCCAAGGGCCACGAGTATTTCCTGAAGCACCTGCTCGGGGTGGACAGTGCGGTCCTGAACACCGAGAGCCCCCTGCGGCCGCAAGAAGTTACCTGGCGCGAGCGCGCCCCGGAGGGCAAGCTCGACCTGCTGGTGACCCTCGAGATCCGCATGTCCACCAGCGCCATGTACGCCGACGTGGCCCTGCCCGCGGCCGGCTGGTACGAGATGCACGACCTCAACACCACCGACATGCACCCGTTCATCCACCCCTTCAACCCGGCCGTGGACCCGCCCTGGGAGGCGCGCACCAACTGGGACCAGTTCAAGACCATCGCCGCCAAGTTCTCCGAGCTCGCCGCGGTTCACCTCAAGGAGGCGCGTGACCTGGTGGCCGGGCCGCTGCTGCACGACAGCCCGGGCGAGATCGCCCAGGCCGAGGTGAAGGACTGGCGCAGGGGGGAGTGCGAGCCGGTGCCCGGCAAGACCATGCCCAGCCTGGCGGTTGTTTCTCGGGACTACGCCAACGCCTACCGCATGATGACGGCGCTCGGCCCGCTGGCCGCCAAGCCGGGGGTGGGCTCCAAGGGGATCATGTGGACGGCGGAGGAGGAATACGCCGAGCTCAAGGAGAAGCTCGGCACGGTGACCGCCCCCGGGGTAAGCCAGGGGATGCCCCTGCTCGAGACCGGCCGGCAGGTGGCCGAGACGATACTCATGCTCGCGCCCGAAACCAACGGCGCAACGGCGATGAAGTCCTGGGTTCCCCTGGAGAAGCGCACCGGGCTTGCCCTCAGCCACTTGAGCGTCGCCCGCAAGAGCGACAAGTACAGTTTCGAAGACCTGACCGCCCAGCCGCGCAAGATCATCACCACCCCGGTGTGGAGCGGCATCGAATCCGAGCAGCGGCGCTACTCGCCCTTCGTGATCAACATCGAGGAGAAGGTGCCGTTCCGGACGCTCACCGGCCGGGCGCATTTCTATCTGGATCACCCGTGGATGCGGCACTTCGGCGAGGGGCTGCCGGTGTTCCGGCCGCCGGTGGACATGTCGGCCCTCGGGTCGACCGACGTCCGGCGTGATCCAGGCAAGGAGCTGGTGCTGAACTATCTCACCCCCCACTCCAAGTGGTCGATCCACAGCACCTACTCCGACACCCTCACCATGCTGACGCTTTTTCGCGGGGGGGAGACGATCTGGCTGAACAACGATGACGCCGCCTCGATCGGCGTTGCGGACAGCGACTGGCTGGAGTGCTTCAACGTCAACGGGGTGGTGATGGCCAAGGCCGTGGTCAGCCACCGCATCCCGCCGGGCAAGGCCTTCATGTACCACGCCCAGGAGCGGCTCATCAACACGCCGGCGGCGCCCCTTTCCGGCAAGCGCGGCGGCACCCACAACAGCGTCACGCGCATCATGGTCAAGCCCACGCACATGATCGGCGGCTACGCCCAGCTCAGCTATGGCTTCAACTACTACGGGCCTGTCGGCTCCCAGCGCGACGAGGTGATCGTGGTTCGCAAGGCCGGGGAGGTCGAGTGGTATGAAGATTAAAGCCCAGTTCGCGATGGTGTTGAACCTGGACAAGTGCATCGGCTGCCACACCTGCAGCATTCCGTGCAAGAACGTCTGGACCAACCGCAAAGGCGCCGAGTATATGTGGTTCAACAACGTGGAAACCAAGCCCGGCATCGGCTACCCGAAGAAATGGGAGAACCAAGACATTCACAAGGGCGGCTGGACGCTGCAGGGCCGGCAGCTGTCCCTCCGGGCCGGAAACAAAGCCCGCCGCTTGGCCGGCATCTTCCACAACCCCGACCTGCCGACCATCGACGATTACTACGAGCCCTGGACCTACGACTATGAAAAGCTCGTCAACGGGCCGGGCAAGAAACACCAGCCGTCGCTGCGGCCGCGCTCGCAGCTCAACGACGCCAGCATGGAGATCACCTGGGGGCCGAACTGGGAGGACGATCTCGCGGGCGTCAGCGCGACCGGCGGCGGGGACGTGAACTTCAAGGGGCTGGACTACTCCGTCTACCTGCAGTTCAAGAAAGTATTTTTTCTCTACCTGCCCCGGCTGTGCGAGCACTGCCTCAACCCGGCCTGCGTCGCCTCCTGCCCTTCCGGCGCGCTCTACAAGCGCGACGAGGACGGCATCGTGCTCGTGGACCAGGAGCGCTGCCGGGGCTGGCGCTTCTGCGTGTCCGGCTGCCCCTACAAGAAGACCTACTTCAACTGGAAGACCGGCCGGGCCGAGAAGTGCCTGTTCTGCTACCCCCGCACGGAGGCCGGCCTGCCGACGCTTTGCGCCCACAGCTGTGTCGGCCGCATCCGCTACCTCGGCGTCCTGCTCTACGACGCCGACCGCATTCGTGAGGCGGCGGCCGCCGCCGACGTCGCGTCCGTGTACCCGGAACACCTCGAGATCATGCTCGACCCGCATGACCCCAAGGTCGCAACCGAGGCCGCGCGCCAGGGGATTGCCGAAAACTATCTCGCAGCCGCGAGGCGGTCGCCGGTCTACCGGCTGATCAAGGAGTGGCGGCTCGCGCTCCCGCTGCACCCGGAATTCCGCACCCTGCCCATGGTCTGGTACGTGCCGCCCTTGAGTCCGGCCAACCCCGCGGTGGATGCGACCGGCCCCCTGGAGGGCATCGACTCCCTGCGGATTCCGGTGACGTATCTGGCCAACCTGCTCACGGCGGGCGACGAGGAGCCCGTGCGTCTGGCCCTGAAACGCCTGGCGGCCCTGCGGGCCTACATGCGTTCGGTGCGGGTCGGTTCAGCGGCGGACACCGCTGTGCTCGACGCCGTCGGGCTGAGTCCGCGGGCGGCCGAGGACATGTACCGGCTGCTGGCACTCGCCTACCACAGCGAACGGTTCGTGTTGCCTACGGTCAGCCGAATCGATGAGGCATCTCCTTACATCGACCAGGGAAGCTGCGGGTATCCGCGATGACGGATGAAAAGAGAGCCCTTCTCAAACTGTTGAGCCGGTGCCTGGCCTACCCCGACGCGGAGGCCCTGGAGGCCCTGCCCGAAATGGAAGCCGCGGCGGCAAGTCTGGTCGAACCCCGGGTACGGGAACGACTGGCCGATTTCATGGTGCTGCTGAAGGCGCAGCCCCTGCTGAAGCTCCAGGAGCATTACACGGCGGTTTTCGACATGAACCCTTCGGCCAGCCTGAACCTCACCTACCATCTCATGGGCGACCGCGAGGACCGCGGCCGGGCGCTGGCGGGGCTGTTGGAAGTCTACCTGCAGGCCGGGTTCGAGCCGGCCGTCAACGAGCTGCCGGATTTTTTGCCCCTGATGCTCGAATTCATGGCGGCATCATCTCCGGCGGAACCCCACGCGCTGATTCTGCGGTGCCTGTCGGCCGTGCCCGCCCTTGCCGGGCGGTTGAAGGAAACCGACTCGCCGTATGCCGTTCCGCTGGAGCTGCTGTGCGGGGCCTTTCCCGAAACAACGGATGTTTCCCTATCGCCGGCCGGGGCCAGCCCGGCCGGTGCTTCAGGAGCGTGACATGAGCACGATCGATCTGCTCGCGTTTGTGGCTTTTCCGTACCTGTGCCTGGCCGTTTTCGCCGTCGGCCATTCCTATCGCTACATCACCGACCGCTACGCCTGGAACTCCCACGGCAGCGAACTCATCGAAAAAAAGACCCTGTTTTTCGGTTCCTATCTCTTCCATTTCGGGATCCTGGGAACATTGGCAGGCCATGCCACCGGCCTGCTGATCCCCCAGACCGTGTTCGACATGGTCGGGATCGACACGGCCGCCCACACGGCGCTCGCGCATCACGGCGGCCGAGTGGTAGGGTTTGCGGCCTTCTTCGGCGTCTTGATCTTATTGGTGCGCCGACTGTTCATTAAGCGCATCCGCCTGATGACGACCGCCACCGATTTCGCTGTCCTGTTCGGGCTGGCCTTTGTGACCGGCGTCGGAACCTACGACGTGTTCTTCGGGGGGTTCCACGTGCTCGACACCATTGCGCCCTGGATCCGCGGCATCCTCACCCTGCAGCCCGACCCGGGCCTGATGGCGGAAGTGCCGCTCCAGTACAAGCTCCACGTTTTGGCGGCCTTCGCGCTCTTGGCCTTTTCTCCGTTCACGCGCCTGGTTCATATTTGGAGCGTGCCGCTGTTCTACATCTTCCGGCGGCCGCTCCTTTTCAGACGGCGGGTGGCGGCATGAGAATAGGGGGCAGGACTCGGGGTTCAGGGGTCAGGGAACGCACGGGGACAGATATCTTTATCATAGACTTTGTTCAGCCCAGACGAGTTAAGCGGCTATCAGCCCGTGATATTTTTCCTGAACCCTGAACCCCGAACCCTGGATCCTAAATACGGAGGAGGAAGCCAAATGGCCGAAGACGATAACGTCTGTCACGCGATCTCGAACCCGCGCGCGGCCCTGGCATGGACGACGCTGGCCTTTTTCGCCGGGTTCTCCGGTGTTTCCGCTTTCGGACCCATCGTCCCCAAGCTGAAGCAGGCCATGGATGTCGGGCCGTTCCTAATGGGCATCCTGGCGGCCTCGCCGGCGCTGACCGGATCCCTGCTGAGGATCCCCTTCGGCGCCATGGTCGACCGCATGGGCGGCAAGAAGCCGATTTTGATACTGCTTCTGCTCGCCGCCGCAGGGGTTGCCGGGATCACCGCCGTATTCAGCATCGTCGGCACGCCCCAGGCGTCCCATTACCCCTTTTTTCTGATTTTCGGCATTCTGTGCGGCTGCGGCATCGCGGTGTTTTCGGTGGGGGTGCCGGCCGTTTCCTACTGGTATCCTCAGCGCAAGCAGGGAACGGCGCTTGCGGTCTACGGCGGTCTGGGAAACCTGGCGCCCGGGATTTTTGCCCTGCTGCTGCCGTTCCTCGTGGTGAGCCTCGGTTTTACCTGGTCCTACATGCTGTGGCTGGCAGCCCTGCTGGTGATGACGGGGCTGGTTTTCACGCGCATGAAGGACGCGCCTTATTTCCAGTACAAGGAAATGGGCATGGACATCGATCCCGATGCCCTGCTCCTGGCCTGCGGGGAAGAGTTGGTTCCGACCGGCAAGGCCATGGATTCCATCCGCAAGGCCGGCGCGGACTGGCGGACCTGGGTGCTGACCTTCCTCTATTTCATCAGCTTCGGTGGATTCATCGCCCTCACGGTGTGGTTCCCGACCTTCTGGACCGATTATTTCAAGATCCGCTTCGTCCAGGCCGGGCTTCTGACGGCCGCCTTTTCGCTTGCAACCAGCATCCTGCGGGTGTTCGGCGGGATCGCTTCGGATAAGCTCGGAGGCTTGCTGGTAGCCCAGCTTTCATTTGCGGTGGTTGCAGCGGGGTCCCTGGTGATCTTCGCCGGAGGGGGGTCGATTGCCGCGGCGTTCATCGGCCAGATGATGCTTGCGCTGGGGATGGGGGTCGCGAACGCCGCCGTTTTCAAACTGGTCCCGAGGTTCACCCCCAAGGCGGTCGGCGGCGCCGCCGGCATCATCGGGGGGCTGGGAGCCTTCGGCGGTTTTGTCCTGCCTCCGATCCTGGGGATTTTCGTGCGCTTGAACGGTGAGGCCGGTTATTCTCAAGGCTTCGCCGTGTTTTTAGGATTGTCTCTCGCAGGGCTCGCATTTCTCATGATTTTGAAAAAGTACGCCGAGACCAAGCTGCCGTGACGTCATCCACTCTGTCCAGTGCTTTTTCGGGAGTGTTCTGCGCCCGGTCGGTAATCGTGACCGATTTTCTCCGGCGGGCGAAAAAAGAAAGCGTCAGCATTTGTCCGCTCTGCGGCGAAGCCTTCGACCCGCGTGCGGGCGACTGCTGCAAGGGGTGCCGGCGCGGTCCTTGCTTCAGCCTGGGTTAAGCCTCCATCCGGAATTCGTCGATTGCCGACATCTCGAGGAGTTGATCAACAAGCGCTTCGGCAGCCCGAGCGCCACCCAAGGGCTGTGTGTCCTCATACTGGTCATCACGAGTGTTTTTGCGGTACGGGTACTGGTGGTTGCGCTGATCTGTGCGCTGACACTGGGTTTGGGCTGCCGGGGGCTCCTGCAGCGGCTGATCGACCGGGCCTGTCCTCCCTGAGGCCGGATGCAGGGTGAAACCTGTTCGCATAAAGATGCGCTAGTCCGGCAAGCGGCGATGTCGTTGGAGTTGGCTCGTTGAAAGAAGGGAATGCAAGATGCCGATCAAGGTTATTTCAGGCGAAATCGAGCCATGCGCGAACCAAGCGGCTCGTGCGGCCAAAACGTTGCAGCAGCTCGGCTTCCGGATTTTGCACATCGGTCCCACGATCAGCGTGCAGGGCGCGCAGCGACTCTGGGAATCAACCTTTTCCATGCGCTTCCAATTCAAACGAAAACGAACTTCGACCGAGACGCAGGCGGAAGCGGTCTACCCGCAGGCGCAGCCTGATCCAGTTTCAATTCCGCTAACGTTTCAGGGGCTGATCCGTTCCATTGCGATCGTGGAGCCGCCCGAATGGTTTGACGGCTCCGCATAACCCTCAGACTTGCCTCCAGAAAGGAGGCTGTTATGGCCAAGAAAAAACAGAAACCCTCCAGTCCGCGTGCCGACAGCGTCGTTTTCGAGGCCGCTCTGCGGCCGGCGAAAGCGGGCTACTCGTTGTTCGCAGCCGATGCGCCCCTGACGGCTGATGCCATCGACCTTTACAAACCCGCCAGCGGCCAGGGCGAGCTCGCGGCGACCGTGCTCCAGAAGATAGGGTTCAAGATTCGCCACGTCGGTACTTTCTCGATCAGCGGGGAAGGGCCCCGCCGCCTGTGGGAGCAGGTGTTCAGCACCAAGGTCGCGGAGCGTCGCCAGCTCTTGAACCAGGCCCATCCCGAATTGGGCGAATGGGCCTACTGGTCGCACGTTCCCGATACCCCCTTCAAGCTGCCCAAAGAGCTGCAAGGGCTGGTCGACCGGGCGTACCCGCAACTGCCGCCGACCTTCTTTGCGTCTCCCCTGCCGCCGCGCGTGACGTATCATCACCTGAATGTGCCGAACGAGGTGGCGCTCATCTGCCGTTCCCCGTCCGTCCACAAGCGCAGCGTGACCGGCAAAGGCGTTCTGGTCGCCATGCCCGACACGGGTTTTTACAAGCACCCGTTCTACGCCTGGCATGGTTACAACTATCAGGCGACCCTGTCACCGGATGCCATCCGGGTCGAACGGGACGAGTACGGGCACGGCACCGCCGAGGCGGCCAACATCTTTGCCAATGCACCGGACATCGACTTCATCGGCGTGAAAATGGGACCCAACCCCACCCTGGCTTTCAAGACCGCATCCGATCTTTTCCCGGGGGTCATGACCAACAGCTGGGGATACAGCATCTCCGGCAGCGTCCTTCCGAATTCCCTGAAGCCGCTGGAGGCCGCTGTGATTGAAGCGGTGCGCGACCGCGGCATCGTGGTCTGCTTTTCGGCAGGGAACGGCCATTACGGATTCCCTGCCCAAATGCCGGAGGTGATCGCCGTCGGTGGGGTGTTCGCCCATTCCGGCCTGAACGGCGACGACTTCGAGATGGAAGCCTCCGACTACGCCAGCAGCTTCGACAGCCAGATCTACCCCGGGCGCCATGTGCCGGACGTCTGCGGCTTGGTGGGGATGCAGCCCCGCGCGGTTTACATCATGCTGCCGGTGGAACCCGGCTGCGCCATCGACACGGGGCTTGCGGGCGGGAGCTATCCCAATGGGGACGAGACTGCGCCCGACGACGGCTGGTCGGTCATCAGCGGCACGAGTGCGGCTTCGCCGCAGGTGGCGGGGGTGTGCGCCCTGCTCAAGCAGGTCCAGCCGGGATTGTCCCCTGCGCTGGTCAAAGCCATCCTGCGTGCCTCGGCGCGGGACGTGAAGACGGGCCAAAGCTCCCACGGGCAGCCTGCGGGAGAAGGCCACGACGGCGCCACGGGAGCCGGTCTTGTGGACGCCTATGCGGCTTACCAGTTGGCGCGTTCGATCACGCCGCGCGATTTGCAGGCCCTTCCGCCACCCCGTTGAGGCAAGGTCATCCATATTAAAAAAAGCAGGTGTCGATAAAGCGCGGCTGATCGCCTTTGCCGCGCTTTATTCACTTCAACAGGACCCATTCCACCCGGACCTCCCGGCCGGCCGCCGATGCCACGTGACCATCGAAGAAGATCTGTGCGACAGTCCAGGTTTGCCCGGCATAGTCCACGAGCAGGTGGGTTTCGTCCGTGACCTGCCGGATCCGGCACTGCGCGAGACCCTTGATTCCTTCGCCGCCGGTTTTCAGCACGGCCTCCTTGGCGGTCCAATAGCGAAAAAAGAGCCGGTCCCGGTCGCTGTCGTCGGCCAGCGCCCATTCCGCCTCGGTGGCGGTCCTGCGAAAAAGCGCTGCGGAGCAGGGCCGGATTTTTTCAAGGTCCATGCCGACCGGGGACGGAGCGAGCACGCCGCCGACATATTCCGGCTTGTGGGTGACCGACCAAAAGCAGCCTTGGAAGGGCAGGGGGGCACCACGGGAATCTTTATCCAGCGTCCCCAGTTCGACCTGGATGCGTTCGGCGGACCGCCTCAATGCCTCCCGGGCGTGGCGGCTGAGGAAACGGACCCGCTGGTTGGGGGGCAGGTCGCGGGCGCCGGCCGGGACCGGCAGGATGACCGGGTGGATGGTGGGGGTCATGATCATCGGGGGTTGTTTCCCCTCCCCCGGCCCCTCCCGCAAGGAGAGGGGTGCGAAGAAGGTGAAGTTGCCGGTGCCCTATAGTCTATAGAGGAGCAGTTCGGCTGTGGCGCCTCAAGGGCCTGCCGGTGGGGTGCCGCCCGGCGCCTTGAGGATCATGCGGCAGTCGGCCGCCGTGGCGCCTTGGCCCTCGGCGTGCACCAGCAGCGGGTTGATGTCCAGCTCGACGATTTCCGGGTGGTTGATCGCCATGTTCGAAAGCCCCACCAGGCATTTTTCGATGGTCTCGATGTCGCCCTTGGGGCGGCCGCGGAAGCCCTGCAGCAGCTTGTAGCCCTTGATCTGGCGCACCATCCGGCGGGCCTCGTTGCGGCCGATGGGCGCCAGCCGGAAGGTCACGTCCTGAAACACCTCCACGAAGATGCCGCCGATGCCGAACATCAACAGCGGCCCGAACACGGGGTAGCGGTTCAACCCCAGGATGACCTCGGTGCCGGAGGGGGCCATTTTCTGTACCAGGACGCCCTCGATGAGCGCATCGGCTTTGTAGGCGCGGCCGCGCGCAACGATCGTATCGAAAGCCTGCGTGGCCTCTTCGACCGTTTCCAGCCCCACCATCACGCCTCCGGCATCCGACTTGTGCAGGATCTGCTCCGAGACGATCTTCATCACCACCGGCAGCCCTATTTCGGCGGCGATGGCGCCGGCCTCCGCGGCGGTCTTGGCCAGTTTCGTCGGCAACACTTTAAATCCGTAGGACTCCAGGATGCCGGTCCCGTCCAGCTCGCCCAGGCGGGTCTTGCCGCGGGCGATGCAGTCCTGAATGATCCGGGCGGCGCGCTCGCGGTCGAACGTCAACTGATACTGGGCCAGGTGCTGCCGGTTCAGCCAGTTGGAATACTTATAAAGTGCGCCGAAGGCTTTGGCCGCGTTCTCGGGGAACTTGTAGACGGGGATGCCGTGGTCCTGAAGGTACTTCACGCCTTGGGAGACATCGATGACCCCCATGAAGCAGCACAAGATCGGCTTGAAGGATTTGCGGGCGATGCGCGCAATGGCCTTGGCCGTGCCTTGCACGTCGGTCATGGACTGCGGGGTCAGGATGACGAGCGCGCCGTCCACGCCCTCGTCGCGGATGACGGCGCCGAGCGCGTTTTCGTAGCGCTCCATGGTCGCATCGCCGATCACGTCCACGGGGTTCTTGAGGTTGGCGGTGCTCGGCAGGTGGCTCGCCAGGGTTTCGATGGTCTCGTCCTTGAATCGGGCCAGCTCCAGACCCGAGAACATGGTCATGTCGGTGGCCACGATGCCCGGTCCGCCGGCGTTGGTCACGATGGCCACCCGGTTTCCGGACGGCACCTTGCGGCGCAGCTTGCCGAGCTCGCTCTCGTTCTTGTAGGCGAAGGCCGTAGCGAAGTCGAACAGCTCGTCGATCGATTCGACCCGGATGATGCCGGCCTGCTGGAAGATGGCGTTGTAGACCCCTTCGGTGCCGGAAAGCGAGCCCGTGTGCGAGGCGGCCGCCTGGGCGCCGGCGCTCGTGCGGCCGGATTTGATCACCAGGACCGGCTTCGGCCGGTAGTCGCCGCAGGTGATCTCCTTGACGGCCTGGATGAATTCCGGGCCGCGCCGCAGCTCTTCGACGTAGAGCAGGATCACTTCGGTGTCATGGTCCTGGTGCAGGTAGCGCAGCAGGTCGAGCTCGTCCACGTCGGCCTTGTTGCCGATGGAGATGAACTTGGAGAACCCGAAATTGCGGTCGGCGGCGAAATCCAGCACCGCCGTGCACAGGGCGCCGCTCTGGGAGATGAAGGAGATGTTGCCGGCCTTGGGCATGCGCGCGGAAAAGCTTGCGTTCAGTCGCACGGCGGGCAGCGGATTGATGACTCCCAGGCAGTTGGGACCGATCAAGCGCACCCCGGCCTCCCGGCAGACCGAGACGATGCGGTTTTCAATTTCAAGGCCCTCGGCGCCCACCTCCCGGAAGCCGGCCGAAACGATCACGAGCCCCTTGACGCCCTGGGCGACGGCATCCTGGATGGCCTGCAACGCCGGCCGGGGGGGCAGGATGACCATCGCCAAATCCAGTTGGTCCGGCACGTCCTTGATGGAGGCATAGGCCCGTACGCTCGAAATCGAGCGCGCCGTCGGGTTGACGGGGTAAAGCGTGCCGGTGAAACCGCCCCGGAGGATGTTAACGAAAATATCGTGGCCCACCTTGCCCGGCGTGGTGGAGGCGCCGATCACGGCCACGGATTTCGGTGCCAGAATGGCGTTCAACGGTTCGATCAGCGAATGGGTGTCCATGCGCTTAACTCCTCCCTTGCAATCGTCCCATCGTTGGGGTGCTATTCGTTTCCAGATTCCTTCAGCTCCGCTTTGATCTTCATCGCTTCCGTGTAGACCGCCTTGCGCGGCAGCCCGTGCCGGTGCGCGACCTCTTTGGCCAGTCCCGCAACCCCCATGGATGGCGATGACAACCCGCGTCGGATGTCTTCCCGGACGATCTCCCAGGAAGAGGGCCCTTCATCGGCGCTGCCTGCTATCAAAAGGGTGCATTCGCCTTTGATGTCGGTGCGGCGGTTCAGATTCTCGAGGATCGCACGGAGGCCGCCGCGAATGAACTCCTCATATCGTTTGGTGATCTCTCGGGCCAGGACCGCCGGGCGGTCGCCAAAGACCGGGAGCAGCTCCGCGATCAACGCCGCGATGCGCTGCGGCGATTCGTATAGTATGATGGTTCGTGCTTCCGAGGCAAGCGCCCTGATCCGCCGGGAGCGTCTGCCGGCCTTTTTGGACAGGAACCCCTCGAAGACGAAAGCGTCCGTGGGAAGTCCGGACGCTGACAGGGCCGCCGCCGCCGCCACCGCTCCCGGCACAGGGGCCACCCGCACGCCGGCGGCTGCGGCGGCGCTGACGATGCGGTAGCCGGGGTCGGAAATGCCGGGAGTGCCGGCGTTGGTGACCACCGCAATCGAAGCGCCCTGTTGCAGGCGACGCACCAACTGCGGGGTTCGTGCCGCTTCGTTGTGCTCATGATAGGAGACGAGCGCCGTGTCAATCCCGAAGTGCCTCAGCAGTCGCGCGGTTTTACGGGTGTCCTCGGCGGCCACGAGGTCTACCGTTTTCAATACATCCAGCGCCCGCAGCGTGATGTCCTGAAGGTTGCCGATGGGGGTGGCGACCACATAGAGGGTGCCGGCGGCGGCGAGGTCGGCGCGCTTATCCATAGAGCAGGTCGAAGGCATTGCGGATGATTTCCACCTCCGGGCGCAGCGGCGTGGAGCGAATCGAAACGACATCGAAGCGGGCCTTGGCCTGGCTCTGGCCGGTCGTTTTCAGATAGTACAGGGCCACCATGGAAATTTTGCGCTGCTTGCGCGGGGTGACGGCCCATTTCGGGGCTCCGAACCGCCCGGTCTGCCGAGCCTTGACTTCAACAAAGACAATCGTGTCCCCGTCGCGGGCGATGATATCGATTTCGCCCAGTTGGGTGCGGTAGTTGGTTTCGATGATATTATAGCCTCTTTTTCGTAGCATGCGGGCGGCCAAGGCTTCGCCGGCTTCACCGTATTGTTGTCGCTGGTTCAGCATCAGCGCCGCTCCCCGGAGGCGGACAGGTGCTCCCGAACCCCGCGAAAGGTTTTGCGGTGGATGGGCGAACAGCCAAAGGCACGAATGGCCGCCCGGTGATCCTGGGTCGGGTAACCTTTGTGCCGGGTGAAGCCGAACTGGGGGTAGTAGACATGGTAGGTGTCCATCAGGCGATCCCGGGTGACCTTCGCAATGATCGAGGCGGCGGCGATGGAGATGCTGAGCGCATCGCCTTTCGGGATGGGGTCCTGGGGCAGATCGAGAAAGATGGGGAAGGTGCCGTCGATGAGAAGATGGTCCGGTTGGGGCGCGAGGTTCTGAACGGCCACGGTCATGGCGCGCAGCGAAGCCTGCAAGATGTTGATGCGGTCGATCTCGGCGGCGTCGACGATGCCGATTCCCACGCTCAAGGCGCCTTGATAGATGACGTTGTAGAGACGCTCGCGCTGGGCGGCAGTGAGTTTTTTGGAATCGGCGATGCCCGAATCGCGAAAGCCTGGAGGCAGGATGACCGCGGCTGCCACCACCGGCCCGGCCAGCGGGCCGCGACCGGCCTCATCGACGCCGGCGATTTGGCGGCTGCCGGCTTGAGCGGCGCGGTGCTCGTGGAACCAGAGATCCATTGGGATGCCGAGCCGTTTGAGCGGGCGGCGAGCCGGCAGCGCGGCCGGCGGTTTCACCTCGCCTGCGTTCGCATCGGAGGGCGCTCCGGGGTGAGCATCAGGCGATGCGTTTTTCGCGGATGCGCGCGGCCTTGCCCTTGAGGTTGCGCAGGTAGTACAGCTTGCCGCGCCGCACCCGGCCCCGGGTGATGATTTCCACACGGTCGATGGCCGGAGAGTGCATCGGAAAAATGCGCTCCACGCCGATACCATACGACACCTTGCGCACGGTAAAGGTGGCCCCGGTGGTGCCCTTGCGCTTGGCGATCACCACCCCTTGGAAAGCCTGGATGCGCTCTTTCTCGCCCTCTTTTATTTTAACGTGGACCTTGACGGTGTCGCCCGGGATGAAGCCGGGCAGGTCGATGCGCATTTGTTCGCGTTCCAGCATCTCGATCTTGTTCATACCTCTTTTCCTCCCAAAAATTCGATAAAATCGAATCTTTGATAATAGGTTAAAAAATAGTCTGCGGTCAATGAAATATTCATATCCACGCGGTGTTCAACCAAGACGGTGGAAGTCGGCCGTCGACGAGCTGACCGCGCGGGCGGTCAGAGTCGTCCGCCTCCGGCCGGCTGCGGTTGCTGGCCGAGAAGTTTGCCCAAGTCGGCCTGCCAGCGCCGCAGAATATCGGCCTCTTCGGCGGTCAGCGGCCGCTCCTGTAACAGGTCCGGCCGATTGACGAACGTCCGCAGGAGGGACGATTCCAGCCGCCAGCGTTCGATGTTGCGGTGGTGGCCGGTTCGCAGCACGTCGGGTACTTCGGCGCCCTCAAACACCGGCGGTCGCGTGTAATGCGGGTGCTCGAGAAGCCCGTTCGAAAACGAGTCGCGTTCGGCTGAATCCTCTCCGCCCAAGACCCCTGGGATCAGTCGCGTCACGGCATCGCTCACCGCCATGGCGGCGACTTCGCCGCCGGTCAGGACATAGTCGCCGATGGACAATTCATCGCTGATGAGATCGCGGCCGAGGCGGTCGTCTACGCCTTCGTACCGTCCGCACACCAGGATGATCGCCGGCAGGGAGGCCATCTCCCGGGCGACCCCCTGATGGAACACCCGGCCCTGGGGGCTCATCAGGACAGTGCGGGCGGCCGGCGCAAGCGCTTGGGCCGCCCGAATGGCGGCGGCCAGGGGCTCCGGCTTCATGACCATCCCGCTGCCGCCGCCGTAGGGTCGGTCGTCGGTCACCTGGTGACGGTCCGATGTGAAGTCTCGAATGTTCAGCGCCGCCGCCGTGATGTTCCCCTGTTCGACGGCCTTGCGCATGATGCCGTGCGACCAGAACGCATCGAACATGCCGGGAAAAAGGGTCAGTACCAGAATCTGCATGCGGCCGCGGCCTTTCAATCCAGGCCTGCAGGGACCTCCACCACCATGCGGCGCGCCTCCAGATCGACGGACTTGACCACCGACCGGAGCGCCGGCAGCAGAAGCTCCCGTTTCTCCTGTTTCACCACGTAAACGTCGTTGCTGCCGGTCCGAAAGATGGAGTCGATCCGGCCGAGAAGACCGCCGCCGACGGAGTACACCGCGATGCCGATTAAATCGGCCCAATAGTAGCTGCCTTCCTCCAGCGGCGGCAGTGTTGCTTTGTCAAAAAACAGATCGCAGCCCGCGAGGGCTTCCGCTTGGCTGCGGGTGGCGACGCCCTTGAGGCCGAGCAGGGTCGCTCGGCCCTGGGCCTTGATCCATGCGATTTCGTAAACCCTTTCAGCTCCGGTCCCGGCCTGTACGAGCACCGTGCGGCCGGCGGCGTAGACGTCCGGCGATTCGGCGTAGGAGATGAGCTTCAGGCCGCCGTCAAGGCCGTGCGACCCGAGGACCCGCCCGATGAGGATGAAGCGTGGATCCGGCACGGACTATTCGATGATTTCCAGGACCGTGCGCTTTTTCAGCTTGGCCGAAGCCGCGCCGAGGATCGTGCGTATGGCCCTTGCGTTGCGACCTTCCTTGCCGATGATTTTGCCCAAATCCTCCTTCGCGACCTGGAGTTCGAGAACGGTGGTCTGGTTCCCTTCCACCTCGGTGACCTGAACCTGATCGGGATGATCAACCAATGCCTTGGCGATGCGATTGACCAGTTCTTTCATGGCTTCGGCTCCTGGGTTGGCGGTTGAGAACGATGTATCGTAAGCGGCGGACCCGGTGCACGTATTTCGTCGATGAGCACCGCCGGAAGCGTCTCGCGGCGGCCCCACGACACGATCCGAAACCTCGGGCCGGACCCTATCGTTTCGTCGCGAGAACGCCTTCTTTTATCAGAAGGGTTTTGACGGTGTCGGTCGGTTTGGCGCCCTTTCCCAGCCAGTACTGGACCCGCTCGGCTTTCAACGTGACCCGGGTGGGCGTGTCTTTGGGGTCGTAGGTCCCCACATTTTCCAGGTATCTCCCGTCCCGCGGGCTCTCGCTGTTGGTGACCACGATTCGGTAGAAAGGTCTCTTTTTGGCGCCGTGCCGCGCCAGTCTGATTTTAACTGCCATGGGGTGCGTTCTCCTTCAGAAGGGCAGCGTTCCGCGACGGAGGCCGCCTTGGTTGAACTTTTTAAACATCTTCAGCATCTGGGTGTAGTTTTTCAACAGGGCGTTGACGTCCTGGATGCGGGTTCCGCTGCCGTGCGCGATCCGTTTGCGCCGGCTGCCGTTGATGATCCCGTGCTGCCGGCGCTCCTGGGCCGTCATCGAGTTTATGATCGCCTCGATGCGCACGAACTCCCGGTCGTCGATCTCAAGATCCTTGAGTTGCTTGATCTTGCCCATCCCCGGGATCATCTTCAGGATATCGGACAACGAACCCATCTTGCGCACCTGGGCCAGCTGGTCCCTGAAATCATCCAAAGTGAACTGGCTCTTGCGCAGCTTTCTCTGGAGCTCGATCGCCTTCTTCTGATCGACGTTCTCCTGGGCCTTTTCGATCAGGCTGAGCACGTCTCCCATGCCCAGGATGCTCGAAGCCATGCGGTCGGGATGAAACGGCTCCAGGGCGGCCAGCTTCTCGCCGACGCCGATGAACTTGATCGGCTTGCCGGTGATGGTCTTGATGGACAGGGCGGCGCCGCCGCGCGCATCGCCGTCCATCTTGGTCAGAATGACGCCGCTGATGTCCAGACGGTCATTGAAGGCCTTGGCGATGTTGACCGCGTCCTGGCCGGTCATGGCGTCGGCCACCAGCATGATGTCCGACGGACGGATAGCTTCCTTGATCCGTCCGAGTTCGGCCATGAGCTCCTCGTCGATGTGCAGACGCCCGGCCGTGTCGAGGATCAGGACGTCACAGCCCTTCTGAAAGGCGGCGGCCTTGGCCTCCAGGCAGATCTGCACCGGGTCCTGCTTCGGAGTGGACGCGAAGACCGGCACCTGAACCTGGTCGGCGATCGTCTTCAGCTGTTCGATGGCCGCCGGCCGGTAGACGTCCGCCGGCACCAGGAAGGGGTGCTTGCCCGTCTTGCGCAGCAGGATCGCCAGCTTGCCGGCCGTGGTGGTCTTCCCGGAGCCCTGCAGCCCGACCAGCATCACGGCGGCCGGCGGGGATCCCGCCAGATTCAGCGCTTCGTGCCGCGAGCCCATCAGTTCGGTCAGCTTCTCGTTGACGATCTTGACGACCTGCTGGCCGGGGGTAAGGCTCTCCATCACCTCCTGGCCCAGGGCGCGCTGGCGCACCTCCTCGATGAAGCCTTTGACCACACGGTAGTGGACGTCGGCTTCGAGCAGGGCCAGGCGGACTTCCTTCAGGCCCTCCTCGACGTTTTTTTCGTTGAGCTTGCCGTGCCCGCGCAGCTTCTTGAAGACGGACTCAAGCTTGTCGCTGAGGTTTTCGAACATGGGCGTTTCGTCTGCTTTTTACAAATTCTTGAAATTACAATTCCATCGGTGCTATGTCAAGCAATAGAAAGGAAAAACCTCAAGGCTTTCGCTGGGTCAATGGGGCCGGGTGAAAGACAGATGCATTGGCATTTTGCCTTCAGCATGTCTTTATCACATTTTGAGGGATGCGTAAACATGCCTCGCGGGAGGTGGCATGATGAATTTGGACAATTGAATATGTTTCGCGTTTCGTGCTCCGGATTTGGAATTTGATCCCGGGTGGCCGGCGGTTGAAGGGTGCCATGCTATCCGGAGAGCGAGCCGTACCAACATTCTGAACGTTTCGCGGCAGCAGCTGGCCGAATGGCTGGCCGACCGGGGGATCGCGGCCTATCGGGCGGGGCAGATTCTGAAATGGATCTACCGTCGCCAGAAGGACGACTTCGCCGAAATGTCGGACATCGCCAAGAATGTGCGCGCCCTTCTGCCGCAGCATTTCCGGATTCCGCGGCTGGAGATCCGGGCCGTGCAGACCTCTGCCGACGGCACGCGAAAGTACCTCTTCGGCCTGGAGGACGGCGAGAGCGTCGAAAGCGTCCTGATTCCGGAGCGCGACCACTTCACCCTGTGCGTGTCGAGCCAGGTAGGCTGCGCCCAGAACTGCCGCTTCTGCCTGACGGCGAAATCCAGGCTGCGGCGCAACCTCACCCGCGGAGAGATCCTCGCCCAGGTCCGCGACATCAAGCACGATCTTCCCGCACCGGAGCAGCTCAGCAACCTCGTATTCATGGGCATGGGCGAGCCGCTGGCCAATCTTGAAAACCTCCTGGGCGCCCTGGAGATCGTTGCCGACAGTGATGTGGGGCTGGGGTTTGCGGCCAAGCGCGTGACCGTGTCCACCGCCGGTCTGGTGCCGCAGATGCTCGAGTTCGGCCGGCAGTCGCGGGCGAGCCTGGCCGTGTCCCTCAACGCCGCCGACAACGAGACGCGCAGCCGGCTGATGCCCATCAATGCCAAGTACCCCCTGGAGGTGCTGCTGGAGGCCTGCCGAACCTATCCGCTGCCGCCGGGTCGGCGCATCACCTTCGAATACATTCTGATCAAGGGGATCAACGATTCGCCGGAGGATGCGCGCCGGCTGGCGCGGCTGCTGCACTCCATCCGCTGCAAAGTGAATCTCATCCCCTTCAACCCCCATGAGGGCAGCGGCTTCGAACGGCCTTCGGAAGAAGCCATCCTGGCCTTCCAGGAGGTCCTTCTGCGCAAGTATTTCACCGTCATCATCCGCCAAAGCAAGGGACAGGACATCTCGGCCGCCTGCGGGCAGCTGCGCGCGCGTAGCGCCGCCGAGGTTTCGTGAAGAACCCAAGTATGGTGTTGGGCTTTGCGTCGAGGGAAGCTTTCTATCAGCCCGGTTGCATCGGGGTACCCAGATTGTTCGATTTGAACACAAAAAGATGGTTGCGATTAATTTACTGATGACCGAACAGGGAATGCTTGAGCTATCGCAAAACACCAAATGAAGGGAGTGAAGGCTCCCACGGACGAACACGGACAAGCACGGACGAAAAAGATAAAGGGGACAGGGATGAAAATATAACTTTAGAGTGGCAACGCTCTTATTTTTAAACATACGACAATAGCGATTAGTTGACCGGAATGCGTGAAAAGCGAAACGGCTAGATCATCAGCTTGCGTACGTCATCCGGCAAAAGTCCGATCGCCTGGATGACCTGTTCGCCCTCGGGCCGTTTCACTACCACGTCCACCGGCGCAAGCTTGGGGGCCTTGCTGTAGCCGACGCAGATGGAAGCAGCGAGAAAGACGGTGCGCTCGTCGGCGGCGTGGGGCAAAAGCCCGATGGGGCTCGGATGGTCGCGGACGTCGAGCACGATGTCCTGCGCCGGGTCGTGGTGGCGGAGGATGTTCTCGTTGTCCGTTTCGGTGCGGCCGACGATGAGCTTGGCCTGCGGATTCAAACGGAAATGGCGGCCGAATTTGAGCAGCTGGATCTCGTTTTCAGTCGCCTCGGGTTGGTGCTCAAATAGGTCCTTCAGCCGCACGCTGAACCCCTTGTCCGTGAGCAGGCAGCCGCCGGCCGGCGCCGGGTAATCGGTGATGCCGAAATTCCTGGCAAGCGCGATCTGGTCCTTGCGGCCACGGCCGTGGATGTCGAGCAGACGCTCCCGGTCCACCAGCCCCTGTCGCTCAGGAATGGTTTCCGGCAGCAGCTTGGCGCTGAGCGGCCGAATAATATAGCCGCCGAGACCGGAGTGCTTTTCCACATAGCGCAGCGACGGCTTGGTCTGCGACATGGGCCGCTGGCCCAAGACTTCGCCGCTGAAGAGAAAGTCGAAGCCCTTTTCGCGCATGATCTCCCCGGCCAGGCGGAACATCAGCGTGTGGCAGTCCATGCACGGATTCATCTGCTTGCCGTAGCCCGCAGGCGGGTTGCGCAGCATGGTCATGTATTCTTGGAAGATCGGCATTAAGTTCAGCGGGATGCCGGTCAGACGCGAGGCCTTGCGGGCCTTGGCCGATGAAAAAAACGGCGTTTCGAAGGCGACCCATTCGACCTCGATGCCCTGCGCGCGCAGGACCAGCCCCGCCAGCATGCTGTCAAGGCCGCCGGAGCAGAGCCCCAGGCCGCGCGCCTTGCGCTTTTCCAAATTCATCGCTTTATCCCTTCTGCCGGTTGCATGACCCGACTTCGAGCCGCCGCACGCCATCGGCTTGACGAGCCGGTGGTTGCCAGTCTATATGCTCTGCCTGCCGGCATCCGCATCCGTCCGGCCCTGAACCGCCCGCATATATTAGGTCGGTCGATCGGGATTTCAACCGGCTTTTTTTCTGAATCGTTCCAATCACCCGGGACACGCCATGAAGCGCAGCGAACGCGCCGATCGAGTTCTAACGATTCTCAACACGCGCTACCCTCAGGTAACGCCGCAGCTGTTCTATCGCAATCCCTTCGAGCTGCTGGTTGCGACCATCCTCTCCGCCCAGTGCACGGACAACCAGGTCAACCGCGTCACGCCCGGTTTGTTCAAGCGCATGCCCACGCCTGAGGATTTCGTGCGCACGCCCATTGCCGCAATCGAAGGGATCGTTCGGCCGACCGGCTTTTACCGGAACAAGGCCCGCAATATCAAGGCCTGTTGCGAGGCCATCCTCGAACAGCACAGCGGGCGCGTGCCTCGGACGATAGAGGAGCTGGTCGCGCTGCCCGGCGTCGGGCGCAAGACCGCCAACGTGGTGCTCGGGGCCGCATTCGACACGCCGGGAGTCGTCGTCGACACGCACGTGGCACGCATTTCGAATCGGCTGGCGCTGACCCGACATAAAGATCCAAAGAAAATCGAGACAGATCTCATGCGGGTCGTCCCCAGAAAGGAGTGGAGCGACTTCTCGCTGCGGCTGATCTTCTTCGGCCGTGAGACCTGCACGGCCAGAAAACCCAAGTGCCCCATCTGCCCCATGAGACACCTCTGCCCTTATCCCCACAAAACACCCCCTATTTCTGTATAGATGATCAATAAGTTCCCCGGCCGGATTCTGAATTTTGAGGCAAAATTATGTCATTTATGGTCATTTAAGGTTATTATAACTGCAATAAAATGAAAATATTTGACCCAGAGCCCTTTTTGACTTAAAAAGATTACTATTTCAAACGGCATATGATAGGCGGAGGCGACATGGCCAGATTATTGTCCACCAAAGAGGTCTCCAAATTTCTCAACGTGAACGAGAAAATGGTTTATACCCTCGTCTCCGAGAAGGGGCTGCCGGCCACCAAAATCACCGGCAAATGGCTGTTCCCGCAGCATCTCGTGGAGCAGTGGGTGGAAGCCAACACCATCAATTTCCCCAAACGCGATGCGGCCGCTGTCCCCTATAAGGGGCTTCTGGTCATCGCCGGCAGCAACGACCTGCTCCTGGACCGCGCGATCACGATGTTCAACACCACATACTCCGAGCACCTGGCGGTTTTCGGCAACCTTGGCAGCATGGGCGGGCTGCGGGCGCTGCGCCGCGATCTGTGCCACCTGGCGGCCAGCCACCTGCTGCAGGCGGGCGAGGATGAGTACAACTTCGCCTATGCCTCGGAGGAGCTCGGGAACCTGCCGGCCGTGGTGAATTTCTGCCGGCGCGAGCAGGGAATCATCGTCCGCAAGGGGAACCCCAAGAAAATCACCTCCGTCGCCGATCTCGGCAAGCCGGGTCTGAGAATCGTCAACCGCTCCCTGGGGACGGGCACCCGCCTGCTGCTGGACCGCGAGCTGAACAACGCCGGCGTCAAGGGTGAAAAGATCGAGGGTTACACCCACGAGGTGCAGCGTCACCTGGACGTCGGGCTCGAGGTCCTGTCCGGCCGGGCCGACGCCGGGCCGGGGATCCGGCCGGTGGCCGCCTTGCTCAATCTGGGTTTCATTCCGCTGCGCTGGGAGCGCTTCGACCTCATGGCTTCCAAGGAGCGCTTCTTCGAGGAAGGGGTCCAGCGTTTCCTCGGGTTGCTGCACGAGCCAGCGTTTCACCGGACGGTGAAGGACGGCCTCGATGGCTATGATCTCAGCCTGAGCGGCAAGATGGTGTTCCCGCACAACGCACAGAACAAAATGGAGGAAGAAAAGCCGGCTTGACAGTGGCGCACTATAGCCGTGCAGTTGCTCTCGAGTAAACCCCTTCTCCGTCCCCTCCCGGAAAGGCAGGGGAATATGAGGAAAGGGGAAAGCCGGGTAGGGGTGTGGTGGATAGAGAGACAATTTCATGATTTAAAGGAGGCCTCTCATGGTTTGCACGAAGAAGGTTAGCAGGATGGCGTTGTTTCTTCTACTGGCACATGTGATTGCAGCTGGCTTCGCTTACGCCCAGGAGAAAACCCTGTTGATGGCCACGACCACAAGCACCGAGGACACGGGGCTGCTGAACGTCATCGGACCGGAGTTTAAGAAAGCCAGCGGCATCGACCTGCGCTGGACCGCCACCGGCACCGGCAAGGCGCTCAAGCTGGGCGAAGACTGCAACGTGGACGTGCTGATGGTGCATGCGCCCGATGCCGAGAAGAAGTTCGTGGATGCGGGCTTTGGCCTGAACCGCAGGGAAATCATGTACAACGATTTCATCATCATCGGCCCGGCCGCCGACCCCGCCGGCGTCAAGGGCAAAAGCGTCAAGGATGCCCTGCAAGCCATTCAGGCGAAGAAAGCCAACTTCGTCAGCCGCGGGGACAAGTCCGGCACCCACATGATGGAATTGGAGCTTTGGAAGGAATCCGGAGCGCCGGTACCGGAAAAAGAGGCCTGGTACGCTCAGGCCGGACAGGGCATGATGGCCACCATCACCATCGCCGCCGAGAAGAACGGCTACACCTTGGCCGACCGTGGCACCTACATCAAATATGAAAACAACATGGGGGGAAACCCACCGCTGAAAATCCTGGTGGAAGGGGACCAGGCGCTCTTCAATCAATACAGCGTCATTGCCGTCAATCCGGCCAAATGCCAGAAGGCCCAGCTCGAGTTGGCGACGACGTTCAGCAAGTGGATCGCCGGCCCGGAGGGTCAGAAACTGATCAAGGAGTTCAAGGTGATGGGCAAGCCGCTTTTTACGCCCAACGCCAAGTGAAAGAGTCACGAGTCCTGAGCGATGAGGACTGAGGCTTCAGAATCAACAATTAGATCTTCGACCCTATGAACCGATCGACGGGCTATTAAACGTCTCATAATTGTCTTTACGTTATTCCGGCGGACCCCGGATAAATTACGTCTGGGGCTGGGGCCGGAGTCCAGTGGCTTTCTGGATGCCGGATCAAGTCCGGCATGACGGTACTATTTCGGGACGATGAATAACAAGCCAACCTAATCTAACATGGACTTCCTGCTTCAGGGATTGCTCAAAGCCTTTGAGCTGTTGATTACTATTGACCCGGAAACGTTTTCGGCCGTCTACGCCACGTTGGCCGTATCCGCCTATTCGCTGGCGGCAACGCTGATCCTGGGGTTGCCGCTAGGTTTCTGCCTGGGCTATTTCGATTTTAAAATCAAAAAGCAGGTGCGGGTGGTGGTGGACACGCTGCTCTCCCTTCCCACCGTCTTCATTGGTCTGCTGGTCTATGCGTTCTTCACCAACCGGGGCCCGCTGGGGGAATGGGGTCTGCTGTTCACCCTGCCGGGCATCGCCGTCGGGTTGACCATTCTGGCGCTTCCGATCGTGATCGCCCTGAGCGCCACGGCCGTGGAGAGCATGGACCGGCAGCTGCGGGTGACCCTGATCTCTCTCGGAGCCAACCGGCGCCAGCTCTTCCTGAGCACCCTCTGGGAGGCGCGGCTTTCCATATTGGCTGCCGCCCTTACGGCGTATGGCCGCGTCATGACCGAGGTCGGCATTGCCATGATGGTCGGCGGCAACATCAAGTGGCAGACCCGCACCATCACCACGGCCATCGCGTTGGAGACCAACAAGGGCGAATTCGCCATGGGAATCGCGCTGGGGCTCGTGCTGCTGCTGATCGCCTTCGGCGTCAACGTGTCGGTGTCCTCCCTGCGGAAAAGGTACTGAGGTGGCCGCTTCCCTTTACGCCATACGGGACCTCGTGCATGTTTACCGCGACAAGCCGGTATTGAGGATCGGTCGGATTGAGATTCCGACCGGCTGCATTGTCGGTGTGATCGGACCGAACGGCAGCGGGAAGAGCACCTTTTTAAGGCTGGCAGGGTTCGTTGAGAAGCCCACCGCCGGCGAAATAGCTTACAACGGAAAGCCGGCGGCTCCTTTTTCGCCGGAAGTGCGTCACAAGGTCAGCCTGATGTCCCAGGAACCGTTTCTGATGAAGCGCACCGTGCTGAACAACGTCGCTTACGGCCTGAGAATCCGCAAGGACCTCGATGGACTGGAGCAGCGCATACACACGGCCCTAACTTGGGTTGGGCTTGACCCCGAGGAGTTTGCCAAGAGGCCCTCTTACGCGCTTTCCGGTGGCGAGGCGCAACGGGTGGCGTTGGCGGCGCGCTTGATCCTGAAGCCGGAGGTGCTGCTGCTGGACGAACCGACAGCCAGCATCGATGCGCTGAGCGCCCAACTCATCAAGGACGCCGCTTTGAAGGCCCGGCGCGATTGGGGCACGACGCTGATCATCGCCAGCCACGACTGGCAGTGGCTCTATGGGGTGTGCGACCGGGTCGTTCATCTGGTTCGAGGCCGGCTCATGGGCTCGGGGCGCGAAAACATCGTTTTCGGACCCTGGGAACCGGGGGAGAACGGGCTTTGGGGCAAAGTTCTCTCAGACGGGCAGCGCATCCTGGTGAAAAAGCCGCCGGAAGCCCTTTCAGCAGCGGTTATCGACCATGCGGTCATTGTCCCGGCCGATCAGCCTTTTCCGGACGGAGAGAATCAGGTAAAATTGACCGGACTCATCACACGCCTGGCCCTGGAAAAGGCCTCCGGGGATATCGTCGGTTCGGTTCTCGTCGCCAATATTCCTTTCACGGCGACTTTGACCGAAAATCAGGTCCTCGAAAACGGGCTCTACCCCGGGCGGCGTGTACATCTTCTGTATGACATCAGTTCCGTGAGGTGGTTTTAGATCATGAAGATTTATCTGGGATTTGACGACACCGACAGCTTGGATTGCGATTATGGAACCGGAAAAGTCGCGCGTTGGTTCGGCGACGAACTGCCCGACGGCTGCCGGCTATGGGGCGTGGTGCGCCAGCAGTTACTGGTGGACGATGCGATCCCCTATACCTCGCACAACAGCTCGGCCTGCCTCATTATTGAGTCATCGCGTAACGGCGGCCTGTTCCGCGAACTGGCCGAACGGGCCGAGAAACATATCGAGCGTCACGCCGCCGCCGGCAGCGATCCAGGCCTTTGCATGGCCGCCGAGGGCGTGCAGGGGATGGCTGGCCTCGTCGAATTCGGTCTTTCGTGTACGCGCAGCGTGGTGACCCAGGAAGACGCCTGGAGCGCCTGTCCGGGAATTCATTTATCCGGGCATGGGGGCTCAAACGACGGAATCATCGGCGCGGCCGCCGCCGTCGGATTGACCGCCTCCGGATGGTACGGACGATTCATCGAGTTCGGCCTTTTGCGCCGGCTGCCTTCAGAATTGAGAGTGGATGAATTAGAAGCGCGCGGCATCCGGCTCATGGCCATGGACCGTGACGCCCCCGTCCCAAAACCTGGAGACCGCGTGTTGACCCAGAACTGGGTGCGGCCGCGCCTGATGGCCGGACAGCCGGTTCTGCCGGTCGTTCAACAGGCGCCCGGCATCTGGGAAACCATGGGCGGCCGCCGGGGCCGGAAAAACGGCGGTCATCCGGCCTCCGATCTCTAAGGACCGCTCTGTCGTCGATTCAGCGTTTTTCGGTTTTGCGATAGACCTTGATAAAGCTCATCAGCTTCTGCGCCTGCTGCCCCATGTACTCCGCCCATAGCGCTAATGCTTTTTCGCCTTCGGCCGTCAGTTCGTACACGCGTTTGGCCGGGCCGGTGTCTTCCGTCTTCCATGAGGATATGACCAGGCCGGCTGCCTCCAGGTCCCTCAGGTGACGGTAGATCATGCCTGGCGGCGCCTGGCCTTCCACGAATCCGTACTCCTGGATGGTTTGAATGATTTCATAGCCGTAGGACGCCTTCCGCCGCAGGCCCATGAGGATGGATGGCTGGATGTAGCGCTCCGATTTTCCTGAGCCGGCCGTACGCTTCCCGCGCTGTCTGGATATTTTTGTTGACATATATCCTCCAAGGATATATCTATTTAATAGAGCTGTTCATGCATCTGTATGTATACCTCAGGAGGGCATAAAATGGCGACGAAAATTTTTGTCCGTGAACGCAGGAAGGTCGAAAAGGGCGAAAAAAAGCCGCGTTTCCGCGTGGTCGGCGTGAGCGGCGGCGATCTTAAAATTTATGCGGAGCACTTCCGCAAGAAGGAACTGGAACAGATCGCCCAAGAAACAGGCGCAACCATTGTCTGGCTGGATGCTGGCAAGGGCAAGGGCGACGGCGAATCCAAGAAATGACCGATTTTATTGGTGGATGATGGTCCCGACGTGTTTTCCCGCCAGCGCGTCCCAAATGTGCTCGGGGTGATTCAACGCGTCGATGATCTGGAACTCCTTGAGGCACTTGGTGCGCTGCATCAAGGTTAGAACCGGCCGCTCGACAATGAGGTCGTCCAGGTCCTTCTTCAGCAGCGCCGTGGCTGAGATGCGGCTGAAGAACTTCAGGCTCGCGCGTTTTGAGGCCGGCACTTTCTTGGGATCCTGGTCGTAGAGCCCTTTTTCGTCTTTCAGGTAGATCAGGCTCCGGGCCCCGATATTCTCCGCCAACAGAAACGCGCCGCAGTCCGTGCGGTGCGGCGGGATCGAACCGACTTCCGGCGGATGCTCGAAGAAGCCGTAGGGCGGAATCCCGTAGGTGATCGGCAGGAAGCCCAGGCGGCAGAACATGGTGAGCTGCTCCAGGTTGTCGCCGTGTCCGATTTTCACCCCTCCGTGTTTGGATAGCAGGACGGACAATATCTCCGCGTTCTGCCAGGACACCTTGTCGCCGAGCTTGGACAGCACGCCCGGCGGCATCCCCAGGTCTACGCCGATGCTGTAGACGTGCCGCGCCCGCGTGCCGCCGCCGGTCATCAGAAGGATCTTGTACTGGTCCTTGGCCTGGATGAGCACGTCGAGGATCGGCAGCAGCGCCTTGGCGCCCCGGTCCATGATGCTCTGCCCCCCGATCTTGATGACGTTGATGTCGGGGTGCATGCGGAAGTATTCCTTGGTCTCGGTGCGCTGGAGCAGCTTCTTGCTGACCAGCGACTCTCCCATCAGATGCGAATCAATGTGCAGCCTTCCCGTTTCTCCTTTTTCCTTGATCAATCTCGGCATCGGCGGTTCCTTTCTTGCGGATAAAGTCAACTGCTCTATAGAAAAGAAATTTCGATTTTGTCAAGCGTTCTGCCAATCCGTGAATAGCGCAACGACTGCGACGGCCCTTTTCGGTAAGTATTCGTTGCCATTTGTTAGCCCTCATCACAACCAATTCGGCTATTGACAGGCCGCCTGACAATGGCGGAAAAAGATCCAATTCCGTATCTGATTCGCCTTCCTGATTTCTCTCATGAAGCGTTTTCCCCACAGCATTCGGCTTGCGTGGAGCTTGCAGAGAGCTCTGAGTTTTTCGCGCAGAACCCTCGTTGCATTAAAGGAGGTAAAATGAGGCGAACGATCTTTCTGAAATTACTGGTGGGCTTTTTGCTGTTAGGTTTGAGCACAATTGGATTTGCCGCCTACCACCATATGGGCGAAGACGATTCGGGCCATTTTCTCACGGCCTATCCGGACAAGGCCGGCACCAAGCTCGACAGCTGCGCGCTGTGCCATTCGGGGGGCAGCTATGTCTCCAGCGGCAAGACGGTGGCCCTGGGCAGCTGCCAGTGGTGCCATTACAAATACGGCTACGATGGCAGCGGCAACATCGACGAGACGTTGAATCCTTATGGTATCGCCTACAAGACGAGCGGAGGGAGAAATGCAACTGCCATCAAAGCCATCGAGGCCTCGGATTCGGATGGGGACGGGTATTCCAACAAAATCGAGATCGATGCCCTACGATTCCCTGGCGATGCGAATGACGACCCAAGCAAAGTACCGGCACCCTATCAGGTGTTTTCCCGAAAGCAGCTTGAAGGTCTGCCCCAACACACTCAGCTCCTGCTGATGAACGCCCACAAGTCGACGGATTTTTATGCCGAATATGGCGGGGTTTCCATGGAGGACTTGCTGAAGAGTGCTGGCATGCTGCCTTCGGCGACTAACATCATGGTGTTCGCACCGGATGGTTTTTCTCAGTACTTTCCCTTGAATCCCGACCCCAACCCTCTTTTTTACCACGTGTTCGGGGTCTATCCAGCGAGCGTTTATTACTACGACCAAGAAGCGGACATTGCCGAAAACCCAGTCGGCTGGTGCGATTACAGCTCACCGGCGGCATACGGTTTGGACCCTGGCGATTCGATCGAGAACGAGGGCGGACTCAAGCTGATGCTGGCAACCCTGCGTGACGGCGCCGATCTTGATCCAGGGGTCCTCACTCTGCAAAACAAACTCGATGGTGAAGGACCTTTCCGGGTCGTTCCACCTCAAAAGAGCCCCGGCCCTCCCGACCAGCGCTCGACGGCCACTAGCCAGGACGTCGTATGGCCGTTTAACCCCAACGCTGACCACAATGCGGGCTATTCGCCGCGCTCGGCAACCATCATCAAGGTAGAGCCGCTGCCTGATGGGACCACGGATATCGACACGCTGGAGGCTGGATGGAAATATATCGACGAAGGCAAGATCGTCGTCTACGGGGCGATCCACCCCGGCCCCACCATTTTATCCAAGCTGGATGCGCTGATTGCTCTTATGGATGCCTCCGATGGCCAGGCTTACAAAAACGTCGTTTACAAAAAGCTTCTGGTTTTTGAAGCCTATGTCGCTCGCCAGTTGGCCAAGTGCGGAAAGCATAAAGCCGCTTTATCAATCTTGGAAAAGGGCCTGCTGAAGCGCTCGGATGGCTGTATCGCTGCAGGCCCTGCCCCCGATTCAAATGATTGGGTCTTGGACTGTGGCCTTCAAAAACAGATCTATTTCAGCCTGCACGAACTAATCGTGCTTATGGAAATTGTTGTCTGACGGTCAAATCGAATTCACGGAAAAACGTCCCGTCTTCTCCAGAAAGGTTTAGGGCGGGGCGTTTCGCTCGGCAAAAGGAGATTCGATTCGCAATAAAGGGAGGGGTGTGAATGAAATCCAAAGGTATGACAATTGCGTTATCGATTATTTCGGTATTTCTGATGGCAGCATCTGTTGGCCACACCCAGACAGCCTGCACGGAATCTTACGGCACGGGGCCCAACAAGTTCAGCCTGGCGACCGGCAGCCCCGGCGAACTCGGGTTACTCAAGGTGCTGGGTGAGGAATTCGCCAAGAAGAACAACACCACGCTATGCTGGGTCAAGGCCGGCAGCGGCGAATCCATGAATTATCTGAAAGCAAAGCAGGTCGACATGATCATGGTGCATGCCCCGGCGGCCGAGAAGAAGGCCGTTGAAGAAGGCTGGGCGACCCAACGCGTGCTGATCGGCTCGAACGAGTTCTACATTGTCGGGCCGCCGGAGGACCCAGCCGGGATCAAAAAGGCCAAGACCGCAGCTGAAGCCTATACGCTGATCGCCAACAGCAAGTCCAAGTTTTTCTCGCGCGGGGACAACTCCGGCACCCACAAGAAGGAAATGGATGCCTGGGAGAAGGCCAATATCAAGCCTGCCGGAGACTGGTACATCGTGACAAAGGATTTCATGATGGCGACCTTAAAGCGGGCTGACGCTGAAAAGGGTTACTTCATGACCGACAGCAGCACCTGGGTGAGCGTACGGAAGGAGATGAAGAATCTGGCCATTCTCTTCCGGGGCGACGTGTTTCTGGTGAACACCTATCACACCCTGCTGCAGCCGGAAGGCGCCACGCCGGGCCAGGAATTCGCTTCTCAGTTCATTGACTTCGTGAATTCCAAGGAAGGCCAGAACATCATCGTTACCTACGGCAAGGACCTTTATGGCGAGGGCATTTACAACGACACTGAGTACGCCAAGCAATACGACAGTTGATGGTTTCGTTCTGACGCATTGCAGTATGGGATCGACATGATTTCTGACGCGACGGTTGCGGCGGGAAAGGGGGTGCAGCGGTGCATTGAAATAAACAGCAGGGAAATCATTGGGCTTTGCAGGAACTTTTTTCAACTCGTCAAGGAGGACGAATAGATGAAGAAACTAATTGCTATTTTTGCGGTTCTGCTTATGGCAGCGCCGGCTTTCGCGGCTGACTGGGAATTCTTCGGCAGCCAGCGCATGTCCACCTTTTATATCCAGAACGATTTTGGCGACTCCCCAGTTAACGGCGAGGACGACGATTGGGGCCTGCGGTGGGATTTCCAGGATAACTCCCGGCTGGGCGTCAAGGTCAAGGCCGACAAGGTCAGCGGGATGATTGAGCTGGGTCTCAATGGGACTGACGGCAACACCGGTCAGGCTGGCGGCGAGTTCAACGGCACAAACGGTGGTGATGGCCATGTTCAGACCCGTCGCGCTTACGGCGTGTGGAAGTTTTCGGACAACGCCTCGCTGAAAGTCGGCAAGGACTACTCCCCGGTCACCAACCTGGTTTCCGGACAGGTGTTCGACGATGATTTCGGGCTGAAGGGTAATGGCAACTTCTACGGCAAACGCCCGGGCCAGATCGGACTCCAGATTGGCGCCTTTGAAATCGCTTTCATCACCAATGCCCTGAAAGACAGCGCCCCGGCCGCTTTCAGCCCCGCCCCCGCCGGCAGCGACAAAGACTGGAACATTCCCAAGATCGAGGCCCGCTATGCCCTCAAATTGGGCATGTTCGAGCTTATTCCCTTTGGCGGCTTCCAGTATTACAAGGTTGCTTCGACCGATACAACCGAGGCTGCCGGGACCTTGACCGATGACGTCGACATTTATTCCTATGTCGGCGGCGCTGTTGCCAAGGTGAATATCGGCGCTTTTTATGTGGTTGTCGAAGGTTCTTATGGTCAGAACTGGAACAACGCCAACTGGGCCACCGGCTTCAACCCCGACTCCGCAGCTGGCTCCACCGCCCTCTTGGATGGCGGCGACGACATCAAAGACGCCACCAGCTGGCAGGCCTTGGGTCTCGTCGGCCTGGTGTTCACCCCCCAATTGAAGTTTGAGGTCGGCTTCGGCTATCGCGTTGATGAACCGGACGTCAACGGCGTTGACGATGTTACAGGCTGGTGCGCTTACGGCCAGTCCGTCATCACCATGGCTCCGGGCGTGTACCTGATTCCCGAAGTCGGCTACATCGACCTTGGCGACGACGCCATTACCGGCGACGATCAGGGCTACCAGTGGTACGCCGGCGCAAAGTGGCAGATCGATTTCTGATCTGAAGGTTTGGGGCCTTCACCACCTTCCTGATTTTCCTGAAAAAAACCCGGAGCTTTCGTTCCGGGTTTTTTTATCCAAAAAAAACTTGTTTTTTTGCGGCCGCAACTTTTCGCAGCAGGGGGATCTCCTTGAGGTTCAGGCAGAGGACTTGAGCGAACGAAAGGCGCTTTCCACCCGGGTGAGCATCACATAGGTTTCCCAGACTTGCTGGTCGGTCAGCTCGGTGCGATCGGTTCGCAGCACGCAGCAGCCTTAGAACTTACACTGGGTGTCGTAGTGATCAGCCGGATACAGTGCAGGGCTGTTGGTTCAGCATAGAACAAACCTGCAGAGGACGCCTGTTAGTTTTCGTTTGTTTTTGTATGCTAAGGTTTTTACCAATAATCCGGTTGACTCCCCCTCAAAGTTTGCCATATTCAAAAACGTTATTCATTCATGATTCAAAGTCGAAAATCTATTCTTCAACGACAGCTATGGGAGAGAAGAACACATGAAATCGAAAGCGACAAAAGGGGTTTTGACCGGTTTGTTCTTGTTTTGGCTGTTGACGTCGCTCGGCAACGCACAGCCTGCCTGCATGGAGTCCTACGGCACAGGGCCCAACAAGTTCAGCCTGGCAACCGGCAGCCCCGGAGAGCTTGGTTTGCTCAAAGTGCTGGGGGAGGAGTTTGCCAAGAAAAACAACGCCACGCTTTGCTGGGTCAAGGCCGGCAGCGGCGAGTCCATGAAGCTGCTCAAGGAAAAGAAGGTGGACATGATAATGGTGCATGCCCCGGCGGCCGAGAAAAAGGCTGTCGAGGAAGGCTGGGCGACCAAGCGCATGCTGATCGGCTCCAACGAGTTCTATATCGTCGGGCCGCCGGAGGACCCGGCCGGAATCAAGAAGGCCAAGACCGCCGCCGAGGCCAATACGCTGATCGCCAACAGCAAGTCCAAATTTTTCTCCCGCGGGGACAACTCCGGTACCCACAAGAAGGAAATGGATGCTTGGGAGAAGGCCAATATCAAGCCGGCCGGCGATTGGTACGTCGTTACCAAGGATTTCATGATGGCGACCCTCAAAAAGGCCGACACCGAAAAAGGCTACTTCATGACCGACAGCAGCACCTGGGTGAGCGTCCGGAAGGAGATGAAGAACCTGACCATTCTCTTCAGGGGCGATGTGTTCCTGGTGAACACCTACCACACCCTGCTGCAGCCGGAAGGCGCAACCCCGGGTCAGAAATACGCGTTTCAGTTCATCGATTTCGTGAGCTCCGCGGACGGCCAGAAAATCATCGCCAACTACGGCAAAGACCTCTACGGCGAAGGCATTTACAACGACGCCGAGTACGCCAAGAAATACGACCAATAAATCTTGAATGCCCTGGGCAGGGCATTCAAGATTTATGCGGTCATCAGATTTTGATTTTCAGCCTGCGGATGAACAGATCGACCGCGATCCCGATGCCGAAGGCCCAAGCCATATTGGGCACGGCCAGGGCGATGCCGGTGATTAGAATCGCTACGAAGTACTCTTCATTGGTCTTGAGGCTTCTCACCAGCGGACAGAGCTCCAGCCCCGCAAACACCAGCAGAACCCCCAGCACCGAATTCGGGATCATGGCCAGGACGGCGAAGCCGAATTCCCCGAAGGCCAGCGCCATGACGACCAATAAGGCCCCAATCATGATGGGCGCCCCGCCGGTCCGCGCACCGAAACGGTAATGTGCGGCGAGGCCGCCGGTGCCGTGGCACATCGGGACGGCGCCGAAGAAGCCCGCGGGGAAGTTTGCAATCCCCATCGTCAGGGCAAATTTTCCGGCCGTGCTTTTGGATAGCAAAGAGCTTTGCGGAAAAAGTGTGCTGCAGGTATCGGCCGTGCCGACGCAGGCGTTGCCGATGGTCAGCGGGATCTGGGGGAGGATCAGCATGATGAGGGCTGTCCAGAAATCATGCATGGATGGGAAAACCACTTTCATGGCTGTAGGGCCAATGGTAAGCACCTCTGCCTGGAAGCCGCCTAGCGCAAAGCCGGAAATGATGCCGGCGGCCAGGGCGACCAGAGCAGCCGGGAACTTTTTGTTGTCCAGAAGCCCCAGCACCAGGACGAAAACAACGATCCCGATGACAAGATTGATTTGGTATTCGGCCAGTCGGCCGGCCACCCCACTGAGAAACAGCTGCGGATTGACGATCAGCTCGATGCCCTTCTTCAGAAAGACGAGGCCGAGGGAAAGCTGGATGCCGCGCACAACGGGCTGGGTGAACAGCTTGGCGAGTTTATCGACGATGCCGGTCAGCGCGAACAAGAGCAGCAACGCTCCGAAGATGATACCGGATGCGCCGATCACGGGTTCGGTGATCATCGCCGGGTAGGCGATGGCGATCGCGCCCACGGCCTTCAGGGGCTGCACCGGGACCGGCAGTCGGTAGTAATACCCCGTGACGAGGTAAAACAGGCCGAAGGCCAGGAAGACCGTCGAGGGGCTCAGTTTGTTGATCAGAATCATGCCCACGACGATGGGCAGCAGCGTGCCCAGGTCCCCGAAGGCGCCGGCCAATTCGACCCGGTCGAACCTCAGGGCGTTTTCGGAAGCATGCGGAAGGCCTGCAGGGGTCGTTTTGGGTGCGGTTGAATGGTCCATCGCCCACCTCATTAAATAGGCTTGCATTATAGACACGAAAATTATAATATTCGTGTTAGTTTTAGATGTACTTCAATGCGAAAGGCGCGTCAAGGATTTTTATGACATCCTGATCATCGTAACGCCATATCTCTGAACAGAAAGGATGAAAGACCGAAATACATGAATACACGGAGCTCACGCCCCATTTCACCAGAGCATGCCCGCATCCTGTCCGGCCCGGGATCGGGCCGCTGCCTGGATCCCATCCAACTCAACCGGCTCGAGCAGGCGCTGCGCGGGTGGGCGGATTCCCCCCGCCGTCCGGATCTTGGGTTCTCCCGCAAGCGGATTTTCTTGATTTTTCTGCTGATTCGCTACACGGGTGGACGGCTTAACGAGGTGCTGTGCCTTGACCTTCAGGATGATTTTGATCCCGCAAAACGCACGGTGTTGTTCAGGAAAGGGGCAGGCCCAAGCGATCGTGTGCGCCGGGATGTGCAGATACCGGAGGTGGTGTCGGCCGAGATTCAAGTCGTCTTGGAGTCCCTTGCGTTTCGAGATAGAGATAGGCGGGTGCTCAAACTGGACCCGGCCCACGTGCGCCGGAAATTCTATGAACGGGCCGAAGCCATCGGTCTGGCGCGCGGGCTGGGCGCCCCCGAGGTCATCCGGCGCTCGCGGGCGGTGGAACTGATGCAGGGCAACGTGCCCCTGCCGGTCGTCCAGAAGATCCTCGGGCACTCGACCCCCAGCCTGGCCGCCGCCTACGTGAAATTCTCCGATGAGGACATGCGCCGGGTCGAGGCGTTTTTCGTCGACCGGGAAAACCGGCGCAAAACCAGCGCGCGCAATGCCTTCTTCGGGAAAATCGAAACCATCCTCAAAGGCGACGTCCAGGCCTGGGTGGAGATTGCCACGCCGGGCGGCTACCGCATCCGCACGGTCATCACCGATCATAGCTTGGAACGCCTGGGGCTTAAACGAGGAAGCCTCGTCGTAGCCGAAGTAAAGGCCCCGTGGGTGACGGTCCACCGCAGTGCGAATGACCCGGAGTGCTCGGCGGACAACGTGCTGGCCGGCACGGTCGAGCGCATCGCGCGCGGCAAGGTGACCTCGGAGATCGTCACCCGCATCGCCGACGGCACCGAGATCTGCTCCATCGTCACCGCGCAAAGCTTGAAACAGTTAAACCTCAAGCCGCCGGAGCGGGTGTGGGTGGCGTTCAACGCCTTTACTGTGGTTTTGCATGCCGACTGATCTGCCGCAGCTGGCGCTGCGGCAATCCAGATTGAAATGGGCGGATAAATATATTAGTCTCTTTCGAGGAAGTTAGATTTTTTTCTTGTGGGAGCGGCTCTCCAGCTGCGATGAGCCGGCTTTGCCAAAGCAGTTGTGCCTGCAACGGCTGAATCGAGGCTGGAAGCCTCTTCGACAAAAAACAAATTTTCTTGCCCATAAAGCGGCGTCGAGCGCCACAAGTCGCTTATCAGTAAAATTAAGGTAAACCCCCGGAGGCGGGAGGAATCATCAAGCCGATACGCATGAATCTGATGTCAGTCAAAGTCGGGCGCAACGACCCGTGCCCCTGCGGGAGCGGGTTGAAATTTAAGAAATGCTGCGCGGGCAAGGCGGAGGCCGTGCCGCCGGCCGATCTGGAAGCGCTTTACGCCCGCAAATACCGCATTCGGATCAAGACCCCCAAGGATATCGAGGCGATCCGCCGCGCCGGCCGGCTGGTGGTCGACACGCTGGAGCTGGTCGCCCCCCGCATCCGGCCTGGCATTGCCACCGACGACATCAACGCCTGGGTGCACGAATTCACGGTCCAAAACGGCGCGGTTCCGGCGCCGCTCAATTACCGCGGCTATCCCAAGAGCGTTTGCGTCTCGGTCAACGAGGTCATCTGCCACGGCATCCCCGGCGAGCGCGTGCTCAAGGACGGGGACATCGTGAACGTCGACGTCACTTCCATC
This sequence comes from uncultured delta proteobacterium, assembly GCA_963700055.1. GTDB lineage: Bacteria > Desulfobacterota > Desulfobacteria > Desulfobacterales > SpSt-501 > SpSt-501. The sequence goes on along the minus strand of CAVOWH010000018.1, from coordinate 42,071 downwards.
CTCGACGGCTACTACGCCGATGCGAATCAGACCTACTTCGTGGGCCGCCCCGGGCCGGACGCGCGCAAGATTGTGAGCGTGGCCCGCGAATGCCTGCGCCGCGGCATGGCCATGGTGAAACCGAACCACACCGTCGGCGATGTCGGCTGGGCCATCCAGACCTACGCCGAGTCGCAGGGCTGCGCCGTGGTGCGCGAGTTCGTGGGCCACGGGATCGGCTTCGACTTCCACGAACCGCCCCAGGTGCCGCACTTCGGCCGGAAAGGGGAGGGGCTCGCGCTGATCCCCGGCATGGTCTTCACCATCGAGCCCATGATCAACCTCGGCCGCAAGGAGCTGCGCATCCTGGAGGACGATTGGACCGCCGTCACCCGGGACGGCTCCCTTTCGGCCCAGTTCGAGCAGACCGTGCTCGTCACCGGGAACGGCTGCGAGAGCCTGACCCCCTGGCAGGATTGAACCCTGCTGCCGTCTGAACGCCGCCATTTCATGATGCTGCCCTCCAAGGAAGCCGGGTTGCATCACCGGCTTATTCTTGCGCGGGCGGCTTTCCAGCCGCGATCATCTTTTTTTCTTGACGGCCGATCAAACAGCATATAAATGTATGTTTATTTGCTGTACCATGTGTTCCGACAACGACCCGATTCCCGTGATCACCGATATCGCACAGGGGTGGAACTCGATGAGAAGGGCCGCCAGCAAAAAGTCGCAACCGCCGCCAGAGAGCCCGGAAGACCGGGATGGTGCGGCGATCGAAAACCGGGCGAGCCGATTGAGGCTTGCGGCGGGAAGATCCCAGTCCGTCGCCTTTTTATCCAAGGGCCTGTCGGATGAAAACCGCCTGCGGATCCTGCTCTGCCTGAGCGCTCAAACACAATCGGTCTCAGGCATCGTCGAGGAGTTGGGCCTTTCCCAGCCGCTGGTTTCCCACCACCTCAAGGAGCTCAAGCGCTGCCTTCTCGTCACCGTCGAACGCAGCGGCCCCTTCATTTATTACGGGCTGAGCGACCCGCGGGTGCTGGATGTGATCCGGCTGTTGGACTCCATCGCGGCGGACCTGATCGCCACACGCAAAACCATCTAACTCCCGGAGAGGATCATCGAAGCGAGATGGAAACCTTGGCGGATACGATCCAGCGCATGGACCCTGAAAAGGCCTTGGACGAGATCGGCAGGGCGATGAAATCCATTTTCTCGGTGGTTTCCGAGGATTCCCGCGGCCGGTTCCTGCTGAACCTGGTGGGCGATTCCCAAAATGACAAATTGTCCAGCCTGGTGCACCTCTGACTGGCCGAATGCATGGGCGAAGGTGTCGACCCGACGCAGATGTGCCAAAGCCTGGTGGACAAGGTGGCGCAATCGAAGCAGTTGATGGCGATTACTGATCCCGAGATCCTGGTTCTCTTCGAGGATTGGCTGGAGGAGCTGGAGAACGAGGTCGTCTCTCTGGCAAAAATGCATGGCAACCTGAACGCGGATCGTTTGGCCTCGAATTTGGGGCTTTCCAAGCGGGGCGCAACCTTTCTCCTATCGAAGCTGAGGAGCGAAAAGAAATTATGATAGTTGATTTCATGGAGCGCCCACTACAATGAATCGTGCGATCATTATGACTCTGGCAGCCGTGGCGGCTGCATTGGGCGCATTGTGGTTGACCAGTGGAGCCGTCGCTCCCAAGGAAGCCACCTGGGATGACGTGCTGGCCGAAGCCAAAAGCGGCGGATATCGCATCATCACCACCGAGGCGCTCGGTGCCGAATATTCGAAGAATCGCGATGAGCTTCTTCTCGTGGACACTCGCCAGGAATGGGAGTACCGCTCCGGGCACATCAAGGGCGCTGTCAACTTTCCGATGGAGCCGACCGGGTGGTCGCGCTGGCGCAAGGCAGGCGCATTGCAAGACCTGCTGGGTCCTGACAAAGACCGAAAGGTGATTTTCTACTGAGCGGGCTTGACCTGAGTCCGCAGCGACTCGGCGGCCCGGGCGGCCGTTCAGCTTGGGTATAACAACATTTATCGCGACCCCCAGGGATTCTCCGAATGGCAGAAATTGGGCTTGCCGGTTGAAAGTCGACCGGCGGGGCTGGCCGGTGCCGTTCAAGAGGGTCAATCCCCCGGCCTTTTATACGGCTGGGCCATGATCTGGACACTTCTGGGGATCTTCGCCGGCGGCATCGCTCTCAATCTCACCCCATGCGTTTACCCGATGATCCCCATCACGGTCTCTTATTTTGGGGGGCGGGCAACCTCCGAAGCCGGGCACGGGAAAAGCCGCCTGGTAGTCCACGGCCTTTTTTATCTGCTGGGCCTGGCCTTCACCAACTCGATCCTCGGTGTGATCGCAGCACTGACCGGAAGCCTCATGGGGGCCGTGTTGCAGCACCCGGCAGTTTTAATCGCTGTGGCGGCCGTTCTGGTCGTTTTCGCCACCAGCCTGTTCGGCCTCTGGGAGCTTCGCCTTCCCAGCGGCTTGACCCAGGCGGCGGCCAAGTCCTACAGTGGCTATTTCGGCAGTCTCTTCATGGGACTCACCCTTGGGGTCGTAGCGGCCCCCTGCATCGGGCCGTTTGTCCTGGGGCTGCTCACCTGGGTGGCGAGCATGGGAAGCCCCTGGCTGGGGTTCATCGTGTTCTTCACCCTGAGCATCGGTTTAGGCCTGCCGCTTTTCATGTTGGCGCTATTTTCAGGACAACTCCAGCGCCTCCCGCGCTCGGGCGGTTGGATGCTCTGGGTGCGAAAACTCATGGGCTGGGCGTTGGTCGGAATGGCCGCCTATTTCCTCAAGCCCATCCTGCGGGAACCCGGGGCGACCATTGCCATTTCCGCCGTCTTGCTGGCGGCAGGCGTGCATCTGGCCTGGCTCGACCGGAACACGGCGACCTTTCGTGCGTTCCCATGGCTGAAGGCATCGACGGGGGCCGTCTCCTTCGCGCTGGCCGCCTTCATCATCGCCTCGCTGCTTATGCGCGGACCGGGGGTCACATGGACTCCTTTTTCAGATGACGTACTCAAAGAAGCCACACGGTTGAAGCGGCCGGTTATCATCGATTTCTATGCGGCTTGGTGCGCCCCCTGCCGGGAGCTCGACGAGGTCACTTTTCATGATCCCGCTGTAGTCAAAAAGGCCAGCGACCTTGTCATGATCAAGGTCGATGTTACCAAAGGCGGCAATCCGACGCATGAAAGGCTATTGCAGGAGTACGGCATCAAGGGGGTGCCGACGGTTGTTTTCTTAAACGCTGGCGGCAAGGAGTGCCATGACCTCCGCCTGTTGGATTTCCTACCGCCCGAGCAATTTTTAAGTCGAATGAACCAGGTCGTAGGAAGCCGGTAATGGTACGCAATACCTTCCTCTCTTTAGCTCAATGTGGTTGTTGTGGGGGAGGCGCCTGCCCCGGACATCATTTATCCGGAGTCCAGCCTCGATTTCGCGGCAAGATGCCGCTCCCACAAGAAACAGAACTGCAACGCATATCAATTGCCTCGGAAGCAGAAAATTAATGCAAGGAGATGCAGATGTTGAAGGTGAGATTTTTCCTGAACGAACCCAACGGCAAGCCGTGAAAGGGCTTCAAGAGCATGATGCCCAGGCTGGGCAGAAAATATCAAATCGAGATCGAGGTGATGTCAAAGCCTATCGCTGAATACCAGACCGATGCATATTTCGAACTCGATCTTCCAGTGGCGCCGGCCGTCATGGTCGGGGAGGAAATCGTGGTGGAAGGCGAAAATATTGCGGAAGCAAAAGTCGAGGCCGTCATCCGAAGACAGCTTGGGCTGCCGGAGACGGACCCCCCCCAAAAGGGCTTATTCGGCCAATTGTTCGGTGGGTAATGGTTCCATGACCATAAAAGGAAACATTAGGGACTCCCTTCGAGAAAATAATAAAGGGCACATAACCTTTGCTTTCACGGCGACGGCAAAAAGCCGCCGCGCATGAAGCATCGTTGGCATACTGAATATTTTCCCTTGAAATACACATAACCATCCATTATTGTGTGTACATAACGACTGGAGGTGATCACATGGGAAGAACCAACGTTGTGATTAACGATGACCTGGTCAATGAATGTCAAAAACTCACCGGAATCCGTACACGGCGTGCCCTCATTGACTACGCACTGAATGAGGTTCGCCGCCGTGGTCGTCAGAAGCGCTTGCTTGAACTGAAAGGCGCTATCAAATGGGAGGGGGACCTAACCGAATGGCGGGAGGCACGTGATTGATGGTGCTTATCGACACTACCGTTTGGGTCGATTTTTTTGCCGACCGTAACGAGCCACATGTGGCAACGCTTCAGGAGTTGATAGAGAATGAAGAGGATTTATCTCTGTGTGGAGTTATTCTGACGGAGGTGCTCCAGGGAATCCGATCTGACACAGACTTTATCAAAACAAAGGAATATCTTGGAGATCTTATTGTCTTGCCCATGCGGCAGGCAACATTTTTTCGAGCGGCGGACATATACAGATCCCTTCGAAAGAGGGGTATTACAATTCGGAAACCAGTTGATTGCATGATTGCTTCAGTTGCTATTGAATACGATATCCACCTACTTCACAATGACCGCGACTTCGACCATATTGCTAAGCACTCGAAGCTCAGAATTTATTATTGAAAGAGATCAAACCTTAGAATTATCGGCTATCGACCGGAGGCTATCTCGCCGAGATCGACCGGATGAATCTTGAAGTAAGAGAGTACCTTTCGCTTCATCCAAGCGAGCTCGAAGAACAAAGAGCAAGGGTTAAAGCTTCTGGATGAGGAGATTAAATAATCCGAGAATCTGAGGTACGTCCCTTCTCCAGTCGGATGTCTCCTGGGCATTCGCTTCTGACCGAAGTCACCCGGGGTCGAGTCAAGCAATCATCCCCGCCCAACGAGCCACTCAAGCGGGCACGCAAAAAGCCGCGTGCCGCTTAGTTTTTTGTTGGCGATCATCGATTTGACAGGGTCCAAATTGTTGATTATCATAGCTATGAATATACACATAATAGGAGTGGGGTATGAGAACCATTCAGATGACCCTTGATGACAGCCTCGTTAAAGCGGTCGACCGCGTTTCAAAGGAACTCCGCACGAGTCGATCTGCTTTTGCAAGAAAGGCTCTTCGTGAGGCGCTTGCCCGCTATACGCTCGAACAACTTGAGCACAAACATCGCCGGGGGTATGAACGCCATCCAGTTGCCACCAATGAGTTTTCGGTATGGGAAAGCGAGCAGGCTTGGGGTGATGAATGAAGCACGGTGACATACGTTGGTACAAGTTCCTGCCGCCCGATAAGAAGCGGCCCGTTCTTATCCTGACACGCGATTCCGTATTGCAGTATCTTGGGGAGGTTACTGTCGCTCCCATCACAACAGCCGTTCGCGATATCCCTTCCGAGGTATTCCTCTCTAAAGCCGACGGCCTGCCCCAGGATTGCGCAGTCAATTGTGACCACCTGCAGACTGTTTCAAAGTCGAAAATCGGGCCGTTGATCACGTCCTTGCCTCTATCAAAGATGATTGAGGTAGGACGGGCAATTCGTTTTGCCCTCGATATATGAATCAAGCGCTGCCAACCCATATCTCCAGCGGACAGCGTGACCGCTTCCGCTGAGCTTTTCGTTAGGCACGCAAGGGGGAAGATTCCGATGAAGGTCATGAAACGAACGAACTGATTTCACGATACCTCGCGCTTTGAAGAGGTACGGATCCGTGTGCACCACTAGAAAGGTTTGTGCAAGAGGATGAACGCCTGTCGCGGGCACGAAGGGGGATGCGGACATGAGCAGGTTTTTGCAAAACTATGCCTCAGGCCGCATTCCGGGGCTGCAAAAGCACTTCCAGTCAACCGGCATGGCCGGAGAACCGGGGTGAGGAGGCTGGAGATTGAGAAGGGACAGTGAACTCGGTAAAGGCCAGCGACCCTCGTTGGTTCTCTTGTTCGCGTCCTTTCTGCGAATGGGGATCACTGCCTTCGGCGGTCCCGCCATGATCTCCTACATCCGCAAGCAGGTCGTCGGCGATAAAAAGTGGCTCGATTCGGAATCCTTTCAAGACGGGGTCGCTCTCTGCCAGGCCGTTCCCGGCGCGACGGTCATGCAGATGGCGGCCTATATCGGGCTTAAGCTGCGGGGCGTGCGGGGGGCGATATCCGCCTTTGTCGGGTTCGGACTGCCGGCGTTCTTCCTCATGTCGGCACTGTCCATGGCCTACGCGCGCACGCACTCTCTTCCGGCCGTCACCTCCATTTTCAACGGGCTTCAGGCCGTCATCGTGGCCGTGATGGCCAACGCCACGGTGGCCTTCGGCAGAACGTCGCTCACCCATTGGAAGGATGCTATCATTGCCGTCGTGGCTGCCGGGCTTTTCGGGTTTACGGCCAACCCGGTCTTCATCGTGGCGCTGTCGGCCCTGCTGGGAATTTTTCTGAACAGCGGGCCATATGCTGCCAAGAATGCCTTTCACGCAGGGCAGATGAAGCCCACCACTTCATCAGTATTAATCCTTCTGGTCGTTTTCGGTGCGGGCCTTGTTTTGTTCTTCATGTTCAGGGAAGATCTCTTTCAGCTCGCCATCCTCATGTCCAAAATCGATCTGCTTGCCTTTGGGGGCGCTTTCGGGTCGGTCCCGCTCATGTTTCACGAGATCGTCGAGGCCCGCGGCTGGATGGATGGGCCGACGTTCCTGAACGGCATCGTTCTCGGGCAGTTCACCCCGGGGCCGATCGTGATCACGGCGACATTCGTGGGCTACCTGCTCCATGGCATCCCCGGCGCCCTCGTTGCGACCCTCGCGGTTTTTTCTCCTTCCTTTATAATTCTCATCGGCGTTGCCCCGTGGTTTGACCGACTGCGTTCAAATCCCAGGTTCACGCGTGCCATACGCGGCATCCTGTGCTCTTTCGTGGGGCTTCTGTTTACGGTCACCATCCGTTTTGCCTTAAATGTTCAATGGGGGTGGCTCCAGGCGGTGATCGCGGCGGGAGCCCTCCTGGCGCTTCTTTTAAAAGTGGAACTTCTGTGGGTAATTCTTGCGGGAGCTGCGATTTCAGCCATAGCGTTGTAGGTGTCGCTGCGGCCGACCCCTCCGCGGGACCGAACAGACCAGGTCATACCGTCGCGCGCAGGACCAGATGGAACACGACGCCGAGCGCGGCGCTGATCCCGATCGTTTTGAGCATGGAGAGCTTCAAACGGAAGATAGCGAGCGCGGCAAACGCTGCAATGGCAAGAGCCGGGATGTTCAGCGTGGCCCACACCGGCACGAGCAGGTGCATCCCGAGCGCATAGACGTCTTCAACCCTGCCGAAAATCGTGTTCACCGTAAACCACACCGCCAGGTTGAGCACGACGCCCACCACCGCCGCCGTAATGGCGGAGAGCGCCGCCGAAAGATTCCGGTTGCCTCTCAGTGCTTCGATGTAGGGCGCGCCCAGGAAGATCCAAAGGAAACAGGGCGCGAAGGTGACCCAGGTGGTGACGGCAGCGCCGAGGGTGCCGGCCCAGATGGGGTCGAGTGCGCCGGGGTTCCGGTACGCCGCCAGGTAGCCCACGAACTGCAGCACCATGATGAGCGGGCCGGGGGTGGTCTCGGCCATGCCCAGGCCGTCCAGCATCTCGTGGGGCTGCATCCAAGCGAACGTTTCCACCGCCTGCTGGGCCGCATAGGCCAGCACCGCATAGGCCCCGCCGAAGGTGACCACGGCGGCTTTGCTGAAGAAGGCCGCGATCTGAAAATACACGCCGTCCGGGCCCTGGAACCAAAGAATCAGTGCAAAAGGTGCAAACCAGACCAGCAGCCAGACCGCCGCCACTCGCACGGCGCGCCAGGCGGAGGGCCGGGTGTGGCTCGCCGCGCCTGCTTCCAGCATGCGGTCGACCGCCGGGCCGTCGCAGGGGTCGGCCTTTGCGCCCTGCCCCGTGCTGCCGCTAAAGAGATTAGGCCTGGCGCGGCCTGCGACATACCCGATGACGGCCGCTGAAAGCACGATCAGCGGAAAGGGCACATCGAAAAAAAAGATGCCGACGAATGCCAGCGCTGCCAGGGCCACCATGAACCGGTTCTTGAGCGCGCGCTTGCCGATGCGGATGACAGCCTCGACGACCACGGCAAGGACGGCCGCCTTCAGGCCGAAAAAAAGCCACTGGACCAGGCGGACCTCCTGATAGCCCGCATAAAGCACGCTCAAAACCCAGATGGCGATCGCCCCCGGCAGCACAAAGAGCGTCCCGGCCGTGATGCCGCCCCAGGTGCGGTGCAGCAGCCAGCCGATGTAGGTGGCCAGTTGCTGGGCCTCGGGTCCCGGCAGCAGCATGCAGTAGTTGAGGGCATGCAGGAAGCGGCTCTCGCTGATCCAGCGCTTTTCCTCCACTAGGTAGCGGTGCATCACCGCGATCTGCCCCGCTGGCCCGCCGAAGCTGTTGAGCGCAACCTTGACCCAAAGCCAAAAGGCCTCGCGGAAGGACACGGCCGCCGGCGGTATCCCTGCGCAAACGTCTTCAGCGCTCGCCCCTGCCGGGTTCGGTTTTGTGATCTCGGACATGTTCTATCTCTCCTGAGCTGAAAGATGATCCGGGCGTTTAGTATTTTTTAAAACCCTCCAGATTGACAATTGATACGCATGTATCATATTTATGTCAACAGTATCATGGAGGTGATGCCATGGGCGAGTGCAGCGAGGGAAGATGGCTTCTTCTGATCCACCAGCTTCCCCCCAAGCCGGCCTACCTGCGCGTGAAAGTCTGGCGGCGCCTGCAGAGTTTAGGCGCGGTGGCCATCAAGAACACCGTGTATGTCATCCCCAAAACCGACGGGACACTCGAGGATTTCCAGTGGGTAGCGCGCGAGATCGTGAAGGAGGGCGGCGAGGCCACCATCTGCACGGCCAGTTTTATGGAAGGGCTCTCGGACGAGCAGGTCGAGACCATCTTCCGGGCGGCCCGGGATGCGGATTACAGCCAGTTTGCCGAGGATGCCAGAGAGATGCTCAATTCGGTGCCCAGGCGAACCAGAAATGCAAGGGATGAAGACTGTTCTGCATTTGAGACCGACGTCAACCGTCTGCGCAAGAAGCTGGCATCCATCGCGGCCATGGATTTTTTCGGGGCACCCGGACGCAATGTTGCCGAGGCCGTCATGCTTCAGCTCGAATCGCGTTTGGGGCCATCCCAGGTGCACTTGCCCGGCAAAGGAAAGTCGGAAGTGCTTGACGTTGCCGGTTTCAAAGGCCGGACATGGGTGACCCGCAAGGGAGTCTTCGTGGACCGCATCGCTTGTGCGTGGCTCATCCGCCGGTTCATCGATACGCAAGCCGCATTCCGTTTTGTCTCCGACACGCATCACACGTCCAGCTCCAGCGAGGTGCGGTTTGACATGTTCGAAGGCGAATTCACCCACGAGGGGGATCTGTGTTCGTTCGAGGTCTTTCTGAAGCGATTCTTTTCGAAAGATCGCCACCTGGCCCAAATCGGGAAAATGGTGCACGACCTGGATCTAAAGGACTCCAAGTTTCGCATCCCCGAGACAGCCGGCCTCGGCAGCCTATTGGCAGGTGTGGCCGCAACGAACAAAGCGGACAAGGATCGGCTTGAAGCCGGAGGGGTGCTCTTCGATCACCTCTACTCTTATTTCACCAGCGACACCAAGAGAGCCGGTTCCCGCGTCTAAAAAAAAAGGAGAATGATTATGCCGGTTTTGAAAGTTCATTTTGAAACCAGCCTTCGCCGGACTGGAAAGGAACATCACGACGTACACGAATTTGTGGACGCGCCCGGCAAAAAAGATGAGCGCCACGACATCAAGAAAATTCACGAATTCGGTGAAATGTTCCGCAAAAGCCACGGGGAGGAGGCCGTGCGCGAATACATTCAGCATATCCATGACGACGTTCGGGCAAAATTCAGCCATTTGATCGAGGATCTGGAGACGTCGGTCAAGGAAATCACGACCGCCCTGCTGTCGAGCCCCGGCCACGACGACCTGTCACGGAAACTGGCCGGCTTGGTCCGGGAAACCGACCGAACGGTGAAGGAGATCCTGGCCTATTTCGGAGTTGCGGCGAAGCCGCTGTCATACTCCATCAGAGACGACGACCTTGCCCTGCTGAGGAAGGCCGGCGTTGCCGAGGAGGACGTCGACCACAGCCTCAAGGTGGCACGCAAAGCGCTGGATATCGCGCGCCGGACCGGAGCTTCGGTCGACATGGAGTTTACGGGCCGGGCAGCGCTTTTTCACGATCTGGGCAAGGCTCAGACGCATGCCATCGAGCACGGCAGACTGGGGGCCGAAGCCGGTAAGAAACTGGGTCTGCCGGACCACATTACCGCCGTTATGGAAAAACACATCCGCGGCGGCCTGACCGAGGCGGAAGCGCGCGAACTCGGCCTTCCGGTAAAAGATTACAGTCTCAAAGCCCTTGAGGAAAGGATCATCATTTACGCCGATCGGCTGGTGGACATCATCATGGACGGCGTAGTGAAAACTGAGCCCGAGGCCGAGGAACGTTTCGAGGAAATCCTGTCCACGAACCCCCAGTACGGGAAAAACGAAGCCACCCTGCAAAGATATCTCGGCTACCACCGCGAAATCCAGGGCTTAACAACAAAGGAGAAGTCCAATGAGCGCTAAACCTAGCCAAAAAAAGAAAGAGTCGACCCTCATCAGGGTTTTCATCCCGAAAGCCCGTTTGCTGACAAACACAGAGATCCAGGCGCTTCCGGTTAAGGATAAGGAGTCGGCCGCAACCGACGGCCTTTGGGTCGAGGTTGTCTGCCCGGACGACAGTTGTACCGTCGATGGGGGACGAATCTGCCTCCCGGCGGCATCGGCAGCCACCAAAAAGGATAAGGGTGCCTGGCTCAAGATCTTTTGCCCGGAGGATCGCTGCTATTTCGACAGTGCGAGCGAGCTTCCCTGAATCACGCGCCCTTCGCCCCTGGCGGAAGACGCGTGATTCACCGGTTCAACGGGTTCAAGGTTCAGCGGTTCAATTGATGTTTATGCCTTTCCAACCGTGAACCGTGAACCCGTGAACCTCTCATGCGTTTTCCAACCGTGAACCGGCCAACTGTAAGAGGCATCCGCCATGGGTTTGCTGAAGCGATTTTCAACCCCAAAAGAGTGCCGCATCCTGGCCGACGGCTCCAGCCGTGTCGCCCAGAAATACAGGCACTTCAAAGAGTTCCTCGATCACAACCATGCCTGCCTGAGCGGGATCGCGGACTTGGAGAACCTCTACCACGGCGGCGCGGCGTTTGAGATGGATCAGGTGAAAAACACCTGCGACGGGATCATGCAGGCGGCCCTTGACCTGACCCGATGCCTGAACCAGCTGGCAGGCGACCGCTATGAAACGCTGATGCCGGCTGCAGAGAAAATCAGCGCAGGCATTCGGCGCCGCTCACCGCCGCGGTCCGCGCGGCTTTTGACCGGCTGACGGCGGAAGCGGGGGCCGGGGTGCATGTCGCCGTGCGCAGCAGCGCCGTCGGTGAAGACACGGCCGCGTCGTTTGCGGGCCAGTACCACACCGAGCTCAACGTGGCCGCGGACAGGGTGCTCGACGCCTACAAACTCGTTCTGACCAGCAAATACTCCGAGAGGGCCGTCCTTTACCGCTTGAGCAAGGGGTTCGACGAATGGGACACTCCCATGGCCGTTCTCTGTGTCGCGATGGTGGCCTCTCGCCACAGCGGGGTCATTTACACACGCGATCCGCATTCCACCGAATCCGAAAACATGAAGATCGGGACGACCGTCGGCATGGGAGAGGGGATAGTCAGCGGCGAGGTTTCGGGGAACATCCTGGAGGTGGACCGCTCCACCGGGCACGTCGCCCCACAAGCGTCCGCCGGTCAGGGCTCTGAAGCTACAATCGATCTCCGTCATATAAAAGAACTCGCCCAATATGGGCTGCGGCTGGAGCGCTTCTTCGGGGCGCCCCAGGATGTCGAGTGGGCGATAGATCCACAGGGGCGGATCTTCATCCTCCAATCCCGGCCGATCGCCTTTTGGGGGTTGCCGCAAGCGTCCGAACGAGTCCCCGCCGTCATACCGGCAGGGTATCCGCTTCTGTTTCAAGCCGGGCAGCCGGCATCGCAAGGGGTCGCTGCGGGCAAGGCCTTCGTCGCTGAGGTCGACGTCCGAGAAGTTCCGGAGGGTTCGATCCTGGTTGCCCGCAGCGCCTCGCCGGAATATGCCAAGTTCATGGACTCGCTGGACGGGATCATCACCGACTTCGGCAGCCCGGCCTGCCACCTGGCCTCCGTGGCGCGGGAGTTCGGGGTGCCGGCCGTGTTCGGAACGCGCGTTGCGACCGAGCTGATAAAAACGGGCATGGAAATCACGATGACGGCGGAAAATGCCGCGGTCTATCAAGGACGGATCCCCAGCATCCGGACTTCGGGGAGAAGCGGCAAAAAGGCAATTTTTGAAAGCCCCATGAGCCTTCGGCTGCGGGCGGTGTTAGACGACGTCTCCCCCTTGAACCTGACCGACCCGGAAAGCCCGAACTTTTCGCCAGAAGGCTGCCAATCGCTGCACGACATCGTCCGGTTCGCCCACGAGAAAGCGGTGCAGGCGATGTTCGCGATGGGCGCCGAAACCGACGACGCCGTCGTTTCGGCGCGACTATCCTTCAACATTCCCATTATGCTTCACTTCATCGATCTCGGCGGGGGCGTGGGCGCTTACTATGGCAAGCTGCTGCGCATCGGGTTCCTGACGGGCGTTCTGAAGAAGCTCGGCTTTGCGGTTCGAGCGGGCGGGGACATTCTTGAGGCCCAGGTTTCCGGCTTGGACCGCTCGGCCACGGAGGAGGCGCTGGACCAGCTGGGGCGGCTGCTGGCCACCAGCCGCCTCCTGGATGTGGGGATCCGCAGCCAGCAGGACGTGGATGAATTCATGGAAGCCTTCTTCCGGGGCGAATATGATCTGCTGAACCTCAGATCGAAAAATGAACTCCCGGGATTTCACACTCCCATCGGGGATTGGGCGCTCGCCGCGGAGGCCGGAGACACGGTCTATGTCCAGGACGGCTCGCGCTGGGCGGGTGTGGTTTCAGCGGGAGTTTCCGGCGTGATGACGCGCATGATGGGGGCCAAGTATCAGCAGTTTCTGGCAAGGGCCTCCGTTTTCCCGCTGCTCGCTGAGCACGCCTTAAATCTGCTTCCATCTGTATGCGCTTATGGGTGGCTGGGGCCGGTTGGATCTCGACGATCACTTTTTCGGCGGGGCGTAGGTGTGAGACGGAATCGCCGATGCGCGTGGCATGGTCCTCCGGCAGGGGAGAGATAGGTCAGCGTTTCTCGATGAGTTTGCGGATTTCCGCGCTCTGCGCACGATGCTCCGCGGTGCCTTTGCGTTCGAGGGCCTGGGCGAGTTTTTCCAAAAGGTCTTCCAGTTTGATCGGCTTGAGCAGATAGTCGTAGGCGCCGTGCTCCATACCTTCCATGCTGGTCTCCAACGACGCATGCCCGGTGAGCAGGATAACCTCGGCCTCGCGCCGGATTTTTTTGATTTCCCGCAGCGTCTGGATCCCGTCCATGCCTCCCGGCATCTTGATGTCCAGGACGACCACGTCGAAAGGGCTTTCCCGGACCAGCCGCACCGCCTCCTCCCCGCTCGCGCAGCCGGTGGCCGTAATCTTGCGCTTTTTAAGCCGGTTGACGAGGGTTTCCAGAAAATCGCCCTCGTCGTCCACCACCAGGATGCTTGGCTGTTGCATGAAACCTCCCCCATTTACGGTCAACAGATTATTTTTTCATCGGTTGCACGATCGGAAGCGTGATCGTGAAAGTGGCTCCCTGGCCCTCCTGGCTCTTCAGGGTCAGGACTCCTCCCATTTTTTCAATGATGCTGTAGCTGATCCAGAGCCCCAGCCCGGTCCCCTTGCCGGTGCTCTTGGTGGTGAAAAACGGGTCGAAGATCTTTTTCTGCATCGTTTCCGGGATGCCCGGTCCGGAATCGGCGACGACGATCCGGATTCCCGATTTGTCGACCTTGCTGTTGATGGAGATGGTGCCGTCGTGGCCGATGGCGTCGATCGCGTTGTTCACCAGGTTCAGGACGACCTGTTGCAGCTGGGCCTGGTCACCGGCGATGATCGGCAGGTTCTCCGTTAGGTCGGTCTGGATGTCGATGTTGTTGTTGCGGGCATAGTTCTCGAGCAGGTCGACGGTCTGGTTGATGGTCTGGTTGACATCCACGTCCTCCTGGCGCGGTTCCATGCGGCGCGCATAGCCGAGCATGTTGTGGACCACCTTGCGGGCGCGCTCCACGTGCTCCTCGATTTTTTTGACCGAGGTGCGGAGTTCATCGATGTTGGCGCTCTTCTGGAATTCCTCCTCGTCGAGCAGGTCCTCAAGCCAGCCCGTTTTTTGAAGGATCACCGCCAGCGGGTTGTTGATCTCGTGCGCCACCCCGGCTGCCATTTTTCCCAGGGCGGCCAGCTTGTCGGACTGGACCAGCTGGGCGTCCATCTCTTTCATCCGCGTTTCGGTCTGGACGAGCTGTTTCACCATCAGGCGGGTGGTGAAAACCGTCGTCGCCACGATAGCGATGATGCCGAGGCCGATGATGAGGATCTGCATGTTGCGGGTGGCAAAAAGTTCGGCCATATCCGCTTCCACATCGCCGCTGATGACCAAAAGCCAGTCCTTCGCCTTGAGCCAGGTCCCGGCGAATAGCGTTTTGCGCTGATCGCTCCCGGTCTGCTCAAAGGTCAAGGTCTGTTTTCCAAACAAAGTTGGGTTCACCGGCGCCGGCTCGAGGATGTCGCCTGCGAAGCGCGGTTTGGTCTGCAGTAGCCCCTCTTTGCTGACCAGGAAAGCGTCTCCGGTCCTACCGATGTGCCCCACCTGGACGATCCGGCTGAAGATGTCCGGGTCGATGGTGGCCCGCAGGATCCAATTTTTCTGCTGCTCCTGGCGGCGGACGGCGATGATGAAGTGGGGCGCCTTGCGAAAGCCCAGGTAAACGTCGCTGATGTAAACTCCTTTGCTCATGACTTGGCCGAACCAGGGCTGCTCGTAATAATTTTTACCTTTCAGATTGTATGGGCCGACGTAAGCTATCTGCTGGCCGTCCTGATCGATAATCCCAAGGTCCACGAAAGCCCCTGCCCGTTGGTTCATAATGGTCAGTTTGTAAGCCAGCTCGGCTTCATGGTTCATCGCCAGGAGGCTGTCGGTGTCCGCAATGACGCCGAGGATGGCGGTGCGTTCGGTCAGGAACAGGTCAACGGCATCCGCCCGGGACTCTGCACGAAAGCGAATCTGCTCCTTGATTTTTTCCGTGTACATGTTGGCGAACTGCCGGTAGATGATGACCCCCAGCAGCAGCAGCGGCGTGAAGGTGACGAGCAGGGTCAGGACGATGATCTTCCACTGCAGTTTAGAATAGATATTCCGAATCATTTCCGGTTGCCCTCGGCAAAGCGTTGATGAGGCCCGCACGTTTTCAAGCACCGTCTCCGGCCTCATCATACAATAAACCGCAAAAGTTGCAACCCGCAATCTTTTAAGGCGGGCGCCTCCGCCCGCAGGTAAGTCAGTTCGAAGGCTCCGCCAGCATCCGCTCGATGTCCTTGCGATACTTCTCCCGGTAGTAGCTCACGTGAGCCGGGTTGGTCATGATCATGTCCATCTGCCGGGTGTGCAGCGCTAAATAGCCGAGGATCTCGACGCGCTTGAGCATGTAATCCTGGCTTTGACCCTCGATCCGGGAGAGCAGGTGGTCTTCGCGGATTTCCACCCGGAAGCCGATGGGCTCCAGGATCTCGGCGATGAAGTGCACCCGCCCCAGCCGCCGTTCGAAGTCGGCCGCTCCGCCCTTGAACTGGAAGCTCACGTAGTTTTCGGGCGTGCGCTCGCTCACCAGTGCCTCGAGAGTGGAAAAGTGGAAGCCCAGGCGCTGGCTGAGGCTGAGGTAGTTGCGGGCGATCATGAAGTAGTTTCGCTCGGCGTACTTGGACTTGACCCCGACGGTGAGGGCTTGGTTGGTCGTCGCCCGGAACATGACCGACAGCATGCCCTTGCCGTCCATGGCCGGCGGCCCCTCCCAGGGGATGGCGACGAACCCGCGCCAGAACGCGAGCATGGGGATGCAGGCGATTTGCTCCAGCCGGACGTATTTGCCGCCGATCTCTTCGGTAAAGCCGTCGTCCAGGTTCAGGACCCACCACTGCATGGGGACCTTGTAGTGCAACTGCTTGCTCGAGCGCTCGGAGAAATTGTGGTCGCGGCCGAAACTGAACATTTCGTGCACGGACTTCTCGTGGATGAACCGGGTGATGTCGTGCAGGCTGCGGCAGTTGCCCGGAACGAAGTCGGCCGAGTCCGGATCGAGAAGACCGAGGGGAACGATCAGGCGGCCCGCCCCGGAGAGGATTTCGTAGACGGGGCTTCCCTGCATGAGGGATTTGTGCACCGGCGCCTGATGGAGCAGGGCCTCGATGCGACCGTGGTGCAGCGCCTGGCCGGTGGCATCCACGGTGACGAGAGCTCCGGTTTGCAGCAGGCGGGTGGCCTCCGGGACGGAGAACAACGCCGGGACCCCGAACTCGCGGGCCACGTTGGCGAGATGGCCGGCAAATCCCCCCTCTTCGGTGACGAGCGCGGCGGCGCGGTTGAGCAGCGAGGCCCAGCGCGGCTGCGCCTGCCGTACCACCAGGACCGCGCCCTCCGGAAAGGCCAGCACGTCGGACCCCTTGTCCGCTATGAACACCGGGCCGCTGGCCGCTCCGGGGCTGGCGGTGATCCCGCCGCGGTAGACAACGGAATCGCCGTCCGCCGCGGGTGCAATGCCGGGGTGCGCCGTTTCGACCGGCTTTTGCTGCAACGGCCGGCACTGCAGGAAATAAATGCAGCCCTGGGGGTCGATGGCCCACTCGATGTCCTGGGCCACGTCATAGTGGCGCTCCAATGCGACGGCCGCCCGCGCCAGCTCGAGCGCCTGTTCGCGGGTAATGGACGGCAGCAGCCGTTCCCCGCCGGTCACGTCCAGGCGGCAGACGCCTTCCTCCGGGTAGCAGACGAACTTGCGATCCTTCGGCCGGATGTCTTCGGCGACGACCGTCATGGGATCCTCGCGCGAGACAACGAGGAGGTCGCAGGCGGCGCTGCCGTCCACGACGGCTTTGGGCAGCCCCCAGGCCGCGTTGGTGAAAACCCGGTGGTCGTGGATGTCCACCGGGTTGCGGCTGTAGGTGACACCGCCGGCCGCGGCGTCCACCATGGCGAGGCAGCCCACGCACATGGCCACGTCCTCGTCGCGGAAGCCTCGGGTCAGCCGGTAGGTGATGGCCTGCAGGCTGTACTTGCTGGCCAGGACGTCGCGGTAGGCGTCGAGCACGGTGTCCGCGCCGACGTTGAGCTCCGAGCGATACTGGCCGGCAAAGGAGCTGCCGGCGGCGTCCTCGCCCAGGGCGCTGCTGCGCAGGGCGACGGTGACCTTGCGGCCGGCCTCGGCTTCCATGGCGGACCAGGCGCCGCGGATGGCCTCGGCCAGTTCAAGGGGCACTTCGGCGCGGATGATCATCTGCTGGATCTCGGCGCTCAGGGTGTAGAGCGCTTCGATCTGATCGCTCCCGGCGGCCTGCAGGCGGCGATCGATCTCGGCCTGCAGGTCGTTGTGTTCGAGGAACCGCTGGTAGGCGCGCGCGGTGATGGCGAACCCCGGCGGCACCCGGACCTGCAGGCTGTTCTTGATCTCCCCCAGGTTGGCCATCTTGCTGCCGACGAAATCCGCCATCTCCTTGGTCACCTCGCCCAATGGGATCACCAGGCGCTCGTCGGTGAGAGGTTTGCGCTGCGTCAGGATGGCGTCGATGGACTTCTGGATGGCGTCGAAGCGGTTGAACAGCTCTCCATATTTGCCCGGGGCGAGCTTCTCGATGTGCCGGACCATGGAAAAGACGTTCACGGCAACCGAGGTGCAGGCGGCGCGCACGAAGGTCATCCCGAAAGGTCGGACGCCGTGCAGGGCCTCTTCGATCTCGGCCATGATCTCGAGGGCCTTGTGGTTGGCGCTCAAGAGCAGCTTGAAGCTGTGGTAGCGGTCCTTGAAGTCGATGCGCAGGGCATCGATATTCTCGGTTTCCCTCGGCTGCTCGCGGGTGAAGAGTTTTTTAATGAAGCCGCCAATTGGCATAAAAAAGCCCCGTTGCTGAAACCTATGGAGCCTTAACTGAGATCACTCGTTTTACCGAACTACTTATATATAGGGCTTTTTTAATATTTTTTTTCTTCCGGCAGGAAGAAAAAAATGGCCGGAAGCTTGAAGCTAAAAGCGTGGAATGATAGTTGACTTGTCTTCCAAGTAAGTTAGATCTTTTTCTGTGGGAGCGGTTTTCCGCCTCCGGCGGAGGGCTGAAATGCATCCGTCGGAGGCGGCCCAATGGGTTTAACATTTTTTTTTCTTCCGACAGGAAGAAAAAAATCAGTGTTCAAGCTGCATGCCCCAGCCTTCGAACATGAACATGATGGCGAAACCGTACCAGAGGGTGTAGATCACGTAGAACACCAGCGAGAAGATTACCACCCATAGGCGGTCCATGATGCTCTGGGGCTCGACCTTGTAATAGTTGTAACTCGCTTCAATGCCCTTTTTACTGATGTTGGCAACCGTTTTGGCCTCCTTGAATTTCTTCTGGTTGTTGAGGTCTTTCTCGATCCCCTTGAAGGCCTGCCACCAATTGTAGAGGGCCTGGCGCTCGCCGTAGCCGTATTTGCCGGCGACCGCGTTGCCGTCGTTCTTGTACATGGCGTCGGTGTCAACGAGGCAGTTGTCCAAAATTTTCCCCATGTCGCCGGCGACCTTGAGCTTGGCGTCGGTCACGTTGACCAGGGCCCCCGCCTTCATGAAAAGCTGGGAGGTCTGCTGAGCCTGGGTCGGGTTGGCCATGGCGAAGGACAGCTCGACACTGTTCCCGTTGAAGGTTTTGGCCTCGTCCTTGAGTTTCGGGATGTAATAGGCCGAGCCCTTGGAGATGGAGTTGTACAGGCTGTCCAGGTAATCGAGGCCGTTCTGCCCCTTGAACACCGGGGAGAAGAAGATGAACAGCACCACAAAGAAAGCAATGAGCAGCACCAGGCCGAGCGTGAATTCTTTCTTGCGTGCGATCATTTTTTCACCCCCTTTCCGAGCAGGACCGGGATGTTTTTGAGAAACGTGCCGATGACCCAGACCGAGAAGATCGTGATGACGATAAAGAACGCATAGATCCCGATCGTTTCCAGAAAGGATCCGGCCTCCTTGGACAGCGGGATGAAGCCGACGTCGCTGAGCTTGGAAGGCAGGGCGAAGATCCGGTTGACGAAGCCGGCCAGCACCGCCATGGCGTAGAACCCCCGGATGGTGATGCCCGGGACCACCTTGGTCGCCATGGCGCCGATCTGGATGCCGAGCAGCGAGCCGAGCAGCATGCCCATGGCCAGCGTATAGAAGATGAAGCCGTAGATGGCGTACTGGGAGATAGCGGCCCAGCCAGCCGTGAAGATGATCTGGAAGATGTCGGTGCCGACCGTGGTCATGGAGGAGACGCCCAGCACGTAGACGAAGATGGGAAAGGTGAGGAACCCGCCGCCGACCCCCATGATGCCCGCGGCCAGGCCCACCAGGGCACCGCTGGCCACCAGGAACACCCAGGAGATCCCGCGGCCGCCGGGGACGAGGTCAAAGTCGAACCGGACCATGGGCGGGATCTTGACCCCTTGGAGCTTGCGGGGCAGGCCGCCCATCTCGGCGCCCTCGGACTTGCCGCCGTGGTGGGCGGTCGTCCCCTTGGGGGCGTCGGTCTTCTTGGCGGCTCCGCGGGCCTTCAGGAAATCGAACAGGGCGTAGAAGCCGAGGAAACCCAGCATGATCGAGTAGATCGTGGTGATGAAGGCGTCGCTGATGACCGGGTTGAGCTCGTACAGCCCGCGGTTGATCAGCCCGCCGAGGGTGGCCCCGACGACGGCGCCGATCAGGAAAACCACCGCCAGCGGGACCGAGACATTGCCGAGTTTGCGGTGGATGACGCTGCCCATGATGGCCTTGGCGAAAATGTGGAACAGGTCGGTGCCCACCGCGAGGATGCCTTTGATGCCCGCGCTCATCAGCGCCGGGGCGATGATGAACCCGCCGCCGGCCCCGATGCATCCGGTGATCAGACCGGCCATCAGCCCGATGCCGATCGAAGCCAGGAAGATCGTGGTAGAATAGAAGGCCGGGCTGTAGGTGGACTTGCCCCCTATCATCGCCGGCAGGTCGTCGGCCAGCGCGATGCCGCCGATCACCGCCGGCAGCATGAGCAGCAGCAGCACGAACAGCCGCCGCCGGTCCCCGAAGATTCGGTTGGACACATCCAGCTCCCATTGCGCGTGGTGCCGGGCGCCCAACATCATGAAGCGTCCAAGCTCTCTCAGGAATTTCATTTCCGTCCGTTCTCCTTTTCTCAGTGTGGTTCCTTCCAACGACAGTGCCTGCTGACCGTTGAATCAAACTGGTTTTACTTGCGGGATTCGATCACCCCCTCGATGTTCTTGATTTTATGCTGCTGGATGGTTTTTTTCTGGTAGGCGTCCTCGAGCTTGTAAAGCAGGTCGTCGAGGTCGATCGGCTTCATCAGATAATCGAAGGCTCCGAGCTGCATTCCCTCCCGGGCGATCTCCAGGTTGGCGTGCCCCGTGAGCAGAATCACCTCCAGCAGGGGGTGATCGCGTTTGATGGCCCGCAGGGTCTGGATGCCGTCCATGCCCGGCATGCGCACGTCGAGAACCACGACGTCCACGGGGTGCTGCGCGAGCCAGGCCAGGGCCTCCTCGCCGCTGCTGACTCCGGAGGCCTCCACGTGGCGCTTCTGCATGCGTTTGATCAGGGTTTCGCGAAAATCCGCCTCGTCGTCTACAAACAAAACCTGGAACTCGCTCACGGATTTCCTCCTCTGGCACGGGCGGCCCTTGAAAGCCAAAATTCGCAAGACAGCAGGTATATAAGCTCCTAAAAATAAATTCAATAAATTTCTTGAGTCGGGCGGGATACCGGTGCCGGCCGGCGCCTGCGGTCGGACACGAACCGGCTCGCCCGATCATCGTCCTTCCGAGGAAGTCGATTTCAAAATCCCCCTCATGATTGCCGACAGGACGGAGCAATGCGTTGCAACCGGCTTAAGATCCGGAAGGAGAGGTGCTCAGGGGGTTGGCGAGGGCAGGTGGGGAGTGTTTCAGCAGGCCTGCGGCCACCTCCTTCAACCGTTCGACGCTGCTGCCGCCTTTCTCAACAGCGGTGATCGCGGTCGCGGCTTCCTGCTCCGGCAGACCCTGCGAGGGCTGGGCATGGATGATGACCGGCACCAGCGGCGTGCGTTTTCGAAGCCAGCTCATCAAGTGGGTGTCGACCGCGTCGGGCAGGTCCGGGTCCAGGATGATGAGATCAACCGGATCTTGGTCGTGCGCCCATTGGAGCAGGTCGCGGGCGCTTTCCGCCAGCCGGATCCGGTATCCCGCTTTGCCCATTTCCCGCTGCAGGAAGCCCCTCACACGCGGGTTGCGGTCGGCAATCAGAATGGTAAATACCTTTTGCACACAGGCCTCGACTGTTGTCTCATACGGCTTGCAGAGCAACACATGTGCCAAACGGATTCGGCCCGAGGGCAAAGCTCAACTGTTTGAACAAGAAGGAATTTTTTTAGGAAGCGGATGAGGTGAGGGGCATCTGCCGGCATCACCGGCTGTCCGAAATTTTTACATGCTGTAAACCGGGATCTTCAAAGGGTGCCCTTTTTTTTGCCCCAGGCCGCCTCGATCTTGGTGACCAGTTCGTCGATCTCGCAGGGCTTGGTCAGGTAGTCGTAGGCGCCCAGCTTCATGGCCTCGAGCGCGCTGTCGATCGAGCCGTGGCCGGTCAGGATCAGGGTTTCGGTGAAGAGGCCCAGCTTCATGATTTCCTTCAGGGTAGTGATGCCGTCCATGCCCGGCATTTTCAAGTCGAGCACGATGACATCGAACGGATGCTGCTCGAGCTCCCGGATGGCCGCATCGCCGCTGTTCACGGCGGTGGTCTCGTACCCCCGGAATTTCAGGAGCTTGGACATGTTCTTGGTGAAGATGGTTTCGTCGTCGACCAGCAGAACTCGAAATCCAGGCATGCGCCGTCTCCTTTTATGCCGGTTGGGTGCGCGCGGAGTGCTCGGCGAGGCTCTCGCGCAGCTCCAGCGGCGGAGTAAAGGGCAGCCCGATGGAGAACTGCGTGCCTTTGCCGCGTTCGCTCTGGACCGCGATGCTGCCCCCCAGGCGTTTGACGATGCTGTAACAAATGGACAGACCCAGCCCGGTCCCCTTGCCGACCGACTTGGTGGTGAAGAACGGGTCGAAGATGCGGTTTAGATGCTCCGGGCGGATACCCGAGCCGGTGTCCGCCACCGTCACCTGCACCTGCTGGCGGGTGGGGTCGGCCAGGGTGGTGATGCGCACCGAGCCGTAGGGTTTGCCGTCGTGAGCGTCGATGGCGTTGGTGATAAGGTTTAGGAACACCTGTTGCAGCTGGGATGGGTCGGAGAGCAGCGGCGGCAGTTTGGGGTCCAGCTCCGTGAAAAACTTGACTCCGCTGGAGCGCGCCTCGCGGTCCATCAGCTCCACCACCTCCTGAATGAAGGCGTTGAGGTCCACGGTTTCGATCAAGGACTCGGTGCGGCGCGAGAAGCGCAGGAGGTTTTGGGTGATGCGCTTGCAGCGCTGGACCTGCAGATCGATTTGGCTCATCGAATCCTCGAACTGTTCCTGGAATTCCGGGGACGACGGCGACAGGTGCTTGCCGGCATCGAGCATAAGCTGGCGTTCGGTGAGGATGATGGCCAGGGGGTTGTTGATTTCGTGGGCCACGCCGGCGGAGAGCTCGCCGATGGAGGCCAGCTTCCCGGCCTGCATCAGCTGCTCGTTCAAGCGCTCGGCCTCCTCGTCCCGATTACGGATGACGCTGATCATGTAACGGGCGATCAGGACCACCACGATCAGGATGCTCAGGGCGCTCACGTGCAGGAACACCAGGGTCCAGAGGTTGGCATAGTTGACGTCGTCGAACGCCTCGGCGTAGTCCTGTTTTACGACCAGGAGCCAGCGCGGATTGTGCAGCCAGGCCTGGCAGGCGATTTGGCGGGGGCGCTCTTTGCCCTGGGCGTCGGTCAAGCCGTCCAAGGTCCGGACTTGGAGGCCCTGATGATAGGGCTCCATGGGATAGGTAGATTTTTCCATGATGGCGCCGCTGACGCGCGGGCTGGTTTGGAAGACCCCCTCCGCGTTCATCAGATAGACTTGGCCGGTCTTGCCGATGCGCACGTTTTCCACCAGGGAGCGAAAAACCTCGGTGTTGATGGTCGCACGCAGGATCCAGTTCTGTTCGCCGCCGGCATGCAGCACGGCGATGATGAAATGCGGTTCCTTGCGGAACCCCATGAACATGTCGCTGATGTAAATGCCTTTCTCCGTCACCTCTTTGAACCAGAATTCCTTGGCGTAGTTCCGGGACAGCAGGTCGTAGGGTCCCACATAGGCCAGATGCCGACCCTGGTGGTCGATGACGCCCAGATCTGTGATGGAGTCCACATCCCGGTTGAGCAGCTCGAACACGCGTTGGAGATTGGCCTGCTGAGTGAGGAATTCCCGGGTGTGGGTTTGGGCGATGAGCTGGAGCTTGGAGGTATGTTCGTTCAAAAACACCTCGATGATCTTGCGGTGGTACTCCACCTGAGTTTGAAAGAAGTTGAGCATGCGCTCTTTGGCGAACTGGGTGTAGTGCAGGTTGATCCCCCAGCCG
The DNA here is from genome assembly GCA_963700055.1 of uncultured delta proteobacterium. Lineage (GTDB taxonomy): Bacteria > Desulfobacterota > Desulfobacteria > Desulfobacterales > SpSt-501 > SpSt-501. Next base: position 18,300 of record CAVOWH010000018.1, on the reverse strand, counting down.
ACCAGCAGCAACGGGACCAGGGAACAGAGCATGGTCAGCAGGATAAACTTGCGGAAAAGCCGCGCATACCTGGCTTTGCGCTCGGCGGCCGGTCCCGGAGCTTGGGTGGGGTCCGGCGCGGGGTCGGCAGCGCTTTTTGTAAAAAGCATGCAGTGCTTCCTTTCGCCTCGGCGAGGGGATTTGAAATTTCGGGCAGAGAACGGTTGCGCAGTTGAATTTTATTCAAAAATTGTGCCATCGCCACCAGGCAGCATCCGCCGCTTAATTCCCGTAATCGGTCAGCGCAAATCCGCTCGCAGCGCGGGTTGGGCGGACCCGCCCGCCCGCGTTTGGCGTTGGGTGGCAGGAGGCTGTAAACCTTCAGAGGACAGATGCCTAAAAAAAGGGGACCCCGTCACCGGGGTCCCCCACACAAGGAGGTCAGCAGGCAGAGAACGGGGGTTCCTCCTTGGGTTCGCGCCTCGTAAGCGCCTTAACCTAACAATAGACAAGATTCGTGCCAGACAGGCAGGTCATATTGGTCTAATCTTATGATTCATTAACCGACCGATTTAATGTGGGTTTTTTCGGGCTTCAGCGTGAGCACAGGGCATTTGGCTCACGACCGTTGCGTGGTGGTGTAAACTGCCGGGAGACAAAGATCCAGCCCGGTTATCTTGGGAGGTGACATCGGAAGGCGGAAGGTGGAAGGCGGAAGGCTGCGGGGCTAGTGTTTCAGAACCTGAAACAGATTGCTGAAGTCATCGCTCCACGCCCGTACGTCGGGCGTGGAGCGCAAAGGCTTCGAAGCCGTGGGGAGGTCCGGGATTTCCAGAGGGGCCGACGTGACGAGCATCCAATCCGCATTGTAAATCTCCTGGTGCTCGTCGAGGTCGCTTTCCACCAGCACGGCGTGTTTGCCGAGGGTGCGGGCCAGCTGTGAGGCGACCGGGGCGAGGTTGAGATGCGTGTTGGTGAGATGCAGCGCGAGGACGCCCTCGGGTTTCAGATGGTGGAAGTAGAGCTTCATCGCCTCAAGGGTCAGCAGGTGCACCGGAATCGCATCTCCGGAAAACGCATCGATGACCAGCATGTCGTAGTTCTGGGCCGGTTCGCGCTCGAGGGCCAGCCGGCCATCGCCGGGAATCAGCTCAAGCGTGGCGCGGGCGTCGCCGAGAAACGTGAAATGCTCGCGGGCCAGCTTCTCCACCAAGGGGTTGATCTCGTAGAAGCGGTACACGTCCCCGGGCCGGGAATACGCCGCCAGGGTCCCGATGCCGAGCCCCACGAGGCCGACTCGCAGCGGCCGGTGGTGCAGCGCTTTCAAAACCAGGGCGGCCCCGGAGGCCGGGCCGTAGTAGGCGGTAGGCTGGCGCCGCCGGGCGGGGTCCGTGAATTGCACACCGTGGGCCACCGTTCCGTGAACCAATGTCTGGCTTTCAAACTCGGTGCCTGGGTTCGATTTCTTGATCCGCAGGCACCCGTAGAAATTGCGTTCCATCACGACCACCGCCTTAGAGTAGTCCCAGAGAGAATACCCGCTGCCGGCAAACAGGGCGGCGCACAGCAGGGCGGCGAGCAGGCGGCTCTGCCACCCCTCGTGGCGTTGTGCCAGAAACAGAAGGGCCGCACAGGCTGAAATCGCCAAAGGCATTTCCACGTACCCGCGCAGCAGCATCGGCGCCACCACACCCGCCAGGACCCCGCCGAGCGCTCCGCCCAGGGCGATCATCAGATAAAAGGCTGTTAAGTGCCGGGGCGGGGGCTTACGTTGCACCAGCTCGCCGTGGCAGAACATGCAGCACGCAAACAGCCCGAACGAAAACACCCCGATCACCAGCGAGAGCCGGGTGGTGGAATCGTACCTCAGGATGCCGTACATGACGACCAGCATGACGAGCGCCAGGGGTCCGAGGTAGATGGACCGGATATAGACCCATGGGGCGTGGAAGCAGAGGATGAAACTCAGGAGGTAAAGGCTGAGCGGCAGGATCCAGAGAAACGGTATGGCGGTGATGTTCTGGGTCAGATGGTTGGTCACGGCCAAGAGCAGCACCACGCCGCAGGCGGAGAGAGCCACCCACTCCGCTTGGTCGGCCGGGGAGAGAGCAGCCCCGCCGTGCCGGTCGGGGGCCGCTATCCGGGACCCGACCGGATTCCCTGAAGGCGATGGGCCGGCGCCCACAAAGGAGACGATCCCGGCCAGCCCGACGAATGCCCCGTAGGCGATCGACCAGACCCAAGACTGTTCGCGCAGGGTCAGGTGCGGCTCGATCAGAAAGGGATAAGCCATCAGCCCGATGAGAGAGGCCAGATTCGACAGCGCGAACAGCCGGTAGGGCAGCACGGATTGAAACTTCTGCGCGTACCATGCCTGCAGGAGAGGGGTCGTGGCGGAGAGCAGAAAATAGGGCAGCCCCACGGAGACGGCCAGCAGACCGATAATCTGCAGGATGGGGTCCTCGGCACCGGAAGGTTTCCAATGCGGCGCCGGGCCGAGCGGCAGGGCGAGCAGGCTAGCCGCCAGCAAGGCGGCATGGAGCCATCCCTGCCGTCTCGGCCGCAGCCGGGTGATCGCGGCGTGCGCGTAGATGTAGCCCGCCAGCAACCCCGTTTGGAAAAACAGCATGCAGGTGACCCACACGGCCGTGGACCCGCCGAACCAGGGCAGGATCATCTTGGCGATCATGGGCTGGACCTGGAAGAGCAGAAGCGCGCTCAGGAAGATGGTGGTGGCGTAAACCAGCATATGATCTGTGGAAAATTGGGCTTATTTCGAAGTCATCAAATTTGACATTCCCTCAGGGGTGGACTAAAAGTCTGTTCGTGTAGGCGCCGCTTGCTTGCATGAGACCCCTCCGGAGGAAATGCTATGGCTGAAAAAATACGCGTGCTGCTCGCAGATGACGAAGAGCGGTTTACTCACTCCCTCGCCAAAGTATTGAAGAACCGGAACATGGAGGTTCTCACGGCCCGAGACGGCGCATCGGCCCTGCAGCTGCTGTCCCAGTCGGAATGCGACGTGGTCGTTCTGGACCTGCGCATGCCGGGCATGGACGGGTTGGCCGTCATGGGGGAGATCCGCAAGACCCGGCCGCTGCTGCCCGTCATCCTGCTCAGCGGCCACGTGGACGTCGAGAGCTGCACGCTCGCCTGCGACGGCGGCGCCGCTGAAGTACTGATGAAACCCTGCCCGATCGACACCCTGGCCACCGCCATTGAAAATGCCTGCGAACGCAAGACGATCGCGGAGGAGATGGCGGCCAAGCGGACCTGATTCGGCACCGGTTTAGTGTACCGTATTATATTTTTGTGCTTCTCAGGTTCTATACAACCACCTGGCTCGTGGCTCGCTGCAACGGTAGAGCCGACCCGCAAAGCTCGAAATTCGAAATACGAAATCCGAAACAAGCCCAAATTTCAAAAGTCCAAACAGGTTGTTTCGAATTTCGTGCTTTGAATTTCGAATTTGGTTCCGGCGTGTCCGGGTTAGCTAATGGAAGCAGTTCCTGGCTTCACCCGCCCGCCTGTTCCCCAGCTTCCTTTTTTTGTCCGGTCATCACGCTCAGCGCAAAGTCGCCCGTTAGGAACGCGTTCTCGATCATGCGGGCGTGGTCGTCCGTGGCCATGGCGGCATCCATCTGCCGGAAAAACTGCAGCAGCCGCCCGATCATCTCCAACTGGACCGTGGTTTCCTCCCGGCTGCCCTTGTTCAGTCGGCCGATCACCACGTCGGCGTTGAGCGTGACGGCAAAGCCGTAGTGCTTGAGGATGTTGGCGATGGCGCGCGTCCGGCGGCTGCGGCGGAGGTTGTCGGCCGCGCCCCCGCGGAACAGCAGGTTGATGTAATTTTTATTCGGGGTGGGGGAGCAGTATGCGTCAAGCACGCTGAAGTGGTAGCCCACCCGGGCCGAGTAGTTCGCGTAGCAGTCCGAGATCAGGGCGTAACAGGGGGCCTGGAACGAGCTCTGCTCCTCGGGGCTGGTGGTGGCGTGGCGCATCATGACCGAGAACAGCCCGCTCATGTCCATGGGCCGTGCGCCGAAACGGGGGATGCGCTTGTCGAGCATGCCTTTCAGGATCGCCCGCATGGGGGCCGAGGCGACTTGGGCCGGCTTGACCTTCCGGCTCTTGGGTGTTGCCTTGAAACCGCCGCCCAGGTCGATGATGAAGAGATCGATGGGCAGGTAGACGTCCAGCTGGTAGCTCGCCGCCCGGAAGTCGCCCAGCTGCTCGCCCAGCCCGAACATCACCTCGTAGGATTTCTCGTGGATGAACCGGGCCAGGTCGTGCAGGGTCCGGCAATGGTCGGGGGAGAAGGACGGCAGCCGGGGGTCGGTCAGGTTGAGGGGCGCCATGTGCGCGAGGGCTTTTCCCAGAAACTCCAGCTCGGCCGTCATGCGGGCGCCGACCCCGTCCGTCTGGCCTTCCAGGACCTCGATCTGCCGTTCGAGAAGCGCCGGCACCTCGCCCGCATAGACATAGGCGTTTCCCGCATCCACGGTGACGATCGTCCCCGGCGGGATGGCGCGTGTGGCGGTTTTGGTGTTGAGCAGGGTGGGCACCCGCAGCTCGCGCGCGAGCGAGGCCATGTGGCCGGTGGTGCTGCCGGCGTCGGTGACGATGGCCCGGGCCTTGGTCATCAGCCGCACGAACTTGGGCGAAGAGCGCCGCGCCACCAGCACGCCGCCCGCGGGGAAGGCCTCGACGTCGTCGTCGGCATCCAGGTGAACGGCCGGTCCGGCGCCCACCCCCGGGCAGGCCACCTCCCCGCCCTCCAGCAGCAGTTCGGCGCCGGGTTCCGGCGGCTCTTTCGCGGCGGAATACTGCAGCACCCGCAGGGGCCGGGACTGCAGCAGGATGAGCTTCTGTTCGGGGCTGACCGCCCACTCGACGTCCTGGGGGCAGCCGAAGTGGGTTTCGAGGGCGAGCGCCCAGCGCGCCAGCTGGACCGCCTCGGCTTCCGAGATGCATTCCCGGCCGGCCAGGGCCGGTTCCAGCGCTTCTTCCTTGATGCCGGCTCCCGGCAGCGACACGAAGCGGCTGGCCTGGCTGGAGGGCGTGCGCGCCAGTCGCGGCGGTTCCGTGTCCAGGCCGACGCGGATGATCTCGGGGGAGGTGCGCCCGTCCACGAGCGAGACCCCCAGGCCGTGCACGGCCTGAATCAGCACCTCGCCGGAGTCCGGCGCGTTCGGGTCCCGGGAGAAGGTCACCCCGCTCTCCGTCGCATCCTGCATGGCGATGACGCACGCCGCCATCTCCGCCGATTCGCCAGGGATCTGGTGCAGCATCCGGTAGTGGATGGCCTCGGGCGAAAAAAGGCTGGCGATCACCTCGAGATAGGCCTTTGCAAGGCCTTCGCCGGGGACGTTGAGGACCGACGTGAACTGGCCCGCGAAGGAGAGGGCGCTGTCTTCACCCACGGCGCTAGACCTCACCGCCATCGCCGGCCGGCTTCCAAGCCGGTCGCACAGGCGGCCGTAGGCATCGTCGATGGCCTGCGCCAGCCGGGCCGGGACCGGGACGCTCTGGATGCCCTCGCGCAGCTCCGCGCTCACGCCGGGGACATCTTCCGGTGCGCGCAGAAGCATGTGCTCGTTCTGGATCCACGAGCGCAGCCCCCCCTCCTCGACCAGCAGGCGAAAGGCCTCGGTGGTGACGGCGAACCCGTCCGCCGTCGGCAGCCCGAGGGCGTTGTGCAGCTCGCCCAGGTTGGACATCTTGCCGCCCACCAGGTCGGCGTGAGTGGCCCGGATGGCGGCGAGGTCCAGCACCAGCTCCGCCGGCCCCGCGCTGCCGGCCGCATCCTGGCAGAGGGAGGTCAGTTCAGTGGAAATGCGGGCGAGCGCCTCCCGCAGCACGGGGTAGCGCCCGTCCGAGACCACGTGGAAGCTCTCCACCATGGCGTGGATGTCGGCCACGGCCCGCACCATCTTGCGCGTGATATAGGCCTGGTCGATGAAGGACCCGCCGGCGCGCTTTTCATCCAGCTCGGCGAGCGTTTCGAGAAAGCTGTTGTTGGCGTGGATCAGCTTGCGGAACTCGGTGTGATAGAGCTTGAAGCGGGCGAGCTGGGCGGCGTGGTCGACGTCCTTGCGCTCGTCCCGCAGGCCGATGATTTCAAGGAAGGTGAGGAAATGCCCCCAGGCCCGCCGGGCCGTTAATTGCAAAGGGGTGTCGGCACTGCCGTTGGATGGGGCGTTGGCGGGCGTGTCGTTCATTCCGGGTGTGCCTTCCAAAAAAAACTGATTCGCGTTGGGGCTATGTCTTCTGTGGGAGCGGCTTTCCAGCCGCGACGATCGAGGCTAAAAGCCTCTCCCACACTTCCCTTACGCGAGAATGGCGCCGCGCGCCCTAACCCGCTTCTAACGATGTCAATTTTAAAATCCCCCCAACCCCCTTTGTTAAAGGGGGAAAAGGAAGGATCGACGCGCCGGGCTCAGGACGCGGGGCGGATCTTTTCGCGCAGCAGTTTGATGAGCTTGCGGCCGCTTTTCCGGCGCGTGGTGTAGATGATCATGGGGTCTGCGGCCGGGGACTGCACGCGCGATTTGACCTCGACCCAGCGGCTATGCCACAGCAAACCATGCAGCGTGCCCAAAACGCCTACGACGGCCAGCACCGGACCGGTCACATCCAGCCATTCGTAGAAGATCCAGCCGACCGTCGTTATCACCAGCCCCACGGCCACCTCGCCCCAGCGGACCTGCCGGTGGGCATGCACACGCTCGATGCGATCGAAAAATAGCGAGTCCACCGTGGTCTGGTCGGCCTTGTCGCAGGAAATCGGCCGGCCCGGCTGCATGACGGAGCGGATGCGGATCAAGCGGCGGTCGGTCAGGTAGAGGCTTACCACCTCCTGGTTGGGGTCTTTCAGAAACGACTGCGACCACCACATGTGGGAGCGGATGATGTGGTGCTCGTGGAGAATCGACTCCCCCGGCTTCAACTGCTCCCGCGCCACCGAGTTGTAAAGCCTGTAGGTGTATTCGGTGAGGGCACGCCGGAAAGGCCTTTCGGGGAGGTCTTTCGCGGCGTGCCGCGCGTACAACTCCTGAAGTTTCTCCCGGAGGGTGTTCGAATCCGGGTCAGGTCCAATCGCCATCCGGTTCAGTCGCCGATCGTATCGTAGGGGAACTCGCCGGGAGACACCTTGCTCGCGTGCAGGCTCGGCATCAGCTGGCAGACAACGGCGACGCATATCACGAAACCCACCACGAACGCAAACCAGTAGTCCTTCTCGATAATGGTGGCGTCGTATATCAGAAAGGCCAGGAACGCGTAAAAGATTAGGTTGAGTAGTATTTGCATCGGCTCACCTCATTTCATCAGGTCTCTGAGGAAGACCTCATAGCAGATTGCCGCAAGGCCACAGGATATGACCAGGAGGAAAATCCAGTAACCGAACATGTTGTTGATGAACCATTTCATCGCGCTAACCTCCGTTGCAGTTAAGATCGAACTTGGACAGCTGCACCCCACGCATTAGGCCGATACCACCATGGCCGGCACCCAGTGCGGGACCGATTTGCCGTGCTGGTAGCGCACGGCGAACCAGACCAGCGAGCAGATGAACAGGCACAGGAAGACCATTTCGCCCAGGGTGAAGACCACGGCGATGAAGGCCAGCCACTCGGCCGTCCCGCCGGTCAGCACGTAGATCAGCCGCATGGCCGCGCCCACGGTGGCCAGGATCAGGGAGTAGCTCAGGATGTAGCGGATGGCCGGGCCGCGTACGAAAGAGGTCGCAAGGCTGCCGAACTGGGCCCCGAGCATGGCGCCGACGATCATGAAGAACACGGCCATGAAGTCCACGTTGCCCTCCATGGACTGGCGCAGGGCGCCGTAGCCGCCCGAGACCACGATCTCGACCAGATCGGTGCCGACCGCCAGGTGGCTGGTGGTGCCCACGACATAGACCAGGGCCGGGACGCGGATGAAGCCGCCGCCCACGCCCAGGAACCCCGCCAGGATGCCGGTGAGGACACCGACGATCACGATGACCCACATGGAGATGACCAGGCGGGCCTTGCCGGCCTTGATGATGGGCATGATGGGGATTCTCTGAAAGAAAAGGGGCAGTGTACTCACTTTCACTTCGCGGCCGATTTCCTTGCCGGCCTTGCGGTCCGCATCGAGTTTCTTGTGGGACTTCTGGGTCTCGATCTGGGTGTAGATGAATAGGCCGAGCATCACGCATACCGAGGCCGCCAGCAGCACGACGCCGGACAGGCCGATGTTCTTGGTGTAGACCAGCAGCCGCACGCCCAGCTCGACGCCCAGCATGGTGCCGCCCACCATGGAGAGCGCGATGGTCCAGTCGATGTTGCCCAATTGCCGGTGGCGGATGGAGGAGATGACGGCTTTGCCGGCGATGTGGCAGGCATCGGTGCCCGAGGCCATGTAGCCGGGGAAGCCGAACACGATCAGGGCCGGGGTGACCATGTAGCCGCCGCCCACGCCGATGAAGCCGCCGACGACGCCTACGGTGAACCCGGTCAAAACCAGCAGGAAAACAGGGACAACGTGGCCTGCTACGGTGAAATCAAACATGGTTTCCTCCTATATTAGTGGCCAAAGTGTTCAATCTTTTTGATCTTCCAGCCGAGCAGGTCGGTGAAACCCTCGGCCATGAAGCCCAGGCAGAGCCCGATCGCGATGGTCATGGCAACGTTCCACACCCCGCACCACGGATCCGTCTTCACGCCCTTGTGGATGAAGGTGTCCTTGTATTTGAAGCCCTTGGTCTCCTTGATCTGCCAGGGCACCGTCACCACGAGCTTGTCGCCTTCCACCTTGGCCCGCTTGCCCTCTTCGACCACCTTCTTGTCGATGACGCCGTTGGCGCCCTTGGGCAGAAGATCGCCCTTCTTCACTGGCACCGCCATCAGGCCCTTTATCTCGTCCGCCTTGCCGATCGCGAGCAGAGCCGGTTTTTCCTTGGTCGCCGTAAAGAACTCGTTGGTGTTGACGGCATAGCCGTCCAACTTGGTTGAGTGGTAATACATCTGGTCGATCTTCCCGCTCGTGTGTTCGTAGACCGCATAAACGCACAGGGCTACCGCGAGAGCCCCCCAGACCACGAATTTGATTGCGCCTTTTGTCTTCATGACCCATACACCTCCTCATCAAAAGGTGTTGCATGTGAGCCCCTCGAGATGCGCATCGCGCTGCCGCAGTCGCCTGTGCCGATGTGCTTTCTTGCCGAAAAAAAATTCCAGGGATGTCTCCAGGGGTTTCTGTTGAATAGGATGGGCTTTCTTCCTTCCTCTGAAAAAATGCTGCAAGCGTTTCGATGGAATGATGAATTGTCTCTCCCCCACCTCCTTTCGCATGTGAGTTTCCGCTTCATAGCCTGACTGCTTCAACCTACCGGGGGTCTTGGTGCAGCCCCCTGCTATTGGCGATGGATATTTTGATCCGCGCTGAAAGACTTCAAGATGTATGCCACCGGCCCGAGAAGCATTGCGCGAAGAAACTCAACAAACTGATATCGTTAAAAATAAGAATCGATAGGTAAGCAGATTATATGCTTTTTTCAAAGGCCCGTGAGTGCGCCAGGGACCCGATTTGTAAACTCGGAGATTACACGGCGGGCAGAAGCGCTGTGAGTTGGGGAGCGGAAATCGCGGCTTAGTACGAAAATAGCCTTGCGCAGTTAATCACCCCCACCCAACCTCCCCCGTCAAGGGGGAGGAGGCCTAAGAGACTCCCCGTTAATAAATAGAGAGACTCCCTGCTTGGTAGGAAGATCCCTTAAAAAATTCCCCTCCCCTTGCGGGAGGGGTTGGGGAGGGGCAATTTTAATGCAACGTGTCGGCTGCCGAGGTGGCCATGAACGTTTAGTACGAAAATAGGGTGGGGCGCCTCCGCATTCCGGATGAGTGGTTTCGAGTTGCGCCTGAAACTCGCCGCCAACGGGGTCTATAGCCCGGACCCGTCCCGTGGTTGGACGAGGCGTTTCAGGTGTAACTCAAGAGGAGACAGAAAGGGCCTTGCCTGAAATTGCTGGGTGACAATTCCTGCGTTAGGCTGCCGGCGGCCCAACGCTCGGCCCCGGAGGAAGCATCAAGGCGCCGCGTCAGCACCGGCAAGGCTCGAGTCGATTTAAGCCGGCCATACCAGGTGGCTCCTGAGCTGCTGGCATTTCCCTTGCTTAGCCTCAGGAGCAGGTGATGCTTCCCTCGGAATGTACCGGGGGGTGGCGGCCATCAGGTGGGCGGCCGCCACCGAGGCAATCCCGCCCATGAGGAACGCCGGATGAGGTCCTGCAAAGTCGACTCCATCATCGTGCCCTACACGGAGGAAGTGCCGCTGACCCCCAGCGTGACGATCGGGGAGAAGATCACCCGCGCCATCGAACTCATGCTCAAATACAACTTGAGCCGCATTGCCGTGGTCCGGGGCCAGCGGCTGATCGGGATGATTCGCCTGGAGGATGCCTTTCACGAGCTGGGATTGGAAATGCCGGATAGTGGTGGGAATACTGTCTGAAACCCCAGGTAGCTCCTGCCGTTTCAAGACAATGCCGCTAACCGGGAAGTGCTGCATTAAGACGGTGTTAACTGATCTCTTGCCATGAGGAGGTAAACATGTTCAGCCACATTTTACTGCCGACGGATGGTTCGCAATTATCGCAGGTCGCTGTTCAACAGGGTGTCAAATTTGCGAAGGACATCCATGCCCGGGTGACCGGCCTTTACGTGGTGCCAGAAAGGTCTTATTCGATTTATGAGGCGGAACTTCCCGGAAAGTTTAAGGATGAGGCTGCAGCAGAGTGGAAAGCGAAGGCCGAACAAAACCTGTCCGTGCTTTCAAAGATGGCCAAAGAAGCGGGGGTTTCATGTGACGTTGTTCTGGAGAGCAGCGACCAGCCGTATGAAGCCATAATCGACGTTGCGGATAAAAAGGGCTGCGACCTCATCATGATGGCTTCCCACGGCCGGCGGGGTGTCGGCGCCCTGCTGCTCGGAAGCGAGACCCAAAAAGTGTTGACGCATTCCAAGATCCCCGTGTTGGTGTATCGTTGAACATGGGAGAGGCGCGTTAAGTCCCGTGTCCTCAAAATCTGGCCGCGGAAGGAAGCGCAAGGCCGAAGCCTGGCTTTTGGCTTACCTTCTCACTCTTTCAACTTGAAATCGGTGGTCTCCAAGCCTGCCTCCTTGATCAGCCGGTGCAGGTACTGACGTTGGATTCCTGCGGCTTCGGCCGCCCGGCTGACGTTGCCGCCGTTGTCCTCCAGCAGCCGGCGGATGTACAGGCGGTGGAAATGCTGGATGGCGAGGTCCTTGGCCTCGCGGAAGGGAAGCTTGGCCATCTCCTCTGCACCGTCCGGAAGCAACGGCGCCGGTTTGGCCTCCAACTGCAGGTCGGCCAGCGTCAGGGATCCGCTGCGGCAGAAGATCACTCCGCGCTCGATGAGATTTTCAAGCTCGCGCACGTTGCCCGGGAAGTCGTAGGCCAGCAGCGCCTGCATGGCCTCGGAGGAGATGTCGCCGACGCTTTTTTGATTGAGGGTGACGTACTTGTCGAGGAAATGCCGGCTGAGCAGGGCGATGTCCTCCTTGCGCTCCCGCAGCGGCGGTAGCTCGAACTGGATGACGTTCAGGCGGTAGTAGAGATCCTCCCGGAAGCGCTTTTCGCGGATGTCCGTCGGCAGGTCGTGGTTGGTGGCGGCGATGATGCGCAGGTCGGCCTTCTTGGTGACCACGCTGCCGACGGGCTTGTATTCGCCCTCCTGCAGCAGGCGCAGCAGCTTGGTCTGCAGCTGGGTGCTCAGGTCGCCGATCTCATCCAGAAAGAGCGTGCCTTCGTGGGCCTCCTCCACCATGCCTCTTTTCTCCTTCCAGGCCCCGGTGAAGGCGCCCTTCACATGCCCGAACATCTCGCTTTCCAGCACCTCCTGGGGGATCGCGGTGCAGTTCACGGTGACCATTTTTTTCTGGCTGCGCAGGCTGTGCTGGTGGATGGCGCGTGCGACCAGTTCCTTGCCCGTGCCGCTGGGGCCGGTGATCAGCACCGTGCCCATCGTGGGTGCGACTTGGCGGATGCGCTCGAAAACGTCGCGCATGATTGGCGAGGCGCCCACCAGCGAAGCGAACCCTTCCTTCTCCGCCAGGGCCTGCCGCAGGGCGAGGTTCTCGCGCAGCATGGCCTGCCACTTCATGGCCTTGTCCACCGTGAGCAGAAGGCGCTCCTGCCGGAAGGGCTTGGTGACGTAGTCGAAGGCCCCTTTGCGCGTCGCCTCCACGGCGGTCTCGATGGTGGCATAGGCGGTCAGAACGATCACGGCCGTCTTCGGCTGGAGCTTCTTGACGGCCTCCAGCAGCGCGATGCCGTCCATTCCGGGCATCTTGAGGTCGGTGATGACGAGCTCCACCGGATCCTTGCGGAAGCGCTCGAGCGCCCTGGCCGGATCCGGGTCGCTGATGACCTCGTAGTTCCGGTCCTCGGTGATCATCCTGCGGAGCAGGACGAGCATGTCCTTTTCATCGTCGACGACCAATATGCGGCCGGGCATCTCTATCCTCCTATTTGACTGACAGGGTTACCAGGGTTCGGGGTTCAGGGTTCAGCTTCTCATTTCCTGAACCCCGAACCCTTGACTCTAAGCACGTTTGCTGAACCCTTGAACCCTCTCTACCTGAGCAGTTGCCGTCATCGCGCCATCCGGCCCTCGCACGTTTGCTAGGTTCTCCTTTACGCCGGTAGCAACTTGACAGTGAAGGCCGTGCCAGGCTGTTTGCCGAGGGCCGTCGCCGCCGCGCTTTCACACTCGATGGCTCCGCCGTAGCTGCTGACGATGCCGTAGCTTACGAATAGTCCCAGGCCCGTACCCTGGCCCTCCGGTTTGGTGGTGAAGAAGGGTTCGAAGATGCGGTCCATGTGCTCCGGCGGAATACCGGCCCCGGTGTCTCTGAATTGGACCCAGACCCGGCGCGGGTTCCGCTCCAGGAGACTGCGGATCGTCAAGGTGCCGCCGTTTTTCATGGCCGCCATGGCATTGGTCGTCAGGTTTAGGAACACCTGCTGCAGCTGGCGGGCCTCGCCCTTAACCGGGGGCAAGTTTTCCGTCAGCCGCAGCGCCAGCCGGATTCCGTTTTTTTCGAGCAGGTGCCGCAGGATCTTGACGATCGCCTCGATGGATTGATTGACGTCGGAATGTTCCAGCCCCTGTTTTTCAGTGCGGGCAAAGCTGAGCAGGTTCTCCACGGTTTCCTTGCACAACAGCCCCTGGCGTTCAATGGTCTTTAGGTCCTCGTAGAGTTGGGAGTCCTTTTCGGCCTGGCGCAGCAGCAACTCGCAGAATCCGAGAATCACACCCAGCGGGTTGTTGATCTCGTGGGCCACTCCGGCGGCGAGCGTCCCAAGGCTGGCAAGCTTTTCCGCGTTGACCAGCTGCCGCTGGAGGTTCTTGGTCTCGGTGATGTCGCGCGCGATGCACAGAACGGTCCCCACCTCGCCGCTTTCGGTCTTGACCGGCATGAAGTTGGCGCTGATCCAAGTCGACTGGGTCTCCAGGGGCAGTTCGAATTCCTCGCGGTTGCTCTTACCCGAGGAGTAGACCCCGGCGATCAGGCGGGTCTGGCGTTCGGCTGCGGGCTGCGGGAAAGCGCTCGCTACGGGCCGGCCGATGAACTTCTCGGGCGAGCCGCCGAAGAAATTGGCGGTGAAGGTGTTCAGGGACTGGAAGCGGCCCTCGCGGTCCACCGTGAAGATGAAATCCTCGGCGCTTTCCACCAGGGACCGGTATTTTTCCTCGGATTTGGCCAGCGCGTCGGTCTTGGAAACGACCCGGGCCTCCAGGACCCGCGACCAGCTGTGTTCGAGCCAGATGATGGCCCCGGCCCCCAAGGTCACCGCCAGAACCACCAGCCCCTGGAGCATCAGGACCTGCCAGGACCAGCTTTGCACCGCCTCCTGCACCTCGGACTCCGGCGCCACGACCGCCACCGACCACAGCTGTTGTGGGTTTTCCGCAATCCGGACCGGGCAGTAGGCGATGAGCTTCTTCATCGGTCCGGTGATCCCGCGGTGCCATCCCGAGCTGAACCATCCCGTTCCCTGCTCGCCCTTGAGCATTTTATCCTTCTGGATGAAATGGATGCGTTCATGAGAGACGTCGGGGAACTTTTCCTCGCGCACCGTGAAGGCGCTGCGGCCGATGAAGTCCGAATACGGGTGGTAGAGAAAGACGCCCTCGGGATCGATCAACCAGGCATAGCCGCTCTTGCCGGACTGGATGTGGCGGAGGATGTTGGATACCAGCTGCGAGACTTGGACATGGAACACCAGCAGGCTGCGGGCGTCCGGCGCGAGGGGCGTGGCGATCAAAACCTCCGCCCCGCCGGACGCCGGCGTCACCGCCGAGGCCCAGATCGGAGGATCGATATCCGGCGGAAAACGCACGGCTTCGTAAACTCCGGCCTCAGCTGCGCCGCGCTCCGTGCAGCCGCCGTAGGGTCCGCAGGCCAGGGTGCGGCGGGCCTCCGGCTCGACGATGTCCACGCGCCGGACCCCGCTTTCCTGGACGCGCGGCAGGCTTTTCTGGAGCAGTTCCGGCGCTTCCGTGTCGGAGGCTTGCAGGAGGCGCGCCAGTAACAGCAGCTCGCGGCGAAGGAGAGCGATTTCGCGCTCGATCCGCGCCCGGGCCGTCTGGGCGATCACCATCTGCTGGGCGTTGAACTCCTCGGTGACGACGGCGGTCATTTCCCGCAAGGCCCCGGCGGCGATGAAAGACCCTGCCACCAGGAAAGCCAGCACCGCCAGGCATACGATGATCACGATGGCGCGGCGGGTGCGGATATGTCGGGTGATTTGCATGGTCCGGGATGCACGGCTCGGGATGAAATGGCTCTGGGAGCGCAGACGGAGCCATCATAGCGGTTTTTCCCAAAAGCGCAAGGCATGCAACGGGGGCCGGCGATATGCGCGGAGGAAGATCGGGGAGAGAGGCCGGGAGCAAGACCATCCCCCCGCGCCGGGCCTTCGGACCGCTGAGGCGGAGACCTGAACCGGGCTGCCCAGGATCCGAGGCGCGGCGGGAGGCGATGGATTCAGATCACTCTTTGAGCAGGTCCGCAAATTTGGCGCAGAAGGCGCGTCGGACCAAATCGGCCGCCAGTTTGGGGCTGCTCAAGTGGTCGAAGTTGACGACCAGGTCGAACTCGGAGGCCGGCGCATCCTTTTTGCCGTAGGCTTTACGGAAAAACGCCTGCTGTTCGCGGTCGATCTTGACCAGGGTCTTGACCGCCTCATCTTTGCTGATGTTCAGAAGCGACGCCAGGCGCTCGATCCGGAAGGTGTCGGAGCAAATGAACCGCACGGCCAGAACGCGCTCGCGCGGCAGGATCAGATGGGTACCCCGTCCGACAAAAACAGTAGAGCCGAGTGTCGCCAGAGAGTAGACCGCGCTCGCCAGATTGCGCAGATAGTCGTCCATCTGGAAGGATTTCTTGCCGAACAGCAGGGCGGACAATTCGACGGTTTTACCCGGGTAGAGCTCGTCATAGAACTTGACCGTCTCCTTGTCCAGCTGTGTTTCGCCGCTCATGTGTTCCAGGATTTCGCGGTCGGCCACGCGCAGATGAAGCTTCTTGGCGAGGATGTCGGCAACCTCCACGGCCCCCACGCCGATCTTGCGCGAGAAGCAGATGCATGGCGGGATCTTGGCCGGGATTCCCTTCTTCTGCATCAGCTTGTGCCGCCGGGCCTCCCATTCCTGTGCATACTGGGCCGCCACCGTCGCGGCTTGCGGCCGTTTCTTGGCGTAGGTTCCTGGGACATAGGGTGTGCTGGGGTTGAACATCATCATGGCGTACCTCCCTCTCTTGGGCTTGGGTATCCTTTCGGTGGCCGTCTCAGCAAGCCGCGCATCCGACGGGCCTTGCATGCTTGCATGGGTGAAGGCTCCCGCCGGCCGCGGTTCATAGCGTTTCCATATTTACAAATGATTCTGTTCAAATTGCATGCCATGACCGCGCGACGGTCGAGGTCGACCCGGCCGTATTTCGATAAGGCCAGTCCAGGCGCCCCGGAGCTCCACTGCAGCCTTTCGTTTCGGGAACCAATGGTATTTTATGGAGCCTGAACTGTCATCTTGCGGATGACATTCCTGACATTTGGGCAGTTACATCTCAGCGCGCGGGTCGGTGCGAATCAGTTTCAGCACTCGCTCGGCGGCCGGGGCCACCAGGGCCGAGGTCGCCGGCGATAGACCGCGCTGCAGATCGAAGCAATGTCCCCGCAGCGAAACCAGAAACGCGCTGCGGTCCTGGCCGGAGACGCTCTGCACCAGCCAAAGAAACATGGCGGGCGACAGCACGTGGCTGACGGCGGGCGGCTGGTACTTCGGCTGAAGGCGCAGGTAGATCAGCGGCCGCACTTCCGCCGTCACATGGGCGTCGACCAATACCAGGCGGTGGCAGGGCGCGGCGTCGAGCGCCATTTCCGGAGTCAGCTGCGGGACGAAGACGGCGATCTCATCGGCGAGGCTTTCCAGTCCGCTGTCGTCCTCGGTCAGCGGCCGCTGGCCCAAATGCTCGCGCAGTCGGTTGACGACGTGAAAGGCCGCTCCGTCGTCGCCGCGGTCCACATTGCCGTAGCCGATGACTAATGAGCGCTGCATATCGGTTCACCGTTCCATGGTTAGACCGATTAAATCCGAAATCCGAATATCGAAATTCGAAACAAATCCGAATTTTCCAATGTCCGAAATCCGAAACCCGTTTTGAAAATTCGAATTTTGTATTTCGAATTTGTTTCGAATTTCGGATTTCGTGCTTCGAATTTTCTCCTTCGCCTGCGTTTCAACGTGCCACCCGCGTGAGCACCCGGCCGTCCGGTCCCACCATCGTCATTTCCAGCGGCATCTTTCCCAGCGCATGGGTCGAGCAGGAGAAGCACGGGTCGTAGCAACGCACCGCCGCCTCCACCCGGTTGAGCATGCCCTCGGGAACCTGTGGGCCGCGCACGAAGGCCTTGGCGACGCTGTCCACCGCGCGGTTCATGGCCCAGTTGTTGTGCCCTGTGGCGACGATCAGGTTGACGTGCGTGAGCAGTCCGTTGGCATCGACGCGGTAGTCGTGGACCAGGGTCCCGCGCGGCGCTTCGATCACCCCGACCCCGCGCGTATTTAGCCCGGCCGGCCCATAGGCGCGGATGTCGGTGGAGAGAATCTCGGGCTCCGAGAGCAGCTGCTCGATGCGCTCCAGGGCATAGATCAGCTCAATAAGGCGCGCGTAGTGATAGAAGAGCGAGCCTTCCACCGGCCGGCCGTTGTTAAGCTGTCGAAAGCGTTTGAACTCCTCGTTGGCAAGGGACGTGCCGATCCGGTCGACGACGTTCAGCCGCCCCAGCGGCCCCACCCGATAGGCCCCCTGCGGCCATCCTTGCTTGCGGTAATAAGGGAACTTGAGAAACGACCAGGGCTCCACATGTTCGGCCATGTGGAGCAGGTAGTCCTCGGGTTGAACTGCTCGATGCGTCTGCCGTCCGGACCGCAGACCCGGATCTGGCCGTCATAGAGGGACAGGCCGCCTTTCGCATCGACGAGACCCATGTAGTTGGAAGGGAACGCGGCGAAGTTCAACGCCAGGTCGCGGTTCTTCTCGATCCAGTCCGCCAGCAGGCCGACCCCCTCCATGGCCACTCCCAACTGGGTTTCGATCTCCGCGGCGATGGTGTCCCGGTCCTTGGAACTCAGGGGCGTGTTGACGCCGCCCGGTACGGCGAAATTGGGGTGCACGCGCTTGCCGCCGAGCCGCTCGATGATCTGCTGGCCGAAGCGTCTCAACCCCACCGCCTTGAGCGCCAGCGCAGGGTTGGCGGCGATGATGCCGAACACGTTGCGCAGGCGGGATCGGCATCGAACCCCAGCAAGAGGTCCGGGCCCGCCAGGTAGAAGAAATGCATGCCGTGGGATTGGACGAACTGTCCCATGTGCATGAGCTCCCGCAGCAGCACCGCCGGCCGGGGCGGGGCGGCCCCCCAAATGAGGTCGCAGGTCTTGGCCGAGGCCAGGTGGTGGCTGACCGGGCAGATCCCGCAGATGCGCTGGGTGATCTGCGGCATCTCGAAGTAGGGCCGGCCCTCGCTGAACTTCTCCAGGCCTCTGAACTCGTCCACGTGCAGATAGGACCTTTCGACCTCGCCCCCCGCGTTGAGGTGCAGGGTGATGCGGGCGTGGCCTTCGATGCGGGTGACGGGTTCGATGGTGATTTTTTGGGCGGTCATATCGAGCCTCCACGGCAGGTTAGGTGAGCAACCATTTTGGGCATTCATTCCTCAAAAAGGGCTAAGGGGTCGAGGGGTCAAGGGGTC
>CAVOWH010000017.1:0-87929 GCA_963700055.1 uncultured delta proteobacterium | reverse complement strand
GGTGCGTAGCAATTGCTAATAGAGAAATTCAAAAGGCGAAGGGCAGTGTAAGGTTCTTGGTTTCACTGCCATGCACCACGGACTTTGCTCTGGATCGCGAGACAGTCATTTTTGAGCCAGTATCCGGTCCAATTAGGGGTGCTGAAGTTGATCCATGTCGCGTACTATCCAATTATTATCAGTTGACCCATGAGGCTCGCAAACGATTTCTATTAACGGCTGATGAATTCATGAGGGCCAATCTTAACCCCACATCCGTGGAGAAGGCCAAAGCAAGAGCGCCAACCGGATGCTTGACAACAATAGTTCCGCTTTTCGCTATCACAAGAAACTTGCTTCTCCAGAAAAATACTATACTAACAGCGCAGTTCAATTTCTTGTTGGCCCGCGAATCCACAGACTATAGTAGATCGGTCGAGTAAATAGTGGATTGTTATCCAGAAGGCGAATCGGAGTCCAAGAAAATGCCTGAAATAAAGAGTTTTTTCGCTCATGGAAGTCGCTGGGTACGGGCCGACTTCCACCTACACACGCGACGGGATAAGGAGTTCAAAGACACTGGCTAGGAGAAGGATTTTGTAGCGCGTTACATCGCCGCACTGAAGCAAGCGGGCATCCGTGTTGGCGTTATTACCAATCACAAAAGTTCGACCGGGAGGAGTTCAAAGCACTCCGGAAAGCGGCAAAGCAGGAAGATATCTATCTAATGCCCGGAGTTGAGTTGTCGGTCAAAGACGGCCGCAATGGTATCCACACTCTCGTAGTCTTCCATGAAGATTGGGTCGATAATCGCGAAAACGCTGACCACATCAACAGTTTTCTTGGACTTACTTTCGCGGCCAGACCAGCTACGACAACAGCAATGCCGGTCAAACCACGATCTGCTGGAGACCCTTCGCGAACTGGACAAGTTCGCAAAGGACTACCTGCTCATCTTCGCCCATGTTGAAGATGACGCTGGTCTCTGGGGCGCACTTGATGGGGGCCGAATCACCGAACTCGGCAAGAATGAACTGTTTTGCTCCCGCACAGCAGCTTTTCAGAAAGTGAGGACGCGAGACAAGCGTGAGAAGGTGAAGGGTTGGCTTGGCGCTTGGTATCCTTCGGAAGTGGAAGGCTCGGATCCCAAGACGCTGGATGAAGTCGGACGCGGCGAACCGACCTTCATCAAGATCGGCGCATTCACTTTTGAAGCGGTCCAGTTTGCCTTGAAACCTGGGGCAAATCGTTTGTCCGAACAAGGCCATTCAGAGGCAGGTTCACTCCTGGGTGCGATCAGTTAGCTTTGAGGGAGGTATATTGGATGGAAAGCGGATTGACCTTTCCGACGAGATGAACTGCTTAATCGGCATTCGGGGAAGTGGAAAGTCGGCCGTACTCGAGTGCTTGCGCTTTGCGCTTGAATTGCCGTTGCCTGAATCCACAGAAGAGTTGGACCTTAAGTACAAGCAGGATCTTGTCCGGTTTGCCCTCGGCAGTGGCGGAAAGGTCGTTGTCGAGGTGGAAGACGCACAAGGACAGCGTTACGAAATCCGCCGAATCCTGAACGAGCGAGCGGACATTTACTTCGATGGGGAATTGCGACCTGGCGTGCGCATTCCCTTGAAGAATCCCCTGTTCTTCGGCCAAAAGGAATTGGTGAAGAGAGGCGAAGGTTCCGAGCGCGAACTGGTGGAACGCTTGCTGGGCTTGAAACTCGATGCCGTCCGCCGAGAGATTGGTATTCAACAACAACGGGTGTTGGACGTAATGACGAATCTCGACAAACTCAAAGACTTGGACACACTTGAGCAAGAATACCAGAGCAAAAGGAAGGACACAGAGTTTCGTCTGGAGCTTTTTAGAAAGTACGGCGTTGAGCAGCAGCTCCGGCGTCAGGTGGAGTTTAATGCAGACGTGACGCACGCTCGTCGAGTCGTCGATGCTGTGGATGCCTTTGTCCGATCTTTCGACACATTTCTGAAGGAACAGGAATCTGAACTGGCCGCGCAGTCCAAGCTTGAGTCCAAAGAAAACGCTGATGTCATCGCAGACATCAACGCTATCCTTGACCGGATACGCAAAGCACCTAACACTGCGCGGCAGGTTCTCACCGAGACGCGCAACGATGCGCGAGCCTTGCGCGATAAACTTGCTGAACTGGAGCGTCGTCGCGAGGCACTCAAGGACGATTTCGCGACTATCGAGCGGCAACTGAGCGAACAACTTCAACAAGCGGGGGGCGTCAGTATTCGTCCGGACGATTTCGTGAAGCTCAACACCGAATTGCAG
Source organism: uncultured delta proteobacterium (assembly GCA_963700055.1). GTDB lineage: Bacteria > Desulfobacterota > Desulfobacteria > Desulfobacterales > SpSt-501 > SpSt-501. The sequence continues at coordinate 85,658 of CAVOWH010000017.1, read as the reverse complement.
AAAGCCAAACTGGCACTTGAAGAAATAGCAAAGAACCGTACACGAAAAAACGCCCTTCGAGACGAGCTTCTGAAGGAACTGAAGCGGCTTTCCGATATGTGGCACCAGGAGTTCAAGCAGATCGAAGCGGAAATTAAGAAACTGAACGAAAGCCAAACTGCGCTTCGAATTATCCCACAGTATAAGGGCGACAAGGTTGCGTTTCTAAAAGAGTTGCAGAATCATTTCCGCGGCAGCAAGCTCCGAGAGGCAACCTTGAAGGGCGTGCTGGATTCGCATGCTGATTTCATCTCGGTCTACGAAGCATTGGATAGATCTGCAACAACCTTGGTGATTCGGGAGATGTGTTTCGAAGGTACTTCAATGAAGCCAAGGCATCCTTGCTCACTTGGCAGGTCCCAAACATCTTCCAAATCGAGTATCATGGAAAGGAACTACGGGATCACTCGCTGGGGCAAAGAGCTTCAGCACTGATCTTCTTCATCCTGAGCCAGCGCGACAATGATGTAATCGTCATTGACCAACCTGAAGACGATTTGGACAACCAGACCATTTTTGAGGATGTCATCAAGTTGGTACGGACGCTTAAGAAGAGCATCCAATTTATTTTTGCAACACACAACGCCAATTTCCCTGTACTCGGAGACGCTGAACAGGTGGGCGCGTGTTCTTTTGCAGGGAGAAGCGCCGACATCCTGGTAGGGAGCATTGACGAGCCAGGGATTCAGAAGGCCATCGTATCCATAATGGAAGGCGGGCATGAAGCCTTCGCTCGTCGGAAGGAGATTTACCAATTATGGAAGCAATAAGGCTCACTAAATTCAAAAATTGACCCCCAAGAAAGACTCTACATTGACAGCTGAGCTTCAGCTCTATTTGTTCACAAATCCACAGATACACATACGATGTTTTCCTGATAGGGACCTGACCGCCCCATCAACAATTGTGAACGATAGGTCGGCCTGGTCATTTGCTTAACCCGCGTTTTCGCTATCGATGATTCATTTCCCCTGCTCAAAAGGCTTTACCGCTCGTACCTTCTCCCCAGCCAGGTTCCTGATGAAGCCGACCGCCCAGTCATAGTCCGGTTCAAACTGGTAGGACAGAATCAGCAGGCACTGATCGAAGTTCCCCAGCTCTCGCGCGATCTCGGCCTTCAGGATTCGATGGCCTGGCCGGGATTCATCAAAAAGCGCCGACAAGGCATCAAGGTTTTTCACCTGCTCCGGCGAGAAGGCTGGTTTCAGATTCGGATGAGAGCGCCAGGCATCGTTTGCCATCCACCAAACACGCAACCTGAGGTAGAACTCTTTCTCCTTGGGTAAGGTCTGGTCGGCCAGAAGAAAGTTCAGCATTTCCTTTTCTGGCGGAGCCAGCACCTTCAGTTTACCCTCCGCCGCCTCGAAGCCAGAGTCCACTTCCACGGCTTCTTCGACCCAGAATAGCCCGCCGCACACAGGACATTTTACCAGCGCAGGATGGTCGGGCAGCATCTTTGCCTCACGCTTGCCGTCAGTCCAGAAGGTGGCGCCGATGGTGTTGCCAGAGAGAGTGTCTTCCTGGACCACATGCGCTCGGCAGTGCGCGCACTCGCGGATGATAAAGACCGGCATGTAGGCCCATACGTTCGAGCCGATGACCAAACCGATGAACACAGCCATAGCCAACGTGATTTTCGTTCTCATTTCGTCGCTCCTTTGCGTTGAACGTGAAAAGGCCGCTCCCCTCGATGTGAAAGCAGCCCGTTGTCTGTCGTTGTCGTTGTCCAGACCGACCGCACCGCCCACCCATGGGCGGTGTGGACAATCCGGGCGGTTCCTTTTCGAAATGTTGCTAAGCGGATCGTGTGTGCTCGGACCTCCAAGCGGCTGTCCGCACTTGGCCATTGGATTTTTCTTGTTGGCCGGGGAAGACCTTGATACACTGAAAAAAAGGGACAGGTGCCGACTGAGGGCATTCTTTTTTTGGGCTGGGAGGACTCTAAAGCAGAAGGAGGGAGAAAGACATGCGCTACACCGCGTACCGGATGACAACCATGCTTTTGGTGGCCCTGTTTCTCATCTTCGCCGGCGCCGTACTGCCGGCCGTGGCTCTGCCACCCGAGGTAGAGGCGGACCGGCTTTTGCTTTCAGCGGGCGAGAAGATGGATAAGAAGGACTACACAGGCGCGGGCCAGGACCTCGATAAGATCAAGGCCCTGGGCGTGAAACTCCCAGTGGAGTTTTATTACCAGAACGGCCGTTATCTGGCCGGCATGCGGAGCGCGGCCGAGGCCAAGAAGAACCTCGAAACCTATCTCGACAAGGCCGGAAAGGAGGGCAAGTTTTATCAGGATGCCCTGAAGCTTTTCAGTCGCGTGGAGGCGAACGAGAAACGATGGGGCCGTTTCAAGGCCAACGGCGACGGCACGGTGACCGACACCAAGACCGGGCTCATGTGGGCGGCCAAGGACAGCGGAAAACCAATCAACTGGGCAAACGCCAAACAATACTGCGCGACCTTTTCCGCCGGCGGCCACAGGGACTGGCGCCTGCCCACCCACAACGAGCTGGCCGGGCTCTATGACAAGGAAGAGCAGGGAGGCCACACCCCGCTTATCAGCCTTTCCGACTGCTGCTACTGGGTATCTGAGGCCAGAGGTTCCGAGGCTGCCGTCTTCAATTTCGGCAATGGCGCGCGGTACTGGAGCCCCCAGTCCACCGCCTTCTACAACCGCGCCCTGCCGGTGCGTGGTGGCAAATAGGATGTGGGGTCCCTTGACCATTTGATTATTTGATCCTTGGAGGTACAGGGGCGAAGCCTCTTTCCACAATTTTTTGGACGATCTGGACGGTCTGGACGATCATTTCAGCGGTCGTCTTCCTCCTCTTTCTCGATCTCCTTTCTGATTCGTTCACGTTCCTTTTCCTCCTCGGCGAGACTCTCTGATAAAGCGCCGATGAGAGCGATATCCTGCCAATCAAATCCGTCGAATCCATCGTCATGGTCGCACATAAACACCTCCTTTAGTGCCCGCAGAGCGAGCAGATAATTTTGGGTTTCTTCCCGTTGATGATGGTGATATCATTGCCAAAATGATGAAACAGAGTGGCGTGGTGGCCACAATCGAGCATGAACTTCCTGCCCGTGAGCACCCGTTTTAGTATGTCCCTGAGCGCCTCAGGCTCGCTGTAGCGCGACTTTTCCTCTTTGGTCATGGTTTCCCTCCTTGCTTGAAAATGAAAGCCCCCACCCGGCGATATTTCCGGCAGGGGCAGCGTTTTGATTGATTCCGACTGATTCGGCTACTTCACCAGCGCCAGGATCTGACCGCCGACCCTCTCCAGCCGGTAGGCGAATTCCACCGTTAGTTCCGGCGCCCTTGCTGATCCGGTGTAGGCCTGGATGACGTTCCACATGGTCTCGCCCGGTTCTTGGGCGAACGACGCTTTCACCATTTCGCCCTCGGCCTGGGTCAGACCGAAGCGTCGGTTGAAGCTCTCGATGGTCTGGATCGGATTGTGGACCGGAGTGTTGACGGAGATGACCATTTGAGTCTGCTGACGGTTGGAACTCTCGGCCACCTGGCGGATCGTTTCCGGTAGGGCTTCGAACGCTTTACGGCTGATATGTTTCCAGCGGGATTGACCGACTGAGACCGGCACGACCATCCCGTTGGTGCAGACCAAGCGCAGATAGAAGCACTCGATGCAGAAGGAGAGAAAGCCAATCTCGCTGTTGCCGATGGACAGGCCCGGCACCACGGAATCTTTTAGCGATACCTCGAAGGAGCGATTGTAATCGGGAATCTTCACTACCATCAGGTTCTCATCGATTCGGAAGATCACCTCTTGATCAGGCTTTAATCCCAGATCCAGCAGTCCCGAAAGGATCTCCCGGTTGTCGATGGCCGTGTAGCGGTCCGTAAAAATTGCGCGCACTTGCCGATTTCCATTGAACCGGCAGAAGAAGGTGTTCCGCTCTTTCCGCTCCTGCTCAAGCCAAAAGTTTAGGTTCTCGGCCTGGAGTTCAGACGGGCACCGCTCCAGGTAAGTGAAGGGCACCCGCAGCCGGTTGGCGAGAAGCCTCTGAGCCTGAGGCAGAACCTCTACTCCCACGCCTCCGACCCACATTTCGTTGAGGCTGCCGAACTCGATTTCAGATAGAGACACGGTTTCATCGAAATTGCCGGCAGACATGGTTTCCACTTGCTCGATCAGGTTTCCCAAAGTTGTCGTCGCTTTCATTTTACAATCTCCTTTGCTTGTCAGTTTGTTTTGGTTTGGTCAGATTGTTCCGGGGTGTAATCCAGATCCTACAGGCAGGCACCGGGTCGGACCATGGCAACTATTTGTATTTATCGAAAAAAAATAATAGAACAGGGCCATTTAGAGCCTTAGAGAGGCACTTTTGGTCCTCAAAAACCTAGCTGCAAGCAAGAATGAAGGCTTATGCCGAGGGCGAGCAGGCATTACATTCCGGGCCATGTCTGGCACATCACTCATCGGTGTCATAAGAAGGAGTTTCTTCTGAAGTTTGCCCGTGACCGCCGCCGATATTTACGGTGGCTATTTGAGGCGAGGAAGCGCTATGGCCTGAGCGTGCTCAATTACATGGTGACCTCGAACCACATCCATATCCTGCTCAGAGACCATGGCGATAGGGATGTCATTCCAAGGTCGATACAGTTAATTGCGGGAAGAACTGGGCAGGAATTCAATCAGAGGAAAGGCCGGAAAGGGGCTTACTGGGAAGATCGTTACCATGCGACGGCTGTAGAAACCAACGAGCATTTGGTTAAATGTCTTGTATACATTGACCTCAACATGGTTCGAGCTGGGGTCGTAAGGCATCCGTCGGAATGGGCGTTTAGCGGGTACCATGAGATCCAGGCTCCCCGTGAGCGATATGCGCTGATTGACTATGCGGCATTAAAGGACCTGCTCGACTTTCGATCGATGAAGGATCTTGCCAAGGCCTATCGCGGGTGGGTTGAAGAATCGGTGCAGGAGGCAAGTTGTTTTCGAGACGGGAAGTGGACGGAAAGCGTCGCGGTTGGCAGCGAGGAATTTGTCACGGCGACGAAGGAGGCACTTGGATTCAAGGCAAAAGGTCGTGAAGTGGTTGGCGGGAATGGCCGCTTTGAATTGAAGGAATCCCCGACAGCTTACAGGGGCATTTTGGAACTTGAAAATGCTGTTTTAAGTTCTCAGAATCAGTATTTATGGGAAGATATGCATTCCATTTCAACATGATAGCTTGGTCCGACCCGCGGGGGGACGTGTTGGAGAGCGCTTTGTTTGGGATTATCTGGCGAACATTACTTATAGTGACCCCGCAGACGTGGCGATAAAACAACTGCTGCCGCCCCCGCTGCTTCCGGCCGAGGTGTTGGGGTTGTCTGCAGGCATAGCGGCTGAGGCCGAGAAAACCTCAATATTATCGTCCCCCATATCAGTCATCTTGCCGTTAATGCCCCCGTTCATATTGATGAAATCAGACGCCCCCTTCAGATGATCGCGCAAACCGACGAAATTGTCGGGATCGTGTTCGCCAGTGGGACTCCCGCCTAACGGCTGCAGTACATGCTTGGCGGCAAAATAGTCAAGGGCCACCGGATCGATTCCCGCCAGCAGAATATCGGCGCGATGGGTCGCGGAAGGAGGGTATCCGCTCAGGCTTTCCGGGCTTACCCAGATGCAGTCGAGGATGTTCAGGTCCGGCGCCCGCACAAGGCTGATCATTTTCCCGCATTGCGCGCCTGCTTGGCTGTAGTGCCGAATCTCGGAATATCCGTCGGCCATGGAGAGAATCCCGTAGCAATGCTTCAGTGCGCCAGTAATGCCTGTACCGCCGTGGGTTTTCAAAACGGGCAGATTTATCAGCTTCAGGTTGCTATCGAATCCGGACCCGTTCCAGAGCCCCTCGCGCAGTTCGATGCGGTGTCCGCCGGCCGACATAAAGCATGGATACGAAACATCCGATACACGGCGGTATCCGTCCGTCGTGTGGTCCGAATCCGAAATAAACATGCTGCGAATCGGATCAAGCAGGTAGGCAGAGACCGGATCGCTCCTAAAAATCGTATTCACCAGATAGTCTACCGTCAGAAGGGTCTCCTCCTCCGCATTCACGTAAATGCCGTTGTCGATCTCAGGCCAGGCTGAATAGCTCCCCCAGGCATGTGGACGGCCGTCAAAGCTGCCCTGGCCCTGTCCATTCTCGAAGATCACGACTTCGCCTGAAAATCCATCCGGATGCTGCAAAATCCGGTAAATCAAACCCTGCAATACGTCTGTATTGGTTGTGCCGCGGCATTTCCACTGGCAATTGACTTTTATGAGCACGACATCATCGGGGGCAATGATTCCTGCGGGTCCGGCCCACGGGTGCACACTGTCGGTGCGGTACAATCTAAGGCCCGTAGCTGCGAGAAGATCAAACAGGGTATCTATTCCGGAGTGGCGAAGTCGGCCGTCGTGAACCGGGCATTCCTCAACCATAAAGATCGCGGATTTGTCGATACTCGAAGACACCGGATCAATCCCCACCCATTTGCCGGCAAAAACCAGAGCCCCTGTTGCGGTCAGAGTCCGGATGAATTCGCGACGGGTCAGTATTGCACCGCACACCATTTTGTTTTCTCCTCAGAGATGAGTTCTATTTTGCTAGTGTATCCGGCAGCAGGGAGTTCTTGGCCCTCAGCAAATGCTGGAGCTCAACCGCGGCTTGCACCGCGTCCACCACACTGGCAAACTCGGCGAGCAGGTGTCCACCGTCGAGTCCACCACTCGGCCCCGGTGCTGTTTGATCAGATCGGAGATGATCTGCTTGTAGGCTTCAAGAGTCTTGACGGTGGCAGCCTCGTCGTCTTGCATCAGACGAGGGAAAGATGCTAAAGCTGATGGCAAATATACCTTAGCCAGGCGGTGAAAATCAAATAAAATTGTGCCTGGGGTGGAGGTTATATCACACGGTCACACCATATTGTGATTTGTCGGATAAAATTTCAAGCGTTCAATAGCCTAAAATCCTAACAGATTAGTTCTGCATAACAAATTCATATCTCCAATTGCCAATTTTTGTCAAATTAGTATTGGAGGAGGTTAGGCCTGCTTGGTTGAGGTAGAAGCCGTCAACCTCACGTTTTCAAAAAGCTGATATGCTGACCTTCGCTGTCACTGTACCAATCGCAAACCGAATGGTTTATTCGTGATATAGCACTGACGAACTATCAAACCGGCGTTCTACCTTTACTCGTCCCGATTGAGCTTAGTATTAGGCTTGTTCGTTTCTATCTCTGCCAGATATGCGCGAGCTACATCTTTAAAGCCGCACGTGAAGTTCTGTAGGCACTCAATTAATCCTCATACTTGGGGTTTATGGGTAAGCTTCTTATAGTTCATTGACATCATAGCATCGGCTCTGGCCGGTTTGCGGGAGATTTCATGTGATGGATATCCTTCCCCGCAAACCAGCCGTTGCAGTAACGACGACAATGGGTTTTACTTATTCGAGCGTCGTCAAGTGTGCCAAGAATTATTTTTTTCTTTCTCCGTTCCGGCACTCCAGCCTATAGTAAATGACGTTGGGATGATTGTTTTGGCGTCTGACGACCTGTACCCAATCCATGGAGACATATTCCGTTCCATTCGATTCAACCATTGTGCAGGGTCCACCACCCTGTTCCGAGCTAAATCGCGTCACTGGGTCAGGAAACACATCCCTTAACTTCGGGTTCTTGACCATGTTGTCAACGAAGCCCCATGCCCTCTCATTCTTAACAACGATATTTGGATCGGTGTTAGCGATGAAGACTTCATTGTCGGTATCGCCCGTTTCCAAAATAACGTGGTTGAAGGTATCGTTAACCTCCATTCTAGGATCTGCGTAGACGGTTCCGAAACACAAACACAGGACGGTTGCCATGATCACGGATAGTTTTTTCATTTTCATAGTCTCCTTTTTCCGTTGTTAGTGGTTCATACTTTCCATTGTCGCCGTTACTCCCCCCAATCCTGCGCCCCCTTTGCGGCCCTTGTTGCCGACCAAATAGAATCCTGGGACGCTTGCCGTTCCATAATGAATCCTGTAGCCCGCCAGATTACTCTCCGTGTTTGGGTCCCAGGCGAGTGTGGATTGTGCTGCCAAGGCATTGGATGCGATGATGCCGATAACAATGCAAACAACAATTTTAAAAACCAAGGCTCCAGATCTTGCTGATCGATTTAGAAGCGATCATAATGGTCCTCCTATGGTGACTCCGGTCTTTAACGACCAAGCGAATTGCATGTCCCGTCAGAACTCGGGCATGGTCAGGTTCAATCGGTTAGCGGCAGGTAACCGGGCAGGCCGTTATTTTTAGTTATGTTCGGGAGTAGGGCTTGGGCTGGTTTCACCATAGAGGATAACAAGAGCACACCAAGCGAGAAACAGAATATGGTATTGCGGGATGCTTAGACGTTTTGACTGATTTCTGAAAAGGAAGAATCTTGGGGTAGTGATGTCGAAATACTTAATAGACATGCTCTACACCTCCGGAATCGAAATTGTGGAGGAAAGACCTCCGTTCGATTCCGAAGGTTTTCCTCATCGACGCCTACGAGGTTAGCTGATGGGCTGGGATCGATAAGGTTACCCCTCGCCAACTGGCGATTCGCCCCAAAAACTTGGGTCCCCCGTTCCTGAAGGCTCTCAGGATTAGGCAGTAAAAGAACAGCTATATAATAAGACAAATAAATAACACAATTTACTCAACTCTAAAATAAGTCAGATGACATCTACGGGATTACGTCCATTGAGCGGCGCCACACCCGCTTATGTCCAGCCGCTGCTCGTGCCGTTCGCTCAAAACGCTTAGGCATTATCCCAAGCGCCCCAGTACCAGGATAAGGGGCAGGACGAGAATGGCCGTTGATACAATCCACATTGAAATTAGTTGCGTTTCAGATTACGTTTCTAAAAATGGAGCCGCTATCGAACACTCAAAAATACCGGCTTGCTACTCGTGAGAGCAAAAATCATACCTTTAGTATCAATAAATTAATACAACAATAAATTAATATGTTATGCAAAATGCTATTTTGTAGTTGTGGCATTTGGATCTTATTTCTATGTAAATATTTAAATACTAATAGAGAATTTTCGTTATTTGTGCTTTCGAAGTTAGTGATATCTGGTGTGACATTTTATGAGGGATGTATCGTATAGCCTGCTCCGAATCCTATCAGACAGCCTAAAATTATTGCACCTTCCGTCAGGTAATCCAAAAAAATCCGCCCCTGTCACTTCACCGGTAATAAAAAGAACTGGGGCAGTTCATCAACACACTGCCCCAGCTAAAGTAATTTTGGTGGTTTTGTTCAGGAAAGGTGAAAAAATTCGAAAGCGGATTAGTTCATGTTCATCGCCGATATACGCACTACAAGCCCCCCGGTTTCTGAATTCGTGTCTCAATAGTGGGTTTGAATTACGCTACATGGTATAATCCAGCCGCTGGGCAACGGAGGGAGCCCGGAGGGCGGCTTCCGTTGCCCAGCGGAACCATCCGGGAGGAACCTGCCATGAGTGTGATCGACCTGCTCGATGAGTTCTCCCGCAAGGCCCTCAACTGGCTGGTCAGCTGGCACCAACGAGCTGAAGAGGCAAAAGAGCTGCTTGAGGCTGGCCTGCTCTCAGAAAACATCCTGGCCGTTGCCGAACACAGCCGACCGGAGATCTTCAACGACCGCGGGCGCCAAATGAAAGCCCGTTGCATCAAGACCGTCTTCGAGCTGCACGCCATGCCGCAGGTGTTTGCCCGGCCACGCACCCCCAACGACAATCCGTTTGTAGAGTCAGCCTTTGGTACAGCGAAGACCGCACCCGGCTACCCCGGTCGCTTCCTTGACCGGGATCATGCCCGGCGGTACTTCGAGTCATACTTCCACTGGTAATACCGAGCACTTGCATTCCGGCATCGATTATGTCACCCCTGAGCAGTGCCATCGAGGGCTAAGACAACAGATCGTCGCCGAACATAAGGGCAAGCTCAATAATCAACAACAATGGCGAAAACTGGTGAACAGCTGCGGCCAGAATCCCTGCCGCACCCAACTCAACACGTTCACCCCTTTATCAACCCTGTGCCCTGTAGCGTAATTGACCCACCAGTTGGGTCATTGATTCGGAAACGCGCCGTTTAAATCTGCGCAGCAGCTTAGAAACGCCTCTATTTTCATGCGTTGCGTTCTAAAAAGGCGCCATGCAGCGAACCAGCCATGCCACGCCGAAGCCCGCATTTTCGCATTTATTCCGATCCACAGTACCGCTGAGACCGCTAGACGCTCCATCCGCCGCCGGGGTCGCGGTAAATTTAGGATGGTCTGGGAACTAACCGTGGTTGCCGGCGGGACGAAATCGCCAAGTCCGCCTGCTAATCCTTGCAAATCAGGTATCTATATGGTAAATATGCAAAGATGATAAAAAGAGAGCTTTTCTCCACCGTGCTGAGCGCCCTGTCCGAAGCACCTGCCGTCTGCTTAGTCGGCCCGCGCCAGGCCGGCAAGACCACGCTGGCGCTGGAGGTGGCCACTGACATCGGCGGACAGTACCTCGACATCGAGTCGGAGACCGACCACGCCAAGCTCGCCGACCCTGAGGCGTATCTCACCCGGCATCTCGACAAACTGGTGATCCTGGACGAAGTGCACCGCGCGCCGAACCTATTCGCTGTGCTGCGGGGGCTCATCGACCGTGCGAGGCGCGAGGGCCGCGGTGCGGGGCGTTACCTGCTGCTCGGTTCCGCTGCGCTCGACCTGCTCCGGCAGTCGGGCGAGACGCTCGCCGGACGGCTACGGTTTCTCGAATTGACGCCCTTCCATCTGCGCGAGCCCACCGGGCATCCGTCGGAGATCCTTTGGCTGCGCGGCGGTTTCCCTCCGAGCCTCCTCGCGGCGACGGACGCGCAGAGTCTGCGCTGGCGGCGCGATTTCATCCGCACCTACCTCGAGCGCGACATCCCGCAGTTCGGTTCGCGCGTCGCGGCCGAGACGCTGCGACGTTTCTGGATCATGCTCGCTCACCGGCAGGGGGCGCCGCTCAACGTGGCGGAGCTCGCGCGCAACGTGGGCATCGACGCCAAGACGTCCGCCCGCTATGTGGACCTGCTGGTGGACCTCCTGCTCGCGCGGCGGCTGCCTCCTTGGCATGCCAATGTGGGCAAACGTCTGGTGAAGGCGCCGCGGCTATTCCTGCGCGACAGCGGCCTCACGCATGCGCTGCTCGGCATCGAGGACATCGAAAGCCTGCTCTCGCATCCGGTGGTGGGCGCGAGCTGGGAAGGGTTCGTGATCGAAAACCTTCTCGCCGCCGCCCCCGAGGGTACGGGAGCCTTTTACTACCGCACGAGCGGCGGGGCCGAAATCGACTTGCTGCTGGAGCGGCCTGGAGGCGCGCTCTGGGCGGTGGAGGTCAAGCGCAGCAGCGCGCCCTCGGTCTCACGGGGCTTTCACGCGGCATGCGCCGACCTCCGACCCGCGCGCCGGTTCGTCGTTTATCCGGGGAGCGAAGCCTTTCCGCTCCAGGGCGAAGTCGAGGCGCTGCCCCCCGCCGCGCTCATGAACAGACTCACCGAGATGGCGGGTCATCGATGAGCTGAAAACAGACCGACTTAATTTGTCACGGCGACGAAGGAGGCACTTGGATTCAAGGCAAAAGGTCGTGAAGTGGTTGGCGGGAATGGCCGCTTTGAATTGAAGGAATCCCCGACAGCTTACAGGGGCATTTTGGAACTTGAAAATGCTGTTTTAAGTTCTCAGAATCAGTATTTATGGGAAGATATGCATTCCATTTCAACATGATAGCTTGGTCCGACCCGCGGGGGACGGTGCGATACGATCCATAGCAAATGCAATAATCTTCGAGCTTAGGACAGCGCTATTTTTTAACTGATAATGCTTGGCCGATAGCGGCGATAAGCTCTTTGCGTTCATAAGGCTTGCCCAAAAATGCATCGGGCAATGTTGGATGATCTCCGGCCATTACATGAGCTTCATTGAAACCGCTGGTCAGGATTACCGGAATGTCTGGCGATAGTTTCCGCAAGGACGCTATCGTCTCCCATCCATCCATCCGAGGCATGGTCAGGTCGCAGAGAACGAGACTGATCTCCTCTTGGTGTTGCCGGAACACTTCTATCGCCTCGGTGCCGTCGGTCGTTGCGAGAACGTTAAGGCCAAGATCTTTGAGCACAGTGGCCGTGAGCCTTCGCAACATGTCATCGTCTTCAACCAACAGCACTATACCACCTTCTTTAATCTGCAGGGCCTTGGCCTGATTTTCCGATTGCAGAGCGACTTCTTCTTTTGATACTGGAAAATAGGCCCTAAAGACGCTCCCTCTGCCCGGCTTGCTCTCCACCACGATAGCCCCGCGATGCTCTCTCAACACCCCCAAAACCACTGGCAGACCCAACCCTCGTCCAGTGAACTTGCTGGAGAAAAATGGATCGAATAGTTTTTCGATATCCTTGCCCGCGATTCCGCAGCCTGAGTCCGCCACTTCCAAGCAGGCATAAGCCATGTCTTGCGGCTGCCAGTCCAAGGGGAACCGATTGGTTGCGGGAATTTCCGCCGGAGGAACGACTTTAACGGACAGCTGAATTTCGCCGCGGTTGCAACCGGCAGCCTCCCAGGCATTGGTGCAGATGTTTGTTAAGATTTGTTGTATCTGGTTTAAATTCGCTCTGATAATAGGTCCGTGGGAAGGCAAATCAGCCTTCAGTACCACATCTTTTGGAATGGCCGCCTGAAGCATCGGCAAACTTCGGCGGCAGGTTTCGGAAAGATCGAGCGCATCCGTTTTGGTTCGCGTTTGCCCGAGATATGTCAGCATCAGACCGCTCACCTCAGCCGCTTTGCGCGCTGCCTGGGTGGATTCGATCAAATTCCTTGTGGCGTCCGCACCCGATGGAAGGCCGAGCATGGCAATTTCAAGGTTCCCCAACACAACCGCAAGCAGGTTGTTGAAACGGTGGGCGATGGCCCCAGCCATAAGGCCCAGGCTTTCAGCTTTTTGAAGCTGCCGGTTCTGGTCTTCAAGTCTTGCGCGCTCTTCCTCAGCTTTTATGCGTTTAGTAATATCGGTGATGAAACCTTCTATCACCAGGAGATCGCCAGCATCCGAGAATACTCCCTGGCCGATCTCCTGCACCCAGTTCTCTTCTCCGTTTGCGGTATGAATCCGATAGGCGAGGTTGAATTGCGAGCGTCCTTCAAGGCTGCTTTGGATCTTGTCCCAAACCATCCGCCTGTCGGCGGGATGGATCAATTCGGCATAGCTTGTACGATTATTTTCAAGAAGTTGATCCGGCGGAAATCCCGTCAGATCGAAACACCCGTCGCTCACGAATTTCATCGTCCAGAATTCATCATTGAGACAGCGGTAGGCCATTCCCGGCAGATTCGCCATAAGCGTTGAGAGCCGGCGTTCACTCTCGGCCAGCAACTCCTGAGCCTGCACACGGTCAGTGATGTCCACCATCATGAGGCAACATTCCTGCCCGTCCTGCGAAACCGTGGCCGTAATGTGCACGTTGAGCGGCCCCTTGCCTTCCCTCAGGAGCGCTACCTCGCACACCTCTTTCGCCTGGCTCGCAAATACTTTTTCCTGGAAGGCGCTGAAGCCGGCCCGGTCCGGCCCGCTAACTAAAACCCCAAAACGCCGACCCACCAGCCGGGCGCGTTCCGTCCCCAGCAGGTCCGCACCGGATAGATTCGCCTTACGGATCGTCCCGTCGCGGCCAAGGGTCAAGTAGCCCACCGGGGCAAAATCGTAGAGCTCGGTGTAGCGCTCCAGCCTCGCCTCCGCTTCTGCCCGCGACTGCCACAACTCCTCGTTCTGCATTTCCAGCTCGATTTGGTGGACCTGCAGTTCGTGGACGAGCCGCTGCGCTTCTGGCTCTGTCCGGGCCGGGGTGCCTTTGGTCCCAGCCGCCCTCAGCCGCGCTTCTGCCCGGCGGCGCAGTTCGGCGGCGTCCGCTGAAGTGCTCCCGTCTTTTTTCATGGCGTCCCTTTTTTCACGTGTTTTCCCGTCTTAGACGAAGTCTGCCGCGGTTGCGCCGCCAACGTCGTGGCCTCGGTTAGGAAGGCCAGGGGCCGCACGCAGCACCGCCCTCGCATCCGCGACCCGCCCTGGATAGTGCACGCCGATGGCCATCCGGTTCCCACGCGATTCATAAAGAATTCCCACGCGATTCATAAAGAATGATAATAATCGAGTTTGGCGAAATTCTTTTTCAAGACCCCACGAGGTGGCCGGCGTACAGTTCCGATGCGGAGACCTTCCCCTCGTTTTCTTGGACCTCCCAGTTGAATCACTCGGATCGCCATGATTCGTCTCCATTGATGGTATCAGCACCCCCTTTGGCTTTGTTCCAAGTTGGTTTGATGGGCTTTTCGGGCTGTGCCACCAGCGCTCTCACTAAACCATTGAAAGAACGAAGCCGAGCCTGCAAGGGCCAATCGAGTTTCTCCCAAGAGGTGGAAAGGGCATCACGATGGTAGAGCATAAAGGTTGATCGAGCGAGATAAACGAATATGAAGCCGGTTGATACGGGGGCAGCTACCAAATAACAGATGAAGGCAATAAGATTTGCCACTGACATCGTCATTCTCGGCGTGCTTTCGTTCGGGCCGCAGCGGCTACCTAATAATTCGAAATTTGGGCGAAAATCTGACTGGCCCTTATGGTAGCATACCCTGCCTTCCTATTTTCAAGAGAAAATTTTTGGTGCGCCCTGAAGGTCGAATATACCGACGGCTGGGACGTTGATCACACCACGACGAATTGGACGGTGCGGACGCTTTATCGCAAAACGTCAAGCATAAATGTCACATAAATGGGACGCCCCTGTTTTCACGCGTTGCATTTTAAAAGAAATCCTGCTATCGATCAATCATGCCACGTAGAGCCCGCATCGATGCACCGGGTGCTTTGCACCATGTCATTTGCCGTGGGATCGAGCGCCGCAAGATCTTTTGGACGGATTCCGATCGCGACGATTTGCTCAAGCGGCTGGAGACGATCTTGGGTGCAAGCCAAACCGCCTGCTACGCGTGGGCCATGCTGCCCAACCACTTCCACCTGCTGCTGAGAACCGGAAACACCCCCATCGCACAGGTGATGAGACAGCTTTTGAGCGGCTACGCCGGAAGGTTCAATCGCTTACACCGGCGGAGCGGGCATTTGTTTCAAAACCGCTATAAATCCATTCTGTGTCAAGAGGAGCCGTACCTGTTGGAACTCGTACGCTATATACATTTGAATCCATTGCGCGCCAAGCAGGTGGCATCTCTCAAGCATCTGGATCGGTATTGGTACAGCGGCCACAGCGCCGTGATGGGGGATCGTCCCAACGATTGGCAAGCGACGGATGCCGTGCTGCGTTTTTTTGGCAAGTCGGTTTCCAGAGCGCGGCGACAGTATCGGCATTTCGTTGAACAAGGAATTGCTCTGGGGAGGCGTCCGGAGCTGACCGGTGGCGGATTGATTCGCAGCCTCGGCGGCTGGGGTGCGGTTAAGTCTATGCGCCGGTTGCGAGAGCATGCCAAAAGCGACGAGCGGATTCTGGGCGATAGCGATTTTGTCCAAGCGGTTTTATCCGCGCAGAATGAACAACTGGAAGCCCGATACCTGCTCCAATCTAAAGGGTATGATTTCGGTTACGCCCTTGAGCGGGTGGCTCAGCTCAGCGGACTTGAAGCCGACCAGATCCTGAAGACCGGCAAACAGCCCGCCCGCCTATACGCCAGAAGCCTTTTATGCCATTGGGCCATCCGCGGGTTGGGCATGACGGCCGTAGCCGTATCGAAATTGCTTGGAATCAGCCAGTCGGCCGCAACCCGGGCGGCCTACCGAGGCGAAGCAATCGCTGCCGCCAACAACCTTGAACTGGCTGATGGGCAAAACGCATAAAGACAGGCGCGTCGGAGCAGCCGACAAGGCTGTAATCCAGCTGGTGAGAGTCCAGCCGTATCAGTTGCCCGATTCGGATACGTAGCGATACCACAACTCGGGGCCGGTGACCAACCGAGGGGTGCGTGGTGTAAACGGCCCGGCCGCCCAGCTGAAAGGCGGCGGTGGGTGCAACCTGGGGGTCTAGCAAGCGTGGGAGCCTGAACCTAATGAAATGACTGCAGCCCCGAAATGCTTTCCCTGTGGAAGTTGCATGGCAGGGGTAAATTGGTGTGCCGAACCTGTGACGTCTGAGGTGAGGCCGATGTTCTACGGGAAGAAACGGGACTGTGCACCGGAGGGACACCGCGGGGTAGGGGTCCAGGCGCCTATGCACGGATTACAGAGATAATGTCGGGAAGGGCCTTGGCCCAGCGAAGGTCTGATGGCCATTTGCCACGCTGTCGGAAACGGCGGATACATTGGAAGCCATTGTCCCAAATCATGCGCGCGCCACATTTCTATCCCGACCCCTGTCTACATCCTACTCCTTGGCGAGAGCCCTCAGGAGGGCAAGTTCCTGGACCTCGAATTCCATCATGAGCTTTCCCCTACGGTTTCCTTGCAGCGCGCTCCCAGATTTCATATAACCCGGCGAAGGCGAACGGTTCACCGAAAGGCGAATGGAAATAGCAGGGCTGTTGGTTCCCTGATTTTCGCTGCCACTCGTAGAACCCGTCCGCACATTTCCCCCCTGTGTCAGGATAGTTGTCACCTGCAGCCCTTATGAAGCGCCGAGTGGAGGAGCCCCCTTGCGGGGTGCCTCCACTCGGCGCAACCCCTAACCCGATGTGCGGGGGCGCAGGAGCTTGACATGCCCTATTCTGACATGTTCAAAAGAAAAATGGTGCAACGCATGAGCGGCCCCGAGCCTATTTCGGCCACGGTTCTCGCCAAGCAAGTCGATGTCCCGCAGACGACGCTTTCCAAATGGCTGCGGTTGGCCGGGACAAAAGCCACTTATGTCTTTCCCAACGACCCCAATCGATTCGTCCAGGTGAACTCCATGAAGCCGCGCCGATCCGAAGAGTGGCCCGCCGAAGAAAAACTTAAGACGGTCCTGGAAGCCCAAGGCCTCTCCGATGAGCAGCTCGGGGTCTTCCTGCGCCAAAAGGGCCTGCACGAAGCCCATCTGCAGCGCTGGCGTCAGCAGATGATCCAGGGGCTGCAACTGAAACCGCCGGCGAAAAAGCCCCAGAGTCAGCTCGGCGATCTAAAGCGCATCCGCGCTCTCGAACACGAGCTGCGACGCAAGGACAAGGCCCTGGCCGAAACCGCCGCGCTTCTGGTGCTCAAAAAAAAAGTCCTGGAGATCTGGGGGGACGCGGACGAGACCACGGCCGGGAGCAACGGCAAATGATCCTTGGGCTCATCGACAAAGCGATCACCAACGGGGCGCGGCTTAAAAAGGCCGCGGCCTGCCTCGGACTCAGCGCACGCACGCTCATCCGCTGGAGCCAAACCGCCTGCGGAGAGGATCAGCGTCACGAAGTCAAGCGGGCAGCGGCCAATAAACTCAACCCAGAGGAACGAGAGAAAATTATCTCCGTGGCCACCAGCCCCGCGTTCCGGGATCTGTCCCCCAAGCAGATCGTCCCCAAGCTCGCCGACCAAGGCCGCTACTTCGGCTCCGAATCAAGCTTCTATCGGGTTTTAAAAGAACACCAGATGCTCACCCATCGCCACGCTTCAAGACCCGCCACGACCCGGCCGCCGCAGGCTCACGTCGCCACCGGGCCCTGTCAAGTGTGGAGCTGGGACATTACGTTTCTGCGAACATCGGTTCAGGGTATGTTTTATTATCTGTACCTGTTCGTCGATGTCTGGAGCCGCAAAATCATGGCCGCCGAGGTCTTCGCACAGGAGTCCATGGAGCATAGCGCCAGGCTCTTCCAGAAGGCCTGCTTGACCCATACGCTCCGCCCCGAGAGCCTCGTGCTGCATTCCGACAACGGTGGACCGATGAAGGGCTCCACCATGCTGGCCACCTTGCAAAAGCTGGGCGTAGTGCCCTCCTTCTCGCGTCCTCGCGTCAGTGATGACAACCCCTACTCGGAGGCCCTCTTCCGAACCCTGAAGTACCGGCCGCAGTATCCGCCCCGGGCCTTTTCGAGTCTGGAAGAAGCGCAGTCCTGGGTCGATGAGTTCGTCATCTGGTACAATACCGTGCATCTTCACAGCGCGATCCGCTTCGTATCCCCCGATGACCGCCACTATGGCCACGAGCAGACCATCCTATCCAACCGCCATAGCGTTTACCAAAAGGCCCGACGTCGCCACCCGGAGCGTTGGACGCGGCAAACCCGCAACTGGAACCCGGTGCGGCTCGTGTGGCTCAACCCGGAAAAGAAAAGAGAGATGTCACAAACTAACCTTCAACAAAAGGCGGCTTAACCTATGGTTCAGGTGACATCTATCTTGACACCCACCGTTTCAGCCCTTTCGATGTTATGTAAGCATTCACAAAAGACGCACAATGCCGTATCATGGGCAGAGAAGCGGTTCTTCAACCCATTCACCAGCCGGGGAGGGACAACGATGAGTCAAGCACTTGAAGCGGGCATGGGCTTTGAGTTCACCTACACGGTGCCGGAGGATAAAACCGTACCCCACTTGTTTCCCGAGTTTCCCGAGGGCGGGCGGATGCCGGAGGTGCTGGCCACGGGCTTCCTGGTAGGGCTGTTGGAGTTCGCCTGCATCCGATTCGTCAACCCGCACATCGACTGGCCGCGGCAGCAGACCGTTGGGATTCAGGTCAGTCTCAGCCACACCGCCGCGACCCCGCCCGGGTTCAGCGTGACCGTCAAGGGCCGGCTGGAGAAGGTGGAAGGCCGCAAGCTCACTTTCGCTCTAGAGGCCAGCGACGGCGTGGATTCGATCTGCCGGGCGACCCACGAGCGTTTTATCATCGACGCCGACAAGTTCAACGCCGCGGTGGCCAAAAAGAAAGCGTCCCGCTGAACTCCCGGCGTGGCTGTGCTTGCATGCGAAGCGGCCTGCATTCGCATTCGCCCATCGGCTGGTGGAGGAAGACAAAATGCCTTTTGTGCGGGTTCCAGGGCTGTGCGGTCAGTTGTATGTACCGGCGGGCTGCCCGGCCGCTTCAAAAAAGCATCCCTGCCGGGACTGCTTCGACTGCCAGCGGTGCAGCGACGACCGCTGCAGCCTTTGCCGAACGGGCGATTCCGAGCACAGCCGAGACGCGGACGATCACCACGAATCCTAAATCCTGCCGCGCTAGCCTGTCCTGCCGTACCGGGTGTCCCGGAGGAGGATTGCCCCGCCGCGTGAGATTCAGGAAGCGCGTAACGCCATCACCGCCGATGAGCGTTTCGAACAGCGGCCGCCCCATGTTGAAGAGGAATTGCTGGAGGCGCCTTACACGATCCCGGCTTCGCTCAACGGCCTGTTCTCCAGGACCCGGCGCGGGCTGAAAATGGAGAGGTCCAGGGATACGGGCTGCTGGGTGATTCGTTCCGCCAGGTATCGTCCCACGGCCGGTCCCTGCTGCAGGCCGTGGCCGGAGAAACCCGTGGCGAGGAATAACCCTTGGATCTCCGGCCACTCCCCGATGATCGCGTTGTGGTCCAGGGTGTTCACATCGTACAGCCCGGCCCAGCCGCGCACCAGCTTGAGCCGGTCCCAGGCCGGCACGAACTCGGCCAGCTCCGGCCAGAGGATTTCCATGAAGCGCTGATCGTCCCAGGAGAAATTGAACCCCACCGGGTCCTCTTGCATGGATTTGCCGAGCAGGATCAGACCGCCGGTTTCGGTGCGGAAATAGAGACCCGAGAGCAGGACGGTCAGCGGCAGCGGCCCCTCCGGCTTGACGGCCGGATCAAGGGCGAACACCTGGCGCTTGACCGGGATCACCGGCAGCTGCACTCCTGCCGTCTGCGCGATCTGGGCGGCCCAGGCGCCGCCGCAG
Organism: uncultured delta proteobacterium; assembly: GCA_963700055.1. GTDB lineage: Bacteria > Desulfobacterota > Desulfobacteria > Desulfobacterales > SpSt-501 > SpSt-501. Next base: position 65,758 of record CAVOWH010000017.1, on the reverse strand, counting down.
TTGACCACGCATCCGGCGGACAGAGTTTCGCCGGAACCCAGCGCCACCCCGTCGACTCGTCCGCCGTCGGTCCGAATCCGCACCACTTCGCCCGTAAGGTAGTGCGCCCCTTGCGAGCGGGCTTTGGCCTTGTAGGCCATCAGCGCGGCATAGGCATCGAAATGGCCGTCGTCGGGGCCGAAGGTGCCGGCGACGATGCCCGCGGTCTCGTAGAGCGGGTAGCGCTCCTTGATCTCGTCCGGCGACCACCACTGCACCCGGCAGCCCAGGCCGAGCTGCAGATCGTAGGCGCGGCGGGCGGCCGGCAGATTCTGCTCGCCCACCAGGAACAGGTTGCCGTCGCGGTGAAAGTAGATCCGCGGCCGGCGGTCCTCGACGGCCATCTCCTCTTCGAACGCAGCGAGGACCTGGAAGGCGTACTGGGAGATCAGGATGTTCTCCTTCAGGCTGAACTGGATGCGCACGTTGCTCATCGACAGCGTGGTGGAGGCCCGGGCATAGGACGGGTCGCGCTCCGCCACGGCCACCTTCAGGCCCGGCGCCAGGCGGGTCAAGTAATAGGCGGTGGCGCTGCCCATGATGCCGCCGCCGGTGATGATGACGTCGTAGGTTCGGTCGTTCTTCATTTGGCTCTTGTCCCTCAACCGTCGCAGGAGGTGCCCTCGGAGCGATACCGGATGCCGGATAGTTGATGCTCAATTATGAATCCGGCCGCTTTTTCGGCGGCCGGATTCAAAGCGGCAGCCAGGTCCCGATGCCTTTTTCCCTGGCGCGGCGGTAGAGCAGCGGGGCGACCGCCATGTCGTCGATCGCCAAACCGAGGTTGGCGGTCATGGTGCGCTCGGCCGTGGTTTCGCGGCCTTTTTTCTTGCCCGTGACCAGCTCGCCGAGATCGGCGTGGATCGGCGGGATGTTCTGAAAATACCCCATGGACTGGTAGAGCCGCAGCTGCGGCACGTCGTCCGTGCAGAACTTGTCGGCCTGGGCCAGGGCCTCCCGGCTCCAATAGGAATCGTAGTCCACCAGCGAGGCGAAGGCGCCTTTCTCCAGCCATCCGGCCTGAATGGTGGCGTGGGGCGTTTTCAGGATCGGACCGGCCGTGACCACGATGTCGCCGCCGCTGACGGCTTCGCGCGGGGTCCGGACCGGGACGACCTCGACGTGCAGGCGTTTTCCGATATCCTCCGCGTAGCGCTGTGCCGCTGCGGCGTCCGGGTCGTAGGCCAGGATCTTCTTGAGCGGGAAGAGCACCTGAAAGGCTTCGGCATGGCTGCGGCCCTGCACGCCGCAACCGAGCATGCCCATCACCGCACACTCCGGCCGGGCCAGGCGGCGCGCGGCAATGGCGCTGGCGGCGCCGGTGCGCTGGGCGGTGATCCAGACGCAGTCCATGACGGCCAGAGGCAGGCCGGTGGCCACATCGTTGTAGATGAGCAGCCCCGTGATATAGGGCAGCCCCTGCTTGTAGTTTTCCGGAAAGCCGCTCACCCATTTAACCCCGGCGGATTGCAGGTCTTGGATGTAGGCCGGCATGGCGTGGATGAAATTATTGCCGCCGCCGGGATGCACCCCCGGCTTGGGCGGCATCTCGGTGCGGCCTTCGCCCTTGGCCTGAAAAGCGGTTTCGAGCGCGGCGATGATTTCGGCCATGGAAAGGCCTGTGGCGACCACATCGGCCTGGGAGAGATAGAGCAGTTGGTTTGCAGCCATTAAGCCTCCGTTCGGGTTGCGTTACGGGACAGCATCGCCGCGCATAAAAGGCATCCCCCTATAGCGGCAGATCCGTTCAGGTGTCAAGCCCGGCGCGGTGACGCTGCTGGCGGTCTTCAATGACCCGGGCGGGGCGGTCAGCCTCATTGTCGACGAAGATCTTTGGCAGGCGGAGGCCTTTCAGTTCGACCCCCTCGTGAACACCGCCACGCTGGTGCTGTCGCGGCCGGAGGTGGCGCGATTCGTCGAGCGGACGGGACATTCCTTGCAAGTCATCTGCGTGTCCGCAAAACTGGACTGAGGACCGAGGACCCCTTCCTGATTCAGTTCCAGGCGGATTTGCTCGGCTGTCCGGTCGACCGCTCCCGTTGTCTGGAGTCCACCGGCATGGGAGCGGCGTTTCTCGCGGGGTTGGCGGTGGGGTTCTGGAAATCCAGCGCGGAAGTGGCCGCGCTGCGGACCTCGGAGAAGACGTTCCGGCCGAAGATCGGTCCGGGTCGCCGCGGGCGGCTTCAGCGCGGCTGGGCCGAGGCCGCGCAGCGCGTGAAAAGCCGCAGGTAGCAGCGTGTTATTTTAACCCCCGCAACCGCTCCATGCGGCTGGTGATTTCGGTGATCCGGATTCCGTATTTCTCATGGCGGACCACCACCTCCCCGCGGGCGATGATAACATCGTTGGCCAGGATGTCGACCGGCTCGCCCTCGAGCCGGGCAAGCTTGACGGCCGAGCCGGGGCTGAGCTTGAGCAGTTCATGGATCGGCATCTTGGTGCGCCCCAGTTCGACCGTGAGTTCCACCGGAATGTCGAGCAGCAGATCGAGGCCGAGATCCTCCGAAGCGGCGCGCGCGTCTTTGGCGGCGGAGGGTTCCGGCTCCGGCCGAAGGGGAGCGGCCGGAGCGGCTGCAGGGGCCTGCGGGGCCGCTGCCTTCAGGCGCGCGGAGATTTTCAAGCCCATCTCCAGCCAAATGATGTGGTCTTCGTGCCGTAACTCGAGGCGCTCGAAGCGATCGAAATGGAGGGACTCGATCCTGAAATCGCCGCCGACGGTGCAGGACGGCGTGGAAAGGGCGCAGCGCAGGCCGGTGTCGGTCAGGGCCGATTTCAGCTTGCCGCCCAAGCGGTTGCCCAGTTCTCCGAGCATGTCTTCGATCGCCCCCGAGCCCTCGATCTCCTCCGGCGCCATGCCCGGCCTGTTAACCGCCATCAAGCGGGACAACTCCCGGCCGACATGCAGGCGGACGATCCCCGCGGCGTCACCGGCAAAGCAGACCGAAGAGACGTAGCGCATCCCTTCGAGGCCGGCGGCGGATACGGGTTCCAGCCGCTCCAGCTTCAATGAAAACATGGCGTCGAACACTTCCACGGCCGCCTCGGCCAGCCGGCTGCCGACGTCCAGCGACTCGAGTTTTTGGAAATCCACATGCGGTATCCGGCTGGCGCCGTTTGATGGGCTGGAGTCGATGCCGGAGTCGGCCCCCTCCTGCTCCTTGAGGCCGACCTCGATGACCAGGACATGGTCGTCTTTCTGGAACGCATAGCGCTCGAAGCGATCCATGTTCAGGGGTTTGATGCTGAAATCCGTGCCGTGGGTGATGCTGGGCGTGGAGAGCCCGCAGGGATAACCGGCGTCATCGAGGGCGGATTTCAGATGGCCGCCGACGATAGTGGTGATTTCCGCGACGAGATCCCGGATCGCGGTGCCGGACTCCACTTCATCAGGCTCCATTCCGAGCCGGGCTGCGGCCATGAGACGACCGAAGTCAAACGTGATTTGCGTATTGAAGATGCCGGTGACTTGGCCTGCGAAATGGAGGGTGCCCGCCACGCGTCGTATGCCGCCGGCCGGCGCTGGCTCCGCTGCCGCCGGCCGGATGCCCATGGAAAGCATGGTGCTGAATGTATCGATCACCGCGGCGCTGATAATCGCCTGGATATCAATGTCCGCAAACGTGTTCATGGATGGCAGCCGTCCCGGTGCAGATGTTTTATGATCGTTCTGGCGGCATTCGATTGGCTCACGATGCGGCCGTCCGTCTTTTCGCTCCGGCGTTTACATGGGCCCACCGGGCGATGGGGATGCGGGGCGCCCTCAGCGTGTGTGTTTGTCAGCGACCGCCGTCATTTGTTTCACAAAGCTGCCCGCCGATCGGTCGCCGGCATACTTCGAGATGATTTCACCTAAAGGATCCAGAAAAAAAATGGCCGGAATGCCGCGCACCTGGTAGGCCGACAGCGTATCGAAGTCGCTGTCCGCATCGATATATACGTTGATCAGGCGCTGGGAGGCCGCGACCACGCGTTTGTCGGAGAAAACGTATTTTTTCAGCTCCACGCAGGGGGCACACCAATCGGCCGTGAAGAACAGCATGACCGGCTTTCCGGACTCCTTGGCCAGCCGCAGGCCTTCGGACACATTTTGAACCCACTGGATCTTGGCGGCCGCAGCGTCCTCGGAGCCGGCCAGGCAGCCGGTTACGGCCAGCAGCACCATCAGAAGAGCAACACCGCGCATCATTCGCCTGTCTCCATGGCTGCGTCAGGTGAGGCGGCCGACCCCCGGCCGCTTCGCTCGCGGGGCCCGGCCGTCGCACCTGGGTGGGTCGGACTGGAGATCCAGCCCGGCGTTCAGCGCTTCAGCTGCTCCCAGGGGTCCCTCTCCCATTCGGGCGGACCGGCCTCGGTCGCGCCGCTGTCCGTACCGGCGAAGTCGACCGTCACTACGTTCGAACACATCGACTGGATCTTTGCCGCCACCGGCAAATGGTCCGGGTGCCTTTGATAGCGCTCCAAGGCCGGTCGGTTGGCAAACAGGCCGACCAGAGCGAAGTCATAGGACCTTTCCGATCGCAGGATGTCCCGCCCGAATTCGTACACTCTGATCTCCATGATCTTGTTGGGCAGCCCATCCAGCGCCTTCTCCAGACCGCGGATGTCCTCATCGCAGACGTCCGGCTTGAACTTCATCAACACCACATGATTGAGCATCGCGGGGCTTCTTTCGTTGTGCCGTTTGAGGTCGTGACAAGATTGCTCGGTGCGACAAGGGCGCGGCTCGGAGGGCCGCTCTGCGCCAATGCTTCCGTCCTGTGCAAGCCGTGGCACGACGATATCAGAAAAAACGTCCTGTAGGAAGCGAAGTTGTCCTCGAATGAGCGCGCCCTCAGACCGCCGGAGCGTAAGCAGCACTTAGGCCGGCTTTCAGCCGGTCATGGGGCGGATACCCATCCGGATTGGCCGGCCACTCGCACGGCGACGTCGGTGAACCAGACGCGGAAGCTGCCATCCGGCCCGCGGTGGTCCAGCGACAGGGTGAGGGGACCCACGCGGCGGTAGTCCTCCCAGGTGGCGATCCGGGTGGGCTTGGGATCGCCCCCCTTGCGGTAGATCCACTGCTCGATCCGATCGGAGGCTCCGATGAACAGCTCGTAAACGTCGCCGGGGGTGTAGCCTTCGTTCGAAGGGTATCTGACGACGACGCGCTTGGCCTGGCCCGCGCCGATGGGCAGGGCGGCCGGGGACTCGTCTGCGGTGACCGTCGCCGACTGGTCCCAGAAGAGGCGCAGCGGGAAGATGAGCCAGTAATTGTCGTTGACGAACCAGGGGTCCACCTTTTTGACCTGTTCGTTCGCCTGGCCTGCCAGGACCGAACGATCGTAGCTGAGGGTGCCGCCCTGCTCGGCCGTGCCTTTGAAGGTTACGCGGTCATTTTTGGGTTCCCAGGACCAGGCCCGGCTGAGCACCCGGTCGGGAAGTTGAACGTTGAAGGTGTAGCGCAGTTCCTCGACCTGCGCGAAGTTTTTCAGTCCATAGGCATCGGCCAGCCGGTCGCGCGGAGAATCGGAGCGCTGCCATCCGGCACAGCCGCCCAGCAGCACCAGGGTCAAGCTGCTGACCAACAAAGCCTTGAAACGCCATCGATCGGATTTCATACCTGCCTCCTTGGCGATAGGGTGATTCACCCCCGCCGCTCGGGTGCGCAGCAGGGTCGGATAGCGTTACTGCTTGAAACGTTCTTGGCCACTATAACCATCAAATCCGGCCTGAAAAGGCGGGGGATCAAATCAGAGCGCGGGCGAAAAGGCGGGCGTCGGCTGCTATGCGTCCTGGCCGCGCAGTTGGTTGCGGGTATACACGATTTGATTTTTCAGCTCGCTCAGAATGAAGCTGCTTCGAAGGCTTGAGGCGATACAGGCATCCGAGGGGGCGACGCCGAGCATGGCCCCGGCGTGCTTGCGAATCTCCCCGATGGCATCGGCGATCGGCCGGATGAAAAACCCGGCTCGGGCGAGGCAGTTCGAATGGGAAGCGCCGATCAGGTTGATGCGCAAGCTGGGGCGCTGCGGGCCGGGGCGCGCCTCCGCGCCGGCATTTTCGGGTGGTTTTTTGAGCAGATAGTTGATTTGATTGGTGATTTCATCGAGAGTGAAATAGGATTTCAAGACCGCCGCGAGGTCTTCCTGGCGCGGTTCGGCGCCCGTGGCGTGGGCGACGTATTTCATCACCAGCTGGATCGCGTCTTCCAAATCGGGGCTGAGCCTGACCAGTTTGCGCGCTGGATCCTGCCTGGGCATGAAACCGCCCTTTCTGGGGTGTTTTGCCGATTGGACCGAACTCATGCGCGGGGATGACGCCATGCCTGCTAGCGGTTTAGGACGGCGGGGAGGGGACGCTCCCCGCCAGCGCGGGCCTGATCGCAAACATGACTTGCCGCAACGCCCGCAGGTCGGGTGTTGCGGTGAACATATTCAACCAGTCACAGTCGATCGGCCAGGGAGTATCTGGGGTGCGGCCGCCGGATTCGGCTAAAACTCACCCAAGGGGCGTTGAAAGGTCCACTCGAAGGGGCTTTGGACCAGCGCTTCCGTCGATGCTTCCGTGTTTCCGCCCCAATAGGCGAAAGGATAGCTGACGAGCCAGACCACCGAACCCAAGGCCGTCCCGACGATGCCGACCGGCCGCATGACCAGGGCGTCCCACATCATCATGCCGCCGGTGGGCTCTTTTTCGCACCCGCTATAGTAGTCCCGGTCGCGGCAGTCCGAGTTCGCGGAGCGGTAGGCGAAGGCCGGCGATCCGAGCGCGCCGAACATCAGAGCAGCCACCACCGCAAGCGTCAATCCAAACTTGAACACTGACATAGTATCCTCCTCGTTGCCAGAGCTTGGATCCCCCCCCGCGCGCTCGCGCAGGATACCGGGACCCTCTTGATAGCATGTAAAACTAAACGTATTATAACCCAAATTAAGCAGCGATTCAAATCTTCGCAAGATTTACAGTCTTTAAGAATGGTTGCAGCAAGGATGGGCCGATGTCGGGATCCGCGGGAAGCACCATCGAAGTGGCCATGGCCATGGCGGTCCAGGGAACCTACACTTACGCGGTTCCAGCGGCCTTGGCTCCCGCCGCGGCGCCGGGGGTGCGCGTGCTTGTTTCCTTCGGCCGGCGGCGGGCCACCGGCTACGTGCTGGGGCCGGGCGCTCCTCCGCAGGAGAAGGAGATCAAGGCCATTCTGGATGTTCTGGACGACGGCCCGCTTTTTCCGGCCGCCATGATTCCTTTGTTCCGCTGGGCGGCAGACTACTACAAGCATCCGCTGGGTGCCGTTATCCAAACCGCGTTGCCCGGCGGGCTCACCGTTGCCGAATCGGCCGCGTGGTGCATCACCCAGGCGGGGCGCGAGCGGCTTGGGCAAAACGGGCTGCCGGCGGACGAAGCACGGGTCCTGGAACTTCTGGCCAGAAAACCGCTGCGGGCGCGCTCCCGCCCGCAAATCCCCGCTGCGGTGCTGTCCGCGCTGGAGCGTCGCGGCTGTATCCTGCGCACGCGAACGCTGCGGGCCGGGGTCGCCAAGGCCTTGCAGGCGCGCTGGGTGCGGCTGGGACCCGCTGCGCCGGTGGGCGCCCTGCGCTCCCCGAAGAAGCAGATTCTCCTCGCCGCGGTCGCCGCTGCCGGCGAACTGCCGGTCCACGCGCTCGTGGCACAGGCACCGCATGCCCGGGACCACCTGCGGGCGCTGGAACGATCCGGCCATTTGGAGATCTTCGCACGCAGGCTTTTCCGCGATCCCTTCGGGGAAGCCATTCTCCCCGACAAGGCCCCGGCGCTGACCGCCGACCAGGAAGCGGTGGCGGGGCGCGTTTGCGCCGCGTTGGGCCAAGGCTTCCGGACGTTTCTGCTGAGAGGGGTGACCGGAAGCGGCAAGACCGAGGTCTATCTGCGGGTGGCTTCCCAAGCGATTGCCTCCGGACAATCGGCGGTGGTGCTGGTGCCTGAGATCGCGCTGATCACGCAGACCGAAAGGCGGTTTCGCGCGCGTTTCGGGGAGCATGTCGCCGTGCTCCACAGCGGGCTCTCTGCCGGCGAGCGTTTCGACCAGTGGACCCGGATTCTGCGGCAGGAAGTGCGGATCGCCATCGGCGTGCGCTCGGCCGTGTTCGCCCCTTTTTCCGACCTGGGGGTCATCATCGTCGACGAGGAGCACGATCCCTCCTACAAGCAGGAGGGCGGCCTGCACTACAGCGCGCGCGACCTGGCGGTGGTGCGGGCCCAGCAGAGCGGGGCCGTGGCGCTGTTAGGCTCGGCCACGCCGTCCCTGCAGTCCTATTACAATGTGCGCTCCGGCAAATACACCGAGCTGACGCTGCCGGACCGCATCGAGGCGCGTCCCCTGCCCGCGGTCCGCAGCGTGGACCTGCGCCGGTGCCGGGACCTGCGCGGCCCGGGGCGCTTCATCAGCGCCGAATTGAACCAAGCCATGGCCGAAACCCTCGGCCGCGGCGAGCAGGCGCTGCTGTTCCTCAATCGGCGCGGGTTTGCCAACTTCCCGGTCTGCGCCGCCTGCGGGGCGGCTTTGCGCTGCCGGCACTGCGACATCTCCCTCACCCTGCACCAGGCGGCCAATGCCTACCGGTGCCATTATTGCGGCTTCAGCCTGCCGGCCTCCGCCGCCTGTGCGGCCTGCGGATCCAGCCAGATCAAACGCCTGGGGATGGGCACCGAGAAGGTGGAGGCCGCGGTCCGATCCCTTTTTCCGGCGGCGCGCGTGGCGCGCATGGACCGGGACACCACCCGTCGCCGGGGGGACATCCTGCAACTGCTCAAAGGGCTGCGCGAGAAGACGATCGACATTCTGATCGGGACGCAGATGGTGACCCAGGGGCATGACTTTCCGGGCATCACTCTCGTGGGAATCATTTGCGCCGACTTGTCGCTGAGCTTTCCGGACTTTCGAGCCGGGGAGCGGACCTTCCAGCTGTTGTCCCAGGTGGCCGGCCGGGCCGGCCGCGGCGACCGCCCCGGCCATGTGATCCTGCAGACTTTCACTCCCGACCACTTCAGCATCCGGGCGGCCTGCGCGCAGGACTTCGAAGCGTTCTACGAACAGGAAATCGCCTTCCGCAAGGCGCTCGGCTATCCGCCGGTCACGCGCCTGATCCAGTTGCGCCTTTCCGGAGGCGACGAGCGCATCACCCGCGAGCAGGCGGAAGCCCTCGGCGCCCAATGCCAGGCGCTGCGGGCCGCGGATCCGGGCTTGGCCGAATCGATTCAACTCCTCGGGCCGATCGAAGCCCCGCTGGCCCGGATCGCCGGCCAGTTTCGCTGGCAACTGTTGGTGAAATCGCTTCAGGCCGGCGCCTTGCACCGGTTTGCGGATCGGCTGCTGGCCGATCTTCCGCCTGGATTGATCCGGCAGCGGGTGCGAATGGTCATCGACGTGGATCCCCTGTTTCTCATGTAAAAAAGCTGCCGTGAAACGGCCCGCCGGGGCGGCTTGACTTTGACGGCGTCGCGCCCTAAAATTTTCAATTAGCGTTAACCCGAATGGTGCGATCTTGTTCTCATCAGCGGACCTCAATACCGGAGGCGATCAGGATGCGTTGGTATAAACGTGCGGCGGCAGCGATCATGCTGGCCGTCCTTACCGTGGTGGTTTTCCCTTGCACAGCCCAGGCCCAGCCTGCATCTCCGGGCACCGGCAGTTTGGGGCCCGGAGCCTCCGCCTTTTTTCCGGAAAAAGCCTTCGAGTTCCAGCCGGTGATCGACGGAGTCAAGGTCGTCCACGATTTCGTGGTGCTGAACAAGGGCTCGGATCCGCTCCTCATCCACGACGTGCGCACCGGCTGAGGGTGCGCGGCGGTCTCCTTTCCGAGACAGATCCCCGCCGGGGGCGAGGGAAAAATCAGCATCCGAGTGGATACGGCCGGCTACGGCGGCCGCAAGCTGGAAAAATCCGCCGATGTCATGACCAACGACCCGAAGGCGCCGGTGGTGCACTTGACGATCGCCGGTCCGGTCGACCGCTTCGCCGCGATCACCCCGCGCATGCTGAGTCTGCGCGGCGTTTCCGGGGAAACCCTGCGGGGCTCGGTCAGCATCGTGCCCGAGGAGAAGTACCCGTTCAAGGCCCTGGGGGCCTATCCCGTGGAGGGCAAGCTCAAGGTGCAGTTGGACGAGGTCACCCAGGACGGCAAGAAGGCCTACGCCCTGATGGTGCAGAATCTGAGGAGTGAAGCCGGTTCCTACAATGATACGGTGCGAGTGAAAACCGACCATCCCCTCCAGCCGGAGATGGACGTGCGCGTTTATGTCTACCTGCGCGCACAGACGTCCTTTGAAAAGAAAGCCAATTGACATGATGGATCTGCGCGTGGTGGCGTTTGACTGCGACGGAGTGCTGTTCGACACGCTGGAAGCCAATCGGCACTATTACAACCACATCCGGCGACATTTCGGCTGCCCGCCGATGAACGCGGAGCAGCTGCAATTCGTGCACACGCACACCTTTCAGCAGGCGCTGGAACACCTCTTTGAAGACGAGGCCCAGCGGCAGGCGGCCCATGCGTTTCGCAAGACGATCGACTACGGCGGGTTCCTCCAGCATCTGACGATGGCGCCCGATCTGGTCGAGCTGCTGGATTGGATGCGCGGAAAGTTCCACACGGCCATCGCCACCAACCGCACCGACACGATGAAACAACTGCTGCGGGAATTCGGGCTTTCCGACCGCTTCGACCTCGTGGTGACCTCGCTGGATGTCGAGCGGCCGAAGCCTTTTCCGGACCCGCTGTTCAAGATTCTGGCACACTTCAAGGTTCAGCCGCATCAGGCCCTGTTCGTCGGCGATTCGGATGTGGACGCGAGCACGGCCCGCGCGGCCGCGGTGCCGTTCGTGGCCTACTGCCATCCGTCCCTGCCGGCCGATCATCACATCGACCGTTTGAAAGATCTCCGGCCGCTTTTAGAACGGTGACGCGCACCAAGAGGGTCTTCCCTTTTGCCAAAGAAGGAGTGACACGATGGAACCGGAAGGAAAAGGCGCCGATGCACCAGCGAATGGATCCGGCGCAGCCGATTGGGAGAACCGCCGGCTGTGCAGCGACGGGAACTGCATCGGGGTGATCGGGCCGGACGGCCGCTGCAAAGAGTGCGGGCGGCCCCGCGAGCCGGCGGGCCTTTCAGGGGAGCAGCCGGCGGAAGAAGCCCCTTCGAGCGCCGAGCCGGCCGTTCGACCGCCGGTGGCCGATACCATCTCCGGCGCAACCGGTGACGATTGGGAGAACCGCCGGCTGTGCAGCGACGGGAACTGCATCGGGGTGATCGGGCCGGACGGCCGCTGCCGGGAGTGCGGCAAACCCTACGAGGGCTGATGGACGGCCGCCGGCACGACATCCCCCCGGCTGTCCGCGGGAAGGGTGTCTGGGCGCAGCGGCAGGACGACGGTGAAGACCGCGCCGCCCTCCGGCGCGTTGGATGCGGTGATCTTTCCCCGGTGATCCTCGACGATGCCGTGGCAGATGCTCAGGCCGACGCCCATCCCCATGGGCTTCTTTTTCGTGAAAAACGGGTCGAAGATGCGGTTCAGGTCCTCTACCGGAATTCCCGGCCCGCTGTCCTTTAATTCAACCACCAACGCATCGTCGCGGTTGTAGGTCTGGACGGCGATGCTGCCGCCCCCGCCCGGGGTGAGGTGGGCTTTTTCGAAATAGCCGGGCGCGCCGGTGATGGACTCCACGGCGTTGTTGATCAGGTTCATGACGACCTGTCCGAGCTGCTGCGGGGAGGCGATGAGCGTCGATTGCTGGGCCGCCAGGTCGAGGCGCACGGCGATCATGTTTTTCTTGAGCAGGCTCCTGACCAGGGACACGGTGTTGTCGATCACCTGGTTGGCGTCCGTGACCTGCTTTTTCTCCTTGCCCGGCCGGTTGAGGTCGATCAGGTTCCTAACCGTATCCCGGATGCTGTTGAAGGCGCTCTTCACCAGGTCCAGCTTGCGCTGTAGGTAGTCGTCGTCGGTATACGTCGAACGCAGGACGTTCAGCAGCGCGGTGATGCCCTGAAGGGGCGAGTTGATCTCATGGGCGATGGAGGCCGCCAATTGCCCGGTGGCGGCCAGCCGTTCGGAGCGGATGAGCTGGTTGTGCATCCGCTTGGTCTGGGTGACGTCGCGGGCGACGCATAAGAAGCAGGGCTCGCCCAAATAGACGACATAACGGCAGTTGATTTCATAAGGCACCACCCCGCCGGGCTTGGTCTGGAAGGTGACTTCGAAGCGCACCTCCTTTTCCCGCAACACGTCCTGCAGCATCGCGCGGACGAAATCGGACTGGGCGCGGTCGACCAGATCGAAGAGCGGCCGGGACACCAGCTCGGGTTGGGTAAAGCCCGTGCTCTCATAGACGCGATCGTTGCATTCCATGACGATTCCGTTGCGGTTGAGGATGAAAACGCTGTCGCCCACGTTTTCGAACAGCTCCTTGTAGCGGGTGAGCTCTTCGGCCCGCTTGAACTCGGTGGTGTTCGTCGAGATGATGGTGGCGGCGATGACGCGGTGCTCCTTGCGCAGGGGGCCGACGCGATAGGTGAACCAGGCGGGGCCGCGCGGGCCGTCGATGCGGACCTCGAACATGTCGGTCTCGCCGGTGCGGAAGACTGTTTTCACGATTTCCTGCGCCGTGCCGCGGTAATCGTGCGGGAGCAAGTCATAGAGACAGCGACCGACCACGGCATTTGGCGGCATCTCGGCCAGCGGGTGGTTGATGAAACGAATCACGCCCGCCTGGTCGACCGTCATGATGGTGTCCGGCGCCGTTTCGACGAGCGAACGCCACAGCTCCTCGGACTCTTTCAATTTTTGCTGGGCCTCGCGCAGGCGGTTGATGATGGTCTGGCCATGGGAGCCCAATATGACCAGCAGGCACAGGACCACCACGCGGATGTAGATGTCGTACAGGTCCGGGCCGATCAGCTGGGCGATCAGGTTGAACTTGTTTGAAAAGAAGATGTTCAGGATGGAATCGAGCACCCAGTAGACCGTTGAAACCAGCACGACGGCCAGCACCATGGAGTCCGGAATCTTGTCGCGTCCCAGCAAGTGCGTTTTCATCGCTCAACCCTCTTGTTTACTTCTTCATGAGGCTAAAACCGCAACGGTGGTTTCTAGTACCATAATTGTGAGTCGTTGACAAAAAGAAATCCGAATGTCCACCCCCGCCATTCAATTCCTCAAAGAGCGCCGCCTGCCGTTTGAGGTCGTTTCCTACGAGCACCTTGAAAAAGGGGCTGAGTTTGCCGCCCGGGCGACGGGGTTCCCGCTCGGGCGCACGGTCAAAACCCTCGTGGCGGCCGCCGGACCGCAGCGCAACGTGCTGGTGCTCGTCTGCGGGGATCGGCGGCTCGATCTGAAGCGTTTGGCTCGGGCGCTGGCGGCCAAAACGGCCAGCCTGGCCGACGCGGTGAGCGCAGAGCGCCTGACCGGTTACCGCGTCGGCGGGATCAGTCCGTTCGGGGTGAGACAGCCCCTGCCCGTGGTGATGGACCAGCCCATCCTATCACTGGAGGAGGTACTGATAAACGCCGGTCGACGGGGCGTGATGCTGAAGATGTCCCCGCTGGACATCCGGGCGGGGCTGAACTGTTTGGTGGCAGCGGTTTCAGCGAGATGATCGATTCCCGTTGTTGAAAGCATGCGAAGGCGGCGGGGGCGCAGCAGCATAGCGATTTGCGATCGGCTGAGGGATTTTTTGCAGCGCCCCGTCTTTATCATTCGCAATTACGGATTATATTGATGGCGAAACCGCGCGTTTTTCCGGATCGGCCGGAGCGCGATAGGCGGTGCGCCCCGTGTAGCCGGCGTTCACATGGCGTCGCTCGGGCCGCACCCCACGCCATCCAACGTGGAGCCTGCGGAGGGCAGCCCATGAAACGCAACTTTTCCATCATAATGATCCTGCTCGCGGGGGGCGTCCTCGCGGGAATTCACGCAGCCACCCAACCCCCAACCGGAAAACCGACCGAAATGAAAGCCAATCAAGAAAATCCCCAAAAAGCGACCTTCGCGGGAGGGTGCTTCTGGTGCAGCGAAGCGGATTTTGAAAAAACAGACGGGGTGATCGAGGTGATCTCCGGCTACACCGGCGGAAACACCGATCACCCCAGCTATGAGGAGGTCAGCTCCGGCCGCACCGAGCACATCGAGGCGGTGCAGGTCATTTACGATTCCGCCAAAATCACCTACAAAGAGCTTCTCAACGTCTTCTGGCGGCATGTGGACCCGACGGATCCCGGCGGTCAGTTCGTCGATCGCGGGGCTCAATACCGCACCGCCATTTTTTATCACGATGAGGAACAGCGGCGTCTGGCGGAGGCGTCCAAGCAGGAGCTGGAGCGAAGCGGTCGTTTCAAGAAGCCCGTAGTCACCGAGATCCGGCCGCTGAGCCGATTTTACGTCGCCGAGGGGTATCATCAAGACTACCATAAAAATAACGCGCTGCGCTACAGCCTCTACCGTCAAGGCTCCGGGCGTGACCGGTTCATTCAGCAGACCTGGGGCGCGTCGGCCGAAAAGGCCTCCGGCGGCGGGCCGGCCTACGCCAAGCCCAGCGAGGCCGAGCTGCGGAAGCGCTTGACGCCGTTTCAATACCATGTGACGCAAGAGGAGGGCACCGAGCCGCCCTTCGAAAACGAGTTCTGGAACAGCAAGCGCGAAGGGATCTATGTGGACATCGTATCGGGGGAGCCGCTTTTCAGCTCCGCGGATAAATTCGATTCCGGCACCGGCTGGCCCAGTTTCACCCGGCCGCTGGATCCCCGCTTCATCGTGGAAAAGACCGACCGCAGCCATTTCATGGCGCGCACCGAGGTGCGCAGCCGTTTCGGCGATTCGCACCTCGGCCACCTGTTCCCGGACGGCCCCCCGCCGACCGGCCTGCGCTACTGCATCAATTCGGCATCGCTGCGGTTCATCCCGAAAGAAGCGATGGAAAAGGAAGGCTATGGCGAATACCTCGGCCTGGTGGAAGCAAAAAAATGAAGCGGAAGGGAGAGCACCCGTCCCGTGTGCGCGGACACGGGGCTGATCCGGCGTGCACTCGTTCGCATCGATTCTAATCCCCTTTGGTCCGTGGTTGCGCCGTTACAGCGGGCGCCACCTTCGTGCGGATCTCGTGGCGGGCCTCACCGTTGCGGTGGTCGCAGTGCCGCAGTCCATGGCCTACGCCCTGATCGCCGGGGTGCCGGTCCAATACGGTCTGTTTGCCTCCATCGTCCCGACCATCGTCGCCTGCCTCTGGGGCAGCTCCGCGCATCTTGTCACCGGGCCCACCACGGCCGTATCGCTGGTGGTGTTTACCTCTTTGTCCGAGCTTGTGCCCGCGGGGACCCCGCACTACATCGAGCTCACCCTGCTGCTGGCGTTCATCGTGGGGGTCATCCAGCTTGGAATGGGCCTGGCTCGCCTCGGCGTGTTTCTGAATTTCGTCTCCCATTCCGTGATTCTCGGCTTCAGCTCCGGTGCGGCGGTGTTGATCGGCTTCAAGCAGATCCCCAATTTCCTGGGTTTGAAGCTGGAAATAGGCGGATCGCTGGCAGGCGGTATGCTGGAGCTTCTGACGCGCCTCACGGAAGCCCATCCGCCGACCCTGCTCTTGGGGCTGCTGACCATCGCCGCGATCGTGGTCCTGAAAAAAATCCGGCCGACCTGGCCGGGAACGCTCATCGCCATGCTGCTGGTGGGCGGGCTGGTGGGGGGGTTCCATCTGGAGGCACAGGGGGTCGCCGTGGTGGGAGCGATCCCGCGCAGCCTGCCTCCGTTTCATCTGCCGGCCGTGGGCTGGAATGAAAATTTCAGCCGCCTGATCCCGGGGGCGCTGGCGATCGCGATTTTGGGTCTGGTCGAGGCGGCATCGATTGCCAAGGCCATCGCCGGCCAAACCCACCAGCGGATCAACATGAACCAGGAGTTCCTGGGCCAGGGGCTGGCCAACATTGCGGCCGGTCTTTTCAGCGGGTATCCCGGCAGCGGGTCGTTCACCCGTTCGGCGATCAACTTTCGGTCCGGCGGCAAAACCCCCATGAGCGGGATCATTTCAGGGGTGGCGGTGGCGGTGACGGTGCTGGCGGCGGCGCCGTTTGCGGCCGATCTGCCGGTGGCGGCCCTGGCCGGGGCGTTGCTGGTGATCTCGGTCGAGATGATCAAGGTGGCAGACATCAAGCGCGCGATGCGCTCCACCCGCAACGACGCCGCCGTGCTGGCCATCACGTTTCTGTCAACCATCTTTCTGAGCATCGAGTTCGCCGTCTATGTGGGAACGCTGCTTTCCATCGGGCTGCACCTCAAGACGACCTCGCAGCCGCGGATTTACTCCACCGTTCCGGATCTCATCAGCGGCAAGATGGTCGCGGCGACGCATGGGAAGATGTGCTGCCAGATGGACATTGTCCGGGTCGAGGGATCCATCTTCTTCGGTTCGTCGGACTTCGTGCTGGAAGACCTTCAGCGCCGGCTGAAAAGCCATCCGTACATGAGCTGCCTGCTCGTCCGCATGCACCAGGTGAACAATTTCGACGCCAGCGGCGTGCACGTGCTCGAGCAGATGCTGGCTCAACTGGGAGAGCGGGGCGGCAGTTTGTTTTTTTCGGGCGTCAATGCGCGAGTTTTCCAGGTGTTCAAGAACTCGGGGCTGCTGCGGGAAATCGGGGAGTCTCACATCAGCAGCAGCACCCGGTCCGCCATTCGCATGGCCATGCGCGGGTATTTCTGTCCTTTTATCTGCACGGCCTGCGAATTTGCGGTGTTTCATGAATGCACGGACCTGAAACGGGGAAACTGGGAAATTCTGGGTAAGGGGGCCCAACCACGCTGTCCGCGTTGTCCGGGCGAGGGCGGCGGCGGTATCGGAACGGAAGGGGCAAGGGCCGAAAGTGATGAGCGAAAAACAGCTTTGTGAGGCAGCCTTGCATGCTCAACTGAAACGCTGCCCACCCACCGAATCGATATCCAAGCACTCGGTCGTCACCGGTAGGGAGGCTGCTTTGAAAATCCTTGTGGTCATCGACAGAAAACCGGCGGCGGCGTCGGCACTCAAGGCCGCCGCCCAGCTCAGCGAGCGTTTGAACGCGGAACTTGCCGTCATCACGGTCCGCTCCGGAACTCACGCCGCCGAAGCTCCGCCTCCGGTGGGGGTGGACATTCCTGCGAAGGACCGGCTGGATCTGCCTGAAGGGGTGCAACTTCTGCTGAAGGCGGCCGACACGCTTGAAGCCGCCGGGCTTCTATCCCCGGTCGCTCAAATCAAACTCCGCGACCTGCCCCACGGGCATGTCTTTTTTGCGCTGAAAACCAACGGCGAGCGCATGCTCTTTTCGGAGCGCTTCGGCAACCTGGTGGACGAACTCAACCACGAAATCGCCGAGAACCAATTCGACTTGGTCGTCATCGCCGCGCCGCGCCGCGGACCGTTGGGGCGGTTTGCACCGATGAACATTCCGCGCAAGCTGGCCCTCGATCTGCATTGCTCCTTTCTGGTGGTGCGGGGCGGGATGCCCGACGACCGCTATGTGGTGTGCGCCGACGGCTCGCCGTCCTCGCGGCGAATCTTTCCCTTCTTGAAGCGCTTGCTGCCCTCCATTCGGGGACGCATCGAACTGATGTGCGTTCAGAAGCCAATCCCCGACCCGCAGGCGGTCGCACAGGCCGAGCATTGCCTGGCGCTGGCCAGCGCCTGGCTCGCGCGCTGCGGCAAAGACATGCGCGTGCACCAACCCCGCGGGGCCAAGCGGTTCAAGGTCATTCTGGAGGCGGCCGGAAGCGATGCGATCATCGTCATGGGAGAAAGCCACATGCACGACGTCCGCCGCCGCACCCTCGGCACCCTGCCCATGAAAGTGCTGCCCCGCACCGAGGCCAGTTTCCTGATGGTCAAGCAGCCGAACGAGCCGGACCCGGAGATGTTCGACGAATCGTTTTCCTGCGAGTAGCCATGACAGGTCATCTTTCAAAGGCAAACTAACTAATATGGGGACAGGTATGAAAATATGAATTGCATACATGGTTGATAGGCGCTATTATTTTCTTATGCCAAGGAAAGCGCGCATTGATGCTCCAGGTGCACTGCACCATATCATTTGCCGGGGGATTGAGGGGCGGAAAATCTTTCGGACGGACTCCGACCGGGATGATTTTCTCAAAAGGATAGAGAAGATTCTGGTAGAGTCTCAGACCCCGTGTTTTGCGTGGACGTTGATGCCCAATCATTTTCATCTTCTGTTGAAGACCGGAAATGCACCTATCGCCAACGTCATGGGGCGTTTGTTGAGCGGATATGCAGGCAGCTTCAATCGACGCCACCGCCGTGCCGGCCACTTGTTTCAAAACCGCTACAAATCGATTTTATGTCAGGAGGATTCGTATTTTCTGGAGTTGGTGCGCT
Organism: uncultured delta proteobacterium; assembly: GCA_963700055.1. Classification (GTDB taxonomy): domain Bacteria; phylum Desulfobacterota; class Desulfobacteria; order Desulfobacterales; family SpSt-501; genus SpSt-501. Next base: position 47,342 of record CAVOWH010000017.1, on the reverse strand, counting down.
ACATCCATCTGAATCCGTTGCGGGCGAATCAGGTCACAACGATGGACGAGTTGGATTGTTATAAGTACGGCGGCCACAGCACGTTGATGGGGTATGGTGATAATGTCTGGCAGAAATCCGATGAGGTGCTCAGCCGATTCGGGAAAGGCGTTCAACCGGCAAGAAGGGCGTATTGGGCTTTTGTGGAAAAAGGCATATCAATGGGCAGACGGCCGGATTTAACCGGCGGCGGGCTCATTCGCAGTATGGGAGGATGGAGCGCGGTCAAGTCATTACGTCGGTCAGGGGACCATTTCAAGGGTGATGAGCGCATATTGGGCGACCGTGATTTTGTGGAGTCCGTTCTCGCCGGACAAAATGAGCGGTTGGAGCGCCGTTACGCGATCAGGGCGCAGGGGTACGATTTTAAAGAGGTGGTAAGGCGGGCGGGGGAAATTGTGGGATTGGAGGCCGAGAGCATCATGATCGCCAGCAGACAGCCACGGCGCGTGGAGGCGAGGGGCTTGGTGTGCTATTGGGCGATACGGGAATTGGCCATGACGGCAGTGAGCGTTGCGCGGTTGCTCGGGATTACCCAGTCCGCAGTGACCAAGGCGGTCTATCGTGGAGAGAAATTTGCTAAAGATCGAAACCTTCAATTGGCCGTGCCGTAAAATGAATCAATTCATACCCGATATCACGTCCCCGATACCAGCGCCCATGTGTCTGTCCCTCATATGTGTTCCAGATTGACATGATACAGTATAGCGATATATATATGACTATATATTTAGGAGGCGCTGATGGCATCGACGAGAACCCTTATAACTCTTCCGGTTGAGGACAAACGTTGGTTGATCGATTACAGCCGGACGCACGGGATATCATTGGCAGAAGCCGTCCGCCGAGGGATCCATAACCTGAAGCTCAGCGAACGCCAGAACCTGTATGCCTCGCTCCTCAAGCGGACATGCGGGCTCTGGCAAAGAGGCGACGGACTGAAATACCAAAAACAGATCCGGGCGGAATGGAACGGCGCATGATTTTGCGGCTCATCGACTCGGTGATTTTGATTGATCATTTAAACGGTGTGAAAAAAGCATCGGAATTCCTGACAGGGCTGGATCCACGCGAAACCGCCATATCGGTCATCACGCGGGCGGAGATATTGTGCGGAATGGATGATGCCGGTTTCAGTGAGGCGGGAATGCTGTTGGATCAATATGTCCTGCTGGTGATCGACCGCGCGGCGGCCGATGCTGCAGGGAGACTGAGAAGAGAACACGGCTGGAAGCTGCCGGATGCCTTTCAAGCCGCGCTGGCTCAGTTGCATCACACCAAGCTTTCCACCCGCAACTCCAAAGATTTCAACCCCAAGAAGCATCGCTTCGTAGAGGTACCCTATACCCTATAACCGCTCTTGGTCGAGGTGTTGGGATGCTCACCGGCGGAGGCTTGGGTGGCAAGCGCGTCAACCAGTTTCCGGTAAAGTACATTACAATTCTTTTTGTTTGAATATGGGCTTGCAACTCGACGTTTTTGCACATGCAAACGCCGTTTTGCAGGCCGGTTGACAGAACCGCTTCAACCAATCCAACCAATCCAACCTTTTGAAGCATCGAAGAAATGAATGAATTCATACCTGTCCCTACAATTGTATTCTGCCGTCCCGACTACTGAGATCTTCATCAACCGATGAAGAGCCGGTGGGAGGGAACGGCCCAGATGGAGGGTTCCGCGATTTTCCGGATCTCCTTTCCGCGGTAGATGACGATGCCCCCGCGCCATTCGCCTCCCAGGCTTGCCGCAACATTCCTCAAAGGGCGCAAATCGGCGCCGGTGACCGTGCCGCGGGATTTGATTTCCATTCCGAGAATGCCCGACGGGGTTTCAAGGATCAAGTCGACCTCGAGGCCCGAGCGGGTCCTGTAAAAGTAGAGCTCGCCGGGAGATTGAACCGTTTTCATCCACTTGACCAGCTCGGCGACGACATAGGTTTCATACATCTCGCCAGACGGCTCGCCCTGGAATCCGCAGAGCATGCGCAGGAGCCCAAGATCCACCCAGTACAACTTGGGGGTCTTGATGGCGGAGCTGGTGAGATTGCGGTGGTAGGGCTGAAGCAGCATGGTCTGGTATGAGAGCCGGAGGTATTCCAAATACCTGCGGGCCGTGTCGACGCTGACGCCGGTGTCTCGCGCCATCTCGGAATACTGTAGGAGCTTTCCTGAACGCAAGGCGGAGAGTTTCTGAAATTTCCGAAAAGGCTCCAGGTCGTCAAGGCGGGCGAGGTCGGAAAGGTCCCTTTCCAAATAGGTGTATCCGTAATCTTTCAGCCATTTCCAGCGCTCTTCTGCGGGAAGATGCAAAAGAGGTGGCATCCCGCCCCACTGCAGCAAGTAATCCTGAGCAGCGCGTTGACGGCTTTCGCTTTCATCCAGGAGGATGCCCGGAGCCGCGCTGAAAATCTCGTCAATGGAGGTTTGGGAAAAAAGCCGGTCAACCAGCGGCTGCGCCAAATCCTCTTCAGCCTGCCCGTGAAAGATCTCGCCGGCCATCAGCGGCCACAGTTCGTAGAGCGAGATGCGCCCTGCCAACGTCTCGCGGATTTTCTTGATGAGAAGGATCTGGCTTGAGCCCGTCAAGACGCAAAAAGAAACCTGGCCGGCATCGAAGGCAAATTTGACCTTTTCAAAGACAATGGGTTCTTTTTGGGCTTCGTCGATTACGGCGTCACCCACATCCCGGCCCCAGGAGGATGTCGGGATCGTTCGCAGGGCGTCACGGTTTTCAGGGGCGTCGAGATTGATGTAGCGCATCTCAGGGTAGGCGGCTTTCGACAGCGTGGTCTTTCCGGTTTGGCGTGCGCCAGTTATCAAGACCACTCGTTTGGACGAGCGCTTAGGAAGGTGTTGCCTCAAAAACCTTTTTATCTGTAAATTTTCGCTCATGATCGTAATATTTACAGGATATATTCCGGCAGATCAACTTAATTCTTCAAGCCGCCAATCGAAAATAAACTATCCGCACGACTATCAGCGAGCGGGGATAGTTCTTCCGAATTTTTTCGCAGTTTCGACTCCCTCCTTGTGCCGATCTTGTATCAAACCGTAATTATTTAAAAATAAAAATCTGACGGTCGAAGATGAGTTAAAGCGGATCCAGCAGCCAGGCGGCCGCCGGGCGCCAGTGCAGAGGGGCAGGCAACGGCGGCCTTGGCGGTGTTGAATCCAGGGTCAAAAGCAAGGCCGAGCTGCCTGGAATCTCCGCTGCGGCAGCCGACAGCGCACGCACCTCCCCTTCCCATGTCGCCGGGTCGGAAGTGTCAAGACAGACTTGAATCAGTGTGGGAGGCTGTCCGGCGGCCTGGGCAAGAAAATCCACCTCCAGCCCTTCCTGAGTGCGAATATAAGCGGTTTGGCATCCGCGACGTTCCAATTCGATGAGCACCGCCGTCTCCAGAGCATGGCCAAGGTTCGGTCTGCCCGTACGCTCATAAACCGGTATGAGGCCGGGGTCCACGGGGTATGCCTTGCGCGGGTTTACCATTCGCTGCCGTTCCGATGCCGTGTGCAAGTTGACGGTGCGAATCAGGAAGGTGTCCTCCAGGTGGCCGAGGTAAGCGTGCAAAGTATCCTTGCCCACTGCGAGGCCCTGGGAGCGAAGTGCGTTGTAAAACTTTTGGACGCTGAAGTGCGCTCCGGCGTTGGCTAGCAAATGACGCTGCATCCATCGCAGCGCCACCGGGTTGGTAACGGCGTGGCGTTCGATGACGTCGCGCAGCACAACCACGTCGACATAGCTTCGCAGCAGCGCAAAACGGTCGCGCGGGTCGACTCCCAAGGCTTCCGGAAACCCGCCCTCTAGGAGGTACGTGCGCAGCCGGTGGTCCAGGTCGGATCGAGCCGCTTTGGAAACCCGGCGCCGGTGTGGTCCCGGCTCAACGCCGGCATGACGCAGCGCCTCCCGGAAGCTGAAGGGATGGACTAGAACTTCCAGCGCACGGCCGCGCATGCTGGAGGCGACTTCTCGGCTCAACAGGCGGGCGGATGAACCGGAGATGAAAAGTTGAACCTTTTCGGTGTCTAGAAGCCTCCGGACGAAAGCCTCCCATCCTGAAATCATCTGGATTTCATCGAAGCAGAAGGTCACGATGCGCGTGTCACGGGCGCTCGGCCGCAAGCGGTAATACTCTTCGACCAGCCACGCCAGGTCGGCCGGTTGCATACCGGCAAGCCGTTCGTCCTCGAAACTGATGTAAACCAAATCGCCCCGAGGCGTTCCGTCCGTTAGACGGTCTGCCAGGCATTGCCAGAGGAAAGTCGACTTTCCGCTCCTGCGCATGCCGATCACCGCCAGTGCCTTGTTGCGAACTGCCGGCAGGCGGATATCGCGACGGGTCAGCGGCGGTGGCGGGATGGCAAGCGAGTCAACCAGCTTCTGGGAAAGCACATCGCGCATCTATCATTCTCCAGAGGATAGATTATTCTTAATTTATCATTTTGTAAATGATAAAAATTCGCGCAGCAATCAGCTTGCGGCAAGCTATCCTTGAAATTGATGCAGCATAGCCTCGCGAGTTTGCTCAAAGCCCAAGCGCTATGAAGAAATGAATAAATTCATACCTGTCCCCTTACTGTGAGTAAACTATTAGAGGGAAGAGGCTGGTCGTTGGCCCGAATTACTGGCAGTCATCATATCTTCGCCAAGCAAGGCAGCAACCTGCGCATCACAGTGCCGGTTCATGGGAATGATGACTTGAAGATAGGGTTCTACACAGCGGGCCATCATGAAGCTGGCGGGTATGTCTGAAGAGGAGCTATCAGGCTAAAGTTGCAGAGGACAGTGCCGGAGCCGTCTCACGCCAGGCGCCCTTTAAATCAGCGGATCTTTTTATCTATCCACTAAAGTAAAGCACAAAAAAGCACTAAGGGCGGGAAAAGATCCCGTCCTTAGTGCTTTGGAATGAGACTGGATTACGCGAAAAACTTTTTGCGGCCGAACACCGTCAGGCCTCCAAGGCCAAGGCCGAGCAGGATCATCGTCGCCGGCTCGGGCACGGGCGCCGGTCCGGGGCCGGGGCCGGGGCCAGGCCCGGGTGTCGTTGCGGATGTGGCTGCAATCCAGTTCCCGGCTCCCCCAAGGCTAAGGACATTGGCGGCTGCGTAGAAAGTGCCCGCGGTGTTCAGCTGGTTGAACCACTCGGCCAGGATTCCGGTAGGAATCAAAAACAGGAATGTCGCCGTATCCTGGGATTCAAATAGGTTACCGGTGTTGGCGAAGGTCATCGAGATGTCGAAACCGTTTCCCAATGTGGACGTTTGGGTTCCCGCATTAAGGTTGTCCGGGCTAAGAAGGAAAAGCTGGAGGCGAGGGTCTGTCGCCAACCCTGACTGTTGAGGAGCGGCGATTTCGTTGTTTTGAAAAATGCTGAAATACCATTGGGTGACGTACGATCCGCTTGGCAATCCAGCCGCCGATAGCGCGAGCTGAACTCCTCCCGTAACATCGCTGAACGTGGCGCTTAGCGGCGCCGGCTGAACAACGGAACCCGTTCCCGCGTCAGTGAAAGGAGTGTTTAGATCAAACGTAAGAGCGAATGCGGCCGGCGCGAGCCATAAAAACGCAACGAGAAGAAGCAGACACGACGTTCTTCTTTTCATGGTGCACCCCTTCCCCGAAGAGTTTTTTAATGACGAGATCGATGGAATGTTCTTTTTGAAGAAGAACTACCGATTAAACTCCCTCCTGACCAAAGCCGAAAACTTAGGGCCAGCATAAAAGCGATTTTTGGGGTTGTCAATAAAATTAATTGGTTTTGAGGTCAAGGCGGAGGGCTACGGCCATAGGGGGTCGGTGGTCACCACCGGGTCGTTGGTGCGGATAAAGCTGAGCTGAAACTTCTGGATAGTGGCGGTTTGAGTCTCGCCGGCACCGGTCTGTGACGTAAAACCAAAAATGAAACGCTCGAACGCGATGTGGTCGGACGGCACCAGATTGACGGTCTGTTCGATCATCGGAGGCTTGGCGGCCGGAGAGTATTGGACGCGCGTGTCCTCATAAAAGGTGCCCAAGGGGTCGTTGGGATCGTTGCAGCTGACCGCGTTGCACTGCCGGATCCAGGCTTTCAATTTGTAGGCGTAGGTTCCGGCGACCTCTACCTGTTTGCGCTCGATTTCGAGGCGTACGGCCCAGGGACCCTTCGATGAACTGCCCTTGAGCCAATCCGCTTCACTGGTTATGGTTACCGGAACTCCGCCGACCGATGTCGTCCCGCTAGAGGTGCTGGAGGTAATGAGCAAGTCCTTGAGGTTGGCGGGTGTCGTCACCTGGTTGATGGAATAGAGATGGCCGTCATTCGATCCGGCGTACACGGTGCCGTCGCCTTTAACCGCCGGTTTTACTTCAACGTTTCCTCCGGTCGTAAAGCTCCATTTCAGGGTGCCGTCGGGATATAGGGCGTAGACATTATCGTCGTCGGAGCCGAAGTAGATATGGCCGTTGGCGTCGACCTGGATCCCCGAATCGATGTCGCCGGAGGCTCCGGTGAAAGGCCATGATGACGGGGGCGACGGGACCGCAACTCCGCTGGCGGCGTTAAGGGCGTACACATTGTTGCTTTCCGAGCCGATATAGACTCGCGTGCCGTCGCTGCTGAGGGCCGGAGAAGACCGCACCGGCGCGCCGGTGTCGAATATCCAGAGCTCCGCACCGGTAGTGCCGTTGAAGGCATAGATCCTACCGTTATCGTTTCCAACATACACAGTGCCGTCCGAGCTAACGACTGCAGATGATCGAAAAGGAGTGCCGGCGGATGCGGTCCACCTGAGCGCGCCGCTATCGGCAAAGCGAGCGTAGAAATTACCATCATCTGACCCGAAATAGACGAGGTCTCCGGTAGTAGAGATCGTCGGGGAGGAACGGAACGGTTGAGTAGGGCCAAACGTGGGAAACCGCCAGACTAGCGTTCCACTGAGTTGACCGCACGGAAGATGCCGTCGTTGGAACCGAAATAAATGATCCCGCTGCTGCCCCCTACCGTGCCAACTGCCGGCTTGGTCGTCACCGCGCCGCCCGTCGGGAAGCTCCACAAGATGTTTCCGAACGTTCCATCGTCTCGGATGGCGAACAGCTGGTTTTCCGTGGAGCCCGCCCCGACATAAATCCGGCCGGTCGAGGTCAGGGTGGGCGAATACCAGGGGCCCGACCGATTTACGCGCCATTTCTCAGTGCCGTCGGGGTTGACAGCATAAAACCGGGTGGAGTTGGAGCCCACATAGACGGTGCCGTCGCTGCCGATGGCCGGCGCCGAGAGGATCGCTCCGCCGGTGTTGAATTTCCAGTTTGGGAACAGGGCGTTATGACGGTTGTCATCGTATGACGGGTCGCCGGTGCACGACGAATTGCCCTGGCAGAAAGGCTCCTCGCGGCACGGCACATCGAGCGTGCTTGCCCCCCAGTAAATGAATTGGACGGCGTCTTGATTGGCAGCCGAGGTTCCGGGATCGTTGCGAGTATTGGCCCGGAGGTTGGTCGAGTTCGAACAGAGATTGTCGCCGGAACTGACGTTGACTTTGGTGTCGAACTCCACCCCGATTTTAGGCGGCAAGAGACCGCGATAGACCCCGGAGGTATCTAAAAACTGCGTGCCGGCCACATCCAGACGGCTGTCGCCGGAATAGCCCAGCATCTCGCTGCGCTCGATGTCGCCGCCGATGGAAGCGGTGTCGTTTTTGAGGTTGCCCACGCCGTCGGTCCCGCTGCCGTTGATCAGCGAAAAAATGAATCCGTCGCCGGAACCGGTATATTCCAGCAGGAAGAAGGCCCGGATGCCGTCTTCGAAAAAGCACCCGTTGCTGTTGCAGAATTCCCGAACTCCGCCGATGCTGCGCGTGTCACGGAACCAGACGGCCCCCAGCGAAGGCCCCGTGCCGCCGCCGATGGTGAGTAATTTTTCGGTATTGTCTACGCCGATGAAAGCGGGGTTCGTCCCCTGTTCGACTTCTCTGAGAACACTCGGCAAGTCAGCCTCTTCCGCGAACTCGATGTCCGCCTTGCGGCTTTTTGGAGGCTGAACAAGGATATTTGAGATGGCGGCAGCGTAATTCATGTGGTTTCCAAAGTACACATCGCCGGAATGCCCCTCGGAGATAATATAACGATTTCGGGGGTTCAAGATTACGTAATCGTCAGAGGCTGAAACAGTTACGGTGCTTGCGGATTCATCTTTTACTGCACTTACATTCGTCAGCTCAACATGGGTCGTCCGGTCGATGGCTTGATCGTAGTAGAAATGGCGTTTTCTGATTTCGATGGAGCCGTTTCTATTCGGAAAAATCTTCAGGGCGGCGGGCTGGATAAAAAGGTTGGCTGGCAGAGAAACGTTGTTCAGGTCGGAAAACGGCCTGACGGCAAAGGCTACGGTTTCATTCAGGTTGGCGACAAATCCTTCTCCATCGCTGTCATCATCCAAGGTCAGCCGTAATTTTAAGGGGTCACCACCCACCTCGGCACCGCCTGTTACAATGGCTATGGCCGAAGGCTGGGGGTTTAATGCTACGCTGATATAGTTATAGTTAACAAGCGCGAGGCCTGACGCGCTGGTTGGAAGCCGATTGATAAACCCGTTGGGAAGATTTCCCTCTTGAATGTCAAACGTTCTGGTTTGATCTGAAAAATTTGAACCTATGTCTATGTTGGAATCCGGCTCGAACCATGGGCTGAAAATATTGATCTTGAATTTTTCTGTCGAGCTGAGCGTGTACTCGGTATTGTCGTTCAAGTCGTCGATGACCGCTTTGGAGAAATCTCCGCTGAGCATTTCGCTCATGGCGTAGCGGGTGCCAGCTTCTGAAAGATAGGTTGCCCGGCGGGTGTCGTTCTGGGTGGCGGTGCTGCTGATGGATGTGCTGAACAAAGAGACCATGGTGACTCCCAGCACCCCGAAAATCACCATCGTCAGGACGATATAGACCAGGATGTTGCCCTGCGAGGATAGCAACCGTGCTTTAAGAGACCTGAAAACAAATGAAATCATGCCATTCATATTACCTTAACTGTTTTGCCTTTAAGGAGCTGCCAGCATGCTGCGCGGATAGATTTCGGCTGCGAATGGCGTCACATTTTCAGTAGAGGTAGAGCTCACGGTAAATGCGACCCTGAATTCGGAGATCTCGTTGTTTCCGTCGCCGGAAGCATCCAAATCCTTTGGTACCCAGCTCAAGGCGAAAGCGCTCACGTTGTCCAGAAGGACGTTCGCTGCGCCGTCGACACTGAGCAGAATCTCCCGGCCGGCTGAGTTGTACCTGATTCTGCGCGCTCCGGTAAGATCTTGACTTCTGTACTCAATGCTGTCTGAGTTGGGGTTAGGGGTCTGAACCGGCGAAGGTTCCAAATATTTAATATACCTTAACTCCGCGCTGATCCGGTCGAGGGCGACTTGCGCCTGGATAGCCGTTTCAGAGCTGAATTTTGAAGTCAGAAAACCGCGGATTCCCGTATAGAGAAAAAAGCTTGCAAACGCCCCGATGATCCCTACGAGGATCAAGGTTGTGACGAGCTCGATCAGGGTAAACCCTTTTTGGCAGCGGCAAAAGCGCATCTTTAAAATGCCACCGGCGGAGAAGCCGGCGGGCCTGCTTGGCGGCTTTCGGTTAAAAGAGTGACAAGGTCTCTTCCGGGAGCCTTCACCGTGACTTTTAACGTTTTGCTCAAAGTGGCGGTTTGTTCGGCACCACTGGAATTGAAAGTAATATATTGCATGGTCACATCGGTGCCGTAAGTCTTGCCTGTCATTGTGTTCAGGGCTGCCGTCGGATCGGTCTTGTTGATTTCGGCAACATAATCGGCCACGATTTGCTCCATAATCCCCTCGGCGGTAGCCTCGTCGCGGACATTTTCGATCGCCCGCGAGCTCTTGCTCATCGCCGTTCCCATGAACTGGATGAAGAAGGCGCCCATGATCGCCGCCATCAGGATCGTGACGATTACCTCGATCAGCGTGAAGCCTTTGGAAAATCCCCCCTTGCCCCCCTTTTTCAAAGGAGAAAATGCATAGGAAGGGTGGCCTTTTTCAATGCCAAAGTCCTTCGCCGTGAAGTAACAATCTGTTGGCTGCGATTTGCAAAACTGGCCCGATGATTCGCCACTGAAAGCGATAAACGCTTGCCCCCATTCATCAAGAGTGCTCCGGGGAATTCCATGAATTGGAACAGCACCAATCATCGGATCAAACCTGTTTCCGGGGTGATTGCGATGGGGCGGCTGGGACTCCCGGCTGGCACCGATATGCTTATGTCTAACTGGCTGCCCAAAGGGGTATTGGTGGTCTCGTTCGTATAGGCCGTATATGGTTTTCCGATACGATCGAAAAAGACCGTGAAATCACTCACCCTGACGTCGATGTCCGCTTCACTGATCCGGTTGCTCGCGCCGGAATAGACCACGCCGGGAAGCCTGACTTCGTTGGCGGCGTTGTCGGGGTTGGTGTCGCGGAACAGCCAGTACTCATTCCCCGCGGACTTGATCCCCCAAACCGTATTCGAGCGCTTCATAGCCTCGGCCTGGGCAAAGCGCAGGTGGTTGCGGATTTTATCGGTCTCGGAGTTCAGGTCCATGTCGCTCGTGCTGATGGCACGGCCGAGGACGGTGGCCGCGATGACGGCCATCAGCAGCAGGACGACGACCATTTCAATCATGGTGAAACCAGAGGACCGGTTCACCGCTGGACCTCGCAGGTGTTGCAGGTTGCCTCCCCTTTCGGGAGGGGGATCGGGGAGGGAATCTATTGGCGGTTTGTTGATGGCTTCGTAAATAGACAAATTTCTGCGTTGCGCTTCATCCCGTTGTCGCTGCGGCGTACTTGAAGTACGCCTCGCGCCACGAGATTTGCGCGCCTTGACCCTGGTCTCTTTACAAAGCCATCGATTCGGATGACTTATTACAAGTTCATCATTTTATTGAATAAAACTGAATATACCACCCCCGCCGCCTAAAAGTCAATAAAAGCTTTTATTTCATATGGTTGTGAATAATCAGGTGGTTAGGGTGGGGGGGCGGGCCGCTATGACAGCATTCTGAACCCATACGTCCGGAAATGCGAATCAAATGCAAAAACAGATTCCAGTCCTAAGCTACGCACGATCTCAAAGCTGATGCAATCGACCAGGCTGAGCTTCCGCTTTGAGGCAGCCAGCAATGTGGCCACGCCGATGGCGTGAAGCTCTGGCGTAACGAATTCAGTCATCACAAGCGGGACCACGTCGTTCTGAAACACCCGCACCGCCTCTATGCCTATTCTGCTCTGGAGCAGGGCCACCGTTTCCAGCAGAACGTAGTTGCTCGTCACAAGCCCACAGTTCTGCCCAATGATATCGGCCCACGTGCTCGCGGCTTTTCGGTGATTGTCGTCATCCTGGTCCAGCACGGCATAAAAAGCGGAGGTGTCCACAAAAACGTCGTTATTCATAGGCCTCCGCCAGATACGCGTCGTGGTTCTTTGAAATGTCACGCTTTCCCGACCTGAACGCTCCGGCCGCTCTCAGCGCACGCGAGCGTTTCTGCCCTTCCTCCAATCTTCCGCGAGATTTCAGCAAGGCCTCGATTGCTTGTCGGATGACTTCGGCGCTGGAAATGTTACGCGATGCCGCCATTCTTTTGACCGCGTCGAACTGCTCGCGGGTCAACTGGATTTGGGTTCTAATCATTCTGCGCCTCCAGTGATTACACTTTTAGCATCATGCTAACCCCCGCGCGGTCTTCTGTCAATTGCATTTAAGTCAGATTAAACCCTGACGGTTTAATCAACAATTTTTGAGATATCGAAAGTATTTTTCGCGGCTGACACCAGCTGTTCGCAGAAGACCGCTGATGATGTCCACGTCGATGGTATCGTAGGTAGGGATAATTACAGGGCGGTTGATTCCAGGCTTGACATAAGCCCGGTGGGAACCTTTTTGTCGATGGAATTTGAACCCAAGCGACAGAAAAACGCACTCGAGCCTTTTCCAGTGAACTGGGGTTAGGCGTGGCATGCGTGGCGTTGGCTGCTCACCATGAAGGGGAGAGGAACGCTAAGCAGTTCCTGGTCCTTCTTCAGGCTAAGCTTTCCGGGGACGGTCCTGCGAGGTTTGAAGCCGCACTCCTTCATTACCTCGTCAAGAGTCCCCATCTCGAAGCAGGTCGTTACGAAGAGGAACAACGCCTCGACAAGGTTTTTCTTTGCCTCTACCGGACTCTTGCCCTGCGAGGAAACGTCGAAGATCGGACACAGGGCAATAAACGCAGTCGACCCCTTGTGAACTTCCACCGGGACCTTCAGTTCGAATTTAAGCAGTGCCCGCATGCACATTCTCCATCATTATTGAAGCGATGCCATCTTACTCTCCGGATAATCTACCAGAAGCCAGGCAGTTAGACAACTGCTGAGTTAACAACTACGAACTGGCCTTTCTGCAGTGCTGATTAATACCCGTAGCCGCCGCTGTAGATCCTGATCACCCTGCCGTTTTCGACGCGCACGTAGTCCATGAAGCGGCTGGGGCCGTAGTTGTAAGTCCACAACTCTACCCGGATGATGACCTTGACGCGGTAGGCGCTTCCGTAGCGCTCGAATTCCCGATACTGGTACGAGGGCGGCGGGGCGTCGTAGTGGTAGTAGCGCTCCTCCTCCCAGGTTTCCACGTTCGACGGCTGGCCGCATTCGTTCAAGAGCTTTTCCCTGGGGTCCCCCTCGGAAATCAGGCGCGATCCGCAGCGCATGGCCTGGGCGGACTCGACTGGGCCGACCGCCCACAGCAGGGCAGAAAAAAGAAGCAGTGCTACGACTGCCTTCATGGGTATGACCTTTCCTGAGACGCGGGTTCGATTCAAAAAAAACTGCTACGGGTCCAGATCATAAGGCCAAATGCGGATCTAAACAATAAGAGCGGAGTTTGGGAAAATCAAAATCCCCTTTTTTCAAAGCTTGTTCTTTGTGGGAGTGGCTTCCAGCCTCGACAAGATCGCGGCAAGATACCGCTCCCACAAAACAAGGAAACCAACTTACTTGATGGGCTCGTAAAAATTCTGATTTTTCTTTTTTCTGTCATTCCGGCGAAAGCCGGAATCAAGTTGTTTCAAGGTGTTCTGGACCCCGGCGTCCGCCGGGGTGACGGCCTAATAGACTTTTTACGAGCTCGTCTTACTTGGAAGGAAAAAAGAGGCCGGCCGGCATGCAGGGGGTCGAGATGACTACGGCTTGAAGGCTTTGAGTTTTAGTCCTTGGATCGGCCTGAAATGCTTCGCATTGCTTGAAACGAGAATCATGTTGTGCTCTGCGGCTGTAGCGGCAATGATGGCGTCACCGGCCCTGAGTCCATGCGACAGAGAATACGCTTCGATATAAATCAGGGCACGATGGCCGACGTTTTCCGTGAGAGGAAGCGATATAAAGCCAAAAGAGGAGAGAAAATCATGAACAAAATCCTGCTGCTGCCTGTTCTTTGCGGCCTGCAGCAGCTCCAGATAAGAATAGGCGGACAGGAATCTCTCACTCGACCGATCGATCAACTTGGCGGCCTTTTGATTGCCGCGCTGGATCCAGGTGAACATGTCCGTGTCAAAAATCATTGAACCGGGGCTCCCTTAAGGTGTTCATTTGATCCTGGACAGTGCTAGGTTCGTCCGCGGCCATGTTGAAAAAAGGGTGTTCGGCCACGGAGTTCAATCGACGGCTCTTTACGGGCATAATGGTCCCCTTGAATTCGCCGTTGCGAAACAGCCCTGTCTGCCGCTCGCCGGTGGAAGCGTTCACTCGATCCAAAAGCCCGGGCCGGCTGAGACTGGTCTCGTAGTAAATCGCGGCGGATGTCACTTTCTCCCCAAGCGCGCCGCTTTTGCGGTCGGTTTCGATGGAGTCGAACACATCGCCCGGTTCCACAGCGATCGAGGCCACCGGCTCCACTTTAATTCTTTTGATCCCCTGGATCACGGCTACCACATCGGCAGGGCCGACTACGCTTTCCACCGCCTTGCCCAGCTCGGCCCAAAACTCGATCTGCCTGGGGACCGATCGTTTTTGGACGGCACCTTCTCTCTCGGCAGCTTCAATCAGGGCTGCGTTCAGTCGCAAGGGGCTGGCCATGAGCTTCCTCTCTATCGAATGAATTTGCTACAATTGTAGCGATACGCTGCAAATTTGTCAATTTGAAATATTTTCGAAAGATGGTAAATGGTGAAGGTGGATAGACTGAAGGCTGAAGACTTAAGACCGAAGACCGAAGGCTGAAGGTAGAAGGAAAGGCATGCGAGATCACACAAAGCTTCGGGCCTTCGGGTCACTGAGGGAGCTGCATTATCAACTAAATTTGTCGAAGCGTTTAGGATTCTTGCCCAACGAGGATTCATCCCTGATTGAACCAAAGATCTTAGAAGCTGAGAAGGTCCTGAGTGGCTTGATTCGTTCTCTGCGGGATATTCAATAGACCTTTGGCCTTCAGCCTTCAGCCTATACACCTTCTATTAACCCAACCAGGAAGACTCCATGAACACCGATCCCAAGACGATTGCGCTGTCTCAGATCCCCGAGGTGCTGGCATCTCATTTTCAGCACAAAAAGGAGATCATCTGCTACGTCGGGTCGAACGCCGCCACGCCCACGGCTTCGCTCGAGGCCCTCACGGCGGCCGTGAAGGCGCGTTCTCCGAGGCTGCCCTTCATCAGGATGGTGCACACCCTGCTCCAGGGGCCCGTGCCGTATGTCGAGAAAGGATTGCAGGACCGGATCATGACATTTTCCATTTTTTCAGGCGGCGAGGTGCGCCAGGCGGCCAACGAGGGGCAGGCCTACTACCTGCCCTGCACCCTGGCGAACATCGAAAGCCTGATCGGAAAGGGCCGGCGCTTCGAGCCGGACGTCGCGATTTTCAAGGTCAGCCGGAACCCCTTCACCGGGGAATTCAGCCTGGGGCTTTCGGTGGAGGCGCTGCACACGGCGATCGACCACTCCCGGGTGGTGATCGCCGAGCTGGATGCAAGCATGCCGTTCACCGAAGGCCAGAGCGTCGTCGATGCGCGCTCGATCGACTACCTCATCCGCGAGGGCGTGCAGCCGGTCTACGAGTTGCCCGCACCGGATTTCGAAAAGCTCTCCGCAGCCGAGCGCCGCATCGGCGAGCTGATCGCCACGGCGTTCATCCACGACGGCGCCACGCTTCAGGTCGGAATCGGCAAGATTCCGGACGCCGTAATCGGGACCGTGCGCGCGGCGGGCTACCGCGACCTCGGGGTGCAGACCGAGCTGTACGGCGATGGGCTGATGATTCTGGAAAAGGCGGGCATCGTCACCAACCGCAAGAAGAAGGCCAACCTGGGCTACAGCACCACCAGCCTGATCATGGGCTCGCGCGAGCTCTACGACTTCGTGCACATGCGCACCGGGGTGCAGATGCGGCCGGCGGCCTACACGAATTCAGCTGATACCGTGCGCAAGAACAGCCCCTTCATCTCGGTGAACACCGCCGTCGGGGTGGACCTCTTCGGCAACGTCTGGGCGGATTTCATCGACCTGCGCCGCTACTACAGCGGGGTCGGCGGCCAGCCCGATTTCATCCGCGCCCTCAACGACCGCATCCACGGGACCCCCATCATCGCCATGAAGAGCGCCACCGACAAGGGGCAGTCCAAGATCGTCAAGCACCATCCTCCGGGCATCAGCCTCACGGCCAGCTCCTATGACGGCGTGGTCATCGTCACCGAATGGGGCATCGCGGACCTGCGGGAACTTACGGTCGGCGAGAAGGCCCTGGCCATGGCCAGCATCTCGCACCCGAGCGCGCGCGACGAGCTGATGGGGTATGTGATCGACGATCCCATGTTCACGAAGCCCTTCGGCTTCGCCTCCCGCAAAACCCCGCGCGGCGTGAAGCTGTACGCGGGCAAGGTGGCGATGGACGAAAAATGATGGCTTCGTAAAAAACCCAATTTCCGCGTTGCACTTCATCCCGCTGTCGCTGCGGCGTACTGCAAGTACGCCTCACTCCACGGGATTCGCGCGCCTTGAACTTGGGCTTTTTACAAAGCCATCGGTTATGATGACTTTTTACGAGTTCATCAAAAATGAGGGATCGAAATTTCTGTGGGAGTGGCTTCCAGCCACGCCAAGATCGCGGCAAGATGCCGCTCCCACAGAACAAGGAAACCAACTTACTTGGAAGGACGGCGGGATGAAATTGCCGTGGCACCGTCACTTCGCGACGCTCGCGGCGATCCACTCCAGGAACGGCGGATAGCCGTCCTCCACCGCCAGGCTGACGACGCAGGGGACGGTGTAGCTGTGCAGGGACTTCACCTTCGCAATCAGCTCGGCGGCGCGTGCGGCGGTGGTCTTGGCGATCAGCACCACCTCAGCGTCTTCCTGGAGCCTGCCTTCCCACACGTAGATCGAGTGCATCTGCGGGAGGATGTTGACGCAGGCCGCCAGCTTGGCGAAAACCAGCTCGCGGCCGATGCGCCTGGCCTCCTCCAGGCTGCCGGCCGTCATGTAGACGAATCGGATGGACATTCGTTAATCTCCGTCGTAACGCCTGGTTAAGTTCTGGTGACCGGTTGGAAAATTGTGAGTGGGGCAAATCCGAAATCCGAATATCGAAATCCGAAACAAATCCGAATATCCAATCACCAAATCTCAAAACAATGAATTGGCTCCGGCGCGTGGCCATAGTACCATCACGTATCAGAACCGGGGTGCGTTGACAAATCAAGCTCCGCGAAAGCCCTTTCCAGTTTTTGCTCCCTCAAGAGTGCCTGGGCCCGGCGGTGAGCCGTTTGCCGAGGGTCCTGGCCCGGTGGTTCACTGCGCGCGATCGGCACCGCGTCGATGATCACGAAATACAGCGCCTGGACGAGGAAGAACAGCCACAGGCCGAGCGCCCAGCCCGTCACTCCCGGCGGGCGCAGCGCGGCGCACAGCCCCAGGCCGGCCGCAAGGAAGAGGGCTTCGGCCGCCAGGCGGCGGACGATCGGTCCCGGGAAGCAGATCCCGCTGCGGACCCAGGCCAGGCCGGCGGCGGCCGGGACCACGAACCCGCCGACGGAGGCCGCGACGGGCAGCACGGCCGCAAGCATCAGGAGCGGAGCGCAAAGGGTCCGGATAGGTTTTGCGCTCAGCCGGGCCAGCAGCGCCGCGTAGGCCGCCAGGCACAGGAACAGCATCGCATTCAATGCGGTCGGCCGGGGGCTCAAGCGAAGCGGCAGGCTCAGCGCCACGGCTGCGAGCAAGGCCGCCCCCGCGCCGAAGATCACGGTGGCAGTGATGGGTGAGGTTGTTTTCATCGTTTGACCCTCCGAAATCCCCTTCCCCCCTTTTGGCAAAGGGGGCGAAGGGGGATTTTAATACTGTGGGAGCGGCTTCCAGCCGCGATGATCACGGCAAGGTGCCGCTCCCACGGGTTCGAACAGCTCCATTTCAAGACTCATTAACTGTCCCGAAATAGTACCGTCATGCCGGACTTGATCCGGCATCCAGAAAGCCACTGGATTCCGGCTTCCGACGGAATGACAACGTAAGGACTATTATGAGACGATAAATATACACTGCCGCTGGCAGCTGGTTTTTCTCCCTACGGCATGCGCCGATTCGAGTAACCTTCGTACTGCAGCGACTTGGCGCTGGATTTCTGCTTTTCCATCACGGCGGCCGGCGCGCCCCGGAAGGTTTCGTCCACTCGTTGCTTGAGCTCGCTGACGTCTTTTTCCAGGTTGCGGCTGACCTCGGGCGAACGGACCATGGAGTTCAACGCGCGCTGTTCGGATTCATAAGTGTCGATGCGCTTCATCGCCTCCTCCCGGCTGCCGGCGCTGATGTCCGCGGCGACCTCCTGCTTGAGGCGGTTGTAATCTTCGGCCAGAACCTTCTGCTCCCAGCGCGGGCGGTCGATGGAAGAGAGCACCCGGGCTTCATCGCCGACGCAGGCGACGGTCAAGGGATTTTCCAGGACGGTCTCGTGAACCGTGCCGTCGTGCGAATAGCGGGCGGCGATCCGGCCGAGGTCGATGGTCCGCTCCTCGTCCGTCGGCAGCTGGAGGGTCAGGAACAGCCGCCGGCTCTGGCCCGGCCTGAGGCTGCCGGGGTGGAACACCGCGCTGCCGCCGCTGGCGGTGACAGGGTATCCGGAGGCATCGGCCAGGCGCACCCCGGCGGGCAGATCGAAACGAACCGCGATGCCGGTGACCCGGGCCGACTGGGTGGCGCGGAATTCCCTCTGGAACACCTCGGCGAAGGCTGCCGGGTTTTCAAGGTAATAATAGAAGCCGGCGCCGCGGTCGGCGATCCGGGTCATCAGGAACTCGTTGAAGTCGGCGCCCACGCCCACGGTGCTGACGGCGAACTCTTTTCCGGCCGCGGCCGCGGCCATGCCGGCCAGCGCGGCCGGGTCCGTCAAACCGCGGTTGGCGAGGCCATCGGAGATCAGGATCACCCGTCCCGGTCGCCCCGGGCTTCCGGCGGCCGTGATCAGGTCGATGCCCGCCCGCAGGCCTTCTCCCAGGTTGGTGGCCCCGCTTGCAAAGATGGCGTTCACGGCGGAGCGCATGAGCCCGCGGTTGAGATCGTTCACCGGCAGAAGGTCGCAGTGCTTCTGCACGCCGTCCGAGTAGCTGAAAAGCGCGAACCGATCGCGGTCGGTCAGGCCGGACACCAGCTGCTGCAGCGACTGGCGGGCATACTCCAGCTTGGCGCCCTGCATGGAGCCGCTGCGGTCCAGGACCACCACGAGATCGACGCCGCGGTCGCCGGCGGCCGCTTCCTCCGGCATCCGGCCGGCGGTCAGGGTGAGTTCGAGGCTGACCCTTCCCGGCGAGCCTTTCAGGACATGGGTTTGGACCAGCTGCCCGGAGAGGCTCAGCAGGCCGGCTCCGGAAGCGGCTATCGGCGGCGCCGGCGCCGGTGGTGGCGGTGCGCCGGGTTTGGTCCTGCCGGTGTAGGCCATGGCGGCCCCGGTGGCGATGATCAGGATCAGGATGAACATTACGGGTTTTGCATGCGGATTTTTCATGAAGAGCCCCTTTCGTTGAGGTGAAGTGCGAAACCAACAGGCGGCATCGTCCTGTGGCTCCTATTCTCGGGCGAAACGCGCCGCAGCTCAATTCAAACAACCGCAAAAATAACGGGCCGATTTTTTGCAAAACTTTTGCTTTTATCCCGGCGGCCGCCGGGATAAAATATAAAAGATGGATGAACCCGTAAAAAGTCGTGCTGGGTGAATCTGTCATTTCGACCGTAGGGAGAAATCTATTTGTTTACGAATGGCAGCCGAAAGATTTCTCGCTGCGCTCGAAATGACATGTTAGAGGGGTTCTTTACGGGTCCATCAAAGGTCACCAAACACGAAACACTAAACACCAATTGATATTCCCCAACCCTGATGAAAAACCCCAAAGCCCGCATCCTCGTGGTCGAAGACGACGCCGCCCTCCGGCAGGGGCTCATGGATGTGCTGGTGTTCAACGGCTACGAGGTGCGCGGGATCGCCGACGGGAGCCGGGCGCTGCCGGCGATGCTGGAGACGCCCTGCGACCTGGTCCTGCTCGACGTGATGCTGCCCGGCCTGGACGGCTTCTCCGTCTGCCGCGAGATCCGGCGCCGCAAGCCGAACCAGGCCGTGGTCATGATCACCGCCAAAGGCGCGGAGGACGACATCGTCGCCGGATTCAAGGCCGGCGCGGACGACTACATCCCCAAACCCTTTGCGCTGCGGGAGCTGATGGTGCGGGTCGAGGCGGTGCTGCGGCGGGCGGGTAAAAATGCCGGCGAGCAGCCGCTCGTGCTGAACGGCATGCGTTTCGACGGGCAGCAGCTCGTCGCCGAATGCCGGGGCCGCGCGGTCGAGATCACCCGCCGGGAGATGGACATCGTCGTCTACCTGCATCGGCACGCGGGCCGCATCGTCAGCCGCCAAGAGCTGCTGACCGAGGTGTGGCAGTACGCCGACGCCGGCATCGAAACCCGCACGGTGGACATCCACCTGTTGAAGCTGCGCAAGAAAATCACGATGCTGATCGGAGATGCGCCCTTCATCACCACCGTGAGAGGGGAGGGCTACCGGCTGGACCTCGCACCATGAAATCCCTGCGACGCCTGATTCTGATATTCGCCGCCGGCCTCGCCTTTCCGCTCGGGTACCTGGGAGTCCAGGCTTACCGCAGCCTGGAAGCCGAAGAGGCCGCTACGTTCGGCTTTTTCGCCGAGGCGCTCTTCGACGCGCTGCAGGCCTCCGCCGCGGACCTCATCCGCCGCGAAGAGGCGCGCCCGGTCGACGCCTACGGCGGCCCGGCCGCTGCGGCGCTTTCCGATCTGCCGGCCGAGGGTTACATCCGGGGCTATTTCCAGAACGACCCGGACGGCGGCTTTCAGACACCGCACCGGCGTCAACCCTCGGCGGCGGCGCCGGAGCTGGCGGCGCGGCTGGCCGAGCTCGAGGAGGCCAACCGCGTGTTCAACCGCAAGCGGGCCGAGGGGACGGACCGGGTGCGGGCGGAAACGGTGGATGCGGTGGGCGATGAGAAACGCAAAGACCAGGCGCGTTTCGCCGAAAAATACCTGGATCTGTCACGCTCCCAGCGAGCCAAGAGCTACCTGGGCGAACAGGACAACCGCCTCCAGGCGGTCACCCCGGAGCAGGCCTTCAACTTATCGCGACTCGAAAAAAAGTCGGCCCCCGTTCCGCCGGCGCCCGTTGCGGGAGCGGCCGAGCGCGAGCGGCGGAAGGCGGAGGTCCAGGCAGGCATCGCCCGGGAACCGGCGGCTCCCGCTTCGTCCGCCGACCGCGCTGCGGAGGCGGCTGCGCCCGGGGCCTCCACAGGGTTTCAGGCGGAGGTGGCCCCGTTTCAATCGGTCTTCATCGATGACGGGCGGGTGTTCGTCTTCCGCCGGATCATGATCGAGGGACGGATGTACCGGCAGGGGTTCGTGTTTCAGCTGGACCTCTATCTGTCGCATCTGGCGGCCACCTACTTCAGCCCTCAGCCCATGGCGAGCTTTGCGCACCTGCAGCTGAAAGCGCTCGATCAGGGCCGCGAGCTGCGCCGCGTGGAGGCCGGAGCGGACGCCGACCGGCCGCGCATCGCCCTGGCGCGCACCTTTCCGCCGCCGTTCGGCTTCGTGCAGGCGGCGCTGTCCTGCGAGCGCATCCCGCCCTCCGCCGGCCAGGGCACGCTCAACCTCGCCCTCGCGGTACTGGCCGCTGTCGTCGTGCTGGGCCTGCTGGCCATCTACCACAGCACCCGCAGGATCCTGGATTTCTCCGAACGCCAATCCCGGTTCGTCTCGGCGGTGACCCACGAGCTCAAGACCCCGCTCACCAACATCCGCATGTACATCGAGATGCTGGAGCAGGGCATGGCCCGGGATCCCGAATGCGAGCAGGAGTACTTCCGGATCCTGCAGTCCGAGGGAGCGCGCCTGACGCGACTGATCAGCAACGTGCTCGAGCTTTCCAAGCTCGAAAAAAAGCACCGCCGGCCGGACCTCCAGAAAGGCACCTTCACCGAGGTGATTGCGGACGTCGAAGGCCTGATGCAGAGCGCACTGCAGCAGGCAGGCTTCCGCCTGGAAACCGAAACCGCCCTGACCGAGCCGTTCCGCTACGACCGCGAGATCATGGTCCAGGTTCTGATCAACCTGATCGAGAACAGCCTGAAGTTCGGTCGATCGTCGCCGGTAAAAAAGATAACCCTGCGCCTTTACGAGGCGGGCGACCGCATCCGGATCGAGGTGGCTGACACCGGGCCCGGTATTCCCGCCGGGGACGTGAGCAAGATCTTCAACGATTTTTACCGCGCCGGCAACGCGGTGACCTCCGCGGCGGGGGGAACCGGCATCGGGTTGGCTCTGGTCCGGCGGTTCGTGGCGCTGCTGGGCGGCGGGGTCTCTGCGGCCAACAATCCAGGCCCCGGCTGCACCATCCGCGTCGAGCTTCCGCGCTAAGAACGCAACCGTCGAACCGCCGCATCAAATTTTGTTGTCGAACGCCGTAAAAATTGATATGGACCTTGCGATCAATCCAAAAGGAACGCTATTTGGCGCGGTAACTTCAACGATATCGCTAACTTCATATTCAGATTCCGGGACATTCAAGAGGGGGGACAATGACGAAGCGCAAGACGGTCTGGTTGATCTTGGTCGTGGCAGCGGTTGGATGGATCGGGGGCGTTAAGGCCTTTTCCGGCGCGGCCGCGCCGGAGGACATGTGCATTCCGATGGGTAAAATCGTCCTCAAGGCACCGGAGGAGGTTCAGGCGAAGCGGTCGGCCGTGGACTTCCCGCACGCCCAGCATTTTGACATCGCCTGTATTACCTGCCACCACACCTGGGGCCAAACCGAACCGATCGTCGGGTGCATGACCTCCGGGTGCCATGACCTGGCCGAGATTCCCAAGCCAAAACCCGGCGAACGGCGCGACGACGAGGCGAACATCGCCTACTTCAAGGCCGCCTACCACAAGATGTGCATCAACTGCCACAAGGAAACGAAAGTCAAGAACCTGGCTCTGCAGCGAGCCGTCAAAACGCTGAACAAGCCGCTGCCGAAGTCGGGGCCGACCTCCTGCTCGGAGTGCCACCCCAAATGAATTCTTGCCGCCCCATGCAGAGGGGCGGCAAAAATTCATGTTGCTTGAATCAATTACGGGCTCGTAATAAGTCATCCGCCTCGACGACTTCGCAACAAGGCCAAGATCAAGGCGCGCGAATCTCGCGGCGCGGGGCGTACTTGAAGTACGCCGCAGCGACCGCGAGATGAAGCGCAACACCGAGATTGGACTTGTTACGAAGTCGTCAATCAGTGAAGGCGGCTTTGGCGCAGGCGCGTGAGCTCCTCCAATGAGGCGGTGTATTTCTGACACCGCCTGCCCCGGCTGCGGGTGAAAACGGAAAGATGGAGGCGCTGGTTTTCGAAGTTGAGGAAAAAGCCGGCGATATCCTCTTCCATGGGGCGACGGCCGGCTTGGCCGTAGGAATCGTTGCCGTCGCCCATGAGCCTTTGCAGGGCCTGGACCGCCGGCGATGGATTCCGGTGAAAGCCTTCCACCGCGCTCCAATCGCCCAGTGAATAGGCAGCCATCATTCGGCGAAGCACCCGCGAGAGGGTGACCCCCCCGGCAAAACATCCGACTCCGGTCATCCGCATGGCGGCGTTGTTCATTTTATTCCTCCCTTCTCAATCGACGCAGGCCGCGTTGAAGTAGTCGGCGGCCTCTTCCACGCTGTCGAAGATGATCCAGTCGCGCCAGACCGTTTCCCCGGCCTGGGTGCGGGTATGTTCGATCTGGGTGCTGCCGTGATACTCGTAGCAGTCGCAGTACGCCTCGCTGGTCGAGTGTCGAGTCATGGGACCTCCTTTAAAAAAGGGGTTGAGGACTGAGGGCTGAGGACTGAAAAAAAACGAAAATGGCTTGATCGGCCTCTTTCTCCTCATGCCCGGGGTTCGATTACCGGCATGCCATTGGAGGCCACTCTAACAGGGCGGTGTGACAGATGCGGTCACAGTTGCAAAAAAAAAGCGATGGCTTCGTAAGAAGGCCGATATCTGCGTTGCGCTTCATCTCGCGGCCGCTGCGGCTTACTGCCAGTACGCCTCGCGTCGCGAGACTCGCGCGCCTTGATCTTGACCTTCTTACGAAGCCATCGAAACGGCTGAGCCGATGCGACTCAATCAATCATCTGCAGAGCTCTTTTATTTTTATCGAGGATCCAGTATCCAGTATCCAGTATCCAGCATCGCGCTGATTCCAAACATCTCCGGGGAAAGACACGCAGCAAGGGGTTGAAATTGATATCAATGCGTTGGAGACGACGATGGCTCGCGGCGACCAGCTGGCGCGGCAGTGGAAGATCATCCAGGCCCTGATTGCATCCCGGCGCGGCAAGTCGGTCCCGGAGCTGGCGGAGATGGTGGAATGCCACACCCGCACCGTATACCGGGATCTCGAGGCGCTGCAGGCCGCCGGGTTTCCGGTAATCACCGAAAGGGACGGGCACCGGATGGTCTGGTCGCTTCTGGCCGGGTCCCAGCGGACCCTGCCCATTCCGCTGAGCCTGCCGGAGCTGCTGGCACTCTATTTCGGGCGGCGGATGGCGGGCGCGCTTAAGGGCACCGTCTTTCATGACGCCCTCGAATCGCTTTTCGAAAAGATCAAGGCGCTGCTGCCCGCGGAAATGGTCCAGCAGCTGGAGCGGGCCCAGGCGGGGCTGTCGGTGGGAACGACGCCGGTCAAGGCGCACGCGGCCTATCGCGGCATGATCGACATCGTCAACCAGGCGGTTTCCCAGAGACGCCGGCTGGACATGACCTACCGCGCCATGCGCGACCGGGCCGAAACCCGGCGGCGCGTGGATCCCTACCGGTTGATGTTTTTCGAAGGGGCTTTCTACGTCATCGGGTATTGCGGTCTGCGCCGGGACATCCGCGTGTTTGCCCTGGACCGCGTCCGGCGGCTAGAACTCACCGATGAGCCGTTCGAGCTGCCGGCGGATCTGATCCTCGACGATTTTCTCAAATCCAGCTTCGGGGTCTTCCTGGGGCCGCCCGCCAGCGTGCGGGTGCGTTTCGCGCCGGAGATCGCCGGCTACATCGCTGAAAAGACCTGGCACGCGAGCCAGAAGCTGCGGCCGCAGACGGACGGCTCCGTGATCTTCGAGGCCGAGGTGGCCGGGACGGAGGAAATCAAGCGCTGGATCCTGACCTGGGGAGCCCAGGCCGAGGTGCTATCGCCCGAATCGCTGCGGGAGGAGCTGCGGCGCGAGGCGCAAGCGCTGGCGCGGAATTACCACCAGCGCTCAAGTCAGTAGAAGCAGGTTGCGCCGTCCTATCGGAGGTGAGGTGTATTTTGTGGGAGAGGCTTCCAGTCTCGATACCATCGCGGCCAGATGCCGCTCCCACAAAAAATTTCAACTTCATCGGAAAGCAGGCCAAGGTCCTAAGCCAGCTCGATCAAAGCCTCGTGCATCAGCCGGCCGATCGGCATATGCCGCGGGCAGCGCGCTTCGGCCGCGGCATAGTCGAGCGATGCCAGTGCGGCGCGGGTATCCGGGGAGATCGAGCGGAAGCGTCGGCGGGCGTGATCGCGATCGCCGTAGCTGCGGCTGTACATGAGATATCGCATGACCTTGCCCACCGGAACCGCCGCGGCCAGGGCCGGCTCGCAGAAGCGGGTGCAGCCTGCGCAGTAGTCGGAGGCGCTCGCCAAGGCGTCGCTTGCCAGCGCCTGGCGCTCCAGGGCGGAGAGGCGCGTCTTGTTCATGGCGGCTGCGGTGTTTTCGGAGAGCAGGGCCATGGTGGGCATCTGCGAGCAGATGCTGGCGATCTGCGGGTTTTCCCAGACCGCCTTGAGCTTGGCCTGGCCCTGGGTGTACCCGCTCTGAAGAAAACGTCCGCCCAGATCGAGCTCGTTCGCGCCGCTGGTGAGGACCTGGCCGCCGCCCTGGGTCTTCATGGCGGTCAGCCCGATGCCGGCACGGGTGCAGGCGTCCACCGCCCGGCGCATGGCGTCGGTGTGCATCAGGCGGTAGTTGTAGGTCATCATGATGCCGTCGATCCAGCCCAAGGGGGCCGCGCCGAGCAGGCACTCCTCCATGTTGCTGTGCGTGCTGAAGCCGAAGAAGCGGATCTTGCCGTCGGCCTTGGCCTTTTCGCCCCACTGCTGCTTGTCCTTGTCCATGGTGGCGATGCTGCGGATGGCATGGACGAAGAACAGGTCGATATGGTCGGTGCGCATGCGCTCCAGCGACATGTCGAGGTGCTCGCTCATGCCCTTGAGGGTCCAGGCGGTCGACTTGGTGACGAGAAAGACGCTCTTGCGGTCCTCCGGGTATTTCGCGAAATATTTTCCGATGCCGATCTCGCTGTTGCCGCCTTCGTAGGAATTGGCGGTGTCCCAGTAGGTGACGCCCCACTTCAGCGCCTGACGCAGCATGAGTTGGTTGCTGGGGATGTCGAACATGCCGCCCAGAGACAGAATAGCGACATTTTCGCCGGTCTTGCCGAAGGGCCGGGTGGGCACCCGGCCGGAATCCTGGGCGCAAAGCGCCTGCGGAACCGTCGTGGCCGCCAGCAGCCCGAGGCCCGCCGCTCCGGTGGTTTTCAGAAAATCCCTGCGCGAACAATCCGTTTCGTAACTCATCGTTTCACCTTCTATGAAAGCGGGTCCTTATTGCATCCAGATTTCTGCGGAAGCAATCTGCATAGGTGTTGCCGCACGGAGACAGGCATTTAGCCGTAATCATTTAGGCTAAAAGCCGCCGCCTCCCTTTGTTACCGAGAAGGTGGCGCTGCGTGCTATACGTACTATACCCCTCGGCACCTCTGACATCAAGAGCTCATTCTTCCCCGACAGCTTCTATATCGGCAATATCCTTCTTGCGTCCCAAGGCTCTCTTATTTGCTATGAACTCATCTCGACCGATATAATGAACCGTCAAGTCTCCAAACTGGCCTTTCACCCTACCGGATTCGGCCTGTTCCCATGTAACGCCAGTGCGTAAGCACCTGCGATCATGTAATCAACCTTGTATTTGTTTAACAACTCGAGCAGATCTCTGAAGTCTTGCTGAACTTCCATGGTATTGCCCTCTTAAGAGTCCAATGGCTGCGATTCGCTCTTGGGGTGTCTTGCTAAGCCAGTAGTCAAGATTTTCTTTGATTGAGGAATCTCTTTTCAAATTAATTTTTGCATATCTAATTCTTAATCCCTTGGGCCTACCCATGTCAGACCCAAACCCCAGAGGGCCGGCCAGTTTGTGGTCTCTTTGCCTGGAATTGACTCCGTATATTTCACATTTTTAGAAATCTGACATGTTGCCTGTTGCTGTCAGTATCGCCTGGAGAGCGGTAATCAATTTCCTTTGGATATACATCTAAGGCTCAATCTATCCAGATTTCTCCCAGCCAAGATCATATCCACACTTCCCTGAGGTACGCTTTGTTTGCGATTACCTGACCAACACCATCAAAAATCCAAAAAATCTTAAAGATTGGATTCATCGCCGGAATCCCCACCTTTGGGAAACCTACGGCTCAACCGATTTATGGCAGTATACGTAACAAGGTCTCCGAAAATTCTGCACCAGCGATTGATTCGATTAGCGGATCAAATCCAGAATTAGTTAATAGTTCCGATTCAATCGCCGATATGTAAATTGTTGTCTTTTTCTTGTTCCTACTTTATGGCTGATTTGACATGACTGGCTGTCAATGACAGCTATGTCGGTCACACTTTTACTGTAGGTTCCTTTGGCACGTCTGGCTTTTGATAGCAGCCTTTCCCGTTAAAGTTTTTTTTGAGTCTTCTTGAAGTCGATAAAACCCTTCTCCACGTCGGTGCGCATAAGCTGCACCCGGAGCCGGTGTCCCACATCGATGCCTTCGAACCCATAAAGCAGTCGGCCTTCGACCGGCGGCTGAAAGATGCGGACCCATGTCCCTTTGTCGGATGCACCCGTGCAGATGGCGTCGAACTGGTCTCCGATCCTCGAGGAGAGCAGCATGGCCGCAGCTGATTTTGTTACGAGCCGTTCCACCTTGTTGGCATCGTTTTCCTTCTCCGTGCAGTGGCGGGCCAGTTCCGTCAATTCGTCCCGGCTGTAGGATACTATCGCCCCCTCTAAAGCGGCCTTCAGAATGCGTTGGGTAATCAGGTCCGGAAATCGCCGGTTGGGTGCCGTCGAGTGCGTGTAATCCTTGACCGCCAGCCCGAAGTGGCCGGGGGAAGCCTCGTCCGGGGATTCGACGACATACTCACCCGGCCCGAGCATTTTGATGACGGCCAGGGACAGATCGGGAAATCGTAGCGGATCGGCGGCTTTCTGCACGGCCAGGAACCCTTCGAGCGACTTCGAATCCGGCTGTGCCGGAAGCACGAAATGGTGCTGGGCCGCGATCTCGACGATCCGGTCCCAGCGCTTGGGAGAACGGACCATGCGCCTCAGGGAGGCGATGTTCTTCCCGTGCAGAAAGCGCGCGGTCACGCCATTGGCTGCAATCATGAAATCCTCGATGATCTCCTTGGCCCGGTTGGGCTCATCCAGCTGCAGATCCTGGATCTCGTCTCCGGCAAAGACGGGGCGGGCTTCCAGCGTCTGCAGGCCCAGGGCTCCGTGCTCATGGCGCAGGGCTTTTAACTGCTGAGCCACCCGGTCCTGGAGCCGGAGATTCTCGTCCAGGCCCGGGACCGCCGCCGCGGCCGCCGGAATGGGGCCCTTGCCGTCCAGCCAGGCCGCCACGCTGTTATAGGCGAGCTTGGCCTGGTTGCGCACCCGCGCCCGATAGATCGTGGAGCCTTGCATCACCCCTCCGTCGCCGATCACCATTTCGATGACCATGGCCAGGCGGTCTTCATGATAGTTGAGAGAGGTGAGATCCGTGGAGAGCTGCTCCGGCAGCATGGGAAAAATCCCGCCGGCGGTGTAGACGGAGGTTGTGTTGTGGCGGGCGTGAGCATCGATGGCCGAGTTCTTCTCGACGAGAGCCGCCACGTCGGCGACGGCTACCCTGACGTTCACCTGCTTGTCCGGCAGGGCCTCCGCCACCGTCAGCTGGTCCAGGTCCAGGGAATCATCGTTGTCAATCGATGCCCAGAGCAGATGGCGCAGGTCGACCCCGGGGGACTCCACCCCGCGATCACCCGCGTGCGCCGTCTCCAGTTCATTAAGGGCGTCCGCCTCGAAATCGGGTAGAAAGCCGTATTCTTTCATCGCCCGTCGGGCGATCCGCTCCAGCACACTTTTTCGCCTTGCATCCGTATGAGTTGTCATAGTCACCTTCCTTCTCTAAAATACCGCATTCTCGGCGGGCGCATTCTTTAGATTTGCATGGCCCCACGCGCCGTAGGGGAGGCGGGCGATCTCTTTCTGGTCACGTTTCGCAAGCGCTATGATGGATTCCAATTCGACAGTGGATTGGCCCTGGTGTCCCTGGGCCAGGCCGGCGCGGATGGTGAACTCTACGTTCTTCCGCGACGCAGTGCTCCTGGCGGCGCCCGCCTGAATCCCACCGAGTCCCTGCTCTTGAAAATCCTTGGTGAGGTTATCGACAATACCCTCGACTTCAACCCTTTTCGAATTGGGGAGGACCGTCACAAATTCATTGGTGTTTCGGCGGGTGGAGAAACCGCCCACAGCGCCAAAATATTTATCGATATACAAGCCCATGCATCGTATGGCCTCCGGGGCCGCTTCATGACCCAAGTTGGCGCGGATGGCGTCCAGGTTCTCTATCGTAAAAACCACCACCACATACGCCTCACGGAACGCTTCACGCTTCAACTCGTTTTGATACCGTACTTTAAAATATCTACGGGAATAGAGGCCGGTCAACTCTTCCTGCAAGCCTTCAATGCTTTTGAGAACCTCATCCTTGAAAGGGTGCTCAAAGACTTCGAGCTCCTCCGGCGTACCTTGAAAAACGATCGTTCGATTATAGAGGGCGAGAATTCGGTTCGAGATGAAAAAAATATCGGGAATCTCGTGGCTGACCAAGATCGCAGTGAAACCGAATTTATTTTGATATTGCGCAATCATGCTCAGGATCGCATTTTTTCGGACAGGGTCCAACCCGGTGGTGGGTTCGTCAAAAAGGACAATCTGGGGATCGGTGATCAGGGCCCGCGCCAGCGCCACTCGTTTTTGCATACCCCCCGAAATCTGCGAGGGATATTTCTGCGCCGCATCGACGAGCTCTGCCTGTTCGATTCGTGTCATGACCCTGCGATCGATTTCCGCCTTGCTCAGGCCCGTCGTTTCCCGAATAGGGATGGCGACATTCTCGTATACGGTCATGGAGTCGAAAAGGGCATTGCCTTGAAACATGTAACTCATCTGTGCCAAGCAGGCATCCATGTCTTTTCGTCCCATGCGGTGGAGCGGTTTCCCCCGAAAATAGATGGCGCCCTCATCCGGTTTCAGCAACCCGATGATGTGTTTGAGCAGGACGCTCTTGCCTGAACCGCTTAACCCAATAATGGTCGTGACCTGCCCTTCATAGATCTGCAGGTCGACGCTCTCGAGGATGGTCCGAGCCCCGAACTTTTTGGTGACGCCCCTGAATTCTATCAACGGTGCCATACGGGGGATCGCAGCTGCGACGTCTGCATCGGTTGCGTCTGCGACGCTTCCTGCTGGTTTCATTTTGATCCTATTAGACCTCCTCACGCCTGAGCTTCACTGACGGTCTTGCGAAACCGCACCAGGGCGGAAAGAAAAAACACCCCTCCGATGGCGGTGACGGCGGCAAAGCTGGGCCAGACGACGTCGAACCCCGCGCTGCGGTAAAGAATCGCCTGAGCGAGGCTGACGAAATGGGTCGATGGTGAGAACTGCATGGCGATTTGGAGCCAACGCGGCATGCTGTCCAGGGGCGTCGTACCGCCAGAAAGCAGATACATGACGGTAAATATAGGGAGGGCCAGCAACCCGAACTGGGGCATGGAACGAGCAATGGTGGCCAGAAAGATACCGAGTGCGGTGACCGAGAAAAGATAAAGGGCCGTCCCGGCCACGAACAAGGGGACGGACCCCGCGATCGGGACGGCCAGCACCCCTTGCACCACCACCTTCAACGATAAGGTAGCGGCGATAACGATGATCAGCCCGTTGGCCCAGACCTTGGCGATCATGATCTCCGCCGGCGTCAGAGGCATGACCAGCAGGTGCTCAAGCGTGCCGTGCTCGCGCTCCCGAATGAGGGCGGCACCGGTGAGCATGATGGCGAGCAGGGTGATCATGTTGATAATCTGCATCACGCCCATGAACCACGTGGAATTCAAATTTGGGTTGAACTTCGCTCGGACAACGAGGGAGGCCGGCTCCTGCAAGGCAGCTCCTTTGCCCCGCATAAATTCCCTGATCTCCTGCGCGATGATCTGCTGGAGGTAAGTGGCGCCATGACCGGCTTGGGTCATGGCGGTGGCATCCACATTGATCTGAAGCTCAGGCTGTCGAGCCGCCAGCACGTCCGCTTCGAACTTCGGCGGGATGTCGATCACAAAGGTATAACTTCCCGAATCCATTGCCGCGTCGATCTCATTTGCGGCCAGCTCCGCCGGCGGCTGGAAGAGGGGTTGGAGCAGCGCGTCACGAAGGCGCTGGGAGAGTTGGGAGTGGTCTTCATCCACCACGGCGATGGAAGCGTTCTTCAGTTCCGTCTGGGCATGCTGAGTGGGCGCGTAAACGGCGTAGGTAAAGGCGTAAACGATCAAGCCCACCATCACCAGGTCGCGACGCAGGCTGAAAAACTCCTTCACGCCCAACCGGTAGATATTCGCCAGCCGTTGCATCGGTCAGATCTCCTGGGTCTTGAGCAATACTAGGGCCAGCAGCAGAAAGCCGACGGTGAAGCCCGCGAGTGCCAGGTAATGGATCCACAACTCGCCAAAGCCAAGCGCCTTGGTGAAAGCGCCGATGCTTATTTTCTGGAAATGTGCGCTGGGGAAACCATAGCCCATGAGCCTGCCTCCGGCACTCAGAGACGAGACCGGGGTGAGCATGCCGGAGAAATTGATCGTGGGCATGAGAGACAAGACGGCGGCGGCGAACAACGCGGCGATTTGCGTTCTGACGAACGTCGAAACCAGAAGGCCGAAGGCGGTGCTCGCGGCGACATAAAGCAATGCGCCGCCGGCCAGCGGAACGAAACCGCCCTTGAGCGGGACCTGAAACAGGCACAGGGCCAGAAGCACTAAACTCAAAAAGCTGAGAAAGGCAACCGCCACATAGGGCAGTTGTTTGCCGGTGAGGAATTCCAGGCGTGTCACCGGTGTGGCATAGAGATTGGTGATGGAGCCCAATTCTTTTTCACGCACCACGCCGACCGCGGTCATCATGGCCGGGATCAGCATCAGCAGCAACATGATGGCTCCAGGCACCATCGCGAACACGCTCTTGAAGTCCTGATTGTAGCGGAAACGGGTCTCGATATTCACCGGCAGCATTTTGAGTTCTCCGCCGAGCACCCGTCGCGCAAGCTCGGCCAGATACGCGAGATGAACGCCCTGCACATAATCGCGACTGCTCTCCGCTCGGAACGGCATGGCGCCGTCCACCCAGGCCGCCACCTCGGGACGTCGGCCACGCTTCAAATCCTTGCCGAAATCGGAAGGCATCTCGATGGCGAACTTTAACTCGCCGTTGCGCATGCGCCGCTCCAATTCGGCGGCGTCACGGATGGGCGGGCGCAGTTCGAAATTCCGCGAACCCGCATAGCTCTCCAAGTACGTGCGACTCTCCGGCGTCTGGTCGCGATCCAGCACCGCGTAGGGGAGATGTTCCACATCGAAAGAGATGCCATAGCCGAACACCACCATGAGGACCAACGGGCCGAGCAGCGCGAATGCCAGCCGGATGGGATCACGGCGGATCTCCATGGCCTCCCGGCGGGCATAGGCCCAGGCTCGGCGATGGCTGAAGCCCAACGCAGGCGCCGGACCCCGGGCGATGGTCGCGGGCGCCGCCGCAGGAGCGAGTTCGGCCGCGGCGGTTTGGGTCTTGAGCCCGACCCCCTCCGCTTCTTCCAGATACCCGATAAAGGTTTCCTCCAGCGTCTTTGCCGCGCGCGCCTGCATCAAGGCCGCCGGGGTGTCGCTCGCCAGCACCCGGCCGGCGTGCATGAGGGAAATCCGATCGCAGCGTTCCGCCTCGTTCATGAAATGGGTGGACACGAAGATGGTGACGCCCTGGTTCCGGGAAAGATCAATCAACAGCTCCCAGAACCCGTCCCGGGCCACCGGGTCCACCCCCGAGGTGGGTTCATCGAGGATCAGTATTTCGGGGCCATGGATCACGGCAACCGCCAGGGACAGGCGTTGGCGAATGCCCAGCGGCAGCCCGGCCGCCAGATCATTTTCATGCTCCTTGAGGCTGAACCGCGCAACCATCTCGCTGACTCGCTTCGGGATCTCGTCCTTGGGCAGGTGGTAGAGCCGGGCGTGCAACTCCAGATTCTGCAGCACCGTCAACTCGGAATAAAGGGAAAAGGCCTGGGACATGAAACCGACCCGCTTGCGGATCGACAGATCACCGACGTCCACGGCCCGGGAGAACAACCAGGCCTCGCCCTCCGTGGCTGGCAGCAGGCCGGTGAGCATTTTCATGGTGGTGGTCTTGCCGCAGCCGTTCGAGCCCAGAAAGCCGAAGATCTCGCCGCGCTGGATTTTGAAGCTCACGTGGTCAACCGCGACAAATTGACCGAAGCGCTTCGTCAGACCCTTAGCCTCGATGGCGGGTTGGCAGTCACGGACATCGCGCGGCGGAATCGTGAGGACCCGGTGACCTCGGCGCTTTTCCTCGGGAAGCAGCTGGATAAAGGCCTCCTCGAGGGTGCGGGTTCCGGTTTGGGATTTCAGTTCAGAGGGACTCCCGGTGGATAGAACCCGGCCGCTGTCCATAGCGACCAAGAGCTCGAAGCGATCCGCCTCATCCATGTAGGCGGTGGCGACCAGCAGGCTCATGCCTTTGCGGCGGGCGCGGATGCGATCGATGAGTTCCCAGAACTGACGTCGGGATAACGGGTCAACACCCGTGGTAGGCTCGTCCAGAATCAGCAGATCCGGATCATGGATCAACGCACAGCACAGGCCCAGTTTCTGCTTCATACCGCCTGAGAGCTTGCCTGCCTGCCGGTCCCTGAAGGGGTCAAGTCCGGTGCTTGATAGCAGCTCGTTGATGCGCCCTTCCCGTTCCCCCGGGCCCTGGCCGAACAAGCGGCCGAAGAAATCCACGTTCTCGCATACCGAGAGAGTCAGGTAGAGGTTGCGCCCCAGTCCCTGGGGCATGTAAGCAATTCGCGGGCACACGGCGGTCCGGTGCCGGCTGCCGCGCATGTCCCCGCCGAGCACCTCCAGCATGCCGCCTTGGATCTTGCGCACCCCGGCGATCAGGCCGAGCAAGCTCGATTTGCCGACACCGTCCGGACCGATGAACCCCACCATGCCGCCGGACGGGATCCGGACGTCGACGGCCTCCAGCGCTCGAGTCTTGCCATAGCGGTGGGTCAAGCCTGCCGCCCCAACAACGAGTGAATCCCCCGGGTTCATTGAGCAAGCCCTGCCGAAAGTCGCTCGGGCCATTGCACGTTCGGGTCCATGCGCACGTAGGCGACGCCCGGCAGGCCCGTCTTCACTTTCTCGATGTGCTTTTTCAGCAACGTTGGATCGATTTTGACTTTGACCCGGAACATGAGCTTCTCGCGCTCCGTCTGCGTCTCCACCTCCTTGGGCGTGAACTGTGACCGGGGAGCGACAAAACTGACCTTGGCGGGGATCACGACGTTCGGCAGGGCATCGAGCAGGATGCGGGCATCCGATCCGATGTTAATTTTCCCGGCGTGCCCGGTCGGGAGAAAAATGGTCATGTACACATCACTGAGGTCGAGCAGGGTCAGTGCTTTGCCCCCGGCCGGCAGCACCTCCCCGGGCTCGGCCAGTCGATAGAGAACCCGGCCGCTGATCGGGGATCTGAGATCGTTATCTCTCATGTGAGTATTGATTTCTTCGGTCTTGGCGACGGCCGCCTCAATGGCCGCTTCCGTATCGGCAAGCTGGGCCCTGGCTGCCTCCAGCGAGGCCTTTGCAGTCAGTTCAGCGGTTTCATCATGCTGCAACTTTTGCAGAGCTACGGCCTTGCTTTCATACAGCCGGCGGGCACGGTCGAGATCCTTTTCCGATAGCGCCAGTTCGCTTTTGCGCTGTTCGACAACGGCACCGGCGAAAAGGTGTTTTTGTCGCGCCTGTCTGACTTCGGCTTCGGCCTGTCTGACCTGCGCTTTCAGCTCTTCAACGTCCATGGTTGCCAGAACCTGATCCGCTGCGACCATATCCCCCTCGTTTGCCAGTATGGCAACCAGGCGACCTGAATATTTCGTGGTGATGTCGACCTCAACGGCTTCAATGCGCCCATTGCCTGAAGAAATGCCCTCCGTCGCACCGGTGCCGTGACGCAGCCAAAGAATCGTACTCAGTCCCGCAGCAAGCAAGACGAGCACTCCCAGAATATACCATTTGAAATGTCCAAGTGCGGCCATGTACAAATTCTCCTAATCGGCTGTTTCGCCGGTATGCCGTCGGCTTCGCAGTCAGGATTCCGGCGACCTTCCCCGGAGGACTAATTCACTGCTGCAAGCTTGGATGCGGCCAGCATCTTTCTGAGTTCCTCCCCTGGAACGCTTTCCTTCTCCGAAAGGAGGTGGGCCAACTCATCCAGAACTCTCCGCCGCTCAGAGAGGATTTTTTTGACCCTTTGGTGCGCTTCGTCGATGAACCGCGCGATTTCTTCGTCGATTTGAGCGGCTTTCTCCTCACTGTAGGAGTTGCTCGGAGAGAAATTCCCCGGGAGGTACATGGGCTGACGAGGACGCTCATAGGTCACGAGCCCCATGCGATCGCTCATACCGTATTCAGTGACCATGGAGCGTGCGATGTCCGTAGCACGTTGCAGGTCGTTCTGCGCCCCGGTGGAGATTTCTTCAAAGACCAGCTCCTCGGCCACCCGGCCTCCCAGCAGGACGGCCAGCCGGTCCAGCAGCTCCGAGCGAGTCATCAAGTAGCGGTCCTCGGTCGGCCGCTGTTGAGTGTAGCCGAGCGCCGCAATCCCGCGTGGGATAATGGAGATCTTGTGCACCGGGTCGGCATGCTCGACCGATTCAGCCACGATCGCATGGCCGGACTCGTGAAACGATACGATGTCCTTCTCTTTCGAGTTCATCACCCGGTTTTTTTTCTCCAACCCGCCCACCACGCGGTCGATCGCCGCATCGAACTCCGCCGAATCCACCGTCTCCTTATTGTTCCGGGCTGCCAGCAGGGCGGACTCGTTGACGATGTTGGCCAGATCGGCTCCCACAAACCCTGGGGTCAGGCTGGCGATTTTGCGCAGGTCGACATCGGGACCCAACACGACATGCTTGCAATGAATTTTCAGAATGGCTTCCCGTCCGTTGATATCCGGCCGATCGACCAGGACCTGCCGATCAAACCGTCCCGGGCGCAGCAAGGCGGGGTCTAATATTTCCGGCCGGTTGGTAGCGGCCATGATGATGACCCCTTTATTCGTTTCGAACCCGTCCATCTCCACCAAAAGCTGGTTCAGCGTCTGCTCGCGTTCATCATGCCCGCCCATGATGTTCACCCCGCGGGCCTTCCCTAACGCATCCAATTCATCGATGAAGATAATGCAAGGCGCCTGAGTAGCCGCCTGAGAGAAAAGATCACGGACACGGGCCGCACCAACGCCGACGAACATCTCCACAAACTCAGAACCGCTGATGCTGAAAAAAGTGACTTTGGCCTCCCCGGCCACGGCTTTTGCCAGAAGCGTTTTGCCGGTCCCGGGCAGGCCCACCAGGAGTACCCCTTTGGGAATCCTCCCTCCCAATTTTTGAAATTTCTCCGGGTTCTGTAAAAACTCAACCACCTCCTTGAGCTCTTCTTTGGCCTCATCAATGCCGGCGATATCGGCAAAAGTGACTTTCGTCTCGGTTTCAGCGAAGATCTTGGCCTTGCTCTTGCTGAACGACATGACTCCCATCCCCGGCCCCATCTTTTTCATGGCATAGCGCCAGATCAGGAAGAAGATGCCGATCGGAATAACCCAGGACAGAATCGTACTCAGCAATTGGCTTTCAAAGTAGCCTGAATAGCTAATTTTGTTTTCATCCAACTCTCTCACCAGCCCGGGGTCATTCACCCGGACCGTAGTGAACTTCTGGCCCGAAGCTCCTTTCAAGGTTCCGCTGATGACCTCGGGGCCGATAACCAGGCTGGCCAAGTTGCCTTGGGCTACGTATTGCTTGAACTGGCTGTACGGAATCGTCTCCACTTTGCCGGAAAAAAAGTATTGCTGCATGTAGGAAAATGCCAAAAAAGCAATCAGAATATACCAGATGCTGAACTGAGTTTTCGGCGGCAGCGCGTTCTTTTTATGCGTGGCTTGGAACCCGAATAGGGCGCGAAGTCTATCCAATAAATTTTCCGGCGGTCCCTTCTCTCCGCTTTTTGACATATGCCCGCTCCTTCACGAAAAATAGCTTCCCAAATTCTTCATGGCCGTTACAATTTCGTCAATCGCCTGGTGCATTCCCTCGCCGTATGCGCCGCCCTCCGGTGTTCCTTCCTTATCTATCTTTTCCTGAACCTCAGACCTGAGCTTTTTCAAACTCTGGGCGTGCGCTTCAAACTGGATGCGATGCTCCTCTTCCATATCCCGGATGGCATCGGAATTGAGCTGTTTGATAAGCTCATCCGCTTCCGCCAGCAGCCGATCAATATCCTTGGGGATGAATGTTCCTTTCATGCTGCCTCCTTTCGGCTCTTTTAGTTAAATCTTCTTCCATCAGACCGCATACTGCAGCACCGCAAAGAAGTGACAGGTGGTACCCGTAACGACAAAAAGATGCCACACGAAATGACTGTAGGGTATCTGCTCAGCCGCATAGAAGACTACCCCACCCGTGTACGCGATGCCTCCAGCCAACAGCAAGAAAAGGCCCGGCAATGGCACTTTCAACCAGAGCGGTCGGATCGCTACGACGATCAGCCAACCCATTGCCAGGTAGAGGCCTGTCGAGATGAGAGGGTGCCACAGGGCTCCCTTTATTTTCAGCGTCACACCAAGGACTGCCAAACCCCACACGATGCTGAAAAGCGTCCAACCCCATGCGCCACGCAGTACGCCCAGCGTAAAAGGCGTATATGTACCTGCAATGAGGCAGAAAATCGCTACATGGTCAAGCACCCGAAGCACCCGTTTTGTCCGGTTCTCAGGAAGAAAGTGATAGAGCGCGGATGCCGTATACATGAAGATCATTGCTCCGGCAAAGACGGCGGCTCCGGCAACATTCCATGCGTCACCCGGCCGAGCGGCCGAAATGAGAAGAAACGGTGTGGCGATAAGACACCCCACCAAGGCTATGCCGTGGCTGACGCCATTGGCGATTTCCTCCTTGTATGACTGCAGTCGTTTATGCGCCGGGAGCATCTCATTTACCCCATATCCCCGGTTAGTCGACCATATATTGGACACTGGAACTGGCAGTGGGATATGCATACAGCACCTGTTTGATATCAGCTGCAGTCAGGTTATGCTGCATCGCCAGGGCGAACAGATTAATCAGATCATCAGCATGGCTATCAAGTAAATGAGCCCCTAGAATCCTGCCGGTGCTTCTATCTAAAATAGTTTTAAATCCTGCAAAAGGTTCGTTGATTCGCAGATTGTGCAACCAGTCCGCTGTCTCGCGGAATTTCACATCATACTGTAATCCCTGCTTGTTTGCTTCCGCTTCCTGCAAGCCTACTGAAGCCAGCTTCGGCAGGGTAAAAACAACGCTTGGCACAACGCGATAATCAGGCCTCCGGCGTTTAAGGTTATAAATCAGGTTATCTGCCGCCACTTTGCCTTCAACCATTGCAACAGGAGTTAACGGCAGCCCCCCTGCAGCCGCATCTCCTGCTGCATATATTCGGGGGTTTGAAATGCTTTGCAGGTATTCATTCACGACAACCCCATCCTGAGAGGCCTCGATTCCCGCTGCTTCCAAATTGAGATCAGCAATATCCGGCACACGGCCGGCCCCATGCACTACCATGTCGGCATGGTATTCTTTTTCCTCTCCATCCGCCTGTACATTAACCAGCAGTTCCCCCTTTTTTTTCTCGATTCTCAGCGGAGGTTGATTGATCGCCACCGTGATTCCGAGTTCCTCCGATGCCTTGACCAGTAATGAAACGAGGTCCGGGTCAAATTTTTTAAGCACCTCGGCGCCGCGGTGAATGATGGTAACGTTACGACCGTAGCGGGCGGCAAGATGTGCAAATTCAAATGAAATATACCCCCCGCCGATGAAGACCAGCCGTTGTGGCAACTCCTCCAGGTATAAAAACTCCGCGCTCGTTGTCATGAACTCTTCGCCGGGGATACCAAGCGGGCGCGGACATGCACCGGTCGCAATGTGAATATGGGTGCTTTGCAATGAAACCTCACCCACCCGGATGGCAGCCTCACCGACAAAAGAAGCGGCGCCCTCATAAATATCAATACCGTTTTTTTGCAGGTTCGACCGAGAACCTTGAGAAAATGAGCCGGTCAGCCGGAGTTTGAAGGCCATGATCTCGGACCAGTCCGGAGTTGTCTTGGAGGAAAGGCCGGCGGCAGCCATACGCTGACTGAAATTGGCAAGTTCTTCTCCACTGATAAGCACCTTTTTGGGCACGCATCCCCAGAGGGCACAGGTACCGCCGATGGCCTTTTTTTCAATAATGGCAACCTTCCAGTTTTCTTTTGCAGCAGCAAGAGCCACAGCCTGGCCGGCGTCACCTGTTCCGATAACTATTAAATCATACTCTTTGGTTCTCACTGGGCACCTATTTCTACAGCCTTGCATGGTTCATCAGATTTCGCCAAGCCAAGTTCGTGTGTTACGGTCTATGGCAAATCATGAATTCGTTGGATGCG
The DNA here is from genome assembly GCA_963700055.1 of uncultured delta proteobacterium. Classification (GTDB taxonomy): domain Bacteria; phylum Desulfobacterota; class Desulfobacteria; order Desulfobacterales; family SpSt-501; genus SpSt-501. The sequence continues at coordinate 7,894 of CAVOWH010000017.1, read as the reverse complement.
GTCGTCGGTGCCGGGGTGGTTTTCGAAAAACCCTCCGCTTGAGCCCGCTGTCTTCAGCAGCCAGGAAAGGGTATTTCCCATAACCTGTTTGCCGTCGTAGTTCGCCCGTTTGAGGATTACAACCCCATGTGAGTCTGCCTCGTATTCCTCCTTGCGGCTGAAAGGGCGCATCACTCCCAGGTCGGCTACCAGCGGCGTGATTTGGCCCGAACCCGGGATGATCTGATCGAGGATAAAAATACCGATGTTCATTCCGGAGCCGAGAGTCTGGGCTTGCGCGACGTGGCCGAGATCATCGTGTGCAACTTCGTGGGCCAGGACGCCGCGCAGCTGGTCGTCGCTTGCCTTCTCCAGGAGGCCGGTCGTGACATAGAACTCTCCTCCGCCGGCATTGGCAGCATTGATCTGTGGGTCATCCAGGAGGGTCACGCGCACCTGGTTCAGCGGGAGGGGATGGTTCATGTTCTTGATGAGGGGCGCCATCACCCGCTGGATGCGTTCGGCCTGGCGTGCGTCAATTTTGCGGCTACTGGGTGCCGGTTGAGGCCTTGCCGTCAGCTCCCCTGGTCCTGTTCTCTGCGACGCTCCGCCAGCACAGCCCACCAGCAGAAATATCAGACTCATTGCCGCCACTATCGGCATCCTCCAGCAACGCCCTGACATGGTCCTTGTTGGCCAAAATCTATTTTGCAATCGAGGCATTGTTTCAGCCTCCTTTCGGGTTTTGTTACTTTTTCAGGAAGTTAGTGTCAGACCTAATAGGGGAGCGCTGACCTTAATGTGCCCGCCATCAGCTGGCGTTCTGCAGAGCAAATTTCCAGTTGCTCAGTTTGGCGGGTGGATGGCGCATAGGTACGTTCAATCTTTAAACTTGGCAGCGGCATTGCGAATAGCAGTGCTCAATGCGCCCCAAGCACTCTCCACACCGTCCTTGAGCTGCTCCCAGGCGTCATCGCTGGCTTCGCCCAGCTCCTTCAGTTTGGCCTTCGTGGCATTAATATTCTGTTCGAGTTCGTCAACCTGCTTGGCATGTTGGATACGAGCATCGGCCGCAGAACTCTTCGCCTGGGCCTTGAACTCGGCTAATTTGGCCTGCGCTAGTTCCAGTTCGGCCTCTATCTTCTGTTTGTATGCCTCTTTGGTGCTCATAACTCATCTCCTTTGTTAACGGGTTCAGAAGCCTATTAGGTTCTCGTGAAAAGTCCTGCTACGGCCTGCAGCGCCATGGTTAAGCAGTAGCTGTCACTATTGCGCCGATCAAATCGTTACAGGTGCCGGGTTTAGCCCTTCTTGCTCCCGAAAAACATGAGCGCGCCGCCGATCACGATCGCCCCCACGCCGGCCCAAACCGGGACGTTGACCGTCTGCTTGTCCTTTACCGATAACTCGATCGGTCCCAGCTTGGCCTCATGGGTCTCCTTGGTGAAGCTGAAACTGCCATACGCCAACCCCAGTGCGCCGGCTAAAATCAGAACGATTGCCGCAATCTTTACTGCGTTCATTTCATTTTCTCCTGTTAAAATCTACGTTACGGACATAACGTCAGGTAGTGACTATCAAAACCGAAACCTAAAACACTCGATCCGCTCCGCCCAGTGCTCCGCTTCATAGAACAATTACAGGGTTGATGCTGGCGCCCACCTTGAATTACGCAAATCAGAATCATTACGACCGCGATGAAGGTGTTGTGGTGAATTACCATTGCTCAAACGATAATAGAACTGCGTCCATCTGATTTTCAATTTCACGGCGCCTTTCGAAAGGTATTGAATAGAAATGATCGGGCTTTTCGACAAACTCGGTCAGGAACTCGGCAAGCTCCGGCCCGATACCGGCCAATCGAATAAAATCCGCTTTGGATCTGGCGCTCTTCTGTTCGTCATTTATTTCTTCAGCGCGGTTTGCCATATGGTTTATTTCCCCTGCAGCCTTGCTTGCTGTTGAAACGGTTGGATAGCATCGAAATCAGATACGCTTACCGCTACGGTGGAGCCAGAGATGGATAAGGATCATGCGAAGGTGTTTTTGCCGGACACGTTTTGGATCGTTTCATCAATCTCCGCCAGGGTGAATGGCTTTGAAATCACCTCATCCACCGCGGTGGTCTTTCTGGCTAAAACGGTTTCCCTTCCGACGCCCGTCATGATGACAACCCGCGTGCGGGGGGAGCTATTTTTGATGCTGCAGGCGAAAGCGACTCCATCCATCCCTGGCATCTCGTAATCCGATAAGACGATGTCGAATATGTTCTTAAGAAAAATGCTCAATCCATTTTCGCCGCTATCGGCGGATGACACTTCATAGCCGAGGCGTGACAGCATTTTGGAAACACCGATTCGGATGAAATCATTATCATCAACGACTAAAATTTTGGCGCCGGTTTCCATTTTAAACTTACTCCTCCGGACATGTTCCTCGCGAAGTCAAGCTGCCCGATTTTCTGTAAAATTCTAGCGGAACCGATTCAATTCCGTTTCCAATGAATCGAGCCTGCGGGAGATGTCCGATCTCTCTTCGACGGTCGTGGATCTGGCACCTTCCGTCATCCGCATATACTCGCGCCGAATGGAGTCCCATATTTAGACGTGCAACCATCCGACTCAAGGCAACGAACACCTGACGACTATTTTTTCACGTTCAGATTGTTCTTTACCGAGCTGACCCCTTGGACGCCCCTGGCGATTTCACCTGCTCTGCTGACAGCCAATTGACTATCAACGAAGCCGCTGAGTTGAACGACGCCCTTGTAGGTTTCCACGCTGATCTCGAACGACTTGAGAAAATCATCTCCGGCCAGTTGGGATTTAACCTTCGTCGTGATCACCGAATCGTCGACGTATTCGCCCGGCCCTGACTGTTTGGATGTCGAGCCACAAGCCGCCAAACCGACGACCAGCATCATAAGCAAAAGGCAGCGGATAAACATATTTACTTTTTTCATAGCGATTGTTTCCTTTTGTTGGTCTGTGGTGAGTTTGTTGAAAACTGATCCTTTTCTACTGAAAAGTCCGTAGATTCGATTAAATCGTTCCGACCTGCTGACCACCTTCCTTTCAAATACTCCAGCTTCTCCAGCAGGGGTTTAAACCCTTACACCCGCCTCCGGCCCTGAATGACCTGGACCGCCACCACGATGAGGGCGATGACCAGGAGGATGTGAAGGACTCCACCCATTGTGTAACCGCTGAACAACCCCAGCGCCCACAAAACCAGTAGAATGACACCTATGGTCCACAACATGTTCGGCTCCTTTCAGAATTGATAAACGTGGCCCCTTAATTTCCATTCCAACTATTTTGTCTATTCATAGAATTTTATTGCCTGGCTATGCATTTTTTAACTTTGGTCATATCCCCGCCAAGCGATTTAAGACGCCTGGAAATCTCTCCTTAACTCTTCTGCCTCAACACCGCCTCAGATCCGCCCCAGCAGCAACAGGATGAGTACGATCAGAAGGACCAATCCGATTCCGCCGCTGGGATAGGGTCCCCAACTCTTACTGTGGCGCCATGTGGGCAGGGTTCCGACGAGCAGAATGACCAAGATGATTATCAGGATAATTCCCATGGCATTCCTCCTCTCATTTCCTTATATCCTCTCTACTTCCCAACGACCTTCTTGATCTCACCGATTTTTTTTGAACGTGGCCGGTTTTAGTTTCCTCTTTGCCTTCGGCTTCCAAGTCAGGATTCATGCTGACTTTCCCTGCAATCTCCTTGATCTTGCCTTTCACTTGATGCCACTTGCCTTCTGCCTCGTCTCTCGTGCCTGATTTCATGACAATGCTCCTCTTCAAACGTTATTTGGTTGATGGTACGTCGGCCTAAGTCCCCCGGTCATTAAACTATTGGTTGAGATTGCGCTTGCGTTCTCTTTTTTCCCGCTGCTACGGTGTGCAACGTCATTTCATAAGGCTCCTGCAGAAGGTTCATCGCACCCCGAAGTACCCTGAAACGCTCCGACTTCAGGTGGCTATCAAAGTTCTCCCGGGTATCCCATTCCTCAAGAATACAGAGTTTGTTTTCATCCTCCATACTCAGGTAAAAGTCGCAGCGCCTGCATCCTATCTCGGACCTCAGAGATCCGATCAGCGATACGATCGTCTGGGACAGCTCCTTTCGCTTCGCTGCAAAGACATTCATTCGTATGATGACCAGGATCACACAAATGGTATTTGCAATCGGCCTGCCAACAACCTGGAGAAACCAAAAGTTGGGGATCTTATCTTAATAACGGGGGATTAGATGAAAAGGGGAAGAGGTGAAGAGAAGAGTGAAAAGATTTGTTTGGCCACAATATTTGGTGGAACCTCAGTCGGCTGAGGCTCCCATTGGGGAATGTCGGGCGGATTAATCCGGTTTTTTGGCCTTGATGGTGCGGGAAACGAGCTGCGCTGAAAATTTGGGGGGACATCCTCCGCTTGAAACACTAACCGCTATTTCGGGCGCTCGATTTGATCTATCGCAACAAGCAGGGTTGCAACACGATTTGCCGATGACGTCCATTCAGCGATGCTTACATAGCTGTCGGTGATCCAGTTAAATGCGCTCTGCACCAATACGAAGGCGGCGGCGGCCTGAATAACATCGCCCAATGTCATTGTACCCGCTACATATTTAGGCATGCAGAAAAGGAGCGCCAGAATGGGTGAAAGAAGAAAGTTCGTGTGCGCCACCAAGGTCATCCGCATATTCTGCCAGCATAGTGCAAGCCATTTCGCAATAACTTGGTCCAGCGCCGCGCCGATGATACGTCGACCGTCTCTCCGACCATCCGGCAAAGCCGTTGCTTCGCCGCTTTCCCGCAGGTCTGCCCCGATCGATCTAAGCTCAGCTTCTGTCCGCTTGCTCTCTTCGGTGATCTTCGTCAGTCGGCGTCCGATGATCATCGTCGCGCCCGTAACAAATATCGAATAAACGACAACCACTATAACAAGATATTTTGGAATAGTCAGCGCCTGGCCAAAAATTGCGATGGGGAGATCCCCTCCGACAGACCAGAGTATGCCAATAAATGTGATTGCGGAAAGAATGGACCACAGCAGCCCAAGCAAGAGATCGATGGGCAATTCGGTTGCCACCTTTGCATCCTCGGCGATCCGGTACTCCGGTGTTTGATGCTCCCCCGGCATGAATTGGAGTTGGTGGGAATGGCCGTGTTCCAGCCAATAGTCGTAAAGGTGACTGCTTAGCCACTCGCGCCATTTGCGCTTCGTGGTCATGCGAGCCCAGACCGAGCCAATAGCGAGTGCGAGACTGCCAGCGGCATACGGGACAAAACGTATCGCCTGCGCCAAAATTGCCGTTTCGTCCTTTCGTTCGACCGCATTGAAGAAGTCCCGGTTCCAGAAATTCAACCGGTAATAAACCAGAAGCTGCAGAAGCATTATGGAAATCAGAAATATCAGCAGCGCCCATGCACGCGGAGTCCACCAGAAACCGGTTGTGCTTTGCCAAAAACGCAAAAACAGCCGTTTCTCAGTTGGAATAAGGTTAGCTTCGGGGGACATTAGCATAACTCGGCAAATCCTCATAAGAACATAATTTCCCAGCTGAAGAGGGTTCGAAGTCTTGCCGATGCCAACCCTCAAGAGCCTATTTGGCCTTGCCGCCAGCCGGCTTGTAAAAGACGTGCTCGCCGACCTCGACCGTCCTGATATATTCGTTAGACCAATATGGAGTTATTTCCCGATTGTGGAAGTACAAAGCTCCATCGGTTGGGTCCTTGAGTTGCCGGTTGAGGGCCTTGCGTGCAATTTCCTTGGCGTGGGAGTACGGTTCATCCTCCCTTGCGTCATCCGGACGGCCATCGCACCACCACGAGAACTGGCAGGCACCCTGCTCGTGGCCTTGCTTGACAACTCCGCAGATGGTGTTTGGGAAACCCTTATGGCCGAGCCGGTTCATAACGACATTGGCGATGGCTTCCATCTCGGCATTATCCTTGCGATTGGCCTCCCAGTAGATGCTGCGTGCAAGGCAGGTGATCGCATCATCCAAGGGCTCTTCGCCGATCGGATCAACCGACTGCGCTTGGGGTTTGGTGATGAACTCGGCCGCAGTGGGGATCGTCTGACTACCCTCTCCCGAGGCTTTCTCCTCTAGTACCTCCGCCTTGCCCTTAACGTTAGCGGCTTCCTCCTTATGAGCTTGGCCAGCCGCGTTCGCCAAGCTCACCAGAAAGAATGTCGCAATACATGCTGCAGGCCTAATCTGTCGCATAGTTGTACTGCCTATCCTTATGGCCTTTCTGCAAGTGTGGATTAACTCTTCAGAAGATCCTCGAGCCTCTTGTTTACCTCAGCCCAGTTAATTATGTTCCGGAACCCCTAACGAACAAGGCCGTTTTCTACCGATTTCACATCCTTGACGCTGCGCGCTATTTCCACCGCCCTGTCGATACTTTGCTGAGAATCAACCGTGCCGCTCAGCTTCACCACGCCGTTTGTAGTGGTCACGCTGATCTGGGACACCTTAAGCAAAGGGTCACTCAGAATTTCCGCCTTCACCTTGGCGGTAATAGCGGAATCATCCATGTATTCGCCGGCTTTTTCGACTTTTTCGACTACCGCTTCACCTGCTTTTTCAACTTTTTTGCCGGCACTTTCAGCCGCTTGATCAACCTTCTTTCCCGCCTTTTCAGCGGTCCCCTCTTGTTGACAACCGGCCAATCCGAGAACGCAAGAAAGAAAGAACACAATAAAAAGCCCCCGATATGACAGTTTCATTTTTAATCTCCTCTCGCGGGTGGATTCAGTCCAATTCAAATTCTCTCCCATCGCTTTCTCTCCCTTGGCCACGGTTCTTTTCCGTAAAGTCCTTTCCAAGAAAGCCGAGGCCGCAGCACATATCTACCGGGATGATCTACGAAGCCATTGTCGATAATTTTCCCCTGTGGCGTCCACTCTGTGCGGCACTCGTTTTTCAGCTGTGCGATACGAGATGACATTTCAGTGATTGGCATGTTCAGTTCTTGGTTGTTGAGCATGACTTTTTCATTTTCCTTAGATCCACGCCTTGCTACCTTTCGTGTAAGATCATGCATTTTATCCTTCCATGCGATCAATTTCGTCTTTATGCCTTTGCCATAATCGATGGAGTCCATGATACCTCCTCTTAAAGTGGGTTTGTCCAACAACAAAGTAGAGGGTAATTCTGAAATGAAGCATCACTCTGCTAGAGCCGCCATCCAGAAATGGCTTCTAGTGAGTAAGACGTTAATTTTACAGGAGTAACTGGAAGGCGTCATTACATGTCGGCACAATTCTAATTGACGCTTTGCACGCCTTTGTTTTTATTTTCAGACCCTTCACTTCCCAATACGAATTGCTGAGATGTTTCCTATCACTCCAAAGACACTCAAAAGCCAGATAATAACTCCAATAACCACTACCACATTCAAAATTTTCTTTATGGTAGACTGCATCGGTATGTAGCTGTTAATCACCCAGAGAACCACCCCAACGACGACCAGGACGATTACTAAATTGAGTAGCGGCATAGATTATCTCCTTTCAAATACTCTACCTTCTCCGGCAGGGGTTTAAATCCTTACACCCGCCTCCGGCCCTGAATGACCTGGACCACCACCACAACGAGGGCGATGACCAGGAGGATGTGAAGGACTCCACCCATTGTGTAACCGCTGAACAATCCTATCACCCACAAAATTAAGAGAATGACACCTATGGTATACAGCATGCTTGGCTCCTTATCTATTTCCCGATGGCCTTCTTGATCTCGTCGATCGTTTCTTGAACTTCACCGGATCGCGTAAACAGTATTTGCAACTGGCCTGCCAGCAACCGGAAAAAAGCAAGAGATTGGGATCTTACATTAATAACGAGGGATTAGACGAATAGGAGAGAGCCGTAGAAAGGGGGGAAACGGTCTGT
>CAVOWH010000016.1:0-215711 GCA_963700055.1 uncultured delta proteobacterium | reverse complement strand
CATACCAATACCGAAATCCGCCGCAAATTACTTCTAACTAATTGAAATCAATTATTTTTTTATTTGATCCGGGCAAAGGCGCTGGTAGAGTGGCCCTTGCGCCATGCTGCAATTTCCAGCAGTCAAGTGACGCAGGCGTCTTCGAAAAGGCGCGCTAACAATTTAAAGTCTATATAATTCAATAAGATAATAGAAGCGTCGAATTTTACTGCGCGGTGTTGCGATTTCCTGCACCTTCAAAGGAGTTAGTGTTAAAGGCAGCGGGCCGGGCTTGACGCCGGAAAGCCAAATAGCCTGAAGACCGCCTCGCCAGAAGGTGCACGATCCGCCGAGAGAATGATTGATCTTGTCCGAAATTCCTGGTATGCAGAGGCCGTTGACCGAAGTGCCTGCCCTGGCTGGCTATCCTAAATAGAGTGCTTACTATCCGACTCAGCTTTCACCAACGGAGCCAATTTTCGGGAAAGGAGATCTATATGAAATTCGACAGCCTGGAAGCCATTGTTGATTTTGCCATGGAAAGAGAAAAAGAAGCCGCGCAGTTCTACTCCGACCTCGCCAAGGAGGAGATCTTCTCCGGCTCCAAGGAAATGTTCCTGGAATTCGCCAGGGAAGAGGCCAAGCACCAGAAGCTGCTTCACGACTTCAAAACCAAGGGGTTCACTCAGTCCATGAAGGATTACAAGCTGAAGTGGATCAAGGACATAAAACGCAGCGACTATGTGGTGACGCTCGAGTACCGAAAAGGGATGGCCTACAACGAGATCCTGATGCTGGCGATGAAGCGCGAGGAGAAGGCGCTGAAGCTTTACAACGATTTTCTGAAACAGGCGGATTCCCCGGAAGCCCAGAAAATATTCAAGATGCTCTGCCAGGAAGAAGCCAAGCACAAGTTGTCGCTCGAAACCATGTACGACGACTACATGGCCAAGATGGGGGATTAATATTTGTTTCCAATTAGTTAGGCATTATACCCGGCCCCTGGTCAACAGGTTCGGGCGGCTCGTTCTATCCGGGAAATGAGAGGACGCGGCCTCGCGCATAGCGCACCTGCCGGCGGGAGATGGGTTTGTTCGTTTTTTGCCGGGCCCCTGCACACCGACAGCGACCAACAGCAATTTATAATCAAGCACCGCGCAGGTCTGGCTCTTAGCGATGCTGCCCCTGTCATCCACCAATAAGCAGCGGCACCTATCGCTTTCGCGACCTTAGATCAGCAGATCAGCAGGCTTTCCTGCCGGTTCCCCACCCTTCCGGAATTACCATCCTGATTGGTCAACCGGAGCCCGTCTGGGGGCAACGCCGGAGGTTTACCCAAGCGAAATTAAAGATTTAAGAGAAATGCCCGATAGATGAATGCAGAATAGGTAGATAGGCATACAATGCCCTTTCAGCGCGCAAGATGATCGATGCAGACCGCAGACTCCATATCGCCGATGGCGGATTCAAAACCCCTCCAGACCGCTTTCGATTTCGATCACTTCATCAGGGCCCTCATCGAGTTGAACATCGCCCGCAAAAATGTGCTTTTCTATCCGGGAAGTCATATCCAGGTGGAGAAAAGCATCGATCTTGCGCACCGGTGCTTGCATCTTTCACTTGAAAAGGTCGAAGCCATCCAATTATCCATCGCCAAAGATTGCCTTTCGGTGTGGGGGTGTCGTTTGGACCCCGCCAATGCGGTACTTCATGAGCTGAGGACGGCCTTGAAGTCAAGAAACATCGCCGTGCTGAAGTTTCGGAAAGGACTTTCCAAGGAAGAAGTTGCCGAGTTCTTGCACCGGATCACACGTGATGCCGAAGCCACCGATCTTGGAATTGACGACTCGGAAACATCTCTTCAGATGGAGGGCCGTGATCACATCTGCATTCAAGCCGTCGATTACTCCAAACTCCGCCCCACCGAGGAAGCCATCATCAGCAGGAACGCCGCGCATGGCAAGGCAAAACCGACGGCATCCATCTGGGACGCGTTCGTTCACGGCTTGGCCGCTGGCATCCTGAATGAAACCGGTGACGCCGAAGCGGACGGGGCCGGCCGACGGCCCACCCCGTCAGACGTGGCTGACCACTTCAATCGGCTGGAATCGGTCGAATCGGAAATCCTCAAAAAATATGAGGAGGTGATCAAGAACCACCTCCGCAGTTCTTCAGGCAGCCGCGACCAGCGGGATTTCGGCTGGACCGATTTAAGCCGCTTTCTCGAGCAGCTCAATCCGCGCTTGCGCAGTCAATTCTTGTCAGTGACCCTTGACCAGTGTACCTCTCAGGCCGACCCGGCGTTCGTGGACGATTTCTTAAATACCTTGCCGCTCAAAATGATCATCGACATGCTGCACGCTGTCAACAACGAAGAAAAGGAAATATCGCCGTCCTTGTTGAATTTGATCGGCAAAGTCCTGAATGCTCGGATTATCAATTCACACGGCCCCGAACGTCAAGAGGCCCAAAGACTCTTTAATCAACTATCGACGCTCGCCTGCCCTGAAATCGCCGGTATTCTTTTCAAGAAGGAAGACTTTGCGGCCTACGTAACGCCCGATTACGAAACCACCCTTAAGCAGTTAGTCCAACCGCAAGCCCCGCGAGAAGCCGGTGATGAAGAGCGGTTTGATGTTCAACCGTACTTAGAAACCCTTGACGACGACCACTTGTCCGGGCGCATCGCGCAGGTGGCGATCGCTTTGCTGCGCGGTCGCCTCGATCCGGAGTTATACCGGGAGTATACCGATCAATTGGTCAGCCTGGCAAACGGGCTCGCGAAAAAGCCCGATATCGCTCTGCTTTCCAACATACAGCAGTTGTTCCTGAACCACAGCCGAATGGGATCATCCGACCCCAGAGGCTCTGTGGCCAAGGCGGCCCTGAATCATTTGTCGAACCCCAGGCTCATTCGCGCCCTGCGGACTTCTCTGGAGGCTTCCGATCGTTGGACAGATCCTGCGGTGGCGTCCTTTTTCTTCAGACTGGGACCGAACGTTGTCCCTGAGGCCTTGCAGTTGTATCTGCACAAAGCGCAGGCGCCCAGGGAAGAATGGATAGCCGCTCTCATCAAGGCATATCCGGGCCAGCTTTTGAAAGAGGTCATCAAAAGGCTGCAACTCAACCCGAGTGCGTATCTTCCGGAATTGTTTGCGATTTTCGAAAAACTGGGCGACCCGGTGTGTATCCCTTGGGTCAAACCGTATCTGCAGCACCCGAATCAAACCCATCAGCGGCATGCGCTGCAGGTGCTGCTATCCTTTGATGACGAGCAGGGCGTCGGCTATTTGAGGAAACTGCTCGATTCCAAGAGGCATTCGGATTTCATGATCGGTTTGGATTTGGCGGCAACCTACGGAGTGGTCGGCGTCGCGGCGGATTTGGTCAAACGGCTTAAGAAACGGTTCCTGTTTTTTCAAGGCGACTTCATCCGCAACGAGAAAATCCTTTTGGCGCTGGATCAATTCGGCCATCGGATCGCAACCAGCGATCTGGAGCGGCTGAACCGAATCCAATTCTCCTTCTATCCCAAACACTTGACCAGGATGAAGTCGGTGGTCTCAAATCTGCTGTTAAAGCGCGCACGGGTGCAGGCGCCTGATCGAATCAGGGATTCCAATTTCCGGCGCGATACGGGGATACGCCATGATGCCCAACCTCGATGAGCAAAAAGACCTTTTTCAGCTGGTGTCCACCCTGAACGCGGCCATCGCTGGCATGCGCCTTTATTCGGCAACGCATCCAACGGTGACGGCTTTGGCAGACCAGGCCTATGCCGGGATAGCCCGTCGTATGGCGAACCGCGCGCAGACAACCGCATGGCTCATCGAAGATGAATTGCTGTGGGACGGCACCGCCTTGAAGGTCAAAGCGCATCAGCTGCAGCAGTTCCTCGCGGAGTTGCGTACCAGCGGCGTTGAAAGCATCCGCTTCCTAAAAGGAGTTTCTCGATCTGAAATCACCGCGTTTCTCAACACCCTCGCATCGAACCCGACGGATTCAATCGCCAGCAGTACGCACGTCAAACTCGGCAAACTCCAGCTGAACGGCAAGGCAGCCGACCTTGATCTGCCCAGCGAGCAGGAGCAGCAACAAATGGCCTCATTCATCGCCGTCCGCGATGAAACGTATCACCGACTCAAAGAAACCTGTCATCGGATTTCACGCCATCAAACCATTGAGATCAACCGCGTGCAGGAAAGCGTCCAAGCCTTTATCCGCGGTTTAGTACACAGCATTAATCCCATTCGCCTTCTCATTCAGATGAAATCGATCGACGAATACACCTATACTCATATGGTCAATGTCTGCATCTTGACCATGAGCCAGGCTGAATCGTTGGGATTTCCTCCAGATTATCTGTTCCAGATTGGCGTGGCCTCGATCCTGCATGACGCCGGGAAGTTGTTCATCCCGTCGGAAATTCTAAACAAGCCCGGAAAATTGACGGTCGAAGAACGGTCTATTGTCGAGACGCATTCACTGAAGGGGGCCAGTTTCATCCTGAAGCATGACACGTTTCCGAAGCTGGCCGTGCTCGGCGCATTGGAACATCATATCAAATACGACGGCACGGGCTATCCTACCATCGGGCCTTCCCATCAGCCCAATATCATCAGCCAAATGATCGCCATATCCGATGTTTTTGATGCCATGAGAACGCGGCGTTCGTACAAAGAACCGAAGCCCACGAAAGAAATCATCTCCGTGTTACAGCAAGAGAAAGGCAGCAGCTATCACCCGCTGCTGGTGGACAATTTCTTGAAACTCATTCAAGCGGAGTCACACGGTATACCCGCAAGTGGGCCAGCGCCGCTCTAAGGCATTTGACCTGATCGCCCAGCCGCCGCAATCTCCTGGTACCGGAAACACTGAACCAGATGATCGTTCACCAACCCCACGGCCTGCATGAAGGCATAGCAGATGGTGGGGCCGACGAAAGAGCATCCGCGGCGGACGAGATCCTTGCTCAGATTTCGGGATTCGTTGGTTTCGGCGGGAATCGCTTGGAGGGTTCTCCAGCGGTTCTGTTGCGGCCGGCCGTCGACAAAGCGCCCCAGGTAGGCATCGAAGCTGCCGAACTCCTGCTGAATCTCCAGAAAGACCCGGGCATTGCGAACAGCGGAGGCGATCTTCAGCCGGTTGCGGACGATCCCGGGATCTGCCAGGAGCGCTTCTATCTTTGCCTTTCCGTAGCCGGCGACCCGTTGCGGGTCAAAGCCGTCGAAGGCCCGCCGGTAGCTTTTGCGCTTCCTCAGCACCGTCATCCAACTCAATCCGGCCTGGGCGCCCTCCAGCACGAGGAATTCGAACAGCCGGCGGTCAACATGCAGCGGCACGCCCCATTCGGTGTCATGATATCGGACGTACCGCGGGTCATCCCCGCACCAGGAACAACGTACTTTCTCCATCGCGGTTCTTTCGTTCGCAGCAGTCTTCAGGAGCGCAGGTAAAACCCCAGGGCCTTGTCGATGGTTTCGGTGGGAGCGAATTCGGTGCCGATAAGCGGGGGGCTGATGTTGCGGATGACGACCTTCTTCTGGATCTGACTGCGCGGGGGGTCATCCAGTTGGAACGAGACCTTCAACAGGTCTCCGATGGCCAAGGTTTCGCTCGCCGGAATCAGTAGTTTCATACCGCTGGTTGAGAGATCTTTGATCTGCACGGAGCCTTTGCCCTTCGGCTGGCCGTTGACGTAGTGCACGTAGGTCCCCGCCAAGTTGGTCTCTTTACGGTAGCGTCGCCGCTTCTCGATGACGGAGACGGTTGTCTGGCCGCAGGGACACTTCACCTTGAACCGCAGAGGCTGCTTGAGTTCTCCAAAGGTGGATACATCCACATTTTTGGTCCGCTGGCAGTGGGGGCAGCGGAACACCGCCGTGTTGCTGCTGGTGATATAAACGGTTTCGGCCATCAGGTTTCCTCTACAGGCGCATACGAGTTAGGGGCGTTTCCAGCCGTATCCATTTTAGCATGAATCCCCGCGAGGTCAAAGGAGCTCAACGAATCCAGCCCGTTCTTGGTCGGCCTCGGCTGGAATGATATCCGTCCCTCAAAAGGAGGCGTTTCATGCCACCGGCTCGTTGACTTCGAGGCGCAGGCGCTTACTATTAACGCTGACGAGGCGATCTCCTTGGATCGCCATTTACGGTCATCCGGTCCTGAAGAGGGGACAGTCGTTTGATGAGCGGGGCGGATCCAGGCATTCATGAAAGCGACTTGTCGGAGGTTCGTGATGAAGTCACGGAGCCGCCGCTTTACCAGGTTTTGATTCACAACGACGACTTCACGCCCAAGGCTTTCGTGATCGAAGTCTTGATCAAGGTCTTCAACAAGCCCATGGATGAGGCTGCGGGCATTATGTGGCATACCCACCAAAACGGGACCGGGCTGTGCGGCATCTATCCGTTTGAAGTCGCTGAAACCAAGGTCAACATGGTGACGGAGGCAGCTCGCGACAGCGGATTCCCTTTACGATTGACGATCGAAGAAGAATAGCGAGGCGCCGGACGCATGCGGCATTTACAGCCCAACGACATCCTGACCAAGATCACCCGCTACAACCTGATCCGCAGCCAGCGGTTGGTCTACATCGACATTCACGAAGCGCTTAACGGCCAGCTGGCCGCTCCATTCGTGGCGGTCCCCAACCTGATTAATATCATCGCCCGGCAGGAGTACCAGGGCGCCGGAGAAACCGAAGCGGAAGCCCTTCAAAACTGCCTATCCAAGATTGAAAACACGCCGATTGAAGATCTGTTCCCCCGCAAGTCGAATCCGAGCGACTAGTCCGGACAGGCAATTCATGCCAGCGCCTCGCGCGGTCCGCTGAACTCCAAAATGAATCGCATATCGCCGCTCGGGTGCACGAATCACCCCTGCGCCCGGCCGATCACCCTCGCAATGCGAGGGCGGTAGTCGTCTCTTTTCGCAAGGCGGTTGGCGATGGTTTTCATGACAACCAGCCCGAACACCAGCCCCCCGAATCCGAAAAGAATCGAAGGCAGCGAGGACGTCAGATGGGATGAGAGCGAGATCCATTCCCCCAGTGCAGCCCCGCCGACCAGCAGCAGAATGGGGAACATGTACACCAGGAAGGTTCCTTTTAAAAACGCCAGGGTGTCCATTTTGAGCACGACGCGGTCCCCGACTATGGCTCCGATGGGGTTGATCGCGGAGACTTCCATTTCCTTGCCCCCGCCCAACGAATGACAGGTGCCCTTGGAAGAGCAACTGTCGCACGCATCGCTGCGCAGCGTCTTAACCCATGTTCCGGATGCATCCGCGCGGATGACTACGCCTTCCTCGGTTGCCACCCTGGTCTACCTCGTTGCAATTCGTGAGTTCCGATCAAGCGGGGAGCGAGGCGTCTGTCGGTTTCTTGGAGGGCGCCGTCCGATAGCAGACCAGCCCGCACTGCAGGCAGCGGCCGGCTTCCCTGCGCGCTGTGTCTTCCGAGAAGCCGCGTTCGATCTCGCCACAACGCTTCTCCGGCCCGCCGCCAATCGGCATTATTTGCCGCGGGAAGCGCTTGATGTTTTCAATGTAGCTGACGTTCTGGATATAAGACTGAGGACCAATTACTTTTTCGCCGAGCTCAAGGGGAATACCGTTCATTACTTGATGAAGGGAGGCGGCAGCCCTCCGTCCGGCTCCGATGGCCTTGATGGCGGCGCTGTAATCGGTTAGCTCATCGCCTTCCGCATACAGCCCTGGCTGATCACGGTGCCAGGGGTGCTTGTAAGGTAGAATGCCCTCCCACGCGGGCGGCGCCGCGGGCGCTCCTGCTTCGGCCGGTGGCGCTTCAGCGGATGGAATAAAAATCATTTCCGGGAAACGGCCGGCGGGCAGGATCAGGCGTTGGGCGCCCAGCCGGTAGGCCTGGCCGCTTTCATGCTCCAGCACCTCGACTCCGGTCAGTTCGCCGCCTTCGCCGAACAGCCTCTGAATGGCGGCCGTGTAACGAATGGTCAAGCCGTCAAGCCCGCAGGCGGCGACATCCGCGTCGTTGAGCGGGCTTTTGTCCCAGGGTTCTTGGACGAGGACCGTGACCGTGCGGGCACCGAGGTCCCGGCAGCGTTTGGCGGCATCCAGCGCCAACTTTCCGCCGCCGTAAATGACCACATCCGTCGCCGGCGGCGCTGGAAAGGCCGACACGCCGGATTCCACCCGCAGCAGATCCAATAGAAGCAACGTGCCCGGGAGCGGTGACTCCAAGACCTTGCCCTTTCCCCGCGCCAGCCGGCTGTCCCATCCCCCGGTAGCCAGAAAAACCGCCTGATACCCGTCCTGCAGAAGGGTGTCCAGAGTGAAATCTTTTCCCAGCGCCTTTTCGGTCTCGGCGCGGACGCCCATATCCAAAATGTTTTGGATATCCCAGTCCAGGATATCCTCGGGCAGCCGCTCTCGGGCGATGGCGTTTCGCAGGATCCCGCCGAGCTTTGACGTGGCTTCGAAGACCGTCGGCGCGTGACCGAGTCGGGCAGAAAAAAAGGCGGTAGAGAGCCCTTCCACTCCACCGCCAACCACCGCAATTTTGCGACCGGTAGCGGGCGCTGCGTAGGGCAGGATTCTTTTACCGCTCTGCTTTTCAAAATCGGCGGCAAACCGCTTAAGGTGATTGATCGCCACCGGCTCGTCGGCCAACTGGCGTCGGCATTCTGTCTCGCAGGGACGCGGGCAGATCCGGCCGATGACCGCGGGGAACGGATTTCGCTCCTTGATGACCTGAACCGCTCGGTGATAGTCCCCGAGAGTGATCTGGCGGATATATTCTCGGATGTCGATCCCGGCCGGGCAGGCCCGCTGGCAGGGAGTCGTGCACTCCTGCGTGGTATATTCGCGCAGAATGCGCCGCGTGGCGGAGGATAGGCATATGATGTGCTTGGGGCAGATGCGCTCGCAGGTTCCGCAGCCCGTGCACCGCTTTTCGTCCACCACCGGCAGTCCCTCCGGTCCCATCTCAAGGGCGTCGAAAGGGCAGGCGCGAACGCAGGTCCCCAGGCCGAGACAGCCGATGGTGCACACCTTCATGCCGCCGTTCAACATGGCGGCGGCGCGGCAATCGTTGAGGCCATGGTAAAGGAATTTGGTGTCGGCCTTCTCGACCCCGAAGTAACACCCCGGTCTGGCGAAATTGGGTTCGACGGCTTGCACGGAAACGCCCAACAAAGCGCCGATGGCCTCGCCCACCTCCGGGCCGGCAGCCACGCAGGAGATCGGAGATGCCTTACCCGCAACGATCGCTTCGGCATTGGCGGCGCAGCCCGGTTGGCCGCAGCCGCCGCAGTTCGCTCCCGGCAGGGCTGCGGTGACCGCCTCGATCTTCGGATCAATGTAAACGTAAAACAGTTTGGCTGCCACCGCCAGCACAAGGCCGATGCCCAGTCCCAGCCCGCCCATCACGATGAGAGCTTCCGTCATACCCAGATCTCCAATGGCGCTCAGTGGTCAACGCACTGGCGAAACCGCTAGAATATGGCTCCGAATTTACATTTGTCGAAGCACGTCATGCATTTGATGCATTTTTCCTTGTCGATGCGAGCGACCTCCTTCTTCTTCCATGCGACCGCCTCGACGGGACAGGCGCGGAAACACAGACCGCACTTGGTGCAGATCTCCGGTTCGATTTCAAACTTGAGCAGCGCCACGCAACGCTTGGCCGGGCAGCGCTTTTCGTGGATATGCGCCTCGTACTCGTCCCTGAAATAGCGCAAGGTGGACAGCACCGGATTCGGGCCGGTCTGCCCCAGACCGCAGAGCGAGGCATCCTTGATGATGGAGGAGAGTTCCTCAAGGGTTTGGATGTCACCGGCCTCGCCGCGACCCTCGCACAGCTTATCCAGAATCTGAAGCAGGCGCCGGGTGCCCTCGCGGCAGGGCGTGCATTTGCCGCAGGATTCGTCCTGTACAAAGTCCATGAAAAACCGTGCCATGTCCACCATGCAGGTTTCGTGGTCCATGACGATGGCGCCGCCGGACCCCATAATGGCGCCGACCTTGGCGATCTCCTCGTAATCCACGGGAATGTCGAGATAATGCTCCGGTACGCAGCCGCCCGACGGGCCGCCCAACTGGACGGCCTTGAACTTTTTCTTGTTTGGAATGCCGCCGCCGATATCGTAAATAAGCTTGCGCAGGGTGGTGCCCATGGGCACTTCGACCAGGCCGATATTGTTCACATCTCCGGAAAGAGCGAACACTTTGGTGCCCTTGCTGCCTGCGGTCCCGACGCCGGCATACCATTGGCCGCCGTTGAGGATGATCTGGGCAATGCTCCCCAAGGTCTCGACGTTGTTTAAAATGGTAGGCTTCTCCCAAAGCCCCTTGAGCGCCGGAAACGGCGGGCGTGGGCGCGGCATGCCGCGCCGGCCTTCTATCGACCGCATAAGGGCCGTCTCTTCACCGCACACGAAGGCACCGGCGCCCTGGTAGATCTCAATATCGAAATCAAACCCCGTTCCAAGAATGTCCCTGCCGAGCAGGCCGTACTCCCGGGCCTGTCGAATCGCTATCCCCAAGCGTCGAATGGCCAGCGGATACTCGGTTCGCGCGTAAATATAGCCCTGCCGCGCGTTGATCGCTTTAGCGGCAATGATCATTCCCTCCAGTACCGCATGGGGGTCCGCCTCGAGCAGGCTCCGATCCATGAACGCCCCCGGATCGCCCTCGTCGGCGTTGCACAGCACGTATTTCACCTCTCCCGGGCTCTTGCAGGCGAATTCCCACTTCATCCCCGTAGGGAACCCCGCACCCCCGCGCCCGCGAAGACCGGACATTTTGACCTCTTCGATGATTTGCTCGGCGGTCATTTCCGTCAGGGCTTTGGCGGCGCCGAAATAACCGTCCCGGGCGATGTACTCGTCAATCACCTCGGGGTCGATCACCCCCTTGTTGCGCATGACCCAGAACATCTGATTGGCGAAAAAAGGGATCTGATCCATTTTCGGGATCGTTTGCTTCGAGGCCGGATCGACGTAAAGCAGTTGATGGAGAGGCCTACCTTTGAGAAAATGCTCGTCCACCAGATGCGGCACGATCTCCGGCGTGAGTTTCTGGTAGAAAATTCCCTCGGGTTGAACGAGCATCACCGGTCCGACGGCGCAGAAGCCGTTGCACCCAGTTTCAACAATCTTGATTTCCTCCGAAAGCCCTTTCAGCTCCAATTCCTGTCGCAGAGCGTCTCGAAATTTCAGGCTGTGATTGGCGTGGCAGCCGGTCCCGCTGCACAGCATCAAGTGGGTCCTGACGTAATTCATTCCTTGCTCCTGGGTCTCCCGCTCTCAATTAAGATCGTTTCCGAAAGGAGGTCGCCGCCCATGCGCACGCGGGGGCCGCCCCTTCCCTGCCGATCCCCCGGGAAAGAAGGCACCATCGAATCCGCGGGGTCACCATGATCCGTCCAGGCCCCGCAGGCCGTTCATGTAGAGACGCCCGCTCGCCACGAAAAGCGAATAGCGCGTCAGCATAACCGGCATATCATAAGAGCGGGCCAGGTCGATCACGGGTTCGTCCGGTCGTTTTCCGCGTACGAACACTACCAGCACCACACCGGCCACCTTGGCCGTCCGCAGGACCTGTTCGGTGGTGAGCCCTGTCAGAAGCACGGCACCCTTGGCGACGGCGGAGAGCACATCGGCCATCAGGTCGGCCCCTCCCCCAGCGACTACGCTCTTTTCGAGCTGATCATGCCCTACCAGCACTTCAGCTTTTAATATGTCGCGAATTTCGGATATTTTCATACCGGCGAGCCTATTTGAGCGGCTACTCGTATTTGTCTAATATGTGAACGACCTTGTCCGATTTAACATCGCCGTAAGTGTCTCTGTTCACTACCATGACGGGCGCCAACCCACAGGCACCTAAACAACGCACCGGCTCAAGGGAAAAGCGACGATCGGAGGTCGTGGCGCCTTGTTTGACCTGGTAATGATTTTCAATCCGGCTGATCACCTCCTTGATGCCCTTCACGTAGCAGGCGGTCCCCATGCAAACCTTGACCAGGTTACGGCCCTTCGGATGAAGCGAGAACAGGGCATAGAAAGATGCCACTCCAAAAACTTCACTACGGGAAAGATTGAGACCGGTGCTGATGTAATCGATCAGTTCCACCGGAAGATAACCCACGACGTCCTGGCATTCGCGCAAGACGCCGATGACCGAGCCCGGAGCCCCTCGGTTTAGAGAAATAACGGCATCGATCCGCCCCCACATGTCTTCGGTGATATCGGGATGGTTTGGATGGAAATCCGTTCCCATACGTGCACAGCCCCCCTCCGGGATGGAGATCTAACCCAGCGAATGAACACCCATGCAGGTCGGAACTTATTTCACACCTGATAACGAAAGTCAATGACTGGCTGGCATCGCCAACCCCCTGGCTTGACGGCAAAAGCCGTATAAACTAAGATCCATCTCGTTGGCAACCTCTTGGACGCGGCCGAACCATGGCATTGGATGACTACAGGCGCAAGGTGGGCGAAAGCGTCGCTTTCCTAAGTGCGCGCACCGCCACCGCCCCCGGCACCGGACTGATCACCGGAACCGGCCTCGGCGAAGCGTCCGGTGCGGTGCGGGTTACAGCGACCTTTGATTACCGGAGCATTCCTCATTTCCCCGCGGCAACGGTCCAGAGCCATGCCGGCCGGCTGCTTTTCGGGGACCTTGCGGGTCGTCCGGTCGTGGTCATGCAGGGCCGATTCCACCTTTACGAGGGCTACTCGCCCGCGGAAGTCGTCTTCCCCGTGCGCGTCATGCAGGAACTGGGCGTCCGGCGGCTGGCCGTGACCAACGCCGCCGGCGGCCTCAACCTGGCTTTCCGAAGAGGGGACCTGATGGCCATCACCGATCACATCAACCTTAGCGGCGAAAACCCTCTGACCGGACCCAACGCCGCCGGGTGGGGGCCGCGGTTTCCCGACATGACCCGTGCCTATGACCGCGGGCTGATCGCACTGGCAGAGAATGCCGCCCGGGCCGCCGGCATCCCTATCCGCAAGGGGGTATATGCAGGCATGAAGGGTCCCTCGCTGGAGACGCCGGCGGAGACCCGGTTCCTGAGGACGTTGGGCGCCGACGCCGTGGGCTTTTCCACGGTGCCGGAAGTTATTGCGGCCGTCCACGGAGGCATGCAGGTTTTCGGCCTCTCGATTATCACCAACGTCAACGATCCCGACCACCCGGTCCCCGCCGCGGTGGAGGACATCATCGCCGTCGCCCGCCAGGCAACTCCGGATCTCGAAAAACTCCTGGAAGGCATTATGGGGCAGCTCGATGATTGAAGCGCCGGTCGACCTTCTGATCCGCAATGGCCTGGTCTTGACCATGGACCCGCGTCGACCCGAGATCGCCGAGGGCGCCGTCGCCATCCAAGAGGACCATATCGTCGCCGTCGGGAAGGGCGAGACGGTCGGACTCCGAAGTGCCCGGAAAGTGATCGATGCCGGCGGGGGTATCATCATGCCGGGGCTGGTCAATACCCATACGCATGCGGCCATGACCCTGTTTCGGGGACTCGCCGACGATGTTCCCCTGATGAGTTGGCTGAACGACCATATCTTTCCGGCCGAGGCGGCTTTAGACTATCGCCAAGTGTACTGTGGAGCGCTGCTGGCCTGCGCGGAGATGATCATGTCCGGGACCACGACCTTCTGCGACATGTATCTGTTTGAAGATGCGGTGGCGCGAGCCGCCCAAACCGCGGGCATGCGGGCGGTAGTCGGCGAAGTCCTCTTCGATTTCCCCTCTCCGCACTATGGCCCGTTGGAACAAGGGTTTGACTACACCGCGAAGCTAATCGAGACCTACCGGGGCGACCCGCTGATCACGGTGGCCGTGGAACCGCATTCGCCCTATTTGTGCGCGCCCGAACTGCTGCAACGCGCGTTTGAACTGGCATGCCGTCACGAACTTCCGATGGTGATCCATTTGGCGGAGACCGAAGCTGAAGTGCAGACCCTTCGTCAACGCTACGGCCGAACTCCGGTCGAGCACCTCGACGCCCTGGGGGTGCTTGCCCCCAATGTGCTGGCCTGCCACTGCGTGAGGCTTTCCGAAACCGACATTCAGCGCTTGCGCCGATATGGCGTCAACGTCTCGCACAACCCCGAAAGCAATATGAAACTGGCCTCGGGCGTTGCACCGGTGACCGAACTGCTCGCGGCCGGGGTATGCGTCGGGCTTGGCACGGACGGCGCCGCGAGCAACAACAACCTGGACCTGTTTCTGGAGATGGATACCGCGGCCAAACTGCACAAGGTCCACCGCCTCGACCCGACCGTGTTAGACGCCGGAACCGTGCTGCGCATGGCAACCATCGATGGGGCCAGGGCGCTCGGCCTGAGGGAACGCATCGGATCCCTTGAGCCCGGCAAGAAAGCGGACGTCATTCTCCTCGACACGCACCAGCCGCATTTAACTCCGCTCTACCATCCGGCGTCTCAGCTGGTCTATGCGGCCAGGGGCAGCGACGTCACCACCGTCATCATCAACGGCCGGGTAGTCATGGAAAAGGGCCGCATCCTGACCTTCGACGTGAACAAGGCCATGGGCGACGTGAACGCGATCGCCCGGCAACTGACATGAAACTGGATCCCCTTATCCGCCTTCGGGTATGGCGCCGGTGGCGCAGATGCTGGCAGCCGGCATCCGCCGTGGTCTACGCCGCCAAGGGGTCGGACGTACACACGGTGATGGTGGCCGGCCGATAGCTGCTAAAGAACCGACCGCTGCAAACGCTGGACATCGAGGAGGTCATGTTCCAGGTGAGCCGGATGGTCGCCGCGAGCGGCTGCGTTTGAATATCTTGTGGCGAGCCTGCCGAGCATCTGCTATACTTGGTTTGGGGAAATTCTAATATCAGTTTCGGAAAGGACACGACCGATGTACCTTGCCCATTATGGCCTTAAAAAGAAGCCTTTTGATATCAGCCCCAATCCGGAATTCCTGTGGCTAGGCGAAAAACACCGCGAAGGGCTTGCGATCCTCAAATACGGCATCTTGGAGAACAAGGGCTTTTTGCTCATCACCGGAGATGTCGGAACCGGCAAGACCGCTCTGATCCGCGCCATCGAAAAGGAGCTCCAGGCCCGGGCGATCGTTGTTACCATTCCGGACCCCGGCATGACCTTGATGGACTTCTATAATTTCATGGCGGCCGAACTCAACATGGATCGCAGCTTTACCAACAAAGGCGATTTTCTGATCCATTTCAAGCGGCTGATCCTGGCCGCCTTTGCTTCCTACCGCCGGGTGCTGCTGATCATCGACGAATCCCAGCGACTGAATCATGACTTGATGGAAGAGATCCGGCTGCTTTCCAACATCGACTTGTCCGGCAAGGTGTTGATCAACATCTTCTTCGTCGGACAGACGGAATTTCGAGAGATCCTCGCCAGGAAGGAAAACCGCGCCGTGCGCCAGCGCATAACGGTCAGTTACCACCTGGCGCCCCTCACGGGGGAGGAGGTTGGCCAATACATCCACCATCGGCTGACGGTGGCCGGCGGCTCCCGCGAAATCTTCACGGCGGATGCCTTGCAGGCGGTGAGTCTGGCGACCCAAGGCTATCCGCGCCTGATCAATATCATCTGTGATCATGCCTTGATGTCCGGCTATTCACGCGGGGTGAACCGGGTGGATGCCGATATCATCCGGGAATGCTCCGATGAACTCAAGATCACTATCGGACGGAAGCCGGCCGATGAAAAGATTCCACCGGCCGTCTCAACCGTCCCTGCAGCGACCGCCACCGAACCCAAGACCCCTTCGGCCGACCGGCAGCGCTCCCCGCGCAGCGCCCTGATATTTGCGCTCTGCCTGCTGATGCTGGGAGTGGGCTGGTACTTCTGGGGAGACTCGATCTCCGATGAACTCGCCCGCTGGGGCAAGGGCAAGGAAGCCCGCGAGGCCCGCAGCGCGCCGGGGAGTCAAGCTGGGAAGGCAACGGCTCTGGTGCCGCCGTTGCCGGTGGAAACCGGCCCGCGCGAGGCAGAACCCGGCTCCCTGGCCGCCGCCGCCAAACCCACGGCGGCTCCGCCGGCCGCGGCCGAACGAATCCACCCGGCCGCGGAAGCCCGAACCGCGACCCCCGCCCCGGCGAAACCCGAGCCTCAGCCCGCGGCGCCGGTCGCGGCGGCTGCGCCGCCTCCCAAACCGGCCGCCCCCGCGCCGCCAGCGGACGCCGCCGCGGCGGCCGCAGAGCCTTTCACCTTGAAGGGCTTCACCGTTTTCTTCACCCAGAACTCGATCGAGATCCCGCTCTACGCCAATGAAATGCTCGCCTCGGCGGCCGCGCTGATGAAGAGCAATCCCAACACCGCGGCGGTGATCGAGGGCCACACGGATTCGGTCGGAGATCCTGCTTATAATAGACTGGTCTCGGAAAACCGGGCGGCGGCGGTTAGGAATTTCTTGGTGGGACAGGGAATCGCTCTCTCCCGGCTGTCCGTAGCGGGATTTGGGTCGGAAAAGCCTCTCGAAAGCAACAACACCCCCGAAGGCCGCAGCAAGAACCGCCGCGTGGTGATCCGCCTGGTCCCGGGCAAGCAAGGCTGACGTTTTCGGGCCTCAGCTCTTCTTGGCCGTAATCGTTTGGAAAGAGGTCGGCTGCTGCTTGACTTGCTTGGATTTGCATTTCGGGCAGCGGAATTTCTTCTTTTCGTAGTCGGATATCTTCATCAAGCAGCTGAACGACTTCTTGCATCGCTCGCATACAAATTCGTAAGTCGGCATGATTTCACCTCCCTTCCGACGTCATCGCGATCGCAG
Organism: uncultured delta proteobacterium; assembly: GCA_963700055.1. Classification (GTDB taxonomy): domain Bacteria; phylum Desulfobacterota; class Desulfobacteria; order Desulfobacterales; family SpSt-501; genus SpSt-501. Next base: position 198,962 of record CAVOWH010000016.1, on the reverse strand, counting down.
TTTCCAACGGATGATGGACCTGTCATAGTCGATGGTGTATTCCACCCGACTGAGGAAATCCATGCCCAGCAACCCGCCATGGGCCGGAGAACTTCCCTCAAAGGGCAGAATGACGATCGATAAATCCCGGGCCGAGATGGGACCGACCCGTATGGCGTCGACCTTGCCGATCTCGGAGTGGATGAAGTGGCCTCCGGCGACCTTGGACTGGCCTTTGGACAGGGTGATGATGTTCAGCTGATTGGCAACCGAACGGTAAAGGACCGTGTGGGTGGCGCCGGTGTCCAGGACCAACTGAGCCGTGGCCTCCATCCCGTTGTTCCTTAAGGCGACCGGCACGAGGATCTGGTTGTCGGCAATCGTGATGGGGGTTTCCGCTGCTTTCATCTGCCGTTGCATCTCGTTTTCGGCTTGCCGGAGCCGTTCGGACTCCTGGCGCTGATACAGCTCCTGCAGATGCCCCTCGGTCTGGCGCTGCTGTTCGAGTTCCAACAGCTGCTGACGGCTCTGGTCGGCTGCCAGGACCTCCTCCCGCTGGCCCGTGGGCAAGTGGTCGAACTTTTCGCGGTAGCGCCCCACCTGCCCGCGGTACTCCTCGGGAACCTTCCAGATGTCATCGACGTAATACGTCCTGCCGCTTCGGTCGGTGTATTTATAGAACTCGGCATGTGCCGAGATCCCGAAAAAAAGCCCCGCCAAGAAAAGGAAAAGTGCCCGGCGCGTCATCTTGGAAACCCTATCCCGTTCGATTCCCGATCATCCCCTTCTGCCATCGATGCCAAGCAGCTTCGACGGCAGCAAAGCTCCATCTTCCTTAATTCCGCAGAGCCCTGGAAGGTTCCATGCCTATTGTTTCAGCGCCCGGTTGAGGCTGCCCGGCACATACCCCTCAAGGTCCAACGCCACATGCCTGAAGCCAATCTGCTTCAAGCCCTTCAGGATTTCCTCCCGCACCGCCGGCTGCACCGCCTTCCTCCAATCGCCTGGCGCGACCTCGATTCGTGCCACCGCCCCATGATGCCTGACCCGGCAGCCGTCAAACCCCAACTTCCACAGAACGTCCTCGGCCATTTCCACCATGCTCAGGGCCTCCCGTGTGATCGGACGGCCGTAGGGGATGCGGGAGGCCAGACATGCCATGGAAGGCTTGTTCCAGGTCGGCAGCCCCATCCGCCGCGACAGCACGCGGATGTCCGCCTTGGTCATCCGCGCTTCCACCAGCGGCGCCGCCACGCCCATTTCCTGCGCCGCTTTCAGTCCGGGACGATAGTCCCCCAGGTCGTCTATGTTCGCGCCGTGCGCGATCCGCCTTACCCCGAGGGAAGCGGCGATGCGAATGATTTCACCGAAAATGAGCTGCTTGCAGGTATAACAGCGCTCGGGCGGGTTGGCGACAAAACCCGGAGCCGTGATTTCGGCCATCGGCAGCACGATGTGCTTGACGCCGAGCGCTTGCGCTGTTGCAAGCGCCTCCCGGATTTCCCGGCGCGAATGGATCGGGGCATCCACGGTGACCGCCGTCACTCGATCTCCCAGCGCCTCCTTGGCCGCCGCCAGCAGCAAGGTGCTGTCGGCTCCGCCGGAAAAAGCAACCGCCAGGCTGCCATAGTCTGCCAGGATCGCCTTCAGGCGTTTTTTTTTATCCGCAATCAAGGGATCGGTTCCAGCGCCCCGCGTTTCCGGGCGCTTGGCTCAAAATGATGTTTACATGCGAGCAGCGATCTTTTATATGGTTCCAGCGCCCCGCGTGGTTGGAATGTGGTTTCCGCCACCGGGGCGGCCGCCAGCGCCTCGGCTTAAGGATCAATTATAGAGCAAAGCCGTATGCGCGCAAAGGAGTTTTTTTGATTGAGCACCCGTCGGCTTCTCATACTGGTTCCCATAGGGCTCAGCCTGGTCCTCATCCAGTCCTATTTCTGGGTGCCCTCCTACCAGGAGCAGGCCCGAGGCAACCCCGGCCGTCTGGAGGAATTCATCAACGCCTCCATCGGTGATGCCAGCATTCTCAATCCGATCCTATCGGCCGATTCGGCCAGCTCCGAAATCGAAAACCTCGTCTTCGAGGGCCTCATCGACCGCGACGAGAACCTGCGCTTCCGCGGCCGCGTGGCCGAGTCCTGGACGATTTCCGAAGAGGCCTATTTTTTCGTCCATACCGCGTTCGCACTGCCCGACTCGACGGGCTCGGATGCCGAGGCCGTCGCGGCGTACCTGAAAACGCGGCAGGCCCGTCCGGAGCCTCTGCCCGCCCCGGTCCGCGCGGCGCTCGGCAACATCGTGCAAATAGCAGTGGTTCCGACCCGTACGTATGCCGTCAGCCTCCAACGCCCGGCGGCCGCCGGCCGGGATTCGATGGATCTGCAGATACAGGTGGCGGCTCCGGCCCGAATCAGGCTAACACTACAGCAGGTGGATCAGGACATCTTCACGCATCTCGCCGCCGTCCTGGGACAGGAGTATTTCAGCTCCTTCCAGCCCCGCCGGCATATCTCCGTGACGCCGGCGACCGATGAACAGACGCTGGACGCCCTGGCGGCGGAGTTGCTGCCGGCCACCGAGCACAACCCCATCATCGAGTTCCGGCTCAGGCCCGGGGTGCAATTCCATGACGGCCGGGAGGTCACGGCAAAGGATGTCAAGTTCACCTACGAAGCGATCATGGACCCGCAAAACCTGTCGCCCCGCGTGTCCGACTACGAGCCGGTCAAGGAGATCCAGGTGATCGACCCTCTCACCGTGCGCATCGTCTACAAGCGGCTGTATTCACCGGCGGTGGGTACCTGGGCCATGGGGCTGCTGCCCGAACATCGCTTGAATGCCGAAGCGCTGCGCCGGGAGGCGCTGGGCGCCGGTAAAGACCCGGACGGGTTCTCCATGCGTCAGAGCGAGTTCAACCGCCGGCCCGTCGGCTGCGGGGCCTTCGTCCTTCGCGAGTGGAAATCCGACCAGTACATCCTTCTGGACCGGTTCCCTGAATTTTTCGAAGGCGCCCCGAATTACAAACGCTACATCTACCGGATCATCCCCGACCTGCTCACCCAGGAGATGGAGTTTTACGCCGGCACGATCGACTCCTACGGGGTGCAGCCCTACCAGGTGGCGAGGCTGCAAAACGATCCGCGCTTTCAACATTTCTCGGGAACCTCCTATGCCTATTCCTACATCGGCTACAACCTGCGGCGCAAACCCTTCGACGACGTGCGGGTGCGGCGGGCGCTGTCGATGGCCATCAACGTGGACAGCATCATCGATTTCGTGATCTACCGACAGGGGGAGCGCACCACCGGGCCGTTTTTGAAGCAGACCGAATACTACAACCACGCCATCGCACCGGTGCCTTACAACCCCGAAGGGGCCCTGAGCGCTGTTGGCCGAAGCCGGGTGGCGGCGCAACGCCGACGGCCGCCTGGAAAAGGACGGGCAGAGGCTGCAGTTCACGCTGATCACCAACAGCGGCAACGACATCCGCAAATCCATCCTCGCGATCGCCCAGGATGCCTGGAAGCAGATCGGCATCGAGGTGCGCACCGACCTGGTGGAGTGGTCGGTGTTCATCAAGGAACGAATCAACAAGCTGGATTTCGACGCCGTGGTGCTGGGCTGGTCCATGGGGATCGATCCGGATCTCTACCAGATCTGGCACTCTAGCCAAACCGGTCCCCATCAGCTCAACTTCGCGAGCTACCGCAACCCTGAGGCCGACGATCTCATCATCCGCATCCGACAGGAATACGACTTCGACCGCAAGGTCGCCCTCTGTCAGCGGCTGCATGCGATCATCGCCGACGATCAGCCCTACACGTTCCTCTACCTCGGCAAGTGGACGGCCGTGCTCGACAAGCGCATCGTCATCCGCGCGACCGACCCGGAGGGCAACTACCGTTATCGGCCGATCCAGCCGACCCGGACCGGCAACTACATGTTTTACTTCAACCAGTGGATCAAGCTGGCGGAAATGCCCCAGTTCAGTCAATAATGATTAGAAAGGCGGATGGGGTATTCAGGTGTTGGGATGTTTAGCAAAATACCTGACCGGAACAAACCGGAACCAAATTCAAAATCCGAAGCACGAAACTCGGAACAAATTCTAATGTTAAAAGGACAATGACCAAAACCGGATGGCCTGCGGTCCGAGATGGTTGTGTCAGTGTTTCGGTCATTCGGTAATTTGGTCATTCGGATTTGTTTCGAATTTCGGATTTCGTGCTTCGAATTTATAGTACCGCGTGCCATTTGAATTCAAAATCGTCTACATTTTGTGGAGCATCTTCCTCCTAAGGGACTTAGGACCATAACAGGATTCAAGGGTATGCTTGCCTTCATCGGCCGCAGCGTGATTCAGAAGGTCGTGACGCTTTTCTTCGTGTCGGTGGTGTCCTTCGCCATCATCCACATCGCCCCCGGCGAGCCCAGCCAGGTGGACCCCCTCAATCCCAAGTTCACCCCGGAAATGGTGGAGCGGTTCCGTCAGGCGTTTCACCTGGACCGGCCGCTCTATGTCCAGTATGGGTTTTTCTATCGCGACCTTCTCAGTGGTCAAACGCTGTCCTGGAAAGACAACCAGCCCGTGCTCCATCGGATTTGGGAACGCTTTCTCAACAGCCTCCCGCTTTTCATCGTCGGCACCCTCATTACCTGGACCATTTCATTCCCCGTGGGGATCCGCTCCGCCATCTTTCGAGGCGGGATCTTCGACCGCAGCGCCACGTTCACCTCGTACGTGCTGATTTCCATTCCTGGTTTTTTCTTTGCCTACATGCTCATCATTTTCGTGGTGAACCAGTTCCAGGTGCCGGTCATCGGCATGCAAACCTTCGGAATGGCCGGCATCCCCTGGATATCTCGGGTCAACGACCGTCTCTGGCACATGCTTTTGCCGTCGATTCTCGGCGCCACCGGCGGCATCGCCGTGCTCTCGCGCTACGTGCGCAGCCAGATGCTCGAGGTTGAAAACCAGGACTACGTTCGCACCGCGCGCGCCAAAGGGCTGCCCTGGGAGATGGTGCACTACAAACACGCGTTGCGCAACGCCCTGCTGCCCTTCGTGACCATGTTCGGCCTGATCCTGCCGGGGCTTATCGGCGGCTCGGTGATCATCGAGTCGATTTTCTCTTGGCCGGGGCTCGGCCGCATGGCCTATGAAGCCATTCTGGCCAGGGATTACCCGGTGATTCTGACCATCAATTTCATCGCGGCCGTGCTGGTGCTGATCGGCACGTTTGTCTCCGACATTCTCTACGTGATCGTGGACCCGAGGATTCGCCTGTGAGCCTTGAGCTGACGTCACTCGCATCGGGTTTGGAAGCGCCGCCGGCGCCGAAGCGCACGCGCTTCGAGGAGTTCTGGCGCTTGTTCCGGCGCAACCGGATGGCCTTGGCCGGCATGGCCATCTTCGCCTTGTTTTTCTGCAGCGCCGTGATCGGGCTGGTGCTCACCTCCGGGAGCCGACCGCCGTTCGACCCCTCCCAGGTGCGCCTGCAGGAAAAACTGCGGCCGCCGCTGTCCATTCCAAACGTGGCGTCCCTCAAACCCGGGGAAGTGCCCGTTTTAGGCGTTTACCTCTTCGGCACCGACGATCTCGGCCGCGACGTCTTCGCCCGCATGCTGCAGGGCGCGTGGGTGTCCCTGACCGTCGGCTTCGTGGCGGTCGGCGTTTCGGTGGCCATCGGCATTTTCATGGGAGGCTTGGCCGGGTTCTACGGGCAGCGGCATATCCGCCTCGAGCAGCTGCTGGTGACGGCCGTGCTGCTGACGGGTGCCGCCCTTCTGGCGGCCGGCCTTGCATCCTGGGGCGCCCTGCTGCTGGTCGCCGGGCACGCCTGGCTCTTCTGGTCGATTTCGCCCTGGGGGCTTCAGCGTCGGAAAACGCTGCCCGCGGGCTTAAGGTTTTTCCGAAAGAACACCCTCATGGTGGACACGGTCATCATGCGCTTCGTGGACATCATGCTGTGCTTCCCCAGTTTTTTCCTGATCCTAACGGTGGTGGCGCTCCTGCCGGCCAGCATTTACAACATCATGATCGTGATCGGCCTGACCAGCTGGGAGGGCACCACCCGTTTCGTGCGCGCGGAGTTCCTGTCCCTGCGGGAGCAGGACTTCGTGGCGGCGGCCAGGGCGCTGGGTGTGGGCAATCTCCGGATCATCTTCCGGCACATGGTGCCGAACGCCGTGGCACCCGTGCTGGTTTCCGCAACCATCGGCATTGCCTCGGCCATCCTGACCGAGGCAGGCTTGAGCTTCCTCGGCTTCGGCGTGCCGCCGCCCCACGCCACATGGGGGAACATCCTTTCCGACGGCAAGCGCTTCATCTTCGACGCCCCCTGGTTGACGTTCATCCCCGGCGCAGCCATTCTGATCGTGGTGCTCTCGTTTAACCTTTTCGGCGAGGGCCTGCGGGATATTTTCAACCCGAGGCTGCGGGAAAGACAATGATGGCTGCGCCGAAAACCCGGCTTCCGCATTGCGCCCTGACCGTCGCGGCTGGAGGCCGCTCCCACAGTATTCGGGATTGACTGCCGATTTCGGGTGCCCGGCTTTCGCTCGGCGACTCATAAGGCTCGATTCTCATGCATGCGACAAACAACATCGTGCTTTCCGTCGAGGGCCTGAAAGTATATTTCCGCAGCGAGGATGAAGTCGCCCGGGCGGTGGACGGCGCGGACTTCGAGGTGCGGCGGTCGGAGACGGTCTGTATCGTCGGCGAGTCGGGCTGCGGAAAAACAGTGTCGGCCTTGGCCGTCATGGGCCTCATCCCCAGCCCGCCGGGGGACATCGTCGCCGGTCGCGTGCTCTTCGCGGGCATGAATCTGCTCGATCTGGACGATGAGGCCCTGCAGAAAATCCGGGGGAGCCGGATCGGCATGGTGTTTCAGGAGCCCCTGACGTCCCTGAACCCGGTGTTCAGCGTCGGGGAGCAGCTCGCCGAACCGCTGCGAGTCCATACGACCATAGCGCCGGCCGACATCCGGAAGCGTTGCATTCAGCTCTTGAGCGACGTGGGCATCGAGGCGGCCGAGGAGCGGCTGGCGGACTACCCACACCAGCTGAGCGGCGGCCAGCGCCAGCGCGTGATGATCGCCATGGCGCTCGCCTGCAGCCCGGAGCTGGTCATCGCCGATGAGCCCACCACGGCTTTGGATGTGACCGTGCAGGCCCAGATCCTGCGGCTGATAAACCACCTGCAGCGGTCGCGCGCCCTGTCCGTGCTCTACATCACCCATGACCTCGGGGTGGTGTCGCAGATCGCCGACCGGGTGTACGTGATGTACGCCGGAGCGATCGTCGAACACGGCTCGACGACGCAAGTGCTCCGCAACCCCCATCACCCTTACACGCAGGCGCTGCTGGCGGCGCTGCCCAGCCGCAAGAAGCGCGGCCTTCGGTTGTATAGCATCCCGGGCAGCGTGCCGCACCCGGCCTACAAGCCCCCGGGTTGCCCGTTTCACCCCCGCTGCTCATCGGCAATCGCCGCTTGCCGAATACAGTACCCAGGGATGTGTGCCTTCGAAGACGGCCACCAGGCCCGCTGCCCGGTAACCGCCGCGCACCAGCCCGCGAGCGAGGGCACTTAGCCGCTATGGACCCGTCGCGTCCTCATAAGCCGGATATCCTGCGGGTCGAAGGCCTGAAGAAATACTTTCCGATCCGCCGGGGCTTTTTTCAGCGTACCGCCGGATGGGTGCGCGCGGTGGAGAAAGTGTCGTTTGCGATCCCCGGGGGCCACACCCTCGGTTTGGTAGGGGAAAGCGGCTGCGGCAAGACCACGGTCGCGCGGATGATTCTCCGGCTGCTGCCGGCCGACGCCGGCCGCATCCAATACAAGGGCATCGACATCTCCGGCCTTGCGGAGCGCGAAATGCGGCCCCTGCGCAGGGAGATCCAGATCATTTTCCAAGATCCCTACGGGTCCCTGAACCCGCGCATGACGGTCGGACAGACCATCGCCGAGGGCCTGCGCATGGCCGGCGTGACCGGCCGCACCGATACGCGCGGCCGCCTGGAAAAACTGCTAGAACAGGTAGGCATGTCGCCGGCGGCCGGCGACCGCTATCCGCATGAATTCAGCGGCGGTCAGCGTCAGCGCATCGGGATCGCCCGCGCCTTGAGCGTCGAGCCTGCTCTCATTATCTGCGATGAGCCGGTTTCGGCTCTGGATGTTTCCATCCAGGCCCAGATCATCAATCTGCTCAAGGACCTGCAGGACCAGCTGGGCTTGAGCTATCTTTTCATTTCCCATGACCTGAACGTGGTGGGCTATCTCTGCCACCACGTGGCGGTGATGTACAAAGGCCAGATCATGGAATACGCTCCGGGCGAGGAGCTCTTCGAGAATCCGCTGCATCCTTACACCCACGTACTGTTGGCGGCCGTGCCCGATCCGGAGGCCTCGGAAAAGCCGGTTGCCGAAACCGTTGAATACGAACGACCCGAAGCTGCGGTTGAAAGGCCGGAGGGCTGCCGGTTCCAGTTGAAGTGCCTTGAAAAGGACGACCGCTGCAGGCTCTTCCGCGATGAGTTGACGAAGGTCGGGGAAGAGCACTATGTGAGATGTTGGCGAACGTGAAGGAAGGCAACGACGTGTACGACCGAACGCTGAACACGCCGAAGGATGAAATTGAAAATCGGATCGCATGGCTGCAGCGCATCCTGGCGCAGCAGGGGCTTGACGGCGCCCTGATATTGCAGCGTGTGGACCTCTTTTATTTCACCGGAACCATCCAGCAGGGCAGCCTTTACGTTCCGGCTGCCGGCGAACCGCTCCTGATGGTGAACAAGATCTTGGCGCGAGCCCAAGCCGAATCTTCAATTGACCGCATCGTCCCGCTGGGCAGTCCCAAAACCATACCGGATCAATTGCAGCAGGCCGGATTTACCACGCCGCGACGAATCGGATTCGAACTGGATGTGCTGCCTACCAACCTCTATTTCAGCTATCGCGATAGTTTCAAGGGCGCGGAGATCGTCGACATCTCCACCGACATCCGCCTGCTGCGGGCGGTGAAGTCCGCCTACGAGATCGAACTGATCCGCGAAGCCGCCGCCTATTCCGACCGCGTGGCGGCCTGCGTGCCGGAGCTCCTGCAGGCAGGCATGACCGAGATCGAGCTTGCCGGTCGCATCGAAGCCGAAGCCCGCCGCATGGGGCACCAGGGCATCGTGCGCATGCGGAGGTGGGGAAGCGAGCTGTTCTACGGGCATCTGCTCTCCGGTCCATCCGGCGCCGTGCCGAGCTACCTGGCGTCCCCGACCGGGGGCGGCGGCGTCAGCCCGGCCGTCGCTCAGAGCGCCGGCTTCCGCGTGATCAAACCTCACGAACCCGTCCTGGTGGACTACGTCTTCGCATACCGCGGCTATATCTCCGACCACGCCCGCATCTTCGCCATCGGCGGCCTGCCGGATGATCTGATGCAGGCCCACGCCGCCATGCTGGAGCTTCAGGCCCGCATCAAGTCCATGGCCCTCCCCGGCACCGCCTCGGGCGCCGTTTACGACTTCGCCCTGGACTACGCGAAGACGCAGGGCCTGGGCGATCATTTCATGGGTGTCGGCCGAGAGCGCATCCGCTTCGTCGGCCACGGTGTCGGCCTGGAGCTGGACGAATTCCCCTTTCTCAACGCCGGCCAGACGCTGCAACTGCAGGCGGGCATGGTCGTCGCGCTGGAGCCCAAGCTGATCTTTCCCGGAAAGGGGGTCGTCGGCATCGAGAACACCCATGTCGTCACGCAGGACGGCTTGCAGCAGCTCTCGACGTATCCGGATGAGATCACCGTCGTTTGAACAGGAGGAACGAATCATGGCAGCTGAATTCCATCCACGCGAGCTCAGGCTTCTGATCCGCAACCGCCGATGGACCCAACCCACCAGCGGCGCATCCAAGGGCTACATCCAGGCCAACCTCGTGATGATGCCCCAAGAGCAGGCCTTCAACTTCCTGCTCTTCTGCGTGCGCAACCCCAAACCCTGCCCGCTCCTGGACGTGCTGGAGCCGGGAAAATTCGAGCCGACCATCGCGCCCGGCGCCGACCTGCGCACGGACCTTCCGCGTTACCGCATCTATGAGAACGGCAGTCTCACGGGCGAGGTCGAGGACGTGAGCGACCGCGCTCACAGCGGGATGGTGAGCTTTCTTTTGGGCTGCAGCTTCTCGTTTGAAAACGCCCTGCTGGCTGCCGGCCTTCCGATCCGCAACATCGAGGAAGGCAAAAATGTTTCGATGTATGTCACCAGCCGCGACTGCCGGCCGGCGGGGCCGTTCACGTCGAAGCTCGTGGTGACCATGCGCCCGATGACCCCCCAGCAGGCCATACGGGCCGTGCAGGTCACCACCCGTTTTCACCTCACTCACGGTGCGCCAGTGCACATCGGCGATCACCGCGAGATCGGTATTCGCGACCTGGCCACACCGGAGTTCGGCGATCCCGTTACGATCCGCTCCGGCGAAATCCCCGTGTTCTGGGCCTGCGGGGTCACCTCGCAGCTGGCGGCCACGTCGGTTCCGCTGCCGCGGGTGATCACCCACTCGCCCGGCCACATGTTCGTATCCGATTTGAAAGATGAGGATTTGACAATTTTGTAAACCGGCACGTTTTTCTTGACATTATCGGACCAAACCGCTTGACAGCTATATTCGCTTACTGTAACCGTATTCAACTTTTCGGAATTGAGGCAGAATCTATTCAGTTTCACAGTTGGAAAGGCATGACGGGTTCACGGTTCACAGTTCACGGTTGGAAAAGAATGAAAATCAGCGGAACCGCTGAACCGTTGAACCCTGAGCCTTGAACCTTGAACCACTGAACCCTGAACAACTCATCTTAAGGAGGCCAGCCATGAGAAGTTCGCTAAAATGTGCACGGTTGCTGCTATGTATCACTCTATTAACCGCGCTGGTATTACCCGGCGCGGTTATGGCCGAGGAAATCAAGATCGGCGTTCTGTTCCCCCTCACCGGCGGTGCCGCTTCAGCCGGACGGGAGCTTCGTGCGGGGGCCGAGCTTGCAGCCGACATCGCCAACAACGTCATGCCCGATCTCAACATGACCATGGCCAAGAATGGCGGTATCAAGAGCCTGGGCGACGCCAAGATCACTCTCATCTTCAAGGATCACGAAGGCAACCCCACTCTGGGGGCCGACCTCGCCAAGAAGCTCATCCTCGACGACAAGGTCCACGGGCTCATGGGCGCCTATCACAGTGCGGTCACCAAGGCCGTCAGTGGTGTCGCCGAACAGTACGGGGTGCCTCTGATCAACGACTCCTCGACGTCGCCGGACCTGACCCGCCAGGGCTACAAGTGGTTCTGGCGCGTCACCCCCCACGACAACTACTTTACCAAGGATCTCTTCGAGTTTCTGAAGGGCATGACCGAGGGTAAGGTGAAGGGACTGGCCGCCGTGCCCAAGAAGGACATCACGAACCTGGCCGCGGCCTGTGAGAAGACCGAATGGGGCTCCGCCGTTGCCGAACTGATCGAAAAGTTCGCCAAGGAGTATGGATTCGAGCTCAAGAAATCCATCCTCTACGGCGCCAAGGCCACCGACCTTTCCAGTGAGGTGCGCTCCATGACCGCCGTGAAGCCCGATGCCATGTTGTTCGCCTCCTACGGCTCAGACTCCATTCTCATGATGAAAACGCTAAAGGAACAGAAAGCCCAGCCCAAAGTTCTGTGGGGCCAGAACGCCGGCTTCGAGGTGCCAGAGTTCGTGAACACGCTGGGGGACACCACAACCGGCGTCCTCACCCGCACCGTGTTCATCCCCAAAGTGGGTAAGGTGAAGCCCGTTGCCGCCAAGGTCAACGCCATGTACAAGGCCAAAACCGGCAACGACCTTAGCGGCGCCTCCGCCCGGTCCTTCACCGGCCTGCAGGCCTGGGTTCACGTGCTGGAGAAGGCCGGATCCCTCAAGCCGGCGGACATCCAGAAGGCCGCCAACTCCATCGAGATCGCCGGCGAGGAGCTGGTGGTCCCCTGGCAGGGCATCAAGTTCGCCACCACCGGTGAGGACATCGGCCAGAACACCCTGGGCTCCGGCCTCATCGGCCAGTACCAGAAGACGGCCGACGGCAAGATCGATCTGGAAATCGTCTACCCCTTCAACGTCGCCACGGCCAACATGATCTATCCCTTCCCGAAGTTCTAACGGGTCGCTATCGCCTCATCCCTTGCCCCATCCGTCCGAGCCTGTCTCGGAGGGATGGGGCAAGGGCCGTCTGTCTTTAGGAGAGGTTTTTCCATGGACATCCTCTTAGGGGCCATTGCTTCCGGCATCCTCCTGGGCATGGTTCTGTCCCTGGTCGCGCTGGGACTGACCATCATTTTCGGCCTGATGGACATCGTGAACTTCGCCCACGGCGAATTTTTGATGATCGGCATGTACACGGGCCTGCTGACCGCCCAGGCCACAGGCATGGACCCGCTGTTCACCCTGCCGCTGGCAGCCGCCGTCGGCTTCCTTCTTGGAATCCTTTGCTACGGCGGGTTTGTCAAATTCCTGCTGCGCGGCCCCATGATCGCCCAGCTTCTCGGGACCTTCGGCCTGATGCTGCTGCTGAGGAACCTCGCGCTGCTTTTTTTCGGGTCTGAGGACCGGGCACTGCACCATGGGCTGCTCGTCGGCAGGAGCTTTGACGTAGGCATGGGCATCATCATCTCGGCCACCAAGCTGGCCGTGGCCGTCCTGGCCGTGCTGTCTTTCTGCGGGGTCTGGCTGCTGATGAACCGCACCAAGCTCGGCAAGGCGCTCACGGCAACCGCCCTGAACCGCCAGGGGGCACGTTACATGGGCATCCCCACAGAGCGCATGAATGCCCTGGCCTGGGGGATCGGCGGCTCCACCGTGGCCATTGCCGGGGCGCTCATCGTGAATTTCTGGTCGGTAAACCCTTACGTAGGGCTGATTTTCACCATGATCGCCTTTACCGTGGTGGCCCTGGGCGGGTTCGGCAGCGTGCCGGGGGCTTTCTTTGCGGGCCTGGTCGTCGGCATGATCATGGAGATCCCCGGGTTCTGGGATTTCTTCCAAATTTCGTTTGCGATCGACTGGATGGCCGATGTCCCCATGACTTCGTTCAAGTATACCTGGATCTACGTGGCCTACTTCGTGATCATGCTGATCAGCCCACGGGGTTTGTTTGGATGGAAGCAATAAGAAACGCCCTCGATTTCTCCGACTTCCCGAAGACCGACCTCGGGGTCGCTCTTGCGGTGCTGGTCTTTCTATTCTGCTTTCCGTTCTTTTCGCATTCCGCTTTCGCCATGGCCACCATGATCCAGTTCTTCATCTTCTCCCTCTACGGCATGGGCTGGAACACCATCGGCGGCTATGGCGGCCAGGTGGATCTGGGAAAAGCTCAATATGTCGGTATCGGTGCCTACACAACCATGGTCTGCCTGCTGCGCTGGGACATACCCTTTTGGGTGTCCATGCCGATCGGCGCCGGCCTTTCCATCGGCTGGTCTTTCATCATCGGGTACCCGCTCTTTAAACTGAAGGGCCACTACTTTGCCATCGCCACCATCGCCACTTCCCTGGTACTCAAGGATCTCTTCGAAGTATGGAAGTTTGTCGGCGCCGCACGCGGCCTGGGGATCCTGCCTTACAAATATCACCCGCCCGATTTTTGGCGACTCATTTTCAAAGAGGACATCTACTATTACTACATCATCTTCGCCTTTTTCATCGTCGGCCTGCTCTACATGAACTGGTTCCGCAAGTCCCGCCTCGGGTTCCAGCTGCGCTCCATCAAGGACAACGAGGAGGTGGCCCGTTCGCTGGGAATCAACGTGCATTGGGCCAAGATCAAAACCTACGCCATCGCCACCGCCTTTGTGAGCGTGGTCGGCTCGTTTCATGCCGTCTACGTCAAGAACATCGAACCTGAAGACACCATGAGCCTGGACATCTCGATCTTAATCGCCCTGATGGCCATGCTCGGCGGCGCCGGTTCCCTTTGGGGCCCCATCATCGGCGCCGGCGTCTTGATCCCGCTCAAGAGCTACTTGAAGGAATGGCTGGGCGCGGCGGCCGGACTGGTGGGGATCGACCTGATCATCTACGGCCTGATCATCATGATCATCTCGGCGTTTGAGCCCCGCGGGCTTTGGGGCATCGTCGAAAAGATCCGCCGGAGGAGGCGCATCTGAATGGCCTTGCTGGAAGTCCACAATCTATTAAAGGCGTTCGGCGGCCTCAAGGCCAACGACGATGTGTCCTTCTCGGTGGACCGCGGGGGGCTGCTGGGTCTCATCGGCCCGAACGGCGCCGGCAAGACCACTCTTTTCAACTGCATCGCCGGTATGTTGCCCCCGACGTCCGGCCGCATCGTCTTCGACGGCGAAGACGTCACCGCGCTGGGCGCCCACGAGATGGCCCGGCGGGGGCTGGCGCGGACCTTTCAGGTTTACGTGGCCGGCGGCGACCTCAACGTGCTTGAAAACGTCATGGTGGGATGCTTCCTGCACACGCGCTCCCAGTCCCAGGCCAAGGCCAAAGCGGAAGGCATTCTCGAAGATCTCGGGCTCAGGGATCTCCAATTGAACCTCGTGAACGAACTGCCGGTGGCGGCCCAGAAGCGCGTGACCATGGCCACGGCCCTGGCCACGGCACCGAAGCTGTTGCTGCTGGACGAAGTGGCTGCCGGATTGAACCCCAGTGAAATCGAGGACATCATGACCGGCATCCGGCACATCCATGCGGATCTCGGAATCACCGTGATGCTGATCGAGCACGTCATGGAGTTGGTCATGAACATCAGCCAGCGGGTCATCGTCCTCGACTACGGCAAAAAAATCGCCGAAGGCCTCCCCCAGGACATCGCCAGGGACCCCCAGGTCATCAAGGCGTACCTGGGAGAACGCTACGTGCGGGAGCGGGCGGCCTTGTAAATGCGCCGACTTAGGCATTGGGCTTCATCTTGCAGGCGCTGCGGCGTACCGATGGGTACGCCTTACGCCGCAGAATTCGCGCGCCCGGAGTTCGGCGCTTTTACCACGCCGTCCCGGCTCCAACTACGGACGATGTATTCCTAATTTACAGGGGCTTTGAACACAAAAGATGGCTGCTCCGATCCTTGAGGTCAAGAACATCAAAGTCAGGTACTCGGGACTGCCGGTGCTGCAGGGGGTCTCTTTGTCGGTGAATTCGGGCGAGACCGTCTGCGTCGTCGGCGCCAACGGGGCCGGCAAATCCACCCTGCTGCGCGCCATCATGGGCGCCCAGCGCGCCTTTGAGGGGCAGATCCTTTTTGCAGGAAAGGAAATTCAGCGGCTGCGCACCGAGGAGATCGTGCGCCTGGGAATCGTGTATGTCCCCGAGGAGAAAATGCTCTTCCGGCCGCTGGCGGTAGAGGAGAACTTGATGCTGGGGGCCTACATCCTGGCTGATCCGCACCGGATTCAGGAAAACCTGGAGTTTGTCTACACCCTTTTTCCGCGCCTCAAGGAGCGCCGCCTCCAGCCCGCATCCACGCTCTCCGGCGGCGAGCAGCAGATGGTGGCCATCGGCCGAGGCCTGATGTCGCGGCCGCGGATTTTAATGCTGGATGAGCCGTCGTTAGGGCTGGCCCCGAAGCTGGTGGATGAGGTGCTCGACACGGTTAGACGGCTGAAACAACAGGGCATAACGATTCTGCTGGTGGAGCAGAACGTGAGAGAGGCACTGGATCTGGCCGACCGCGGCTACGTGATCCAGACCGGACGCCTGGTCGGCGAGGGCAGCGGCAAGGAGTTGCTGGCAAGCAACCAGTTTCGGCAGGCCTTCTTGGGCATATAGACGATTTCGCAAACAGCCCCAACCCCGCGGCTCACTTCATTCCGCGCTCCCAGCGGCATCCTGCCCCACCAACTTCAGATGATCTTAATGAACCGACCGAAGAAGTAGCCGGCGGCTAGCCCGATCAGGAGGAAGGACATGTTCGCTGGTCCGATAGCCTGTCCCACTCCGAAGAAGTAGCCGCCCACACACCCGATCAGGAGCGAAATCGCTATCCCCATTGAAGATGAACGGCCCTTCTTCCCGCCTTCGGGGGCCTGCGAAGTCTCCGCCAGCACAAGTTGCTTGTCAGGGCTTTCTTCGGCGGGCTCCACTTGCGTTGCCTTCACTGCGCTGGGCTCTGCGGCCGGTATATTTATCGGTGCCACCGGGGCTTCCGGAACGGCCTTGTTTTTTTCGACAAGTCGGTCCGCCGCCGCATCCTTCAGCGATCGCTTCCGAGCCATGGTCTTATCCCTCCCGGCTATATGATTTCATCACAAAGGTTCCGGATTTCCCGGGCGGCAACGCTGTTCGGCGAGTATTTTAGAACTGAAACGCCTGAGACGATCGCCTCGACGTAGGCGATCCTCTGGGAAATTTCGGTCTTGAAGATTTCGAGCCCGTAAGAGTCGAGGGCATCGCGGGCTTCCGCCGCGAGGCGCGTGCCGGGGATCTTGCGATAAACAAGCAGCCTGGCAGCGAGCTCCTGACGCTTGCGACCGACATCCGTCACCAGCTGGATCGTTTCTCTGCTCGCCCAGATGTCCAATGAGCTGGGCGCAATGGGGATAATGGCCAGATCCGAAGACGCCGCGATCTCCTGGCTGATGTGGGAAAGCGCCGGGGGCGAGTCGATGACGACATGGTCGAAGCCCGGCAGGTGGTTTCCGATCTGGGCCCTCAGGTCCGGTGCCGACAGCTGCACGACATCGAACTCGCGATTGGCCCCGGTCGACTGCCATTGCAGCACGCTGCCCTGGGGGTCGGCATCAACCATCAGGACTCTGAGTTTCCTCGCGGAAAGCGCGCTTGCCAGATTGATGGCGGTCGTGGTCTTGCCGACGCCGCCTTTCTGATTGATCAAGCTGATGACCATTTTCAATACCCTTTCAGGCGGTAGTGTCTGCCTTTTCCGATCGGGCACAGGATCTGGGTCGTAATCGCAGAAGCAAGGGGGCTGGGGCTCTACCCGCCAGCCGACCCGACAGCCGCAGCGCTGTTCGCTGTCTTATAGATACTCGAATTTGATAAAGCAAATCCTTTTTTTTGCCAACAAACGGCAATGCAGCGACGAAATCGTGCTTCCGCCAAAGACCCGAAAGGGTATTGGGACGTTTCCAAAAACTTAAGCCTGGTGATGCTGCGATATCCTTCCCAAAGCCGCCGCAAGCCAGAACCCCGAAGGTCAAAAAAAATAACCGCAACCCTCACCCCGGGGATCTGTTTCAAATTACACCGCCTTGCCGGATTTCAGTGCCGGCCAAGCAGGTCATCCTCCCAGTCGGCCGTGTTGCTCCACAGAGGGTCGTGGCCCTGCGCGTCGTAAAGGTTGATGCGGTACTGCGCCTGGTTTTCCTGCCGGATCTGCGCCATCTGCTCGTAGTTCTGCCGGGTCCCCGCGTAATAGCAGCGGCAGCCCGCCGCATCCGCCCAAACATAAACCTCTTGGCCCTTGACCATGCCCCGCACGACCTGTTTCTGAGGGAGGCGGCCGATGCGTTCGAGCTTGGCCGGTGTGTCCGCCATCTTCAGCCGAAAGCCGGCGGTTCCGAGCAGTTCCTCCGCCTGCAGCGTTTTGTCGACGGGTGCGCCGGCACAGCCTGCAAGAATTAAAACTGCGGCAGCGGCCAGCATCGGCACCTTTCGCCCACGTTTGTCACATCCCATGGATTGTCTCCTTTGAAAGCGGGTTACGGCGCTTGGCGCCGTTCTCTCGGTTACGAAGAGGGGTAGGGACGACCGAGTCGCCCCTCCCTCCGAACCGGACATGCAGATCTCCCGCATCCGGCTCTCCGGTTGGTGGTTGACCTCAAGAGGACTGAAGCAGGTCGCGATGGGCCTCCTTAAGGCAAAAGAGTCCATGAACCCGAAAGTAACTGTTTGGCCAGCGCTGATGATCGCCCCCGCCGCTGATGCCTTTCCGCTTGCTGCGCCTGCGAAGAATGCTGCGCAGACGCCGTCGCGTCCATCCATCGATCGCCGCAAAGGTCCACTTGTTGCTGTGCTTGAAGTACTCAAACCAGCCCATCAGACTTCGGTTCACCTTCCCAATAATCACTTCCAGACTATGAGCATTGGTGCGCCGAGTCTGGCAGCGGATGCTCTCTTTGAGCTTCTTCAAGCTTTTGTGGCGCGGCCAGCGGGTGCCCTTTGCAAACCGGTAACCCAAAAACTCGAAACTGGCTCCGGCTGCCTGGGTGTCTACCACGCGGGTTTTCTCCGGGTGCAGAGTGAGCTCGCGTTCTTCTATCAGCCGCTGCAACCGCTCAAGCGCTGCCTGTGCTTGCTGCTGGCTGCGGCAGAGGACCACCAGTCGAGTAGCCCGGGGGAACCTCCCCCCCAAGCCCTCACGGAACCGGACATGAGACTCTCGCCTCATCCGGCTCTTCCTGCCCCAGCCGCTGGGAGCACTCCAATCTGCCAATGGGCAAATAGGTTCGGGTCTCGCCGGGCGATGCGACCCAACCAGCGAGCCGCCGCCCGCTCGCGACGATGGAAGCGACGGAACTTCCGGCACACCCAGGCCACGAGGGCTCGGTCCAGATGACGCAAGACCTGCTTCCACTTCGAGCGGTAGAACCGCCCGTAGTAGTTCGTCCAGCCCCGCACCACCGGGTTCACGTGCTGCGCGAGGTCTTCCAGGCTCTGGTTGTTCCTGGTCGACGCCATCCGCCACTTGCGGATGGTCTGGCGTACCGCCTTGGCGGCCTTGTTGCTCACCGCCGGCAGGAAGCTCACAAAAAACTTCCCGTGGCGGTTGCAAGCACGCCGTGGCTGAAAGGTGTAGCCGAGGAACTCGAACGAGACGTGCTCGTGGTCTCCCCGACGGTCGTCGTCTTTGCAGTACACGACCTTCGTCTTGACGGGGTGAAGCTCGAGCCCGCAGTCGGCAAGCCGCTTGCGGATCGCCTCCAGCACGTACCGGGCCTGGGCCTCACTCACGCAGTGGACAACCGCATCGTCCGCGTAGCGCTCGAACCGAACGGACGGAAGGCTCCGCGCCATCCAGGCGTCAAACGCGTAGTGCATGAAGAGGTTGGCCAGGAGCGGACTGATGACTCCCCCTTGCGGGGTGCCCCGGGTCCGCTCGACCCGCGTCCCGTCCGACATCTCCACGGGGGCGCGCAGCCACCGGGCAATGTAGAGCCGGACCCACGGGTTGTCCGTGTGGTGTTCGACGGCCTTGAGGACGAGGCCATGGTCCAGGGTATCAAAGAAACCTCTGATGTCCAGGTCGATGACCCAGTCGGCACGCCAGCACCGCTTCCTTGCGGCACCGACCGCATCGTGCGCCGACTTGCCCGGACGGTACCCGTACGAGTCCTCGTGAAAATGCCGCTCCACGAGGGGCTCGAGCACCATCTTGACCACGGTCTGCGCGATACGGTCACCCACGGTGGGTATCCCCAGCGGGCGCATGCCTCCTCCAGCTTTTGGGATCTCGACGAGCCGGACCGGGGGCGGAAGGTAGGACCCCGACGACATCCGGTTCCAGACCTTGTAGAGGTTGCCCTCCAGGTCCTTCTCGAAGTCGGCCAGGGACTGCCCATCCACACCCGCGGCACCGTGGTTCGCCTTGACCCGCTTGTACGCCCCCCAAACCAAACGCTTGGGTACTTCGAACGGCTTTGCTTCAGACACCGGCTCCTCCTCTTCCGAGTTGGCCTTCGTCCTCGGCCGGACAGCCCGACGCCTTCGCTCCCCCCACATTACCGGGGATCAGCGCTACTGCGCATCGGTCCGCCCCTCCGCTCCGCATCGGTACTCTCCCCCTCGTGGGTCTTCCACTTGCGGGTTCTCCCTTGGCATCGGAGCGGCAGGTTCCCACGTTCCGTACGAGAGCCTGGACCGGGCTCGCGCCGCCTTCATGCCGGCCGCCGCCTGGGCAGAAGACAGGCGTCCCCCAGGCTTTATCCCAGGGCAACGACTGGACCCTGGTTTCGACGGCATCCCTACGCTTTCGACACGTCATCGGCGGTTCACTCGCGTTCGCCTTCCCGGATCACACCTGATGGAGTCTTGCTCCACCTTTTCCGACTCGCTCACCACCACAGCCATTGGGCCGCAGCAGCAGCCGGTGGTTTGGAACCTGCCCCTGCCGGCCGGTCCCAAGGGGCCTACCCTCATCTCTCGCACAGCAAGGCTGCTTCGATTCGGCTGCTACATCACCGCCTCCTCTCCGCGCCGTCGTGGCGCACGATCATCGGCATAGCGAATCATGGCCAACCCCGCTTCTGCCATCGCTTCGTCCACGGGGTGCAGGTACAAGTTGGCCAGCAGCGGACTAATGACCGCCCCCTGCGGGGTGCCCGCCTCCGGCTGCCAGCGCCGCATAGGCTCCAGAATGTCTTGCTTCAGAAACGCCTCTATCAGCGCCAGTACCCTGCTGTCGGCTATGTACCGGCTGAGTTCCTGCATCAGCCCGGCATGCGGAATGCTGTCAAAATAAGACTTCAAATCCGCATCCACCACCCAGCTGTATCCGCTGTCCAACAACCGCTTCACTTCCCGCAACGCGTCCTTACACCCTCGGCCCGGACGAAACCCGTAGCTGTGAGGGCTGAACTGCCGTTCAAATATCGGCTCGATCACCATCTGCAACGCCCTCTGAACCACACGGTCCCGTACCGCCGGGATTCCCAGTGCACGCTTCTCTCGGCTGCCTGCCTTTTGAATGTACTGGCGACGGATCGGCCGCGGTCGGTAGCTGCCGGTGCGCAGCTCCTCGTGCAACTGCTTGAGGTTGCGCTCAAGGTCTCGCTCAAACCCCTGCACGCTCTGCTGGTCCGAGCCCGCACTGCCTCCGTTTTGCCTCACCCGATGCCAGGCCACCGCCAGGCTCTGCGGCCGGTAGACCTTATCAATCAGACTGAACCAAACACCTCCTCTCACCCCTTCTTCCAGGGCCTCCAGCATGCGCTCCGTCCATATCGAGCCTTCAACCCACCCCCAACGGGCGCGGCGGGCCTCTGCAGCTTGTTTAGCCGGCTCCGGCACTTGCGCTGCTCTATCTTGGCTCGAAACGGACTTCACCCATCCACCTTCCTGCACCCCTTGGCTCCTCCCTGTTTCCAGGGCCTCTTCGCTACTACGGGTGCTCTGACTGCTGCCCGACCGGCTCTCCGCCGACCTTCTGCCCGGCAGCTCTCCCTGCTTCACACCGCGCGAGCTTCCTTGCGTTCTGCCACCAACCACCTGACGCGCCCCATCATCGCTTTCCGGCTGCCCGCCCAGCGTGATGGGCTCCTGATGCCTGTGTCTCCGGCTACCCACCCTCGGCGGGCACACCCTGGGTCTATGCCAACCTCTGGCAGACGGCGGCTTCAGTCTGGACTTCGCCCTTTCCCAGCAGGCTCGTCGCTACGCCCGGCCGAATCGTGTTCGTCATCCTGCGGACCGCAAGTTCGCCTCCAGTTGCTCCCCACACCACCTCGCAGTGGTGCAGTTACTTTCAGCTACCAGGAGCGGGCATCTCCTGAAAGGGGACTTGCACCCCTCTGCTCGCGCCTGCTCGCAGGCGCACTGGGAGCGGCTTCCAGCCGCGATGATCGCGGCTGAAAGCCGCTCCCACAGAAAAAGGTCAACTTCGTCTGAAGCTTGGTTTTACCGGCAGCATCGGTCTTTTGGCTTGAATAGCAATCCGCCGATGAAAGGTCAACTTGCAACTATCCTGTTTTGTTTTTCTCTAACCCCCCCATCACTGGTGGAAACGCCGCAGCGGTTGTACCGATCCGGGGTGAACGGGATCAGTGCAAAATTCGAATATCGAATATCGGAATCCGTAACAAATTCGAAATTCGAACCGCTCTGCGGGTGGTGGAGACTCACGCGCGGTGCTCCCGAACGCCTTGCCCTGCAAAGCACGGATGCCCGCCGCCTTTTTGTTCGATAACATTTTAATCATGTTGGAGTCATCTTGGGGTGAACTGGCCGGTTTATCATTCTCCAACCTGAAGCGAGGGACCTTCGCATTCCCTCCGGGGATGGGACCCATGGACAGTGTCGAAATCGAATACGGGTTGTTTGAGTGTAGAAAAATCGGGAGGCGAGTTCTCATCACTTACCTGGCGGTAACCGCAGAACCCGCCACGCCGTCGAAGCCGTGCCTGCCGGAGCTGACGGCGTTTGATTGCAACTCGAAAAAGGAATGCGGGGTCTGCGCCGAGGAGCGGCAAAGGGTTTCCTGTCAATGGGTGAGATGCATTCACCCAGGGCTTTCAGAGCAGGAATCGTGGACCGAATAACCGTATTTTTTTTGAAATCATAAACTCTGAGGAGGTTTGCGATGATCATGAAAAAGTTGACAGCCGGTTTGACGCTGGCAGTCTTGCTCACGCTGCCCGGGCTTTCCGTAGGCGCGAGCGCAGTTCCTGTGCAGCCCCGCCTGATTCCCCTGACGGATTTTTTCCGAAATCCCGAAACTGCCGGTTATTCACTCTCCCCCGACGGCGAGCACATTGCCTTCATGAAACCGTGGGAAAACCGGCTCAATGTTTATGTACGGAAAGTCGGCGAACCGGCCGAGACCCGCCTGACGGATGCCCGCGAGCGCGATATCGCCGGCTTTGCCTGGGCCAACAACAACCGCATCGTGTACATCCAGGACAACGGCGGCGACGAGAACTACCGGCTTTACGCGGTCAACATCGACGGCGCCGGCTTCAAGGAGCTGACCCCCTTCGAGGGCGTGCGCGCCGGCATCGTGGACCGGCTCGAGGACAACGACGACGAAATGCTGATCAGCCTGAACCGGCGGGACCCCAGGGTGTTCGACGTCTACCGCATCAACATCAACACGGGGACGATGGAGCTTTCGGCCGAAAACCCGGGCAACGTCTCGGAGTGGCTGACCGACAACGACGGTCAGCTGCGGGTGGCCGTCACCACCGACGGGGTGCAATCGAGCCTGCTCTACCGCGAGACCGAAAAAGACCCCTTCCGAACCGTGGTGACCACGGATTTCAAGAACACCCTCGACCCGCTGTTCTTCAGCTTCGACAACCAGCGGCTGTACGTGGCATCCAACATCGGCCGCGACAAGACGGCCATCTATTTGTATGACGTCAAGGCTGCCAAGTTTCTGGATCTCATCTACGAGCACCCGGAGGTGGACGTCTCCGGGCTTTTGCGCTCCAAGACGCGCAAGGTGATCACCGGAGTCGCCTTCACCACGGACAAGCCCCAGTATGACTTCTTCGACGCCGATCGCCGCCAGCTGCAGCAAGCGCTGGAAGCGCGCCTGCCCGGCCTCCGGGTGGCGGTCACCGGCATGAGCCGCGATGAACGGCGGATGATCGTGCGGACATTCAGCGACAAATCCCTGGGCGCCTGCTACCTGTACGACCATGCCGCCGGTCGTCTCGAGAAACTGGCGGAGCTGAGTCCCTGGCTGAACGAGTTTGAAATGGCCGAGATGCGGCCGATCCATTTCACGTCCCGCGACGGCCTGACCCTCCATGGCTATTTGACCCTGCCGAAGGGCGCGAAGCCCGTCCATCTGCCCATCGTAGTCAACCCCCACGGCGGCCCCTGGGCCCGCGATGTCTGGGGGTTCGACCCCGAGACCCAGTTCCTCGCCAACCGGGGGGTTGGGGTCCTGCAGATCAACTTCCGCGGCTCCACCGGCTACGGCAAGGCCTTCTGGGAAGCCGGATTCAAGCAATGGGGCGGCAAGATGCAGGACGACATCACCGACGGCGTGCAGTGGCTCATTAAGGAGGGAATTGCCGACCCCAAGCGCATCGGCATCTACGGCGCCTCATACGGCGGCTACGCCGCCCTGGCTGGGCTGGCCTTCACGCCGGACCTTTACGCCTGTGGGATCGACTACGTCGGGGTGTCGAACATCTTCACTCTGCTGGAAACGCTGCCCCCCTATTGGGAGCTGGGACGGCAGATGATGTACGAGATGGTCGGCGACCCGGTGAAAGACCGGGAGCTCCTGAAGCAGGCGTCGCCGGTCTTTCATGCCGACCGGATCAAGGCCCCGCTGCTGGTGGCCCAGGGCGCCAACGACCCCCGGGTCAAGAAGGCCGAATCGGACCAGATTGTGCAGGCGCTGCGGCAAAGGGGCGTCGATGTCGAGTACATCGTGAAGGACAACGAAGGGCACGGGTTCCACAACGAAGAGAATCGCTTTGACTTCTACCGCCGCATGGAAAGCTTCCTATCCCGGCACCTGGGCAGCCGGGCGGATAGCCCGCCGCCGGCCTGACGCCTGGTCGACGGTCTCCATCATGTGAGGACTCAGGAGGGCCGTCACAACCGGGTTTGGCGTATCAATAAATAACGGCTATTCGAGCCAGTTCCGCAGCCTGTCGCCGAACCCCTTCTTTTTTTCTTCGCCGGCACTCGGTGCCGTCTGCGGATGGGCGGGCCCTCTGCCGGCAGCAGCAAGAGCGACGGCACAGGGGTCTTTGGCGGTATCGGCCTTGGAGACGAACAGGCTGACCAACCCGAAGGGCCCCGTCAGGAACGTCAACCCGGCCGCTATGGCCAAGGTTTCAAGGCTTTTTTCCGTGCTGACGCCAAAGGAGGGTTGGGCCAGGGTTCCCGTCACCTGAAAGACGTCCGCAAGGCCTCCAAGGTCGATGCTCACCTCGCCCGTTGCCTTCGTTCCAAAGCCTTCCTTGGAATGGGTCTTTATTCCCAAGGCGATTTCTTCGGACCTCAGGTTGATGGTGCCCAGACCGCTCAGCGAAACCCTGTCCGTGTCGGCCACCAGGACGTCGGTTTTGGCCAGGCCGTTTTTGATCGAAAAGTCCGCCACCAGGCAACGAATCGCGGCGGTTGCCAGCTGCTCATCAGAAGGGGAAAGCAACCGCTTGGACACAGTGTACAGGGTGGCTCCCAGCTCATTCAGATAGCGAAAAGGGATGTGGGTGCCTTTGACGGAAATGACGACGTCGCCGTTCAGGCTGCCCATAATGCCGGCCATGGACCTTCCCCGGCCTTGCAGATGGAAATCGAGGTCGGTTCGCCCGCTGATGTCCTTTATGTCGAGTGTTTGCGCCATAACCCCCAAATCGAGCCCTTCAACGACGAGTGCCGCGGAGGCAGTTGTTTGTGGGGACCGCGTTTCCAACACCAGGGACCCCTTGAGCGTTCCTCCGCCGGCGCTCGCCGTCAAGGGGTCGAGGACGAGTCGCCCGTCCGAAAGTCTGACTGTAGCGTTGAGCTGGTCCATGGATAGGTGCGGCAGCAGCAGCCGGCCGATGTGCACATCCAGGTCGAGATCGAACCGCCGAAGGGCTTCCAGATCGAGAGGGCTGTCCGGAAAAACGCGGCCGCTCTCTTTGGTGGAATGATCGGGCGGGGCCGCCTCGCGGGTGGCCTGGGTTTCTTCCCGGCCGAGCACGAGGCGCAGATCCAGCCGCTCAGTTTCTAAGCGGCCTGAAGTCCGGTATTTCTCCGCGTGCCGCTCGAAGCGCAGGTTTCCTTGAAGTGCGTTGTCTCCCAAAACGATGTCGAGATCCGACATGGAGATGTCGGCCGGCGAATGGGCGGACAATTTTCCGGAAAATCGATACCGGCCTTTGAGCGGCAGGGGCTCCCCGAAAAGTTTTCCCAGCAGCGCCAGATCCTTGCCTTCTGCTGTCGCCTGCAGATCGATCCCGGACAGGCTGAGTGGGTCCCGAATCTGCCCCCTGACGGTCGCGGTCCCCTGCAGCGCCTTCAAGGTCAGCTCAAGCGGCCAAGGTCCGTCGGAATCACGGAGATGCTTCAACATGCCGATGCGGCCGTTGACGGCAAACGGTATCTCGTTCCAGGTTGCTTCCAGTTGAACCTCGTCCCGGGCCACGGAATCCAGCGCCTGCATTTCGAGAGAGGATAGAACCAGACGACCGGTACGCCCGTATAGGTGGTCATTGATCGTCAAGGTACTGTTTTTGACGGCGAGGCCCTTGACTGCGCCCAGTCGGTAACCGCCGGCGGATTCGCTCGCCCTTGGATCGGCAGGTTTGCGCTCGGCCGGGGTAAACGCAAAGTTGGATCTGCCGTTCGGATCGATTTCAATGAGGACCTCCGCTTCGTCCACAAGCAGGCGGTCGATCCGGATCGCGCCCTGCAGGAGCGGCAGAAGGGCCGCCTTGACCTCCAGTCGTTTCACGGTAGCCATTTGCGCACGGCTGCCCCAGGGTGCATTTTGAAGGGCCACATCCGCAACCGCCAGCGTGGGGTTGAGGCCGATCTTCAACCGGATGTCACCCTGTATGGTGAGTTTGCGGCCGGTAAGCTCCAGCAACGCTGCGGCCACCTGAGGCTTAAATTTGTTGTAATCGTATGCCGTCGCGAGGATGATGACCGCCGACAGTGACAGTAGCAGCAGCGCCGCAGCCCCCACGAGCACCCACACCCATTTCTTTATTGCAACCTCTCCGGCGATTGCCGTCATTCCGGTTCGCCATCACCCCTGAATCCCCCGGACAAACCACCATTGTGAACGATGGGAGAACAATATCCCGTAATATTGTCCATTTGATCGGCATGTCAATTTATGGCTCCGTCCCCTCGTTAAGAATCTTCAAGCAAGCATCGTACAAAAAGATATAGGATCAGTTCTTCATTATTCACGATTGGGGACCTTTTCCCATTTCATGCGCGCATATTTCTGGCAAAGATACATCTGGAGCCTATTCGCAGGGGCCGAGTCACCTCGCCTCCCTTTCCGCAAGGTGCGACCGATGACAATCACCTCTATCCTTCTCTACCGTGAATGTTAATGCGGACGGATTAAACTAACGACAGGGCATACTTCCTTCGGTTTTAATTTGACAGGGGCAGGTCAACGGGAGTAAGAATAGGATATACGGAATAAATCTGTTATGATTTTGGATTGTTGTATAACTGACAGATCATCCGACATATCACCAAGGCACTAAAGCTGTGATATGCTGCAGCAGGTAACTTAAAATAGCAAATAAAAACTTCTGGCGGCCTCGTATTAGGACGTTATAGTGCAAAATGCATTCAATGAGTTTTATTAAGAAACGATTTAATCATTGTTGAGCTTCTAAAAATGACAAAGTTATCAATACTGAAAATTTTTTGTTTATTTACAATTATGGGTTTCTGCGGATGTGCAGAACACAAGGTTGATACTGTAAAGGAATGGTGTGAACAAATAAGTGGTGTAGATTTAGCCGCTAAATACAGGCCATTTTGGACAGTAATATTCGGCGTGTCATTCGATGCAGATTCTATTCGTGATGAATACACAGAAATCCTGAACAAATTACATTTAGAAAAAGTAGAAAATAGGGCTCCTAAAATGGCTTGGCGGGAAGGCACGGATTTACATTTGGTAAACCTTTCGAGTTTATTGGATGTGGAACCTGAAAAGATTATTGATGACTGGAGAAAGGGCATTGAAATATCAAAACAATTTAAGCACCAAGATTCAGTAAGCAACTGCCTTTACGGAACTTTAACCAGTTTGTTTGATAATTTGTATATTCACACGATGGAGTCTGATGCTTCAGGAAAGATTTGGACTGAAAAAATTGCTACTATATCAACAGATAGGGAAAGAATATTAGGAAAAAGTAGGCGTTAAACCAACATTGGCTTTCTGAAGGACTCGCTTCCCTCACGCCTAAAGTCGAGCGTTAGACAGCAGAAAAATCATTAAACAAAGGCTATGAAATTGCCAGACGCTTCTTTTAAAAATTCTGATTCTGTAAGACGGAATGAATTATTAAAGCTGCATGAGT
Source organism: uncultured delta proteobacterium (assembly GCA_963700055.1). Lineage (GTDB taxonomy): Bacteria > Desulfobacterota > Desulfobacteria > Desulfobacterales > SpSt-501 > SpSt-501. Next base: position 171,277 of record CAVOWH010000016.1, on the reverse strand, counting down.
TTTATTCAAAAGAGGCTCACCAGCAAAGAACCATGATGTGGGATACAGTTAAATGGTTCACGCCTATATTAATAGCCATTCATAGCGCATGGTTTTTTTCATATCAAAAGGAAAAAGAGGCTTTGCTTTTTATTTTGGCTATTGGAGGTATTTTATTATCACTCATCTGCCTAAATTTGTTACGCACGTTCTATCGAACTAATCTGATATATTTGAGCATGGTTATAAAAGTTGAAGACGAATTAAACCTAAATAAAAGAATGGGAGAAAAAAGCTATTTTCCTAAAGATGAAAATATTGTTTACAAAAAATATATAGATGATCGATTGAACAATAATAGTGCATCTGAATTTGTTATGACCAATTTAAAAAAGAGCACTATGCATCGATCAATGCAATATGTATTTTTACTTTTTATTGTTGGCTTTTTCATTGAGCTTTGTATTTTTTTCTGGAAACAGATAGGGAGTCCCACCTTGGAAACGTATGCGCATTTGATATCTATTATTTTAGGATTGATTGGCACCTATTTGCTATCATTTTCACTAAAAATAGAAAGCCAATACTCAATAGAATTTGTTAAATCATTAAAGCTAAAGGATAAAGATTTAATCGCACCTACTGAAGCTAAACAAAAAAATAAATTATTTTGGTTGGGTTTAATTTTCATTACCCTTGTGGCCATGATCCAATTATTTTTAGCGATTACCAAGATAATTTAATATGCGCCTATCGGCTAGCAATTCGCTGTGAAGACTTGGTTCCCTCGCGGCACAACTCATCCGTTGAAAATATCATCGTAAATTCGAACTCGATGAAAGTCACGGCACTGATAGCGACTGGCAACCTATCGGCTTTCTGAAAACGTGCGGTAGACGGCATCTACCCCAGGCAAGAGGGACTTAAACCGATCAGTCAGGGTTTGACAAGAACGGACCGTCCGAGGTAGGACTGAGATACGGAAAATAAATGTGTAATGATTTTGTGTTGTTGAAACATTGTAATTCCATCCGACAAATCACCAAATCAGCAGCACTTTGATATTCTCTCATATATTGGAGAAATATCATGCCTGTTTTATCAAACAAAGAGACAATGGTTTTGCCCGTGAATCGGCGCTCATTCTTATACAGGGTAGCGGCTGGCGCAGCAGCAGTTTTGCTTGGGAATAGTTGTGCCGGGGCTCCCTCCGCGAAGGATAGGGACACTCTGAAGGAGATTAAAACTATCTGGGACAAAGAGCCAAGCGACCCTGCGGATGTTGACCGTCTTAAAGAAATCATGCTTCCGTGGGGGGGGGAGGAGAGCATTGAGATAGTTGTGGAAGCTGAACGAGCACTCGCATTACACAATCATTTTTTTGTAATCCCCACATATGTAGAATTGATGCGAAAGTGGTATGCGAATCCAGCATTTGTTCGAAATTTAATTCCATCCCTCGCATTTAATTTCATCGTCAGCCCTGCAGCGCGTCTGAAACATGTTTTTTTCTTGTGGAGGCTAGCCGACCAACTAGCTCCGAGAGCGACCCTCAAGGTTATCTCGTTGGATGATCGTGAAAAAGAACAAGCGAAGGATGCAAGCCGTTTCTGGGGAGCCGCATGGTTGCAGTTAGGGTACCATTTACTATCAAAAGCGCAGAAGGGGCTTATTCTAAACTCGGGCAGGATCGAGCAATTGCAAAGTAATATCCAGGACATAGATCCTTCATTCAAACCAATTCAATTCCCCTCAGATGATGCAGCCACGTTGAGAGAAGAGCTAAATCGAGCAACATCCGATAAAGAGATAATAGAGGCACTGAGGAAACTGCACACTAAAAAATTTATACTTCACGAACGTTTGCTTCCCATGCTGAAAAATGCAAGCCCCGAACTAGTAAAGGTTATCGTAGCCATCTTAGGTAGTAATCTTGCATTCACGGTCGAGATTGAAGACGTGATGCTGGATTATCTTGCGGGCAGTGACGGAGAATTAGTTGTCGCCGCCGCAAAAGCACTGCGTTTTAAAGAAAATCTTCCCGCAAAGAAAATTGCAAAAATCCTGGAACAACATCGGAAGAAAAATCCCGCTCTCGGACAACAGCTTGATGATATTCTCCTTTCCACGCTCGTTTCGGAAGATGATGCCCTGAAGGATGTTTTTGCGGCCTTGATTTGGAATATGTTCAATACCGAGGCCGTTAATAAAGCGGACAAATTTAGACGTTTAAATGAAATAAGAATATGGTACTGGCGGTTGAGCATTAACCGTAAGAACATTGGTTATCGCTATTCAGTACACAATGACATGGATATATTGGAGTACAACTGGCCCGAAACCAATGAAAACAATAACCGCAATGTACGTGTCCGACTGGCTATGCCTGAAGTGCCGGCCGATATCCAAGAGTTTGTCATCAAGTTTCTGCGACAATTTCCAGCTTTCGTGAATCCAGGTGACCCGCTTTCAAGAGAGCAAGAAGAGCAACTTGTGCGTGACGAGCAACAATTACAACACATCAACAACATGTTAAGGCTAACCATAGCCGCTTCTTCCATTAGTGCACCTGATATCAACCTTGCGTCCTTTTTGCAGGATTCTCTGGATGACCCCCGAAGGAAATGAAATGGTGTCACCCAATAAAGGGGTTGTCAAAAGAAAAAAACACCTCACCCTCCGGGACTAGCAAATAGACTCCATAGCTACTCAGCACTGACTTTCGTCCTGGGAGTAGGTGGGGACGTCCATTTGTTACGTATCTGCGATTAAACCAATCTCCGGAAATTTTTAAAACTTGATGGTGTTGGTCAGGTAATCCCAAACAAATTATTCTCCAGAAGAGTGTGGATATACTCCTGAGAGGAGCGAGCCATGATAGATTGCGCCGTCGGGATATATCCAACGAAAAATGATCATCGTCGTTTAGGTGGTACTGACAGCGTAGCTGCACCTGCCATTTTTTCTAAACGCTACAGATATTCAGGTCATACTCAAACAAGCGCTCATCCGATCTATATTATCCGCAGGTGCTGATGATCCGACCTTGGCGATCAAGATAACCTTTCTCCAAATTTTACCTTCCCTCAGCTAAACTCTCCATTCTTGTGAACTATTTGAAGATTCGACATAAGCAGTGAAATTTCAATTTGCCGCCATTGCAGCTCGTGCGACCGATTCGATGGCGATTGCCGCCACGGCAGCCGCATAGTCCAGGTCGATGTTCGACATGGTGTCGTGCGTGTCGTGGTAACCGACGCGATTGATGTCATAGTTCTCCATGAACAGCACCACCGGGATGCCCGCGTCGGAGAAGATCTGACCGTCGGTGTTGAAAAGCGAACTGCGCATGTCGCGCGGCAGGCGGATTTCCCCGCGCAGCCGGGGATGCCGCGCGACATCGGGGAGGACGATTGAGGACTCAGGAGGGTCGTCACAACCGGGTTCCGCTTGACGCGCTGTAGTCGCGGAGGATATGGTGAAAGCCCAATCGTCGTGATCGTGTCATTTTTCAACCTGGCTGATTTTTCGACCATTCACGGAACCAGGAGCTTGACCATGAAACATGCGTGTCGGATGTTGATGCTGTGCCTGGGGTTGGTCCTGGCGGGATGTGCCGCCATGACGCCCGTCCCAGAGGGTTCGCAACCACTGGGGACTTACCAGGGCCTGATGTGGGGAGGGATTGACGGGCCTATCCAGGTGAATCTGTTTCAAACGCCCAAGGGAGACACCGTTTTTTCAGGCCATTTGGTAAATACAGCCAACGGCGCCGTCAGCGAATTCCACGGCACGGTGCTGGGCAATTTCATGGAAGGCAAGATCGGCCTGATCCTGGGAGCCATCGATGGGCAGCTGTCCGCGGACGGGACCCAGATGTCCGGCACATTAAAGCTCGCTCAGTATCATGCGACCTGGAGCGCCAGCCAGCAGTGAGCCTTTTATGCCGGCCATCGCCGGCGGGCTCAGGAGAAAATAGGTGTCAGGTCTTCATTCTTGACGCTTAGAAACGTTTTTCCATGGCGTCGATTCTGTTTGTCAGCCTTCGATCCATTTTCATTCTCTCTGTGACCCGCAGGGCCGCCTGGCAAACGCCGGATTCCCCTACCCCGAAATAGGCGCCGATATCTTTCAATTTCATGCGCGCATATTTTTGGCATCGAAACAGCCCAGAATAAAATCCCGATAGAGCCAGTCCGGAGCGTGGCGCATCCCGATGTAATCCCGATAACTGGACCAGGGATATTCCTCGGGCGCTTGAACGATTTTCGCCCGTACCGGGTTTAAATGCAGGTAGCGCGAAAGCTCTTTGGAGTATCCATCGATTTCGACCAAAATCGCATGGTAAAAGGCACCCGGAAACTGATTCGCAAGGGTCAAGCCATCTCGCCCCCCTTCCCGCAATTTGCGACCGATGTCAATCAACCCTATCCTTCCTTACCATAAATGTTAATAATGAAGACCTGACCCCAAATATTTCCACGGTGTCATCTATTTTTCGATCCTGGTGATTTTCGTACCCTGCAAGCCGATCCCCCCCATCAGTCCCCTCTGATCAAAGAAAAACGCATAGATATCGGATTGGAGGGTGGTACTCGTCAAGGCCCCGGCTGCACCGACGTCCACGACGACGATGCTCGGACCGACGCCGATTTCCCAGCCATCACTCTTGTCGAGCCACTTCAGGGCGGAGTCGGTCAAGAAGAAGAGCGCATACCCATATTTCTGAAGGCCGATCTGCAGCCCATAAGAGGCCGAAATCGTATTATAGTACGCAACAGTCTTTCCATCTTTGATCAGAGCACCCTCGCCATATTGCCCGCCCACTATGAAGCCCCCCTTGACGATGCCCGGAAAGACGAGGATGCCGATGGCCTTTTCACCCATCATTTTGGCTGAAGGGGATTTTGCATATAGATCCCCCAGGGCTTTCTTGGCATCACGGTCAATTTCTGCGGCGGACGCTGCCGTAGCGGGATTCGGGCTGGTGATTACCCCCGCAGTGAATGCAAGCACCAAGAGAACGGTTGTCAAACGAAAGTATTTCATCATCGTATCCTCCCTTTCCTACAACTACTTGTCCGCTTTCACGAGCGGGATTTTTGCAGCGAGTTCATACATCAATGCGGCCTGGATCTTGTTCTCGATCTGATAGTAGCGCGCCACCTTTATCTCGGGTAAAACTTTGCGGAACTTCGGCAGATAGGCCTGACGAAGCTTCGGCCCCAGGGTCTCTATGGTCATATACTCGTCCAGTAGCTTCTTCGCCATGAGGTTGTTCATGGTCTCATAGGCATCAGCATAGTCCTTGATCAATTTCAGGGTCCGTGTGCGAAGCAGAAACAGTTCATCCTGGTACTGTTTATAGACCGGCCAGAAGGCTTTAGCTTCAGCGTCGGTAAGCTGCATGTTCTCTGCGACGAAGAGCTTCTTGTCGGCGCGGATCTTCTCAATGACAATCTGCATGTTATCCGACGGCTTTTCCTGGGAGGCCGCGGGCATGGCTCCCAGCGACATGATTAAGCCCACTACCGTGATCATGATTGTTTTCTTTGCTTTCATAGGTTTTTCTCCTTTCATGGGTCCGTTCACCAACCCGATACTGAATTTGTGAAACACGCTTGGATTCTACACCCGACTCCCCATCAAGGCAGCAGACCCGCGTTCCCGAGGCCGGCCTGGACGGCTTTTTCGCCCAGTCGCTCGACGTGGGGCCTGAGTTGCTGGATCACCGTCGGACTGAGAAACTGGATGTCGTCTTTCCAGGGGAAGTCCGGCAGGGGTTTTTTGCTGCAGGGCGCCCACCCGTAGGTCGCCAGGGTCGCCGGCTGAGGCTGGAAAATCGCCACGATGATGTTGGCATAGGGGGTCGCCGTGTCTTGGCCGACCGGCAGGAGGCCGGAAAGCCCCGACAGCACTCTGGTCCGGCTGTAGAGCCCATAGCCTTTGGTGGCCACCTCACTTTGGGCTATCTCAAAGCAGCCCGACTGCTGCCACCTGCCGGAATCGTAACTGCTTATGGAGATAATCAAATCCAGCCGGTCCTCTGCGGAAGTCTGTTGCAGAAAGGATTTCAGGTCATCCGGCATCCAATCGTTTACGGCGCTGAGGATGCCGTTAGACATCGATTGCTTCCAGTCTGCAGGGGCATTGACCGCTAGTGGGATGAACGTATAATTGCCGCGCCCCCTCAGGTCATTTTCGATTGCCCCGTTGAGGAAAGCCGGGATGTTCCAATCGACATTATAAACCTTGGTGAAGCTGTCAAACCGCAACGACCCCACATCGACGTGAGTCATCTGCGGCTCCAGCACGTTCAGAATCCCGATGCGGGCGCCCGGAGGCAGCTGAATCCGAACCGGTTGGGAGCCCGCACAACCAAGCGTAATCACCAGAACCAGTGCGATATGAATCCTGCGCATGTTATTTCTCCTTGCTGAGATTCCTATTCCAACCGTGAACCGATAATCTCTTTTCAGCCTTTGAACCCTTCAACCGTTGAACCGGGAACCGGCCAGCCGCGAACCTGAGGCCACCCGCTCTGCGGGCGGAGCATTACTTCGATCTCGCGGACACGTACATCCCCACCAGCCAGGAGACCAGGATCACCAGGTAGAGTTGTCCGACGACGGCCTCCAGGTTGGCAGACGCCCTGGCAACGCGCGTGACCGGAGTAATGTCGCCATAGCCGACCGTGGTGATGGTCACTAAGCTGAAATAGACGGACATCTCCCCTCGGGGTTGGGTCGTCCCCTCAGGAAATTTGAATGACCCGGGATGAGCGGCCTCCAATACATTATAAAGCAGAGACCACATCACGGCCATGAGGAGATAGGCCACGATGGCCCCGGCAATGAGATCGGCGCTTACGTCTTGCTGCAAAAAGATGTTGCGCAGAATGGCGGCGATGATGAGGGCAATGAACGCCATTCCGCAAAGCCCGCCGGAAATTTCCACCCACTGGCCGGTAGAGAAAGGTTTGAGCCAGAACGATGCGATCGCCGGCACGGCCAGACTGACGGCGGCCGCCACCAACGCTTTGCTGCGGCTGAAGGAGTAAGCGGCATAAATGAAAATCGCCGTAAAAAACAACTCCCCAAAAATGCGAACCTTGAAAAATTCCTCAAAGAGCGGAGAGAGCACTAACATGCCGAGCAGCAGAACCAAAAGCTTCATGAACCTGCCCTTTGGCAATATTTCCGTCACGCGCAGCTCTGCTTTTCGGTTCATGATCTCCGGCCTTTGCTAAGAAAATGCAGGAAGTTGGCCGCCTGCTCAATTGCTTATACCAAGTCCGAGGGCCAACTGTAAACCGATGAAACCACCCCACTCCCTTTTTCAGCCCTACCAAGATGGATGGCTTAGAAAAAAGTCGTCACTCCGGCGAAAGCCGGAGTCCAGATAATTTGCAGCCGCCTGTAACACTGGATTCCGGCTTTCGCCGGAATGACAAATTTTATAGAATTTAGGTTTTTTACAAGTTCATCAAGATGATTTTTCGATCATTTTCGGGTCATCTTGCCGTGAACTGGGCGGTTTATTGTTTGCCCATGGATTCAGCCCGCATGGGCAAACATCAAACCAGGAGGATAAAGAAAATGGTTAAACGATTTCGAGTCACACAGATCATTGCCATGCTGCTGGCGGTAGGATTGATGGCCACAACCGGCCTGCAGGCGGCCAAAAGCGCGCCGCGGATGGTCCCGGACAATTTCAGCGCCCTGGCCGAGCAGGTGGGTCCGGCCGTTGTGAACATCCAGGTGGAGAAGGCAGGCAATGACGAAGACGCTGCACGTCAGTCTGAGGGCCATCCCTTCGGCATGAACCCCTTCGGAGACGAGCGCTCCAAGGATTTCTTCGGCAAGCAGATGCCGCCCCAGGAGCGCCGGCAGGGCGGAGTCGGCACCGGCTTCATCATTGACAAGAACGGCCATATCATCACCAACAACCACGTGGTCGAGGACGCCGACAAGATCAAGGTGAAACTAAAGGACGAGCGCGAGTTCGAGGCCAAGATCATCGGCCGCGATCCGCATACCGACTTGGCGCTGATCAAGATCGACGCCAAGGGCGACCTGCCCGTGGCCAGCCTGGGCCGTTCCGCGGACCTGAAGGTCGGCGAGTGGGTGCTGGCCGTCGGCAGCCCCTTCGGATTAGAGCAGACCGTCACGGCCGGCATCGTCAGCGCCAAGGGCCGCGCCATCGGCTCCGGTCCCTATGACGACTTCATTCAGACCGACGCCTCCATCAACCCGGGCAACAGCGGCGGGCCGCTGCTGAACCTGAACGGCGAGGTGGTGGGCATCAACACGGCCATCATCGCCCACGGCCAGGGCATCGGGTTTGCCATCCCCATCGACATGGCCACCCAGGTCGTCGCCCAGCTCAAGGAGAACGGGGAAGTCACCCGCGGCTGGTTGGGGGTGAACATCCAGGACCTCAAGGGTGAACTGGCCGAGTACTACGGCGCCAAAGTGAGCGAGGGCGTTCTGGTGACCGACGTGGTCCCGGGCAACCCCGCGGAGAAGGCCGGCATCAAGGCCAAGGACATCATCACCGCGGTCAACGGTGACAAAGTGAAAAGCAGCCGCGAGCTGACCGCCAAGGCCGCCACCCTGCCGGTGGGCGAGACCACGAAGATCACCGTCGTCCGCGACGGTAAAGAGAAGACCTTCGACGTGAAGGTGGCCAAACGGCCCCTGACCGTGGCCGATGCGGGCAAACCCCAAGCTGAAAAAGAGGGCGAGTACGGTCTGCAAGTGACCGACCTGACCCCGGAGATGGCCCAGCGCTTGAACGTCAATCGCGAGACCGGTGTCGTCGTGGTCGGCGTGCGGCCCGACAGCAAGGCCTACAAGGCCGGCGTTCAGCAGGGTGACCTGATCCTCGAGGTCAACCGCCAGAGCGTGACCTCCACGGGCGAACTCAAGCAGCTGCTCGCCAAATATAAGGGCGACGACGGGGTCTCCCTGCTCGTTCAACGCAGCAATGCCGGCATGATGGTCCTTAAAATGGCCTAATGCTGCACATGGATTCATCCGGGCGGGGCCGCAGCTGCGGCCCCGCCCGGATAATTTGGCAAGCCTCACTTCGCCAACCTGACGATCGCCACGGCAACCTCCCGGCTGAAGCGCTCGGCCGCGCGGCTTTCCGCGGTGACCAAGGCATCGATCGTTTGGTTTTCCATTTTCTCCTCGATGACTGAAGAGGCGAATTCCAGAAGTTTTTTCCCGTCCCCCGTGAACACCTGCCACTGTGCGCGAAGAACCACCTGCTCGCCCAAGATGCCGTCGAACTGAGCCACCTGAATCGTCAGCTGGTAGTCGACCGGCATGGAAGAGCGCCACGGGAACTGGATGATTCGATTCGTACCCACCAGGATGGAAAGATTGTCCGCCACAACGCGAGTGAACATATCCGCCATGGGCTCGGCCCACTGGGATAATTCGGCGAGCTCGAACTCGTTGCGGCTGTTGCGGACGATGATGTTCCGGCGGTCCAGGTATTCGGGCAGGCGCACGGGCCCGATGCCGATGGCCACTTGCGGAAGTGTCGCCAGCGGCTGAACCGGTTTGCCGGATAAGGCCGGCGAACTCAGCATGAAGAAACGAGTCTTAGGCTGCGGGCCGGGGTTGAACAGGCTGCAACCGCCGGAGATCAGCACAGCCAGAAACAGGATGCATAGTCGTGCGGCATGGATCTTAGCCTTCATTGTTGGCCTCCGAGCGGTTGATCAGGTGCCTTCCCGCGCAGGAGCGAACCGGGATGGCGGTCGAGGTAATCGGAAAGGGTCCGCAGGGATCGCGCCGCCGCCGCCAGCTCGGTCAGGAACAGTTCGAGGTTGTAGCGCAGCTCGGCATTTTCGGCGGTCATGCTGCTGATGTTGGCCAGGGTTTTCTCCGACTGCTGCAACGTGGCCCGCAGCTCGGCCGTGGTCGTGGAGATCTCTGCTGCGAGGGGATCGACGCGGCGGTTGACGTTCTGAAGCAGGCTGCGGGTTTCGTCGATGGCCGAGCCCATGGGCTTGATCTGCGCGTTGGCGCTGGCCGCAAGCGTGCGGATCTCTTTCAGGGTGAGGTCCGCCTGGGAGGTCATGGCCGACAGCTTGGTTTCAACGCTGCGCGTCAGGCCGACCGCATCCTGAGAGACCTGGCGCAGGTTGGCAATGATGTCCGGTATCGCCGGCGAGGCGAGGATGTCCCTGATGCTGGTCAAGGTGTCGCGGGCGTCCTGGATCACCTCATCAAGAGGGATCTGCTGGATGGATTTCTCGATTTTCTGGATCGGCGTGGGGATGGTCGGTATCTCCTGGACGCGGGAGCCGAACCCCGCCTTGGCCGCTCCGATCAGCCGCACGGGTGAATCCGGGAAAAAATCGAGCTGGATGGAAAGCTGCCCGGTGATGAAGCTCTGCATCTGCAGCTGCGCCCTCAAGCCCATGTCCATCAACTCCTGCGGCGTCAATTTGTTATGGCTTGTGCCGATTTTATGGAAGCGGTCCGGGTAGATCTGAGCCGCCACCGGAATCCGGAATTCCGACTTTTCGGCATCGTAGACGAGCTGGATATCTCTGACCTCGCCGATGGCGACGCCCCGGAAGGTCACGGGCGCCCCCACCTGAAGCCCGCCCACGGAGCCGTCGAAGAACATCACCACTTCCTTGATATCCCGGAACAATGCTCCGGACCCGAGGACGACGATCCCGATGAAGGTCAGCGCCAAGGCGCCCAGAACGAAGGCGCCGATGAGGGTCTTGCTGATGGATTTGGCCATACGTGTCGTCTCGTTAAGTTAAGGGTTCGGGGTTCGGAGTTCAGGTCAAACTACAGGTTCACGGTTCAACGGTTCACGGTTCAACGGTTTTATAAACTCGAAGAACGAAATAAGAAACAAATCCAAATGACGGCGATTCTAAAAAAAGCTCAATTCGCGAACCGCCCGATTTTGGTCACTACCATCGCTTTCAATTTTAGGCACTTTAGGCACTTTCTTCTCCCCTGAACCCTGAACCCCGAACCCTGAAACCTCGTATCTTTACCCCTGACCCCTGCCGCCTTCTTTCTTAAGCCTCGCCGCGGGTTAAAAAGGTGCGCACCTTCGGGTTGGACATGTCGTCGCGCAGCACCTTCGGGTCGCCGGCGGCGATCATGGTCTTGGTGTCCGGGTCGAGGAAGACCGAGTTGTTGCCGATGGTGAAGATGCTCGCCAGTTCGTGGGTCACGACCACCACCGTGGCCCCCAGGCTTTCGCGCAACTCGAGGATGAGCTCGTCCAGCCGCCGGGCGCTGATCGGGTCCAGCCCCGCCGAGGGCTCGTCGAAAAACAGGATCTCGGGGTCCAAGGCCATGGCCCGCGCCAGCCCGGCGCGCTTCTGCATGCCGCCGCTGATCTCGGACGGGAAGTACTCCTCGAAACCGGCGAGCCCCACCAGCGCCAGCTTGAGCGCCACTAGCTCGTCGACTTGCCTGGAGCTGAGATCGGTGTACTCGCGCAGCGGCAGGGCGACGTTTTCGGCCAGCGTCATCGAGCTCCAGAGAGCGCCTTTCTGGTAGAGCACCCCGATGCGCCGCACGATGCGGTCCCGCTCCTCGGGCGAGGCCTGCCAGAAATCGACGTCCTCGTAAAACACACTGCCCTTGGCCGGCGGCTTCAGGCCGATGATGTGGCGCAGCAGCGTGCTTTTGCCGCAGCCGCTGCCGCCCATGATGATGAAGACGTCCCCCCGGTTGACCGTGAACGTGAGGTCCTTCTGAACCACAAAGCTGCCATAGGCCATGGTCAGGTCTTTAATGATGATGTGAGGTTTCGAGTCGCTCATACTTCTGACTTTTCCCTGGGATAAATTTCAAAACCCCAAATCGGACAACCCAAAACCAAATCCGAAATACGAATCACGAAATCCGAAACAAATTCAAATGTTCAAAAGTATAATGACCAAAACCGTTTTGGCTGCGATCGGAGATGTTTTTTGTTTCGGTCATTTGATCATTCGGAATTGTTTCGTATTTCGAATTTCGTGCTTCGAATTTTGAACTTATATCCCTATCACATTGAACGCGAACGTGATGATGGCCGTGGCCACCACGATGGCGACGATGGAGGTCACCACGGCCGAAGTGGTCGCCTCGCCCACGGCCGAGGCGCTCCGGCCGCACTGCATCCCCCGCAGGCAGCCCGACAGGGCGATCAGCACGCCGAAGACCGCCGAATAAAACAAGCCGATCCAGAAATAGCTGAGACTCAGGGATGCCTGGGTCTGGTTCAGGTATTCGATCAGCCCCAGGTTGAGCATGCCCACGCCGACGATCAGCCCGCCGAGGATCCCCATCAGGTCGGCGTACACGCACAAGATGGGCATCATGATGACCAGCGCCAGCATCCGCGGCAGCACCAGGAATTCCATGGGGGAGATCCCCAGGGTTTTCAGGGCGTCGATTTCCTCGTTGACCTGCATCGTTCCCAGCTGGGCCGCGAAAGCTGCGCCGGTCCGTCCGGCCATGATCACCGCCGCCATGACCGCGCCCATCACCCGTACCATGGCGACCGCCACCAGGTTGGCCACGTAAATCTGCGCCCCGAACATCAGCAGCTGAATGGCGCCCACGAAAGCCAAAATCAAGCCTACCAGCAGGCTGATGAGCGTGACGATCGGCAGGGCCTTGGGCCCGCAGTCCCAAATGAACCCCAGCAGGTCGGATCTTTGGAATTGGGCTCTTCCCGCAAAAAACCGGCACAGCGCCAAGAATGCCTCGCCGATGAAGGAGAGGATGTCAGCGGCTTCGTCCCTTGCACGCAGGGCCGCATCTCCGAAGCGAGCCAAAAAAGGCTCCTTTTTCTCGGTGCGGCTCGCCCCCTCCCGCGGCGGCACGGCGGTCGCAAGCTTCAGCAATCCCAGGACGCCGGAAGGCAGGCCCTGGGGGTCGAAGGTCAGCCCTTTTTGCGAGCAATGGGTTTGCAGCTTGAGTAGAAAAGTGATGAGTGTGCTGTCCCATGCGGCGACCTGCTGCGCAGCGACCGCGATGCGGGTCAAGTCCGGATGCGATTGGGCCTGCTGCAGCACTTCATCGGCGGTCGGCACTGCGGAATCGATCTTCCACCGGCCGGAGACATGCACGCGGAGCGAGGCCGGGTCCGCCTGCTCGCAGCGGACGGCGGCGCTCTCATCGGGGATGGGGCGCTCAGATGTTTTGTTGATGTCCGGCATATCAATTGCCAGCGGTCACACTCATGACGCCGCTGTCGATGATCACCGAGTCCTTCGGATTGACCTGGACCGTCTGTCCGGTTGCGACCAGAGTCATCATGCACCCCGAAAAACAAATCTCCACCTGTGCGTTTTCAATGATCGTGTACTGGCTGGGGTAAGGCCTGCCGGCCTCGAGTATCTGCAGATTATAGCTTTGCGAATCAGTGTTTTGGAGTGTTGCCGTCAAGGCGGCGCCAGGAGCCAGAAGCGCAGCGATCCACACCAAGAGAAGAATTTTTTTCATGCCTGATCTATCTCCTATTTCCTGAATTTTGAACCCCGACCCCTGTTGTGCTTTTTCCAACCATGAACTGTGAACCCCTGAACCTGCCATCCCTTATGGCACTGAGATCACAACCCCGCCCGAGCAACCGGTGGGATCCAACATTACCCGTTTGTCGGATGATGATAGTTGGTAGCTGATGGATATCTGGCCGGTTCGGCTGGTGATCGACACTCGGTCTCCCTGATTGATCCAACCGCTGCCGAGCTCCCCCAGCGGGTTGCTGTCCTGGTCCAGTTCCCTGATGAAGAAAAATGTTTGCTCCATGCTCGCCAAAACATAGCAGGATGGGCTCTGCCCCAGCGCGGGAGCGACATGCAATAGTCCCGCAGCCACCAAAAACACTGCGATCCGAAATAGTCTTGAAGTCTTCATTTGCCTTCTCCTGGATGAATTCGCAAAAAGCCGAAATTCCATAAAATTTGTCATTCCGGCGAAAGCCGGAATCCAGATAATTCAGAAACTTGATTTCTCGCCGGGGTCTCCAATGGTAGCTGCTTCGCCGGGATCACCGATCCCCGCCTTCTCTCCGGGATCCCCTACGGTGGCCTGCTCGCCCGGGTCCCCGACCGTCGCCTGTTCGCCGGGATCTCCGATGGTGGCCTGTTCATCCGGGTCGCCGATTGTTGCTTCCTCGTCCTTGTCCGTGGTACCGGCAGCCAGGTAAATCCTCTCAACAGCCACCGCAGAAAGCCCGGGGTATTCAGAGGCCGCCAGTGGATAGGCATGGAGTCCAGGTGCGATCAGAACGGTCAAACAAAGCATCACGATGGAGAAGCGTATCGAACGGGATGTTGGCATGGCTTTCACCCTTTCATTTCGGCATCGGGGGTGCATCGGACCCCTGTTTTCTCACACGCAATCAGTTGGAGGAGAAGCGTTTGTAGACAGCCTTGGCGAGTTGGCGAACTCCCGGGTCCGGATCGTTATCTGCGGCGTTCTTAAGCGCCTGGAGTGCCGACGCCGAGTCCACGCCGATGACCTCCAACCCCTTCACCGCTGACAGCCGAACCTCCGGGCTGCTGTCGGCTTTCAGCGCCTGGATCAAGGCCTGAATGGGGGAGGCGGACGGAAAGGCGCCGGAGCCTATCGCCACGGCAGCCGCGCTGCGCACGGCGGGGTTCGGGTCGCTGGACAGGACACCGGTTAAAGCCTGGGCCGCCGAATCGGAATCCTGCCCCAAAACTCCCAGATCGCGCGCGGCGTTGATGCGCTCCTGGGGGCTGTTGGAAGAATTGGTCAGAATGCCGATGGCATTTTGAACATCGGCGGCGGATTGCGACTGCACCCCGGTCGCAGATGCCAGAACAACTGCCCAAATGAGCAGCGCCGAAACAACCCACTTATGGCCACTGTTTTTTTTCATGTCTGCAGTTCCTTCACTGTCTTAGGCTTCCTGCTTTTCTTTTAGTCCCGTGGGAGCGGCATTCAGTTGCGATGGTTAGGCAACATGCCTGTCGCGGCTGTAAAGCAGCTCCCACAGGAAAACAGGGTCGTTTCCATGGAGGCAAAAATGGAGAAGCCCGCAATCCCTTCGCTGACTCCGCAGCGGACGACGCCGTTAGACTGTACGCGCGCCAAAATATCGCCCGCATGCGCCGTCGAAAAAAACACGACGGCGCATGTCATGACGCAGGCGACAAAGAGGTTTACGATTCTGATGTGTCCGGATTTCATAGAATCACCTCGAAGGCACTTCCGACCCCAACCGTGAACCCTGAACCCTTGTATCTTTGCCCTTAAGTTTTTGCCCTTGTTTTTTTGTCTTGAATTAAAGATTAGCTTCATCTTTGCTTAGAGTCGTATGGACTCAACGTTTCGGTGTGGCAGATCGATGAACCCTTGGTTTTTTCAAAGACCGTGGTTTAGCACGCATCGCCACACCGGCTCTTCCACTAACCCGAACGGTTGCCTGGGCATTTCAAAGCCCGCATCCCGCAAGGCAGGGAAATGGAGGAATCTATGAGCACAGAGTATTTTGTTGGCATTGATGTATCCAAGCACACGCTGGATGTCTGCGTCCATCCGACGCAGGATACCTTCCGCGTGCCGAACAGTCCCGAGGGCCTGGATGAGCTCATTAAGAGGCTCAAGCCCATCGAGCCACGGCTCATCGTTTGCGAGGCCACCGGCGGTTACGAAACCCTTACGGTCAGTTCCCTGGCCGCTGCGGGGCTTCCAGTGGTGGTCGTCAATCCGCGTCAGATCCGCAATTTCGCCAAGTCCATCGGCCGGCTGGCCAAAACCGATGTCATTGACGCCGCAGTCATCGCCCGCTTTGCCAGTGCCGTCCGGCCCGAGCTGCGCCCCATGAAGGACAGCCCCTCCCAGGAGCTCACCGGCCTGGTCACACGGCGCCGGCAGATCGTTGATATGATCGTCGCCGAAACCAACCGGCTCCAGGCAGCCACTCGCCGCAACCGCCGCGATATCCAGAAGCATATCGGCTGGCTGCAAAAGCGCCTGAAGCAAATTGACGACGAGATCAAGCGTGACATCAAAAATGGCCCGCTCTGGCGCACCACCGACCAAATCTTACAGAGCACCCCCGGCGTCGGGCCAGCGACCTCGGCCATGCTGATCAGCTGCGTGCCGGAACTGGGCCAACTGGATCGCAAGAAAATCGCTTGCCTGATCGGCGTCGCCCCACTGAACCGCGACAGTGGCCGGTACAAGGGACGGCGCACGATCTGGGGCGGCCGAGCGCAGGTGCGTGCCGTGCTCTATATGAGCGCGTTGTCGGCGATTCAGTACAACCCCGTCATTCGGCAATTTTACCAGCGGCTCCGAGAGGCCGGCAAATGCTTTAAAGTAGCCATCGTCGCTTGTATGCGAAAGCTTTTGATCATTCTAAACGCGATGGTCCGTAACCAGACGAAATGGCGCCATTGCTAAATTAATCGTTGACTCTAAACACGGTTGCTTAACCGTGAACCATGAATTCTCCACCCGCTCTGCAGATAAGGGAGAATTCACACCGTCTTTATGGCTTAAAATCGGTAGACAAAGTTCAGGTTGAAGGCGTGGATGAAGTTGGTGTCGTACTCGCCTTCGAGATCGCCCTTGAGCGGTCCCCCGGTCCTGTTGACCTTGGCGCTGCCGGCGTCGATCAGGGCGTAGGCCGCGCCCACCGAGAAATCCTTGTTCCAGTCGTACTGAACGCCGGCCGAATAGGTGAAGGTTGCGCCCAAAGGCAGCACGGGGGAGCGCTGGCTGCTGCTGGAGGTGGGCGAGGTGTCGTAGCCGAAGCCCACCATCAGCAGCCAGGGCTCCGCCACGCGGTAGTAGGCCCCGATCCCGGCGTGATAGGTGTCCTGGTAGTCCAGGTCGGCGGTTACCGTGTTGCTGTCGGCCACCGCGATCTCCGGCTCGCCGAATTTGCTCCAGTTCTGCCAGTTGACCGTGCCCACCAGGGCGAGTTTGTCGGTCAGGGCGTGATAGGCCCCGACGGACAGTTGGGCCGGGATGGTCATGTCGATTTTCAGTTGGGCATCCAGCAGCCCGGTGGCGTTCAGTGCGGCCCCTAATAGCGTGCCCTCCATGTTTTTGAACCGCAAGTCGTCCTTGAAATTCAGGTCGACCTGG
This sequence comes from uncultured delta proteobacterium, assembly GCA_963700055.1. Lineage (GTDB taxonomy): Bacteria > Desulfobacterota > Desulfobacteria > Desulfobacterales > SpSt-501 > SpSt-501. Next base: position 154,184 of record CAVOWH010000016.1, on the reverse strand, counting down.
GAGACGTAGGTGACCCCCACGCGGGTCTGCGGGCTCAGTTCGAACAGCACGCCGAGGTTGTACCCGTAACCCACGTCCGAGGCATCGTACTTGAGCCGGCCGTCCCCGGGCTCCAGAAGCGTGTTGACCGCTACCCGTTCGCTCAGCTTGCCCTGGACCACGCTGACGCCGCCGCCGACCGACAGCCAGTCGGTGATCTTGTAGCCGATGGTCGGGTTGAACGCCAGCGTCGTGATGCTCGCGTTCTGGACATAGTATTTCCCGGCCCACTCGTTGGAGTAGTTGAGCCCTAATCCGAAATAAGAACCCACCCCCAGCCCCAGTTTTAAATCCGGGCTTACGCTGTGCACGTAATTCAGCGTCGGAACAGGGCTGAAATAGCCGGCGTTGCCGCCACCATTGTCGCCGTTGCTGGAGTTTTTGACATTGAACTGGGCGTCGACATAGATGCCCATGATGCCGGTTTCCACTTGAGAGCGGTCCAGCCGCGTCATCGCGGCCGGGTTGGCGGTGGCAGTGGAGGCATCGAACCCCGCAGCCTGGCTCCCGGCGCTGCCCACCCCCATGTCCGGGGTCGGCTGCAGGGTTAACCAAAGCCCACCGGCGTGAACCGACGCAGCGGCAAAAATTAGAATCACGGTTGGTAACAACACGACGCGACTGAACCGTTTCATAAAGGCCTCCTTATTTCTTGCGTTTGAACCCGATCCTGGAAGTCCTGTTGATCCTGTCGGATGCATCCCTCCCAACCCGGACAAGTCGGGACCAAATTCTAAATCCAAAGCACGAAACTCGAAACAATTTCGAATGTTCAAAAGTTCAATGACCAAAACCGGCTGGACTGCGATCTGATGTGGTTTTTAAACGTTTGGGTCATTCAGTCATTCGGATTTGTTTCGAATTTCGAATTTCGATATTCGAATTTATTAGTATGTATCTCATTTACCCCTGATCGGTTGCGGCGGCTCAGCTCCCCCCTTCGGCTGAGAGGTCTCCGGAACGCCGGTTTCAGGTCCTCCCAGCACCCGCACCTCGCGCTGGGGGAACGGGAACGACATGCCCGCCGCATACACCGCATCGTACACGGCCGTGGCCAGCTCGCTGCGGATCAGGGCCGAGTGGCCGAACTGATCCGTCCAGGCCCGCAGCTCGAAGTTGATCGAGCTGTCGCCGTATCCCATAAACAGGGCCTGGGGCGGAGGTTTCTCCAAAATCCCTTTGTGGGCAGAGGCTACCGTTTCCAGCAACTCGATCACCTTTTGCGGTGCGGCGCCGTAGTTCACGCCCACCGGCAGCTCGATGCGCCGCAGCTGGTCGCTGAGGGTCCAGTTGGTCACATTGGCGGTGATGAACTGGGAGTTGGGCACGATGATGTCGGCCCCCTGGACGGTGCGCATGGTGCTGGCACGGATGCCGATGCGGCGCACTTCGCCCTGCAGGCCGCCCACCTCGACGATGTCGCCCACGGTCACCGGGCGCTCGAAGAGCAGGATCAGCCCGCAGACGAAGTTGTTCACCACGTCCTGCAGCCCAAAGCCGATGCCTACCCCAAAGGCGCCGGCGAGCACGCTCACCTTGCTCAGGTCCATCCCCAGCACCCCCAGCCCCACCAGGAAGCCGAGGGCCAGGATGATGTAATGGACCAGGCGCGAGTAGGCGTAGGACAGGCCGCGGGCGATACCGCGGCGGGGATAGACTTCCTCCTGGAGCGCGAAGCGGATGAAGGCGGACAGCAGGGAGGCGGCCCACACCGTGAGGCCGAAGGCGAGGATGTCCTCGATCGAGATGCTGATGGAGCCGCGTTCCAGCTTGAGGTCGAGGAGGGCGCTGCCCGCGGACAGCACGGGGTTCAGAAGCCCGATGTAGTTCAATGAGCGGATGACCCAGATCACCGCAGCCGTCCATGCCAGCACCCGGTAGATCCACCTTTCGATGCGGTCGCAATGGTTGATGACCATCTGCAGCCCCTGCAACGGCCACGTGCGCAGGGCGATGGCCACGGCGCCGCTGAGCACCCGGAGCGAGGCATACAGCAACAGCGCCGATGCGCTTCCGTAGAGAACAGGGGGCGTGATCAGGCGCGCCAGTCGCGCGTACCCGAGGGCGGCGGCGAGAAAACCGGCCGCCAGATAGAGCATGAGCACTTTCGCCAGCACCGGCACGCAGTGCGCTCCAAAGCTTTGCGGAGGCGGTCCGGTGGCGAGCCGGAAACGTTCGGCAGTCAACAGCCAGCGCAGCACCACGATGGCTGCCAGGCTTTCCAGTATGAGGAGCACCTGCTCCCCCAGCACCGTGCCGCCGAGGGTCTGCCGGACCAGGTCGACAAGGTAGAGACCCGCCGCGGCAAAGACCGCGGGGACCCATCGAGGATCGATCGCCGGGCGTATCAGCCGGATCATCGGCACGAGCGCCAGCGCCGAGAGAACGTCTTTGACGCGGGCGGGGGCCGGTGAAGGGGCTGATGTGGCGAAAAGCATAACGACCAGCAGCGCTGCGGAATAGGGGCGGTCGAACACCTTCACGGCAGCGGACACGCCGATGCCGCTGGCCGTCCAGCGGCGTTTTTTGTGCCGCGCCGCGTATGCCGCCGCCGCCAGCGCTGCGAAAAGCGCTATATGCAAAGGCATTCCGCGCGAGGGGTCCTGCAGGTACTCAGCGATGTTCAGCCAGAAGCCGTGGGAGATGTCACGCAACCGGTTGGGGAGCGCGGTGCGGGCATGGCTCCAGAGGCCGGAGTTCCATATGGACGGGTTTTCCCGCGATAGAATACCCTCGACCGCCGACTTCTGGGCCTTGGCGATCTGCGCCAGCACCTCGTCGCAGCGGGCCAGTGCTCCGGCAATCTCGCTCTGCAACCCAAGCGCCTCCTCCTCCTGGGCCTTCAGGGGCGCTTGCGCGGCCTCGATGGAAGCCAGCGTCGCTTGAATCTGCTGCAACATGGCTCCCGTCGCCTGCTCGGCCCGGGCGGCATCCAGGGTTTGGGTCCAGGTGTCATGCAGGTGCGCCAGGCGGTCCAGCGCACCGCGCAGACCGGTGGCGCGCTGAGTCAGCCGGGTCAGCTCGGCGGATATCGGCTGGTGCCTTTGCTGCCAATAAGCCTGCTGCGCCTGCAGGGTCACCAGCGGAGGCTGCTCTCCCAGAGTGGCGAAGGTGTCCGTGGAATCCCTGTCGATCTGTCTGCTGATCTCGGGGAGCGATTGCCGGATTTTGTCAATATCGGGGCTGGGGGCGGAAGTTGCAGAGACGGAGGTCAGAAGATTCGCGACTTCTGAAGCTCGGGTTGCGACTTCCGCCTGCGGAATGACCGTCGAAGCCGGCGGTGCGGCAGTCTGCGGCGGCGCGGGTGAGGCCTGGCCGAAAGATGCACCGGCGGCTGCCGATAGAAACAAGACGGCAACCAGGCCGACGGCCAGCAGGTTTTTCGCTATGCGCAGCGCGCTGTTGCCCATATGCGGATCGGTTTACCCTGTTGCCTTCAGCAAAGCGAGGTTGCAACGACATGCGACAACAGCGAATCGTCCAAGGACAAAACGTATATCACGATGGCCGCTAGCATCAAAACGACGGCAGCCCACATGCGCCAATCCTTGTGCAGGCTCTTGCGGGGTTGTCCTGTGCCTGAATGCCGATGATGGTGCGATGTTGGCATGTATCCTCCAATGCTGCTCAAATATCAAGGTATCAGTCAGGGTCAGGGTTCACGGTTCACGGTTCAGCAACCGTGTTTAGAGTCAAGGGTTAATTTCACCAAGTCGCCATTTGGTCTGGTTTCGAACCATCGCGTTGAGAATGATCAAAAGCTTTCGCATACAAGCGACGATGGCTACTTTAAAGCATTTGCCGGCCTCTCGGAGCCGCTGGTAAAATTGCCGAATGACGGGGTTGTACTGAATCGCCGACAACGCGCTCATATAGAGCACGGCACGCACCTGCGCTCGGCCGCCCCAGATCGTGCGCCGTCCCTTGTACCGGCCACTGTCGCGGTTCAGTGGGGCGACGCCGATCAGGCAAGCGATTTTCTTGCGATCCAGTTGGCCCAGTTCCGGCACGCAGCTGATCAGCATGGCCGAGGTCGCTGGCCCGACGCCGGGGGTGCTCTGTAAGATTTGGTCGGTGGTGCGCCAGAGCGGGCCATTTTTGATGTCACGCTTGATCTCGTCGTCAATTTGCTTCAGGCGCTTTTGCAGCCAGCCGATATGCTTCTGGATATCGCGGCGGTTGCGGCGAGTGGCTGCCTGGAGCCGGTTGGTTTCGGCGACGATCATATCAACGATCTGCCGGCGCCGTGTGACCAGGCCGGTGAGCTCCTGGGAGGGGCTGTCCTTCATGGGGCGCAGCTCGGGCCGGACGGCACTGGCAAAGCGGGCGATGACTGCGGCGTCAATGACATCGGTTTTGGCCAGCCGGCCGATGGACTTGGCGAAATTGCGGATCTGACGCGGATTGACGACCACCACTGGAAGCCCCGCAGCGGCCAGGGAACTGACCGTAAGGGTTTCGTAACCGCCGGTGGCCTCGCAAACGATGAGCCGTGGCTCGATGGGCTTGAGCCTCTTAATGAGCTCATCCAGGCCCTCGGGACTGTTCGGCACGCGGAAGGTATCCTGCGTCGGATGGACGCAGACATCCAGCGTGTGCTTGGATACATCAATGCCAACAAAATACTCTGTGCTCATAGATTCCTCCATTTCCCTGCCTTGCGGGATGCGGGCTTTGAAATGCCCAGGCAACCGTTCGGGTTAGTGGAAGAGCCGGTGTGGCGATGCGTGCTAAACCACGGTCTTTGAAAAAACCAAGGGTTCATCGATCTGCCACACCGAAACGTTGAGTCCATACGACTCTAAGCAAAGATGAAGCTAATCTTTAATTCAAGACAAAAAAACAAGGGCAAAAACTTAAGGGCAAAGATACAAGGGTTCAGGGTTCAAGATTTAGGGTTCGGGGTGGAGCTTATTTATCAGCAACGGTTTTCAATCCTGAACCCCGAACCCTCGCAACCTGAGCAGCCACGGTCATTAACGAGAGGCACGCCGCTTGGTACCATTCTTTGAAGATGGATCAGCGGAAAAGTCAAGCATCCGCATCCTGGATCCTTACCGGCTTGACATCTGATGTTTGATGATTTAGCATCAACTAAATAGATGCACCGTCCGCGCCATTTTTTTGGAGCAAACCATGCGTACGACAGTCGATCTTGAAGAAGATGTCCTCCTCGCGGCCAAGGAAATTGCAAAACAACGCGGCAGCACGCTGGGCCAAGTGCTGTCGGATCTGGCGCGACAGGCATTGACCCGGCGGGCCCCTGTATCCACCAAGCATGGGCTGCCGCTGTTCCCGATCCGCCCGGATGCCGGCGTGGTCACCCTGGATCTGGTCAACCGTCTGCGAGACGAAGCACCATGACCACCTATCTCCTGGATGTTAATCTGCTATTGGCCCTGACAGATCCGATGCATATCCATCATCCATCCGCGCATCGCTGGTTCGTGGAAAAGGGTCAGAAAACCTGGGCAACCTGTCCTATCACCGAAAATGGATTCATCCGCATCGCCAGCCACCCTAATTACCCAAACCGGCCGGGGGATGTGACGGCTGTGCTTGACATCTTGCGCCGGCTTTGTGAGACGCCAGGTCATCACTTCTGGTCTGAGGACATCAGTATCCTTCTAATCCTCGAACCCGATGCGATCATCACACATGCTCAAGTCACCGACGCGTATCTGCTGGGACTGGCCGTTCACAAAAAGGGCAAACTGGCAACGCTCGATCAGCGAATCCCCGTCGAAGCCGTCCGCGGCGGCCGCAAGGCCCTCGAACTCATCATCCCATGATTCCAGCTTTGCAGGAATCATAATTAATTTTCATATAGTTGTCTGAACATATTGTTTGAAACCTCCCATAGGCCCCTCTTTTCCAAAGATTGGACCCGCGAAGCATCTCTGACCATCTCACGCCAAAAAAAATTTCATTGAAAACTCGGATTGACATTCCGAATTTTCAATGATAAATCTATCCCATGATTGACCGACCCGTTTATCTGAAACAACTATCCCGTGCTGTAAAACGCTCCCCGATCACGGCTCTCATAGGTCCCCGGCAATGCGGTAAAACAACTCTCGCTCGTATGTTTGCGAAAGACAGAACCACGGTGTTCTTTGACCTTGAATCCCAACTCGATTTAAACCGTCTCCAAAATCCGGAATTGATGCTCGGCTCCCTGCGCGGCCTCGTGATCATTGATGAAATTCAGGCAATGCCCGAGCTTTTTCGCGTGCTGCGGGTACTGGTCGACCGCCCTGATGGCAAGGCTCGGTTTCTGATTCTGGGAAGCGCATCGCCCGACCTTGTGAAGAATGCTTCCGAGACCCTTGCCGGTCGCGTCGAATTCGTCGAGCTCTCCGGTTTTGATCTTCAGGAAACGGGATCGAATCGTTCCGCGGCTCTATGGCTGAGGGGCGGATTCCCCCGTGCTTTTCTGGCACCTTCCGATGTCGATAGTCTCGCGTGGCGCGAGGGCTTCATCCTAACCTTCCTGGCCCGGGATATCCCCCAACTCGGTATCTCGGTTCCGCCTGCGACCATGCGCCGTTTCTGGACCATGCTGGCTCATTATAATGGTCAAATCTGGAATGCCTCGGAGCTTGGCCGCTCCTTGGACCTGTCGGACAAAACAGTCCGCTCCTATCTCGATATTCTCGCCGGAACTTTCATGATCCGGCAGCTTCTACCCTGGTACGAAAACCTCAGCAAGCGCCAAGTCAAAGCACCCAAGATATACCTGCGGGATTCGGGTCTGCTCCATGCATTGCTGAATCTGCCCGATCTCCAGACTCTTCACGGCTATTCGCGAATGGGAGCCTCGTGGGAGGGCTTTGCCATCGAACAGGTCTTGCAGTCTGTTAGACCGGCCCAAGCTTTTTTCTGGGCAACCCACACCGGCGCAGAAGTAGACCTCTTTTTCCTTTCCCATGGCCGCCGGTATGGGATTGAATGCAAATTCAGCGAAACCCCTAAGATAACCAAGTCGATGAACCAGGCCCTTGAGAGTCTGAACCTCGCCCATCTGTGGGTCGTCTATCCCGGTGAACATCCCTATCCACTTTCAAAGCAAATATCCGTCTGGCCTCTAAAGGACATTGCCTTTCTGCATAAGCAGCTCCGCTGACACGCTGACCATCCGTTCGCCTCCTTGTCGCTGCCCGGCGAGCTACCCACGAAGTGCAAAGCATGGGTCAGCTCGCCGGGACCGAGCTTCAGTTAAGCTCTTTGTCCTTGTAATACTTGGCCGCGGTGAGGCTGACGCCGACGATGGCACCCTCGTCGTTGAGCTGGAACATCTTCACGCCTTTCGACACCGAAACCGCGCCGGCGAGTGCTCCGCCTTCAGTCTTGGTCTTGGCCGACGCCATCGCGTTGGCTCCGGCTTCCCAGCCCGATGTCACGAAACTGTTGAACGCCTCCTGGGTTTCAAAGACGAACACCAGCCGGAACTTTGCGGCCCCCAGGCCCAACCCGGGCTGGAACTCGACCATTTTCATAAAGGTCTCCTGCTTTGTGGCGTTGTTCACCGCGATGCCTGAGCCCCCGGCCCCGCCGAGCCATATGACCTTGAATCCGAAGTCGCTGAAAACCGCGTAGCCCGCCGCTTTGGAAATTTCAGATTTCGCGGCCGGGTTCTTTGCGTAGAGTTGGGTAAGGGTATTGTTCGCCATGTCGCGCACCGAGTCCTGCTGCTGCTCCTTTTCAGACTTCGACAGCGGGGCCGAAGCACAGGAGACCAGGGCCAGGCTCAGCAGCACCATTGCCGATACGATTACCACGGACAGATTCTTCTTTTTCATTTTCTTTTCTCCTTTCTTTGAGTGTTGTTGAATTAGTTCACTACCTGGTTTATATTTTAGCCATGATTCGGCTTAACATTCATGAGGCCAAGACCCATCTGTCCCGTTACCTCTCCATGATCGTCAAAGGAGAAACCATCCTGCTCTGCAAACGCAACCAGCCTATCGCCGAAATTCGTCCGTTACAGTCGCGTCGCACCCAAAAACGCCCCATTGGACTTGCCAAGGGCCGATTCGCCGTCCCCAAGGAATTCTTTGAACCTCTTCCCGAGGAGCTCGTGCAAGCCTTCCAGGGCCATCCAACATGAATTAACGCTCCTGACACCCGACCCCTTGATCACCCAGTACGCAGTCCGCACCGTCTGGTAGCCCGAATATTTCATGAAAATTTTCGGCATCGACATTTTTAGTGAAAAACCGAAAAATTAAAGTGGCGCCACGCGCCACGGCCGCTACTCACTCATCTTGTTGTTCCGCTGCGCGGGCCGCTCGCGCGAGCAGCCCGCGTGGTTTACGAACGAGACGAACTACTTCGCGTCGGCAGCTTTCTGCATGCCCGCTTCGAGTTTCTTGATGTCCTCAGGGGACAGCTTCGGACGATCCACCTTGATCGTCAGCTTGTTGAACTTGGCGGTCAGCGGGAACGGCGGCTGGTAGTCGGCGTCGTTCACGCCGGTGAGCGTGTCGGAGCCGATGTCAAAAGACTCATCCCACTGCAAAATCATCGGCAGCGTGTGCTCCATCGTGATGGTCTGCACCGCCTGGCCGTCCACCTTGAGTGTGCCGGTGCCAGGCCGACCGAGGCCGCTCATGTTGTTGAACGCGAGGGTTGCGACGCCCAGGCCGTCGTACTTGAAGTCGAACTCCAGCGTGTGCCTGCCGGGCGCGAGGACTTCCGGACCCTCCCACTTCACCCGCTTCAGGTCGACCAGGTTCCACAGGAACACCGGCTTGCCATTGAGCAGGTAGAATCCGTAACCGGCAAAGCGCCCGCCCGAAGTCAGGATCATGCCTTCGGCACCTCCTTGCGGCACTTCGATGTCGGCGGTGATGGTGTACGAGGAGTTGAGCAGGAACGGCGAGTCGCCCTGCGGCAGCCCGGTCATCGGCCGCGTGTAGACGAACTCCGTGCGCCCGGCCGTTATGTTCGGCCGCGGAGCGACGATGCGGGCCGCCACCGAGGCATCCAGCGGGAAGACCTGGTACTTCTTCGCTTCCGCGACGAACATCTTCCGCATCTCCTGCACCTTCTGCGGGTACTTCGCGGCGATGTCGTCGGTCTGGCTGAAATCCTTGTTCAGGTCGTAGAGCTGGAACACCTGGTTGTTGAGCGGATCGGGGTTGGCGGCACCGAATGCCTGCCAGGGCGCGCGGTTGACCTTGGTGCTCAGGAGCCAGCCTTCGTGATACAGCGCCCACTGGCCCATCATCTCGAAGTATTGCGTCTTGTGCCGCGATGATGCCTTGGCGTTGGCGGCGTCGAATGTGTAGACAAAGCTCGTGCCCTCGATCGGCGCCTGCTTGATGCCGTCCACGAACTCGGGCGCCCGGATGCCGGCGGCCTCGAGGATCGTGGGCACGACATCGATCACGTGGATGAACTGCTCGCGCAGCGCGCCCTTGTCCTTGATGCGCGCCGGCCACGACACCACCATGTTCTGGTTCGTGCCGCCGAGCCTGGACGCGTTCTGCTTGAACCAGTCGAACGGCGTGTCAAAGGCCCACGACCAGCCGGCCGACATGTGGTTGTACGTCTGCTCGGTGCCCCACACGTCGTAGAACTTCATCTGCACCTCGACGGGCAGCTCATTCAGGCCATTGAAGAAAGCGACTTCGTTTGGCGTGCCCAACGGTCCGCCCTCGGCGCTGGTGCCGTTGTCGCCGTTGATGTAGATGATAAGGGTGTTGTCGAGCTTCCCTAAGTCCTCGAAGGCCTGAATCACGCGGCCGATCTCGTGGTCGTTGTAGGCCGCGTAGGCGGCGAAAACCTCCACCTGGCGGATGAAGAGTTTCTGCTCCTCCGCGCCGAGCTTGTCCCACGGCTTCAGAACCTCATTGGGCCAGGGGGTCAGCTTCGCGTCCTTGGCGATCACGCCGAGCCGCTTCTGGTTCTCGAAAATGCGCTGGCGCAACTTGTTGTAGCCGTCATCGAAGAGCTTCATCGCGCGGATCTTCTCCACCCACTCCTTGGTCGGATGGTGCGGGGCGTGCGTCGCCCCGGGCGCGTACTTGATGAAGATCGGCTTAGACGGGTCGGTCTGGTGAATCCGCGAAATGTATTCGATGGCGTCGTCGGCCATGCCGGTGATGAGGTTCCAACCCGGTTTGCCCTCGAACGGATAGATCTGCGTCGTGTTGCGGAACAGGTTCGGCTGCCACTGGTTGGAGTCGCCGCCGACGAAGCCGTAGAAGTACTCGAAGCCCATGCCGGTCGGCCACTGGTCGAAGGGCCCGACCTGGCTGGCCGCGAAGGCCGGAGTGTTGTGGTCCTTGCCGAACCAGGAGGTGGAATAGCCGTTGTCGAGCAGGATGCGGCCGATGGTGGCCTTGTCCTTGCCGATGATGCTGTTGTAGCCCGGGAAGCCGGTCGACTGCTCGGAGATCACGCCGAAGCCGGCCGAGTGGTGGTTGCGCCCGGTGATCAGCGCGGCGCGCGTGGGCGAGCACAGTGCGGTCGAGAACATGCGGTTGTAGCGCAGGCCCTCCTTCGCGATGCGGTCCATGGTCGGCGTCGGGATCACGCCGCCGAAGGTGCTGGGCACGCCGAAGCCGGCATCGTCGGTAATGATCAGCAGTACGTTGGGCGCGCCCTTGGGCGGCACGACGCGGGGAGCCCACCAGGGCTTCGACTGCAGCGCGTCGTTCTTGATCACGCCGCCGAACTTGGGATCGGGCGCCGGGAGCTGCTTGTTGCTGACGGTCGTGGTGGCGCTGGGCGAGCCGGGCGTGCCGGTGATCTGCTGGGCCATCGCCGGCAGGACCATAAATGCGAGCGCGATCAGGATGACGGCGATCGCAACGGCAGATGATCGGTTTTCGTGTTTCATGTCATGCTCCTTTCGTTTGACGATGAAATGTTGACATCTGATGCGCAGAAAAATTATCATCGATTTACCATGAAAATCACCGTAGATATCGACGCCACCGTCCTGAAGGACCTGAAGAAGCTCCAGAAAAAAGAGGCCAAATCTCTCGGTCTGCTGATTTCCGACCTACTGACCCAGGCAATCGGTGAACGCAAATCCGCGAAGGCTCCATCCAGGCTGCCCCAATGGATTTCAAAAGCCATGGGCGCCCGAGTGGACTTGGCCGATCCCGAGGCACTGTACTCCGCCATGGAAAAAAAACCGCAGCCGAAGGCGGAAAGCAAATAAGCATGAGTTTTGCCATCGACGTCAACATTCTGCTTTACGCCTCCGATGCCAGCAGTCCGTACTCCGATCGGGCCAGGTCATTTATTGAATCCTGCATGGCTCAAAATGAAGTTTTCTGCTTGGGATGGCCTACGGAGATGAGTTACTTGCGCATTGCAACGCACCCAGCCGTTTTCGATCATCCCTTGTCACCCGATGAGGCTATGGCCAACATCGAAACACTTCTCAACCTCCCGCATGCACGCTTCTTATCTGAGGAAGACGGGTTCTGGAACATCTACCGCGCCGCGACGGCGGAGGTTCCCACCCGGGGGAATCTGGTACCGGATGCTCATCTGGCTGCTTTACTTCGCCAGCATGGCGTGAAGACGCTATACACCCATGACCGGGACTTCCTGAAGTTTTCGTCCCTCGATGTGCGCGATCCACTTTCCCCGGATTCGAATAAAACCTAATCATGATGGCTCGATAAATAATCAGATTTCAGGGGCGCTACTTATCATTGAAAATCGTAACTTGACATTAAGATTTTCAATGATAAAATGGCTTGCATGCTTCCAAGACAGCGTGCATTAGACCGCATCTCTAACGTCTTCAGAATCCATCCTGTCGCCGCCCTCTTGGGACCAAGACAGTGTGGCAAGACCACTCTCGCCAGGGTCATGGCGGAGAGAGAACCCTGCATTTATTTCGACCTGGAAAACCCTGTTGACCTTCGCAGATTGTCTGCACCCTTGAGGATACTGGAAGACCTTTCCGGTTTGGTAGTTATCGACGAAATTCAGCGCCGCCCGGACCTGTTTGAACTGCTTAGAGTACTGGTGGATAGGCCCAAAAATCCCGCCAGATTCCTTATCCTTGGTTCTGCATCCCCGCATTTGGCGAAAGGTATATCGGAATCTCTCGCTGGCCGCGTCGGATTTGTCGACCTCTTTGGGTTCAACATCGAGGAGGTGGGTGGAGAGCATTCCTCTAAGCTCTGGCTCCGCGGCGGTTTTCCCAGGTCCTTTTTGGCTGTTGATGAAGCTGCGAGCATGGTCTGGCGCGATGACTTTATCAGAGCCTTTCTCGAACGTGATATTCCTCAGCTCGGTATTTCGATTCCATCCGAGACTCTAAGGCGTTTCTGGACAATGGTCGCTCATTACCATGGTCAAGTCTGGAATGCAGCCCAACTTTCCAGGTCTCTCGGCACCTCCGAAAACACGGCTCGACGTTACCTGGACATTCTTTCCGGTGCCTATATGATCAGGATCCTTCCGCCCTGGTTTGAGAATATCCGTAAGCGGCAGGTCAAGGCACCCAAGGTCTACCTTCGTGACACCGGCGTTTTGCACGCCCTGCTTCAACTGCGAAGTCTCACGGACGTGCAGTCGCATCCGAAACTCGGCGCTTCCTGGGAAGGCTTTGCCCTGGAGCAGGTCATCGGCGCACTGGAAAGCCGCGACCTGTACTTCTGGGCTACCCAAGCCGGCGCCGAACTTGATCTCATGGCACGGATCCAAAGCAAACGGTACGGTTTTGAGTTCAAATATGCCGATGCACCCGGCACCACCCGCTCTATGCACATCGCCATTCAAGATTTGTCTTTGGAACATCTCTGGGTAATCTATCCGGGCCATCAGGAATACTCCCTTGATAACAAGATCTCAGTCATTCCTCTCGATTCCATCCCGCGCCTTGCCGAGACTCTGAGGGGTTAACAGTGAGTCTCACCCTGGCATATGCGGGATCGGCGTCACCGCCGGCGGCTTCCAGGTGCCGTCAATGATCGACTTACTTCAATTGGTCGACCCAGGTCGGTTTTGCGAACCACTTTTCGCCCAGCTCTTTAAGGTACCCGGCCTTCTCGATGCTGTGCAGAAAATTCTCCAGCCAGTTGAGCAGTTGAGGATCCCCTCTGGGCACCGCACCCCGATAGGGTCTAAAGTGCGAACCGTGTCGGATAAGACCAGACGGGCACGGTCTGTTCCTCTATGTTTTCGTCTCCCTGCCGCTTACTGATGCCCGAGCCAACAGTGCCGTCAGGATCACGTGCAGGACGACCGCCGGCCACAGCAGTATTCCGCTCAAACCGCCCGCGAAGCCGACATAGGCGAGATACAGCGTGACGGCCGCGCTGTAGATTAACATGCCGGCCCGCGGCGGGCCCGGCCAGCAGGCGACCCCAAGGGCGATCAGGGCGATACCGGCCACGCGTGCGACGGGTATGGCGATGCCGGTCAGTTCCTCTCCCAACAACAACCGCCCAACGAGCGATGGAACGATCAGCAACGCCAAGCCCGTTCCGGCTTCCCCGACAGCGGCAAAGATCAGCACCCATTTCATAGAGTAGCTCCGACTCTGCCTCGTCTTTCGCGCACACAACTCGGTTCGCGTGACTGAAAGCCGCTATCTGTTCTCCGCATGTTTGGCCTCTCCTACCGCCGATGGGGCGACCCCGGCCCTGGGCGATCAGCTGCCCCCGCCTCCGCGCTCTGCTCCGGCTTGAAGGGTTCGAGTTTGAAGGTCAGCTTGTCGATCTTGCCGTTGAACTTGAACGGCACATCGTAGCGATACTCGATCAGCGCCAGCGGGGTGCGGGTATCCTGACCGATGTCAAAGGTTTCGTCCTCCGGGAACGTGATCGGCGTGGTGTGTTCCAAGGAATTCCTGGCCACTTCCTTGCCGTCCACGGAGAGCACACCCGTCCCGCCCTTGCCCAAGCCTGGGCCATCGGACTTGAAGTCGAAGACGATGGTGTGCTTGCCGGCGCCCAACTCGGGCCCTTCCCACGTCGTGCGCTTGAGGTCGAGCAGGTTATAGAGAAACACCACCTTGCCTCGGCCGAATCCCAACTCGCCCTTGCTCAAGAACAGGCCGTAGCCGCCGAAGCGCCCGCCCTGGGTGACGATCATGCCTTCCGCGCCGCCTTCGGGAATCGTAACCTCGGCGGTGATGGTGTACGACTTGTCCAGGATGTTCGGGGCAGTGCTCCCCGGCACGTTGGTCAATCCGCCCGAATACGTGAAGACCGTCCGTCCCGCCGTCAGGCTCGGCTTCGGCGAGTTCCAGCGCGCGAGCGTCGAGTTATCGAGCGGCAGCACGTTGTACTTCTTTGCCTCCACATAGAAGATGGCCTGCATCTGCTTGAGCTTCTCCGGCATCTTGGCGGCCAGGTCGTTGGACTGGGTGGGATCCTCCTGGACGTTGTAGAGTTCCCACTGGTACCCGGTGATCACATCTGGCGGCGGCTTGCTGCTCAGCTCCCACGGGAGCGTCACCGGGGTCGTGCACGCCACCCACCCATCGTGAAAGATGGCGCGATTGCCGAGCATCTCGAAGTATTGCGTGGTGTGCCGGGTGGGCGCGTTGGCGTTGGCCTTGTTCCAAGTGTAGGCCATGCTCGTGCCTTCGATGGGAAGCTGCTTGATGCCGTTGATCGTGTCGGGTTGCGAGATGCCGGTCGCTTCGAGAATGGTCGGAACGATGTCGATGACATGGTGGAACTGACGGCGGATGCCGCCAGGGTCGTTAATGTGGCCAGGCCAGGACATGGCCACGCCCTGGGCCGTGCCGCCGAAGTGCGACGCCACCTGCTTCATCCACTTGAACGGCGTGCCGAACGCCCACGCCCAGGGTGCCGCAAAGTGCGGGAAGGTCCGGTCCGATCCCCAGAACTCGTACCAGAGGAACTGATCCTTCACCGGTACGGCAACGCCATTGAAGGTGGTGAACTCGTTCGGCGTGCCGTTGAGCATCCCTTCGGCGCTGCCGCCGTTGTCGCCGCTGATGTAGATGATCAGGGTGTTGTTGAGCTCGCCGAGGTCTTCGACGGCCTGGATGACGCGGCCGATCTCATGATCGGTGTATGCTTGGTACGCCCCATAGATGTCCGCCTGTTTGATGAAGAGCTTCTTCTCGTCCCAGCTCAGCGAGTCCCACCGGGGCAGCTTCGCGCCGCCGTAAATATCCTGTCCGTCCGGCCACGGGGTCAGCTGCGCGTTCTTGGGCATGATGCCGAGCTTCTTTTGGTTGGCGAAGATGGTCTCTCGCAATTTTTCCCAGCCATCGTCGAAGAGATGCATGGCGCTGATCTTGTCGATCCATTCCTTCGTCGGATGATGCGGCGCGTGCGTGCCGCCCGGTACGTAGTAGACCAAGAACGGTTTTTCGGGCGCAAGCTCCTTGAGCTGCTTCATGTACTGGATCGCCTCGTCGGCCATGGCCGTGGTCAGGTTCCAGCTTGGATTGCCTTCGAAGGGGTAGATGGCCGTGGTGTTGCGGTAAAGGTTCGGCTGCCACTGACTCGCGTCGCCGCCGACGAAGCCGTAGAAGTACTCGAAACCCATGCCGTTCGGCCACTGATCGAAGGGCCCGGCCTGGCTGTTCGCGAAGAACGGCGTGTTGTGGTCCTTGCCGAACCACGAGGTCGCGTACCCGTTCTCCTTCAAGATGGTGCCGATGGTGCCCTTC
The DNA here is from genome assembly GCA_963700055.1 of uncultured delta proteobacterium. Classification (GTDB taxonomy): domain Bacteria; phylum Desulfobacterota; class Desulfobacteria; order Desulfobacterales; family SpSt-501; genus SpSt-501. Next base: position 138,514 of record CAVOWH010000016.1, on the reverse strand, counting down.
TCGATCGGGATGATCGAGTCGTAACCGGGGAACCCCGTCGCTATTTCGCCTACCACCCCGAAGCCCACCGAGTGATGGTTGCGTCCCGTGATAATCGCCGCCCGCGTGGGCGAGCACAGCGACGTGGAGTGGAAATTCGTATAGCGCAGCCCGCTCTTGGCGATGCGGTCCAATGCCGGGGTCGGGATGACGCCGCCGAAGGTCCCCGGTGCGCCGAAACCATCGTCATCGGTCATGATGAGCAGGACGTTGGGCGCGCCCTTCGGCGGCACTACTCGCGGCGGCCACCAGGCCTTCGACTCCGAGGCCTTCTCCTTGATCACCCCGCCGAATTTGGGGTCGGGCGGGGGGAGTTGTTTGCCGTTGATGGTGGTGGTGGCGCTGGGCGATCCAGGCACACCGGTAATTTTCTGAGCCATGGTCGGCAGGGCCGTCAATGCAAGAGCAATCAGAACGAAGGCGAGTGCCACAGCCCATAATCGGTTTTCTGGTTTCATGCCATGCTCCTTTACTTATTTCAATTGGTCGATCCAGGTCGGTTTGGCGAACCACTTCTCGCCCAGGTCTTTCATGTACCCGGCCTTCTCGATGCTGTGCATAAAATTTTGCAGCCAGTTGAGCAGCTGGGGATCCCCCTTGGGCACCGCGATCCCAATGGGTTCATAGGTGAGGGGGGCCGCCACCGGCACCAGGCCGGATCCCTGGTTGCGGTAGGCCGCCACGACGCAAATGGGATAGTCGGCCAGCATGCCGTCGGCTTTGCCGTCGATCACCATCTGGACGCCTTCGTTCTCGGTATTGACCGTAACCAGTTTGGCCAGCGGGGCACCCCTGCGGGTAACGGCCTCGCTGGTGGACCCCTTCAACGCCACAAACGTGTAATTGATGTTGTCGAGATCCTCCATCTTCATGGCGCTGCCGAGCGCGCTGCGCTTGGTGAGCAGCCCCTTGCCGGAGGTGAAATAGGGACCCACGAAGGCCACCTTCATGTTGCGGTCCGGGGTCATGGTCATGTTGGAGATGATCATGTCGATGCTCCCGGCCTCAAGGGCCGGGAGCAGCCCGGAAAACTTCATCCTCTGGACATTGAGCTTGACGCCCATGGCGTCGGCAACCAAGGTGGCCAAGTCGACGTCCAGCCCGATGATCTTGTCCTCCTTGGTGATCATGTTCAGCGGCGGCATGTCGCCGGACATGCCGACTCTAAGCTCGCCGCGCGACAAAATCCGGTCCAGCACCGGCGAGGAGCTGGGGGCGGGCGCCCGGTTCATTTCGGCGCATCCGGATAGAAGGCTGACGATGACGGCCACGGCGCAGAACAAATAACGTTTTTTCATGCGAACAATCCTTTTGAATTAGTCAAGGTTGAGTTGGTCAAGGCGAGCTGAGCCTCTCTATTAGGCTATGAAGTGTGGGAGAGACTTCCAGCTTCGATGATCGCGGCCGGAAAGCCGCTCCCACAAAGAAAAGCCTTCATTTATAAAAAATCCAATAATTGCGATGCGTTTTGTTCAATATTCAGCGGTTCAACTAATGTTCATACTTTCCAAACCGCGAATCGGCCATGTTTTTTCAACCGTGAACCGTGAACCATAAATAGGCCACCCGCTTTGCGGGTGAAGACTCATTCCAATCCCTCCAGGCTCTGCTGGACGATCTGCATGTACTGCTGTTGCTGCTGCGGGGTGAGCACCTGGAAGATCTGGTTGCGCAGCTCGAGCCGGTTCACCATGCGCTGGGCCGCGATCGAGGAGATCTGCTGGGCCACCTGCTGCGCCTGGGCCTGGTTGAAAGGCGCGGTGGTGATCACTTGGCGTATGGACCACCGGTTTTGCAGGGCCACGTCCACGGCCGTCGGCAGGGTCCCCTGTTTTTGAGCGAACTGATTGAAGAACCACCGGATCTGGTCGATCTGGCCCTGGTTGAGGTTCAGCTCGAAGATCAAGGAGCCGAGCGTGTCCTGCGCCTTTGCGCCCACCGGGGCGAGGATGAGAATGCCGATCAATGCCAATCCAAGTAATCGAATCATGTTTAAACCTCCCGCGTTTAAGGTTGTACACTCAGTTTTTATTTTTTCTGGGCGTTCCATGTCCCATGGTCGAAGGGCGGATCATTAATTTTGTAGGTTCCCGTCATCGACCTTCCGTCCGCAGACAGCTCCCCGAAACAGTTCCATCCAGGATCTCGATGAGAGATCCCTGCATTGGTTACGCGTCGTTCATCTCGCCGTTGAAATTAGCCGGGAATTGGGGCCTTCCATGAAAGAGCCGTGCCGAAATTTTCGCGCCGCCTGGGGGACTGATATAATTTGACCTCGATGGTACCCGAATGAATTTTCCGTTGAAGGATCCTTCATAAACACCCAGCAGAACGGATCCCTGGGGAAGCCCGTGAGGGCGGCGCAGCAGCATAGAGCAAGGCTGGCAGCCAGAACAATAGTTGTATTGGGCAACATATTCTTCTTCATGTGAAAGTACCTCTGCATTGATGAAAAGGGTTCGGGGTTCAGAGGTTCGAGGATTCAGGGGTTTAAGGGTTTCAGCTGATGTTCATGATTTTTCCAACTGTGAACCGTGAACCTTGAAGCTTGAACCACCAACCTTGAACCGCGAACCTTTGAACCTTTAACCTTGAACCGCCAACCTTGAGCCTTTAAAAAAACGACTTCTTCACCGCATCCGGCGGGATCCAGGCCTGGTTCACGAAGAAATTGCCGAGGTCCACAGCGATCTTGTCCGCCAGGCGCTTGCCGTCCGCCTCCACCGTGGCGCTCGTCATCTCGCTGACCCCGGCCACCGCGCCGCTCACCACGGTCGACATCAGCAAATGGCCGGCGATGGCCCCGGCCCCCATCATCTCAGCCATGCCCGGCTTGTAGCCGCTCTTGGCAGTGCCCCGCAGGGTATCCACCTCCTGCAGGCCCTGGGGGGTGAGTTCGTACACCTGCACATTGGCCTGCACGTCGGACCGGCCGGCCCCCAGCCCGATGGCCACACGCTCGGTGCGGTTGCCCTGGTCGATCGACACGAACTGGCCCTTGACCATCAGGACCTTGCCTTTGCCATACGGATACCCGAAGCCCCGTTCCGCCCAGAGCCCGTAGCTGCGGATCTTTTTCACCAGCTCATCCGCCACGGCTTCCGCCACCTTGTGGCCCAACTTGATCTCCTGGGCCGTGGGGGACATTCCCTTGTGCTGCTGGTATTTCTGCATCAGTTCCGCGCTGAGCCCGGTGTCGAGCTTGACCTCATCGGGCGAGACGGCGAAGTCATAGACCATGATGAGGTCGGGCCTCGGCAGCTGCGTGAGCGTCGTGCCCTGCTGCTGTACGTTGGTCGGCGCGCAGCCGGTTGCAATGGCCATCACGAAAACAGTCAAAATTGCATTTTTGAATCCGGTTTTCATTGTTTCTTTCCTTTCGTTGTGGTCGGCTGGGAATATGTCCTGACAAATTTACGATCCGATCATAAAAGAGCATGCATAATGATCAAAAGGTTCGCCGTTTGATAGCGCGCGCACAAGAGCTAAAACAATGCCGCAAATTTGTGAGCCTCACGTCGCAGAAGCTGTCCCACCGCGGAACCGGGCCAACCTATGGTGTCGGCACTACCGTATAGTAGACGCCGTTCGCGCCGTATGACGGCTTAAACCACGTATTGCCGCAGAGGTAATAGCTCTTGCCTTGAACGTTGGGCGTAATGCAGCCCGCAGGCAGTGACGCGTAGATCCCCCCCATTGCGAAGTTCGAGCCCGCAGCGGCTGTCGGTGTTGATGGAAGTGGTACAGCCGCGGGAGGAACGCCGGCGGCGGCGGCTAACCCAGCATTGTAGGCCGATGTTGTGCCGGCGCTTCCGGCAGCGACACCTGCGTTGTAGGCACTGGTCGTTGCTGCGGACGTATTGGCCGACGCCACGGCGGCCCCGGCCACCATGCCGACCGCTGCCCCGGCGGCAGCCGCACCGGCGGTGGACCAGCCCCCGCAGTTGTAACAGCCCGATCCGTAGTAGTTCACGGTCGTGGGCGGATGGTAAGCCGGGTAGGCATAGGCCGGGTGCGGGGGGTAATAGGGAGAATGGTATGCGGTCGCGCCATACGAACTGGTGTAGGTCGTGCCATACCCATACGTGTGGGTGGCGCTGCCGCCGTATGGATTGGTGACCGTCGTCTGGCCGGATCCATAGGCGTGCGTCGCCGTGTCACCATACTTGTTGGTGGCGGTCGTGCCCTGGCCGTAGGTATGCGTTGCGCTCCCGCCGTATGCGCCGCTGAAGCTCGTCTCGCCGGACCCCTGGGTGTGCGATGCGCTGCCGCCATAGCGGCTGGTGGCGGTCGTGCCTTGCCCATAGGTGTGGGTCTCGCTCCCGCCCCATGCGCTGGTCCGCGTGGTGGACCCGGATCCCTCGCTGTGAGACGTGCTGCCGCCCCAGGAGTTCGCATGCGACCATGCGGCGGCCGGCCCAGGCAAGAGCGCCGCCGCCAAGACAATTGCCATACCCATCAAGATCGTTTTCATAATGTGCAACCTCTCATTTGGTTTTTGCCGGTTTCGCCTTGGCCGGCGGCGTGACAGCCGTCGGCGGCCTCGCGCTCGGGGAGGCAAACGAGATCGGCATCGCACCGCCTGCGTTCGCCGGAGCGAAGGCATCCCCGGGGGGGCTTAGGTCCAGTTGCCAGTTGGAGAGCTCCAACTGCTGGCGCAACCGCGCCCGGTCGGCACGATACACCGCGCGGACCATCCGGGGCAGTTTGTCTTCGGCGCCGACCCAGACCTGGATGAACACGTCGTTGTTGGCGAACGCCACCATGTCCGTCGTCGTACCGCCGACCACCTTGGACTGGCCGATGTAGAACGCCAGGATCAATCCGTCGGCGATGGCCTTATACGGGTCCGTTACGATCAAGTCGGTGAACGGGTAGTATATGGCGGCGGAATCGTAAGCTGACTTGAGCGCGGCGTCGATCGTGGGCGGCGCTTCGGCAACGGCGATCAGATTCTCCGCCGGCGCGAAGGCCGCCATCGTCTTGCCGTCGTAGTAGAACTCCGAGGCCGGGCCGTCTGCGGACGTGATCACCCGCAGCTTGTCCGGCCGCTGCAAGGTGACCTCGGACTTCGTCGTGTATGCGATGGGGGTGCCCAGCCGACTCGGGTTCTCGTACATGACCACCGCCGTGAAGCTCATCGACCGGGCGGCCGCCAGGCGGTCGCACGCAGCTTTCAGCACTTCGAGCGCCTTCGGCTCGAGTGTCATCTGGACGGGCGGCGGGGTACTCTTTTGCGCCGTCTTGGCGCTTTTGGGTGATTTCGATGTTTTCGCCGTCTGCTGAGCATACGCATCCTGGCCGATAAATGCAGCCAGAGCGAGGGCGAGCGCGAGCGCCCGCACCAAGCGACTTCCTATCGACGCGAACCTTAGTAGTTGCACTCTCTCGTACATCATCACGGCACCAATCCGCATTCGAACATCTTGTTGGCAACAGTTGCGGCAACCTTGTCGATGAAGACCTGCCGCATCTGCGGGTTCTCTTTGAGCATCTGGATAAGGTTCTGCTCCATTTCCCCCTTCGGCTTCTCTTTGTCCTGCCATACCTGCTCGCAGGTTGCACTCTGGTATTTATTGATGACCCGATCGGCGACCATGTTCAGAATGGGGTAGTCCTGGGCGCAGGCAAAACTCGCGAAGAGTAACAGCACCGCAATCAGTGTCATTGAACGAGCGATCATTTTCTATTTCCCCCTTGTGTTGTTTTTAAGTTTCATGGTTCTCTCCTGTTTGCATGGTTTCCTCCTGGGCCTCATGTAAGCGGGTCACCCCGGAGCCTTCCGGGCACAGGCGGTGTCATTATTTATTCACGGTTCAGGATCGTTGCTGGCGGTATCCATGGCCACAAACCGGCGTCCCTGGCAGACTTCGCGGATGGCCGGGATCAAATCGACTACCGCGCGTCGCTTCAAAATAAAACCCTCCGCCCCGGCACTGCCCGCTTCATCAACTGCCGCCGGGTCGTCGTGGATGCTCACGACGATGAGTTTTATTGCCGGGTGAAGTTGCTTGATGAGCCGCGCCACGTTCTCAGCGCCGGAAACCGGGAACGAAAGATCTGCTATCACCAGATCGGGGCGCACACTTTCCATCGCCTGGATCAGCGAAGCCTCGTCTGCCACCATGAGGACCGATTTTGCCACTGTTTCGAGCATTCGCCGCAATCCCTCGAGCATACCGGGATGACTGTCCGCCAGGACTACGCGGCCACAATTCATGGGGACTCCTCGCTGGAAGCGGGTTGCGGCAATATCAGGTTCATGGTTTACGGTTCACAGTTCACGGTTGGAAAAGCATGAACATCGGGTGAGCCGTTGAATCGTTCAACCACTGAACCCTTGAACCGCTCAATCATCAATTCGGTTGCCGGGAGACAAGATGGGATTCTGCATCTCCAACCTAGAGAGGCATCAGGGGAAAAGCAACTGGGAAAATTACCAGGTTTTTCAGGAAAATTTACTAGGCGGGAACTACAGGGATACTAGACCATGCTTTAAAGCGTATTGGATCAACTCGGCACTGGTCTTAATGTTGAGCTGCTCCATCATGCGGTACTTGTGAAATTCAGCGGTCCGCGGCGAAATGTTCAACACGGCGGCGGCTTCCTTAGTGGTTTTCCCCTCCGCCAGAAGCTGCAAGACCTCCCGTTGACGGGGGCTCAACGCGACTTTCAATTCCCCCTGCTGGCAGGATCTATTTTGATAGGAGTCGATGAGGTCCCCCGCGATCATGGGGGTGACATAGGTGCGTCCCTGCACGGCCTCCCGCAGCGCCGTGATCAGCTCCTGCGGCGCGGAGTGCTTCAGCACGAACCCCGAAGCGCCAGCCTCGAAGGCGCTCGCGGCATAGCTTACATCCGCATGCATGGTGAGAAAAACGATTTTGATGTGTGCATCGATCTTTCTGATCTGCTTGGCGGCATCGATGCCGTTGAGCCCCGGCATCGAGATGTCCGCCACCACGACCTCGGGGCTCAGCCGTTTGGCCTCGGCAACCAGGGCGCGCCCGTCTTCAACCGCCCCCACGATTTCAAACTCGGGTTCCAGGAGGCTGCGCAGCCCCTCCAGCACGATCTTGTGGTCGTCGGCCAGCAGCACGCGGGTCTTTTTCATGCAAACTTCTCCGATAAAGTATCAGATGCTTTTGACGCCTTTTTCAGGGGCACCGTGACCTCGATCGTGGTGCCCTTTTCGGGTTCAGAGACGATGCGATGCTTCCCATGCACGAGCCTCACCCGTTCACGTATGCTCGAAAGCCCAAGGCCCTGCTTCTTGCGCACTTCGGCGGCATCGAACCCGATGCCGTCATCCTTGACGGACAGATGGAGGCAGGCTTCGCTTTCGCTCAGGGAAACGGTCACGTGGCGGGCGCAGGCATGCTTGGCGATGTTGTTGAGCCCTTCCTGGACGATTCGGTACAGCGCCAGTGAGACATCCTGCGAGTGGCTTTCCGGGATATTCTGCGCTGCAAAAGCCACGTCGATCCCCTCACGGGTTGAGAATCGCACACACTCCGCCTTGATGGCTTTCGACAAGCCCAAGTCGTCCAGGATCGACGGGTGGAGCCGGCGGGAGATATCGTGGACGTCAGCCGCAATCTGGATGGCCTTATCCCTCAGGCCGCGCAGGGGCTTGAGGACGGAGTCATGTGCATCCCTCAATACCGTTTCCGTCTTTCCGGCCTCGATCGCCAAAACCGCCAGCCGCTGCGACAAATCGTCGTGAAGCTCGCGTGCCAGTCGCCGCCGTTCCTCCTCCTGGCTCAGAATCAGCCGGCCCGTCAGGGTTAGGAGCTCTTTCTCCCGCTCGCGAATGGCCGCTTCGTCCTGCAGGCGCTCGGTGACATCCCGCGCCGCCGCGTAGATCAGGTTGCCAACCGCCGTCGCACTCCACAGCATATGGCGATAGGTTCCGGCTTTGCTTCGGTAACGGTTGCTGAAATCGACCACTTGACTCTGGTTCGCCAGCACCTGCATCACATCCTGAGTGGAGGCGACGTCTTCGGGATGGACGAACTCCAGGAAGCGTTTGGACATGAGCTCCGCGAGGCTGAAGCCCAGAGTCTTTTCCCAAGCAGGGTTCAGGCGCAAGAAATAGCCGTCGGTGCTGGCGATGCACAACATGTCCAAGGTCATACTGAAAAATTTGTCGAGTTCCTCCGTTTTTTGAAGCAGCGCTTCCTCAACGCTGCGCCTGCGGCGCTTTTGGGCCAATAGCCCAAGGATCAGAAATGACTGCCCGATGATAAAGACAAGGGCTCCGATGATGTAATACTTGAAGTCCCAAAACGTTGACTCCCGGTTTATGACGATGCTCCCCTCCGGCAAAGCATCCTCGCTCAGGTCCCAGTGTCTGAGCTGCTTCCAGTCGAACATGGGCAAATAAGGGACATTCAAGATAGCTGGTATATTCTCAATGTCTTGGGCTCCCCGCAGGATGTCCAGCCCCAGTTCAGCCGCCCGGGTCCCAATGTACTCGAAGTTGATCAGAGAGCCTCCCACGATGCCGTGCCCAAGCATGGTGTTTAACAGTCCAAAGACCGGCGCTTTGTAGGTCCGGCTGAGCCTTTCGCTCACCTTTACGGTCGTGAAGATTTCTCCGTTAACATCTTTTTGGAAGGCCGTAACGAGGACGATGCTTCTTGCAGGCGCGTCGGACACCGTCGCCAGGATCGCGTCCAGAGTAACATCGCTTAAATAACGAAATTCGAGGGAGGTTCCCCAGCTCTTGAAATCCTCTCGTGCCTTGCTCTCTAACCATCTATCCAAGGAATGGGCTCCGCTCACGACATAGACGAGCTGGGCCTTGGGAACCAGTTTCAGTGCGAGCTCAAGCGTTCCGCTGATGTCCGGTAGGGCGAACTGGCGGATGACCGGGCAGCCCCCATGCGGCAACTCGAAGTATTCAGGCAAGTACAGGGCTACGATCGGGGCCCCCGGGAAGATCGGGCAGCCTTCGTTCACCGCAAAGAGCAGGGCCTCCGGGTACAGCGTGATGACGAGGTCGATCTTGCGCTGACCGTAGCGCTGGCGCATAAACTCTGCCATTAGGATTCGGTGTTCAGGACCGGGATTGCGCACAAGATCAAGGTATTCGAAGAACTGGTTTCGGTTGCCCACCCCCCCGGAGTCCAGGACCGTTTTGATTCCACGGTCGGTCAATTCGAAGATGGGCACGTTGGATTCCAGGCCGTGCAGGACCAGAACATTTTTATGGGACAAGTCGACTGCGGGATTAGAATGGTCCTCTGGCTTAGCTTGGGATTCGGGCGTTGCGCCGGGTGCAACCTGGGCTTGAGTTATGGCGGCAAGCCCCATCCCTGCAATCAAAACGAGAATGAAAAAGGATTGTAGTGCCCTTAACCGCATGCGCGGCCTCCGCCTATGCCAAACGTCAAACCCTGCAGATCCAAATTAGTTCAACGGCGGGATACTATAGAATTTCGCGATGCTTTTCAATTGGCTTGGAAAATTGAAAGCAGCCCTGGATTCGCGCTAAAGCCTGGAGAGCTCAACCTGCGGGGAGAGCCAAACCAAATTCCGGCTATTGGAAGTAATTCATGTCGGGGATGCGGACACTGTCAGATCCATTGGAGGTAAGGCATGTACGGCACTGCGCGCATCGTCTTGCCCTTCGGGATCGCATAGAACTGATCGAGCAGGGCGAAGAGTCGCTCAGGCTGGTACCACGGTTAGGGGGCGATCGACTGCGCCGCCGTCAGCGTGTCGTTCGGAGCAACTCCGGTCGGCGGCGTGGCTGCTGCGAACAGGTTGCTGCACGCGTTCGCGGCCAGCCGGCATGGCCCCCAAAAGGCTGGATGCGACAAGAGCTATGCCGAGTAGTACAACCAAAGCTGGGGTGAAGCCACATCGTCTCTTGAAGTCTCTGGTTGGCTTTTTCATCTGAAATCTGCGATCGTTTGGTGGTTAACTGTCCAACGCGTTGGCAAAGCAGCGTTGACGGCATTGAAGAAACTCCCTTGGAGGCCCTATCGCTTCTGGGCTTTCCAGGTGCCGTGGTCGAAGGGCGGGGCATTGATTTTATATGTGCCCGCACTACTGTCCCAACGTTGATGTTTAATGGTTGCTTAACCTACTGATACCAAATATTTTTCAGCTCAAAATGGCATTTATCGATTTGAAATCAGTTGGGCGAAAATGGGAAGTTCCTTCAGGTTTTAAGGAGGAACGCGCCCATGAATTCCGGAAAAACTATTTTCTCACAGCTGATGGATTTTCTCTCCCCTTACGATTTTCGCCAGTGCGTGCAGCGGTACAACGGCAATTTCAAAATCAAGAGCTTCTCCTGCTGGAATCAGTTTCTGTGCATGGCCTTTGCGCAGCTGGCCTTTCGCGAGAGTCTGCGCGACATCCAGGCTTGCCTGCGAGCAACCCCCTCCAGGCTCTATCATGCCGGCATCCGCGGCAAAGTATCCCGGAACACCTTGGCGCATGCGAATCAAGTCCGCGACTGGCGTATCTATGCCGACTTCGCACAGATACTGATTGCCAAGGCCAGAAGGCGTTATGTCAACGACTCCTTCGGTGTCGAGTTGGGTCACTGCGTCTATGCACTGGACTCCACGACAATCGACCTGTGCCTGTCTGTATTCCCCTGGGCGCAGTCCCGCAAACGCAAGGCGGCGGTGAAGCTGCATACACTGCTGGATCTGCGCGGCAACATCCCCAGCGTGTTCATTGTCACCTCCGGCAAAGTTCACGACGTCCGAATCCTGGATCAGCTACGTATCGAGCCCGGCGGGATTACGCTTCAAAGCTTCGACGCATCCGCTATGTGGATCCCGAGACTCAAAGAACGCGCGTGTTCCTGACCAACAACTTCACGCTGCCTGCCGAGACCGTCGCGGCGCTGTATCGCTTCCGATGGCAGGTAGAACTGTTCTTCAAATGGATCAAGCAGCATCTGCGAATAAAAGCTTTTTACGGGACCACCGAGAATGCCGTCAAAGCCCAAATATGGATTGCCATCACCGTCTATGTACTTGTGGCCATCGTAAAGAAACAGCTGAAACTGGAACAAAGCCTCTGCACAATTTTACAGATTTTAAGTGTCGCCGTATTTGAGAAAACGCCCTTAGATCGGGCACTCGCAAGCACTGACTGCATAGATCAGAATTGCTCAACCTCTAACCAACTGCAATTATTTGATTAACGTTGGGACAGAAGTGACATATGACAAAGGATTAGAGTATATAGAGAGTTTAAAAGCAAAGGGTATGGTCATGGTCTTTTTATGTACAATAATGTATGTCGAGAAATAACAAAGTAAAAAACGATTGGTCGTAAAGAGGTCAGAACAACTTCGGCGCTGAAAAAAAATTAACCGTCCCCGCCCCAAGGGGCGGGGTATTCAGCATTCAGAGAACCCGTTTCAGGCTAATCCGATACCGGCGAAAAAACGCCGCCCTCAAAGGCCCAGGAGAAAGCTGTTTATGAATCTGCCAACTGCGGAATCGATTCGAATCAGCGAGGATGCCGCCCGAACCAAAAACTGGAAACGCTGGGGGCCTTACCTCTCCGAAAGACAGTGGGCAACGGTGCGGGAGGACTACTCCCCGGAGGGACTGTGTTGGGACTATTTGCCTCATGAGCATGCCAGGGGCCGGGCCTATCGGTGGGGGGAAGACGGCCTGTTTGGAGCAACACTGGGTGCAACCAGCGCCCTCCTGGTCGGGCGCTACCTGGCACGGAACTGGGTGGCTGGGCATGATCCCCGGCACCGTAATGTATGTGTACCTCGGTTCGCTGGCCGGTGATCTTGCCAGTCTGGGCGCCGGGGGCACACGCGCACCACGGCCGAGTGGGTTCTCTACGGGGTTGGGCTGTTGGCGACGGTTGGGGTTACCATTTTTGTCACGCGCGTGGCGAGAAAAGCTCTATCCTCGCGCATTTCATAGCAAAGGAGCACACAAATGTCGGAAAAAATGAACGGCCAACCCATGATTCGCCCATGGGACAAGCACAACCAGGAACTGATGGCCCAGGTTCACCCACCCGATTGGACGAACCCGAGACCGGCATCACGCTACAACCTCGTCGTCATCGGGGCCGGAACCGCTGGGCTTGTCAGTGCGGCCGGCGCGGCCGGCCTGGGGGCGAAGGTCGCGCTGATTGAACGCCACCTGTTGGGCGGGGACTGCTTGAACGTCGGCTGCGTTCCGTCCAAGGCCTTGATCGGCGCGGCTCGCGTGGCGGCCGCCGTTCGCGATGCCGCCGAGTTCGGCGTCCATGTTCCAGAAGGCGTGCGGGTCGATTTCGGCCAGGCCATGGAGCGCATGCGCCGGCTGCGGGCGTCGATCGCCCCGCACGACTCCGTCAAACGATTCAGCGAGTTGGGTGTCGATGTCTTCATCGGCGGCGGGCGGTTTGTCGATCCCCATACGGTGGAGGTCGCGGGAGAAAAACTGCGCTTCAAGAAAGCGGTCATCGCCACGGGCGCGCGGGCCTCGGCCCCGCCGATTGCGGGGCTGGACGAAGTGGAGTATCTGACCAATGAAACCGTCTTCTCCCTAACCGAACTGCCGAAACGGTTGGCGGTCATCGGCGCCGGGCCTATCGGCTGTGAGATGGCCCAGGCCTTTGCACGGTTCGGCTCGGACGTGTTCCTCGTGGAGACGGTGCATGGCATTTTGCCGCGAGAAGACAGCGATGCTTCCGGGTTGGTTCTGGAATCCATGATCCAAGACGGCGTTAAACTCCTCTGCTGTGGTAAGGATCTGAAACTCGCCAAGGCCGAAGGGGGCCGGATACGCTTGCTGGTGGAGTCACATAAGAAGGGTTATAACGAGGTGGTGGATAAGCTGTTGGTCGCCGTGGGACGATCACCCAATGTCGAAGGACTTGGATTGGAAACGGCAGGTGTAGCCTACTCCCAAAAAGGAGTCCAGGTGAATGATAAGCTTCATACGACCCAGCCCGACATTTACGCGGCGGGGGATATCTGTTCTCCCTATCAATTTACGCATGCCGCGGATTTCATGGCGCGCATCGTGATTCGCAATGCGCTCTTTTTCGGCCGCGCCAAGGCCAGCGCGTTGACCATCCCATGGTGCACTTACACGGAGCCGGAAATTGCCCATGTCGGCCTCTACACGAAACAGGCCGCAGAGCAGGGGGTTGAACTGGACACCTTCACCCGGAAGTTGGCCGATGTGGACCGAGCCGTTCTCGAGGGCAGGACGAAGGGCTTGGTGCGCGTGCATGTTCGCAAAGGCACGGACAAGATCGCGGGGGCTACGATAGTTGCTCACAATGCTGGAGATATGATTTCGGAGATCACGCTGGCTATGGCCAACGGATTGGGGCTGAAGCAAATCGCCAACACCATTCATCCTTATCCGACCCAAGCCGAGGCCATTCGACAGGTCGGAGACGCTTATAACCGTACTCGATTGACGCCTTTCACCAAGTCTATATTTGCCCGGTTGATGGCCTGGCGACGGTGAGTGGTGTGGGAGTATCGAGCCCAACATTTCTCGGCGGAAAGGAAAAATGCAATGAGCGAAACTTACTACGAACGAAGCGATCTTGAGGATTTCCCCAACATCGGTGAATACGCACCGGAGTTGAGTGGCAAATTCTTCGACTATTATGCCACCGCTACCGGCGCCGGCAAATTGAGTGAACGTGAAAAAGCATTGATTGCACTCGCCGTGGCCACGGTGCGACACTGTCCTTACTGCATCGACGCCTACACCAATAAATGCCTCTCACTCGGGGTCGGGAACGACGAAATGATGGAGGCAGTTCATGTCGGCGCCGCCATGGTCGCGGGTGATACTTTGGCTCACGCGACTCAGATGCGAAAAATTATAAAGAAAAAGGAGATGTAGCGCGTGAAGGCATCCTTGGAAACCTTGGTAACTGAAAGCTTTGCGGATCGGTTGCGGAAATGCGGGTTTTATCCATTGCGTGCGACGACCGTCGAGGTCTTACAGATGAATATCACACGCCGCTGCAACCTGTCCTGTCGGCATTGCCATGTCCAGGCCGGGCCTGGGCGGACGGAATCCATGTCTCTTGAGACGTTGTGTCAATGCGTTCAAGCGGCGGGGCATCCCGATGTAAAGGCCATCGATATAACGGGGGGTGCTCCGGAGCTTCATCCAGACCTTGAATGGTTAATTCGGGAAATGGCCGGTTTGGGGAAGCGGTTGCTCGTGCGCAGCAATCTGGTGATTTTGCTTGATGAGAAATACCGTCATTTAATGGCGTTTTTTGCTGAAAACAACGTTGAGTTGGTAGGGTCGCTCCCAGACTACCGGGCCGAGCGGACGGACCGGCAGCGCGGCGCCGGCACCTTTGAACGGGTGATCGAAGCCGTTCGGCAGTTGAACAAATTCGGATACGGCACCTCGGATAGCGGTCTGAGGCTTGATCTGGTTCACAATCCTGCCGGCGCTTATCTGCCAGGGCCCCAAAGCGCTCTTGAGTCGGAATATCGACGTGTATTGTTCGATCGGTTCGGGGTACGTTTCAATACGCTGTTCTGTTTGGTCAATTGCCCGATTGGTCGCTATCTGGAGTATTTGACCATCAGCGGAAACTTATCGGACTATATCCGTACACTTCAATGTGCCTTCAACACCCGGACCGTCGAAAGGGTGATGTGCCGTACGACTCTCTCGGTTGGATGGGATGGCCGTCTCTATGACTGCGATTTCAACCAGATTCTGGGCTTGACCGTCAACAGTGGTGCGCCTTTTCATATCCGCGATTTCGAATTTGCCTCTCTCGCCAATCGCGAGATTGTCGTCCGCAGCCACTGCTTTGCATGTACTGCCGGTGCAGGCTCGTCTTGCCAAGGATCACTTATGGAATGAAAAGGCGAACTGATTGAATTGATGAAAACAATTTATAAAGCGGATGATTCGACCTCGGCGCATGAACGGACCAACGGAGACACGAAATAGAAAGCACTGAATTTTCCAGGTTAGCCGCATGACCTTCGACACCCTCATCCACAACGCCGTCATCCTCACCTGCAACCCGCATTTCGACATCATCCCGCGCGGCTGGATCGTCGTCGCCGGGGGCCGGATTCAGGGCGTGGGGCCGGAGGCCGTTTCCGGGAGTCTGCCGAGGGCCCGCGAATCCTTCGACGCCCAGGGCGGCATCGTCATGCCGGGCTTGGTCAACACGCACACGCACCTGCCGATGACGCTTTTTCGGGGGCTTGCCGACGACCTGCCGCTGGCGGCTTGGCTGAATGAACACATCTTCCCGGCCGAACGCACCGTCATCCGCCCTGAATCCGTGCGCTGGGGGGCTCTTCTCGCCTGTGCGGAGATGGCGCTCTCCGGAACGACTACCTGTTGCGACGGGTATTTTCATGAAGATGCCGTCGCGGCGGCCGTGAGGGACTTCGGATTACGGGCGGTGCTGGCACAGGGAGTCATCGACCACCCCGCCCCCGGAGTATCGGACCCGGCCCAAAACATTTCCGTCGCACGGGAATTCATCCACAGCTGGCTGGAGCGGACTGAAAACGTCCGCCCCTCAGTTTTTTGCCACTCACCTTATACCTGCTGCACCGATACCCTCGTCCAAGCCAAAAAGCTTTGCGACGAGTTCGGGCTGATCTTCCAGATTCACGCCGCGGAAACGCGCTGGGAACACGAACATGTCCGGTCGCTCCACGGTGCCTCCCCCGTGGCCTACCTCGATCGCATCGGCGTGCTGGATGACCGTACTCTGCTGGTCCATTGTGTGTGCGTGGATGCGGCGGACGTGGGCGTCATCGCGCAACGGCGGGTGAAAATCTCCCACAACCCGGAAAGCAACATGAAGCTTGCCTCAGGCGTCGCCCCGGTGGCCGAGATGCTGACGGCAGGTGTCACGGTAAGCCTCGGTACCGACGGCTGCGCCAGCAACAACGACCTCGACCTCTTTCAAACCATGGACCTCACAGCCAAACTCCACAAGGTGATCGGTCTTGATCCGACGGTCCTGCCGGCCGAATCGGTGATCCGCATGGCCACCATAGACGGCGCCCGGGCCCTCGGCCTGGATCGGGAGATCGGGTCGATTGAGCCCGGGAAACAAGCTGACCTCATCATCATCGACACCTTCGCACCGCACCTGACACCGATTTATCATCCGGCCTCCGCCGTCGTTTATGCGGCCAAGGGCTCGGATGTAAAATCGGTCATGGTAGGCGGACGCCTGTTGGTGAAGGACCGGCGGGTTCAGTCGCTCGATGTGGAGGAAATCATGACTCAAGTCGGTGTCCTGTCGCAGGCGATGACCAGGTCAACATGACCTCCATGAAGACGACTATATCGAAAAAATCACCTGAGACGTGGCGTGCTGACCTGAAGAAGGCGGCTAAGTTTGATCCATATGGGTGAAGGGCGCTTTTAGCACGTTCGTCACCATGAATAATTTATAGGGTGGCTTTTAAAGAGAACGGGTGAAAATTTTGATGGTGATCTTCCGCTAATCGCAAACCAATCGGCGCTCAGTAAAATTAGATATCATCTTTTTTGAAGACTTCGTTTAAGCTCTTCTATTTTGCCCTCCATCTCCCGCAGCGCCTGTATAGCCGCCTCCATCAATACCGCTTCGAAGGAAACCTCGTCCCCGGGGGTGATCTGACCGAGCAGCGGCAGGTCCGCGGAAATCACCGTGGCGATCTTGCGGTAGCCGCCCGAGGCCGTCTCACCTAAAATAATAATGGGCTGGCCGTCTCCCGGGATCTGGATCGCCCCTGACAAGATACCCTCGGAAATGATGGATTCCTCCAGGCCGGGCTTACGGCTGACCTCCGGGCCCTTCAGGCGAATGCCGGTGCGGTCGGAGTCAGGCGACACCGTGAAGCCGGCGGTAGCAAAGGTCTGCTTGCCTTCCTCTGAAAAGTGGTCGTCCTGCGGACCCCAAACGATCCGCAGGCGCCAGGGCGAAGCGTAAGCGGGAACCGCTTCCGGCGAGAAGACCCGATCGGAGAAACGAATGGGATCGTTGACCGGCTCTACGGCGAGAATGTCTCCCTTGCGCAACGCACGGCCCCCGAAACCGCCGAACCCCGAGGAAAGGTTGGTCGACCGGCTGCCCATGACCGTCGTCACCTGGATGCCTCCGGCAACGGCCAGGTAGGCGCGGAAACCGCTCGCGGGCCCCGAAAAAACAAGTATCTCACCCTCCCGGACCGTGTGCGATCGCCACATCGGCAGGGGCTCACTGCCCTTGCGCGCCTGGAGGTCGCCGCCGGTGACGGCCACCACCGTGTCCCGCAGGACCTTGATCCGCAGGCCCATGAGGGTCGTCTCCACCACGGCCGCATTCTCGTCGTTTCCGACCAGGAGGTTACCCACCCGCGCAGCGAAGGCGTCCAGCACCCCGCTGGCCGCGACCCCGTAGCGCGCGCAGCCGAACCGGCCGAGGTCCTGCACGCTGCTCATAATCCCGGGGGACAGCAACTCGAACGTGTTCACGCCCACCATTCTTTAAATCTCCACTTGCCGCACAGCTTCGAATTTAACCCGATCCCCCATCTCCAGCAGCGACGGCAGCTGCCGGTTGGGGTCGAAGAGCTCGATAGGGCTCCAGCCGATGATTTGCCAGCCGCCGGGGCTCTCCACCGGATAGATGCCGGTTTGACGCTGGGCAATGCCCACCGATCCCTTGAGAACCCGTGTGCGCGGTGTGCTGCGCCGGGGGACAGCCAGGGCCGCAGGAAGCTCGCCCAGATACGGGTAGCCGGGCGTGAAGCCGATCATGTAGACCCGGTAGATCGTTTCGCTGTGCAGGCGGATCACCTCGTCGGCGGAAATGCCGAGGTGGCTCGCCACCCATTCCAGATCCGGGCCGTGCTCCCCTCCGTAAAACACCGGCACAGTGAGCAGCTTAGCCGGCGGCAGGCCGGCAGAACCCTGCGCGGAGGCGACTGTCGTGATGTGCTCCCTCAGCTCGACCGACGCGACCGTCAAAGGATCGAAGACGACCAGCAGCGACCGATAACCGGGTGCCAACTCCCGGACGCCCGGCAGCCGGGCGTGCTGGATCCGCTGCAGGAGCTGCTGCACGCGGCAGTTGACATCCGGAGATATCTTTTCCCCGAGTTCGATGAGAAAGCTGCGGTCGCCCATGGGGCGGAATCTAAAGGGCATGGGCACCATGTCTGTTGAGCTCCTGTTGATTGGCTCAGTCCTCAGCACTCAACTCTCATTGCTTTTTCCTATAGAAAGGCGGCCGGCGGTTTCACGGCGACGCCGGCCGCCTTCAGCGTCTCGCGGATCTTCTTCACCAGCACCAAGGCGTTCAGGTTGTCGCCGTGGACGCAGATGGTCTCGGCTTTCAGCTCGATCTCCGGGCCTTCGATGGTCTTCACCTTGCCTTCTGTGACGAGCTTTAGCACCTTGGCCGCCGCCTCGTCATGGTCATGGATCACGGCGCCGGGCAGCTTGCGGGAGACCAGCGATCCGTCCGGGTTGTAGGTGCGGTCGGCGAAGAATTCGAAGGCGATGCGGATGCCGCGACGCCGGCCGATCGACTCCAGTTCGCTGCGGTCGGAGCCGGCCAGCACAAACAGAATCAGCCGCTCGTCGAGCTTGGCCATTACCTCCGCCACCGCATCCCAGATGGCGGGGCGCTTGACGGCCATATTGTAGAGCGCCCCGTGCGGCTTGATGTGCTGCAGCCGAGCGCCCTGCACTGCGGCCACGGCCTGGAGCGCACCGATCTGATAGGTGACGAAGTCCTTGATCTCCTCCAGCGTCACGTCCATGTTTCTGCGTCCGAAGCCGACCAGATCGGGCAGCCCGGGGTGCGCCCCCAGAGCGACCGCATGTTTTCGTGCGAGTGCCACGGTCCGGCGCATGACGGCGGGATCGCCCGCATGATAGCCGCAGGCGATGTTGGCCGAACTGATGAGGGGAATGACTTCTTCATCCAGACCCAAGGTGTAGCTGCCGAAACTTTCGCCGACATCCGAATTGAGATCGATCGTGCTCAGGGGCATGTGATAACCCTCCCGTGGTTGAATGCCTCCCTGGTACCATAAAAAAAGGGAGCGGGCAAAAGACCCGTTCCCTTTCGATTTTTGAAAAAAGTTGGATGAGATGCTAGCGTTTGGAGAACTGGAATCGCGCGCGGGCGGAACGCTGGCCGTATTTCTTGCGTTCTTTAACCCGCGGATCGCGCTTCACGAATCCGGCCTTTTTGAGGGTGCTACGGAAATCCGGGTTGGCGGTAATCAGCGCACGCGTAATCCCGTGACGGATCGCTGACGCCTGGCCGACCGGGCCTCCGCCCTGAACCGTGGCCCGGATGTCGTAAGCCCCGGAGGTATTCGTCAGCTTGAGGGGCTGGATGAGTTCCAGGCGGGTGGTCTCCAGCGGAAAATATTCCTCCACCGGGAGGTCGTTCACAATGATGGCGCCGCTGCCCGGGGTGAGCCAGGTGCGGGCGATCGATGATTTGCGTTTTCCAGTGGCGTAGAAAGAAGCTTGTTTTTCCATCCGGTTCCTCGATGATCGGTCCTATTCGTTTAAACGCTTAGGGATTCGGGTTGCTGGGCCTGATGCGGGTGGTTAACGCCGGTGTAGACTTTCAGTTTGGTGAATAACCGGCTGCCGAGTCTGTTTTTCGGCAGCATGCCTTTAACCGCTCTGCGGATCAACTCTTCCGGACGTTTCTGCATGAGCTCCTTGGCGCTTTCGGTCTTCAGCCCGCCGATGTAGCCGGTATGCCGGTGATAGAGCTTTTCCACCCACTTCTTTCCGGTGAGCCTGATTTTATCGGCGTTGATGACGATGACGAAATCGCCGGTGTCCACATGCGGGGTGAACAGCGGGTTGTGCTTGCCCCGCAGGCGCGCGGCCACGGTCGACGCCAACCGTCCGAGAACGGCGCCGCTCGCATCCACAACATACCATTTACCCTGATTATCGGCTTCCTTGGCGCTGTAAGTGTACTTTTTCACGATAAGCACTCCTGTACTTTCAAAATCGTGTATATTTAGGTGATATTATGGAGCATGTCAATAAAAAAGATGAAAAATCGAGCTTTACAGGATACCCCGGTTGACCTATGATGATAACGGTAGATCCGCGGGGTTGCAAACCGGCGCCCGGCCCCCGCACGGACGGCAACGCACCGGCATCTCCCGAGAAGGTTCTCGTTTAAGCGGCCACGCTATGCCCATGGTTGAAACCGAAGTCAAATTCCACCTGGCCGACCCCCTTGACCTGCGCGCCAGGCTTCTAGCGGTCGGCGCTCGCAGCTTCGGCCGCGCGCTGGAACTCAACATCTGTTTCGAGGATCAAGGCCGCAACCTGCTCCGGACCAACTCCCTCCTGAGACTGCGTCGGGAGCGCAAATCCACCCTGACTTTCAAATCCGTACCGGTGGACGCCGACCCGGCCTTCAAGCAGTGCAACGAACTAGAGGTTGAGGTTGACGATTTCGATACCATGCAACGTATTTTGATGTCCCTGGGATTCCGGCCCGAACAGACCTATGAGAAATGGCGCGAAACCTTGGTGGTGGATCAAACGAGCTTCTGCCTGGACTCCCTGCCCTTCGGCGACTTCCTTGAGATCGAAGGCTCCAAGGACGCCATCCTCGATTTCACCGGACGCCTTGGGCTCGAATGGAGCCGACGCATTCTGCTGAACTACCTGGAAATTTTCGACCTGATTCGAAACCGCCACAACCTTCCGTTCCGCGACGCCACCTTCGGGAATTTTGCCGGCACGCCGATTCATCTGCATGCGGTTCTTCCCATGCTGGAAAACCGCATGCATCATCCGCCCGACGGTTTAAGGTCAACGCTATAATCCCTGGCCACCAAGAGCTGGCCCTCATTCGAAAAAACGTACATCACCGCCTGGGTGTAGGCGGGCAACGACGGCGGAGCGGGCATCGCGTGCGCAAACGCCTTGGAATGGCTGATGGAGAAGGTGTAGCCCTTTTGTCGTCCGGAGGGCCTGCCTTTGGGCAAGTCGACCCGCGGCATGGCCAGCCAGCGTTCCGGCTCGATGCCATCGCCTTTTAATACCACGATGACATGACCCGCCAAGGGCTTGCGGCCCGAACGGGCGGCGATCAATCGGTAGCGGAGATCGATCGCTTGACGCGCCGCATCCCATCCGGCGTAAAAACCCTCGATGACAACGCTTTCCTCGATGCCGACAGGAAGCCTGGCCTCCGCGGTTGACTCCGGGGATGCCGTTGAATGCTCCGCCGCAACCTCCGGTTGCGGTGAGCGCGGGGGGTCGATGGCTTTTGCGGCGCCGACGGCAGGATTCGGTTTCTGACCGGCCGCCGGACGATTCACACCGGCCAGCGTCTCCTTCATTTTGGTTTCCACCAGGACCACATGGGCGGTGAGCCGGTCGCGTTCCTGGCGCAGCGCCTGAACTTGAAGCTGCAATGAGGCCAGCTGCTCCTGAAGCTTGTGCGTGCGCGTATGCAAGCCTGCATTCACAGCCACCAGCACGACCACGGCCACCAGGGCGGTCGTAATAAGGCCGATGGCCAGCCAGATCAGCGTTTTGATGCGCTTGAAGCCAATCACCTTGCCGTGATCGCCGATAAAGAGCACCCTCCACTGCCGGTCCGCCGCCGGAGACCGGTCCTCCCGCCTGAGCTCGCTGCCGTTTTCCGCACCGGTGTTCATCCGTCAGGCCGCACTTCCACGGCATCCCCCTTGCAGACGCCGAAATAGCGCTGGGCACTGCCGCAGGTTACGGCAATTTCGAGATACCCGCGGCTTCCAACCAAGGCCAGCGGCCGACCGGCCTCTCCGTCCGCATACGTTCGGCGCAGGCCAACGATCGCCTGTCCGGCCAACCGGACCGTAGCAGGGAGCTCATGTGCAGCCTCATCGGATGACCGCAGGAGGGCCGCATCGATGTTGGTGATCAGGTTTCCGAACCGGTCGATGTGCACGATCCGACCCGTGACGTTGCCGCCCGGAGACCGTTTGGCGCGCAGATCGACCAGCAGAATCATCTCGGCCGGATCCAGTTCGGGCCCCAGTTCGCGCGCATCCATGCCCTTAGACAAGTGCGCGGCGGACGGCGCCAGGATGTCGCGGCCATGGAAGGTCGCACTCACGCTGGAGCGCCACAGCGCCGGGTTTTCCACGCGGCGCAGCATTGCCCTCCGGGGAGGGTCCATCAACAGAGATAGCACGCCGTTGTCCGCAGCCAGGAAGCGCTGGCCGCTCGCCTCCAGAAAGATCAGCGCCCGCATCGTTCCCACCCCGGGATCCACCACCACCAGATGGATGCTGCCCGGCGGGAAATGGCGATAGGAGGATTCCAGTAGAAAGGCGGCCTGGATAATGTCCTGGGGGTCGACTGCATGGCTGATGTCGACGATCGTCGCTGCGGGGTCTATTCCCAGAATCGCGGCTTTCATGAGCCCCACATATTCGTCCTGGACGCCGAAATCCGTGATAAGGCTGATAATCGCCATTAAAAAAATCTCTGCTGAACGCTGAACCCCAAATGCCGATAGGCGGCTTCGGATGCTTTCCGGCCCGAGGAGGTTCGCGTGAGGAATCCGATTTTCAACAGGTAGGGCTCGACGACATCCACCAGCGTGTCGGACTCCTCCTGCAGCGTGGCCGCCAGGGCTTCGATGCCCACCGGCCCCCCGTGGTAGAATTGAATGACCGTTCTCAGATACCGCCGGTCGAGGTCCGTCAACCCCTGACCGTCCACGCCTTCCAACTCCAAGGCGGCCGCCACGGTCTGCCGGTTGATCACCCCTTGGGAGCGCACTTGGGTGTAATCCCGGACGCGCCTCAGCAGGCGATTGACGATGCGCGGCGTACCCCGCGAGCGGCGGGCCAATTCGAAGGCGCCTTCGTCACCGATGCCGATGTCGAGCAACGCGGCCGAACGCTTCGTGATCCGCACCAGCTCATCCATCCCATAAAAGTCAAGGCTGCGGAAGATGCCGAAGCGGTCGCGCAGCGGCGCGGACAGAAGGCCGACGCGAGTGGTGGCGCCCACCATGGTGAAGCGTTTCAGTCGAAACCGGTGGCTGCGGGCGTGCACGCCCTTGTCGAAGACGAAATCAATTGCGAAATCCTCCATCGCCGGGTAAAGCAATTCCTCCACCGATTTGGGGAGCCGGTGGATTTCGTCGATGAACAGGATGTCGCCGAACTCCAGGTGCGTGAGGATCCCGATCAGGTCCCCGCCCTTTTCGAGGGCCGGTCCGGAGGATAGCGTCAGGTTCGATCCCATCTCATTGGCGACAATGTGCGCCAGCGTCGTCTTGCCCAAGCCGGGCGGGCCGTGGAGCAGCACATGGTCGATGGGCTCGCTGCGCTGCGAGGCCGCTTCGATGGCGATTTTAAGGGTCTCGACCACATCGGCCTGACCGACATAATCGACCAGGCGGCGGGGGCGCAAGGACACAATTTCCGGTTCCAGATCCTCCTCGCGCGCGCGCCCGGATACCAGCCCGGGCTTGTCGTCCGAAGTGTAAGCGATGATGTCGTCGCTCATGCAGAGCCCTTTCCGTGGGAACCGCCGCTGGAAGAACCCCCTGCTTCCGGAGGAAGTCTATCGAAATCCGCTGCCATCCATTTCATGCGCCGCGGCTTCAGGAGCTCCGTTCGCCAGGTGCGGCGCTGCCCATCTGCTCCCCACGGTACACCTCCTCGAAGAGTTCCTCCGGCGTGGAGATGGTGTTGCGGCGCTTGAACGCCTCGGCGATCATACGCTTGGCGTCGGCCACCCGATGGCCCAGTTGGTTGACCATGACCTCCAGCACCTGCTGGGCCACATCGTCGGCGGTCGGTGCCGGAGATTTCGATTCCGCCCGCATGAGGGCAAACTTGCCCATACGGCCTTCCAGCGTGGCAATGATCTTCTGGGCCGTGCGCTTGCCGATTCCTTTCAAGCGGGCCAGCGCCTCCAGGTCCCGCGCTTCGATCGCTCTGGCAATCTCGCTGACGGGCAGCGTCATCGCCTTCACGGCCTTCAAGGGGCCGATATCCTCCACGTTGATGAAATTCTGGAAGAACTCTTTTTCGACCTCATGGCTGAACCCGATCAAAACGGGTTTGGGCTGGCGCTCGGTCTGCTGGTAGTAAACGTGCAAGGCCAGTTCATCGCCGGCCTGACGATCCGCCAGCGCCTCCATGACCACGGCGGGCACCAGGATCTCGTAGCCGATCTGGTTTGCCAGCACGAGCAATCGGTCTGCTTCTTTTTTGAGAATTTTTCCCTGGATGTATCCGATCACGTGGATAACGATCCTGTTTTACCCGCCTGGCGTTGAATCCCGAAAAGCGTCTCCGGGGGGCCGCCTGGCGGCTGTCGGTCGGAGGTCGGAATCATCGGCGTGCCCGGATACATCGCTGCGAGCGCTTGCCGTAACGAAACAAGCCGATGATGGCCAACCCCAAGGCATCCGATGCATGGTAGGGGCGGATGGGATCCGGGTGATGGAGGTGTCGGCGCACGGCGCTTTCCAATTGGGTCTTGGAGGCGTTCCCGTTGCCGGTGAGCACCTGTTTGGCTTCGCGCACCGGGATGGCGGCACAGGGAACCCCGGACCGAGAGGCCGCGACCATCACCACCCCCGACACCTGGCCTAAAGCGATGCCTGATTTGGGATATTCCTTCAGGGAAAAAACGTCTTCCACCACCAGCATGTCGGGCGTTTCTTTTGAAAGCAAATCGAGGAGCTGTGAAAAGATGCGGTCGAGGCGCTCGGGCAGAGTCCCGGTCGTTGACGTGGTGATACATCCGAACGAGTATCCCTGCACCTGGAGACCCTGGCCGCGGACGACACCCACGCCGGTCGCCGCCAGCCCGGGATCCACGCCCATGATTTTGATCATCGCGTGCAACCGGTGGCCGAGAACCACGGGTCGTCCCCCTGCGGACCGGGACCGCTGCCGTTCAACGCAGCTCCTTGAGCTTGTCGGAGGCGGTCTTGGCTTCGGCGGTCTGAGGGAATTTGCGCACCAGCTCTTCAAAGATCAGCCGCGAGTTCACCTTGTCTCCCAAAGCGAGAAAGGCATTTCCCTGCTTCAGCAGAGCAGCCGGTACTTTGTTGCCCTTGGGGTATTTCTCGATCACCTTTTGGTATTCGAGGATTGCTTTTTCGTAGGATTTCTCGCGGAAAAAGGTCTCACCAATCCAAAACTGGGCATTGTCGGCATTGGCGGAATTCGGATAGCGCTGAATCAGCTCCTCGAACCCGCGGCGGGCCTGGCCGGAATTGCCCTGGTCGAAGGCCTGTTTGGCCCGGTTGTAAAGCTCCTCCTCGGACGGGACTTTGGCGACACTCTCCGGTTTGATCTTCGATTCCGGTTTGGAAGCGATGCCGGCGGGTTCAAGCTTCAAATGCTCCTCGATACGCGCCAGACGTTGCGCCTGCTGGCTGCTGGTTTCCTCTAAACGAGACAGCTTGTCCTCCCGCGGCTTTTCTCCCGATTCCACCGCCCCGGACTTATGGCGCATCGTATGCTCCAGTTCCTCCACCCGGCCGGAAAGCCCTCGGGTTTCTTCCCGCAATTCGTCGATCTGGGCCCTTAAAGAAGCGGACATCTGGCGCAAGGCCTGTTCGTTGGCCTCGCGGGCTCGGGCGATCTCATCGCGCCGACGGCGTTCCTCGGAATCGCGCAACTCGATTTCGCTCAATCGAGAGTCGATCGTGGTCACGTCCCGGCGGGTGGCGCATCCATGAATGGACAGGACGAGCAGCAACGGGGGCAACCACCACTTCCAGCTTCCTGAACGGCCCATAAAATTCACCCTATCATGTTTTTTGTGTTCGTGCCCGGCGGCGATACAACAGACGGCAAACGACGCGGGATGCGTGCGTTTGCCGTCTGAAGGGTCCGGCACATCCAACGGATTCGGTCCACCGCTGCGGCGTGCAACGGTGACCGGCCGATCGGGATGGCCTTAGTTGATCACAAAACCGTCGTTGCGGTTCTTGGCCCAGGCTTCCTCGTTCTTGCGAGGATCGACCGGGCGCTCTTCACCATAGCTGATCGTGGAGATCCGCTTCGCATCGACGCCCATATCCACGAGGAATTTCTTGGCAGCTTCGGCCCGACGCTCACCCAAGGCCAAGTTGTATTCTGCCGTGCCGCGCTCATCGCAGTTGCCTTCGATCAGCAGCTTGGCGGCCGCATTGGCCTTCAGCCAGTCCGCCTTTTTCTTCAGCAGCGACTGGGCTTCCATCTTCAGCGTGGACTTGTCGAAGTCGAAATAAACCCGTTCGGTCATGAACGCCGGGACTTCAAGCTTGGCCGGCGCGGGGGCGGGGGCGGGCGCAGGGGCCGGGGCCGGAGCGGCCGGGGCCGGGGCCGGAGCCTGAGCTTGCACCCTTTTCTGGCATGAAACGGTAAACATGAAACCCGGCATCACGAGCAGCAATGCCAACACCATCCAAAATTTCTTCTGCATGTCTTCCTCCCTTTTCCTTTATTGGGTTTTGGTTGATGGTGATCAGTTGAAAACACCTGAAGACCATTTGGGGTTCATTTGCTCGCCGTTCAGAAGCAGCAACCGACGTTGATCGGTACCGAACGCCGTCATCACATAAAGCCGCGAAGGTCCTTCCCGGGTACTGTTGAAAACAATAAGGCTTCCATCCGGTGCCCACGAAGGCGACTCGTTGTCTCCGCCGTTGCGTGTCAGCTGTAACGGGTTTTGGCCATCCGCATCGATCACGAAGACCTGATGGAATCCGCCCACCTGGGAACTGTAAGAGATCTTGTCTCCCCGTGGCGACCAGCTGGGCTGCGTGTTGTACTTGCCCTCAAAGGTCAGCCGCCTTTCGTTGCCGGTATCGAGATCCAGAACGTAAATCTGGGGACCTCCTGTCCGGTTGGAGACAAAGGCGATTCTTCTTCCATCTGGAGACCATGTAGGGGAGACATCACTGCCTCGGCTGTTGGTCAGCTTTTTAATCATTTTTCCGGTGCCAGTCAACAGATAAATTTCTTGATCTCCGGAAAAGGACTGGGTAGCGGCCAGTTCAAATCGGTCCGGCATGAAGACCGGCGTGATGTTCATGCCCTCATTGCTGATCACCGCCTCGCGCTTGTCAGCGAGGTTGCGAATGTAGATATCGGGCTTTCCGCCCTTGTAGGAGGTGTAAGCGATATATTGGCCGTCGGAGGACCAAGACGGAAAAAGTGAAATGGAATCGTTGTAAGTCAGCCGGGTGGGGTTGTACCCGTCGAAATCGCAGGTGTAGATCTCTTTCTTGCCGGAACCCGTGGAGACGAATGCGATCCGGCTGTTGAAGATACCCTTGTTCCCGGTGAGGTAGAAAACGACCTCGGCGCAGAACCGGAGAATCATCTTGCGGGTTTCCGAGACATTCCCCGAATAGCGTTTTCCGAGAATCTGACGGCCCTTGATCGTGTCGAACAGGCGCAGTTCCATTTCCACATTGTCTCCGGACGCTGCATAGGTGCCGGTAGTAAGCAGTTCGGCGCCGATCACCGTCCAGTTCTGGAAATTGATATCGGTGGCAGACACGCCGCTTTTCTGCGGGTCGAAGAGAAACGCCGCTCGGTCCAAGATTTTGAAATAGCCGGTGAAGTCCAGGCTGCTGGCCATAAAATCGACGGCCTTGCGCGCGTTGTCGTCCTCCCGCGCGCCGCTGCTCAGATTCTTAAGCAGGGGAACAGCCAGGGGAATCTTGCGTAAAAACGGGTTGCGAATATCGATATACTGGTAAGCCTCACCGGCTTGCTGCGCATCGGCAGCTCCGACCATCCCGATGAAAACCATCACCAGCATCCACACGGTTGCTGCGCGTTGCCGTTTCGTCATTTTCTCCTCTGAGTTTGGACCATATTGAATCATAAACTACTACTGTAGGCCGAATCGCTCTGTTTTTCAATACGCTAGCGGATGCCCTCCGGCGTGAATCGGATGGCTACGGTAACGTAGGGCGCTTTGATGATCGCCGGATGCGGTGCCACCGGGCTGGATTTGACAATGGCCTTGTAGGCCGAGTCATCCAAATAAGGGTTGCTGGATCGTTCTGAAAAGCGGATGTCGGTGATTTCTCCGCTGGGCAGCACTTTGAACACCACCCCCACCCGGAGGTTCTTGTCGCTGCCGGCCAACTGGGGTGAAAACGCCCAGTTGCGTTCGACCTGAGAGGCCACCGTCGCCCGGTAGATGTCGATCGGCTCGATCTGTCCCGGACCGCCACCCCCGCCCCCGCCCCCGCTGAAGGGGCCGCCGCCGCCCTGACCCGCCGTCGGGCCGGGAGGTCCCGGTCTCGCCGGCGCGCTTTCGGCATCCCCGAATTTTTTCTTCAACCGGTCGATGGCCGATGCCACGGAGCTGGTGTCCGGTTCGCTGACTTTCTTTTCAATCCGCTCGATGGCACGCTCGATCAATTTCTGAGGGTCTTTGGTAGCCTCTTTGAGCGACTTCTTCTCTTTGACCTTCGGAGGCGCGGTGGAGATCTCCGGTTTGGGCGGCGCCACGGGTACGGGTTTGGGCTCCGCCACGGAAACCGCCGGTTTCTCCGGGGCCGGTTTCGGTGCCTCGACCGGCTTGGGTAGATCAGCGGGCGCTCCGCCATCGCCGGCCACCGGTCCCGGCGCCGGTCCGGGCCCCGGCAGGGACACCAGGTTCACGCTGATGGCGCCCGGCGGCAGGCGCGGCTTGGAGAGATCCACCCGCACATAAAGAAGGGCCGCGATCACCAGCGCGTGCAGGCCGAACGATAACGCCACACAGGAGGCCACGGAACGGGCCAAGACTTGGCTCTCCGGGTCCCGGGGCTTGCGCACAAAGCGTGGGTCCATCATCCGCGTTTCGGTTTGGCCTTCTTGCCGTCTTTTTCCGGAGCGGCCGGCTCCGTCACCATGCCCAGTTTTTCGACGCCGGCATCTTTGATCTGCGCCATCGCCTGGGCCACCGTTCCATAAGGGACCTCTCGGTCCGCCTTCAGGTAAACGTCGGGATTGGTCCGTCCCTGCAGGATCTTCGCCAGCTTGTCCTGCAGCGTGTCGAGGGTGACCTGGAAGTCGTTGATATAGATCTGCCCGTCCTTGTTGAGGGTGATCATCAAATGCTCTTCCTTGGTCTCCAGCGGTTTGGATGTCACCTGCGGCAGCGCCACATCCATCCCCTGCATCATCATGGGGGCCGTCACCATGAAAATGATGAGCAGCACCAGCATCACATCAACGAACGGTGTCACGTTGATCTCCGACATCAGGCTGTCGCGATTGTCGCCGGTCCTCATCCTTTTCTCCTTTCAACGCGCAGGATGTCCCGTTCGATGATGTTGAGAAAATCCGCCGAAAAGCTCTGAAACTCGGTTTCGACGATGCGGATCTTGCTCATGAAATAATTGAAGGCAATGACCGCCGGAATGGCTGCCGCCAGGCCGGCGGCGGTTGCAACCAGCGCCTCCGAGATGCCGGGCGCCACAACGGCCAGGCTGGCGCTGCCCTTCTGCCCGATGCCCTGGAAGGAGCTCATGATGCCCCAGACGGTCCCGAAAAGTCCGATGAAAGGAGTGGTGTTGCCGGTCGTGGCCAGAAACGGAACCATTTGGGTCATGCGGGTCATTTCGGTGTTGATCGCCCGTCGCAGCGCGCGTTTCACGTTGTCGGTGGCCGCAAACCGGGCGCTGAAGGCGAAGGTCGGGTTGGCGGCGGCCGCCGCGTCGCTGGAATCCACCGGCTCTCCGGCCTGACTGGTCTTTTTCAGCTCCATGTAGGCAATGCGGAAAATACGCGCCAGCGGGCTGCCGGGCAGCGCCTTGGCCTTGGCAAAAGCGCTGGAGAAATCACGGCTCTTCCAGAAAAAATCGCTGAATTCGGCTGATTCACGCAAGGCGCGCCGGAAGTAGCGGTATTTGATCAGGATGATGGCCCAGGACGCGACCGAAAAGAAAAGCAGCAGCGCAAGCACCATCTGAACGACGATGCTGGCGTTGCGCACCATGTGGATTAAATCCAACTGAGAAAAATCCATGAAAGAACCTCGGCTCCCTTTTTTGGATGCGCGACCGCGCACGCCCGCGCGGCTACCGGATAGCGGGACCGGTCCGCTCGCGCAAGCACCGTCGGCGGCCTTTTCAGTGCCCACGAAATGCCAAATAGTTAATATACCTTGTCTTCATGAAAAGTCAAAAAAAAAGAATTTTGGCGTTGCCTTCAAAGGCCGCCTGGCGTAAAAGCGTTTCCCAACAATCGTCCATGCTGAGCGATTCCTGCGATCCGCCCGGCGTCTGCTTTGGGAGCGGCGACCGGTCGGGTTTCTGGCCCTTCGGACCATCGCCAGCTTGGGTTGCCGTTAACAGGAGTCGCCATGAAACGAATCGCCGACCTTTTGTTTGAAGCCCGAATGCTGAAGGAGGTCCCGCGCTCAGGCTTTCATTTCCTGGGAGTGGGCCGCGAATCCATCGCCGAACACGTATACACCACCACCTTCATCGCCTTTGTGATGACGCAACTGCACCCGGAGATCGACGCACGGAAGCTGCTGTGCCTGTGCCTGCTCCACGATCTCCCGGAAGCCCGCATCGGAGACCTGAACTCCGTGAACAAGGTCTATGTCCGGGCGGATGAACCCCGCGCCACCGCCGACATGGTTGCGGGGATTGCCTTCGGTGCACAGATTCAAGCGCTGATCGCGGAGTACCACGCGGGCACATCACCGGAATCCCGGCTGGCCCGGGATGCCGACCAGCTGGCGCTCGTCCTCGAATTGAAGGATTTGGACGACATCGGGCATCGCCCCCCGCAGACCTGGCTGCCGCACGTGTTGCACCGCCTTCAGACGGAAACCGGCAAGGCGCTGGCCGAGGCGATCATGGACACCCGCCGGGACGCTTGGTGGTGGCCGGCCGCCCAGGCACGGGGACCGTCGACTTAAGAGCGCGCATGCGGAGCGCTTGCGGATGGTCTTAAGTGTTGACATGCCGCCTTCATTTTCCTAAAAAGGTAGCCTTCCTGATGCGACTCGGACCATGCAACAACGAACGGCCCTCATCGCCGGAGGTATGCGTATGAATTGGTTCTCCGCCGCCCTCGGGTCATCCGTCGGCAAGAAATTGATGATGGCCTTAACCGGCCTTGCCTTCGTCGGTTTTCTGGCCGCTCACCTGGCCGGAAACCTTACGATTTACGGCGGCAAGGCGGCCTTCAACGGTTACGCTGAAAAACTGCAGTCCCTGGGCCCCTTGCTGCATCTCCTCCGCGCAGGTTTGATCACCTTTGCCCTGGTGCATGTTCTGACCGGCTTGTATCTGTTTCTGCTCAACCGCAAGGCCCGGCCCGCAGGCTACCGCATGCACGCCACCGCCGGCGGATGGACGCTGAGTTCGCGGACCATGCCTTACACGGGTCTCGTCATCCTGGCCTTCATCATTTTTCATCTGCTTCATTTCACCTTCGTCGACAAGACGGCCACCACCGTCTTCGACATGGTCACCGCCGCCTTCAACCAGCCGCTGTATGTGCTTCTTTATGCGGTGATGATGATCGTGGTGGCGCTCCATGTTCGGCACGGGTTCTGGAGCGCCTTCCAGACCCTGGGCGTCAATCACCCCAAGTACATGCCGGCGGTTTCGGCCGCCAGCATCGCGGCGGGTGTCGTCGTTGCTCTTGGTTTCGGTCTGCTGCCGCTCGTCATTGCGCTGCGGTACTAGCGTCTACAGAAAGGACCTCCCATGCGCCTGGATGCCAAGATCCCCGCAGGCCCCCTGCCCCAGAAATGGGATCGCCATCGCTTCGAGCTCAAGCTCGTCAACCCCGCCAACAAACGCAAATACGATATCATCGTGGTCGGCACCGGCCTGGCCGGCGCCTCCGCCTCCGCCAGCCTGGCGGAGCTGGGATACAATGTGAAGACCTTCTGCATCCACGACTCCCCGCGGCGGGCGCACAGCATCGCCGCCCAGGGCGGTATCAACGCCGCCAAGAATTACCCCAACGACGGCGACAGCATCTGGCGGCTTTTCTACGACACGGTCAAGGGCGGCGACTTCCGCGCGCGCGAGGCCAATGTCTACCGCCTGGCCCAGGTCAGCAACCTGATCATCGACCAATGCGTCGCCCAGGGCGTCCCCTTTGCCCGGGAGTACGGCGGGCTGCTGGCCAACCGCTCCTTCGGCGGCGCCCAGCTGGCGCGCACGTTCTACGCCCGCGGCCAGACGGGCCAGCAACTGCTGCTGGGCGCCTACAGCGCGCTGATGCGCCAGGTGGCGGACGGCAAGGTGCGCATGTTCCCGCGCCGGGAGATGCTGGACGTGGTTCTCGTCAACGGACAGGCCCGCGGCATCATCGCCCGCAACCTCGTCAGCGGTGAGATCGAACGCCACGCGGGACATGCCGTCGTGCTGTGCACGGGCGGCTACGGCAATGTCTACTTCCTGTCCACCAACGCCAAGGCCTGCAACGTCACGGCCACCTTTCGGGCGTACAAGCGCGGGGCCTTCTTCGCCAACCCGTGCTTCACCCAGATCCACCCCACCTGCATCCCCGTGCACGGCACCTACCAGTCCAAGCTCACCCTGATGAGCGAGAGCCTGCGCAACGACGGCCGCGTGTGGGTACCCATGGCCCCCGGCGACAAGCGCACGCCGAGCCAGATTCCGGAGGCCGAGCGGGATTACTTCCTGGAGCGCAAGTATCCGAGCTTCGGAAATCTCGTGCCGCGCGACGTGGCCTCGCGCAATGCCAAGGAGCAATGCGACCAAGGCAAGGGCGTCGGGGATACCGCCCTGGCGGTTTTCCTCGATTTCGCCGACGCCATTAAGCGCGACGGCCGAGGCGTCATCGAGAAGAAGTACGGCAACCTGTTCCAGATGTACGAAAAGATCACCGGCGAAGATCCCTATGAGACACCGATGATGATCTACCCGGCCGTGCATTACACCATGGGCGGGCTGTGGGTGGACTACAACCTGATGAGCACCATCGATGGGTTGTTTGTCCTGGGCGAAGCCAACTTCTCCGACCACGGCGCCAACCGACTGGGAGCGAGCGCCCTGATGCAGGGGTTGGCTGACGGGTATTTTGTCATCCCTTACACCATCGGGGGCTACCTGGCCGGGTCTCGCTTGGCGGAGGTGAAGAACGACCACCCGGCCTTCGCTGACTCCGTGAACCAGGTCCAGGAGCGGGTCGCCAAGCTCCTGGCGGTGCGCGGCCAGCGCACCGTTGACGACTTCCACCGCCGGCTCGGCCTGATCATGTGGGACCACTGCGGCATGGCCCGCAACAATGCCGGGCTTGAAAAAGCCCGCGCGATGGTGCAGGCGTTGCGCACTGAATTCTGGCAGGACGTCCGCGTTCCCGGCACGGAACGCGACTTCAACCAAAGCCTTGAAAAAGCCGGCCGGGTCGCGGATTTCATGGAATTTGCGGAAATGATGATCCTGGATGCGCTCGCCCGACAGGAATCCTGCGGCGGGCACTTCAACGAGGCCTACCAAACCGAGGAAAACGAAGCCAAACGCGACGACGTCAACTTCTGCCACGCGGCCGCCTGGGAGTATACCGGAGATGGTAAGGATCCCGTCTTACACAAGGAGCCCTTGGTGTTCGAGAACGTGCACCTCACCCAAAGGAGTTACAAGTGAGCAAGAACATTCACCTGACGCTGAAGATCTGGCGGCAGGACGGTCCTGGCGACAAGGGCCGTTTCGAAACCTACCCGGCCAAGAACATCTCGACCGACATGTCCTTCCTGGAGATGCTGGATGTGGTCAACGAGCAGTTGACCCTGGAGGGCAAGGAGCCGATCGCTTTTGAACACGACTGCCGCGAAGGCATTTGCGGCAACTGCGGCACCATGGTTAACGGCCGCGCCCACGGTCAGCTCAAGGGCACCACCCTCTGCCAGCTGCACATGCGCCACTTCTCCGACGGCGACACGCTGGTGATCGAACCGTTCCGCGCCCGAGCGTTTCCGGTGATCAAGGACCTGGTGGTGGATCGCAGCTCCCTGGACCGTATAATGCAGGCGGGCGGTTACATCTCCGTCAACACCGGCAGTGCGCCGGAGGCCAACACGTTGCCGGTTCCGCAAGACCGGGCGGAGCGCGCCATGGATGCCGCCGCCTGCATCGGCTGCGGGGCCTGTGTTGCTTCCTGCCCCAATGCCTCGGCCATGCTCTTCATGAGCGCCAAGGTGTCCCAATTGGCGCTGCTGCCGCACGGCCGCCCGGAAGCCGCCCGGCGAGCCCTCGGCATGGTGCGGGCCATGGATGCGTGCGGGTTCGGCAACTGCTCCAACCACCGCGAATGCGAAAAAACCTGCCCGAAGGAGATCTCCATCATCAACATCGCGCGCCTGAACCGCGAGTGCTACAAGGCCGCTTTCCTATCTCAAGAGCACTAATCGCGCCGCAGCATACGAACGCCCCCGCCGCCCGGCGAGCGGGGGGTTGGTGTTTACCCGAGCAAATCGTCACCCCAAGAACTTCGATTCCGTCGGCGTCAGCGCTGCGCAAGGAGGTTTTGAACCGTCTGCAACAAGAGTGGAATGTCGAAAGGCTTTGCCAGCACGTGGTCGAAACCGAGCGCCGCCAGTTCGTCCAGTTTAGGATGGCCCGGATGGCCGGTCGTGATGATGACTTTGATTCCGGAAAGAGCGGGCTCGATCTTGATATTCCGGCAGACCTCCAGCCCGTCCATTTCCGGCATGAATACGTCCAGGATGAGCAAATCGGGGCGGTAGGTCCCCAGACGGATGGAAGCCTCGATACCGTTGGCGGCTTCCTCCAATAGATAGGCGCGCGGCAAGGCCAGGGCTTCCATCAGGATCTGCCGGACCATCGGGTCGTCGTCCACCACGAGGATCTTGGCGGCGTGGCGCTTCAACCGGCTGGGCAGCCGCACAGTAAAAACCGTGCCGCCGCCCGGACGGTTCTCAAAAGCGACGTCCCCTCCATGCGCTTTCACCAAACTGTAGGTGACCGACAGCCCGAGCCCGGTTCCGCCCTGGGCCTGCTTGTCGCTGACGAAAGGCAGAAAAATGCGGTCGGCAATGGCCGGGGAGATGCCTCGGCCGTTATCCGCGACTTGAATCCACACCCATCCGTCGTTCAAAGTCACCCCCGTGCGGATGAAGATTTCCCCGCGCGGGCGGTCAATGGCTTGGGCTGCGTTGATCACGAGGTTCAAAACCACCTGCTCGAGGTTGGGCAAATTGCCCTTGATTTCGGGCAGATCCTCCACCAGTTCCAGCTGGACGGCCACTCCAGCCTTGCGCAGCGTGCTCTGGGATAGGCGCAAGGCATTGCGGACCGCCGTGTTGACAGTGAGCAGGCCCTGATCCGAGATGTGGGACTGGCGGGAGAAATTCTTAAGGTCCGAAACGATTTTGGACATCCGCTGGGCGGCCATTTCCATATCGGCGATCAGCTGCGGCAGGTGTTCTCGAAGGAAATCATAGGTGAACCCCCCGAACTTCTTCTCGGGCTCGTCGCGACGGTGAGCGGTCAGCACCGGAAGCAGATCCGCCCAGGTTTTCTGCAGCAGCGGCAAGTTGTAAAGAATGAGATTGAGCGGGTTGTTGATCTCGTGCGCCACTCCGGCCACCAAGGTTCCGAGGGCCTCCATTTTTTGGGCTTGTTGCAGCTGCCGCTCGGCGTCCCCGAGAGCCTGCTCGGTCTTACGCAGCAGGGATTCCAGACGCCGGCATTCGCCGCAGCGGTCCGCCGGTTCCTGAATCCTTTTTGCCGGGACAGGATCGTTTTCGGTCATTGGGTAAAACCTCCGCCGCATACCCCTGGCGCATCGGACATCCGCCGCGCGCGCTTAAAGAGACGCCCCCTCACGCGGATGCCACCGGCTCAGACCGCCATTTCCAGCTCCACATGGTGCCCGCGGATCCTCCGGGCGGCCTGCATCACCTGCGGCGTGAGATCCGAAACCAAAAGTCTGACCTTCTGGCCTCCGGCCGGCGGAGCGGCCGGGGCCGCTTGAATCTTCAAGTGTTCCGCAACCCGGGATGCGAGCCTCGCGGAGGCCTCCACCAGAACCACCTGCGGTCCGATTTTACGCTGAATCACCTGCCGCAGCGCAGCGAAGGAGCTGCTTCCGAGAATCAGGGTGTCCACCTGGTGCTGTTTGACCGCGCGAACGCCCCGTTTGACGATCAAGGCCGTTTCGCGCCGCTTCTGCCACCCCTCCTCCACCAGCGCCCCCCACAAGGGGCATGCCGCCGCGAAGAAGCCGGCCTGGGGGCAGCGCCCGCGGATCAGCTCCTCGTAACGTCGACTGTCCACGGTGGCGCGGGAGGCGACCAGGCCGATGCGCAACCGACGCGAGCTTTCTATCGCCATCTCCGCCGCCGTCGTCGCCACATCGAAGAACGCGCCGCCGAAGCTCTGCGCCAGTGCATCGAAAGCTACGGCGGCTATCGTATGGCTGGCGGCCACCAGGACCCGGGCGCCGATTCTCCATAATCGCTCTGCACCTTCCAGCGACCAGCGCACGATCGTTTCGGCACTCCGGTTGCCATAGGGCGCCCGCGCCGTGTCAGCGTAGTAAACGATGTCCTGTCCGGGAAGCTGGGTCAGGAGGGCGTCGACCACGCACACCCCACCCACCCCAGCATCGATGACTCCAATCATGACCAAACCTAAATTGAGCGATTCTTCGTATAGCCAAGCGCCCGGCAGGGGTGTGCCCCCCCATTAGGGTCACGCGGCCGGATCCGGTGTCTCGGAAGCCAGGACCTCCTGGACGCAGGCCCGCACGCGATCGAGAGGGACATCAGTGCGCATGCCGGGGCAGAAGGCCGCCATGATCTTCCAGTTTAAGGCATCCGTCACCACGCTTTCGATGAAGGGCCACCGTCGGCACATGCGGGGCTTTACCGGATGAATGGTGCAGACCTGATCCCAAAAGATGCAGTAACCGTCCGCCCGCTGCGCCAGAAGGTATCGCCCGCCGGACATATGACAGCAGCGATCGATGACGCCGGAAGGGTCGCTTGCGAGGAACGCGGCGATGGCCACGAGGTCTTCCCGGCTGACATAGGTCCCGCCGAAGCCCCGGCAGCAATCGCCGCAGAGGGTGCAGCGGAACAGATCGTCCGGGTTCATGCTAGGGGACGGCACGACGCGACTCCATGGCTTTCTTGAGGGTCACCTGGTCCACGTATTTCAGATCGCCGCCCATGGGGATCCCTGCGGCAATGCGCGTCACGGTCACGGGCAGGCTCTCTAGTCGACCGGCGATGTAAGCCGCGGTGGCCTCGCCTTCGACGCCAGTGCCGGTGGCCAGCACGACCTCCCGGACGCCGCCGGCGGCGACCTTCTGGAGCAGCTCCCGGATCCGAATGTCGTCGGGACCCACCCCGTTCAGGGGAGACAGCACCCCGGAAAGCACGTGATAGTGCCCGTTGAACGCTCCGGATCTCTCCAGGGCGACCATGTCCCCCGGCTGCTCGACGACACACACGACCGAACCATCGCGCGCCGGATTGCTGCAGATGGCGCAGAGGTCTCCGTCGGCCAGCGAAAAACACCGCGAACAAAGGCGAACCTTCTGTTTGACCTCGAGAATGCTGCGGCTCAGTTCTTCCACGTAATGATCCGCCGTGTGAAGCAGATGAAGCGCCAGGCGCTCGGCGGTCTTCTCGCCGATCCCGGGCAGCCGTGCCATGTGTTGAATCAACTGGCGGATGGGGGCGGGATAGAGGCTCATGCGGTCACGTCAGTCCCGGCAGGTTCAGGCCACCGGTCAGTTTGCCCATTTCCGAGGCGACCATTTCCTGAGACTTGCTCAGCGCATCGTTAACAGCGGCCAGGATCAGGTCTTGCAGCATCTCCACGTCCTCTGGATTAACGACTTCCTTCTCGATCCGGATCGACACGACCTGCTGCCGGCCGTTGGCCACCACCTTGATCATGCCGCCTCCGGCGGCCGACTCGACCGTCCTTTCAGCCAGTTCGCCCTGCATCTTGAGCATGCGCGCCTGGAGCTGCTGCGCCTGCTTCATCATTTGGCCCATGCCCTTCATTTATCCACCTCCTGTCGAATCTGCACATCCACCAGCTTGCCGTTGAAGATTTCGATGGCGTCGGCCACCACGGGGTGATTGAGGGTTTCTTTGACCCGGGTGCGCTTGCGATCGCACCGCTCTGCCGATGAAGCAACACCTTCGTCTGCGGTAACCACGGTCACGTCCGGCCGCCCCCCGAACACCTCGACGCAAATTTTCTTCAACAGTGACAGGTTTTTGTCACGCCGCAGCATCGAGCTGACGAATTGGTTGGCTGGAGCAACGATCTCCACCCCATGGGAGCTCGCCTGGCGAAGCGCGCATTTCTTCAGGTTGGCGCCCAGGCTGGGATGGCTCTGGGAAACGGTCTGGACAATGCCCTGCCAGGCCGCTGCCAGGTCGTTGAGCGAATCCGCCGCCGGAACGCCCCCGCGGCCCGGAATCGTCAACTCCGCCAACGGTGTGGCGTCGGCCGGCGACCGATCCTCGGACCGAGCCGGCAGTGCCGCTGCCCGACCCGCATCGGCGCAAGGCGTTCCGCTGCCGGCCGGCGGACGATCAACGCCACTGCCGCCGATCTCCCGGCGCAGATCCTCCACCTTGCGGATGAGCGTGTCGATGGACAGCACCGCCCGGGCGTGCAGCGCTCGCATGAAGGCCATCTCCAATGCCAGCTTGGGCTGGGGCGAAAGCCGAATGCTGGGTTCCTCCCGAAAGAGCAGTTCCAAAACGTGTTCGAGCGTAGCACTCGAAACCTGCCGGACGTGGGCCTGCAACGCATCGATTTCGTCGGCCGGGAGATCGACCGCTTGGCGCGGATCGGAACTGGTCTGAATCACCCACAGATCTCGAAAATACTCGAGCAGATCCGAGTACAGCTTCTTGATGTCATGGCCGCGGTCGAAAAGCTCATCGAGGGCGGATAGGAAAGGCAGCGGCTCGCCCGCCAACAAGGCGGCCGCCAGTTGGCGCAACTGGCTGCGGTCGATGACGCCCAGCGTTTCCAGGATCTGGGAGTGAGAGATCGCTTTCTGGCCGCAGGCGATGACCTGGTCCAGCAGGCTGAGGCTGTCGCGCACGCTGCCGCCGGATTCCCGCGCGATCAAATCCAGGCTCGGCGCACCGATTTCAATCCCCTCCCGGCCGCAGATCGTCGCGAGATAACCGGCGATCGCCGATACGCGAACGCGCCGGAAATCGAAGCGCTGGCAGCGCGACAGGATGGTGATCGGTATTTTATGCGGCTCGGTCGTGGCGAACATGAATATCACATGGGCGGGCGGCTCTTCCAAGGTCTTCAACAGCGCATTGAAGGCCGGGGTGCTGAGCATGTGCACTTCGTCGATGATATATATTTTGTAAGGGCTGTGCGCGGGCATGTACTTGACGTTTTCCCGCAGCTCGCGGATTTGATCCACGCTGTTGTTGGAAGCGCCGTCGATCTCGTAGACATCCACCGCGTGGCCGGCGGTTATATCGCGGCAGGAACGACATTGGCCGCAGGGAGCGGCGGCCGGATCCGCCTGGCAGTTGAGCGCTTTGGC
The DNA here is from genome assembly GCA_963700055.1 of uncultured delta proteobacterium. GTDB lineage: Bacteria > Desulfobacterota > Desulfobacteria > Desulfobacterales > SpSt-501 > SpSt-501. Next base: position 98,982 of record CAVOWH010000016.1, on the reverse strand, counting down.
GAAAATGCGGGCAACGGTGGTCTTGCCCGTTCCGCGGGGACCGGCGAAGAGGAGCGCGTGCGCCACCCGTCCGGCCGCAATCGCGTTGCCGAGGGTGCGGGTGATGTGCTCCTGTTCGAGAACGTCCGCAAACCGCTGAGGTCGGTACTTTCGAGCTAACACCAGATAGGACATATCGCTGGACGCCGGGTTTCCGTCAGATGAGTTCAAAGCGCAGAGCTTTAGGCGGGACGGTGCCGCCCCGCCTGGAGGCCGTTAGGAACAGTGGCGGAGAGAGTGGGATTCGAACCCACAGTGCAACCACCTAAGTATTTGATATCATTACATCCAAAAAATAGTGATTTGCGACCCATTTTCCTGCCCCACTCGGAATTTGTTTACCATAGCACATAAAGATTAGTATGAAAATATCCGAATGCAAACTGGAACACAAGGTCTTTAAAAGCGGAAAGTGGCACGCCGTTCTGGATCGGTCGTTTAACAGTGCCCGACAAATTCCGTATGCCAACTTTGTCTGGCTTCTGTTTAACCCTGCGTTTGAGTTCATCCCTATTAAATCTGATGAGTTACGGCGATGATGGAAGAAAATTTGTGTTGATTTTACTTTCGAAGTGTAGTAGAAATAAGTGAATGCTTATTAATTGACCTGATCTAAACAATGGCCATGATTTCCTGGTCCCTTCGCTTTTTATCAGCTCCTATTTAGCCCCATTTGTTTTTGATTTCATCACTTGAAGGGGTTTTTAGCTTCTGGATTACGCATAAGACCAACATGCCCTTGAAATTTGGAATCCGAACTTACTCGCTGATCTATGAGGATTCCAAGTTGGGGGGTAGCCATATCCATCTGTCAAACCCTATTCATTCCAATTTGCATTCAAGATGACACTATGCTATATTCTCGCCATGGAGGTGAGCCATGGCGAGAAAAGCTCAAATTCGAGAAGAAGAAATTGCCCGGGCCAAGCAACTGCGCGATACTACCAAGAGCGTTGCCGATTTTCGCAAGGCGCTGTCGGTCATCTTGGCAACTGAACTTGATCTGGATGCCGATCGGACGGCTGATATTTTGGGGACAAGCCGTCGTACAGTCTTTCGGCACCGGGACGGTATTCGCAATCAAGACGACACCCCGCCCAGATCATGGGGTGGCCGTCGCCGCTGCTGCATGAGCATCGAAGAGGAACAAGAGTTGCTTTCCCAATGGGAAGCCAAAGCCTCAGAAGGCGGCGTGCTGACGGTTCCTCCCATTCATGCAGCGCTGGTCAAACGGTTGGGTTACGATGCTCCGATGTCAACCACCTATCGCTTGTTGGCACGGCACGGCTGGCGCAAAGTCCAACCGGACACCAAGCACCCCAAGGGCGATCCGGTAAAGCAGGACGAGTTTAAAAAAAACTGCCCGAAGAGGTGGCTGCCGCCAACCGGCAGAACATAGACCGGCTGCCGATTCGCCTGATGTTCCAGGATGAGGCTCGCTTTGGACGAATGAGCGACCCGCGAGCATGCTGGGCACCCGCACCGCAGCGGCCGGTAGTCAATCTGGCACTGGTCCGGGAGTTCCGCTACGAATATGCCGCGGTCAGCCCGTGGGATGGCTGCCTGGACTACATGACCGCCGAGAAGATGAACACTGAGAACATGTCAATCTTTCTGGCGCAGGTTAGCGAGGCCCACCGCGATGAGTTTATCATCATGGTACTGGATGGGGCTTCATCCCATAAAGGCAAAGAACTCAAGCTGCCAAAGAACGTATCGCTCGTGCCGCTGCCGCCCTATTCACCGGAGCTGAATCCCGCCGAGCAGATATGGAACACTCTTCGTCGAGACTACTTTGCTAACCGTGTGTTCGATTCTCTTGATGCGGCTACCACACAAGCCGAAAAAGGTCTGGCTGAAATGGCTGTTAAGAAAGAAGCAATGCGCCGCTTAACCAACTGGCCATGGATTAGTGCCATCTTGAAAACTTAATGGAATCAATCAAATGGAGGTGAAGATGAGAAGACCGCTCGCCATCATGACCGTGGTATTGTTCCTTTGTTTTCCACTGACCAGTTTCGCCGAATGGGTGCTTTACGACAATTTTAGTTCGGGCGAAATTAATGCCAACAAATGGAACCAAGACATCTCCGGGTTGACAGGTCCAATCGTTGTAGAAAACGGTGCTGCAAAATTCATTCAGAATAAAGAAATAATAAATGATTCTAGCTGGCTTATCTTTAAGAAATCCCCCGAAAAAATCAAAGCAGTCCGCGCCAGGGTGAAGATCGCATCGAACCAAACGAACGTGTTCTGCCGAATCGGCGGTTATATGGGCGAAGACCAAGACGGCAATCTTCTGTGGAACCAGATTCGGCTTCGATCCTATAAAAACGATGCAGAGGATTATTACCAGGCCGTTGAGTTTTCCGCTTCATTCTTGGATGCTGATGACACGAACGTTACACTTCAGGACCTTGTTACGGGCGGTTTCAAGAGGCCGTTGTCGGGAACCTATGAAGAACCGGATGACCTGACTGGCGAATGGATCACGTTGGAGATCCATTTTACCCGTAATGCTCTGACCTACGGGGTGGTCAACTTCAACAATTGGATTACCAGCCCCATCGTTACTGGGGAGGTGAAGAAAATCACCAACCCCGACTTCATCTTCAAAGGCATCGGAGTGAGAGCGGCCAACACAGCTGAGCCCGGGCAAACTTGCACCGTATACTTTGACAATGTGTGGGTGCTTTATTAGGCCAAGACAGAGAATACAGTTACCAACAATTCGAGAGGGGCAACGTGGGTTTTGCCGCGTTGCCCCTCTTTTATTGTAAAATAGCCCACCGAGAGGTGACAGTGCATGTCGAACGATATTCTGGTGTTGCTCAGCAGGTTAAACAAGTGTTGGATCGAGGAAAACCTCGGCGCAGGAAATCGATTTCTGCAGAGGATAGAGTTTTGCAGAAAGTTAAAACAACTATGCACGAAGAAGAATTACGTGGATGGTAAAATGAGGGTTTTGAATGAAGCTATGGATAGCGGTCGGAGGATGAGGCGATTTGCATTCTATTTGCACCTCATTTGTACCCCCTCTAATGAAAATTTATAAATAATTTCAGTAATTTGATGGCGGAGAGAGTGGGATTCGAACCCACGGTGCCGTTATTAGCGGCACACACGATTTCCAGTCGTGTTCCTTCGGCCAGCTCGGACATCTCTCCGCAAATCAGCTGCGCGGTGCAAGGCCTGCCGCCTTAAACCGCATGCTTTGTCGGCACCAGGGTTTCCGGCAGCTATCTGCCTGCATCCGCCCTCATCGGTTGCCGCGTCCCGCCTGAAAATGGCGGAGAGGGTGGGATTTGAACCCACGATCCCGTTTTTGACAGGATACCGCTTTTCGAGAGCGGCGCCTTCAGCCACTCGGCCACCTCTCCAGGGCCACATCTCAACGAGCGGCAAAATTGATTTATATCGCTTCACCCGCGGCTTGTCAATTGCACCGAAAACCGCTGCAGGCATGCACGCGGACCCGGCGCCGGTCTTTGCCCGCCGTGAGTTCAGGGCGAAATCAGCTGGCAAATCTCTTTTGAGTAATTCCCGTTTTCGTCGTAGATAATCAAGGGCGGCGCAAGCGCCGCCCCCGGTCCGCCGTTTTTGACGCCCTCGACCAGGATCAAGCGTGCGTTGGATTTCCGATCGGAGTGGATGCTTCGCAGCCACTTCGGCTCGATACGCTCCGAACGCATTTGAAAAAGAAGATCCGCGATGCGTTCCGCGGCATAGATGACCACCAGCCGCCCTCCGGTTTTTAGCATCCGCCGCGCGGCCGCGACAAGATCCGATAGGGTCATGGCGATTTCATGCCGGGCCACCGCCCGCTGGGCATTGGGGTTGATCCGGCCGGAACGCTCGCGCCGATAGGGCGGGTTGGAAACGATCCAATCCACGGGACCGCCAAAGGCTTCCGCCCCGATATCCCGAAGGTCGGCAGCCAGGATGCTCACCCGCGGTTGCATGCCATTGGCACGCACGTTTTCGGCCGCCAGCGCCGCCAGCGGCTCCTGCACCTCGACTCCCCAGACCCGCACGCCCGGCCGGCGAAACGCGAGCACGATCGGAATGATCCCGCATCCGGTTCCAAGATCGACCACCGTGTCTCCCGGGCGCGGATGCAGGCAACCGGCCAGGATGACCGCGTCGATCGAAAATCGATACCCGCGGCGGTGCTGCCGCATGCGGACGCCGCCGCTGAAAAAGGAATCTGTGCTCAGTGGCTCCATGCTGGACTCAATCGACTCCACGCGCTGCGAGGTGTCGCTGCAAGGCATGCGGTCCAATCCGCTTGAGGAAAGCCGATTCCTCAGAACGAACCGACCTTGAATTTGATGTCGCTGACCAGCGGTTGGCCGAGATCGTCGTTCAAGCGTTTTACGATCTCTTTCTTGAGAAATTGCAGATGGTGGAGCCAAGCGGAGCTGGTGACGTGGACCAGCAGGAGGGACCCCTTGAAAGCTGCCGGCCGGGCGTTGCGCGCGATATCCTCCCCCAGGAGGCGATCCCACACCCGCCATACGCGCAGCATCCCCTGTTCCGTTTCTGGCCGGTAGCGTTGCAGCAAGCCGGAAAGAATTCCGCCGATATGGGTGGCATCCTCGGATTTCCTGTTCATATCCCGTTTTCTGCGATGCATTAAGCCAGCGAATCGAAGGAGTGTCAAGAAAAACCGACGGATACGGTCTTGACTCAGATATGGCCCCATGAGCGCACGTTGCTTTTTTCTTGACTTGACGCGGAGGGTACCTTAACAAGTATACATCGGGTAACTTGCCCAGACAGGATAAGGAGTCTCTCCTTGGTCGTGCGAGTGCGTGAGCCGCCGGGCGCGAGGCTTGCTCTGCCTTGCGGACGGCGGGGGGTGCAGTTCGGCCAGTGTCACCCCATGACGGAGAACGCGCTGGGCGCCTAAAACCAAAGACCATTGAACGAAGGAATCCGGCATGAGCTGGGACTGGGAAAAACTTAAGCAGCAGCAGCGCGGCCAGGGCGGCATCCCCCCCCAGGTGGATGAAATGTTCAAGCAGTTCAAGAAATTCAGGCTTCCCGGCGGTCCGTTGGTGCTGGGCATCATTCTCGTCGGGTTGATGGCCCTGACCGCGTTCTACACAGTCAATCAGGATGAGGTCGGCATCGTCCAGCGCTTCGGCCGCTACATCGAAACCACCCAACCGGGCTTGAACTTCAAGCTTCCGCTGGGCATTGACACCGTAACCAAGGTCAATGTCAAGCGCGTACAGACGGAGGAATTCGGGGCGACCGTGGCCGAGGTCGACTTCCGGCCGCGAGCCAAGGCCGGCGCCGACTCGGCGATCGTGGCGCTCATGCTGACGGGCGACCTGAACGTCGCCGTCGTCCCCTGGATCGTGCAGTACCGCATCAAGGACCCCTACAATTTCCTCTTCAAGGTCGCCAACGTGCGCAAGCTGCTGACCGACATGTCCGAGGCGTCCATGCGCCTGGTGGTGGGCGACCGCAGCATCAACGAAGTCATCAGCAAACGCGATGAAATCGCCATCGAGGCCATGGGCCTGCTGCAGCGCGAACTCGACCAGGCCGAAACCGGGATCCATGTGGTCACGATCGAGATGAAGAAAACGAACGTGCCGTCCGCGGTCCAGCCCTCCTTCAACGAGGTCAACCAGGCGACCCAGGAAAAGGAGCAGATGATTTACCAGGCGAACGAAGACTACAACAAGGCGATTCCGACGGCACGCGGCGAGGCGGAACGGACGATCAAGTCGGCGGAGGGCTATGCCCTGAACCGGATCAACCGGGCCAAGGGCGATGCCGCTCGCTTCCGGGACGTGTACGAGGAATACCGCAAGGCCAAGGACATCACCAAGACCCGCCTGTACCTGGAAAACATGCGCAGCCTGCTGCCCAAGCTCGGGCCGATCTACATCGTCGACTCCGATCAGAAAAACACGCTGCCGTTGCTCAACTTCACGAAACCGGGTGGTAAATAACATGAAAACCAAAGGTATTTTAGTCATCGCCCTGATCGCCGCCGCGGTCGTCTTGTACGAATCGGCCTTCGTGGTCAGTGAAACCGAGCAGGTGGTGATCACTCAGTTCGGAAGGATCGTCAGAGATCCCATCCTGGAGCCGGGGCTCAAGTTCAAAGTGCCCTTCATCGAAAAGGCCAGCTTTTTCCCGAAAAACATTCAAGAATGGGACGGAGAGCCGGGACAAATTCCGACGCTGGACAAGACCTTCATCTGGGTGGATGCCTTCGCCCGCTGGAAGATCGTCGACCCCGTGAAGTTTTTCCAGACCGTCAACAACCGCTTCAATGCCGTCAGCCGCCTGAACGACATCATCGACCCGGCCGTGCGCAATTTCATCACGTCTTACAGGCTGATCGAGGCCGTGCGCAAATCCAACCGCGAACTGGACACGGCCGAGGTCGGCCTGGAGGACCAGGAAAAGAAACCGCATCTTTATGTGATCAGCCTCGGCCGCGAGAAGATCACCCAGGGGATCCTTGAGCAGGCGCAGCCCAAGGTATCCCAATTCGGAATCGAACTGGTGGATGTAAAGATCAAGGGCATCAACTACGTGGAGGAGGTCCGCAAATCGGTCTACGACCGCATGATCGCCGAACGCAAGCAGATTGCGGAGAAATTTCGATCAGAGGGCAAGGGTGAAGCCCAGAAGGTGCTCGGCCAAAAGGAGCGAGACCTGCAAGAGATCACCTCCGAGGCCTATCGGACTGCGCAGGAGGTCAAAGGCAAGGCCGATGCCGAGGCTGTAAAAATCTATGCGGAAGCCTACGGGATCGACCCGGATTTTTATGCCTTTACTCAGACCCTGGAAATCTACAACGAATCGCTGAACAAGGACGCCACCCTGTTGTTGTCGACCGACTCGGAGTTCTTGAAATACTTCAAAGGCATTCCTTCGAAATCCAGGTAGCGTAATAAAAAACCGCACCGGCCTGACGTGTCGGCCGGTGCGGTAGGATCCAAATCTGAAAAAATCCGTGCAACCTTATTTGCTTCTTCTCTGATGGCGGGTGTTGGCCAGCAGTTTTCTGTGTTTGTGTTTCCTCATTTTTTTTCTGCGCTTTTTGATCACACTGCCCAAAATATCACCTCCCCTCCCGCATCCTCGAATTCATCTGCATATCTGAACTAATTAACATGGCACCGGATCGCTTGTCCATAGTTTTTTCGGTTCCCCTGAACCGTAAAAAATCGGGGGATACCGCTGCGTGCATTCGCCGCCATCCGCCTGGACATCGGTCATCTCGATCCGGGGCCGGGCCTGGAATCCGATTCGCGTTTGTGATATGGATGTCGGCACCATGGATTCCGCACCGGTGTTTCTGAGGGAGAGCAAGGCCCCATTCACTTCCGAACAGCTGTCCGCTGTCACTCACGCGGTGGGCATCGCTGAAGAGCTGGTCAGCAACCATTTTAAGATGTCGGCCAGCCAGTGGCTGCGGCCGAAGTACGATGTGAAAACGCTGGCCGAATTGGCACCACCGGAAATCGTCGATGGACCCTTTGCGCAGATCATCCGCTATGAGGGTCAGCCGAAATCGGCCAGCCTGAGTTCGTCCACTTACGATTTTTACAAAATATGCCTGCAGGACCATGCCATCCTGGCGGCGCTCCGGCAAAACCCCGACCTGCAGCTGCTGCCGTTCGCACTATACATCATCACCCATGAATTGATCCATATCGTGCGCTTCAGCAAGTTTCTCCAGGGATTCGATGCCTCAGCGGAAGAACGCCTGGCCGAGGAGCAACGGGTCCACGCGCGAACGCACGATATTTTGATTGGCCTGAAGCTGCCGGGATTGTCGGACGTGCTTCATTTTTATCGCGATTGGCGACGGGTCTACGAACAAATTGACTACCATCCTTGACAAAACGGATTGTTTGCCTATATTACGGGCGCACTGAATTCGTAATCATTTTTTTCGGGAGGTCGCTTTTATGCCAGTTTATGAATACGAGTGCACCCAGTGCGGAAAAGTGGAAGAGGCCTTTCAGCGATTCTCGGACAAGCCGCTTTCAAAATGCAGGCGCTGCTCGGGAAAACTTCACAAGCTGATCTCGCAAAGCGCCTTTCACCTGAAAGGGTCCGGCTGGTACGTCACTGATTACGCCAATAAATCCAAGACATCTTCATCCAAGCCCAACAAAGCAGAGAACGCCGCATCCGATCCGGGCACATCGTCCGCAAGCTCCGACACGCCTAAAGACTCTGCTTGATGATCGGCTGAATATCCGACCCGATAACCCAGTCGTAGGTTTACCACTCGGGTTTTCAAACTGAAAGCGCGAAGCGTTAGTTTTGCAGCCATGTTCGGGCCGCCGCTTCGAAGATGTCAATATCGCATGGAAAAGATGCACTAAAAGGTTTTGAAACGTGTCAGGAAACGCCCTTTGCCGGGGAAGATCATGCCCTTTTTCGACCAACACCCGCATAGGAAAATTTCAGTCTCGCAAGTCGATATTTCACGCATGAAGGGAGGTGGCGGTTCACCCTACTCATGACCATGGCTATTCGGGGATCGTTATCCCCTGCAAACAGATCACGGTTCTAGCACCCCAAGAAATTTCAAATGAAGGAGATGGTGAAACATGAAGCTTAAACCCTTGCAGGATCGAATTCTAGTTCAACGGATCGAGGAAGAAAAAACCACCAAAGGCGGCATCATCATACCGGACACGGCCAAGGAAAAGCCGGCCGAGGGGAAAGTGGCGGCTGTCGGCAACGGCAAAATCGGTGAGGACGGCAAACGGATCCCGCTTGAGATCAAGAAAGGCGATCGTATTCTTTTTGGCAAATATTCCGGTACGGAAGTCAAAATCGAGGGTGAGGAATACCTCATTCTGCGTGAAGACGACGTACTCGGTATCATCGAATAAGGAGGACGACTGACAATGGCTGCGAAAGTGATCAAATACAGCGGGAAAGCCCGTGAAGCGTTGCTGAACGGGGTGAGGACATTGGCGGACGCAGTGGTGGTGACGCTGGGGCCGAAGGGCCGCAACGTGGTCATCGACAAGTCCTGGGGCTCCCCCACGGTGACCAAGGACGGCGTTACGGTCGCCAAGGAAATCGAGCTGGAAGACAAGTTTGAGAATATGGGCGCGCAGATGGTCAAGGAGGTCGCCAGCAAGACCAGCGACATGGCCGGTGACGGCACGACCACGGCAACGGTTCTGGCTCGCTCCATTTACGAGGAGGGCCAGAAACTGGTGGCGGCGGGCAACAACCCCATGGCCATCAAGCGCGGCATCGACAAGGCCGTCGAATCCATCGTGAAAGAGCTTAAGGCCCTCAGCAAGCCGACCAAGGATCAGCGCGAAATCGCGCAGGTGGGCACGATTTCCGCGAACAACGACGAGACCATTGGCAACATCATTGCCGAGGCCATGAACAAGGTGGGTAAAGAGGGCGTGATCACCGTAGAGGAAGCCAAGAGCATGGAGACCACGCTCGAGGTGGTGGAAGGCATGCAGTTCGACCGTGGCTACCTTTCCCCCTATTTCGTCACCGACCCCGAAAAAATGGTCTGCTCCCTGGACAATCCCTATATCTTGATCAACGAAAAGAAGCTCAGCAGCATGAAAGACCTTCTGCCGATTCTCGAAAAGGTCGCCAAGATGGGCAAACCGCTGCTGATTATCTCCGAGGATGTGGAGGGCGAGGCGCTGGCCACTCTGGTGGTCAATAAACTGCGCGGGACCCTGCAGGTGGTGGCCGTGAAAGCGCCCGGCTTCGGCGATCGCCGCAAAGCCATGCTTGAAGACATCGCCATCCTGGCCGGTGGCCAGGTGATCTCCGAGGATCTGGGCATCAAACTGGAAAACATAACGGTGCAGGATCTGGGGCGTGCCAAGCGCATCACGGTGGACAAAGACAACACCACCATCGTCGACGGCGCCGGTTCGCGCCAGTCCTTGGAGGGACGCGTCAAGCAGATTCGCGCCCAGATCGATGAAACCACATCGGATTACGATCGCGAAAAGCTCCAGGAGCGACTGGCGAAGCTGATCGGCGGTGTCGCCGTCATCAATGTCGGCGCCGCCACCGAAACCGAAATGAAGGAAAAAAAGGCCCGCGTGGAAGACGCTCTCAACGCCACCCGCGCCGCGGTTGAAGAAGGCATCGTGCCCGGCGGCGGCGTGGCCTTGGTACGTTGCCTGGAAGGGCTCGACAAGCTGAAGGTCAAGGCAGACCAGAAGCTGGGGGTCAAGGTGGTAGCAAGGGCCATTGAAGAACCGCTGCGGCAGATCGCCAACAACGCCGGCTTCGAAGGCTCCGTGGTGATCGATAAAGTCAAATCGAACAAGGGGTCTTTCGGCTTCAATGCCGAGAAGAATGAATATGAGGACCTCATGGAAGCAGGCGTCATCGATCCTACCAAAGTGGTGCGCCTGGCTCTGCAAAATGCCGCCTCGGTAGCAAGCCTCATGCTGACCACCGAGGCGATGGTGGCGGAGCGGCCCGAAGAAAAGGCCGACCACCCCATGCCCGGCGGCGGTGGCATGGGCGGTGGCATGGGCGGCATGGGCGGAATGGGCGGAATGGGCGGCATGATGTAATACCGCCGCAGCCCTGATTCACCCGAATCTAAACCCGGAAAGCCCTTGTGGCGGATTAAGCCACAAGGGCTTTTTGCATGCCTGAGATCGTTTTTTCTAAATTATCTATCTGATAATATTTATAATACGAATTGAATGGGAATCTGTTTCAAATAAAGCTCAAGAAATTTCGGGTAATGGCGATATAGACGATCGGATCCCCTTACATTAATGCACCAAAGATTTTAAGGCTTCAAACCAATCACTTATGCAAGTGGAGTCATTCATGAACCCGAAATTCATCCTGAAAAGTCTGTTGTTGACGTTGGCTTTCTTTGGAACTCTATCTGGCGGAATCGGCGTGGGCAATGCGGCAGAAGCCGCCCGGCCGGCGACTCGCTCGACAGCCTCCGAAACCGAAAACGGTTACTACTACACGGTTCAGAAGGGAGACACCCTGTGGGATCTTTCCAGGCGCTTCTCGGTAACGCCCTGGGTGTGGCCGGAACTGTGGCAGGAGAACAGCGAGACCATCGCCAATCCCCATTTGATTTATCCTGGGCAGAAGATCCGGTTGAACCGCCGAGTGGGTGGTCGCTCGGCGGTTGCCGCGGCGGGAGGCGTTGCGACGATGCCGATCGCCGGCATTCATTACTATTTTTCACTCAGCGACCAGTTCGGCTTCATCCGCAAGGTGCCGGTCAGCCCCGAGGGGGCCATCTTCCAATCGCAGGAATCCGCCAAGAAAATGATCAGTGAGGGCGACATCATCTATATCCGGCCGGAAGGCAACGCCGCTCTTACCCAGGGCCAGCTCCTGACGATCTACCGGACGTTCAAGCCGCTCATCGACCAGCAAAACAAAGAGCTGATCGGCACCCAGCACCTCATGTGCGGAGTTCTGGAAATCGTTCAAAGGGAGCCTCAATATGCCATCGCCCGGGTGGTGGAATCCTACCGGCCGATCGAGGTCGGCGACCTATTAATGCCTTACCAGCGGCGCTCCCCGCAGATCGACATCCAAGACAGCCAACCCGGAATCGACGGGCAGTTCATTGTGGCGGAGGAGCACTGGAGTATTTTCGCTGAATACCAGGTCGCTTTCATCAACCAGGGCAAACGCCACGGTATCAAAACCGGCCAGATATACAGCATCTACCGTGCGGATGAGCATAATTTCGGCAACGTTCGATCCGCCCCGACGGTTACCATTCCCGTAGATTTTGGCGAACTGCTGGTCCTCCACACAGAGGACGAAACGTCTACTGTGCTGATTACCGAGTCGAAAAAGGAGTCGCACGATGGCACGCGGGTAAGGACCCCGCTGGCCATGCGCTGAAACCGCCCCCAATCCAAGGCTCGCTTTTTGTTCAAGAGGGGGGTGCCTGCTGCCGGGCGCCCCCTGTTCATTTTCCCTGCACGTACTGAACCGCATTTGCGAGCAGTCGGACTCCGACGGTCGGCCCGTCTGGGAACGGCCGGCCGGCACGCGTGGCACGCTCGCGTTCACGCAGCCAGTCGGGATGGTTGGTCCAGTCATGATAGGCTTCCGGATGAGGCATCAAGCCGAAGATGCGGCCGGTTGGATCGCATATCCCGGCAATGTCGTCCACGGAACCGTTGGGATTATGAGGAAATTGGCCGGCGGCAGGACGTCCGTCCGGCAGCGCATATCGCATCACGATCTGGTGGTCGTCCTGCAGCCGCCGGATGACGGCGTCATCAGCATAAAGCTTGCCTTCGCCGTGGCGCACGGGAAGATCGGCTTCAGGGATTCCCCGCGTGAATACGCAGGGTGACTCTTGATCGACGTGCAGGCGAACCCACTGATCGCGGAAGTTGCCGCATTCATTGTGGGTGAGGGCGACGGATCGGGATTGGTAATCACCATTGAATCCCGGCAAAAGCCCCAGGTTGACTAACGCCTGGAACCCATTACAGATACCTAAAACGAGGCGGCCCTGATCAATGAATTCCAGAATCCGGTTGCCTATATTGGTCTTGAAACGCACCGCTTGGATGACCCCCGCGCCGTGATCATCGCCCCAACCGAAACCACCGATGAAAACCAAAATGTGATGGGCCTCCAGGCGTACCGCTCCATCGATGAGCGCATTGATGTGGACGCAGTGCGAAGATGCGCCCGCCAGTTCAAAGGCATGGGCCGTCTCGTAGTCGCAGTTGAGGCCGAACCCGGTAAGAACGAGGACTTTGACCTTGGCCATTTAATTACCTCTTAAATTAACTAATACGAAATATCTATCTTAAATATTAGTATAAAGCTATAGTTAAGATCGGCGTGAGAAGCCCACTTAAATCAAATGGCCGAACGGCTTTTTCCAGGCAGCTTTTAGATCGGAAACCGGTATGGACGCCACCGCCTGCCCTTGCAGCCCGCCCACCTTCAAAAGCGGTTCGGCCGTGACGGTCCCGATGCAGGCGCAGGGCAATGCCGCGAAACCCGCTTCAAATTCGTCTTGGCGGCGCGGATCGACGGTAACGATGAAACGGCCGGCGGATTCCGAGAACAACAAGGTATCGTCGCGGCGGGCCGCCTCGGCCGGCACCTTGCGAAGATCCACGTGCATGCCAAGGCCGCCGCCCATGGCCACCATGGATAGGTGGACCCCCAAGCCCCCGCGGTAGACGCCGTGCACAGAGGCCACCAGACCCTTCGCAACAGCGTCGCTTATCGCCCGGTAGAGCGCAACGAACTCGCCGCTGCGCACCCGCGGCACGTTCAGCCCCACATAGCCGAGGTGCTCGTAGTATTCGGATGCGCCCAGCTCGTTACGTGTCAGGCCGACCACGTAGATCAGATCATCGGCCATCTTGCTGTCCATGCTGACGCAGCGGGTGATATCGGGAACCACTGAAATCGTTGCAAATTGAAGGGTCTCCAAAGCGGACACTTTGTGGGTTTCTCCATAGCGCCCCGTTAAGTGGCCGTCCACGTACATGCTGTCTTTGCCGGACAGCAGCGGGATCCCATAAGCGCGGCACATGTCCTGCAGCGCCCAGCAGGCACGCACCAGCTGAGCGGCCTTGAACTTTCCGTCCGGGTTGCTTTCCGCATCGAATTGGATGTTGGGCCAGCAGAAGTTATCCACGCCGCCGATGTGGTTCCAATCTCCGCCCACGGCCAGAATGCGGCGCACGGCCTCGTCGATGCTGCCAGCCGCCATGTGGTAAGCATCGATGGCGGAGTAGGCCGGCAGCAGCGCCTGGGCGAAAGCCAACCCCCGCCGCGATCCCAGCAACGGCCGCAGCACCGCAGCGTCGCTGTTAACGTCCCGCTCGGCGCCGGTCAACGGTTTGACGACACTCGCCCCCTGGACTTCATGGTCGTACTGTCGGGTGATCCACTCCGTCGACCCGATATTGGGACGCTTCAGCATATCCAGCAACAGCCGTTCAACATCCGTAGGGCACTTCAGCACCGGTTCGAACAACCCGCGTTGTTCCGGCGCAATCCATTCGGCATCGAACTCCCACTGCGGAAAACCGGATTTCAAGAAGTCCATGTCCACATAGGCGCAGGTCTTTCCATCGTAAGTGAGGTGCAGCTTCCCTGAATCGGTGTAGCGCCCGATCACCGTGCTTTCCACCGCGTGTTTGCGCGACATGGACAGAAATGCCTCAGCGTCCTCCGACCGAATGGCGACCGTCATGCGCTCCTGGGACTCGGAGACCCAGATCTCCCATTGGTCAAGCCCCTCGTACTTGAGCGGGACCTTATCCAGGGCGACTTCGGCACCATTGGAAAACCGAGCGGACTCTCCGACCGACGAAGAAAGCCCCCCGCCGCCGTTGTCCGTGATGAACCGGATCAGGCCGGCATCCCGGGCTTCCAGCAGAAAATCATGCATCTTCTTCTGGGTATATGGGTCGCCGATCTGCACATGCCCCGCCGGGGTGTGTTCCGAAAAGACCTCCGAAGAGGCGGTCACACCGTGGATCCCGTCCTTGCCGACCCGCCCCCCGCACATGATCAGCAGATCTCCCGGGGAGGTCTGCTTCTCGTCGGCCGGCTGGCCGCCGACCCGAGCCGGCATCACGCCGACCGCCGTCACGAAGACCAGGCATTTGCCCATGTAGCCGGGATGGAAAACCACCTGCCCGAACGTCGTGGGAATACCGCTTTTGTTGCCGCCGTCCCGGACGCCTTCGATGACCCCGTCCAGGAGCCTCCGCGGATGCAGCCTCGGCATCAGCGCGCCGGCGTAGTCGCGCGGGCCAACACAGAAGCCGTAGCTGCCCATGACGAGCTTGGACCCTTTGCCGGTACCCAGGGGGTCGCGGTAGACGCCGACAATGCCGGTGATGGCCCCGCCGTAGGCTTCCATGTTGGAGGGCGAATTGTGAGTTTCCCCGGTGATGACATAATAATGTTCATCGTCCAGGCGCCCCACCCCCGCATTGTCCCACAGAACTGAAACCACCCAGGGGTTTTTCGCAGCCAGTTCCAGCGTCGGAGCTTCAATACAGGTCCTGAAAAGGTTGTCCACGATCTCATGTCGACCGCTGCCCGGCTCCCGGTAGCGGAACAACCCCCGGAAGGTGTTGTGGTTGCAGTGATCGCTGCGGGCCTGGGAAATGTATTCGATTTCGACATCGGTAGGGTCGAACAGCCCTACCTCCGCACGCTCGGCCCGCACCCGCGGATGGGAGAAATAGGCGCGGATGACGGGGATGTCGTTGGGGTTCAGCGCCAGATGGCGTTCGTTGCTGATACGCATGAGGGTGGCGTCGCTGTCGATCGGGACGACCGCCACGGTCGGCGAATGATTCAAGCGCACCTTGGGAACGATGACCCCGATGCCTTCGGCCGGATCCCATTCCTGCTTCGACCAGATCCGCCATTGCTGAATGATGTCGTTGGCCAGCAGCTCACCGGCGATTTTTTCGACGTCTTTGCGGGCCAAACGCGAGCCGCTCAGGCAGTAGCGTTTGGAGGTGTACACCGCCTCCCCTGGCGCCAGGCGCTTGCCGAGCAGGTCCTCGATGGCCTCCACCGCCGTAGCGCCCGGATTGTCCCTCACGCCCGGTCGGAAGCCGATCCAGACGATCCAGTCGCCGCCCACGGGCAGCGGACGATAGGAAGAGACCTGGGTGACCGGGTTGCTGAAAATGGCTTGCCGGACGTTTTCGAGTTGCGCCGCCGAAAGGCCTGCGTCCATCGTCAGCACGTTCACGGTACGGACACGGTCGATCTCGAGGCCGAAGTACGCCAGGGCTTTCTTGCGAAGGCCTTCACCTTCAGCATCAACTAGGTGATCCTTGAGCGCGATTTCCAGTCGGGAGGGCATGGCGACCATCTCACATATAGGGGTGAATGCCGTCAGGAGCTGAAAAACAGCCGTATGATGTCATTGTAAAATACCAGGATCATCAACATGATCAGGAGGATCATGCCGACCTGCTGGGCGATCTCGCGAACCTTAAGATTGACTGGCCGGCCCTTGACAGCCTCGATCAGGAAAAACAGCAGATGGCCTCCGTCCAGCACCGGAATCGGCAGCAGATTGATGACCGCCAGATTGACACTGATGACCGCAATGAACTGGAACAGGCTGCTGACGCCGGCCTTGGCCTGGTCCCCCGCCATTTGAGCGATCATGATGGGCCCGCCGACGGTGTCGATGGAGATATCGCCGGTGAACAATTTCGCCACGATGACGACCATCAGCTCGACGATGGCGTAGGTCTGCCGGAAACTCTCGGAAACAGCCTCCACCAGGGAAAGCTTCTTGGAATAGGTCTCTCCGGCCGTCCCGATTCCTATGACGTAGCGCCGGATGTCTTCCCCCAGCAGGTTCTTGGCCGTGATCAGTTCAGGGGTGACCGGCAGCACGAGGGTTCCCTCCGTGCGCATCACGGCGATCTCCAGCGGCTGCCCGTTGCTGTGGCCGATCCGCTCCGCCATTTCCTCCCAGGTCTCTACCGGAGCTCCGTTGATGGCGGTGATGAGATCCCCTTTCTTGAACCCGGCCAGGAAAGCGGGCGATCCTTCCTTCACCGAACCGACCGCCGGCTTGAGGATCAGAATGCCGGTCGCCCAGGAGATGACGAAAAAGATCAGCACGGCCAGCAAGATGTTGAAAAACGGCCCTGCGAAGACAATTAAAAAGCGTTTCAAGACATGCTTGTGGGTGAAGGAGAGGGGAACGAGGTTTGGATCCAGCTCTTCGTCCGGCTCCTCACCCACCATCTTCACGTATCCGCCCAAGGGCACGAGGGAGAGGCGGTAATCGGTGAGGCCGATTTTCTTCCCGACTATCCGTGGGCCGAAACCCAAGGAAAACTTCTCGACCCCCACGCCGAACAACCGCGCCACCAGAAAATGCCCGAACTCGTGAAAGAAGATCAGGATGCCCAGCACGATCAGAAATGCAAACAGGCTGTTGGTCATGTCTCTGCGCTGAATTCCTTTCCTCCGTCAGAAGATAATCCTCGCATGCCCGTGTTCGAGGAGCGAGGGGTTAAAAAACCAGGCGCCCGCCGCCTATCTGAGCCCAGCCGTCGCTCTTAACGAGAGCCTCCGCCTAGCAGTCCGGCGGCCTTCTCGCGCGCCCAGCGGTCGGCAGCCAGAATATCCTCAAGGCCCGGATGATCCACCGGCACGTGGGCCTCCATCGTCCGCTGAACGATCAGGGGAATCGTCGTGAAGGCCGCCCGTTCCTCCAGGAACGCATGCACCGCGACCTCGTTGGCGGCGTTGAGCACGGCCGGCAGGGTGCCGCCCCGGCGGCAGGCCTCGAACGCCAGACCGAGGCAGGGGAACTTATCCAGATCCGGCTCCGCGAAGGTCAGCGGCATGTCGCTTGAAAAAGTCGGCAGCGGCTGCCCCAGCGCCAAACGTTCGGGATAGGACAGGGCATAGGCGATCGCCGCTTTCATGTCCGGAACGCCCAGTTGGGCGATCACCGCACCGTCCCGGAAGGCGACCATGGAGTGTATGATGCTCTGGGGATGCACCACCACGCGGATCATGTCCTGCGGGACCCCAAAAAGCCATTTGGCCTCGATCACCTCGAGCCCTTTGTTCATCAGGGTGGCGGAATCGATCGTGATCTTGGCCCCCATCGCCCAGTTGGGGTGCCGCAATGCCTCGGCCGGCGTCATCGCGGCGAGTTCTTCCCGTGCGCGCTGAAGAAACGGCCCGCCGGAGGCGGTCAGCAGAACTTGGGTGGCATCCTCCCGGCGCTGGCCCTGCAGGCACTGAAAGATGGCGCTGTGCTCGCTGTCCACCGGGAGGATGGCAACTCCCCGGGCGGCGGCCCGTGCGGTCACCACCGCGCCGGCCATGACCAGCGTTTCCTTGTTGGCGAGAGCGATGGCCTTGCCGGAGTCGATGGCGCATAGCGTCGGCAACAGCCCCGCCGCGCCGACCATGGCCGTAAGCGTCAGCGCCGCCGATTCCCAGGCGGCGACCGTGTTATACCCTTCCTCTCCGTGCAGGATCTGGGTCCGACAACCGGAGGGCAAGAGCGGCAGGAGCTGCCGGACAGCACCCTCATCAAAGACCGCGGCCGCTTCGGGTGTGAACTCCCGGATCTGCTCGGCCAGCAGTGCCACGCTGCGCTTGGCGGCCAGAGCCTTCACGACGAAACGCTCCGGAAATCTCCGTACGATCTCCAGGGCGTTGCGGCCGATCGAGCCGGTTGATCCCAGAATCGAAAGCGCTTTCATGAAAGCCATGTCCGCATTCCGAAGGCCACCGGCGCCGCAAACAGCAAGGCGTCGATACGATCGAGCACGCCCCCATGACCGGGCAGCAAGCCGCCGGAGTCCTTGACATTCGACGCACGTTTGAGCGCGGACTCGAACAAGTCGCCCACCTGTCCGGCGACGCCCACCGCGAACGAAAAGAGAATACAGGCAGGCCATCCCCATTCGGGCAGGAAGAATGCTTTTGCGACCGAGCCGACCGCCAGACCTGCTGCGAGCCCCGCGAGAGCGCCCTCGACGGTCTTCCCGGGGCTGATGGCCGGGCTGAGCCGATGTCGGCCCCAGAGGCTTCCGGCATATAAGGCCGCGGTGTCCCCGGCGAAGATGATGGCGCACAAGAGAAAAATCCAGACGACGCCGTCCGCCGCCGATCGCAGCAGGATCAGCAGTGACAGAGACAAAGGGATGTAGCAGATGCCCTGGATCTGCCGAGCTGCCCGTTCCAGCACCGTTCGGTCGGATGCAAATCGCCAGAGGGAAAAAAATCCGCACAGCACCACATTGAGTCCCAGGACGACCGAAATGGTCTCCACCCGGCCGGCATGGGCACAAAGGAGCAAAGCGAGGCCGGCGGCATATCCCAAGAGGATCACGGGCTGTCTGAATAGCGGCGTGCCGGGTGGAGCAACGATACGAAAAAACTCCCAAAGGCTTGCCAGCGCGGCCAGCGCGATCAACAGCGCAAAAGGGAGGTCCCCGGCGAGCACGCACCCGATCAGCACCAGCAAGGCCGTCAGCCCGGTGATCCAGCGTTTGAGGTGATCCTGGCTCTTAGTTTGGAGAACCATGGACGCCATCTGCTCCCAGACAGGGATTTAGACGCGGCCGAAGCGCCGCTCCCGGGTTTGAAACTCGTTGAGAATCTCCAGGAACTGCTCACGGCCAAAATCCGGCCACAGGGTGGGCGCGATAAAAATTTCGGTGTAGGCGAGTTGCCAGAGCAGGAAATTGCTGATTCGCATGTCGCCGCCGGTTCGAATGAGAAGATCCGGGTCGGGCATCCCGCGGGTGTCTAACCGAGCGGCCAGCCCCTCCTCGGTGATGTCTTCCAGGCGGAGGGTGCCGGTCTGAACCTCGGCAGCCAGGACGCGCGCCGCACGGGTGATCTCATCCCGTCCGCCGTAGCTCAACGCCAGGTTGAGTTGCAGGGCCGTGTTCGCCTGTGTTGCGGAGATCGCCGCGCTTAAAACTTCCTGTACATCTGAAGGCAATTCTTCGGTCCGGCCGATGACGTGTAGGCGGATATTGTTCTGAATCATCTCCGGCAGCTCGGTCTTGATAAACCGCCGCAGCAGGCGCATGAGGCCGTCCACCTCGGTTTTGGGGCGTTGCCAATTTTCGGTGGAAAAGGCGTAGAGGGTCAGGAAGGCGATGCCCAGCTCACGGCAGGCGCGCACCACCATCCGCACCGCCTCGGATCCTTTTTCATGGCCCAGGATGCGGGAGAGCAGCCGTTTCTGCGCCCAGCGCCCGTTGCCGTCCATGATGATGGCCACGTGAACGGGCCGCCGGGCCTGTGCCTCTGCGCCCGGGCGTTGAAACGCGTCGTTAGAACTCAAGGATCTCTTTCTCTTTTTCTTTGTAACACTCGTCGACGAGCTTGATATGTTCGTCGGTGATCTTCTGGATCCGCTCCTGGGACTTAAAGGCGTCGTCTTCCGAAACCTGCCCGTCTTTTTTCAGTTCCTTGACCATTTCGTTGGAATCGCGCCGGATGTTGCGCATCGATACTTTGTATTCCTCGCAGATCTTGTGGACGACTTTGACGAGTTCCTTGCGGCGCTGCTCGGTCAGCGGCGGGATAGCGATCCGCACGATCTTGCCGTCGCTGGAAGGGGTCAGTCCGAGGTCGGATTTTAGAACGGCTTTTTCCATCTCTTTGATGACGGTCGCATCCCAGGGTTGGATCGTGATTAACCGGCTTTCGGGAACCGCCAGGGTCGCCAGTTGATTGAGGGGCGTCAAGGTGCCGTAGTAGTCCACCTTGATGCCGTCCAGAAGCGACAAGGATGCCCTTCCGGTGCGGACCCGTCTGAGGTCCTTCTTCAGGGTGGCGATCGACTTTTCCATGCTCTCCCGGGTGTCCTGGTAGATAGAATCGATCATGGCATTCTCCTCACATGCTCATGGGGCGAAGCGCGATCTGGTCCCAAGGTTTCCAGCCTTCGCCGGAGCATTAGGTTTAGGTGTGAATCCGGGTGCCGACATCTTCTCCGCAGACCACGCGCCGAATATTGCCCTGGGTCTTGAGTTTGAAAACGGTCAGCGGCAGTTCGTTGTCCATCGCCAGGGATATGGCGGTCGTATCCATCACTTTCAACTGCCGCTCGAGCACCTCCATGTAACTGATTCGCTTCAGCAGCTGGGCGTCCTTGTTCTTCATGGGATCCGCGTCGTAGACGCCGTCCACCTTGGTCGCTTTGAGCAGGATTTCGGCATGGATTTCCTGGCCGCGCAGCACGGCCGCGGTGTCGGTGGTGAAATAGGGATTGCCCGTGCCGGCGGCAAAGATGACGGCCCGCCCCTTCTCCAAATGGCGAACCGCCCGTCGCAGGATATAAGGTTCCGCCACCTGGTGGATGGCGATCGCGGTCTGCACGCGGGTCTGGACGCCCTGCTTTTCCAGGGCGTCTTGCAGCGCCAAGCTGTTGATGACCGTGGCCAGCATGCCCATGTGGTCCGCGGAGGTGCGATCCATGCCGTAGGAGCTGGCGGCGATCCCGCGAAAGATGTTGCCGCCCCCCACCACGATCGCCGTTTGGACGCCGAGCGTCACAATCGAACGGATCTCCTCGGCCACGTAGCGGATCATGTCCGGCCCGATACCGAACTCCTGGTTGCCCATGAGGGCTTCCCCGCTGAGTTTGATGACCACGCGCTTGTAGCGAGCAGTTGGCAAGGAAATCTCAGTCTCCCACCTGGAAGCGCACAAAGCGCCGAATGGAAATGTTCTCGCCGATCTTGGCGATAAGGTCGTTGAGCAAGTCGCCCACCGTGATGTCCGGATTGCGGACATAGCGCTGCTGCAGCAGGCAGCTGTCCTCAAAAAACTTCTTGAGCTTGCCCTCGACGATTTTCTCGATGACTTTCTCCGGTTTGCCGGTCTCCATGGCCTGAGCGGCGTAGATTTCGCGTTCCTTGGCCACGACCTCGGGGGGTACGTCCTCGGGTCGGATGCCGAGCGGGTTGGACGCCGCGATGTGCATGGCGATGTTCTTGGCGAACTCCTGAAACCGATCGTTCTTGGCCACAAAATCGGTTTCGGAGTTGACCTCCACCATCACCCCCAGCTTGCCGCCCATATGAATGTAGGCCGCCAGCGTGCCTTCGCTCGTGGCGCGGCCGGCACGTTTTTGGGCGCTGGCCAGCCCTTTCTTGCGCAGGAATTCAACCGCCCTGGTCATATCCGACTCGGAGGCGACCAAGGCTTCCTTGCAGTCCATCATGCCGACTCCGGTCTTTTCCCGAAGCTCTTTTACCAGTTTCGCGCTGATCTCAGCCATCATCTTTCTCCTGTCGTCTCGTGCTCAATACCCTCGGTCGGCTCGGCGGAAGCGGCGGCGGCATCTACCTCCGTCGTGGATCGCCGAATGATCTCCACCACCGGACCTGAAGCGCCATCGGAGATCACTTTTCGTTCACCGGGCTTCAAGTCCATCGCAACACTTAAAGGCTTGACGTCTTCTTGCGGTGTCTTGTCCGCCTCGGCCTGCTGGCGTTCCAACCACTTCTGTCGCCCCTCGATGCACGCGTCGGCCATCCGGGAAGCCATCAGCCGGATGGCTCGAATCGCATCGTCGTTGCCCGGAATCGGGTAATCGATCTGATCCGGGTCGCAGTTGGTGTCGACGATGGCCACAATGGGAATCTTGAGGCGGCGGCCTTCGTGCACCGCGATGGCCTCGTTCTTGGGGTCGATGACGAAAACCGCGCCCGGAAGATGACCCATGCTGCGTATGCCTCCCAGGTTGTCGTCGAGCTTTTCGCGCTCCTTGGCGAGTTTGATACGCTCGTTTTTAGGAAACAAATTGATGGATCCGTCGTTGTGGATCGTGTTGAGATAGTTCAGGCGGTCGATGCTTTTGCGGATCGTTTGGAAATTGGTGAGCATCCCTCCCAGCCAGCGGTTCTGAACATAAAACATTTCAGCACGGTTGGCCTCTTCGTAGATGGCCTCCTTGGCCTGTTTCTTGGTCCCGACAAAGAGCACCGATTTTCCGGCGGCGGCCGTTTCCATCACAAAGTCGTAGGCGGTCTTGAACATCTTGACCGTCTTCTGCAAATCGATGATGTAGATCCCGTTGCGGGCTCCAAAGATGTAGGGTTTCATCTTCGGGTTCCAGCGCTTCGTCTGGTGGCCGAAATGCACCCCGGCCTCAAGCAGTTCTTTCATGCTGACATACGCCATTTTCATTCTCCCTTCATTTCGGTTTGGTCCACCGCCGCCGTCATCCCCGCCTCCAGCCCCGACGCCGGGGCACCGGGAGGTGAGTCCGGTAGCGTGCGTGATGCATCGCTGTCATTTATAATTCAACTGAAACAGATTTTATTAGCAGCCCTAACCAGCGGATGCAATATCTTTCTTGCGCATCGTCAGCACCCGATCCAGGCCGCTGTAATCTTTAAGGTTGCCAAAGGCTTCGTAGGCGCCGCTCTGCTCGGCGATGCACCGCACCGCCTCGCGTTGGTCACACCCGATCTCCAGCATCAAGGTCCCACCGGGTTTGAGATGGTGGCACGCCGCACCGACGATCGCTCGATAGCTCCTCAGACCGTCGGCATCGCCGTCGAGAGCCAGTCTCGGCTCAAAACGCACGATCTCGGGCTGCAGCCCGGCCCATTCCTGCGTGGCGACGTATGGCGGATTGGATAGGATCAGGTCGAAAATCGGACCCCTCCGCACGGCGCAAAGCCAATCCCCCACGAAAAATCGCACCCGCCCGGAAACACCCGCCGTCGCGGCGTTGCGGCGGGCGACGGCGATTGCTTCCGGCGAGACGTCCGAGGCAAAGAACCGGTGCGCGCTGGCCCCCGATGCAATGGCAAGCACGATGGCGCCCGACCCGGTCCCCAGGTCCATGACGTCGGCTGCCGGGCCGCGGCCCCGATCGGCCAGCCATGTCAGGGCCGCTTCCACCAGCCGCTCGGTCTCGGGCCGGGGGATCAGCACGGACGGGGTCACGTCCAGGTCCAGCGACCAAAACCCTTTGCGCCCGACAATATAGGCCACCGGCTCCCTTTGAATACGCCTCTGGATGAGCGCCTTAAACAGCGCCAATTCGGCCTTCTCCAACGGCTGGTCATGATGCATGTATAGGTGCAGGCGATCGCTGCCGAGCGCGTGCGCCAACAGGATTTCGGCAGCGGAGCGCGGGCTTTCAATTCCACGATTCTTCAAATAGCCGCTGGCCCACTTCAGGATCCGCAGAATGTTCCACTCGCAGTTAGTGCGCGGCGACGGATTCGGCATTCTGAAGCGCTTGCGCCTGGTAGTAGGTGGTCAGCCGTTCGAGCAACTCCCGGATGCTGCCCTGCATGACGCTGTCCAGCTTATAGAGGGTCAATCCGATGCGGTGGTCTGTCACTCGGTTCTGAGGAAAGTTGTAGGTGCGGATGCGGCCGCTGCGGTCGCCGGTCCCCACCTGGCTCTTGCGTTCCTCCGCGCGCTTATTTTCCTGCTCCTGGATTTTCATGTCCAGCAGCCGAGCGCGCAGCACCTTGAGGGCTTTGTTCTTATTCTTAAGTTGGGATTTCTCGTCCTGGCAAATGACCACCAAGCCCGATGGCAAGTGGGTGACCCGCACCGCTGAGTCGGTGGTGTTGACGCTTTGACCGCCAGGACCTCCCGAGCGGTAAACATCGATGCGCAGATCGTTGGGCTGGATGTCGACATCCACTTCCTCCGCTTCGGGCAAAACCGCCACGGTGACGGCCGAGGTGTGAATGCGGCCCTGGGTTTCGGTGACCGGGACCCGCTGCACCCGATGGATTCCGCTTTCGTATTTGAGAACGCTGTAGGCGCCTTTCCCCTGGATCATGGCGATAATTTCTTTAAGACCGCCGACCCCGGTCGGGTGCTGGGAGAGGATTTCGACCTTCCAACCGCACTCTTCGGCAAAGCGGCTATACATGCGGAAGAGGTCGCTGACAAACAACGCCGCCTCCTCGCCTCCGGTTCCCGCCCGAATTTCCAGGATAATGTTTTTATCGTCATTGGGATCTTTCGGCAGCAGGAGGATCTTGAGATCATTCTCCAGTTGATCTTTTTCCGCCATGAACGCCGCAAGATCGTCCTTGGCAAGCGCCCGGATCTCCGCATCCCCGTCGTCGAGAAGCTGGCGGCTTTCATCGACGCCGTGGACGACCTCCTTGTAGCGCCGGAAGACCGGGACGATCTTGCCGAGATCCGAATGCTCGCGAACCGCCCGCTGGTAAGCGTCCCGGTTGGCGATGACGGCCGGATCGCTCAGGCGTTGCTCCAGTTCGATATAGCGTTGCTCGACGCCTTCCAGTTTGTCATACATGGTCTAACCACCTGCGCCGCATGCACGCAAGAAAAGCCCGCCGGGCGTTGCGGGTTCGGTCTCTCACCGGCCCGAAGCGCCTGCAGGCTTATGTGCATCGGCATCCCTAATGTACGGATCAACCCCTTATACCCCGGTCGTGCCGGCCTGAGCCTTCCGTCGAATCACGGATGTAGGGAAGATCAGTTGTGCGCGATCCTGCTGAGCCGGCATTGCCGACGAGGTTCAACGGCGGGAACGGTTAAGATGCTTTTTCCTTGTTCTGGAATTTCAGATATTTCTTGCGGAACCGTTCGATGCGACCCGCGGTATCGACCAGTTTCTGCTTGCCGGTAAAAAACGGATGGCAGCTGGAACAGATTTCCACGGTGATGTTGTCCTTGGTGGATCCGGTCTCGATCACGTTACCGCATGCGCAGCGAATCCTGGTCTCCTGGTACTTGGGATGAATGTCTGCCTTCATTTAGATGGAACCCCCCCTTTTGGCGGTCTGGTCGTCTCGCGAATTCCCGGTCAGGCGTTCATGGAATTCATGAAATCTTTATTATTTCTAGTCCCCTTCATTTTTTCAAGCAAAAACTCCATGCTGTCGACCGTGTTGAGCGTGGTGAGCAGCTTGCGCAGGATCCAGACGCGATTGAGCACCTCCTCGGCGAGCAGCAGCTCTTCTTTGCGGGTGCCGGAACGCTTGATATCGACCGCCGGGAAGACGCGCTTGTCGGCCAGCTTGCGGTCGAGCTGGATTTCGGCATTGCCGGTGCCTTTGAATTCCTCGAAAATGACTTCGTCCATGCGGCTGCCGGTATCCACGAGGGCGGTGGCGATGATGGTGAGGCTGCCGCCCTCCTCGATGTTGCGGGCGGCACCGAAAAAGCGCTTGGGCCGCTGGAGCGCGTTGGAGTCGACACCGCCGGAGAGGATTTTGCCGCTCGGCGGCACCACTGAATTGTGGGCGCGGGCCAGCCGGGTAATGCTGTCCAGCAAGATGACGACGTCTTTCTTGTGCTCCACCAGCCGTTTGGCTTTCTCGATGACCATCTCGGCCACCTGCACATGCCGCTCGGCGGGCTCATCGAAGGTGGAGCTGATCACCTCTGCGTCCACGGTGCGCTCCATGTCGGTCACCTCTTCCGGCCGCTCGTCGATCAGCAGCACAAAGGGCACCACATCTTTGTGGCTCTTGATGATGGAATTGGCGATGGATTGAAGCAGCATGGTCTTTCCGGACCGCGGCGGCGAGACGATGAGGCAGCGCTGGCCGAAACCGATGGGAACCATTAGATCCAGAATCCGTGTGGAGTAATTGTCCGAATCGGTTTCAAGGCCCATCTTCCGCTCGGGATAAAGCGGTGTGAGGTTGTCGAAGAGGATTTTGTCGCGCGCCACCTCAGGGTCTTCGTAGTTGACCGCCTCGACCTTCAACAGCGCGAAATAGCGCTCAGATTCTTTGGGCTGGCGGATCTGCCCGGAAATGGTGTCGCCCGTGCGCAGGTTGAAGCGCCGGATTTGGGAGGGCGAGACGTAGATGTCGTCCGGACCGGGCAGGTAGTTGGAACTGGGCGAGCGCAAGAAACCGAAGCCGTCCGGCAGGATTTCGAGCGTGCCCTCCCCATAGATCATGCCGTTTTTCTCGATCTGCCCCTGCAGCAGGGCAAACATCAGTTCCTGCTTGCGCATGTTGGATGCGCCCTCGATGTTGAACTGCTTGGCCATCTGCATCAGTTCGTTGATTTTTTTCTCTTTCAGCTCTGCGATATTCATTAAACCATTTCCCCTCAATTTCTCGGCAGACGCTCGGGCACCTGCCGACGGTATCGGCGCTTGAAGGCGGCCGGCATTATTGTCTTCAGCAGGCACGCAGGTCGTCGGTACGCTCCCGCGGGTGGCGAAGCTGTTGCGTGCCTTAGCAAGACGCTTGAACGGAACCGGATCTGTCAATGCACCCCAACAGGAAAAATCAACCGACGTGTTTTAATCAATTGGTGAACGGACAGGATCCATGTCGGTTGTGCAGGAGGATGTTAAGGCGTATAATGTAAATGAATCCTCACAGACGGCGGGTTGACCACTTCTTTCAATCTTACACAATAGTTTAATATCTGGAACCCATGTCTGTCAAGCAGTTTCGTGTTTGCCCGTACGAAAATCCATGTTACGATTCTTTCGGCGGTGCGAAAAACTGCTCAGTAAAGTTGCGGTCCTCGATCGCCGCTGGCCGACGCAGCGCGGATGGCCGGCCGCGGAGGGAGGTGATTTGACGAACCGGCTGCCGAACTGGCTGCGAGCATCCGCCGGAGCCTATCTGGTTGGAGGCTGCGTTCGCGACCTGCTCATCGGCCGGACACCTACCGATTACGATATTGCCTTCCTGGGAGACACACCGGCATATGCCCGGCTGCTCGCGTCTGCCGCGGGCAGCCGAGTCGTTGAAATCGGCAAGCCCGCCTTTCGCATCTGGCGGGTGGTCATCGAACGGGATACCATCGATGTGGCCCCGGTGGCCGGAGGAAGCCTTGACGAAGACCTGCGGCGACGTGATTTCACGATCAACGCCATGGCGATCGATACCGCCACAG
Source organism: uncultured delta proteobacterium (assembly GCA_963700055.1). Taxonomy (GTDB): domain Bacteria; phylum Desulfobacterota; class Desulfobacteria; order Desulfobacterales; family SpSt-501; genus SpSt-501. The sequence continues at coordinate 71,565 of CAVOWH010000016.1, read as the reverse complement.
GTCAGGTCGTCGACGTCACCGGCGGCCGCGACGATCTATCCGCCGGCACCATTCGCATGGTGTCCGACGCCGCCTTCCGCACCGATCCCATACGGCTTCTGCGCGCCTTCCGCTTCGCATCCCGGCTGGGATTTGCCATTGATCCGCGGACCCTGGCCGCCATCGGCCGCGATGCCGACCTTGTCGGCCAATCCGCCGGAGAGCGCGTCCGTGACGAGCTGTTCAAACTGCTCGCGGCCACGGCTGCACATCCGCATGTGTTCGAAATGCAGGCGACGGGGTTGCTGCAGGCCATCTTCCCGGATATGGAGCCGACCGCAATCGAGCCCGCACTGAAATCTATTCGGGCCCTCGAAACAATCCTGGAGGGTTTCCCTGGGTTGCCCCCGGACCTCGCCGTGCGGCTCTCCGCGGAATTCCACGAGCACCGCAAGGTCGTGCTGAAATGCGCCGCGCTCCTGCGTCCGATCGTTGCGCCTCGGCAGGCCGACGCCATCGGTCGTCTGCGCCTCTCGAAACGGGACACGGCTCGGCTTGAAACCCTGCTGCGACCGCGGTCCCTTCCGCAAGCAGCGACCCCGACCAGCGGCATTTTAGCAGCCGATGCGCTGCGCTTCTTCCAAGCGGCCGGCGACCTTGCGCTTGATCTTCTGGTTCAGGCGATGGCTGTAGACATGGTGGAAACCGCTCTGCCGACGGAGCCACCGGGCGGTGCCCCCCCGGATATCCTCCGAATGCTCGGGGATTATCTTTACCGCTATCGGCCCCGGGCGCTTTCACCGTCCCCTATCACCGGCAGAGACCTCATCCGCGAGTTCGGCCTCAGGCCGTCGCAGCATTTCAAGGAAATCCTGGATCGCGTCGATGAAGAGCGCCTGTCGCGAGAAAGCTTCACCCGCGCCGAAGCCTTGGATCTGATTCGTGCTTACCTCGCCGAACGTCTATGAAAAATCCCGCCCCCGTTGGACGGAGGCGGGATCGTGAGTGATTGCTTTTTTTTATTTCATCTGGCCCAAGGCGGCGAAGACCTTGTCGCGAATCTCCTCAACCTTGCCGATCCCGTGGATGTGGATGTATTTCGGCGCGCGTTTGTCTTTGGACGCCTCCCACTTCTTGTAGTAATTGATCAGGGGCTCGGTCTGATTGTGGTAGACTTCCAGGCGCTTCTTGACGGTTTCCTCCTTGTCGTCATCGCGTTGGATCAAGGGTTCGCCGGTGACATCGTCCTTGCCGGCCACCTTAGGGGGATTGAATATGACGTGGTAGGTCCGGCCGCTGGCCAGGTGAGCCCGCCGGCCGCTCATCCGCTTGATGATTTCCGCATCGGGCACGTCCACGTCGACCACCGCATCGATATCCACCCCCGCCTCCTTCATGGCATCGGCCTGAGGAATGGTGCGGGGAAAGCCGTCAAACAGGAAACCCTTCTTGCAGTCGGCATCCTTGATCCGCTCCTTGACCAGCCCGATGATGACGCTGTCCGGCACAAGCCCTCCCGAGTCCATGAAACCCTTGGCCTGTTTGCCCAGCTCCGTCCCGGCCTTGACGGCCGCACGCAGCATGTCGCCGGTGGAAATCTGAGGGATCTGATACCTCTCCTTAATGTAGTTGGCCTGGGTTCCTTTGCCGGCCCCAGGTCCGCCCAGAAGAATCAAACGCATCGCATGGCCTCCTTTGGGAAAGTGGTGGGTGAACCATAAGATCCTTATTTTTTGGCGGCAGAGTATGGCGGAAGGGCTCAAGCGTGTCAAGTCAATTGTTGCCCCACTTTTTTCTTGCAAAGGCCGGGATTATCCGGTAATGATCCAGTCATGAAATGCTTCGTTAAAATAACCGGCGGAAAAACGGCGGGACGTTTGTTTCCGGCGGTGCGAAAGGGGCGATATTATTGAAAGAAATCGAGGTCAAAGTCATTGACAATGACATCGAAAAAGCCATGCGTATTCTGAAGAAAAAAATTCAGAATGACGGGCTCTTCAAGCGTCTGAAACTGAAGAAGAGCTACGAGAAGCCAAGCGAGCACCGGCGGCGCAAGCAACGCGAAGCGCAGAGAAGAGAACGTATTGCCGCCGCGCGAGCCGCACGCAGGCGTTAACCTCCAACCCCCACTACTTAAACCCGGCGGGACTCCCGCCGGGTTTTTTCATGCCGATGCCACGTCGGGAAACGCACACCGAATGTCTCGAGCGCATGTTTGCCCTGAGGCGATTCGGAATCAAGCTGGGGCTCGCCACCATCCGCGGGATGCTGGCCGGATTAGGAAACCCACACCGGCAGTACCCCTGCATCCACGTCGCCGGCACCAACGGCAAAGGCTCGGTGGCCTCCAATCTCGCGGCCGTGCTGATGCGATCCGGCTACCGGGTCGGGCTCTATACCTCGCCGCACCTCGTTCGCTTCAACGAGCGCATCAAGATCGACGGAAAGGATATCACCAACGCGGACATCGTGCGGCTTTACCGGCGCGTGAGAGCGGCCCTGCCTGGCGGCCGCGAGCCCACTTTCTTCGAGTTCACCACCGCCATGGCCCTTGAGGAGTTCGGCCGCCGGCAGGTCGACTGGGCCGTAATCGAAACCGGCATGGGCGGCCGCCTCGACGCCACCAACGCCCTCAAACCGGAGTTGTCGATCATCACGAACATTTCCCTGGAACACCGCGAATATCTGGGAAACACCCTGCGCGAAATCGCCTTCGAAAAAGCCGGCATCATCAAACGCCGCAGGCCCGTCGTCACCGGAGTCAAACAGGCATCGGTTCTTGCCGTTATCACGCAAACAGCACAAAAACGATCGGCGCCCCTCTTCCGCCTCGGAACCCAATTCCGTGTCCGCCGAGCCGGCGGCGGCCGCTTCACTTATTATGGCTTGAACCATGTCTGGCGCAATATGGCCATAAGCCTGCAGGGCGGCTACCAGGCCGAAAACGCCGCCTTGACACTGGCAGCGTGCGAGCTGCTGATGAAGAAAGCTCCGCGAATTACGCTTCAGAGCATTCAAGAAGGCCTCGCGACGAACCGCTGGCCCGGCCGGCTCGAGCTGGTCTGCGAAAAGCCCCTCGTCATGTTCGACGGCGCCCACAATCTGGCGGCAGCCCGACAACTGGCCCATCATCTATCCGCGCACTTCCAGGGTCGCGAAATCACCATGGTCATCGGCATCCTCGACGACAAGCCCTACCAGGCCATGTTGAGGCTGCTGTTGCCCAAAGCCGCACGCCTGATCGTTACCCGGGCGAACATCAACCGCGCGCTGCCGCCGAAAAAAATAGCGGCGGCAGCCCAGGCGCTGGTTTCCGATATTCGGATCATACCGGAGGTTGGAAGCGCGCTGCGCTACGCCATGCAGACCGCCACGCCGCAAAGTCTCACCTTGGTGGCGGGCTCTCTCTATGTGGTGGGCGAGGCCAAGGCCGAGTTGGAGAACGCTTCGGTGCAGCCGGGCTGAGGCGGTTTTTTTCGCGCTTGACTAACCTGCCCTGTTCCACTATTAATTCCCGCTGCCATTCCATGCGCCCGTAGCTCAGGGGATAGAGCGTCAGCCTCCGGAGCTGAAAGCCGCTGGTTCAAGTCCAGCCGGGCGCACCATAAAATTAAGGGCTTAGATAATCGTCTAAGTCCTTTTTCATTTTTCAGATTAAATTTTCAACCGTATTTCCATCCTAATAGCCCCGAAAAATGGTGAAAGGAGGAGATAATATTACCGGAACTGAGGGAAATGAAGAAAAAGGAGGCGAAGACCGCCTTGGAGAAAAAGCGGAAAGACGACAAATGGCCCTCACCTTTCACCCAGCTCAATACGAATTGATCTTTTTAAGCATCGATATTCCGACCACCAAGTGTCCTTTGAAGCGGCCGCCTTCGAGTTCGGAAATGTGCTGGACCCTCGACAAGTATTGGCCGGCCGGTCTTTCGGATTCTAACGGTGAGAGCAGCTTCATATTCAATTCTTGACCGACCTCGATCAGTGTCAGGAAATTCGAACCCGCCTTTACCACGACACCCGCCCCTTTTTCGGACAGATCCCTGACCTTGAGCTGGTAGACCGGGACCCCTGGGAACTTAAACTCGGCCCGGTGGTGGGACAGCCGGACGGCGCGAGCCTCGGCCCGTCTTTCTATGGATGGTACCGCCATCTCATTATGCTTAGACTTGCTCACTCTGCACCTATTAACTTCTTCTCGGTCATCTCGCTGGATCGACCGGTATTTTCAATCAATTTTTATTCCCCCTACCATATCCAGATCGAAAATTCATCACTTTTGAAATTTCTTTTCACCAAACGCTCTTTTATGATCTAATGAAAACAATGCCAAATACCGAGTCCTTTATCGATATGGCTCGCAAAAAGGGGGAGAAATGAAAAGAAACAACTTCGCAGCGATATGCGCCGGTCTCCTTATTTGCTTTTGCATCATTCCGGTTTCGGCCTTCGCCGGCCCGCCGGATAATTACACGGCCACTCTGGTCATGGAAGGCATGTCCATGCCCATTGCGAAAATGGGAGACAAAACGCGCGGCGAAAACCCGATGATGCAGGGGCTGGTCAGTCTTCATCTCATGGACGCCCAAAAGATGATCATGATGTCCTCGGCCAACAAAACCTACATGGAGCAGCCATTGGACCCCAAAGAAGCTCCTTCGCTCGATGACCCGCGGGTCGTCGTCGAGAAAAAAGAAATCGGATCGGAAACCATCGACGGCCACCCCTGCACCAAATACGATTCGGTGTTTTACTTAAGGGACAACCCCGCTGAAAAATACAAAGCCATCCTCTGGGAGGCGAAGGACCTTGGCGGGTTGGTCATCCGCAATGAAACCACCCTGCCGCCGGGTAAAATGGGGTCAGGCGAACAGAAAGCCGTGACGGAACTCAAAAATGTCAAACTCGGAGCGGCGAAAGCCTCCATGTTTGAAGTCCCCAAAGATTACCGCAAGGTGAACAATATGATGGAGATGATGGGGGGGATGGATAAGATGAAGGACATGATTAAGCAGCAGGCGAAGCCGAAGTGACCCATAGAAAAAGCCTCAAATAACGCGCTTCTCATTAAACTACATGCCAAATTATCATGGTGTATTTTCAAAGGTGCGGCCTATTTGAATGCTCCGCCTCTCCGAACAAAATATTTAAGGGCAAGCATGGCGAAAAAACGGCAAGCAGAATTCGCAAAGTGGATGGGGCTGATTCTCGATGCGTTGCGGCATCTTGGAGGGTCAGGCACACCGCAAGAGGTTTCAGAGCAAATCGCAGAAGCACAAAAAATTTCCGATGACAAAATAGAAGGACTGACAGCATCTGGTATTCCCCGGTTTCATAATCAAGTTTGCTGGGCACGGCAATATCTTGTCTGGGAGGGTTATATTGAGAGCTCAAAAAGAGGCGTCTGGACTCTGAGTTCTATCGGGTCAAAAAAACATCTATCAGATGAGGAGGCGAGGCAGATATTTCTCAAATGGGTCGAAATATTCACAAAACGTAGAAAGGTGAAACAACAAACTGAAACCGGAGAGACCCAGCCGGAAAAATTGACGCCACATCAGACTAACGCCACATATGTAGAGCCACATCGGCAAACAAACAGCTACAAAGAAAGACTTGCCTCTATTTTACGCTCACTAAGCGCTCGAGGATTCGAGGAGTTGTGCCTTCTGTTGCTAAGAGAAAACGGTTTCGAAAGTCTAAGGTGAACATCACGCGGCGAAGATGGCGGAATAGACGGTATAAGCACGTTGCGAATCAACCCATTTGTGAGCTTCAAAGTGCTATTTCAGTGCAAACGCTATAACGGAAAATACCCAATCAAGCGAGAACAAATAGGTGATTTCAGAAATGCAATGATAGGAAGAGCAGACAAGGGCATCTTCATCACAACCGGTTATTTTAGTGCCGAGGCTGAAAGAAAAGCCAATCGTGAAGGCGTGCCAACAATTGAGCTTGTTGACTGTGAAAAGTTAATCGAGATGTTTGAAAAAACAGAGTTAGGTTTGAAGGCAGTCACAACCTATGAAATTGAGCTGCAGTTTTTCGAAAAATATATGAAGACCTGACACAGAAAAAAATCGCTGTCCGTTCGATTCCCAAGATATGATATGATGCAAAGCATCAGGAGAATCAATGCGTGTTTTGCGGTGCTGGAGTTTAGATACCAGGGCACGTTTATCTATTAATAAATGCAAGTTCCTATTCACCCAAAAGGTTGTCGATGGAAATAATAAATTTTTCTCTATTTTTATCAAACCGATACCACTTAATTCTCCGATCTCTAATTTTCACATCTTTTATTTCAGTCCAAGCTGTGGGGGCTAATTCATAGCCAAAGTCGCCTAATTCCTTATCAGGTGGCATAAATCCTACGAATGACCTGTAAGCCCAAGTCAGTTTGAAAAAGCCACATCTAATAAAAGAATCACCAGGCTGATAGATAAAAGGACGAAAAGGACCTCGCAAAGGTAGCTCTGAAGCTATTCCCTCACTCGATTTCGAATTTTCATTTGAAAAGTCTCCCGTGCCGTCTTCTTGGTAATACGCATTGTAAAATGCGTACTTCTCTTTACCATCTTTCTCTGTCCAGAATCTCGTAAACAAAATGGCGCCAAAATGAGAATCCTTGCGCATCAGCAAAATTCTACCCACAGGCAATTCTATGCCACTATAATAAATAGTAGCTATCTCGTTGCTTGAAGTCTTCAAGTCATTCATGTTTGCGATACTTTCGCTTATTAATATCCCTAATATAATCGTGCTTAGCATTAAAAATTTAAGGTATTTTTTCATTGAGCCAACTCGCATTAATACCAGATAACTTATTTTAACTGATTAATTATTTGCAAGTTTCTTCTTCTCTCTTAATTTTTAACTCAATGGCATCCGCAAACGAACCCCCTGGCAGAAGATCATATTTAATAATATGCTTAATATAATCGGTGATACTAGCGTTTACTGGAAAATATCTCCCACTATGCGATACGACATCTCTCCAAATGTGGATGGCTATTCCTTGACTTTCAATAGTACCTAATTTCCATTGATTCGATGCCATGCTGAGGGAATTATTTATTGCCTCCTGTGGTGTTGTGCGCGGATCAAAACTTGTTGCATGAGCTTCTGGAAGATTCTTTAATCTATTAAAATCTGGCGACATTGTTGCTACTCCAAGTTTGAGACTTCCAACTAATCCCTTTCCGATTCTATTTCCAACTCGAACACCATCAACAAAATGATACCAAAAAGCTGCTTCACCAAATGGATCTACAAAATTAATTGGATCGCTTAATACATACCCATACAGATCCGTATCCCCTCCCGCAAACCCGATCGGATCCTTCGCCGTCCATCTGCCCACTTCGGGATCGTAATCGCGGAAGCCGAATCTTACCAGGCCGGTATCACGGTCATGCAGACCGCCCGCGAAGCCGAAGGGAACGGCAAATGACGGGTTGCTGTCCTCCAGAATGTTTCCGAAAGAATCGTAGCTGATCCTTTTTACCACGCTGCCGGAGCCGTCTGCAACTGCTATCAGCGAGCCCACCTGGTCGTAGCCGAAATAGTAGCGGACACCGCCTGCGGTCATAGCTGCCGGCATGCGGTCATCGGCATACTCGAAACGCATCCGCAGGCTTCCGGCCCCGTCATATACCGCCAGCAGGCGTGTGACTCCCTGCCAGAGGTATTTTTCCACGACCGTGCCGTTGACTGTCTTGGCTATCCGCCTCCCCAATGGATCGCAGGCATAGTCAACCCTTTTGCCGTCCGGCAGGACGACCGCCAACAACTCGCCGCGCGAGGAATAGGAATAGAGACTTCGCTGGGTAGGTGCGGATGAATTGACCTTGGCGGTCAAATACCCATCCCGATCGTACTGGTAGGTCCATTCGCCGGAAACGAGCAGATGATCCTCATCCGAGTAGGTATAGTGTCGCCCGTTGATTCCCCGGCGCGTATTCACCTCGTAGATCCGTGCGCCGTTCTCGTCGTAGCGATAATCCTCCACTATCGCACCATCTTTAATTACCTTCAGCAGTCGTCCGGCCTCATCATAACCATATTCGTAGGCGGTGACAGTGCCACTCACCGCCTCGCTTTTGCGCACGATGTTTCCAGCATTGTCGCGCAAGAGGCTGTAAGCCGACACATTGCGGCCACCCACTGCAACCCCCTGGCTTTCCACCTCGCCGTAGCCGTTGAACGCGCGGTTGACCTGAAGCCCTGCGCCCGAAACCTGCACCGGCAACCCGTTACCGCTATCCCGAGCGATGCTGAACGCCCCGGCCTGGGTCAGCAGCCCGTCGTTGTCATAGCCGAATCCTGTCGATTCTCCCGCATAGGTGGCCTGAACCAGCTCGAAATCATTGTCATAGCTGTATGCTACCGTCTGATTCAACGTGCCGCTCATGATCTCGGAGGCCAGGAGGATGCCGTCATAACTATATGCGATCCCTTCCCCACTCTTGCTGACGGAGCCGATCTTGCTGCCGCAGAGATAGTTGAAATAGATGCTTCCTTCCGGGGTCTCGGTACGCACCAGCAGGCCTTGGTCATAAACGTTGCGGATGGTTTTACCTGAAGGGAACACGGTCTCAGTCGGCCGCCGGTCGCGGTCATAACGGTACTGGTAGTTGTTGGCAAGCGGCGTGGTGTAGGCACTGGCGACATTCACCTTGTTGTAACCGAACCTATGCGACACTTCGAGTGGATTCACCAGCACGGTCATGTTGCCGTTGCCGTCATAGGCAAATTCGACCACGCTCCCGCCCGGCCGGGTAATGCCGCTGAGCCGTCCTACTGCGTCGTACGCGTAGAAGATCTGGCGCCCCAATGGGTCGGTCACCGTCCCGAGGAACCCTCGGTTATCGTATCCAAAGGAAGTTGACCGGCCTCCAACCGTGGCCGCGATCAGTCGACCGCGGCCGTCATAGGCATAGGTCGTATTTTCAAGGCCCGGCGCCAAGAGCCGCTCGGTTAAAAGTGTACTCGCATCGTACTCCACCAGCACCGACCGGCCCTCGGTTGAGCTGAAAGTTTTCTTTGAACCGGCAATATCATGACTCAGTGTGGCAGTTCGTCCGTTCACGGTGACTTTGCCGGAAATCAGGTCCGGAATGGAGTCTGCGTCCGTGTCGCGGTAAACACGCTCGAATCCCGTCACCCGCTTCAGAATGCGCCCGGATTGCTCCGTGAGCTGCTTTAGATACTTGAATTTATACTGGGGGTCGACGCCGTAAAGGTATTCTCGATTCAGCCCGCAAGCCAGCGAGCTGCTCACTATGAGCCCATCGGGCGACTCGGCCACTACTGATTGCGCGCCGGTGACATCCGTAACGGTAGATTGATAGCCTCCACTTGAAGCAAAGCGGTCCACATGCGTCCTTAAGCCGCCTTCGGCCGTATGAATTTCGTGTTGGATGTCTCCGTTTTCGAGCAGTCTTTGGGATAGCTGCCAAAGGCCGCCCTCGTCGTCCGTGTAATCCGTCAATCGGCCATGGATGTCATAGAAATGCCCAAAGCTGTTGCCCGCAGGCTCGGTCTTTTTGAGCTCAAGGCCGTCCATCGAATAGTTGAACGCGTAAATGCTGCCGTCCGGATAGGTGATGCGGGTCAGATGATTGGCGCTGTCGATGGTCAAACCGGTGCGGATACCGTCCGGCGAAACGATGGCCGTGGGCACACCGCCGGCGCCGCGCTCGATGATCGTACGGTTATCGAAAGCATCGGCGATGGCGATCAAACGGCTGTCCGCGTCATAGAAGAATTCGCGCAGAATGACTCCGCTCGCGAGGTCGATCGTCATCTTGTGAAGCCCCGCCGCCGAGAGGATATATCCCAGCCCATTCTCTTCGCTGAAGGCAACATCCGACTGCTCCATCAGGCCGGCCAGGCGTGCACTCTGCGGCCCCACCCGGCGAATGCGTTCGTTGTATTGATCGGCAATGTAAATGGTCCCGGAGGGGTCGACGGCGACCGCCGACGGATAATCAAGCCTTGCGCCGACCGCGGCCCCGCCGTCCCCTTCGAAGCCGCCCTGGCCAAAGCCCAGCGGCCCAGACCCTGCCACGGTTGAGACAATTCCGGCGGTATCTACCTTATAAACACGATTCCCGCTACTGCTGACGATATGGAGGTTGCCGAATTTGTCGACCATAATTCTGCGTATGTCATAAAAGCCCGTTTCGGTTGCCAAGAATCCGTTGCCCTTAAAAACCGATGTTCCGTTCCCGGCGACCGTCGTGATCGTTCCGGAGGGATCAACCTTTCTGACGCGTTTTGTATACTCCTCCGCAATGTAAATGCTCCCAAGGCCATCCGCGGCCACGCTGATGGGGTAAGGCACACCCGCAGCAATAGCCCGGCCGCCATCGCCGCCGCTGGCGGCCGCACCTGTGCCGGCAAAAGTGGTGATCGTTCCGTTGGTATCGATTCTACGGATTCGGTGGTTGTTTTTGTCTGCGATGTAGACATTGCCGCTCGGATCGACATCGATCCCCAAAGGTGTGTTGAATCTCGCCGCCGTCGCCGGCCCGCCGTCGCCGCTGAACCCTTCGCCATAATTCGGGTTGCACATGCCATAGGTGGTGATCGCGTTTTGCTTGTCGACTTTGTAGATGCAGTGATAATAACTCCAGGGATGATAGTAGTTGCCTTGCGAATCACGAGCAAAACCCTCTCCGCCGGAGGGGACATATCCCGATAACTCCGTTATAATGCCCTTGCGATCAACCTTGAGAAGCCGGTGCTCCCAATGTGAGTAGGGTATCAAGACGCCGCTGCCGATGTAGAGATTACCCTCCTCATCGGTATCGACATGATAGGGTTCACCGATTTGTGCTTCCACGGCCGGCCCACCCATGCCGCCGAACACCCGCGCCCAGGTTCCGTCACCGGCAACCGTTTCGATGGCGGCGGTATTGTTGGTTCCGATCGTCCCATCGCCCTTTAATATTCGCGAAGCGTCCATGGGGCTGACGTAGTGATGCGCGGACAGCGACCACCCTTCGGCAATCGTGCCGATGCCTCGTATAATCGGCACGTCGACGCTCTTCCACGAAACTGTCTCCTGCCGAGTCGGAATGATGAGCGAGCCGAGACCCGGTTGCCCAAACGCATCTCCAACGCGAGCGGCCCGGTAGTAGACGCCGTAATAGACAAAGCCAATGCGAATATGTGCCATAAGGGTCCCGCTGACCGGCCTTCCTAAGTGGTCCAGGCCGTCCCATTCGATTCGGGCGACCTGATTGGCTGCGGGCGGCAGGCTCACCTCGTATTCGCGGCCGGCCACCTCCGCTCGAACCACGATTCTAACCAGGCCATCCGGCACGCTGTCCCCGCTGGCCGGAACGGTGATGACACCGGGTTTGTAGCCGGCCGTGCGGCTGCTGGCGTAGTGCAGCGTCAGATCGGTGCCGGGGATGGGGATATCTTCATGGAAAATGCGGCTTTTTTCTTCCAAGAAGGACCCCAGGCACTGGCGGTTGTCCCTGCCGGCTTCCTTTTGAAGATCGGCGACGGCCTGCCCCTTGGGGTTGGGGGGTGTCGAGCCGAACGGAAGGCCGAAAGGCCAATTTAGATCGATGGGCGAGAAATGGGTGATCGCCGTCCGCCAATAGGTCGACCCGGCAAGATACCGCTGGGGGTCATCGAGCCCGAGCACTTCATTCCGCGTGGAACCGTTTCTATCAAGATCGTCCGGCTGTCCGTCGCCGTCGGCATCCAATGCATCGACGCTGCCGTCGCCGTCCATATCGAGCAGCATGACCACCAGCCCGTTCTTCATCGGTAGCCAACGGGCCTTGTCGCGGTCGTAGTACCCGACCGGAACGATCTCCCCCACTGGAAAACCAAGGAAGTTGTCCACCCAGACGATCACCGGCTTCTCGAACTGAACCCTTTCAACCCCATCCACGCTGAACTCGGCACACCAGGTGAAGGCCGAAGCCGGGGGCAACCGGGCCGGCATGGATTCCGGGGTGCGATATTCGGTGGCCCGGGTAGTAATGGTCTTCAACTCCAGGGTTTGGGTGCCGTTTTCATCGGCAAGATAGGCCCGGTTGTCGCCGGAAAATACGAGAGTACAAGCACGCCGGCCGGCCGGGTCTGTTACCTCCGAGCTTCGGTGCACCTTGACACTGGAGGCGCTGCCGTCGAAGGTTAGGGTCGTAGCGGCCGAATCCGCGGCTACCATCCGCACGGTCTCGGCCACCGCGGTATCGTTCCAAGCGACATCAACTTGGCGCTGAACCGGAATCAACCCCGCTTTCCGATAGGAGACCGTTAGGGTACCGCCGCCCTCAACCGGCAGGCTGAAACGGCCCTCGACGTCCGTGTTAGCGGTCCCGTATTCCGGATGGCCGTGAATCGTAACGACGATGGAAGGCAGCGGATGCCCGTAGGCGTCCAACACCAATCCGGTGACCAGTGCAAAGCGTCTGGGGTCATGCTGTTCCAACGTGGCATCGGGCGGGATCAAATCTTCATAAAAACGGCCAAACGAACCTTCCGGCTGAGGCATGGACGTCAAGGTGACCTGAACAGCAGCCGTTGTGCCGGTCGTGCCATAATCTCCTACGGCAGTGAGCGTATAAATAGTGCTGTGGTTCGGTAAGACCTGCATCGAACCGTTGGGAGTCACCTCACCGATGCCACGGTCGATATGAACTTTTTTCGCATAAGACGTGCTCCAACTCAAAACCGCTGCGCCCCCTTTCGCAATCGTTGACGGCAAGGCTTGAAACGTTGCGATCGGCAACTCCCGCGCAGGGCCGAGCGAGGTCACCAAACTGACCGGACTGCCTTCCTCCACCACCGTGCCCGCCGCTGGAGCCTGGCTGATGACAAGCCCTGCCGCAAAGACGTTGTGATGGGATTCGGAAACGGGGCCGACGGCCAGCCTGGCGCCCGTAATACTGGCCCTTGCATAATTCAAAGCCAACCCCGTAACACTCGGTACCGCCGCCATCCTGGGATTGGCCACGATCTCTGTAAAGGCCGGCGCACTTTGGTCGACACCGTCATTGACGATCAACTGAACTTGGTAGGGCCCGGCTTTATCTGGCATGAAACCGGCGTCGACCGATCCGGGATTCGTCAGAGCCGCCGTACTCCCGGAAGGCTTCGAGGTCATGGTCCACCAATAAGTGAGGGGATCGCCTTCCATGTCCTTCGACAATTGACCATCGAGCCTCACCCATTCTCCTACTGAAACCGACTGGTCCTGACCCGCATGGGCGATGGGCGGATCGTTTGTCGCCTGAATCGCAATGGTGACAATTGCCACGGCCGAAGAAATGCTCCCATCGGATACCGAAAAACTGAAAGAATCACTGCCCGCGTAATTCGGGTTCGGGTTGTAGATGAGATCCGGCGGTTGACCGCTCAACGATCCATTGGCGGGGCCGGCTTCAACCTGAAAAGAAAGCGCATCGCCGTCGATGTCATATCCCCTCAGAATTATGGCCACCGGCAGCTCTTCTTGGGTAGCTATGCTTTGCGGCTCAGCCACCGGACCGCTGTTTTCAAGCAAAATCATCACGGAGGACATTGCCGGATTTCCCTGGCCCCAAGCCGTCAAGGTATAATTGACCGTCTCGGCAGGGGTAACCTGCAATGAGCCGGAGGGATCGACGATTCCGATTCCGGGCTGGATTTCACACCGATCCGCATGTTCGGTCTGCCATCTCAGAAGGCTTGATTGACCTCGTTGGATGCTGGGTGGGTCGGCCTCGAAACTAACGATCTGCGGGGGGATACTCGTTGAAGCATCTCTAAACATCTCTAACTTGAGGCCGGAGCCGGGAGTTCCAAAAAGAAAAACAATCAGGTGGTTTTCTTCGATCAACGTGACCGGAATTATAAAAACGCTTTCAGCACTCGAAAAAAGGTGCCGCAGGTGGATAAAGCGCCCGTTTAACGTGACCAAACCGTCTTTGATCGCCCCGCTGGGGGCCCATTGGGTCATCTTCAAAGTGGCGCTTCCCCCGCCGGCAGCGGGAAACCGATGATGCGACAGGTGAACGTGCCAGGAGGAGATCGAAAGCGTTTTCTCAAAAACCGGCGAAGACTCGGATGCGCTGGCGCTGACGGAGATAGACAAGTTGACAAGCAGGAAGAAAAACCAAACGGTCCAAATGGCTTTCCGATCCATGGCTTCAGTCTCCTCAAAGCTTAATAATCAGAATGAACGTCATCGACGATCATGTCTTGATCGTTGTTGCTTATCCTGCTTTGAAACACACAACAGAGGCCAAAATCAGCTGGATCTATAGAAACTTCTTCTGTTTTTCGCTTGGAAGTGGGGTACATCGTACACAAAAAAGAAGAAATAGTCAATATATTTTTTGAGTTATTTCAATTGTTTACAGCATTTTATAGTAATTGACACCATTTGAACGCAGTTGATACAAGTTGACATCGGAGAGGTTCAGTCGATAAGTTCGAAAGAAGGCGGAAGGTATTTCGTGTTGGCCATATTCAGCGGCCTAAGCTTGGCGTGTGAAATATTGACAATTCTAACCACCGATGTCAGTCTCAGCCGCAACCTGTTTGAGCTGAAAATCGCGGCAGCACTTCGTTAAGCCGTTGTCGCCGATCGCTGAAATCCACTATCGTGGTTAAACGAAAACCGATGGCTTGAATCCGTATAGGTATCGTCATTGGATGGAGGTCAAATTCCATGTTCATGTCGTTGATCCGCAAGCGTCGAAGCGTCCGCAGATTTCTTGATAGACCCGTGGAAAAAGAAAGGCTCGACCTTCTGGTGGAGGCGGCGTTAAGGGCGCCTTCCTCGCGTGGGATTAATCCTTGGCATTTTGTGGTCGTGACTGACCGCGAGATGCTGACCCGCCTCGCCCAGGCCAAAGAGCATGGGTCGGGATTCCTGAAGAATGCCGCGGTCGCCATCGTGGTATGCGCGGACGCATCGAAGTCGGACGTATGGGTGGAGGATGCTTCCATCGCCACCATTGTGATTCAGCTGGCGGCGGAGTCCCTGAGTCTCGGAAGCTGCTGGATCCAGATCCGTGAACGCATGCACGCCGCGCGGCAGACCGCCGAGATGTACGTGGCCGAATTGCTCGACCTACCGGCGCAGTTGAAAGTGGAGTCGATCGTTGCGCTCGGCTATCCGGGCGAGAACAAGGCGCCGCATCCCCGGGAATCCCTGCCCCAGTCGCAGGTGCATGCGGGATTCTATGGTACCCCCTATCGATAGGCTCAGGCAGTGATATAATAAAGGACGTTGCGTATCTATTGACCACGTATGTCGCTTCGAGCAAGCGGACCAAATCCTTATCGTCGAGTCCACTCAGTTCGTTCTGTAAGATCATCCAACGGTTGCCAAAGGTTGAGCGGGATACTCGCCGATCGTCTTTCACGGCGTTCCAAAATTCGTCATGGGCATGGCCCGTAGCTACGAGGTGATAAAAACTGCCTTATATCATACACTTGGTGACCTACCTGCACCAAGAGTCACCCACAAATTCTGCTGAAGAGCCAAAAAAGGATTACGCCAGACTCAACTATTAGGATGTTTGGCTTTCCGAACTTGCCCCCAGTGAAGCCCTTATGAGCCGTCAACGGTTCAACGGTTTGAACTATTCATGCATTTTCAACCGTGAACCGTGAACCTGTTAACCGTAAACCTATTGTGCTTTTTCAACCGTGAACCTGAGTTGTTACGCCTGAAAATCGCGGCTGGGAAGCCGCTCCCACAGAAAAGAAGCAAACGAACTTCTTCGAAAGTCATGCCATCAGGACGAACCTTTGTTTTCAAACCTGACGGACTCGTAAAAAGCCATCCGCTTCGATGGCTTTGTAAAAGGGCCAAGATCAAGGCGCGCGAATCTCGTGGCGCGAGGCGCACTGGCAGTACGCCGCAGCGACAGCGAGATGAAGCGCAACGCCGAGATTGGGCTTTTTACGAAGCCATCAAAACGGCTTTCATGGCGGCCGCCGTGGCCTGCGTCACCGACTCGGCGATGTCGATCGGCCCGGTAGCCCCGCCGCACAGGTAGATCCCCTCGACACCGGTCTCCAGCGGCGCCAGGATGGGGTCCTTCTCCTTGAAAAAGCCCAGATGGTCGAGCTCGATCTTCAACATCTTGGCCAGCCGCTCGTTGCGGTCGCCGGGAACGAGCCCGGTGGACAATACGAGCAGGTCGACCTCTTGATGCCTCAGCTCGCCCGCATCAAGGTCCTCATAGCGTACCTTCAAATTGTGCGTGTCGGGGTCCTCGGAAACCAGGTAGGGCCGGGCGCGCGCGAAGCGCACGCCGTTTTCCACCGCCTTGCGGTGGAAATCCCAGAAGCCTTTGCCGTAGGCCTTCAGGTCGTTGTAAAAAATGGTGGTTTCCGCGGACGGATCGTGCTCCTTGGCGATGATGGTCTGCTTGGTGGCGATCATGCAGCACACCTTGGAGCAATAAGGGGTCCCACGGCCCGCGCCCAGCCCCCGGCCGGCGCACTGCACCCACGCGATCCGGTGGGCGGGCTGCTGGTCCGAGGGCCGGATGATGTGGCCGGCCGTGGGCCCGCCGGCGTTCATCAGGCGCTCGAACTCGGTGTTGGTGATGACGTTCGGATAGCGTTCGTAGCCCAGAAGATCTCCGGCAGGCGGCGCGTTGCGGATGCCGGTGGCGACCACAATGCTCTTGACCTCGATGTCGATGTTCTTGTTGGCCTGCCAGAGCGTGACGGCTTTTTTGCCTTCCTTTTCGCAGGCCTTGACGCAAAGCGCGATGGGGCATTCGCGGCACTGGCTGCAGTCGACCGCACAGCCGCCGACGCAGGCGCCGGCGCTGCGCAGCGCGCCGTTGCGGCAGCGCGGGTCGATGGAAACCTTGTTCGGGACGGCCTGGGGAAAAGCCATCGAGATCAGCTTGCGCTTTCCGCCGACCTTGCCGTCCAGTTCGTCGGGAATGCTCACCGGGCAGGCCTCGACGCAGGCGCCGCAGCCGGTGCACTTCGCCTCGTCGACGAATTTGGCTTTCTGGAGGAGCCGGACCTTGAAGACCCCGCCGGCCTTCTGGACCCGGCGGACCTCGGTGTTGGTCAGGATCTCGATCTGCTCGTGGTTGTCGACCTCGTACATCTGCGGAGCTTCGATGCAGATCGAACAGTCGTTGGTGGGAAACGTCTTGTCGAGCCGCGCCATCATTCCGCCGATGGAGGCCGTGTCGTCGATCAGAAAGACCTTCGTGCCGTACTTGGCGGCGTTCATCGCACAGTTGATGCCGGCGATGCCGCCGCCGATGACCAGGATGCCCTCGGTCATGGAATCACCCAGAGTTGTGTCCAAAAAACAATTCGGGAAGGGGGTCTAAGCTTGAAAAATCCGAAGCACGAAAACCCGAAATCCGAAACAAATCCTAAATTAAAAATTCCAAACCTTGTTAAGCATTTTTCGAGTTTTGGTCATTTGGGTATTTGAATTTGTTTCGAATTTCGATATTCGGATTTCGGATTTCCATTCCCGCTTCTAACGTTCGTGACAACTATTAAGGCAAAACCGGTTATTTTCAAAAAAATAGAATAAACTGCTCCTTATATTTCGGTAATGACGATCGCCTCGGACTTGCACAGCGCCACACAGCTCCGGCAGCCCATGCAGCTGACCGGCCGCACCGGTATGGCCTTGTGGGGCATCTCGAACACGTCGGCCGGACACATCTTGACGCACTCCCCGCAGGAGTCGCAGCGCTCGGCTTCGACGTAGACCAGGTAGACTTCATAGTCGCGGCGGAGCTTGGCCAACCCTTGTTTCCTCGATCTATTAATCTCTTGTCAGTGAAATTGGGAACAATTTGAATTTCAAATGACACAGGGTGTTATAAATTCGAAGCACGAAACCCGAAATCCGAAACAAATCCGAATGACGGAATCACCAAAACGAAAAAACCCATCCTCAGATTGCGGCCAAGCCGGTTTTGGTCATTATCTTTTTGAACATTCGAATTTGTTTCGAGTTTCGTGCTTCGAATTTCGTATTTGGCTCCGGCTTGTCCGGGCTGGGGTAGTTCATCCAGCATCGAGGATCGCTTCACCCCTGAGCTATCCCCTATATTTCCGCATCGCCCGCTCAAACCCCGGCAGCGCGTTCTTGATCACGGCGTCGTCCACGCAGAAGGCGATGCGGAAGTGGCCCGCCCCTTTGAAGCCGCTGCCCGGCACCACCAGAACCCGCTCGGCCTTGAGGGTCTGCACGAACTCGACATCATCCGGGATCGGCGAACGCGGAAACAGATAGAAGGTGCCCGCCGGCTTGACGAACTCATACCCCATGGCGCCCAGGCCGTCGCAGAGCAGCTCGCGCTTGCGCCGGTAGGCCTCGATATCCGTCTTCTCGCCCTGGAGGCAAGCCACCACGCGCTGCATGAGGGCCGGGGCGTTGACAAAACCCAGGATCCGATTGGCGAGCGCCATGCCGGCGATAAGCTGCTTGCGGTAGGCGGCTGAGGGGTTGACCGCAGCAAACCCGATGCGCTCCCCCGGTATGGAAATATCCTTCGAATAGGACGTTGCGATGATGCTGTCCGGGTAAAGCGTGAAGATGCTCGGAACCGTCACTCCGTCATACACCACCTTGCGGTAGGGCTCGTCCGAAATCAGGTAGATGGTGCGCCCGTGCTCGCGGCTCTTTTGGGTGAGCAGCTCGCCCAGGGCCTTGAGGCTTGACCCGGAATAGACGGCTCCGGTGGGATTGTTGGGCGAGTTGATCAGGACCGCCTTGGTCTTCGGAGTGATGGCGGCCTCCATGGTCTTGAGGTCGAGCTGGAAATCGGGCCGGCTCGGAGCGGTTTTGAGCACCCCGCCGTGATTGTCGGCGTAGAAGCCGTATTCCACGAAACACGGGGTGGGCGTCACGACCTCGTCGCCGGGGTCGAGGATGGCCTTAAGGGCGATGTTCAACGCCCCGGCAGCGCCGCAGGTCATGAGCACGTCCATGCCCTCCACCCGAACGCCCTGTTCCTTTGCAAGATAGTCGGCCACCGAACCGCACACCTGGGGATAGCCGGTGTTCGGCATGTAACAATGGGCGTCCAGCCCGCAGGTGCTGACGACGTCCCGTAGGACTTCCATGAACTTGTCCGGCGGCGGCAGGTTGGGGTTGCCCAGGCTGAAGTCGTAGACGTTCTCCGGGCCGTATTTCTTTTTGAGCTCGGCGCCCTCCTCGAACATGCGCCGGATCCAGGAGGCGCCGGCGATCGTGGTTTCTATTTTCTTAGCGATGGACATGGTCGCGTACCTCCCAACAGGGTTCAGAGTTCAGGGTTCGGGGTTCGGGAAATACATGAGGACTGGCGCCATAACTCTCGGCATTTTTCCGTATGGGCGAATCGTGCCAGCGGAGATAATAATCCGGCAACTGCTTCTCTCCTGAACCCCGAACGCTGAACCCTTGTACCTTTGCCTTTGAACCCCGTTACCTGAAACGTTACCTATTTCTCCTCCAACTCCCGCCACTTGTAATCGATCAGCTCCAGCAGCACCCCGTTCATCTTCTTGGGGTGTAGGAAGGCGAACTCGCAATCGCGGAAGGGCCGGGCTCCGCCGATGAATGGGTAGCCTTGGTCCTTGAGCTCACCCATGGCCCGGCGCGTGTTGTCGACGTTGAAGCTGATCAGCATGACGCCCTCGCCGCGCTTCTCGATGAACTTGGCCACGTCGCCGTCGGGCGTGGTCGATTCCATGAGCTCGAAGCCGACTTCTCCCACCCAGTAACGCGCGACCTTGATCTTTTCGGGTTCGTCGATGTACTCGTCGTCCGGTTTCGCCTTGCCGAGCACCGGCTCCCAGATCTTGCGGGCCTCCTCCAGGTTCTTGACGGCGATACAGATGTGGTCGACTTTGTTGACTCTCATCATGCCTCCTTTGAAGGCTGCGGGAAACAGTTATGAAGGGTCTCAAAATTGATTTAACGTTGTCATTCCGGCATGCAGTTAGCCGGAATCCAGTGAATTCAACCAATTCTGGATGCCGGATCAGGTCCGGCATGACGATACTATTTCGGGACAATTAATATGGCCGATCAGGGACCCTCTCCCTCTGGCCCCTCTAAGCGACGATCTATGCGCAACATCATCAAGGCATCCACATCCACTGCGTCATTCCGGCAGTCCATGAGCCGGAATCCAGCTAAATTATCTTAAAGTACAAATCCTCCCAATTGGGATTCCTACTCTCGATCAATTGCACCTTCCACTTTCGCTTCCAGCCTTTCAAGCGCTTCTCCCGCTTGATAGCGGATTCCATGCTCTCGTGAAGTTCATACCAAACCAGCTGATGGACACCATACCGTTTGGTGAATCCTTCCACCAAATTGTTTCTATGCTCCCAAACCCTCTTGACGAGGTCTGAAGTCACACCGACATAAAGGGTGCCGTTTCTCTTGCTTGATAGAAGGTATACCGCCGGCTGCATGCTCATGCCACATTTCTCTTATCTGACTTCAATGGATTCCGGCTAAGAGACCGCCGGAATGACACTATAGATAGGCGTCTTTGATTCTGATCTGAATTCAAAGTCAGGTTTCTCCGTTCAAACCGGCCAAAGGCCGGCGGCCCTGCTGGATTCCGGCTTAGAGCCTGCCCCGGAAATTAGTAATCCGGGGACAGCCGGAATGACGCAGTGTGGATCATGCCGGAATGACGATATTGATAAACTCGCAAAAGCCCTACCGATAGACGGTGTGCTTAAAAGGTCACTTTCGACATAGGAACCGTAATCGCGCGGTCCGGGCAGACGCAGCCGCACTCGTTGCAGTCTTCGCAGAGAAACTCGGTGACGACCGGCCGGCCATCCTGAACGCGGACGGCGTTGTCCGGACAGATTTCCACGCAGAGCGGCTGGACGTTGCCGCCGCACATTTTGCATTTGTTATAGTCTATCTGAGCAGCCATGGCTAAACTCCAAAATTAGGTTTTATGTCACAACATTTTGTTATCATATGCAAAATATCACAATCAAATCGGGTGTAGCTTTAGCAGCAACCAATCAGGTTTCGGGCCAGGTAGAGGAACCCTAATCCCTTTCACGTCCTCCACCAGAGGTGGATCAGGCGGCCTTGGACAGCCGCATGACCGTTTCGCCCTGGCCGCGCGGGATGGCCTTGACCAGCTCGATTTTGAGCGCGGTGTTGAAGAAGACGCTCACATCCTCGAGGATGGCCTTGAACATCCGCTCCCGGCACAGCGCCACCTCCTCCATGGGCACCCCATATTCCTTGGCCCAGCTCGGCCACGGGTCCCGCGTGCAGCGGATCATCACTTCGCCGGGGTTGGCGCCTTTCTCGGCAGCGGCGATTCCGCCTTCGGTGCCCCAGATGTCGGCGAGCGACCGGCCCAGGTTCATCAGGAAAGCTTCCTCGCCCTTGAGCCAGTTCAGGCGCGGCAGAAAGCTCTTGCCGATCTCTTTTCCGAACACCTCCGCCGCGCGCAGGCCCACGTCCAGCGGCTTGGCGCCCGGGCCGGCGAACTCCAGCACCACCTGCCGCCAGCGGTAGTAGGTCTTGCCGATTTCGTCCTGCGCGCCGTGCAGCGCACGCCACAACCGAGTGATTTCTTTTTCAGCGTCTAAGGGCATGGTGCATCTCCTTATCGTCTTCCAAGTCAGCTGGATTCCTTTTTGTGGGAGCGGCATCTTGCCGCGATCTTGTCGTGGCTTGAAGCCCTCCCACAAATAACAACCTTTCTTGCTGATAAAGTGGCGCCGAGCGCCATGAGCCGTTTATACGCGGATGCCGATGCGGTATCCGTCGTGGACGGCGCTGGAAAGGTTGCGTGGGACCAGCGCATCGCCGACCACGAAAAGTTCAATTCCTTCGGATTGGACGACCTGTTTGAGGCTCGGGTTGGCTTCGCGCTCGGCGACGATCACCGTGTCGCAGGCGACCGGCCAGCGGTAGCCGTCGTAGCTTTTCACGATGACCCCCTCGTCGGTCACCTCCTCGATGTCGCAGTCGTTGTAGGCGTTGATCCCGGCCTGGCGCATGTAGATCAGGTAGCGCCATTTGAAGGACGGGTTGACGTCGAAGCCGGCCGACTTCTCGCGCCCCACCAGGGTCACCTTTTTGCCCTGCTTGGCCAGGTGCAGCGCGCAGCCGATGCCGGGCTTGCGGTTGCCGTAGACCACGATGTTCCGGCCGACCGCCGCCTTGCCGCTCATCACGTCCAGAAGCTTCACTACTTTTTTGTGCCCGCCACCCGACGCTTTCAGTTCGGGGTAGACCGGCCCGGTGGCCAGCACCACCGTATCGGGCAGCTCGTCCTGGATGAGCTGCTCGCTCACCTCGATGCCCAGGTGGAGCTGAACGCCGTATTTGGCGCACATGGCCTGCTGGTACTTGACGCAGGTCCAGAGTTCGTCGTCCCCGTAGGGAGCGTTGCGGGCCTCGTTCAAGGTTCCGCCGACGGCGTCGCGGCGGTCGTAGACGTGGACCTCGTGCCCGCGGCGGGCCGCCATGTAGGCGCACTCCAGGCCGGCCGGCCCGGCGCCGACGATCATGATGCGCTTTCGGTCCTCAGCCGGCGGGGGGTCCGTGAACTCCGGATTGGACTCGTGCGCGCACACGGGGTTGATGTAGCAGGTCATGGGCGCATCGCGGAAAAGCCGCGCCAGGCAGAGATTGCAGGCCACGCAGTGGCGGATCTCGTTTTCACGGCCCTCCAGCACCTTCTTCGGCATGAGCGGATCGGCGATCATCGACCGGCACATCTCCCAAATGTCGAGCTCGCCGGCGCCGATCTTCTCGTTGGGCAGGCCGGGCTTGAAGAGCCTATAGGCCATCTGAATCGGGATCTTGACATGCTGCTTGGCGCGCTTGGCCAGATGGATCCAGTGGCCCATGGGGATGTCGCGGCTGATCACCGGATAGATGGACTCCTGCCAGCCCAGCGTGCAGCTGATGTAGTCGGCGCCCGCCTGCTCGGCGATCTGGTAGGTTTGCATGGACTCTTCGAGCGTGTTGCCGCGCACGTCGTCGAGCAGCTCCTCCGAGCACAGGCGGATGCCCACGGGGATGTCGGGGCCGCAGGCCTTCTTGACCCCTTCGATGATCTCCACCACCATGCGCATGCGGCCGCGGATGTCGCCGCCGTATTCGTCCGTGCGGCGGTTGGTGTAGCTGGAGATGAAATTGGAGATCAGGTAGCCGACGATCCCGGAGATCTCCATCATATCGAAGCCGGCCTCAACCCCGCGGCGGGCGGCCTCGACATGCTGCCGGACCACCTCCTGGACGTCGGCCCTGGTCATCTCCTGGACGGGCTTGAAGATCCGCAGGCGCTGGGGAACCGCCGAAGGCCCGTGGCAGTAGTCGACATCGACCGCGCCCACCCGGCCGCAGTCCATGAGCTGGAAGCCGGCGACGGCGCGCTCGGCGTGGATGGCGTCGGCGATGCGCTTCAGCCCGGGGATGAACTTGTCGTCCCAGCAGGCCGCCTGGCCGACGTAGCCCTGCCCCTGGCGGCCCGGGTCCATGTAAACCCCCTGCATGAAGCACAGGCCGCCGACGACGCCCTTGGCCCGCTCGCGCATGTAGGCCACGTCGGCCTCCGTGATGAACCCGTCGTGCGTGTTGAAGTTGTCCTCGGTCGCCGCATACTTGATCCGGTTGGGTACGGTGAGGTTTCCGATCTGAATGGGCTTGAACAGGTGCGGGTAGCTCTTGGCGCCCGGGTAGGGCGAATAATCCCACTCATAAAGCAGCCTATCCATTTCAACCCCCTCCTCTGCGGTTAGTGTGCCTGCAAATCGGCCTCTTCCAAATCCGCGTCCGCCGTGCCCCTCGCCGTGTCGCCGGCCGGCCTCTTCACCGGGGCCGGGTCCCGCCGCGGCTCCGCGCTGAAGGCACCGATCATGAGATCGAACAGCGGGTCCAGACCCTCGAAAAGCGAGTAGGACATATTCTTGAGCAGCCAGCGCGTGACGATATGGTCCATGGTGCCGACGAAGATGTCGCGGGCGAGGCGCGGGTTCAGATCGGGCCGGAATTCGCCGCTCCGGCGGCCCTCTTCGAAAATGTCCAGCAGGCGTGAATAAAATTGTTTGACGTTGGAAAAGACCTCGGTGGTCATGAAGTTCGAGTTGGTCTTGAGGAAAAGGTAGACGATCTTGGCGTCCAGCGGCGCCTGCTCGATGCGCCGCAGGTACCACCAGAGGTATTTTCGCAGGCGGTTGATCGCCCCCTGGACGCCGAAGAGCTGCTCGTCCACATCTTTGAGTAGTTCGGAAACCCACAGGCCGGGAATGGTGAGCAGCAGGTCCTCCTTGCCCTGGAAATACTCGTAAAGGGCCGCTTCGGACAAGCCTGCCTGCTTGGATATATCGAGGATGGTGGTCTTCTGATAGCCCTGATCGGCAAACAGCCGCTTGGCGGAGTTGATGATCCGCGCCCGGGTGTTCTCTTTGCCGTTTCTGCCGGCCATCAGGAATTTCCTATTTGTATTAGGACAATAACCGCTTGTTATTTTATATAATATTTTTTTATTTACCTTATAATAATATTTTTCCTAATAGCATTAGGAAAAAGAGGATGTCAATATGAAAGCTGGTTCTCTAAAAAGCCGGGCGCACCAGACGAGCATCCGAGCCAGGCGCTGTTGAGCGCTACTGGCAACGGTTTGCCAAGGCGAACCAGGAATGCTATGGCTATATTCATTAAGACCGTTTTGGCAAAATCAAGGAGGAAGGAATGACGATAGCGCGCGTAACGGCAATAGGACTGGCCGTGCTGCTGCTGATGGGCTGCGCCGGCGCCGGCAAATTGAACTCGGTGCAGCTAGGCATGACCAAGGATCAGGTCGTCAGCACCATCGGCAGCCCAAGCAGCACAAGCGAGATGGGCAACACGCAGTACTTGAAGTACCAGCTGTGCAGCGACTGGATTTTCACGGACCGCTACTATGTCCGGTTGACCGACGGCAAGGTGGATGCCTTCGGACGGGTGGGGGACTTCAATCTCGGCTACTGAACGCTTCGCGCCCCCGGAGAAACCATGTCTCCGGCGGCTCCGGCCGGCGGCGTCAGGCCTTCAGGCCGGAAAAGCGCAGCACGCGCTGGACATATTGGCGGGTCTCGGTGAAAGGAACGTCCCCGTTGAATTGCTCGACCGCGCCGGGGCCGGCATTGTAGGCCGCCAGCGCGCGTTTCAGGTCACCGCCGAAGCGGTCGAGCATCTGGCGCAGGTAGCGGGCGCCGCCGTCGATGTTCTGCTGGATGTCGAAGGGGTTGGCCACACCGAGCTCCTTGGCGGTTTCGGGCATGAGCTGCATCAGGCCCCTGGCACCCGCCGACGATACGGCATCGGCCTGGAAATTGGACTCGGCGCGGATGACGCCGCGGATCAGCTCCGGCGGCAGGTTGTACTTCGCGGCGGCCTTTTGAACGGACGTCTCCACGGGATGGCCGGCGGCGTTTTCGGCGCGGAAGTCCTGCAGGGTGCTGCGGGACAAACGGCTTCCGCTCCGACCGGGCCCGCCTTTGGCCGCCCGATCAGCCTTTGCCGGTTGGGCGGCAGCGGTTTTGGCTTCCTCCTTGGTATCCGTGGACCGGGGGCCGGCCGCAGAGCTGTTGGCCACCGCGCTCATGCGCGGCAGGCGAGCCACCTGGGTCCTCAGCACCGGGTTTTTGAGGTACTCCGAGACTTTCATTCCCGCTGCGGAGTCCTCGGCTTGCTTGGGCGCCTCGCTCTTCAGCAACTGCTGGAAGGAGGCCGCCCCCTTGCGCGCCGTCCCTGCCACCCGCGCGCCCGCCGCCGCGGCAAAGCGCGGTTCCAGGTAGTCGCGCACCGTCAAAGGTTTTTCTACCGCCATGGTTGCTCCGGCTGGGGTGCGTTAATCATGAAACTATTTGTGGATGTGCCAAGTTTCACGACGCGTGACTGAATCTCGCGTCGGTCTCCCGCCGAAGTAACAAATCAAGCAATTCTCATTCCAGCTTTCGGCAAACAATCTTTGAAATCTTTAACAAATCAAATAATTGTTCGCTTTTACATATACTTCGCTAATCTTTAAAGTTTTCTGGCCGACGCGGCGCTGAGTTGAGAGAATGCTTTCGACGGCAGAAATTTCCCGTCTGGATCAAATTTTTGGCTGTTTGCACATTGCGCCGGTATGCAGTATCTAAATCGAAAGTTTTTCGCATTTTGAAGCACCCAGCAGAGGAAATCGCGATACAGTGACTGAGTCATGCATTTTGTGTTCAGGAGGTTAGGTTCATGGAACTGGAGAAGGCCGATCTGGGGCGGCTGCGCCGGGATGCCGCAAGCATCTTCCGTTCCGCCCTGGCTGCCGTCGATCCGGAAGAGGCTGTCCGGCGGCACCTGCGGATCGAGAGAGACGCGCTGGCGGTGGAAGGCTGGAGCCATGACCTGAAAACCTGCGACCGCATCTTCGTGGTGGGCGCCGGCAAGGCTGTTGCGCCTATGGCCAAAGCCATCGAGGATTTGCTGGGCGATCGGATCACCGACGGATTGATGGTGGTCAAGGACGGCCACGGCCTGCCGTTGAATAAGATACGCGTGCAGGAAGCCAGCCACCCCGTACCCGACGAGCGCGGGGTGGCCGGCACGCTGGAGATCCTGAGGCTACTGGGAGGGGCCGGTAAACGCGATCTGGTGATCTGCCTCATATCCGGCGGCGGCTCGGCCCTGCTGATCGCTCCTTCCGAGGGCCTCGGCCTGACCGACAAGCAGGCCACCACCCGCAGTTTGCTTGCCTGCGGCGCCACCATCCATGAGATCAACACCATTCGCAAGCACCTCTCCCGCGCCAAGGGCGGACAGCTGGCGCGGGCGGCCCATCCGGCCAGCGTGTTGAGCCTCATTCTGTCGGACGTGGTGGGCGATGATCTCGACGTCATCGGGTCGGGGCCGACCGTACCCGACCACAGCAGTTTCCTCGACACCCTGGAGATCTTCAAGCGCTATGACATCTGGGATCGCATCCCGGCCGCCGTGCGCGAACGCGTATCGCAGGGTGTCCAAGGCGTTCTGCCGGAAACGCCCAAGCCGGGTGATCCCGCCTTCGAGCGCTGCGCGCAGGTGCTGGTAGGATCCTGCCTGCGGGCGCTTAAGGCTGCTGCGGAAGACGCCGAACGCCTGGGCTACCGCAGTCTGATCCTCTCCTCAAAGATCGAAGGCGAAGCGCGCGAAGTGGCCAAGGCCTTCGCCGCCATGGGCAAGGAAGTGGTAAGCTCGCAGCACCCTTTCAAACCGCCGGCCTGCCTTTTGGCGGGCGGAGAAACCACGGTAACGCTTCAGGGCGAGGGCCGCGGCGGCCGCAACCAGGAATTCGTGCTGGCCGGCGCGATCGCCCTCGACCGAACCGACCGTGTAGTTCTTCTGGCCGGCGGGACCGACGGCACCGACGGCCCCACCGATGCGGCCGGCGCCATAGCGGATGGGCTCACGATCGCCAGGGCCAAGGCGCTGAGCATGAACCCGTTCGCCTTTTTGAAGCGCAGCGATTCATACCATTTCTTCAAACCGCTCGGCGACCTCATCATCACCGGTCCCACCCGCACCAACGTGATGGATGTGTACATGATCCTGATCGGAGCGTGAGCGTCCGCGGGCGCAAGGGGGCGAGGGTTCGCAGAATAAGGGTTCAGCGTTCGGGGTTTAGGTGAGAAAAGGGCAGATAATGATCGGGCGCATGGCGTTGGGAGGGTTGCTGTCGATCTTGCTTCTCTGCGGATGCGCGCTCTTGCCGCGCGGAGACTGGCCGCTGGGCATGGAGGGGATTCCGCCCCGGAGCGAGATCGCATCGGTTCTCTTCTACCCCCAGGACGAATACCAATGCGGGCCGGCCGCGCTCGCGATGGCGCTCGCCTGGAGCGGTCTGGACGTCCAGCCCGCGCAGCTGACCGAAAAGGTTTACACGGCCTCCCTCCAGGGCAGCCTGCAGCCGGCCATGATCGCCGGAGCTCGCCGCTCGGGCCGCCTGGCGTATGTGATTTCCGGCACCGACGCCCTTATCCGCGAGGTCGCTGCCGGCCACCCAGTGATCGTGCTCCAGAACCTCGGCCTTTCATGGGTGCCGCGCTGGCATTATGCCGTGGCGATCGGCTACGACCTTCCGGCCGACGCGATCGTCCTGCACTCCGGCCTGGATGCCCGCGAACGAACCGCTATGGGAGTCTTCCAGAACACCTGGGCGCGCGCCGAAAACTGGGGACTGCTGGTTCTGCCACCCGGCGATCTGCCCGCCACCGCAAGGGAAAACGATATGGTGGAGGCTGCGCTCGGTCTGGAAAAGGCCCGACAGCCCGCGGCGGCCGCTAAAAGCTACCAGGCCGCGCTTTCGCGCTGGCCGCAGAGCCTGCCGGCCATCATGGGGCTGGGCAACAGCTATTATGCGCTGGGCGACCTGAAAAATTCCGAGCATGCCTTCCGCAGAGCCACCGAAACCCACCCCGAAAACGGAGCCGCCTTCAACAACCTCGCGCATGTGCTTCTGGGGCTCGGCCGCCGCGAGGAAGCCCTTTCCGCCGCCCGGCGCGCGGTCGCCCTGGGCGGCCCGCAACAGGGCATTTTTAAAAAAACCCTCGAAGAGATTGAGTCGAGCTCGCCTTAACCCGAAAGGTATCGGAGCTTTTACAGGAGCCGTTCTTGTCGAGCTTTGCAGGTTTTTCCACCCCGCTTGCAACGCCGGTTCCTTCTTTACCTCTCTTTAGCAACTCCTCGCGGCGTGCTTACGAGAATGCCATCGGCCCACCGGCCGGGACATAGATGCCGAAGGCAGGCGGGATGGATTGCTCCTCCCATGTGAAGGACTGGATTTGAGTTTCGCCTTCAGGATTCGTCAACTCGACCCTGATTATATTCGCGTTGGCGTCACGCGTGACTGCTTGATGCCGACTGGTCGATCGTGCCGTTTCTGTCCGAGTCGTACCTGATGAGGACGGGACGATCATCATCGTCGTATTCCGTGTATTTGATCGCATCCTGAAGAATGGGATCATCAAGTTCAGTGACACGCCCGCGACCGTCCCGGACAATGCGTTTGACCGCATCGGCAACCCCGTCGCCGTCAGTGTCAACGGAGCCGCCGGCAAGCCTCCACGTGTCGTTGCTGCTTTTGGCGAGGTGCTCCTTTGCAACCGACTCCGGCCGGAGCGCTGTCACACACCCTCCTGTGAATGCACCCGCCGCATTCGGCCGGGTAAAAAGGCTGGCGATTACGGGGTCGGAGCCGAAGGCGGTAGGAGACTGGTCAAAATCGATGTCAAGCGGCGAAACCTCCACCCGGATCTGGCTTGCGATCTGGATTCCGTTTCGTACGTTGCAGTCGCTGTCGAGCGACTGGAGCACGCGCGCAATGTTCTTTACGCGCTGGTTGTCGACGCCCGTTGCACCCTCAACAAGATCGACCACCGCTGCAATCGCCTTGCCCCGCATCGAACCGACGATGAGATTGCCGATCGAAAAAGTTACCGTCTCCCCCTCGCCATGAAAAAAAGTGCCTTGCGCATCGGTCAAGCCGGATCGGCTGGTGGATCGATAGCCCAGCCCCTCGACCAGCGAATCGATGATCTGGCCGGAGGCAATCGCGACCTGCGGTGCTGGCGAGTTTTTTGTTTGGACAGGTGTTGCGGCGTGGCCGAAGCAGCCATATTGTGTCCCCAATGACGAAAGGTGCGGCCGTCTGAACCGACGCGTCGTTGCGATCGACTCTGGGTAAAATCCGAGGATTCCCGGAACCATGCGAGACCCCCACCCGATTGCATCACGGGTCTTCGACGAGAACACGGCGTTGCGGACCATCCTGGAAGGCACGGCCACGGCGACGGGCGGGCGTTTCTTCGACGCCCTCGTGGCCAGTCTGGCGAAGGTTCTCAACACCCACAGCGCCTGGGTCACGGAATATCTTGAAGACACGCGTCAGTTGCGCGCGCTGGCCTACTGGGCCGACGGTACGCTGACCCGGGATTTTCTGATCGACGTCACCGGCACTCCCTGTGAGGCCGTCATCATGCAATCCGGCATGATCCACTACCCCGATCACGTGATCCGCCTTTACCCTGCCAACCCCGACTTGAGAGCCATCAGCGCCGCCAGCTATCTGGGTGCGCCCCTGTTGGACCGCAACAGCCGGGTCATCGGCAATTTGGCGGTTCTGGACACTCGCCCGATGCCGGAGGATCCCCGCGCGCGGACCATTTTTCAGATTTTCGCGGCCCGGGCATCTGCCGAACTCCAACGTCTCAAAGCGGAGGCGGAGCGCCGCGAAATCGAAGAAAAGTACCGGCGCATCATTCAGACCACCGACGAAGGCTTTCTCCTCATGAACCATGAGTTTGTTGTGACCGACGTCAACCCGGCCTTCTGCCGCATGGTCGGCTGGGATCGCGAAGCGATCCTCGGCCGGACGCCGCTGCGATTCGCCGACAAGGATTACCGCCAATTCCTGATGCTCAACCGCGAGGACCTTTTCACAGGAGACTTTACCGAGCTCGAGAGCACCGTCACCACCATCGGCGGCCTGAAAAAACCGGTGCTCATCCACGGCAACCGGCTGCGGGACGACAGCGGCGACGTTATCAGCTACATGCTCTTTTTAACCGATCTCAGCCTGCAGAAGCGCTCGCTTTCTCTGGCCGCCGAGGTGCAGCGCAGTCTTCTGCCGCGGGAGGCTCCGCACGTCAGAGGATTGGACGTGGCCGGCAGGAGTCTGAGCTGCGATGAAATCGGCGGGGATTACTTCGACTTTCTATCGGACGGGCAGTGCCCGCAGGACGCCTTCAGCATGGTGGTCGGCGACGTGACCGGTCACGGGGTGGACGCCGCATTGCTGATGGCGACCGCGCGCGCCTTCCTGCGCATGCGGGCATCCCAATGCGGCCGCAGCGCGCAGATCATCACCGAGTTGAACCGCCATCTCGCCCGCGATGTGGCCGACAGCGGACGCTTCATGACCCTCTCGTTCATCCGCTTCCAACCGGCCGACCGGTCTCTGCGCTGGGTCAGGGCCGGCCACCCGCCCGCCCTGGTCTACGACCCCGCCGCCGACCGGTTCAGGGAGCTCAAGGGCCGCGGATTGCCGCTGGGAGTGGACGGCCAGCACCGTTACGAGGAGTACGTCGATACCGACCTGCAGCCCGGCCACATCATCGCCATCGGCACCGACGGCATTTGGGAAGCCGCCGACCGCCAGAAAAACAGCTACGGCGTCGAGCGGTTCTGCGAGGTCATTCGCCGGCATGCCGCCATGTCCGCCAAGGCAATCATCGAAGCCGTACTTGCCGACATCAAGGCTTTCACCCTGGGCGCCCGGCAGGAGGACGACATCACCCTGGTGGTCGCCAAGGTGAAAGAGGACCGGAAACCGGGGTCGGATTACATGATATGACACCGGCAAAAGCACCGGCCTTTTCTTCGATCAAACCGGCAGCCGTCTCCGGATGAAGCTTTCCGCTGCGGCGTAAGGGTCGATCCCGCCGCGGCCCAGCGCTTGTTCCATCGAGCTGAGCTCCGGGGAATCCTGCAGAAGGACTTCGGCGGCCATTTCCAGCACGAGTTGCCGGAAGAAGTGAAATTCGTTGCGGGCCAGCCGATCCGCCAGGCGGCCGGTCGATTCAAGGTGGCGGCGGTGTTCGAATAAGAGATCGATCAAGCGGTCAATGCCTTCATTGCGCAGCGCCACGGTTTGTACCACCGGCGGCAGCCAGTCGCCCGACCGATAGCGGCGTATCGCGACGTCGTTTTCCAGGAGGTGCGCCAGTTCGTCGGAGCCCTCCCGATCCGCCTTGTTGACGACGAACACGTCGCCGATCTCGAGCAGTCCGGCCTTCATGGCCTGGACCTCGTCGCCCATGCCCGGGATGCAGATCACCGCCGTCGTGTGAACGCAGTGCACCACCGCAACCTCTCCCTGCCCGACGCCGACGGTTTCGATAAGGATGACCTCATAGCCCATCGCGTCCATCACCAGGGCCGCCTCCCGCGTGGAGCGGCTGACCCCGCCCGCCTCGCCGCGGGAGGCCAGGGAGCGGATAAATACCCCGGGATCGGTCTCGTGGCCCTGCATCCGGATCCGGTCCCCAAGCAGGGCGCCGCGGTTGAAGGGGCTCGATGGATCGACTGCCACCACCCCGACCCGCAGGCCGCGGCCTCTCAGGTGGCTGATCATGCGGGAAACCAGGGTGGACTTCCCCGTCCCCGCCGGGCCGGTGATGCCGATCAGGAAGGCCCTCCCGGTGCGAGGGTAGATCGCCCTCAGCATTTCAATCCCGCGGCGGTTGCGGTTTTCAAGAAGGCTGATCAGCCGTGCTCCCGAAAGCTGGTCGCCCTCCAGGATTTTTTCGACGTCAGGTATCATCTGCAAGCGATTGCTTCAGACCGCAGGGTAGAGCCAATCGGCGAAGGCCGGATCTTTTCCGGCCGCAATCTTCTGCAACGCCTCCCACAGCCTGCACTGGATCGGGCCGGGCGCATCAGGCATGACCCGATCCTCAAAGCGGCAGACCGGGATCACTTTGAACGGCGTGTTGGCGAAGAAGATCTCCTCGGCCTCGAAGAGAAGCTCCGGCCGCAGCCGGCCTTCGAAGGTTTCGATCCCGAGATGGCGCGCGACCTGCAGAATGGATCGGCGGGTGATGCTGTCGAGGACGGTCCCCAGGGAGGGGGTCAGCAGGCGCCCTTCCTTGACCAGGAAGACCGATTCGGTGGCGCCTTCGGCGATGAAGCCCTGGGTGTCGAGCAAGATGGCGTCTTCCAGCCCGCGCTTCTGCACGTCCAGACGGGCAATCATGCCGTTCAGGTAGTTGGCGGCGGCCTTGGCCTCAATGGGGACGGTCTGCGGGTCCAGCTTGCGCCAGCGTGCGATTCCTGCAGTG
The DNA here is from genome assembly GCA_963700055.1 of uncultured delta proteobacterium. GTDB lineage: Bacteria > Desulfobacterota > Desulfobacteria > Desulfobacterales > SpSt-501 > SpSt-501. The sequence continues at coordinate 38,745 of CAVOWH010000016.1, read as the reverse complement.
GTCCCCTTTTCAAAAGAAAACTCTAACTTCTGCAAGTCCTGGGACGGGTCCATCGCGAACACGGCGAGATCCAGACGCTTCTGCGGGGGCTGAATGTCGAGGGCGAACTGAGGATAGTATCCCACCACCTTGATGACACCCTGCTGGAGACGATTGTGCCTTACGGTTTCCGCGACCGCCCGGCACAGGTCGTCGTGGCCGCCGGGAAGTTCCATGTCCAGGTATGCGGCCGATTTCTCCAGACGCGCGATGTGCTCATGGAGCCTGAAAACGGCCGGACCGGAGGCCGTCGCGTAAAAGCTGATAACCTCAAAAATCGTGGAGCCTCGGGCGAAACTGTGGGACATCATGTGCACCGTGGCCTCCGACCATCTCACGAAGCTTCCGTTTCTGTAGACCCACCGCTCTTCCAGCATTGGTTGCTCTCCTCCTTGAACGCCGTCATCCCCCATCCGGACAAGCCGTAGCCAATTTCGAAAATAGAACTGCTTTCGTAAAGGACCAATTCCAACTTGGGCCTTCATTCTTACGGCGTCATCCCGAACCTCAGCCACTTGAACTGATTCTGGACCTCCTTGGAAACATTCTCGCCGACCCGCGCCATGAAAATGTTTTCCGGCCGCAGGCAGATGTTCGGCTCGTTGGTCTGATACTCCTGGAAGCCGAAAGGCTCAAAAAGACTGGCCATCATCTGGCGGTATTGTTGCGCCGACATCTGGTTGCCGTCCAGGTCCCAGGTCCAGGAATAGCCGACGAAATAGGCGATTTTATCATCGATCAACGGGTGCACCATCATCATCTGGATGATGCCCTTGGCGATCTTCTTGGAGCGCCATTGCCGGCTCACCTCGATCGCGCCGACTTCCATCATCACCTGCGGCTGCAGTCCGGCCCACCGCTCTTCCGGGTCCGCATAGGCCAACACCCCGAACCCCACGATGTGCGTCGAGTCGGCGACGGCCAGCACCACACTGGTATCCGCTTGTTCGGCCTTGTGTTCAAGGCTTTCGCGCTTGGTGTAGAGCGACCGGTAGTGGGCATACGTTCCGAACTGCCGGTCGTAGCTGAGCTTGCGAATATCCTCGGGCGTGCAGAAGGAGCGGATCCGCAGCTCCCCCAGCGAGGTCAGCAGAAAGATTTCGTTCTGGGCGTAGCGTCTCATGGCCGGCTGCTCAGAAATCGCCCCAGTCCTTGTGCAGGCGCTTGGTCATTATCAACAGGTCGTGCAGCTGACCCTGGGGATCGATGATGAAATCCTCAAGCAGCGCTTTCTTGAAAAAATCGAGCTTGTAAGCCGCCTCGATGGCTCCATCCTCGATTCCGACCACGAAGTCGGCCCGCAGTTCGCGCAGCCCTTTTTCCATGGCGAGATGAATGAGGTCCAGCAGCATCCAGCTCCCCAAGCGCTTTTGGCGGAAGTCGGGCAGCACGATGATCCGCAGGCGGCCCTGGTGGTGATAACATCCATATTTATGGGTGTGCAGGCGGGCATGGGCGGTGATCTGGTCCCCACACTCGGCAATGATGGAAAAAACGTCGTCCTTGCCCTCTACCCAGCCGCGGATCACCGCCGGGTCCATGACATTGAACCGCATGAACCAGCGGTCTTCGTCCGATACCTGTCTATAGAAATCGCGCAGCGCCTGTTCATCCTTTTCCGCAAGCGGACGGATGACTACCTCGGTGCAATTCTTGAGCACCAGCTCTTTGGGGTATCTCACCGGGCGAATCCTCCTTTTCTGACGTCAACGGGCTCTTTTATTGAAACGTTTTTGCTGAAAACCCCGAGACTTGGCGCTCACCTAAGCACGAGCGACAAGACCTGTCAAGCGTATTCCAGCCACCGCCCGATAAGGCGGTGCCGGCGGTGAAGCGGCCTGTAAATCCATACTGAACTGCGACAACAGCCCGCGATTTTTTTCTTGACTTAGCGCCTATGTAGCTAATATATAGCTATATAATTGAAATTTTGGTTTTTCAAGGATTTTAAGTAAATAGCTGCCCAAGTAAATGATATTAAGAGAAAAGGAGATTGCCATGTCGGATCTGAGTTGGCTTCCAAAAGAATCAGGACTTAAAAACCACTTCTTGTGGGGAGACGAGCACTTCTCGGACAAAGCTCCCGGAGTCATTTACGAAAAGAAACCCATTCTCGACCCCCAAGGCAACCCGATAAAGGACCTCTATTCCGCCTGGATCGTTCTGAACAACCCGAACCAATACAACTCCTACAACACTGAAATGGTCAAGGGGGTCATCGCCGGATTCCAGCGCGCCTCGGCGGACTCCTCGGTGGTGGCCGCGGTTTTCACCGCCATGGGCGACAAGGCGTTCTGCACCGGCGGCAACACCAAGGAGTACGCCGAATACTATTCCGGCCGGCCGAACGAATACGGCCTCTACATGGATCTCTTCAACGGCATGGTGGATGCGATCCTCGGCTGCAAGAAGCCGACCGTCTGCCGGGTGAACGGCATGCGCGTCGCCGGCGGCCAGGAAATCGGCATGGCCTGCGACACCACGGTCTCAAGCGACCTGGCGATCTTCGGCCAGGCCGGCCCGCGGCACGGGTCTGCACCCGACGGCGGCAGCTCGGACTTCCTGCCGTGGATGCTTCCCACCGAGCTGGCCATGTGGAACTGCGTTTCCTGCGAGATGTGGAGCGCCTACAAGATGCAGCGCCTCGGACTCATCTCCAAGTGCGTGCCGGTCATCCGCGAAAGCGGCCAGTGGCTGCGCAACCCGGCCATCGTCACCGACGCCTATGTGGCCGACGGCGAGATCGTCTACGGTGAATTCAAGACCGGAGAGGAAGCCAAGAAGGCCCGGGACATCGTCCAGAAGGCCCAGACGGATTTCGCCCTGCTCGATGCGCAGGTGAACAAAATCCTCTGGACCTACACCAATCTGTTCCCCGGCTGCCTGATCAAGAGCGTGGAAGGGATCCGCCTCAAGAAGAAATTCTTCTGGGACCAGGCCAAGGTCATCAACCGCCACTGGCTGGCCGCCAACATGAACTTCGAGGCCTACCTGGGTTTCAACGCCTTCAACACCAAGAAGATCACGGGCAAAGACGTGGTCGATTTCATCGAGTATCGCCGCCGCCAGGCCCGCGGCGAAGCCTTTGACGCGGAATTCATGGCCGCAGTGCTGGCCAAACCCCAGAAATAGGAGGACGCATGCTCCTGGAAGGAAAAAACGCACTCGTGACCGGCGGCTCGCAGGGAATCGGCGCCGCCATTTCGCTCGATCTGGCCCGCGAAGGCGCCAACATCTGCCTTACCTACCGCAAGCACGAGGACGAGGCCAAGGAATACGAGCGGCAGATCCGGTCCATGGGCCGCAAGGCCCTGGCGCTGCAATGCGACATCGCTTCGTTCAAGGACGCGGAGCGCGTGGTCCAAGCCGCCGTGAAGGAGTTCGGAAGCCTCCACGTTCTGGTCAACAATGCGGGCATGAACTGGGACGGGGTAAGCTGGAAGATGAGCGAGGAGCAGTGGGACCGGGTGCTGGAAGTCAACCTGAAGGGCTACTTCAACTTCACCCGGCATGCTGCGCCGCTGCTCAAGGACCAGAAGTACGGCCGGATCATCAACATCACCTCCATCAACGGCCTGCGCGGCAAATTCGGCCAAACCAACTACTCGGCGTCCAAGGCCGGCATCATCGGCTTCACCAAGGCGCTGGCCAAGGAGCTGGGCGCCTTCGGGGTCACCGTCAACGCCGTGGCCCCCGGACTGATCGAAACGGCGATGCTCAAGGAATCGGAGGCCCGCGACAAGATCATCGATCTGGCCATGGGCGAAAGCGCGCTGAAGCGCGTCGGCCAGCCGGAGGACCTGGCATACCTGGTCACCTTCCTGGCCTCCGAACGCGCCAAGCACATCACCGGCGAAGTGATCAAGGTGGATGGAGGGCAATATATATAGCAGGCTCTTTATCTCGGCAAATTTGAGTACAAAACGGAGTTTGAAAATTCGAATTTGTTTCGAGTTTCGTGCTTCGGATTTCGAGTTTGGTCCCCGCTTGTACGAGTTAGGTCTAACCACCGGAATAAACGTCTAACTGCTATCTGGAGAACACCATGTCACGTGTCGCCATCATCGGGGTCGGTCAAAGCGAGTTCGTACGGGCTTATCCCGGCTCGGTCCGGGAGCTGGCCTTCGAGGGATTCAAGGATGCCATGCGCGATGCCCGGATAACCACCAAGGACATCCAGGCCTCGGTCATCTGCTCGGCGCCCGAATACGACAAGCAGCGCTCGCCGGCCGGCGTGTTCGCCGAGTACCTCGGGCTGAATCCCCAACCCACCTTTTACGTCGAAAGCCTGTGCTCGTCGAGCAGCATGGGGCTGCGCATGGCCTACTCCCTGGTCAAATCGGGGCTGCACGAGGTGGTCGCGGTGATCGGGTTCCAGAAGATGTCCGAAATCTCCTCGGCCGAGTCCCAGGAACGCATGGGCCGCGGCGCCGACATCCAATGGGAAAGCCCCTTCGGGACCATGATGCCGGCGTATTATGCCATGTATGCCCGCGCCCACATGGCCGCCTACGGGACCACGCTGGAGGATCTCGCGCTCATCCGCGTCAAGGCCGCCACCTACGGCCAATTGAACGACAAGGCCGTCTATCGCAAGCCGGTCACGCTGGCAAACCTCAGCCATCCGGAGGACCGCATGGCCGGCCCGGTGGCCAGCCCGCTGCGCGTGGGGGACTGCTGCGCCAATGCCGACGGCAGCTCCTGCGTCATCGTCGCCAGCGAAGAAAAGGCCAAGACCTATTGCCAAAAGCCGGTGTGGATCCTGGGCCTGGGAGCCGCCACCACCAGCGTCAACCTAGCGGGCCGGGATCTTTTCACCGGGCTCAGCGTCGCCCGCGAAGCATCCCGCCAAGCATACCAGATGGCGGGAGTCGGACCCCAGGACATCGACGTGGCCGAAGTCCATGACTGCTTCACCATCGCCGAGATGATGGCCTATGAGGATCTGGGCTTCGCCAAACCCGGCGGGGGCAAGGAGCTGATCCGCAGCCAGGCGACGTACAAGGAAGGGTCCATCCCGGTGAATGTCGACGGAGGGCTCCTGTCCAAGGGGCATCCGATCGGCGCCACCGGCGGCAGCCAGATTCGCACGATCGTGCTTCAGCTGCGCGGCGAGGCCGGGGCCATTCAGGTGAAAGACCCGGAAATCGGCCTGGTGCACAACATCGGCGGTGTCGGCCTGTACGGCAACGTCAGCATCCTGGGGCGCTGAGCTCGCCCGCGTTGCCGGGCGCCCCCTTCCTTGGCGGAAAAGGAGACCTTAATCATGGCGGAAAAGGCGAAAATAGACGAGCGCTTCAAGAAGTTCGGCACGGTCAGTTTCACGTCGCTGACCAAGACCAACGATTTCATCGACCGGCTCGAAAAGGGCCAGGTGGCCGGCACGCGCTGCAAGGACTGCGGCAGGGTCTTTTTCCCGCCGCGGGCGGACTGTTTCCAATGCCTGGCCAGCAACATGGAGTGGTTCGAAGTCGCCGGCAGCGGCAAGCTGGTGTCCTTCAGCAAATTGGAATACGGCCCGGCGGGCTTTCAGGCGGACGTCCCCTACAGCATCGCGCTGCTCGACTACGGCAAGTTCAAGGTCTTCGGCCGCATCGGCCCGGACGTGCCGGAAGCCGACCTCGCCGTCGGCATGCCGATGAAGACGATCGTCAACCGGCTGGCCAACGGCCAGCTGAATTACGTATTTGTGAAAGCATGAATTCCGGGGTTCGGGACCGAGGCCCGGAATTCATATCCAAACAAAAAAGGAACACTGCCATGACCGACTTCAAATTCATCAAAATCGAATCGTCCGGGGGCGCCGCGCGAATCGCCCTCGCCCGGCCCAAGCACAACGTCCTGAACATCGAGATGATGGAGGAGCTGATTTCCGGGCTCGAAAAGCTGAAGGCCGACCGGGAGCTCAAGTGCGTGGTCATCACCGGCGAGGGCCCCAGCTGGTGTGCGGGCGTGGAGGTCGCCGACCACAAGCCCGCGCAGGTCGACGCCATGATCGCCACCTTCAACCGCATGCTTGAGCTGATCGAAGGCCAAGAGGTCCCCACCATCGCCCAGGTTCACGGGGCCTGCCTCGGAGGCGGCATGGAAGCGGCCATCGCCTGCGACATCGTCGTGGCGGGCAAGAGCGCCGTCTTCGGACAGCCGGAGATCAAGCTGGGCTTCTTCCCGCCCTATGCCGCCATCCGCCTGCCGCACCTCGTCGGACCGGGCAAGGCCATCGAAATCTGCACCACCGGCAAACGCTACAGCGCCGAGGACGCGCAGGGCATGGGGTTCATCACCACCTGCGTCGAGGACGGACGGCTGCCCGAGACCGTTGAGGGCCTGGTCAAGGAAATCCAGTACAGCAGTCCGCTCATCATCCGCCTGAACAAGCAGGCGGTCAAGCAGCACCTGGGGCTCGCTTTCCCCGCGGCGCTCAAGGGGGTGTCCGATCTTTTTCTGAACACCCTGATGAAAACCGCGGATACCCTCGAAGGCATCGCCAGCTTCGAGGAAAAGCGCAAACCGGCCTGGAAAAACAAATGAAGGCAACGCGCATAGGGCATAGAGCAAAGGGCATAAATAAAAGTGACATTATTTTGTTACCCTATGCCCTCTGCCCTATGCCCTCTGCCTACTCAGCCAGACTTATAAAAGAGTAAAAAAACTCTATCGCATGTCACGGCCAGAAGGAGACAAATGATGTCCCAGATCAAATCAATCGGTGTCGTCGGCGCCGGCAACATGGGCAGCGGCATTGCCCAGAAAATCGCCCAGGAAGGCATTCCGGTGGTAATGGTCGACTTGAAGGAGGAGTTCGTCCAGCGCGGACTCGATACCATCCGGCGGCTGCTGCAGGAAGGGGTCGAGCGCAAGCTCTTCAAGCCCGAGCAGGTCGACCAGATCCTCGGCCGTGTCACGGGCACGACCGACTTCAAGGCGCTGGCCGATGTGGACATCGTGATCGAGGCCGTCTTCGAAGACAAGCAGGTCAAAACAGACCTCTTCAAAAAACTCGACCAGATCTGCGCTCCCGACACCATCCTGGCCACCAACACCTCGAGCTTCTATGTGCGCGAGTTCGCCGAAAAGACCGCGCGGCCCGACCGCTTCGTCGGCCTGCACTATTTCTACCACCCGGCCAAGAACCGGCTGCTCGAGGTGATCCCGCACAGCGGCACCAGCCCGCAGACCGTGGAGAAGTCGCTGCTGGCGGCCAAGCTGCACGGCAAAACCTCGATCCTCGTAAAGGACGCCCCGGGGTTTGCCGTGAACCGCTTCTTCGTTCCCTTTTTGAACGAAGCCGCCCGCATGCTTGAAGAAGGTCTGGCCGACATCGCGACGATCGAGGAGGCGGGCAAGCGCGCCTTCAAGATCGGCATGGGCCCCTTCGAGCTCATGAACGTCACCGGGATCCCGATTGCCGTCCATGCCGCCACCACCCTGGGAAACGAGCTCGGTCCCTTCTACGCCCCGGCAGCGATCCTCAAAGCCCAGATGGGGAAGAAGGAGAACTGGAAGCTCGAAGGGCAAGCCGACGAATCCAAGCTGGCGGCAGTCGTCGACCGCTTTCAGGGTGTCTGCCTGGGAGTGGCCGCGGCCCTGGTGGACGAAGGGGTCGCCAGCATCGAAGACACCGACCGCGGCGCCAAGATCGGCCTGCGCTGGATCCTCGGCCCCTTCGAGATCATGAACAAGATCGGGATCGCCAAGACCCACGAAGTGGTCCGGGTGATCTGCCGCAAGTACCCGGACTTCAAGATGCCGGCCCTGCTCGAAAAGCAGCACGCCCTGGGCAAGCCCTTCGAGTTCAGCTTCGTTGACCTCGAGGTCAAGAGCGGCGTCGCCTTCATCACGCTGAACCGGCCCGAGGCCATGAACGCCCTGAACGAAGCGGTCGTCGCCCAGCTCGGCCGGCGCTTCGAGGATGCCGAGGCCGACCCCCGCGTCAAGGCCGTCGTCTTCCACGGCGCCGGCAAAGCCTTCGTGGCCGGCGCCGACATCCGCTACTTCGTCGAGAAGATCAAGGCCGGGCGGATCCCGGACATCGTCGCGTTCACCCGCAAAGGGCACGAGCTCTTTCTGCGCATCGAGGAGTCCAAGAAGCTCACCATCGCCCTGCTCGACGGGCTTTCGCTCGGCGGCGGCAGCGAGCTGGCGCTGGCCTGCCAGGCGATCGTGGCCACGCCGGCCGGATCCATGGCGTTCCCGGAAACCGGCATCGGCATCTACCCGGGGCTCGGCGGCATGCTGCGCATGTCCCGCCACGTGGGACCGGAGCTCGCCAAGTATTTCGCGTTCAGCGGTGCGGCCCTGAGCGCCGCGGACGCCCAAGCGCTCGGGATCGTCACCCGCCTGGTGCCGCCCGCCGAAGTGGATGCCGCCATCCAGGCCCTCGTCGCCGCGGGCCGGCCGGACAAATACCGCCAGCGGCCGATACCGGACAAATTCAAGCCCTTTGCCCAGCTGTTCGAAAAGGCCCGCGTCCCTGCGCTTCTCGCCGGCAAGGCTCCGGACGGCGTCAGCGCCGAGCTGGCCGGCAAGCTCGTTAAAGCGCTCGGCTACAAGGCGCCGCTGGCCCTGCGCATCGCCGACGAGATCGTCGACCGTCAGGTGGGCCAGCCGATGCGCGAAGCGGTCGAGATCGAGCTGGGACGGCTGAAGGATATTTTTGCCACCGCGGACGCGCTCGAGGGCCTGTCTTCGGTCGGCCGGCGCCGTCCGGAGTTTAAGGGAAATTAAGCGCCCCGTGACCCGCGAAGAGGAGCTGATCTCCCAAGGCTGGCAGCGCCAGGCCACTTACGACGAGCCGCGCCTCTCGGAGATGGCCGACCTATATCGCGAAATCGGCATGGAGGTTCATCTGGAACCGTTTCATTCCGAAGTCGAAAAGGACTGCATCGGCTGCCTGGCCGAATTCCCGGACCGCTACAAGACCATCTACATACGCAAAAAGGAGGGAGCGTCATGAGCATGATTTCCTGGCAGATGGTGGAACCGAAGAAACCCCTGCAACGCGTCGAGTCCCCGCTGCCGACGCCGGGCCAGGGCGAAGTTCTCCTGAAAGTGGTCGGCTGCGGCGTCTGTCACACCGACTTGGGCTTTTACTACGACGGCGTGCGCACCAAGTCGCCGCTGCCGTTAACCCTGGGGCATGAAATCAGCGGCATGGTCACAGCCGCCGGACCGGGCACGGAGCGCTGGTCGGGCAAGGCGGTCATCGTTCCGGCGGTGATGCCCTGCGGCGAGTGCGATACATGCCGACGCCGGTTCGGCAACATCTGCGCCGCACAGAAGATGCCCGGAAACGACATCCAGGGAGGGTTTGCCTCGCACATCGTCGTCCCCGCGGCCCAGCTCTGCGAAGTGCCGCTGGGAAAAGATGGCAAGCCCGCCGGCACCTCGGGCGTCAGCCTGGCCGAGCTCTCCGTGGTGGCCGATGCGCTCACCACCCCCTACCAGGCCATCCAGGAATCGGGCCTGACCGATCAGGACACCGCCATCTTTGTGGGGATCGGCGGAGTCGGCGGCTTCGGCGTGCAGATCGCCAAAGCCATGGGCGCGATGGTCCTGGCGATCGATGTGGACCCCCAGAAGCTCGAGGCCATCCGTGCTTACGCCGACCAGACCTTCAACGCCGGTCAGATGCCCTTCAAGGACCTGCGCAAAGCCGTTTCCGATGCGGTCAAGGAGAAAGGCCGACGGCGCACGGAGTGGAAGATATTCGAAACCTCGGGCACGGCCGCCGGCCAGCAGACCGCCTTCGGCCTGCTCACCTACGGCGCCTCGCTCGCGGTCGTCGGGTTTACCATGGACTCGGTGAACCTGCGGCTGTCCAACCTGATGGCGTTTCATGCCACCGCACGCGGCAACTGGGGCTGCATTCCCGAGCACTACCCCGCGGCCCTGGATCTCGTGCTCAGCGGCAAGGTCCGGCTGGGGCCGTTCGTCAAGACCTTCCCGCTGGATCAGATCAACGACGTCTTCGAGCTGGTTCACGGCCGCCGGATCCGCGAGCGGCCGATCATGGTGCCGTGACCCCTACGCGCCCGAAAGGAACTTGAAAGGAATAGCCAATGCACAAACTGTTGACCGATCAACCCGGCGACCAGATGATGCTGCTCGGCAACGAGGCCATCGCCCGCGGAGCCATCGAGGCGGGCGTGGCCTTCACCAGCACCTATCCCGGCACGCCCTCCTCGGAGCTCTCGCTCAACTTCTTCCAGATGTCCCGCGAGAGCGACCTGCATTTCGAGTACTGCACCAACGAGAAAGTGGCCATGGAGGTCTCGGCCGGCGCCGCGGCCTGCGGCGTGCGCAGCATGGCCGTGATGAAGCACGTGGGACTTAACGTGGCGGCCGACGCCCTGATGACGCTGGCCTACGTGGGGGTCAAGGGCGGCATGGTCATCCTGACGGCCGACGACCCCGCCATGTTCTCCAGCCAGAACGAGCAGGACAACCGCTACTACGCCAAGATCTCCGGCCTGCCGATGCTGGAGCCGTCTTCGGTCGAGGAGGCCCACCGCATCGTAGCGGATGCCTTCGACCTCTCAGAGCAGCTCCAGGAGCCGGTCCTGCTGCGCACCACGACGCGCATCAACCATTCCTCCGGGGTCGTCACCCTGGGCCCGATCCGGCCGCGTAAAACCCAGGGCAGCTTCACCAAGGACCCGCTCAACCTGGTGACGGTGCCGGCGGTTTCGCGCAAACTGCACGTCAAGCTGCTCCAGAACTACGAAAAAGCACGCGAGCTGTCGGAGACCTCGCCCTGGAACCTGCGCGAGGGCGACGGCCCCTGGGGCATCCTGTGCAACGGCGTCAGCTACAACTACGTCAAGGACGCGGTGGCGGATCTCGGCATCGCGGCCAAGGTCCGGCTGCTGCGGATCGGTTTCACGCATCCGCTCCCGCCCCGCAAGATCCGGGAATTCCTGCAGGGCTGCGAGCAGGTTCTGGTGGTCGAGGAGGGCGAGCCCTATCTGGAGGAAGGCGCCAAGGCCATCGCCCAGGAAGCCGGCCTCACCCTTCCGATCCGCGGCAAGGCGCCGGAGCTGTTTTCGCGGCTGTACGAATTCGACCCGGCCATGGTGCGGCGCGCGGTCGGCGACTGCTTCGGGGTGCCCTGGAAAGCGCGGACCCCGGTGGACATTTCAGACCTGCCGCCCATCCCCCAGCGGCCGCCGACGCTCTGCGCCGGCTGCTCCCACCGGGCGACCTACTACGAAGTCCGCAAGGCCGCCGAAGAACTGGGCATCGAGACCCTCTATCCCAGCGACATCGGCTGCTACACGCTCGGCCTGCTGCCGCCGCTTTCCATGGCCGATTATCTGATCTGCATGGGCTCCTCCACCGGCACCGCCGGAGGGTTCTCCAAGGCCAGCGGCCGCAAGGTCATCTCGTTCATCGGCGACTCCACCTTCTTCCATTCGGGGATCGGCGGGCTGATCAACGCCGTCTTCAACCAGCACGACCTCACGCTCGTCATTCTGGACAACGGCACCACCGCCATGACCGGCCATCAGCCGCATCCCGGCGTGGACATGAGCCAGTTGAAGATGGAAGGCTACGGCCGAGTGTCCATTGAAGCGGTCGTGCGCGCGCTGGGTGTGCCGCACGTGACCGTCATCAAGCCTTATAAGGTCAAAAAGAGCATTGAGGCGATCAAGGAGGCCCTGCAGTTCAAGGGGGTCTCCGTGATCATCTCGCAGGAGCTGTGCGCGCTCTATGCCGCCAACCTGAAACTGCCCCGGCGCAAGCCGTTCCATGTGAGCGATAAGTGCCGCAACCATCGGGTGTGCATGAGCCGGCTGGCCTGTCCGGCCTTCTATGTCTGGAACGAGCGTATCAAAATCGACGCGACCCTCTGCACCGGCTGCGCGCTCTGCGCCCAGATCTGCCCGGAGAACGCGATTCTGCCGGTAAAGGAAGGGGCGAAGCAATAAGTGACGGGAGTACAGACTGGTGAAGTATAGGGTTCAGGGTTCGGGGTTCAGGAAAGACGAAACAGACGCTTTCTCTTTTGCTGAACCCTGAACCCTGAACCCCGAACCCTTTATCCCAAAACACCAAACACTAATAACCAAACACCAATCTCCCAACCACCCATACTAAGGAACCTATGGAAACCAAACGACTTGTAATGGTAGCCGTCGGCGGGCAAGGCAACCTGCTCGCATCGAGCGTCCTGGGGGAGGCGGCGCGGTTGGCCGGCGTGCCCATGCGCATGAGCGAAATCCACGGCATGGCCCAGCGCGGAGGGGTGGTCGAGTCCGCCCTGATTTTCGGCCACGCCCACAGCACGATCATTGCCGACGGCGACGCCGACGTGCTCATGGGCTTCGAGCCCGCGGAGACCTTGCGGGCGCTCGCCAAATGCAACCGCCACTCGGTGGCCATCACCAATCTTGCGCCGCTGATGCCCTTCACGGTCAACATCGGCCAGGGGGTTTATCCGGATTTAAAAAACCTTCAGGACCTGATCCGCTCCAAGACCGCGCGGCTGATCGCCTTCAATGCCACGGCGCTGGCGCGCGAGGCCGGCAATGTCTTGTCGGTGAACATGGTCCTGCTGGGCGCCCTGACCCAGACCGCCGTGCTGCCGTTGAGCGTCGAAAACGTCAAGGCGGCCATGCAACGCAAGACCAAACCGGCCTTTCTGGAAGACAACCTCAAGGCCTTCGACCTGGGATTTGCCGCCGCCCAGAACGCCTGAGGCGCAACCACTCGACAAGACCGTTTTGCTGAAAACCGACAACCCGTGCCGGAACTCCGTGCACGGACGATTCAACCGGGGGGAGGACCAAGATTATGGCGACGCAATCGCGCACAGTCAAAGAGGACAGCCGGAAGTATTGGGATGAGAAGTTCGAAACCATGCCGACCGCCGAGCTTGAGAAGTTCCAGCTTCGCAAGCTCAAGGAAACCGTGGCATGGGTGTATGAGCGCGTACCGTTCTACCGCCGCAAGCTGGACGAGGCCGGAATAAAACCGGGCAGCATCAAGTCTCTGGAAGACATCGCCAAACTGCCCTTCACGGCCAAGAACGATCTGCGCGACAACTATCCCTTCGGTTTGTGCGCGGTGCCGCTCAAGGAGATCGTCCGGGTGCACGCCTCTTCGGGCACCACCGGCAAGCCGATCACCGGCCCTTACACGGCCGATGACCTCGACCAGTGGACCGAGTGCATGGCGCGCAACCTGTGGGCGGCCGGCGTGCGCCCCGACGATATCGCCCAGAACGCCTACGGCCACGGCCTTTTCACCGGCGGGCTGGGCTTCCACCAGGGGCTGAGCCGCCTCGGCTGTGCCGTGGTACCCACGAGCTCCGGACTCACGGAGCGGCAGATCACCCTCATGAAGGACTTCGGCGTCACGGGGCTCTTTTCGACGCCCTCCTACGCCCTGACGATCGCCGAGCGCGCGGCGGAAATGAAAGTCGACATCCGCGCGCTGCCCCTGCGGGTCGGCGTCTTCGGAGCGGAGCCCTGGTCGACGGCGATGCGTCAGGAGATCGAAGAGCGCATGGGCATCAAGGCGCACGAAGCCTACGGACTGACCGAGCAGGGCGGCCCCGGCGTCGGCTTCGACTGCGCCGCGCAGGACGGCATCCACCTCAACGAGGATCATTTCCTGGCCGAGATCGTCGATCCCGCCACGCTCGAGCCGGTGCCGCCGGGAGAAAAGGGCGAGCTGGTCTTCACCTCCCTGCAGCGGCGTGCCATGCCGTTGCTGCGCTACCGCACCAAGGACATCACGCGCCTGCGGCGCGAGAAGTGCCGCTGCGGCCGCACGTTCATCAAGATGGACAAGATCTTCGGCCGTTCGGACGACATGCTGATCATCAGCGGCGTCAACGTTTTCCCCTCCCAGATCGAGTCGCTGCTGCTCGAAATCCCCGAGGTGGAGCCTCAATACCGGCTGGTGGTGCGCAAGAAAGGCTACCTCGATCAGCTCATCGTGCAGGTGGAGGCCAAGAAGGAGATCTACGACGCCGGACCCGCCAAACGCCTGGAGGTGGCCGCCAAGGTCATGGCGCACATCAAAGGCATGATGGGCGTCGGCGTCGATGTGGAGCTGGTGGAGGCAAAATTCATCAACCGCAGCGAGGGCAAGGCGCTGCGGGTGGTCGACGAACGCCCCAAGCAGCTGCGTTGAGGGCATAGGTTCACGGTTCAAAGTTCACGGTTCACGGTTGAAAAGGCATGGTCAAACCGCTGAACCGTGAACCCGGAACCTCATTGTTAGAATCTCCGCGGGTCCTCCACCCGAAGTGGAGGGTTAATCGAAAAATAGGAGCTTGCCAGCATGACGCAACCATCCGAATTCAAACCCACCCGCTTCGCGGTGGTCGGTGCCGGTCCGGTGGGCTGCATCGTCGCGGCCTTTCTTGCCAAGGGCGGCTACGAGGTCACCCTGTGCGATGTGGTGCCGGCCCTGCTGGCACCCGCGCTCGACCCGGGCATCCAATTGGAAGGCGCCGAGGCCTTTCGTCAAAAAGTCACCCGCACCTGTCTGGCGATCGATGATTTGGCCGCCCACGATCCCGAAGTGATCTTCATCACCGTCAAGGCCAACGCGCTGCCCCTGATTGCCTCGGCCATCGAGGGCTTTTACCAGGAGGGGATGTACGTCATCAGCTGGCAGAACGGCATCGACACGGAGCTGGAGCTCACCAAGGCCCTGGGGCGCGGCGGCGTCATGCGGGCCGTGGTCAATTACGGCTGCGGCTTGGTGGCGCCGGGCCATGTGCGGCTGCCGTTTCATCACCCCCCGCATTTTATCCAGGAGCTAGACCCGAAATCCAAAGCGGCCACGCTGGCGATCGCGCGGGCGCTGTCCGGCTGCGGCCTGACCACCGAGGCCACGCAGGACATCATTTCCATGGTCTGGCGCAAAGGGGTCCTGAATGCCTGCATGAATCCCGTCTGCGCCGTGACCGGCCTCACCATGAACCGCGCCATGACCGATCCGATCGTCTTTCAGATCGTCAACGCCCTGGTGAAGGAGTGCATCCAGGTCGCGCGCGCAAACGAGATCAACCTGGGCTGGGACTTCTACCCCCACGCCATCGAATACATGAGCAAGGCCGGCGACCACAAACCCTCCATGCTGATGGACATCGAGGCCGGCCGCCGCACCGAAGTGGATTTCATCAACGGCAAGTTCGTGGAGTACGGCCAGCGCGCCGGGATAGACACCCCCTTCAACAAGACCCTGCTGTCGCTGGTGAAGGGCCTGGAGTCGAGCATCGAGTTTAGAAAGAAAGGATAGAGCATCCCCGCGGTGAAGATCCGATGACGAATGCGGCTCCCCTCTATGTCGGCGCGGATGTGGGCGCTTCGCGCACCAAGGTGGCGGTCTTGGACGCGTCGAAACGCCTGGTCGGCTATGCCGTGCAGAAATCGGGCACCGATTTCACGGCCACGGCCCGGCAGTGCCTGACGCTTTCCCTGCAGATGGCCGGGGCCTCGGAAAGCGCCGTCGCCCATGCGATCTCGACGGGCTACGGCCGCAGCAACGTCGACTTCGCCAGCGACAGCCGGACCGAAATCGGCTGCCATGCCGGCGGCTGCTACCACTACTTCCCGATGGCCATTTCGATCATCGACATCGGCGGCCAGGACAACAAGGTGATCAAGCTGGACGAGGCCGGCCGCCGCATCAGCTTCAAGATGAACCGCAAGTGCGCCGCCGGAACCGGCGCGTTTCTGGAGGAGATGTCCGCGCGGCTGGATATTCCCCTCGAGCGCATGAACGACCTGGCGGCGCGCTCGACGGACATGGTCAAACTGGGCAGCTTCTGCACGGTTTTTTCCGCGACCGAGGTGCTCGAGAACATCCGCCACGGCAAGAAGATCGAGGACATCGTCAAGGGGGTGTTTTTCTCGGTCATCCGGCGGGTGGTGGAAATGGACTCCCTGTCCCGGAACGTCGTCATGACCGGCGGGGTGGTGGCGCACAACCCGCACCTCGTTCAAATGATGGAGGAGCTCATCGGACGGCCGATCCTGGTCCCGGAAAAGCCGCAGCTGACCGGCGCCATCGGTGCGGCGCTTTACGCAATGAACGGAGCCAACGAAAGAGAATAGATACGAACCCAGATGGGAGGATCACGTATGCCTGAAGAGAAAAAAGTCGTTCGCAAGAAAATATCTGCTGCCGCCGATCTCAACAATTTCATGCGCGATTACTACCTGGAGCTGGACGCCGCCGCCAAGAAAGGCGCGCCCAAGATCGCCTGGTGCACGAGCGTCGGCCCGGCCGAGATCCTGCGCGCGTTCGGGTTCCAGGTTTATTTTCCGGAGACGCATTCGGCCATGCTGGGGGCCACCCGCATGGCGACCGAGTTCATTCCGGAGGCGAACGCCATCGGCTATTCGCCCGACATCTGCTCGTATCTCACGGCCGACATCGGCGCCTTTCTGAAGGGCGTCACGCCGCTTGAAAAGGCCTTCGGCATCAAGAGCGTCCCGAAGCCGGACGTCCTGGTGTTCAACACCAACCAGTGCCGGGACGTGCAGGACTGGTTCAATTGGTACGGCGAAAAGTTCGACGCGCCGGTGCTGGGCGTGCACACCTACCGCGGCGTGAGCGAGGTGACCGAGAAACACATCTACTCGATCGCCAAGCAGCTGGAGGCCTTGATTCCGCCCTTGGAAAAAATCGCCGGCAAGAAATTCCAGCTGGATGACCTGAAGCGCGCGGTGGCCCTGTCGCGCGAGTGCTCGGAGCTGTGGAAAAAAATCCTCGACACGGCCTCGGCCAAGCCTGCCCCGCTGACCTTTTTCGACGGCACGACCCTGATGGGGCCGGCCGTGGTGGGCCGCGGGACCCAGAAAGCCGTCGATGTCTACAAGATCCTCCTGGCCGAGTTGGAGGAACGCATTAATAAGGGCGAAGGCGCGATCGAAAACGAGAAATTCCGGATCTACTGGGACGGCATGCCGGTATGGGGCCGGCTGAGCACCCATTCCCAGCTCTTTGCGGCGCTCAACGCCAACGTGCTCGCCTCCACCTACTGCAACAGCTGGATCTTCTCGGCCCTCGACCCGCAAGACCCCTTCAACAGCATGGCGCGGGCCTACACGGAGCTTTTCATCGTGCGCGCCGACGAGGCCAAGGAGGCGTACATCCGGAACATGCTCGCGTTTTTCAAGGTCGACGGCATCATTTACCACGATGCCAAGACCTGCCCCAACAACTCCAACTGCCGCTACGGCATGCCCCAGCGCCTGGAAAAGCAGACCGGCATTCCGAGCCTGACCATCAACGGCGACCTGAACGACCTGCGGATGCTATCCGACGAGCAGACCAAGACCAACGTGGAGGCTTTCATCGAACAATTGCAGGAGCGGCGGCCTGCTTAAGCGCCAATCGAGAATGCATAATTCTTTGAGGGTGGAGCCAATTTCGAAATCCGAAGCACGAAACGCGAAACAAATTCGAATGTTCAAAATGGATAATGACCAATACCGCCGCGCGAAACGGTCATCTCGCGTTTTGGTCATTCCGTCATTCGGATTTGTTTCGGATTTAGGATTTTGTGCTTCGATTTTTATCAGCATATGCCATGCAGATTTCCACTTCTATAGGACTGATTAAATAAGGAGGATGATATGCTGGAGTCCCTATTCCGGCCTAAGGCCGTGGCCGTCATCGGCGCTTCGTCCAAGGAGCTTTCCATCGGCAACCGGGTCATCAAGAACCTGATCGACTTCGGCTTCCGCGGCAGCATCTACCCCATCAACCCCAGCGCGGATGAAATCCGCGGGATCAAGGCCTATAAGACGATCCTGGACTGCCCGGGCGAGGTCGACGTGGTCCACATGGTCATCCCGGCCAAATTCGTGCCTCAGGCGGTGGAGGATTGCGGCAAAAAAGGGGTCAAGCACATCATCATCAACTCGGGCGGCTTCGGCGAAACCGGCGCCGAGGGCGCGGCCATCGAGAAAGACTTCCTGGAACGCGCCCGGCGCTACGGCATCCGCATCCTGGGGCCCAACTGCCAGGGGGTCATCAACAGCGACGCCGAGATCCGCGCCTACTGCAACTTCACCTTCACGAAACCGGACCCGGGCTTCATCTCCATCGTCGCCCTGAGCGGCGGCGTGGCCGAGGTCATCCACCAGGCCTTCGCGCAAATGGGCGTGGGCACCCGCATCTACGCCTCCAACGGCAACGCGGTGGACGTGACCATCCCGGAGATCATGCGCTACCTGGGCGACGACGAGGGCACCCGCGTCATCGTGACCTATGTCGAAGGCCTGCGCGACCCGGCCAATTTCATGCAGACCGCCAGCGCGGTAGCGGCGCGCAAGCCCATCCTGGCCATGAAGGCCGGCCGCACGAAGGAAGGCGCCAAGGCCGCCGCCTCCCATACCGGCGGGCTCGCCAAGGAGGACATCGCCACCGACCTGATCTTTAAAAAAGCCGGCGTGCTCTCCTTCCGCGACGAGGGCCACCTGATCCAGGCCGCCGCCGCCTTCGCCACCCAGCCGATCCCCAAAGGCAACCGGGTCGGGATCATCACCAACACCGGCGGTCCGGCGGTGATCGCCACCGATGTGCTCGTGGCCGCCGGCTGCACCCTGCCCCCGCTTTCGGAAGCCACCCGCGCCCTGCTTAAAGAGAAGCTCTACCCCGAAGCCTCGATCGGCAACCCCGTGGATGTGCTCGCTACCGGCACGGCCCAGCACTACCGGGCCTGCATGGACGCCATGATGGCGGACGACAACTTCGACTGCGTCTTCGTCAACTTCGTGACTCCTTTCTTCGTGGACAACGAAAGCATCGCGCGCGAGATCGTGGCCGTCAGCCAGCAGCGCCGCAAGCCGCTGGTCTGCAACCTCATGACCGACAAGCAGCAGTGGGCCGAGGTCGTGCGCATCCTGCGCGAGGGCGGCGTTCCATGCTACCCGCTGCCCGGTGAGGCCGCCCGGGCCATGGCCGCCCTGGTGCACTATCACTTCATCCGCAGCCGCGAAACCGCCGCCCCCCAAAGCTTCCTCGATGTCAAGGCGGACAGGGCCCGCAAGATCATGGCCGGGGCGCGCGCGGCCGGCCGCACCCAGCTCGCCGCGGCGGAGGTCTACGGCATCCTGGAGGCCTACAAGATTCCGGTCGCCAAATGGCGTCTGGCCTCCAGCCCGGCCGAGGCCGCCGACGCCGCCGCCAAAATCGGGTTCCCGGTGGTGGTCAAGGCCGATGCCGCATCCGTGCTGCACAAGAGCGACATGGGCGGCGTCGCCGTGAACCTCAGCAGCGCCAGCGCCGTGAAGCGTGCGGCGACCCAGATGCAGAAATCCATCTCCGCACCGGATCTGCGCTTCTTCGTGCAGAAATACCTCCCCGGAGGGCTGGAGATCATCATGGGGGCCAAGGCCGAGGAAGGCCTCGGCCACGCGGTCGTGTTCGGGCTCGGCGGCATCCACGTCGAGGTCATGAAGGATGTGGTCTTCAATCTCACCCCGGTCAGCGCCCCGGAAGCACGGGAAATGCTCGGCACCATCAAGAGCGCCCCGCTGCTGGACGGCGTGCGCGGGCAGGCCGGCGTCAACCGCGACAAGCTTGTCGAAATCCTGCAGCGGCTGTCGCAGCTGCTCGGCGATCTTCCCGAAATCCAGGAAATGGACCTGAATCCGGTCATGGCCTTCGCCGACAAGGTTTTCGTAGTGGACGCAAGAATCAGCCTATAAGAAGGCAAAGCGCAGAGGGCATAGAGCAAGGAGCAAAGAGATAAAAACCGTCCGTCGCGTGTCGAAACTGAACCGTCAGCAAGTGGTTTCGTCCGGGCGAACCTGAACCCTATGCCCTATGCCCCATGCTCTATGCCGTGCTATTATAACAAGATAAAGTTACGGGAGATTGCCATGGCTTGCTGGCTCAATCTGGGTCAGATTCTGAAAGTCAATGCGAAGAAGTTTCCGCACACGGTCGCCCTCAAGGACCGCGAGCGCGGCTTGACCTATCCGCAGGTCAACCGCCGGGTCAACCAGCTGGCCCATAGGTTGCTGGCCCTCGGGCTGAAAAAGGGCGACAAGGTGGCGGTGCTGCTGGAGAACAGCATCGAGATCGTCGAGGCGTTTCTCGCGACGGCCAAGACGGGCATCGTCATCGTTCCGATCAACTTCCGGCTGACCAGCTCCGATGTGGAGTACATCGTCGACAACGCCGACGCCAAGGCGTTCATCGTCCACGACGAGTTCGCGGGCACGCTGGAGCCCATCCGGCCGCGGCTGTCGAAGATCCCGGCCGCGAACTATATCGTCGTCGGCCGGCCCGCACCCGGCTACCGCAGCTACGATGAGTTCATCGCCGGCGCCTCCGAAACGGAGCCCGAGGCCGAGGTGCTGCCGCAGGACGACTGGATCCTGATCTACACCTCCGGCACCACCGGCAAGCCCAAGGGGGTGGTGCGCACCCACGAATCGCACATCGCTTTCTATCTGATCAACGCCATCGACTTCGGCTTCAACGAGCACGACGTCTGCATGAACGTCATGCCGCTGTGCCACATCAACTCGACCTTTTTCACCTTCACCTTCCTCTATATCGGCGGCGCGGTCTACCTTCACCCGGCGCGCTCCTTCCGGGCCGAGGAAATCCTTGAAATCGTCGCGCGCGAGAAAGTCACGTTCATCTCCCTGATCCCCACCCACTACAACCTGATCCTCAGCGCCCCGGCCGAGGCCCTGCGGCACGACCGCAGCTCGATCCGCAAGCTGCTGTGCTCGTCGGCGCCGGTGCGCAAGAGCATGAAGCTGGCCATCATGGAGTTCTTCCCCGGCGTTCAGCTCTACGAGGCCTACGGCTCGACGGAGGCCGGCATCGTCACCGTGCTCAAGCCCGAGTACCAGATGAAAAAGCTCGGCTCGATCGGCTTCGAGTCCCTGGGCACCGAGTTCGTCAAGATCCTGGATGCGGACAAGAACGAGGTGCCGGCCGGCCAGGTGGGCGAGCTCTTCTCCCGCGGACCGATGCTGTTCAAGGAATACTACAAATTGCCGGAGAAGACGGCCAGTTCCTTCCACCGGGGCTGGTTCTCCGCCGGCGACATGGCCACCCGGGACGAAGACGGATTCTTCCACATCGTCGACCGCAAGGACAACATGATCATCACCGGCGGCGAGCACGTGTACCCCAGCGAGGTGGAGGAGGCCGTCGGCAGCCACGAGTGCGTGTTCGACTGCGCGGTGGTGGGACTGCCGGACGAAAAATGGGGCGAGAAGGTGGCCGCGGTGGTCATCACCCGGCCCGGCGTCGATCCCCGGAGCATCACCGCGAAAGACATCATGGAGTGCTGCCGGGAGAAGCTGGCCGGCTACAAACGGCCCAAGGAGGTCGTCTTCATCGCGCAGGAGGAAATGCCCCGCACCCCGACCGGGAAAATCCTGCACCGCATTCTGAAGGAAAAGTTGCGCATACAGAAGAAGTGAAACGTTAAACCCATTCTACGTGGAGGTTCAACCCATGCTCACGAAGGCGTTCATTCCCTACAAAGGCTATTTCAGCTCCCCGTTCGCCCGCTGGCAGGGCAGCATGGCGAACGAGCACGCCATCATCCTGGCAGCCGAAAGCACCAAGCGCTGGCTGGCGGAGAAACGCATCGACCCCAAAGGGTTCGACTATGTGTATTTGGGGCTCACCGTCCACCAGCACCAGGGGTTCTACGGCGGCCCCTGGGCGGCCGCCCTGATGGGAGCGGCCGGAGTGCCGGGCCTGTGGGTCAGCCAGGCCTGCTCGACCTCCACCGTGGCCATTTACTCCGCGGCCATGGGAGTCGAAACCGGGCTTTTCAGCTCGCCTTTTTGCCTCATGACCGACCGCTGCTCCAATGGCCCGCATGCGGTCTGGCCCAACCCGATGGGGCCGGGCGGCCAGGTCATTTCCGAAAACTGGCTGATGGACAACTTCAACAAAGACCCCTGGGCCGGCCAGGCCATGATCAAGACCGCCGAGAACGTGGCCAAGGAAGAGGGCATCACGCGCAAGGAGTGCGACGAGGTCACGCTGCACCGCTATAAACAATACCAGGACGCGCTCGCCAACGACCGCGAGTTTCAAAAGCGCTACATGTATCCGGTGATGATCAAGGTCTCCAAGAAGCAGACCCTCATGCTCGATGCGGACGAGGGCGTCATGAGCACCACGGCCGATGGGCTGGCCGGGCTCAAACCGGTCCTGCCGGACGGCGTCCTCACCTTCGGCAGCCAGACCCACCCGGCCGACGGCCACTGCGGGCTCATCGTCGCCAGCCGTGACAAGGCCAAATCGATGAGCGCCGACCCGTCCGTGGAAGTTCAGATTCTCTCCTACGGCTACGCCCGGGTCAAGCCGGCCTTCATGGCGGCGGCAGTCTATCCCGCCGCGCAGATGGCCCTCGACAACGCCAAGATCAAGGCCAAGGACGCCAAGGTCATCAAGACCCACAACCCCTTTGCCGCCAACGATGTCTTCCTGGCCAGGAAGCTCGGTGTCGACGTGATGAACGGGATGAACAACTACGGCTCGTCGCTGATCTTCGGCCATCCCCAGGGGCCGACCGCAGGCCGCTTGATCATCGAAGGCATCGAGGAGATCGTGATGAAGGGCGGCGGCTATCTCCTGTTCGCCGGCTGCGCCGCCGGCGACACCGCCGCCGCCATGGTGCTGAAGGTCGGCTGAAGCGGAATCTTGCGATTCCGCTTAAAAAAGGGCTGCCGGAAGAGAAGCCGGCAGCCCCTTTCTGAATCGCACTCTTACGGGGTCTTCTTTACCAGCACCTCCTTTGTTCCATCAGGAGCGATGACGAGGACAACTCCTACACCTGGAACATAGTATTTATCTTCTACAACGCCCGGTTCAAGGGCTGAAAAATCCTGGGTATGTAAAATCTTGGTGTTGTCATCAATACCCAGATTGTTCGGGAGCATGCCCAAAATAGGATACTTCTTCTTCAAAGCGCTAAAGGGCACAAGTTCAATGACTTTAGCATTATCCTCGGCCTCGCCGAGTGCAAACTCCTGACGGTAAGTTTTCCCGATGTGTTTACCCGGGTCGGCAAACATGATAATTCCGGGTTTAGCCCCTTCCACTCCCGCGGTCCAGGAACCATCAATGTTTTCGAGTATCCCTTCCTCGTTGAAATTCTGCGCAATTTCTCCGAAGTACCAGACATTATGCTGGCTATCCTCTGCGTACCAATCGGTGGTGTCTTCAATCTTCTTGACCTGGCTATCCCCTTCGTATACCGTATCCTCCACCACCCTGCAGGCAACACCGAGAATTGGCCTCGTCTTGCTTTTCACTTGGACCACACCTGTTTCCGTAATTTCATTCTTCGAGTCAAAGCTCTTGTACGTGTAAGTGGTGCCCGGTTTTAAGGGAAAGTAATCATTGCCATCCGGCACTGAAACAAAGGTAAATGGCCTAATCCCTCGGGGGAGATAAGGCCCTGGGCCTACTTCTTCGCAGACTTCCTGCCGGGCGGCAAATTGCTCATTGCACTCCTCAAGTGAAGATTTGAATTCCTCCATGGCGTCTGTTTCGCAAACGTTTTGCTTTCCCTCTGCGACGTTCTCGCATTTTCCCAAAGCCAGATTGTAAACTTCCTTTGCTGAGTTGTAGCAGGCTGTTCGGGCGAACTTGGATGTCTCGGAGCATGCGTCCTCTTGACCACCTGCTCTTGCGGAGAAATTGACCAAGTTGATTGCGGACACCAGAAACACCAGCATCGCAATCTTGATTACACTCATGCAAAATACCCTTTCTCCAGAGTTACGCAGATCTTTCATCATTTTTACCTCCTTTTGTTGGGCTGAGTTTCTAAATATTTATCTACTTCGTCGCAAATGCGGCCGAGGAGAGCGTCTGGTTTCCGCTCTCCGCGATCGCCAGCACCTCATATTTGTAAGGTGCGCCGCTTTCCATGAACTCCTTGGGAACCGTCACGCTCGTTGCCGTGGCTGGCAGATGAATGCTAAAAAGGGCTCGGGCGAATCCCTGCGGATATTGTGGCTCCTCATCCTTCTCGACGATGACCTGGTAACCCACGATGTTGATGTCCGCTCCGTTGAGGTCTATAGATACCGCACCCCAGGCAACGACAACGCTATTTGGGGCCACATCCGTGGAACCATCAGCGGGAGTCTGGAGCACCGGCCCGGCCGGAATATTGTGCGAAAGGGTGGCAGTCAGCGTGCTTTGGCCGCCGTCGACCATATCGCCCGTGAAAGTGTAGGTTCCCGCCGGAAGGCGCGCCAGCACGTCTGCGATGGGAACCTCGGAATTCGCCGGCTCCGAGGTCTCAAAGAACAACTCCGTTAGACCGAAATTCAACAATCCTCCTTTGGGATTGACCGTAAGGATATTCTCGCCGCCAGGTCCGCTGATCGTGAGTTTGTTCCAGGGATCGCCATCAGCAAATCCCTGAAAGCCGGTGTCTTCGTCAGTGGCGTTATGCTCGATCAAGAGCTTTGCTGCCGTCAATTTGGGGGTATCGTCCTCAACCGGTTCTTCCTTTTCGCATCCCGATCCTGTCTTGAACGCAGCCGAAGCCAGGGTCTGGTTGCCGCTTGCCTCGAGCGCAAGCACCTCGTACTTGTAGCATGCGTCTTTTTTGAAAAATTCCGCCGGCACCGTCACGCTGGTCACCGAAGCCGGCAGAAAAACACTGAAGAGGGCTCGGGCGAATCCCTGCGGATACTGGGGTATTTCATCCTTTTCGACGATGACCTGGTAACCCACGATGTTGATGTCTGAGCCGTTGATGTCCTTAGATACCGCATCCCAGGCAACGACAACGTTGTTCGGATCCACACCCGTCGAGCCGTCTGCGGGAGTTAGCAGATTTGATCCAGCCGGGATCCGGTGCGTAAAAGGCGTCGTGGTCGAACTGTCGTCCGCTTCGACCATCTCTCCTGTGAAAGCGTATTCTCCTTCTGAAAGGCGCGCTAGCACGCGATCAATGGGAACCTCGGCGTTAGGCGGCTCTGACGTTTCAAAGAACAGCTCCGTCAAACCGAAATCGAGCAATCCTCCTTCGGTAAATACAGTCAGGATCTGATCGCCACCCGGTCCACTGATCACAAGCTCGTTCCAGGGGTCTCCATCGACGAAACCCTGAAATCCAGTGTCTTCGTCAGTGGCATTGTGCTCGATCAGCAGCTTCGCCACTTTCATCGCCGCTGTTTCATCACCAGGCTCATTAGACCCATTACCGGATGAGCCGCCTCCCCCACAACCAGCGCAGATGAAGGCCATGACAAAAAAAAGGGTTATAATGATGCGTTTTGATTTCATTTGAAACCTCCTTTCGAATAGCTGCGCTAATTAGGTTTGTGTTGTCCCGATGGCCTTTGGGCAGTATTCGCTCGCGAAGCAAGTCTCAACCCCTGTCTGGTTTCCACTGGTCTCTCGCATCAGTACCTCCAACTTGCTCTCCTGCCCCATAGCAATGAATTCCGCTAGAACCTCGATCGATGTTGCTTCAGGCGGAAGAACTAAAAAAAAAGCCCTCCGCATAGATCCGGAGAGCCCATTGACACGATACGTACACTTTCGTATACATATAGCAATCGAGTGCGCCGCAAGGCCCTCGGGATCTCCAAGCCAAGCACTCGGACCCGCCAAAGTCGCGTGCTTGGCTTTTTTTATTTTGTCTTCTCTTTAAGATTACCTTCTTTTTTCTAAAAGAGCTTTGCTAACAGATAAATCGACGCCATCTTTTTCATAGGCATTCCTCCTTTTTTGATTTGCATGCACACACCTTCCTATCCACAATAACAGATCCCCGATCTCTGAGAATAACGGGAGGGAACCTGTGCGCAGCGGTTCAACCTATTCCTGCTCAAAAGAGACTTTATCGGCAACAAGAATGCTGCGAGCGGTGTCCACCGGAACACCTTTAACCTCAAGCTTGACCCCGAGTGCAATATTCCCAGATGCCCCGCCTTCAAACACCGTGTTGGAATCAGTTCTCACCACCTGGCTTCCGACAGTGAACTCGGAGAGGGAAACGATACGGGTAACCAGACCCTCCACCTCGATCTGATTCGGTTCCCAGAACTCTATCTCTGTAGCATAAAGTACGCCGTTGGATAGAATGCCAGAGACCTCGAGCTTGACACCGAGTGCAACATTTGCCGGTGTTCCATCTACAAACAAAGTCCCCGCATCAGACTGTACCTGCAGATTCCCCACGGTGAATTCCGATGAGGAAACAAAGTCGGTTACAAAACCCGTCACCTCGATCTGATCGACATCATCAGCGCTCAACTCGTCTGCAAGTCGTATTTCAGTTGCGAGCATTTCTGCGCCGGCGGCATCCAGGGTGCCTTGCACTTCGACCAGCAGCCCATCAACCGGTATTCCGCCCGGCAGACGGCTGCTATCCGCCAAGGAGTAATCCACAGTGAGGTCATTAATCTGAAAGGTCTTCATGCCGGTATCGAGGTTGTTCGCATAACCTTTAACCTCAACCTCCAAACCGGGAATGAACACGCCGGTCTTTCCGATAAAAGTTGCCCAAATCGCTCCGGTATCATCGGGGAAACCGCTCACCTCAACGATGTCGTTTGGCGCGAGGCTTTCGAAAGTCGTATCCTTAAAAAGCGTGACGACATTGACAATCACTTTCTGGCCCAGAACTATGATCTCCTTCACAGAGGCATTGATATCTTGAAAACTCTCCACGGGGCCTTTGACACTATCACTGTAAATTACTCGATCTGCAACGAGAGTATTAGAATCTCCCGTGCTCCTACCCTCAACGATTACCACCCGTCCTATGTCGAGGTTGTCCATGACAACGGCATCGCCGACTCCTATTTCCTCCCCGTTGATGATGACTGCGGCGTTGCTCGTGTCAAACTCGGCGCCGTCGACAACGATGCTGCCGATCGCCGATATCGCTCCCTGGCTGGTGAACCCGGAGCCGTCGATACCACCACCCGCGTTCATCCCCCCGCCGCCACTGCCGCAAGATATCAGTGCGAGGGCTAAGATGAGCATCAATAACAATCTTTTGGGATGCAATGCCTTCATCTCAATTATCCTCGTCTAAATAAGGCTCTTCGAAAAAGAATATGCCGAATCCAGCCCGATGACGGCCGGTACCTTCAACCGAGCGGGTGGCATCACGGTCGCGCTCGGCCAACCACTGATCAGCGTTTTCCAACAGGGCTTGTGCTTTTTCGGTGAATAGCTTGCGAAACTCCGGCAATATTTCAGTGGGCAGGTTGTCGTATGATACTTTTCGTTGGAAGAGTGGGCCAGAAGGTCCGGGGCTCAGATTGTGGTCGATAGTTGAGATGAGGTGTCTAACATCTGTTCCAAGGAGGTGTAGTCTGCCTGCGTCGATGTTCTTGGGGATATAAACCCGGGCGCGCAAACATAATCTGCCATCTTCCAGTTCATCCACGGCACCAACACGGGTTAGTTCATCAAGAATTGCACGCGGGGGAACGTTACCGCTGAAGCGACTGACCAGTTCACTAAACGTCGGTCCGGGACCTTCCATCGGGAGTGCAACGGGTTCAGCTTCGGCATCCAGAAAAGGCTTCTCCCGCCTCCAGGCAGCAAGCACGCGGGCAGCTCGATTGTGCCTCTCGGTGCTTACGGAGACGTCTGGTTTTGGAAGTTGCCGAACTCGCATAACCTCTCTGCGGGAAAGCCCAGTGATGACCGAAACGCGCGAATCGGACTGCTTGCGGCCTTTTATCCCGAACTCTATAGTCGCCACATCAATGAATACCCACTTTGCAAGATCTGCGAATGTGCCAAAGGAAACCCCATACCTGAGCAATATTCGAACCAGTGGCCGAAGCAACCTGAGTATTGCTGCATATAATGGTTTTAGGTGTTTGTCGTTCATCAAAGGCACAGGGTGCCAGATTCAGCCAGTTATTTTGTGATTATTTTCACAAATTTTTTATTTGCTGTCAAGAGAAAAATGTAGATGCGTTCGTATTTGGCGACGCTTTTCCTGGCATTTAAAAGGGGGGAGGGCCAGCAGGTGTAAGGGCATGCCTCCATGCAGGCCCGGCATTCCGTGCATTCACCTTCGTCCAGCACCACGATTCCGTCCGGCCGCTTGGCAATGGCTTCTGCCGGACAGGCCGCCGCACAGGGAGGATCATCGCAGTGCCGGTATACCCTGACCCGAAAGCTTAAATCGAGCTTGCCGGCCAACATCCGGGGCCCGTCCTTCCAGACTGAAATAAGCTTGACCCCGTCGGCGGCGCCGTTCTCCTGCTTGCAGGCCACCTCGCAGGTCATGCAGCCCCAGCAATAATCCTCCCCGATTGTCAGAGCACAATTATTCATGATTTGATCTCCGGATAGATCCTGCACAAAAGCGTTCGCACGCTGGTGTCCCCCATGGCCGGATCGCCGCACGAGCCCTGGAAACCCGGGTGATCGCCGGAGAGATGGGCAATTGGCTCAGCCAGCTTCAGCCGGGAGGAAGCGTCTTCCAGTCCTGGTCCATGGCCGCCAGCGCCTCAGGCTGCGGTTTGAACGAAGCGCCTCGCGGTGCGGTCGGCCACTGGCTGCAGATCCAAAACGGCGCCATCGGAAACTACCAGCTGGTGGTACCTTCCACCTGGAACTTCGGCCCGCGGTGCTCCGCCGACAAGCCCGGGCCGGTGGAGTCGGCCCTGGTGGGCACGCCGCTCCTCGATTCGAAACGGCCGGTTGAGATCCTGCGTACGGTCCATTCCTTCGACCCTTGCATTGCCTGTGCGGTGCACGTTATCGACCCGCAGGAAAATTGCACCTATACAGTCAGGGCCGGCTAGGATATAGTGGTATTCATGAGTTAGAAAGGGGCCTGCCATGAACGCCACCGGCAGGCTCCCCCCATTCGTTGCCGGTAGGAATCATTTTCGACAACGGCTTCGTTTTTTTGACCGGGAGCCCCTTGATGACGATTGCTCGCAGCGAGCTGGAAGCTCTGGCCCAAGCCGCCGCCTTTCCCGACCAGACCCCCTACCTACGTCTCTCCGTCCGGCAGATCCAGGAACTCGCGCAGCGGGCCGGGACGACCGGCCGGGAGATTGAACTGGCCGCGCTGGAAAACGGCTTCGTCCCCGAGCGCTATGCGCGCAACATGCGGACCTTTTCGCTGGCCGACCAGGCAACCCTGCTCAAATCCCATGTCGGCGTGGTCGGCCTGGGGGGCCTCGGCGGAACGGTGATGGAAATCCTGACGCGCCTGGGCGTGGGCCGCCTGACGCTGATCGACGGCGACCGCTTCGAGGACAGCAACCTCAACCGCCAGCTGCTGAGCGCGCCCGCGAACCTGACCCGGCCCAAGGCCGAGGCCGCCCGCCAACGCGTCGGCCAGATCAATCCGTCGATCGATGTGGCCGTCCACGCCTGTTTTCTAACGGCGCAGAACGCCGCCGAACTGCTCGCCGGCTGTCAGGTCGTGGTGGATTGCCTGGACAACCTGCGCACCCGCTTCGAGGTGGAGGACGCCTGCCGCCGGATCGGCTGTCCGATGGTCTCCGCGGCGGTGGCCGGCGCCTCGGGCCACATCACGGCGATTTTTCCCGAAGACCGCGGCCTGCGGCTCGTCTACGGCGAGCCGGAGAACCTGCCGCTGAAAGGGGCCGAGACCGCCCTGGGAACGGTCCCCTACTCCGTGGCGTTTCTGGCATCTCTGGAATGCGCCGAGGTGGCCAAGATTCTTCTGGGCCGGGGCAGCCCGCTGCGCGACAAGCTGCTCGTCGCCGACCTCACGGAAGGAATCATTGAAGTAATGAGCCTGCGTTGATTTCCACGGAGTGCTTCCGCCGTGAACTCAAGAATTACTTCCCTCGCCGGCGATGCTTGACAGATCTGGTTCTTTCGGCGATACTGCCGACAACCAGGGTTTTCTTCAACCCCGGCTTTCATCCAGGAAAGCACTTCCCTGAAGGGGCGCTCGTTGCGAGGGAGATAGCGAACATGCGGAATTTGAATCTTCGTCCGGTTGTTTTTCTATGTTTGCTGGTGGCGCTCTTGCCGGTCGCCTGCGCCACTTCCAACGTTCTCGGCGTGAACTACCAGCTTCCGACGCGACCGAGCGACCCCATCCCGCGCAGCGTCGTGATCGTCTTCGAAGACGCCCGCAAGGACAGCGCGTTTCTCAGCCCAAGCGCCCGGGAGGAGCTTGAGGGGTTCACGAATGTCTATGCCCTCACGGTTTCCAAACCCGGCCGCAGCGGCGAGCTCAAAGGGGCCTACACCCTCGGCCCGCTGTTCACGGAAATCCTGCGCTCCCGGCTGGAAGATTCCGGGGTGAAGGTAATGCCGTCCGGCGTCGGCGCGGACGCGCAATTCACGTTCGTACTCAATGAATTCCAGATGGATTTCGGGGATCGCAAGTGGAGCGCACGGGCGGCGTATGAGGGCCGGCTGCTGAAAAATGGAGCCTTGCTCAGCCAACAGGCGGTCATGGGCAGTGCCGAAAGGGTCATGTTCATGAAAAAAGCCGACGCCGAAAAAGTGATCGGGGAGCTGGTCAGCGACGCAATCAATCAGATGGACCTGGCCGCTCTTTTCAGACAAGCCGGATTTTAGGAGAATCTCGCATGGACGACTTCGGCTCGCCCCTGGGTCGTTTCAGCACCACGGCCCGACTGTTCGGCCTGGTGGACCGGCTGCCCAAAAATCAGCAATGGATTCTGCTCCGGCAGTTGCTCGGGGAACGGATCACGCAGCATCTTTTCAAACTCGTCCTGGAAATGTCTGAAGTCGAGCGCCAGCACCTGTTTGAACAGCTGATGGAAGCCCCGCCGGAGCAGACCGAAGTCACGACCGTCAACCTGGACGAAGAGGACACGCCCATGCGACAGATCTCGCGCAAGGCGTGTCGGCTGCGGGCGGTTTGCGTTCTCGATAGCAGCACCTTCGACGGCACCATCACCGACTTCAGCACGGTCGGCTTGTTTATCAAAACCGATCGATCCTTCCCTGCGGGAAAGCCCATCCGTATCAGCTGTCGCCTGCCCGGCCTGCAAAGGCCGTTGATCCTGAACGGCGAAATCATTCGCAGCGCCCCCCCCGGCATCGGTATCCGCCTGAAAGCCTTGCGGCCCGAGCAAGATCGAGCGATCCGCGCTTTCATCAACAGCTGAGTTTGAAGCGCATAGAACCGAAGGGAATGGAAGCCGGACGCAGCGCTATCGGCTTCCGGCCTTATGCCTTCCGCGCGCGCGACGTTCATCGAAAGGCGCCCTTGCGGTAAAGCCTCCAGGACAGCACGCAGAACGCCAGGATTGGATGCCGGCGCAGCCGTGGCGGGACCTCCACCGTGACGCCGGTGTGACGTTCGATCTTCCAGAGGATATAATCCAGACCGCCGGAGAAAGTGAAGGCCCCCTTGAACAGCCGGATGACGGAAAGGAGCTTGCCCTGCAACGAGCGGATCCGCCACCCGATCCGACCGCCGCACCGCCGCCAGGCGGAGATACGGGGTTCGAAGCAGATCTCGTCGCCTGGGATGCGCTCGACGCGATAGGGCAACAGCGGGAGCGCCGCTGTGGTGATCTGCTCGTAATAGTCCGCCGAAGCCTGAAACAGAGCGGCCACTTTCTCGGGCCGCTCGGCCCGCAGTTCGGCGCGGTAGCTCAGAGACAAGCCCTGCAGCCACAGCTGCCGAGCAGAGATCCGCTCCGCCACACATGGCATCACCCGAGCCAGAAAGGTGGACACCGCCTGCGCCAGCGCCTGGCAAAGCTGATCGGCAATCCCGTCGTCGGCGGCATAGAGAACGGCGGCGGGTTGCGCAAAACGGCCCCAGAGATACGAATGGAACCAAGCGCGCGAGGTGCCGCGCTTTAAATCCGCCAGCGAAAGGACGGCGTACTTCGCCCGCACCACCCGGCCCTCGGCGCGGGTTTCCAGGTAGAAGACGTTCGGCGGCAGGAGCTTGTTGAGCGCGGCCCAGAAGCGGGAACGGTAGGCGCTGCGGTAGCGCTCCACGATGACATAGAGATCTACCATTCCGCCCCGATCGTCACCCGACCTCAGGCAGGAGCCGTAAAACAGAATTCCCTGGACCGCATCACCGTAGGTGGCCCGAATCCGGTCGGCCAGGGCTTGGACCGCTCCGGTCGCCGGCTGGTCCGCCTTCCGACGGATGAGGTCCAACAGCATTTCGGGGGTGTCCGCGTTCACAGTCTCAAGAATTCCGCCTGCCCGCCATCCTGGATCAGAACCGGCCCGGTGCGGGCATCGGCGCTGAAGAGTTCACCGTCGACCGCAAACCCGCCGTCCATGTCGAGCCGGATGGCACGGGCGCTGCAGGTGATGTAGCCGTTTTCGGTCTGGGTGTAAGAATGGTGCCGGCCCTGGAGCAGAAACGGCAGGGCCCGCAGCAGGTGCCGCGGCCGGCCGCTGACCGCCGCGAGCTTCAGAGGCCCCTCCCCCCCCTGCCGGAACGGGCGCATTCCCATGATCAGCCGATCCAGCGTGGTGACCAGCAGCAGCCGGTAGTGCTTTGACCCGACCGCCAGCCGGTCCGCCTGGATCCCGGCGGGCAGGGGCGCGACGAGCGCGTCATCCCGGCGGGCCAGCGCCCAGAGAAACCGGGCCATGATCAGCAGATGCGCCGGGTCGCCGCGCAACCCCATACGCTGAACTCTGGAATGAAAAAACCGGATGCCGTTGAAGATGCAGGCCGCCCCGAAAAAAAGTCCGTAAAGCGGCCGGGCGACTGAACCGGTCTGCACTTTCAGAATCGCCCGCCGCCGGATCCGGGCCTCTCCGTCGCCGTGCTGCGCCCAGTTCAACACCCGCCGCAAGGCCTCGGCCGGCGGGCCGCCCAATCCCAGATCCTGATGCGTCATGTTGGTGGTGCCGCCGCTCAAAAGCGCCAGCAACGGGGGCGCAGCGAACAGCCGTTGCCCCAGCAGCACGGTCAGCACCGCCTGGACCGTTCCGTCCCCGGAATTGACCGCAATCAGATTGAGGTTGCGACCGGAAAACTCCTCGAGCGCCGCCAGCACCTCGGGCCCGCTGCGCACCACGCGGTGTGGAACTTCGGGATACCCCTGCAGGCAGCGCTGAATGGCGCCCAGCCCGCGCCGGCGGTTGGCGCCGCTCAAGGGGTTGCTGATCACCCCCACGCGCCAGGGTCCTCGACCGCCCGGGACGTTTCCCGGCCGGCCGGAAAGAAAGGGGGCTGAATCGGATGCCGCCAGGGGTATGCTCATTTCATACGGGAGCCACGTTGTCGGGAATGGATGGCTCCGGACGTTTCGGGCGTTGAAAAGCAAGGCATCGTGGTTTATATATGCCGCCATGAGTTTTGTAAAGACCGGCCAGAGACGCACCGCCTTCACCCTGATTCACATCTCCGATTTTCATTTGTGCCGCCCGGAAGCCGTTGGTTTTACCGCTTTCGCCAACAAGCGCATCCTCAGCTACCTCAGCTGGCGGATCCGCCGGCGACGCCAGCACGATCCGGCGGTTCTCGACGCTCTCGCCCCGGTTTTAAGGGATCAGGCGGCCGACCAGGTCGTTGTGACCGGGGACTTGACCCAACTGGCGCTGCCCGGCGAGTGCGACGCCGCGCGCCGCTGCCTGGAAGCCATCGGCCGCCCGCAAAAGGTGTTCATGATCCCCGGCAACCACGACGCCCTGGTATCGGCGGGCAGCGAAGCGCGTTGGTCCCGCTGGGCGGATTACATGGCATCCGATGAGCCGCGGTCGCCGGGCCGAACGGAGTGGCCCGCGCTCAGGGTCCGCGGCCAGATCGCCTTGATCGGGCTATCCAGCGCGCATCCGACCCGCCCGTTCTCGGCCGCCGGCCGCATCGGCGGCGACCAGCTCGCTCGCTGTTCCCAATGGTTGGACGCTGCCGCGCAACGTTCGCTCTACCGAGTGTTGCTGATCCACCACCCGCCCGTCCCGGGAATGCTGTCCGCGCGCAGGCGCCTGGATGATGCCGAGGCCTTTGCGGGCATGGTCCAGCAGCACGGCGCCGAGCTCATTCTGCATGGACACATTCATCGACGCGCCCGAACGGTCCTGCCCGGCCCAGGGGCCCCCATTCCTGTTCTGGGCGCCCCTTCCGCTTCGGCGACCCACCAGGACCCGCTCCACCGGGCCGGCTTCGGCGTCGTACGAATCACCCGCACTTCCGCAGGCTGGGAGGCTACCTTCCAAGACCACTGGTATGCGCCCGAACGGCAGCGTTTTATCCCGGGCCTGCAAGCGTCCATAATGCAGCCCCCACCACATCTAGTATTCGCAACAGAGAAAACATACCTGTAGTTGTGTTTTTCCTTTACATCGAGAACCCGCCCTGCTATTATTGAGGCACTGATCGCTATCCGGCTGCAACCGGCGCGGTTCAAAATTTTAGGTCCCTTCCGTGCGGAATATGGATTATGCTTTAATATTGGCTGGTTATACTGCGGATGCCAGCTTTCCCCGAACCCCGCCGATATGGCTATCACCACCATTGGAGGGCATGCGGCTCGATGAAACTTAAAAGATTGGAAATCACCGGTTTCAAGTCCTTTTACGACCGGTCGGCCATTGAGTTTCCTGAAGGCATCACGGCGGTCGTGGGCCCCAACGGCTGCGGCAAGAGCAACGTGATCGACGCCATCCGCTGGGTAATGGGCGAACAGAGCGTCAAACAGCTGCGTGGAAAATCCATGGAGGATGTGATTTTTTCAGGCACCAACGGCAAGCCGCCGCTCGGAATGGCGGAGGTGTCGTTGACCCTGTCCAACGACAACGGCAACGCTCCGGAGGAACTCAAGGATTTCACCGAGATCAACGTCACGCGTCGGCTGTACCGCTCCGGGGAGAGCGCCTATCTGCTGAACAAGCAACCCTGCCGCCTGAAGGACATCCACAACATCTTCCTCGGCAGCGGGATGGGCTCCAAGTCTTACGCCGTCATCCAGCAGGGCAACATCGGCGTCATTACCGAGGCCGGACCCGAGGAACGCCGCTATTTTATCGAGGAAGCGGCCGGCGTCACGCGCTACAAGCATCACAAGGCCGAGGCGCTGCGCAAGATCGAGGCGACCCAGCAGAACCTGCTGCGCGTGGCCGACATCATCGTCGAAATCAAGCGCCAGATGGACAGCCTCAAGCGCCAGGCCCGCAAGGCGGAGCTGTTCAACAAGTACCAGACCCGTGCCAAAGCGCTGGACGTCCGGTTGGGACTGCACCACTTCCAGGCCTTCACCCGCCAGATCGACGAAACCGAAACGATGCTCCAGCGGTTGCGCGACGCGGACCTCGAACATACCGCCGAGCTGAAGAAGCTCGATGCGGCCGTCGAAGCGATCAAGCTCGAACGCTGGCAGAAAAACCAGGCGATCGCGGAGCAGAAAACGCAGAAATTCGACCTCCAGCGCACCGTCGATCGGATGGAGAACGATCTGAAACACCTGCGGGGGGAAATCGAGCGCTTGATTCGGGAACGCACGGAACTGCAAAGCGCGCGGCAAGGCATGGAGGAAAAAAACCAGAGCATGCTGGCCGAAATCGCTCAGGGCGAGGCGGAAGGCCAGCAGCTCCGAGAGAGCATCGCCGGCCTCCGGACGACCCTGGACCGGGAGCGGTCCACCCAGGAGCAGCTGAACGCCGAGCTGGCCGGAATGAACCAGGCGCTGGAAGTCGCCAAGTCTCATTTGATGGACCTCATGGCCCGCGAAGCCCAGTACCGCAACGTGCATCAGAACGCCTCCAGCAATCGCGAGAATCTCAAACGGCGGCTGAAGCGCATCGACGAGGAAGAGGCGCAAGCCCACCAGAAGATCGCTCAGGCCCAGGAACGCGAGAACCATGCCCACGGTCGGATCGAAGCGGTAAGGGCGGAGATCGAATCCCTGAACCGCCGGATCGCCGCTACGCGCCAGAATCTCGACGAGAAATCAAAGGCCCTGGGAGCCCTGGTGAAGCAACTCCAGGGTCTGGAGCTGGAGCGCAGCAGCGTGCGCTCGAAGTACGCCACCCTGAAGAAGATGGAGGACAATTTCGAGTGGTACAAGGACGGCGTGCGCGCCGTCATGAGGCACGCCAAACCCGCCGGCAGCCCCGAGGCGGCCGGGCTGAATCCTGCGGATCAAGGGCTGGAGGGCATCATCCGCCTGGTGGCCGACGTGATCGAGCCGGAGCCTTCCGCCGCGATGGCGGTCGAGGCGGCCCTCGGCGAAACCCTGCAGTACATCATCGTCGAAAGCCAGCCGGCCGGGCTGAGCGCGATCGATTACCTCCAGCGCCACAACGCCGGCCGCAGCGGCTTTATTCCGGTCTCCGCGCTGCACGACACGTCGACCGGCGCCGACGCCCGGCCAGACCCCTCGCGCTTGCTGATGCATCAGGTGTCGGTCCAGCCGGGGTTCGAGGCCATCGCCCAGGCCCTGCTCGGCAACGTGGTGTTGGCCGAAAATATCGAGGAGGCCATTTCCATTTTCAACCAGAACGGAAAAATCCAGACCCTGGTCACCCGCAACGGCGACGTGGTCTCACCCAAAGGTTTTCTGATCGGGGGCAGCAAGGACGCGGCCAGCGGGATCCTGCTGAAAAAGCAGGAGCTGAAAGCGCTGCAGCAGCAGAGCCGGTCCTTGGAGCAGCGCCTGGAAAGCACCCGGGCCGATCTCAAGGCCCTGGAGGCCGAGGTCCGCCATCTGGACATCGAGCTGCAGCAGCAGATCGAGAAGAAAAATCAGGCGCGCGAAAGCGAAATCGAGGCCGAAAAATCCCTCTACAAGGTGGCCGAAGAGCTCAAGAGCCTGCGGCGGCAGCTGGAGATCGTGCAGCTCGAACAGGAGCAGCTGCTCGGCGAGGCGAGCGACCTCGACGACGAGATCGGCAAAACCGACCGGGCGCTGGCCGCCATCACGGCCGACATCGCGGCCGCCCAGAACGCCGTGGCGACCAACGCTCAACGGATTTCGGAGCTCACCGTCCAGCAGCAGAAGGCCGACCAGAAGGTCGTCAATCTCAAACTCGAGATGACCGCCCTCGACGCGCGCCTGGAAAACACCACCGGCAGCCTGCGGCGGCTCAGGGAGTTCCAGGCCGACGGGCTCCGCCGCCTGGAGCAACTGGCGCTCGAAATCGACCAGAAGGCTGAAAAAGCCGCGGCCTCCCAGGCGAAGGTCGCGCAGATCGAACAGGCGCTGGCCGGGCATTACCGGCAGATCGCAGGCCTGGACCAGGAGATCGAGCGCGGCGAGACCGATTACGCGGCCATCGACGCCAAGCTCAAGGAAAGCGACGGCCAGATCTCCGCGATCAAGGACCGGCGTGAAAAGACCCTGGAGCAGTTCCGGTTGCTGGAGCTCGATCAAGCCCAGCGCAAGCTCAAGCGGGAGCACATCGCCGGCCAGCTGGAGGATCGATATCAAACGCCCTTCGCCGAGCTCAGCGCCCAGGTCGCTGCGGCCGGCAATGATGCCGCCGCGTCCGACGCCGCGCCAGACCTCGCGGGGCTGGAGGCGGAACTGAGCCGCTTGCGCACCAAGATCGCCCGCATCGGCGACGTCAACCTGGGCGCCATCAAGGAGTATCAGCAGCTGCACGAACGCCATGACTTCCTCCAGGCGCAGAAGGAAGACCTGGAGAAGGCGATCGAGGGCCTGCACCAGGTGATCCGCAAGATCAACACGGTCTCCCAGGAGCGCTTCATGCAGACGTTCCAGGCCATCAACGCCAAGTTGGCCGAAGTCTTCCCGCGCCTGTTCAACGGCGGAACGGCCGAACTGGTCCTGACCGAGCCGGACCGGCCCCTGGAGACCGGCGTCGAGTACATGATCCATCCGCCCGGAAAAAAACTGACCCGCATGAGCCTGCTGTCCGGCGGCGAAAAAGCCATGGCCGCCATCGCCTTCATTTTCGCGATCTTCCTGATCCGGCCGACTTCCTTCTGCCTGCTGGACGAAATCGACGCCCCGCTCGACGAGTCGAACGTATTCCGCTTCAACGATCTGCTCCAGCACATCGGAGAGAAGTCCCAGATCATTATGATCACCCACAACAAGCGCAGCATGGAGTTCGCGGACACGCTTTTCGGTATCACCATGGAGCAGAAAGGGGTGTCAAAGGTGGTCTCCGTCAACCTCAGGCGACCGGAAGCGAAGGCGGCCTGACCTTGCGGGCCGCCGCGGGACCCGTTCGCAACCGATAGGGAGCCAAACCACGTTGGGCTGGTTCAAACGCAAAAGCGATTCTGCCCCCTCCCGAGCCGACCGGCGCGCCCCCGGAGCCCGAGCGGCGCGGCCGCTGTCACGGCCGGTTGAAACCCAGTACTAGCCAAAACGCGCCAGAGCTTCGCCGAGGGCTTCGGCCGGATCCTGAGCGGCAAGAAGAATATCGATGCCGCCGTGCTGGAGCAGATCGAGGAGCTGCTGATCACCACGCCGACGTCGGCGTGCAGACCGCCGGCGAGCTGATCGAACGCATCTCCGCCGCCCAGGTCGCGGACATCGAAGCGCTGCAGGACGTGCTGCGCTCCGAAATTCTGGCGACCCTCTCGCCACGCGCGCCCGCCGGCACCCGCCGCGGCGACCCCGCCGCATGTGATCCTGGTGGTCGGCGTCAACGGCGTGGGCAAGACCACCACGATCGGCAAACTGGCGGCTCGTTTTACCGCCGAGGGCCGCAGCGTTCTCATCGCGGCGGCGGATACCTTCCGCGCGGCGGCGACGGATCAGCTGGCGATCTGGGCCGAGCGCGCCGGCGCCGGGATCATTCGCCACAAGGACGGCACCGATCCGGCCGCGG
>CAVOWH010000015.1:0-156089 GCA_963700055.1 uncultured delta proteobacterium | reverse complement strand
AGCTGGGAGGCGATTGAACGCGCCGGCATCGACGCATCGACGCTGCGGGGGTCCCGAACCGGGGTTTTCGTTGGCGTGACCACCATGGATTATTCACGCCTGACCATCAGCCAGGATCCCGCGGATTTGGATGCCTACACTGCTACGGGAAGCGCACTGAACGTCACCGCCGGTCGTCTCGCATACGTTTTGGGATTGAACGGTCCTGCCATGGCGATCGATACCGCCTGTTCGTCCTCCCTCGTGGGCATCCACCTGGCCTGCCAAGGTCTTCGATCCGGAGAAACCGATGTCGCCCTGGCCGGAGGGGTCAATGTGCTCCTGTTGCCGGAGCCATTCATCTGTTTTGCCAAATGGGGGATGATGGCACCCGATGGACGGTGCAAAACGTTCGACGCAGCTGCCGATGGTTTTGTCCGTGGCGAGGGATGCGGCGTGCTGGTTTTGAAACGCTTGTCAGACGCCCTTTCAGCCGGGGACCCCATATGGGCTGTGCTCAAAGGCTCTGCTGTCAACCAGGACGGCGCCAGCAGCGGCCTCACGGTGCCCAACGGACGGGCGCAGGCGGCCGTGATCTCCGAGGCGCTCAGAGCCGCCGGGATGTCTGCGCACCAGATCGGTTATATCGAGGCCCATGGCACCGGTACGCGCCTGGGGGACCCGATCGAACTTGAAGCCATCGTCAACGTGCTGGGATCCGGCAGAACGCCGGCCAATCCGCTGCGTGTGGGGTCGGTGAAGACCAACATCGGTCACCTGGAATCTGCCTCGGGTGTCGCGGGTCTGATCAAGGTCATTTTATCGCTGAACCACGAGGCCATTCCCCCGCATCTCCACTTCAAAACGCTTAGCCCCCAGATCAATATCGGGCAGGCCCCGGTGGAGATCCCCACCGGGCTGATCCCTTGGGCCCGGGATTCCGGCCCCCGCGCTGCCGGCGTAAGCTCATTCGGCTTCAGCGGCACCAACGCCCATGTCATCGTGGGAGAGGCTCCGGAGCCAGGTGTTCCGGCCGCTCCTGCGCGAGCTCGCGAAATCGTCTGTCTGGCAGCCCGCACCCGATCCGCCCTTGAACAAAAAACCCGAGATAGTGTCGCGTTCCTCCATCGTGAGCCCGGCAGCAACTTGGCGGGTATCAGCTATGCAACGACTGTCGGACGCAGGCATTTCAGCCATCGCCTTGCATTGGCAGCGGAGGACATTCACTCCGCGCGCAGGCAATTGGAGGATTGGCTTGAGGGGAAGCGTCCCCGGGCGGTTTGGAGCGCGGCATCCGCCGAGGGGCAACCCAAGGGGGCGGCGTTTCTTTTCACCGGGCAGGGGGCTCAATACCCGGGCATGGGGAGTGGGCTCTACGAAACCCAGCCGGTTTTTCGGAAAACCATCGACCATTGCGCCGACATATTGAAGCCCCTGTTGGACCGGCCGCTGCAGGAGATCCTTTTCACCGAAGGAGAAAAGGGGAATGCAATTAACGAAACGGTCTATACCCAGCCGGCTCTCTTTGCGATTGAATACGCTCTGACCGAAATGTTGCAAGAATGGGGAATCCGGCCCTCGGTGGTGATGGGGCACAGCGTGGGAGAATATGTCACCGCCTGCGTGGCCGGGGTGTTCAGCCTTGAGGACGGATTGAAGCTGATTGCCGCTCGGGCCCGATTGATGGCTGAAAAGACGGAACGAGGGGAAATGGCGGCGGTATTCGCCGGAAAAGAAGCGGTTGCATCAGCCATCGCCGGACTGACGGCTGACATATCGATCGCCGCCATCAACGGGCCGGAAAACGTGGTGATATCGGGACGCTCATCCGCCATGGAAAGAGTTTTAGCAGAACTGAGCCGCGCGAGCGTCAGTTTCAAAAAGCTGCCCGTGTCGCATGCGTTCCATTCGCCGCTGATGGAACCTGTGCTGGATGCGTTTTATCGAACGGCGTCAGAAGTCGCTTTCTCGCCACCCGGCATTGCTCTGATATCGAATATCGACGGCAAGCTGATATCTTCCGGTACGGTTCCCGATGCCGCTTACTGGCGGCGGCACATCCGTGAGCCTGTACAGTTCGCTGGATCGATTCAAACCCTTGCCAAGGAAGCATGCGACTGCTGGTTGGAAATCGGCCCCCACCCCGTGCTTTTGGCCATGGCCCGGCAAATTGTCCCCGATATCGATGAGCTCATGTTGCCGACTCTCCGGCGTCAACAACCGGATTGGGCTCCGCTGACTGAGAGCCTCGCTGCGCTCTATTCTCGCGGGTGGGATATCAACTGGAAGGCATTTCATGCCGGCCGCTCTCGCACTGCGGTTCAGCTGCCGACCTATCCTTTCGAGCGTGAAACATTCTGGATATCAACAGTGAGCAAGGTTTCGCCGGCAGGCGCTGCTCTGCCGGCTGCTGGATATTCCCGCCATCCGCTTTTGGGGTCGCGGGTCGACTTGCCGTCGAGCGAGGGTGTCTTTATCTGGCAAGCATTATTGGACATGCAACGCTGTTCCTTCCTCCTCGACCATTGCATTCAGGGGAGTGCCATCTTTCCGGCTACCGCCTACATCGAAATGGCCTTGGCGGCTGCGGCTGAAACTCAGCCGCAAGAGGCATACGTACTTCGAGACCTCTCGTTCCATAAACCCTTGCTTCTGACCCGGGAGGCGCGGCCAACCCTGCAGTTATGGATGCGCAAAGGCTCCGACGGTTCATTTGAAACCCGCATTTTCAGCCGGAATGCACTCACCGGCGATCTGGAGGGGTCCAAAGCAGCTTGGATCCTCCACATGACGGGGACATTGACATTAAGTGGACTGAACAAGCCTGAGGCCGGCTTGGAAAAGTTCGACTTGTCGTCCATCCGTTCTCGCTGCCCGGAAGAGATCGACGGCACCGCATTCTATGAGAGCCAAGCGAAGAGGGGCAACCAGTGGGGCCCTTGCTTTCAGGGGGTTCACACGCTCTGGAGAGGCAATGGCGAGGCCTTAAGCCAAATCCAAATCCCTTCTCAATTGCAGACTGGGCTGGGTGACTATTTATTCCACCCCGCAGTGGCGGATTTTTGCGGCCACGTTCTGACTGCGACACTACCTGCGGATGATGCCGGCCGGCGCGAGGGCGCCTTCGTCGGTGGCGGCATCGGCGAAGTCAGAGTCTATGGCTCTCCTGCCGGCCGTAAGCTTTGGTCGCACGCCCGGTTGCGGCAGGACGCCCAAACAGCTGACAACGTACTGGTGGGGGATGTGCGCCTCTGGGACGAAGCTGGAAACCTGGTATCTGAAACCCTGGGGGCGCAGTTATGGTATCTGGACCGACAACCTTCGGGTAAAGCAGCGGATATCCGCCGGTGGATGCATGAAATATGCTGGCTACCCGACGGCAGCGGCGCGGGTGCGGGGCAAATCGACCTGTCCGGCCAACGCTGGGTGATATTCGCGGATGACAGGGGTGTGGGCGAGGCCTTGCAACGACATGTCAACGCTTGCGGTGGGGCCGCAGCAGTAGTTCGGCAGGGGAATTCCTATCAACGGGAGAGCGAATCCTGTTGGGTTCTCCGTTCCGAAATACCCGAAGATTTTCGGCGCTGTTTCGCGGATATCTACGCCCATTCCAGCCCGACCGTAAACAAGGTGGTGTATCTTTGGAATCTCGATGCCCCGGCTCCGGACGGGTTGACAGCCGAAAAACTGCGGAACTGGCAGCTTGTCGGCTGCGGCGGCGCACTCAATGTCATCCAGGCAATGGCGGGCGTGGCGCAAGCGAAGACCGCGCGGCTTTTTCTGATAACTTCCGGAGCCCAGGCGTCCCCCGACATGAAGGGTTCGCTGTCCCCCGTTCAGGCTTCTCTCTGGGGACTTGGGCGGACGGCCGCGATCGAACATGCCCAATTCTGGGGCGGGCTGATCGACCTTGACCCGATCGCATCTTCGGAGTCTGTCGGCCATGCAGTTGGTGCAGGCAATAGAGTCGCCCGGCGCCGAAGACCAGATGATTTTGCGCGATGGGCACCGTCTCGTCGCCCGGCTTCACCCCTTGAAGATGGACGCTTCCAAGGACCGGCCGCTTAAGATTCATGGGGATGGCTCTTATCTGATCACGGGGGGGCTGGGGGGCATCGGCTTTGAAACCGCACGTTGGCTGGGCCAAAAAGGAGCCCGCAATCTTCTTTTGTTGGGGCGAACTGCCTTGCCCGAAAGGGAATCATGGAATCATACGAACTTAGACAGCCCCCTCGGACGCCGCATCGAACGCATCCGGAACGCTTGAACGCTTGGGAATGCAGGTAACCTATTTCTGCGGAGATGCGAGCGATGCGGAAGTGTTCGACCAAATTCGGGTGAGCTGCGGAGGGCCGGGTTCCACCGCTCAAGGGAATAATCCATGCCGCGGGTGTCATGCAATACGAGCCTTTGACGAGCCAAAGCGCGGAGCGGATGCTGGAAGTCATGCGGGCGAAGGTCATCGGCGGCTGGCTGTTGCATCGAAGCTTCCTGATCAGCCGATTGACCTCTTCGTTATGTATTCCTCGACTTCATCGATTCTGAACTCCCCTTTCATGGGGGCATATGCGGCGGCCAACACGTTTCTGGATGCCATGGCCGCATACCGGCGGCGAGAAGGATTGCCGGCCCTTAGCGTCAGCTGGGGAACCTGGTCCGAAACCGGCATGGCGGTGGAGGGCGAGCGGGCGGCCGGCGCACCCCGGTCAATGCTCAAGGGTGTCGGGACCCTTTCCAACCAGGATGGGTTGGACGCCCTGGAACTGCTCCTCCGGAACGATGCCGTTCACTCAGGCGTGATGCCCATGGACTGGGAAGAATGGCGGCGAGCTTATCCGGCTTTTTCTTCCATGCCGTTTTTCCGCGAACTCATAAAATCCATCGATTCTTCTCCGGCAACCGACAATTCGGATGACCAATTCGAAAGGCCAGCTACGTCAGGCGGCAGAGCGGTGATTGAGTACGAGCAATCTTACGTAGACTACCTGACATGTGAAATCGCGAAGGCCCTCAAAACTCACTCCGGAACAAGTGCCGCTTAAAGTACCCTTGCCCTCTCTCGGGCTTCGATTCGCTGATGGCGGTGGAAATTAAAAATCGCATCGAAACGGATCTCCGGGTTGATATACCGGTGGTCAAACTGCTCGAGGGACAGTCGATAACGCAGCTATCCGATTTTATCTCAATG
Source organism: uncultured delta proteobacterium (assembly GCA_963700055.1). Taxonomy (GTDB): domain Bacteria; phylum Desulfobacterota; class Desulfobacteria; order Desulfobacterales; family SpSt-501; genus SpSt-501. The sequence continues at coordinate 150,922 of CAVOWH010000015.1, read as the reverse complement.
AAACTGAAAGCAGACTGGACGGTCAAAGCTAATACCCAATTGACGGCTGATGGCAACGAGAGCGAAATGAGTCAGGAAGAACAAGAATGGGAGGAGGGCGCCTTGTGATTGCCGCTCTATCGATCCCGCTGTCCGGCTGTAGAATTGGTAGGCAGAGGGAAAGCCGATGAAAGCCATGTCGGAATTTTTGGATGAATTGGCGGCACGTGGCGTAGATTTGTGGTTCGAAGGCAATACTCTGCGTTTCCGAGCCCCCAAGGGGATATTGCGGACAGATGACCGTGCTGTGCTGGGGGAGCAAAAGGCAGAGGTGGTCCGACTGCTCAAGGAGCGTGCTCGCAATCGAATAGAGACCTTCCCTCTTGCCTACAGCCAGCGAGCTTTGTGGTTTATCCAACAAGCCGCGCCGGAAAGTGCCGCCTATCATGTGGCATTCTCGGCCTGCATTTGTTCGGAATTCGATAGGGAAGCATTTGGGCAGGCAGTCCAAGCTTTGGTCGACCGGCACTCCTCCTTGAGGACGACATATGAGATTCTTGACGAAGAATTGGTTCAGCAGGTTCATGGGTACATGGAGTGCCCGCTTCACGTTAGGCAGGCCCTTGGTTTAGAAAATGGCGAGTTGAAAGAATTAGTCGTCAATGCCTACCGGGAGCCTTTCGATCTTGGGAAAGGGCCTCTTCTTCGATCCCATGTTTTTGTTCGCAGTGAAAAACAACTGCGTCCTGTTATTGACCGCCCACCACATCGCCTGCGACGGCTGGTCATTTATGCTGCTCTTGGACGAACTGAGGAATCTATACGCTGCAAATAAAGCCAGTGCTGCGGCTACTCTGCATCGCTCAAAAAGCGAGTTTGCAAGCTACGTTGAATGGCAGCGAAAATTAACAGGGAGCAAAATCGGAGATAAACTATTTTCTTTTTGGAAAACCAAGCTCAGCGGTGAGTTGTCGGTTTTAGATTTGCCGACAGATAAATCGCGTCCGCCAACACAGACATATAATGGAGCCACATACCCATTCACCGTAGATGCGGAACTAACAGAAAAGCTGAAATCCCTTGCACGGGACCAAGGTTCAACTCTGTTTACTTTTCTGCTGGCAGCTTTTTATGTGCTGCTTCATCGCTACAGCGGCCAGGAAAGCATCTTGGTAGGCACCCCGACCTATGGGAGAAACCAACCCGAATTTTCAAATCTTGTAGGCGATCTCATTAATACGGTCACGTTACGTGGAGATCTTTCAGGAAATCCAACCTTTAAAGACTTCATCACAAAAGTGCGGCATGTTGTTATAGAAGCACTGGAGCATCAAGACTATCCTTTCCCTCTTTTAGTGGAACGACTTCGTATTGGCAGAGACAGTAGTCGTTCTCCTGTTTATCAATGTTTGTTCATTTTTCAAAAGTTCGGCTTGGCAGATCGATTTGGAAGCTTTTCTAACATCGGCCAATAGCCAGCCGATTGGATTTTGGCGGCATCGAATTAGAACCTTTTTTAATCCATCAGCAGGAAGGGCAGCTTGAAATTGTCCTTGAGATGGGTGAAAGCGGCAGTCAACTTTTTGGCAATCTCAAGTACAATACAGATCTCTTTGATGCCGCCACGATTGAGAGGATGGTGGGGCATTTTGAGAGGTTGCTGGGGTCTATTGTTTCCGATCCTGCTCGGCGCCTATCGGAGCTGGCGCTGTTGACAGAGGCCGAGCGTCATAAACTACTGGTAGAGTGGAATTCAACAGAAAAGAGCTATCCAAAAGAAAAGACACTGGTGCAGCTGTTTGAGGAACAAGTTGATAGGACGCCGGAAGCGGTCGCAGTTGAGCACGAAGGAGGGCAATTAACTTATCGGGAGTTGAATGTACGTGCCAACCAGCTTGGTCATTATCTGCAATCGAGGGGGATAGGTCCGGAGAGCCGAGTGGGGATATGGATGGAGAGGTCCCTGGATATGATGGTCGCGTTAGTGGGGACACTCAAGGCCTCCGGGGCGTATGTGCCGCTGGATCCCAGCTACCCGCAGGAGCGCTTGGCATTCATGTTGTCCGATGCGCAGGTGCCGGTGCTGCTGACGGCTGCGAGGTTCTTAGGTGATATTCCCGAGTACAGCGGACAGGTGGTGTGCTTAGACCGGGATTGGGATGCGATCTCAAAGGAGAGCACAGAACCTCCGGCCTGTCGTATTACGCCTGATAATGCCGTCTATGTGATTTATACGTCGGGGTCCACGGGGACGCCGAAGGGGGTGATCGGGCTTCACCGCGGTGCGGTCAATCGTTTGAACTGGATGTGGAGAGTCTATCCATTTAAGGCTGGAGAGGTCTGCTGCCAGAAGACGTATTTGAGCTTTGTGGACTCGGTGTGGGAGATATTTGGGCCGTTGCTGCAGGGGGTGCCGACGGTCATCGTCCCCGACGATGCAGTGAAGGATCCGCATCTATTGGTTGAGAGCCTGGCAGCGAATCATGTTTCACGGATCGTGCTGGTGCCTTCCTTGATGCGGGTGCTGTTGGACAGCTTCGGAGATCTTCAAAAGCGGCTTCCCGAGCTGAGGCTGTGGGTGACGAGCGGGGAAGAGATCCCGCTCGAGTTGGCAAAGCGGTTCTGGGAGGCGATGCCGCAGGCGCGGCTGATCAATCTGTATGGTTCCTCGGAGGTGTCCGCCGATGTGACCTGCTACGAGATTGGTGACGACCCGCGGGAGCAGCGGGTTCCAATCGGGCGGCCGATTGACAACACGCAGGTGTATTTGCTGGATGCCTACCTGCAACCCGTGCCGGTTGGGGTGCATGGCGAGCTTTATGTCGGAGGTGCGGGGCTTGCGCGGGGGTATCTCAATCGAGAGGATTTGACCGCTGAAAGGTTTATTCCGAGTCCGTTTCGACAAGGTGAAGTGCTCTTCAAGACGGGAGACTTGGGTTGCTATCTTGCGGATGGCAACATCGAGTATCTCGGCCGCAGGGACCATCAGGTGAAGATCCGCGGGTTTCGGATTGAGTTGGGGGAGATCGAGTCCCGGATCAAGGAAGCGGAAGCAGTTGATAACTGCGTGGTGGTATTGCGCGAGGACCGACCCGGGGACCAGCGGCTGACGGCATATTACGTTCCCAGAGATGGCCAGGCCTTATCGGTATTTGAAGCGCGGCGGCATTTGCAGGCGAAGCTGCCGGACTACATGGTGCCGCAACATTTCATGCAGCTGGAGTCGATTCCGCTGACACCCAACGGCAAGGTAGATCGCAAGGCACTGCCGAAGCTGATTGATGAAAAACCAATTACAACTTTAGACGCAGCTCCCAGTACACGGCTGCAAATACTTCTCGCCAGAATCTGGGAAGAAGCGTTGAGGGCGGAGCGTGTGGGAGTGTATGACAACTTTTTTGAAATTGGGGGCCACTCTCTGCTCTGCATGCAAGTGATTGCACAGATTGAGCGTGAAACGGGGGTTCGCCTCAATCCACGCGATTTTATCTATCAGACACTTGGTCAGATTGCGTCGATGCTGGAGGAAAAATCAGAGAAGGGATCCGTCTCCGTTACATCAAAGTTAACAGATAAAATTTATTCTTTTTTTCAATCCATTACCAAACTGCGGTTGTTCGCAGCCAGGAAAGATTAAATTCCAACAGAAATTAGGCCGGCCGGGGGACTCATGAGACACAGCTTGCCAAAACCTGACCATTTCTTTTTCGGGGCGCCACCACGGTTGTTGTTCGGATGTTATCACCCTCCTTATCAAGATAGGGGATGCGACAATGGTGTGTTGCTCTGTTATCCCTTTGGGTATGAGTATATCCGCGCGCACCGAGTTTTTCACCAAATTGCCATCAAACTGGCTATTAATGGTTTTCACGTTTTTCGTTTTGATTACCTCGGAACCGGAGACTCCAGCGGGGATATGGAACTGGTTCGATTGAATCATTGGCTCGAAGATATCTCCATTGCATCGGATCAACTGAAGCAAAGGTCCAAACTAAGCCGTATGAGTTTGATTGGGCTTAGACTAGGGGCAACGTTAGCAATAATGGCTGCAAAAGATATGGCCGGGGTTGATGCTCTGGTTCTGTGGGAACCTGTCCTCAATGGTTCGACTTTTCTGCGAGAACTTGCTGATGAACAATATAAATTTGAGGAATCAATACCAGAATATAGGAACAAATTCCGGCGCGACAGGCAAGAGCGAATACCGGATGAAATTATCGGTTTCCCTATGCCTCGCGCACTATTTGACGATTTGCGTCAGGTGGATTTAACGACCATTTCAATCCTTGCAAATGATATTCATGTGGTGCTGAGCAACGAAAGCTCTGAAATGAAGTCACTGTTTGACTTATTAAATAATGGTGAGAGGAATGTAACCAAGGACGTTATTGATGATCCGAAATTATGGCTGGAGGAACCTTACAAGGCGCTGGTTCCTGCCCGTACGCTTAACGCCATTGTAACTCGGGTTATAGGGAAAATAGGATGAATGATCAAGTTGTCACATTCGGCCCCGAAAAGAGCCTTGTCGGTATTCTGAGTAAAGGAGATAAAGGCAGAAGCCTTAAAAGGAGACCGGCAGCTGTAATTCTTAATGCGGGCCTGATTCACCGGGTAGGCCCCAATCGTATCTATGTGAAAATCTCGAGGCTTCTCGCACAGCAGGGGATAGATGTATTACGGTTCGATTTTTCCGGCGTTGGAGACAGTAGCCATCGAAAGGACAACCTTCCCCATATCAAGAGTAGGATCGAGGAAGTGAGGCTATCGATGGATTTTCTTGCCAGAGAAAGGGGGTCGACGGAGTTCGTATTGATCGGAATTTGCTCTGGCGCCTCTTTTGCCTTTCAAACCGCTTACGAAGACAAGCGTGTATGCGGCGTAATCGCAGCCAATGTGCAAACTCCCCAAACAGGAGTAGGGGAAGGAATGCTTAGGTCAGCTTTTTACCTCAAGAAAGCAGCCTATAGGCCTACAAGTTGGATTAAGTTTCTTATCGGACAATCCAGTTATCGGGAAATCTGGAAGGCATTGTCGGCGCGAGCAAAAATATTTCTATATTCTAAATTAGGCATTTCCTTTGAGTCGAAAGAGTTGGTTGCATATTTAAAAACCGCTTTCCGTGAATTTGAAAATCGAGGGGTTCGGTTGCTTTTTATATCATCAGACATAGAGAGCGGCGCTGAATACATAAAAAAAATGGTCGGTAAGGGTATCGGAAAAATGGAGAATTCCGTTACTCTCCAATTCAAGAGCATTCCAGAAGCAGATCATACTTTTACTTGCCTGAAATCACAGAGGCAACTGTTTGATTTGATACATAATTGGATAATCACAGCTTGCATTGCATGAGGACGGAACCTGATAGAGCTTCCGAAAGTTTTTCTAAAAATTAAACCATGATCGATAAGCCTATAGCAATTCGTGATGATAAATACTACTGAGAATCGTTGGGTTTCAATTCCTCGGCCGAGCTATAACGCTCATATTCGGTTGTTCTGCATTCCATATGCCGGTGGTGGATCCAGTCCTTTTTTTAGTTGGTTACAAAAGCTGCCGTCGACAATAGAATTATGTCCAGTGCTTTTGCCGGGCAGAGAAGCACGACTGAGAGAACAGCTGTTTTCTGACCTTATTCTATTGGTTAACTCAATAGCAACAGGGCTTTATCCTTATTTAAATCGCCCTTTTGCTTTCTTTGGCCATAGCATGGGAGCGGTGGTGGCGTTTGAATTAGCAAGGAAGATAAGACGCCACAACGGTCTCTTACCGGTGCATCTTTTTGTTTCGGGACATCGTGCCCCGCATCTTCCTGATTTGAATCGCCCAATTCGAAACCTGAGCGATATCGAATTTATTGAGCAGATAAAAAAATATAACGGCACACCCGAGTCAGTTTTTAACGATCAGGAGCTGCTTAATATTTTTTTGCCTATTTTAAGAGCTGATTTCGCAATCATTGAAACATATCGGTTTACTTTTGAGTCAGCGCTCGATTGTCCGATTACGGCCTTTGGGGGCTTGGGAGATCCAAGGAATAGCCAACCGGAAATAGAGGCGTGGAAAGAGCATACTAGAAAGTCTTTTAATTCACATTACTTTCAAGGAGGGCATTTTTTCATCAATCAAAATCAAAATGAACTCTTAAAGATTGTTGCAAACGATCTTGTCGGTTGATTTTTAAAAGCTTCCCGCTGATATAGGGTTGATACAGTGAAATTTGGATAATGGAAAAAAATCGATCAGAAACATCAAATAATCCCATTTTACTGCAAAAAATATCATGGATGCAAGCACCAGCGGCAATTTCCATTGATAATAGTGACATACATTTATGGAGGTGTTTGTTCGACAATGCAGCCGTCGAATCAACCGATTACCAGAAATTACTCTCAGCTCATGAATTGCAACGCGCCGCACGTTTTGTCAATGGGCATGATCGTGAGCGTTTTATCTTTTTCCATGGAGCGCTTCGTACTATTCTAAGCGCATATACCCATATCCAGCCGCATCTTTTGCAATTTTGCCGAAATAGTTACGGAAAGCCATATATTCTGAGTCCAGAAGAACCATCTAAATTGCAGTTCAGCCTTACTCATTCAAAGGACATTGCTCTTATCGCTGTAACGTGGGACCGACCGATCGGCGTAGACGTTGAATACATCCGCCCTATCGAAGATGGAAGAGAAATAGTGCGCAACTATTTTTCCTTAGCTGAGCGGAGCGTTCTGCTGCCTCTTGAAGGCGAAGCTTTTAACGTCGGCTTTTTTTTGTGTTGGACCCAAAAAGAATCATTCATCAAAGCTACTGGCTTTGGGCTATCTCGTTCACTCGACCAATTCACGGTACCGATTTTTAGAGCCGATGCGGAAGTTTCTTGCGTGGAGTCCGAAGCATGGAGATTTGAAACCTTTACAGCGCATGCGGGCTATATCGGCGCTTTTGCCGTCGGTTCAAGTTCAAGAACAGAAGATTATTTCAACCTAAGCTGAGCGAGATTTTTCATAAAAAATCGCCCTCGAAATCTGGCGGATTGTGTTATGAAAAGGGTGCGAGGACAATTACTACCCAATAATAAAACCAACCCAACGGTTGGGAGTGAAGATGAGCCAAGATATCACAGGGACGAAGTGCAGGTAGAGTAGAGGGCAGATCAGAAGCCGCATCCCCATAACATTTCGTCGCACGCGATTACTCTGAAATGTTGAATGGGGCATAGGATCAGCCCTCCCTCATCAATCCGGACGGACCCTTTTCCGGTATCCGGCTTTCCGATGTCCTTCACCGCGAGGCATGCGCCTTTGTCCAGTCCGCTGTCGTCGGCAGCTTTTAGCGGCCATGCTTGCCGTACAGATCTCTGTCGGCAAACCAGAAATATCCCATTCTACGATCCCGGACCTTGTGCCGCTTCCGCAAGTGGGTGCGCATCCGCTCCTCAAGGTGCCAGCGCACCCGGTATGAGCTAGGGGTAACAGTTTAGTCGTTTTTACGAAGTAAAGAGAGGTGCTTCAGGCAGTTGTGGTCATTGGAGGCCTGAAGAGAACAAATAGTTCTCCGGGCTTGGGTCGCTCTGCGGCAATTGGCGACGGGGCAGCCTCATCACGATGAGTCGTCGTAAAGAGCCGCCTGCGCGGTTTTCGTCTCTGAACCAAACAGGGTTTCAAAGAAGTCCAGGGGGTGACGGCCCTGGCGTTGAGCGGTCAGCAAAAGACTGGGCAGAACGCTATGGGTGTGGGAACCGCAGCGGGAGCGGGTGCCCATGCAGATTTTTCGAAAGATGACCATGCCGCGCAGGGAGCGTTCGGCCTGGTTGTTGGTGGGCTGCAGATTGGGGTGTTTCAAAAAGGTGAACAAGCGCGGTTTATCCTTGTCGGCGTCGGTCAGCCGGTGCTGCAGCGGAACATGTCAATGAAAATGAGACATCGTTTTACGGAAATTAGACTCCCATATTTTCTTTCGGAGGCGGGTTGATCCAGACCGCCTCCGGCAGGGTATCAGGAACCGGTATCTTGTATTTGAACCGGTTCGGGTGTTTTTCAAAAGCCGATGCGAGAACCGTTTTTCGGTTAAGGGTGATTTCGCCGGCCAGCCCGTAGTGGACCTGTTCCGGGGTTAGCATCGCAATGCCGCTATGGCGATGCTCCGTGTTATACCAGCTGAAGAAGAATTGGCAAAAGGATCGGCTATCCTGGATGCAGCCGAAGCGTTCCGGAAACTGCGGGCAGTACTTGAGGGTCTTGAACTGGGCTTCCGAATAGGGGTTGTCGTTGCTGACATAAGGCCGGCTGTGGGTTTTGGTGACTCCCAGATCGGCCAGCATCTGGGCGACGAGTTTGGATTTCATGCTCGGTCCCCGATCGGCGTGAACGGTGAGCTGTCCGGGTCGTATCGTTTGTTTCGTGCAGCTTTCTTCAATCAGTCGTTTGGCCAGGGAATCGAGTTCTCGGTGGGCCACCATCCAGCCGACCACAAGGCGGCTGAAGATATCCAGGATCACGTACAGATAAAAGTAGGTCCACTTGGCGGGTCCCTTCAACTTGGTTATGTCCCAGGACCAGACTTGATTCGGGGCGGTGGCCAAAAGCTCCGGCTTGCTGTAGGGTATGAGCTTTGGGGACGCCCCTGCTTTTATGCGTTTCCTTCAACCAGGCGATTGTGCCGGTGCTGTGAAGTTTTGCCGCAATGAGAATAAATGTATTGTTCCAGACAAATCAACAGTCCAAAGGAAGATTATGGGGGTCATATCTCGATTTGTGAATTAAGGTCTACCTGGTATCGATCTATCAGATAGGCGAAAAGCATATCACGGGCGTGGCGCGGTATGGAGATACGAGTGCCTAAAATGCCCTAAAGTTCGCTAAAGTGCCTAAAGTTAGAGAACGAGAGACAACTGACAAAAAAAAGACAAAGATTGATTCGACCGGGCAACCGTAGGCAGGCGATCTTCGTCTATGACGACGGGTATGGAAATATCTCTTACGAATGCGCCCGGCCCGATGCATCATATCATCGTGCGCGAAATCGAGCGCTGCTATAAGGCTCGCCTTGTAGGAATTTCATGTTTGAATTTATTACCAATTGCATGTTAGACTCAGACCAGAATGGAAAAGCGCACGGAAGAATGGCTGCGGCAGGCTGATTACGATATCGACACCGCTGAATACATGCATCAAGGCGGTAGATACCTGCATGCTGTTTTTATGTGCCACTTGGCCGTCGAGAAGGCATTGAAAGGCTTGTACTTTGAGAGGCGCAATCAGTTTCCACCCAAATCCCACAGCTTGGTTTATCTGGTAAATGAAGTCGGTGTGAATCTGCCTGAGAATCTCGGCCGATTTGTGGTCAGGTTGAGCGAAGCCAGCATTCCCACGCGCTATCCGGAAAACCTATCCAATGTTCAGAAGGAATTCACCGAAAGGATTGTGAAAGACATTCTTGCCAGAGGCAAGGAGGTTATACTATGGATAAGGGCGCAGTTATAAAGATTATCGATCGCTTTCGGCAGAAAATTGAGACGCGGGGCGTAACAGCGCAGAAGATTATATTGTATGGATCCCATGCGAGTGGGACGAGCGCGGCGGTTAGCGATATTGATGTGGTGGTTATCTCCGACGACTTCGCCGGAAAGAGCTATTGGGAGAGAATCGATATTCTTACCGATGTCATTTACGAGCTGTCTACGCCGCTCGAAGCAGTGGCCATGACCTCGGAGGAATGGGAACGGGGTGATTCGTTTATCGCCGACTTCGCCCGGCACGGAGAAGTGCTCTATGCCGCATAAGGGGTGTCGACGGAAAAAACAACCGGGGTCACCCATTAAAGGGTTGGGGGAGCTAGGGTCAGAAAATTGGGGTCAAATCTTGTTTTGTGATCTATGTGGTTGAAAACGGCACACCACAACTGCGCGCGACTACAAGCAGGCAGTATTCATGGCACACGCAAGGCGAATTCGGTATGGTAGCGCCCTCTATTGCGGGATAGGGCCCGCGATGCGGTGGCGGAATGATCTGGCTGCGATAGCCTGCTCAGCACGCTAATTGCTATTTCAGGATTGATCGGACATAAATTTCCATTACATCCGTGAATCGGTCAAAATCGTCCCTACCGCCTTTGATATTCTCGATGAGCGTTTCATCGTCGCATGATTTTGGGTCAAATCTTGTTTTGTGGTCAAGCTGTGATTTTGGGGACAGGTGTGAAAATATTCATTCGAAGTATGATTCAATAAAGCTGCCCGGGGCCGCCTGCACCTTGTCGGAAAGCGGGTAAGAACACTGCGTGCGGGATGCGACATAGCCCGCCACGAGGCAGTTTTCTCCATAAAATTTTTGCAAGGCGTCAAAACCCTTCAGCGCGGCCGGATCGGGGGTTTCCGAGAACTTGGCTTCGATCGCCACAAACCGCCCGCCTTGTTCCACCAGGAGGTCGACCTCGGCGCCCTGCCCGGTCCGCCAGAACCACAATGGAACGACCTGGCCTCTGGAAGCGAAATGTTTGACGACTTGCATGACGACGTTAAGGAGTTACGGGACGCCCCTGCGTTTATGCGTTTCCATCAACCAGGGTGGAGGGCACGGGCCTGAAAAACCGACTTTCTATTCAAATCCGTTTTCGGTGCCCTCGCTTATAGCCGCGGTTTGAATCTGTTAGGATGCTGAATAGTTTGGCAGAGGGCTCAAGAAATTTTTGACAGGATCAACAGGATTGACAGGATAAAAAAACCATAGGCGTTTGCAAGGATGGCGGGTCTTTTTATGTAACGCTACCGGGCTGGTCCATAGCGACCGCTTCCCGCTATGCCCGGTGTTCAACTGTCAACTATAATGTCTAACTGCAGTACCTTTCTTTCCGGACCTTGGTGGGACGTTACCGCTTGATTTTTTTATTAATCCTCCTTATGCTGAGCTCAAAGCTGTTCGTTATAAGAATTGGGGGATGTCCTTCTTCCTATGCGTATTCGAATCAGCAGGCACGCCCAAAGGCAAATGAAATGGCGGAAGATTGCTGCGGCGGAGGTGGAATCCACAATCGGCGATCCGGACATGCAGCAGGATTCAATAAATGGGAGAAAGAACGCCTTTAAGACATTAGGCGGCCGTCTGGTAAAAGTCACATATTGCCGCGAAGGTGATGATATTGTTATCGTAACGGCTGTAATCAAAAGAGGTAAGCCATGAAGATCGAATATGACCGAGAGGTGGACGCCCTCTATGTGCGCCTTCAGGAAAAATTTGTTGCTAAAACCGTTGAAGTTGACGAAGGAGTCAATATAGACTTCGACGATCAAGGAAAGCTGATTGGTCTTGAAATTCTGGACGCAACGGAAAGATATACTTTGTCCGATATCTTCAACATTTCCACTGAGAATCTTTTTCCGGAGAATGCGAGAAAAAATAGGTGTCAGATCTGGATTAGGGATTAAATTGAAAAACCGTGTTGAAAAGATGTGATTTACCCCTGGCTCATTCCGCTATTTCACTCAGAGCCAGGTACTGAGCCATTTCCTCCAGGAATCGCCTGAAGTCCTGCAGGCGGCTGCACAATAACTGGTGCACCTGGCGGTCATCAACTTCCCAGTAAAGGTGCACCAAGCGGTTGCGGAATTTCCCCATGCTGACCAATAATTCGGCAAAGTAACAGTTTAGTCTATGCCACGATCATGCAGCGATAGTCTGCGTATCCACAGGGATGCTTTTTAGAACCAGTTCTTTCAGATCGAGCTTTGTGCTGGCATTGTCAATATCGATGCCAACGATATCGCCATTCGTGGCATAGTCGATAACAACTCCGGGAGATACTTCCCGGCTTTCTGCGCTGGCTTTTGCCGACAAGTCGATATACATGGAATCCGTTTCAGGATAATAGGCTATTTTCATGGGTAAAAACTCCTGTCGGGGAATGCATTGTGGATAGTCATTTTATCTTCAAGCGTAACCACGCGTAAAAATCGTCCCTCAAGTTCAGCGATAGGAGCCCAAAAACGATATCGGTTGTGTTCCTGCCTCTCAACTCTTACCGGGTGCTCAAGCACCCAGATGCACCATTCTTTTCTGATGTAAGGTCGTTTTCGCAGCACCTCGTTTTCAAAATAGCGGGTAAATTGGTAGTTCGCCATCGGGTGCTTAGATTACACTTCTGTAGCTAGTTGGTAATTGCATATCCGGATAAATTAGCACAGCAAAATATTGATTTCAAGAAAAACTCGGGGACGTAGTTGACTATTATCACTAATTTACGGTTAGCGAAGCTTTCAGTGGGCATTTAAGGGACGATGGTGAAAAGTTGAATTTTAGCGGTACACGGCTCAAGCTACAGGGTTGAGAAGGGATAGTTGCCTAAAATGCCTAAAGTGCGCTAAAGAATAAAATATGTGGGGTCACATCTTGATATATGATTAATTCTTAACAAGACCATCCGAGCAGGGTAGGTGTAGCTCATGGCACGGGCGTGGCGGATCGAGTATGAGGGGGCATTGTACCATGTGTTGTCGCGGGTCGACGAGCGTCAGGCGGTTTTCCTGGACGACGAGGACCGCGGGCGGTTTTGGGGGCCTTGTTTCGATGTTGCTCGGAGCTACCGCCATGGGGTTAAGGAAAATACCTGTAGATCTTTTCAACGGACTCAATCGCCGCACTGACACGCCGGAGAAGCCGCTTGTCTTTTACCCCCGCCAAGTCTTTCAGAAAACTTTCCCGGAAGCCAACCTTCACTGCCCGCCCTCTAACATTGAAAAGACTTTTTTGCGTGAGACCGTCTTTGTTCCCAAGCCCTGCTCGATGGCTCGGGCGACCGCGATATCCTCCAATGCTTCTTCAACAATGTCCTGCATCAACTCGCGGCTTTCCTTAAAGGCGTCTACCAAGGCCGCTTTGACAATTCCACGCAGTTTTTTTTCGTCCAATGCCGCTGTCGCCATGTTGTTTTACCCTCTTACAAAATGAAGTTGCTCGTTTCAGATGCCGGGACGAGACCGAACTCCAATATTCAAATCCAATATAGACCATTGCCCTTAGCAGTTCAACCCGCGGCGCTCTTGTCGTATCTGCGGCAAACCGAAGGGGACATCCTGCAATTATGCAATTCGGATATTTTGGTGAGGGATCATGACTCCGGCCAGCGGCGGGCGGCGTTCATGCGGGAGGTAGTTCCAATGTCCAATACTGGCGGAATTTGGCCGGGAGGCGGACATGAGCGGCCGGGCACATGCGGCTCAGCCGAATGGAAGACCTAAACGGCAACCGGCGTGAGCGTGAACACCCGGCTCAGGCGAGTGGCGCTTTCAAGGTCGCCTCGGCGCAGCGCGGCGCGAACGTCATCCAGCTTCAATGCGTCTTCCAGCGACAAATAGGGCGACCAGCCTTCTTTGGAATCCAGCAGATCGATATCGACTTCGGCAACATATCGTCCTTCATGGATTAACTTGGTTGAACGTCTCTTTTTCATGGTTTCCTCTTCAAAAAATCGGCAGACCAAAGCATCGAGTCGGGTCTGTATGCCGTAATCAGCACAGCCGGAGAACGGTGGCTCTTCGGAATGCCCCAAACCACATGAATGGGCTCTCCATTGGCATCTCTCTGCAGCACCAGAACGCAGGGGCCCTTCGGATAAACCGGATATTCTTCAACTACGATAGCTTCGGCGACACCAGCGAGAATTTCGCGCGCGGTCAATAAATCTTCCGCCAATTCGTCATACCCGTGATTCGAAACGACTACGTCATCGTTACGAATAAGCTCCTGAATCTCCTTTAGGGTATCAGGCATATGAGGCCTATCATTTCCCCTGACGGTTTCGCCGGCGCGGCGATCATGCATGCAGCAATAATCTAACACATCTGCACGCGGTCATCAACCTTCCGCCAAGAATCAGTTTTCGGGAAAAGCGTAACAGGGAATAGGGGACAGGTATAATATTATGCAATTCGGTCGGTACGGCATATAGGCTAAACGGGACGTGCTGAAAAGCTGATATTCTGGTCCAAGGTATCAAAAAGGGCGCCTACGGCTCACGGGGAGATGGTCAAAATAATGGCTATTGCGTCAGAGCTTGAATAGTGCGCGAGATCAATGGGGTCACCCATTAAAGGGGTTGCAAAAATGGGGCCACCCATTAAAGGGATTGTCAAAAGAAAAAACACTTCCCCTCCGGAATAGGCGCTTCAACCTCCGCAACTGCTCCGCACGACGTGCTGCTGCTTGGCTGCTTTGACCCGTTCGCACCCGGTCCTTCGGCGGTTCGGTTGACGATCGGCTTGAAAAACGATGGGGTCATATCTCGATTTGTGAATTAATATTCGTACAAAAACAATGTATCCGTCAAATTAACCCCATATTGGAGTAACGGGACGCCCCTGCGTTTATGCGTTTCCATCAACCAGGGTGGAGGGCACGGGCCTGAAAAACCGACTTTCTATTCAAATCCGTTTTCGGTGCCCTCGCTTATAGCCGCGGTTTGAATCTGTTAGGATGCTGAATAGTTTGGCAGAGGGCTCAAGAAATTTTTGACAGGATCAACAGGATTGACAGGATAAAAAAACCATAGGCGTTTGCAAGGATGGCGGGTCTTTTTATGTAACGCTACCGGGCTGGTCCATAGCGACCGCTTCCCGCTATGCCCGGTGTTCAACTGTCAACTATAATGTCTAACTGCAGTACCTTTCTTTCCGGACCTTGGTGGGACGTTACCGCTTGATTTTTTTATTAATCCTCCTTATACTGAGCTCAAAGCTGTTCGTTATAAGAATTGGGGGATGTCCTTCTTCCTATGCGTATTCGAATCAGCAGGCACGCCCAAAGGCAAATGAAATGGCGGAAGATTGCTGCGGCGGAGGTGGAATCCACAATCGGCGATCCGGACATGCAGCAGGATTCAATAAATGGGAGAAAGAACGCCTTTAAGACATTAGGCGGCCGTCTGGTAAAAGTCACATATTGCCGCGAAGGTGATGATATTGTTATCGTAACGGCTGTAATCAAAAGAGGTAAGCCATGAAGATCGAATATGACCGAGAGGTGGACGCCCTCTATGTGCGCCTTCAGGAAAAATTTGTTGCTAAAACCGTTGAAGTTGACGAAGGAGTCAATATAGACTTCGACGATCAAGGAAAGCTGATTGGTCTTGAAATTCTGGACGCAACGGAAAGATATACTTTGTCCGATATCTTCAACATTTCCACTGAGAATCTTTTTCCGGAGAATGTGAGAAACCGCCAGGCGCCGGTAGCTTGAAAAAAGAGTGGTGTCATATCTCGATTTGTGAATCAAGATTGACATGAATCGAAAAATTGGGTTTAAATTTTCACCTATGATTTCATATGTGTAATTGTTATTTCAGTATTGAAAGTTCCGGTTAAATCGTTATAGGTGGAATGGGGGATGTGAACGCCGGAGAAAAATCATACCGTTTTCAACGATGACGTAGCAGGCCTTCTGCAGCGGTTGTAAAACCAGCCAGTAGATTTTCTTTTTTTCTTCCCCCGGAAAAAGATATGGGGTCTTGTTCAAAGCACAGGGGACAACGGGCCTGAAAAACCCACTTTTTATTCAAATCCGTTTTCGGTGTGAATCGGCATGCAATAATGACCCACCTTTAAGCCGAAACGGCATCCAAAATTGACCCACCCCCCTGTAACAGTTTAGTCGTTTTTACGAAGTAAAGAGAGGTGCTTCAGGCAGTTGTGGTCATTGGAGGCCTGAAGAGAACAAATAGTTCTCCGGGCTCGGGTCGCTCTGCGGCAATTGGCGACGGGGCAGCCTCATCACGATGAGTCGTCGTAAAGAGCCGCCTGCGCGGTTTTCGTCTCTGAACCAAACAGGGTTTCAAAGAAGTCCAGGGGGTGACGGCCCTGGCGTTGAGCGGTCAGCAAAAGACTGGGCAGAACGCTATGGGTGTGGGAACCGCAGCGGGAGCGGGTGCCCATGCAGATTTTTCGAAAGATGACCATGCCGCGCAGGGAGCGTTCGGCCTGGTTGTTGGTGGGCTGCAGATTGGGGTGTTTCAAAAAGGTGAACAAGCGCGGTTTATCCTTGTCGGCGTCGGTCAGCCGGTGCTGCAGTGCCAAGGCTTTCTGATCAATAAGAGGCCGGGCACAGATGGTGTCCAACTGCCGATAAAAGCCGCGGCGTCGCTGGAGTCGGATTAATGGGGTCACATCTTGTTTTGTGATATAATCTCGAATTTAACTGCTGAGTGTCGGTAGGCTGCAGCCATGACACAGGGCTTTGGCGGTAAGAAAAACTTGCTGTTCAACCTTCTGCGCGCAAAAGAAGTGTCAGAGCTTGAAAAAGGATGGTTTTTTTCTGTTGCCGGTTAGGGGGATATCAAGCAAGCTGAAATTGAATTGAACTGAGTTGCTCTTTGCTGGCACGGGTTGAGATATTGAGAAATTCCACGTCGACCACCCGATCCTTGTCATCGTAATCGACGATAACCCCCGGCTTGATCTCCTCGGAATCGACAATTCGATTTTCGTCAAGGCGGAAATAAAGCGCATCACTGCCTTTATCGAGGATTATTCTCATGGCATCCTCCATAATCTTCTGTCAAAAAAGACTGTCACCGCCAGCGACTCTTCGAGTTCAGAGCTCACGATGACTCGCAGCCAACGGTTGTCATATTCTTGAATTTGTTTCAGGTAGTGCTTTGTGCCGTCCTCGAGCACTGGGGGACGTAGTTGACCTCTGTCACTAATTTAGAAACCGCAGCAAGGGTAAATGGGGGACCGGCCTGAAAAACTTATTTGCGATTGAAATCGGTTTTTGGTGCCCTTGTTTTTAGCCGCGGTTTGAATATGTGGCCATTACTTTTGAATACGACGCTCGCTTTGACGATACACCACTTTTCGATCTACAATAGCAAGGATAAGTATTTTGTCTTCAAACAGCTTGAATACGATACGATAACCTCTCACCCGCAATTTCCAGTAACCTTTTAGGGAACCTTTTAGAGGGTGACCGAAAAGTTCCGGCCGAGAGGTGAGCCTTTCCTCTATGGCTCTCTTGATCATCGATTTACTGCGTTCGTCAAGCTTCGGAATGTCATTTTTTTTAACGTCCGGATGGTAGATCACATCGTATGGCATCCGCTACACCACCAACCTTAAGTCCAGGTTTCTTCGTGCGATAGCCACAAGGGCTCCTTTCCACCTGCCACCCTCTGCTCAGCGATTCGGGCCAGATAGATATCCTCTTGGGTTTCCAGAACCTCTTTAAGGAGATCCCTTACCTTTGTCGACATCGAAACGCCGTCATTCTTAGCGAGGAATTGGACTTCCCGGTAAAGGGGTTGCTCAAGCACGACATTGATTCGGGGGTTCTTGGCAGGCATATAGGCACCTTTTCGTTTATATTTTTAAAAAGAGTAACACAAGTGACGCACCTTGTCAATGCCGCTTAAATAGTGTCCATCCACGGGAATAACTATCTGAATTGCATAAAAAAAGCGCATTTTGCGTGGACTTTCTTTGCTTCCGATAGGGAAAATTTTGGGGTCAAATCTTGTATTGTGATTTAAGTTTGACATTTTTGTTGTTGATCGGTGCTATAGAGCCACCGCGTGATCGCCGAAATGAGGCCAGCGGCGGATCGCCGAAATAGAGCCAGTCGATGATCACCGAAATAGGGCCAGTTGGTGATCGGCGAAATCGAGCCGGGGGATGATCGCCGAAATGAGGCCACTCATCCGCATTTTTCAGTGTGTGTTCCAAGAGCATCTCGGATCTGAACCGCTAATCGGGTAAGCTTTCCGGAACGATCCTCTTTACCGGAAGGAGCTTTCCCATGGCCAATCGGAGGTTTGAGATACACGAATATCGTCACGTCATTCATCGTATGCGTTTAGGCGAAAGCGACCGAGCCATCGCCAAGACTGGGCTGATGGGCCGGTTAAAGTGTGCCCAGTTGGGAAAAACTAAGGGACGTAGTTGACTATTAGCACTAAGTAGTCGTCAATAAATAGAAAATGGGCCGGGGTCAAGTCTTGTTTTATGATAAATTCTGATGGACAAACTAACACGCTACTTGTTATTTCTGGATTGATCGGGCGTAACTTTCCATTTCATCAGCGAATCGGTCAAAATCGTCCACGCCGCCTTTGATATTTTCGATAAGCGTTTCATCATCAATAATCCAATAACGATGGATGAGGCTGTTTCGGAAGTCGAAAAAAGGCTTCAGCTTTTGGAAAAGCGCTTCCGATATGATTCCCTCCTTATGGCCTTTAGCAATGGTGTCGATATAACCGCTCACAGCGAGGCCCTTTTGCTTGGCCAGTACGTGCTGCAGGCAGTTCGACATCGCCTCTGCCAATTCAATCAAGATGTACTTGGCGGCTTTGAGCTCTATGGAACCAGGCGCCATCTTACCTTGGCCAACGATATTCTTGAGATCGATGCTGTTCCGAGTGATTTCCGACAAATATTGCCTGAATCGATTCATATCGATTCTCATGCCAGCACCTCCGCAATCAGTCCCTCGCATTCCCGATATTTCATGCCGAAAGCTTCTATGAACGAGGCTCTCTGCTGAAAATCGTTGTCCACCAAAACCCTGCCGCGGTTCAAAACATCGCTTAAATACAACAGGGCAAAAAGATCGCCCTTTTTCAGCAAATGATTGATCACGCGGATATCGAATTGGTCTGGGGCTTTGCCGGTTTTTTCCGATAGGGCGATCTGCAGGTCAACCGACAAGCCCGGTGGAGGCGGGTCGTTTTTTGAATAAACAGCGATGTCGATGTCGTTATATAAGTCGCAATCCTGTGAGGAGCCGTAGAGGTAAGCAAAGGCGATCGATGGGTTTTGTGCCAGAACGCTTCGGATCGCATTTAAATCATTAGGATGCATTTAGACATACTATGGGAATCCCGCCCGAAATTCAACCGACATTGTTGATTTTAGAAAACGGCTGTAATCGAGGGACGTACATAAGAATATAACTTAATAGGGGAAAATGTTTATAAGAACGGCCAACGGTGCACGGGTGAAGGCGAAGAGAGGCTCCAGGTTGGAAGCTTTTACAGAAACCTGGTTGCAGCGGCCTCGAAGTTCAAGATGTCCTGGAGGCGATTCAGCATAAAGTCGTGTACGTAGGCGTCATCGATGTCGCCATACAAGTGGACCAGTCGGTTCCGTACTGCATGATGGTGTCATGGCTTGAATTGTGAATTGTCCAGGAAACGCCTCACAAGGCAGGGTCGAAAAAGAACAAGTGCCTAAACGGGGTACAAGGTGCACGGGGCAGGGTTGAGAAGGGATAGTGATTTTCTGTTTTTTAAGTATGTTGGTCTGCTCGGTATTTAGCGCGATGTGCCTGAGAATACGATTTTTTCGTTAAAATATTCACCGAGATGAAGTCGCTGCATGCGCGCCTTGGACTTTGGGTCTAACGCTTGCCTTTGCAGATTACGCTTGCCTCGGATGGTGCTGGAAGCTAATATGCCGATGCAGGATAAGGTTGCTCCCGCTGATGGTGGCGTCGTGAATTCCATTTCTGAGAATATGGATGAAGTTGCTCGCTACTGGATCGAGGAAGCCGAGGAGGCTTTAACGATTCTCCAGCATCTATTTGAGAAAGGAGATTACTCATATGCGCTTTTTTTCGGGCATCTTGCTGTAGAAAAATTGATGAAGGCTGCGTATGTTTTGAAGAACAAGGAGCATGCTCCTCCCATTCACAACCTGCCCCGATTAGCCCGGGCGGCCGGTGTCTGGCTAAGCCCGGAGCGGAGGGAACAGTTGGTGCGGATAACATCTTTCAACATCGAAGCCCGATACCCCGACCTGAAAAGGTCGTTCCGATATAAATGCACCAGAGAATTCACCGCTGAGCAGATCGACGGGATTCAGGATGTAATGAAATGGCTGCGCAAAACGACGACCTTGAAAAAATAATTCAAATTTTTCTTGATGAGATTCGAAAAACCTACCAGGTGGACAGCGCTTACCTGTTCGGTTCACACGCCAAGGGGACCTCGAACCAGTGGAGCGATATCGATCTGGCTATCGTTTCGCCGGACTTTTCGGAAGACCTTTACGAAGAGCGTTTAATTCTCATGCGCCTGGCGGCGGAAATTGACGACCGTATCGAGCCCAAACCTTTTCGCCCCGAAATGTTCTCCCCTATCGAACCGCTCGTTGATGAGATCCAAAAACACGGCCTTAAATTAATTTAGTGTAAACACACCCCCAACGGATTCGAACACAGCCGGTTCGATTTCAAACGTGCGTGGAAAGATGACAACAGAGAATGGTGTCACCCATTAAAGGGGTTGTCAAAAGAAAAAACACTTCCCCTCCGGAATAGGCTCTTCAATCTCCGCAACTGCTCCGCACGACGTATTGCTGAGTGGCTGCTTTGACCTGTTCGCACCCGGTCCTTTGGCGGTTCGGTTGACGATCGGCTTGTGCCGATTCGCACCAGTCACCCATCTGGATTAAGGCGGTTGCAAGTGGGCTGGCTGGATTAGGGATTAAATTGAAAAGCCGTAACAGTTTAGTCGTTTTTGCGAAGTAAAGAGAGGTGCTTCAGGCAGTTGTGGTCATTGGAGGCCTGAAGAGAACAAATAGTTCTCCGGGCTCGGGTCGCTCTGCGGCAATTGGCGACGGGGCAGCCTCATCACGATGAGTCGTCGTAAAGAGCCGCCTGCGCGGTTTTCGTCTCTGAGTAATACGGTGTCAAATCTCGATTAGTGAATTTAGAATTAAAGATAGGGACTGACTGTTAGAGGGGCAGGCGGGGACAACCCTGAGTGTGATTCTTCTGATTTGAAAAGGATTTATCCGACAGGATTTACAGGATCAACAGGAGATAGATGGAAATGTTACACGGCGCACGGTGCACGGTGCACGGGTGGAGGCGAAGAGAGGCCCGATGTTGGAAGCTATGACAGAAACCTGGTTGCGATAGCGGCTTCGAAGTTCAAGATGTCCTGGAGGCGATTCAGCATGAAATCGTGTACATAGGCGTCATCGATGTCGCCATATAAGTGGACCAGTCGGTTCCGGAACTTGGCCATTTGCCTCAATTTTATCCCTTCTTCCTGCTCAACGATGCCATTTTCTTCGAGCACTTTAAAGGTATCGGCATAGTCCTCCGGTGCCCTGAGATGCTCCGACGCAATGATGTGGTTGGCAACGTCCAGACAGCATTCGATACTGACTTGCAGGTAGTATTTCGCGCTTCCGATCAGGATCTTGTCTTTCAGGAACACATCGAGCGGAGTGTGCTGCATTCCCTTCAGGATCCCCAGAAACTCATCCAGCTTACTGAATTTGTATGTTATTTTTTCAGCGGAGGCCATTCGCCTGCACCCCAAGCAGCTTTTTTCTGTAGGCGTTCCGGTAGCGTTGCACTACGGGGAGGAAATCAAAATAGACCCTGCGGACCTGAGTTTCAAACTCGATGCGTTGGTACTCGGCCCTGGAGTAAATGAGTTCGCCCACGGCCAGGATTTTTCCTTTTACGACCAAGGGCAGATGATTGATCACCCGGACGTCTGACTGCACTCTGTGGTCGAGTTTTTCATCAAGTAACAGACCCAGCGAAAGTTCCAGGTCCAGACAGGATCTTTTATCCAATCCTTCAACGTAAATCGCGATATCCAAGTCGCTGAAAGGGTGAACTGCACCTTGGGCGTAGCTGCCGTATAGGTAGGCGAAAAGAACCGGCGTTTCGTTAAAAATGGCTGGAGCGACCTGATCCAGTGCCCGTTTTATGTCTTGAACACTTTTCATCTGCATCGGTAAATCCGGCCGACCCGCTGTCGATCTGGTCTTATATTGCCGATAAAGGTAAGGTAGCGCGCTTATTCCAATTGCAGGCACGTTCACCATATTATATTCGAATTCATATCATATCGAAAAGGAAAATGAAACTTTCAACTCTTCACATCTCCATGCAGCTGAGCCATAATGCAGGGTTATGTTCAGGCAGGTGCCAAAAAGAAACGCCTTTTCTTGCCTTATGCTGAAGGACTATAGAATCAAATCAGGTTGCGGCCTCTATGAGTGTCATCGTTGATGATTCTGACTGGGGGGATTCTAAGCCGATGAAGCTGCTGTTAAGGATCTGCGCATTGCTGTGCTTCCTGTCGATGTTTTTATCGGCACCCACTGGCGGTGCCGAACTTCCGGCCTTTCCGGGAGCCGAAGGGTTCGGGGCGGTGGCGGTCGGGGGGCGGGGCGGGGAGGTCATCAAGGTGACGACCCTGGAATCAAGCGGTCCGGGAAGCCTGCAGGCCGCCTGCGAGGAGGAAGGGCCGCGGACCGTTGTCTTCGATGTCGGCGGCGTGATCCGAGGGGATGTCGCCATCAAGCACTCGTTCATCACCATTGCCGGCCAGACGTCTCCAAGCCCCGGCATCACCATCGAAGGGCGGTTGCTTTCCCGGCCGGATCCCTGGAGGCGGCTCAATGACATCGTGGTGCGGTTCATCCGCATCCGCCCCGCCCCAACAACCGGCCACACGGGTGACGCCGTTCAGCTGCCGGACACCGAGCGGGTGGTGCTCGACCATCTCTCCATGTCCTGGGCCAACGACGAGACCATCGACATCTGCCACTCTTCCGAGTTTACGATCCAGTGGTGCACGCTCGAGGAGTCGGACACGGAAGGGCACGCGAAGGGCGGGGCGCACAACTTCGGGCTGATTAGCGCCTACCCCAACAGCGGCAACATCAACCTGCACCACAATCTGTTCGCCCATCACTCCAGGCGCTCGCCGTCGTTGACGCCTATGTTCCCGGCAAGCCCGGGGATTTCCGCAACAACGTCGTCTACAACTTTCGTGAGGGGCTGACCCACGACGGGCATATCCCCAAGGAGGCCATCAACTTAATAGCGAACTATTACAAGCGCGGACCGAGTTCCGAAACGATCTTCCCATTCAATTTTCAATCGGAAGGAAGTTACTTCCTTAAAGGGAATTATGTGGACGGTGCCGGCCTCATCGCAGATTTGCATGAGGGAAGCCAGGCATTTCCGGCATGGCTTAAGATCAATCGGCCGGTAAGACTCCTTGCCGAGCCGGCGGTGGTCGCCCCTGTCGTGACGCACTCGGCGGAAGATGCCTATAAGCTAGTGTTGGACCGGGCAGGATGCTTCCCGAGGGACCGGGTGACGACCCGAACCATCCAAGAAGTTGTCGATGGGAAAGGGAAGTGGGGGCGGAACGCGCCGGCAGACCCCGGCGATGAATGGTTTTCGGCAGAGTTTAAGCGGTCCGCGCCCCCAGTGGACAGCGACGGCGACGGGATGCCGGACGAGTGGGAGGATAGTCATGGCTTGAATAAATTGGACAATCGGGACCATAAACGCCTGTTGTCATCCGGCTACACGGCGATCGAAGCGTACATCAACGAAAGAGCGGAGCGGCTTGTGAAAAGCGGCGCCGAGGGGGGAAAATTGCCTGCGGATGCAGGACACGAAAAAGCCGGAGGTTCCGGCTCCGAAGGCGGCGATATGGTTATCATCGGGGCCTCCTATGTACGGGAGCTTAGGGGACGCCCCTGCGTTTATGCGTTTACTTCAACCAGTCGATTGTGCTGGTGTTGTGAAGCTTTGCCGCAATGAGAATAAAAGACCCCGATTGGTTGAATTGGTTTAATTGGTTGGAATGGTTGGGAAGATTCAATTAGCCGACCAACACCAGCCCGCGCAGACGGCAAATCTATGGAAAACGTCTGTAGATGTCTCGGCGGTGCAAGAAGCGGATTGAATCGACTGTATCTCCGATCAATCCCTTAGCAAAGAACAAATCTGTTTTTCATCAACGTAGTTACCGTTTATCTTTTAGCCTTTCTGGTACGGGGCCGTGGCAAGAAAGTCAATTTATTTGAAGTTTATTAACCGTGAGCGAACAACTTCGCGGATAGCCGAAGCAGCCTCCAGAGCGCGATGCGCTTTGTCTTTAGTAGTGGCTACCGGCCAATCCATCGGATAGCGCGATTGGATGTAAAAGGCGGTCAGATACCCGCAACTGTCTTGCAAGTCACTGAAAGTGGGATCTTTCCGGATGCACTTTTGCAGCAGCAGCGGGAGGTCGTGGGTTTTTTCAAAGCCGAGATTATTCGCGATAATAAAAGCTTTTAAATACTTTTCAGCGCTTTGCTGAAAGTGGAAGCAGATTTGGTCGTAATACTCCTTTTCCTCTGACAAAACCATTTCGGCGAACCGGAAGTCATCCTCAGCTTTAGAAAGCCATTCGTCGATAATCTGGCGGTCAACCATACAACACCCTGCCCTCTTTCATAATGAGCTCGATGAACGGATCACCCATTTTGAGCCTTTTTTCAAACTCTTCGGGGCGGTAAACTAGAAAGTCGACGGGCACGTCGCGCTCAATCAGCCTGCTGAGTTCCATGATCCGATCGGCGCTGTAATGGGGTGTGTCGCGTTTGATAATCAACAGATCGACATCGCTGCCGGGGGTCGCATCGCCGCGGGCGGCGCTGCCGAAAAGGATTATTTTTTCCGGCCGGTATTTCTCGATCAGCTGAGCGGTGATGCTGTCGATTGCACTGCGATGGTCGGTGCTCATTGAATGCCTCCTAGTGAATGTCCTTATAATAGGCAAATCTATGCGGTTCGTCAAACCCGGTTTAGAGAGCGCTAGAGAGCAAATAAATTGTCCGACTAACGGGACGCCCCTGCGTTTAGACTTATAGGACGCCCCTGCGTTTATGCGTTTCTTTCAACCAGGCGATTGTGCTGGTAAGAAAATTGGGTAGAGTAGAGAGATGGTTGCTGCAACTTTAGGCCCGGGCTATCAGTTTCCGCCCCTTTCGTCTGGCGGTGCCTCACTATCCTGACTGTGCAACATCGCTAATTATGATCGCTTTTCTGACAAAAATTGGGTGACACTTCTCCCGCCTTTTGGATTCTGATCAGTCCGTTTGTAACTAGCCACTGCCGGGCCGCGACCCGCCAGGCCGCCGGCGTGATGATAGGCTTGCCGGCCCGGGTAGCCACCTCAGCTGCCAAGTCCTGGATCCAACGATACACCGATGCCCGCTTGCGCCGGGGATAGCGTATCCGGGGGCCGCCAAAGTATGCGCGGCAGGCGGTTTTGCCTCCCAGACAGCGGCGGGGTTGATGGTTCAAGTCATGGGCGGCGGTCTCCGATAGCAACGCCATCATGTCGACCGTACCGGCTTTCCAGCTCCACCGATCGAGGTAGCTCTTGAACTCGCCCTGGGTGTGTTCGATCCCCCCATTGTAGGGCGCCCGATACGGCGGGCTGTTGACCGGGATCACCAGCGTCTCCTCCAGGACCTGGTTGACCGCCAGGTGGTTCAGGTTCCCGCCGTTGTCGCGCTTGCAGAACAGCGGCGGGTCGAACCGGTCGAACAGATACTGCAGATGCCCGGCCACTTCCTCCCCGCAGGGCAAACAGTGAGAAGCCAACGGCGGCAGTCGGTAGCGGGAGTGAAGATCGGTCAGGTTGTGAAGGTGAAGTGTGCCGTCTACGGTTCGTTCGTTTTTCTCACAATCATCCATCGCCCAGGCGAGGTTCGGTCGCAGCCAGCTGACATGATACGTGTTGACTACCCGGCTCCGGCCGGTCTCCTGACGCACCGCACGGACCATGGCATCGAGTTCCCGCCGGGAGATGACCTCGGCATAGGCCCGGTGCACAGCACCGCTGCCCCGGGTGCGTTTTTTGCCGTGCCCAAGGCCAGCAATCCGCTCCTTGAGCTCGCCTATGTTCAGCGGTTTGACCTTGCGCGGGCCGCGTCGGCCGATAGCCGCTTGTCCCCGGCTGAGCCGCCGCCGCCAGCGTGCGAGCGTCGCGGGGCTAAGCCCCATCTCCACTGCCAGGGTCCGTATCGGAAGGGCGTATCGGCGTTTGGCTTCGGTGATCATGACAAGCACCCGCTCGATGCGCTCATTTTTTTTCCGCCCGGTTCATACCGGGGGTCAACTTCAAGTCGGTCAGCACATCCTTTAGCGCCATCTTGTGCTGCAAAATGGCACACTCCCGATGGGCCTGCTCCAACTGCCGCTCCAGGCTCTGTTTCTCTGAGTCCACCGGCTGGCAGGGCCGGCCACTCGCCTGATCCGCAAGACTCGATAGCAGCCCCGCAAGCCCCCGCTCCTCCCACTTGTAATAGGTCTTGCGGGAGACTCCCAGATGGCAGGCCGCCTCGCGGGCCGTCAATAGCCCGCAGCGCACCTTCATGATTACCTCGGCCCGAAGCCGTGCTTTCTGCTGCTGGGTGCTCGCAGCCTGTTTCATCACCGCCATCCCGGGTTAAGGGGTGATCGTCGCCTTGTGCTTCTGGATTGCTCGCAACCGCTTTTCCAGCTTCCCCGTGGAGCCGGCAAGCTTCTTCTCGATCAGCCGCGAGAGCCGCTGGTTGATCGGCGGCAGCGGATCCTTCTTTTTGGGATCCAGCGCCCGGAGCATCCCCTCGATCGCCAGGTTCTGCCACTGGCCCAAGAGGGCGGCGCTGATGTCCATCTCCTGACAAAGCTGCGCGCTCGTTCTCCGCTCGCTCCAGATCGAGAGCACCGCGGTTATCTTCTGCTGCGGGTCGAAGACCCTGCGGGTTTGTTTGCTCGTGTTCATGGTCTATATCCTTTCTCGCATCGTAGACAAGTTCTTTTTGACAAGCACCGCTCTCGCCGTCAAGCAGCATTCGGACTTTGCCCTTCTCGGCCCGGATCACAACCGATTGGCCGCCCATGCGTCCCACCATGTAAAAGGGGTCCACCGGGCGGCCGCGAAGGGCGAGCTCGAGCGCATTCTCCTCGATCCCCTTCTCGATCGTCTGCTTCAGCTCGTGAGCGATCTCGAAGAACCGGTCCGCGGGACAAAGCCCCCCGATCCCCTGGTGGGGCCGCTTGTGGTTGTAATACTTGACCCACAGCGCGGTGCGCTCCACCGCCTGCTCGAAGCTGTCAAACTGCGCCCGCTGCAAAAACTCCCCCAACAGCGACTTCCAGAACCGCTCGATCTTGCCAAGGGTCATCGGGTGGTGCGGCCGGGAGCGGATATGTTTGACGCGGTCTTTCTCCAGTTCCTGTTCAAACCGAGTCTTCCCCCGCCAGTTGGTGTACTGCCGCCCATTGTCGGTAAGGACCTCCTTGGGAACCCCGTACTCGCCAACCCCGCGGCGGTAGGTCTCAAGCACGTGTTCGGCCGTCTGGCTGCGGTACAACCCCGAAGAGGTGATGTAGCGGCTGTAATCGTCGATGAAGCCGATCAGGTAGGCGTTTTGGCCACCGAGGCGGATGGTCAATATGTCGGACTGCCAGAGCTGGTTCGGACGGGCCCGCTCAAAGAACCGCGGCTTGGGTGGGTTTTTCTCGGCCTTGACAGGGGCTTTTCTCACCAGGCCCTTCGCGGCAAGTGTCTTGTGAACCGTGGCCGGACTGGTGCGCATCAGAAAAAACCGCTTGAGAAAATCGCTGATCCGCCGCGGACCGTACTCGGGATGCTCCGCCTTGACGGCCACCGCCTGCTGCCTGACCTCATCGGCAACGCGGCTCTTGCGGTTGACGGGACGCTTGGGCTCAAGCCCCGCAGCCCCATGAAGCCGGTAGGCCTTCACCCAGCGCTGAATCGAATGCGTGCTGATCCCAAACTGCTCGACCAGCAGTTTGGGACTATACCCGTCTTCCAGAAAAAGCTTTACGATCCGCAACCGGAACTCCACCGGGAAGGCCAAGGGTCGGGTCTTCCGCTTCGTCCGGGTTGCACTCCTCTTGGACGTGCTCGCCATCGGGTAACCTCCTCTCTGTGTAAAGGGTTTTTACACTCGGGAGTGTCACCCAATTTCCTCAGATCCGTGTGATCATAAACTGGCGATTAGGACAGGTTTCTGGACACCACAGGCTTTCTCAATCACCTCGGCATCCGAGATCCCACGGGATTGTTCATATACTGAAAAAACCTCGTGCCCCATTTCACGAAGCCACCGAGCGAGGCTTGGGCCGCTGCTTTCGTCTACGAGAAACCGCATTATGCTGTCTCAGCCAGCGGCATGAAGGATGTGTCTTCCAGCGAACGGGTAGCAAACAGAAGGCAGGCTTGAATGTCCTCTCTCGTCAATCCCTTATATTCCATTATGATATCTTCAACGGTTGCCCCGTGGGCCAACAAGTTCAAAATAAACTCAACCGTTAGCCGAGTTCCTCTTATCGTCGGCTTCCCGACCATCACCTTAGGGTCAAGAGCAATCCTGTTTAACAGGTTTTCAGTTTTCATTTCTTAATGCTCCCTGCTGGCTATTGAGGCTGATGCTGAATTGATCGCATACCAATTACACGGTATGTCAACAGTCCCCCTGTGTCAGGGTAGTTGTGTGTGCCGCAGTAATGCGGTTTCGGTCGGCGCTGAGCTGGCCGGGCAGCATGAGAAGCTGCTGAAGTGATGGCGGGAGCGACCCGCCGGAGTCTGTCTGCAGGGACCGGCTCCAAACCACCCTCGAGCGGCATTGGCTGAAGACCGTTGTCGTGAGCGTCGAGGGAGAAGGCGCATCCACGTGGTGTGTCAGGTATGGATTGAGAAGACGAGCGCAAGCGAATCACTGCTGACGTGTCGAAACTGTATAACCGACATCAAAACTGGGGGCGACAACTATCCCCGGGACGAGCCCATTGGAAGCCTGCTGACTGGGTGGGTGGTGTCCGGCATAGAGGTGGCGTGATCTCGATCCAGGCGCTTCGGCGGAACTGCGGGAACTCAAGTCGTGATGCCAAGGGAGCCTGCCAAGTGAAACAAAACAAGGCACTGAGTACCGATGCATGGCTTGAGGACGGACCGGCCCGTAAGAGCGATGAAGTGGCCGTAATGGCTGCGGAGCAAAGGGGCCGGGTTGCTCTAGTCGACCCGATTGCCAACTCCCTTGGGAGGATGAGCCTTTGACGTCGACAAAACCGTTTGTTATCCCAAAGCGGTTGATATGGGGGGCCTATCGCCGTGTGAAGGCCAACCGCGGAGCAGCGGGGGTCGATGCGGTTTCCATCGAACAGTTTGATGAAAACCGGAATGGCAATCTCTACCGGATCTGGAATCGACTCTCATCGGGCAGCTACTTTCCGCCTGCAGTGAGGGCCGTTCCGATACCAAAGAAGTCTGGTGGAGAGCGGATGCTGGGTGTGCCGACGGTAAGTGACCGGATCGCCCAGACGGCGGTCGTACTGGCTTTGGAGCCCGAATGGGAGAAGGTCTTTCATCCTGACTCCTATGGTTACCGGCCAGGGCGATCCGCACACGACGCACTTGAGGTGACTCGCCGGCGTTGCTGGCGACGTGACTGGGTGCTGGAGTACGACATCCGTGGTCTGTTCGACAATATTGACCATGAGTTGCTGCGGCAGGCGGTCCGCTATCATTGCAAGGAGCGATGGATCGATCTCCGGTTCTTCTCCAGGTTAGTTGTAGAAAGCCTGATAGATTTTCAGGGTAAAGTACCGCAAATCGTGAAAGCCGTATGCTTTTCGTTTGATGACTTTGATCTTGTTGTTCACCCCTTCCAGTTTGCCGGTGTGGATGGGGTAATCGCAGTGGTTTAGGATACCGTAGCGATGCCGATCCAGCATTTTGGCAAACTTGTTCAGGGCGCGATGGTTCAACGAGCGTGCCAGAGCCAGCCACTCATCCAGAGCCTTACCGGCCCAAGTTCGGCAACGGTAGGACCAGATGTGTTTGAGCTGGTCTTTTAAGATCATCACCGTGTTGATCACCTCGTTGAGAGCCAAGAGCTTTTTGAGTTGGAGCCGGTGTTTCGGCCGGCGCACATTGCGTCGGTTCTTCAGCAGCAGGTACTTGGCCCCTTTAAAAACGTCTTTATTGACCTTGGCTGCTTTGCGGTACTCGCTGATACGAATTTTGTCGATGACACGGCCAAAGCCGGCCACCACATGAAACTGGTCAAAGACGATGTGGGCCTTTGGGAGTTTTTTTTAACGGCATTGATGTACGGAACCCACATGTCCATAACGACGGCTTCAATTGATTTTCGCTGTTTGTTGGTCAGTTGGTTAAAGAATCGTTTCAGGGTGCTGGCCCTTCGGTGTCGGCCGACGTAAACGACCCGGCCGGTCTCGTAGTCCAGCACCACGGTCAGGTAGCTTTGACCCTTGCGGATGGAGATCTCATCGACCGCCAGAATACGAAGCTTGCTAAGATCCGGCTGACCATAGTGGGCTTCCAGATACTGCTTGTCGATGTCTTTGACTGTTTTCCAGTCCAGCTGAAAATGCCGGGCGACATCGGTGACTGTCATCACCTTGCACAACTGATGGATCGCAGCGGCCATCCGTCGGGTCACCCGCAGATAGGGGTGAAACAGTTCCAGATCCTCGATGCTGATGCGCTGGCAGTGGGCGCAAAGCAGTTTGCGGTACTCGCAGCGCAACCAAACCTGGGTGCTGGCGAGGTTCAAATCTCGTACCTCGCGCTGGGTCCAACTGTGAACCGACGTTGAGCCGTTGCCGCATAGATGACAGATCGGCTTAAAGCGCCGGTCGGGAACAATATCAATAAGGGCGCTGGTGGCGGTATCATTCACCGCCTGCTTGACCATTTTGATTCGACGAAAGAGGAAATAAGGTGTTATAGAAATACCGGACATCGCAGGCCTCCTTCTGGGATATGGTTTTTCTTAGCCGATCAACCTATACCCTCGGAGATACCGGATGTCCATTCTGCTTGATATCACACCATATTGCCCCCTTTCGGTTCAACTAACCTGGAGAAGATCCCGATCTCCATGTGGAACGCTGGCTGAATGCCCCGATGCAGCGTGTTGATGGAACGGTCATGGAAAGGACGGTGGGCACGCCACAAGGCGGGCCGCTTTCACCGCTTCTGGCCAATCTGTTCTTGCACTACGCGCTGGATTACTGGATAGCCAGCCACCATCCGGAGATCTGGTTCTGTCGCTATGCTGATGATGGCATCCTTCATTGTCGCAGCGAGGCTGAGGCGCTCCAGATGCGTAAGCATCTTGCGGTTCGGCTAAAGGACTGTGGGCTTGAACTCCATCCGGACAAGACCCGGGTGGTGTACTGCAAGGATAGCGACCGGCCCGGGAACTACCCCGAGATCCAGTTTGACTTCCTTGGGTATACGTTCAGGCCCCGGCGCATTGTGTCGCGTAATGGGACGATCCGGACGGGCTTTACCCCGGCAGTCAGTCGGGCGGCCCTGAAGGCGATGCGCCGGACACTGCGCGAGAGTGGGGTTTTCCGATACAGCCATCTTGATCTTCAAGCTCTGGCCGACTGGACGGCTCCACGCCTGCGTGGATGGATGGCGTAT
This sequence comes from uncultured delta proteobacterium, assembly GCA_963700055.1. Classification (GTDB taxonomy): domain Bacteria; phylum Desulfobacterota; class Desulfobacteria; order Desulfobacterales; family SpSt-501; genus SpSt-501. Next base: position 119,677 of record CAVOWH010000015.1, on the reverse strand, counting down.
TACTGCCGCTTCCGGGGCTCGGAGTTCCAGCCCCTCGCAGACTACGTCGACAGCCTGATCGTCCGCTGGGTGATGCGGAAACACAAACGCCTACGTCGGCACAAAACCCGAGCTTATGCATGGCTTGATCGGCAGAAACGCGGCTTGCCGTCGATGTTCGCCCATTGGGGTGGACGTGGGGGTTTTGTGGTTGGAGCAACAAGAGCCTGGTGAGCCGAGAGGTTCACGCCGGGTTCTGTGAGCGGCCGAGGGGGCAGTTCCCTCGGCCGACTCGACCGCATGATTCTATCCTCTCTATTGTTGGATATACTCGGGATGTACCTGTTGTAGAGCCCCGCAATAAATAGACCCTGATTATCTGATTATTTTGAACCGGTCCCATTTTTATCGAGTTTCGATGAGTCCGGGAAGTCAAGCGGGTATTTGTCCTTAGAAGTCTGGGCTGGTTTCAGCCGATTTTTTTTCGAGTGCCGTGAACAGTTCATTTCGTTCTCGGATTTTTCTCAAAGCCGCCATCAACGCATCGAGCATCAGTTCTTCAAACTGCACCCATTCCGGATCAAGACGGAATGTGGAGTTAGGGGGTCACCCTTTAAAGGGGTTGTCAAAAGAAAAAACACCTCCCCCTCCGGACCGCACACGCAGAATCCCGCAGCTCCTCGGCACTGACTTTGGTACTGGCTGCCTCGACCCGTTCGCACCCGTCACTTCGGTAGTACGGAAAAGAAAGTGAATGGCGTTATAGAGTTTGTTGGGTTGGTTGAGATCGATTAAAGGACGGTATCGATACACTCCGGGTGGTTTTTCAAATAGTTTACGTAGGCATCTTTCACCGAAAGCAGATCCGAGAGCTCACGAGTGCAGATGGCATACAGTTCCGGTTCTGTTACGTCATGATAAAAATGCACCAACCGGTTGCGGTAACCTGCCAGAATCCGAAGACGGTGTGCGGCATCCGAATCCAAAACCTGCCGGCGGTGGAGTTCTTCTGCGATTTTCTTGTATTCGGTTACCGCTTCGCCGAAGACCTTGGCCAGCAAATGACGCCCTAAATCCAGCAACGCCTCCAGTGCTCTCCGCAAACATGACTCGGCGGCGGCGATATTCCGACGATCGCTAATGAATTCATTCAGGCTGCCGAGCGGCAGGGAGCGGATCTCTTCCACCATTCGCTGCACCCAATCCAGCCGATCGGCAATGACTCTCTGGTTCGCTGTTCCGGGAACCATTTCAATCCCTATTCGATTGGACCTCTCTCCGAGGAATCCATAATCCGCTCGATGCGCAAACGCTCAAATGGGGCCAAGTCACCGGCGCGTCGAAGAACATAAAGCTCGTATTCGTCGGCTTGGTAAGCATCTGCACAGAACACTCGTTCACCGCGGATGATGTTGACGGCCAAGAATGGATCCGCCTCCGGAAGCAGGATCACATCCGCCCGGTCAACGCCAAAAAAGTTTTCGAAAGCCACTGACAGTTCAGCCTTCTCTCTGACGGAAAGCGTCCGGTTGCCTGAGAGTTTAACGGCAATGTCGACATCGGACGACTTGCCGGGCTCAATCTCGGAATCCGTGTCCAACAACTTTCGAATTTCTACAGCCCTGCTGCCGAAGATGTAAAGCATCTCGACATGTTTTTGCATGCAGAAGGATTCGAGGCGATTTAGAAGCGCACGGCTTGTTCTCGTGTTACCCATAATCTGAACTTATAGTACACGGTTTGTAAAAATGCGATTAAAAAAACGCAGGAAAGGGTCACCCATTAAAGGGGTTGTCAAAAGAAAAAACACTTGCCCTCCGGAATAGGCGCTTCAATCTCCGCAACTGCTCCGCACGACGTGTTGCTGCTTGGCTGCTTTGACCCGTTCGCAGCCGATCCTTCGGCGGTTCGGTTGACGATCGGCTTGTTGCCGATTCGCACCAGTATGAGGGGGCACTGTGTCACGTCTTATCCAGGGGATCCCCCCGACCGCACACTACCTCTACCCATCCAGCTCGCAACAAAATTACAGAAAGAACGTTACGCTAACCACAACACACAACACGAATCGACATTTTAACAACGCGCCGCGTCATTTCGAATTTATTTTTCACACAATACCCCCCCCATCATTGTGTAATTTTTCTCTCAGCAATGCCACCTGTGCCACCTTACGATTTCAGCCAAAGCATTTCCTATAATTTTAGTTAATTTAATTCGCTGTAATTATTTAGATATTTTAATTTGGCAACATTCTAAATAACGGCATGTGTCTTGCTTTAATGTGAACGCGCGGGGCAATTCAAGGAAGGACCCTTTCAGCAAACAATTAACGGCTGGCACTCATTCCGGAAAAGTGGAGGAATTATTAATGAAAAGGAAATCGGCTATTTTTTTGTTGGTAGGTTCTATTTTTCTTGTTTCAAATATATTATACGCCTTTCCATTCATTGAAGTCGAAGGGTATGTTAATCCATCCGCTGCAACCATCCAGGATATTAACGATGGGACTTCTAAGGTCACCGGTTTAATGTATTCCTTTACAGTGAATAGTTCATGGCTCGGGGCTGAAATGAAGCTTCTCAGCCTTGAATTCGAGAATGATGTCTTCAAGTCTCTATTATCAGCAGATAATTACATTCCATCGGACTGGAAAGATTTCTCCTGGACCTGGAACGAGAGCACATACTTGCTGTCACTAGGCGGCTCATCCATCGGAGTTGGAGAAACCCTGTCATTTACGGTTGATGCTATCATGTTTAACAACGCGCTTTCCAGCCCATCCTTATGGCAGGAGGGCAAAATTTGGGGGCAATCGTGGTTTGCCTTAGATACCAGGGGGGGAGGGGACGGTGGATCCACTGCACCCGTTCCTGAGCCGGCCGCGATGCTTCTTTTTGGAACTGGCCTAGCGTTGTTCGGGTTTATCGGAAGAAAGTTTAAGAAAACCTGAGGCGACTTTCTGTAAACAGCGATTTTCACGCTGCGTTAAGCGTCCCCCCGACATAAGGGCTAGGGCTGTGGCATCATTTGAATTTGAGCTCCAAGCCGATCCCATTCAGCCATGAGAGAGACTGGGGCAGCCGATGCCATGGCATCGCACGCAGAATGGGATTATGCGCTCGGCGGGGGAAGCTGACGGTGAGCTTCTGGCCGTTGAGGATGACTCTGGCCCTGCCCTTGACTTTGCTGCCGATGTTTGCCATTGCTGCGCTGACCGTCCGGTTGACATCGGAGGGCCCTGTGTTCCATCGGGCCATGGCCGCGGGCAGAGGCGGTGCGCGGTTCAGGATGTACAAGTTTCGGTCGATGGCCGCCGGCTGCAGCGCGGACATTCACATTAAGACTATGTGACCTGCCTGATCGAAGGGGAAATCACTTCGGACGGGTCGGGAAAGGCGCTGAAAATCACATGCGACCCGCGGGTCACCAAAGTGGGTCGGCTTTTGCGCTAAACCAGCGTGGACGAACTTCCCCAGCTGATCAACGTTCTCAAAGGCAAAATGAGCCTGGTGGGGCCGCGTCCCTGCCTGGACTATGAGTACGAGATTTACAAGGATTGGCACAAGCGGCCAAGCGCGGTCCGGCCCGGAATCACGGGGCTTTGGCAGGCCGTCGGCCGCAGCGAGGTGGGCTTCGAGGATATGATCCTGCTGGATCTTTACTATATCTACACTTCTACAACCGCAGCATAAAGCTGGGCATCAGCATCCTCTTCGAGACCCTCATCGTGCTCCTCAGGCGCAAAGGGGCCCACTGATCCAATCATCCCGCTAGGGAAGAAATCGGCGAATCGAGCGGGCCACCCGGAGCGCTGTCTGCCCGTCCCACAGATCCGGAACGTTAAGGCGCTTTCCCTCCGCCGCCAAGACGCCTCTTACGATGTCCTCCAGCGCATCGGCAGTCACCAGCCGGTTGGTCCCTTGAGTGACCGTGACCGGCCGCTCCGTGTTGGGCCGCAGGGTGAGGCACGGGATGCCGAGATAGGTGGTTTCCTCCTGGATGCCCCCGGAGTCGGTGATGGCCAGCCGGCAGTTGAACACCAGGTTCATGAACGGGATGTAGCTGACAGGCGCGCTCAAATGCATTCCCGCTGCTTCCGCCAGCCGCTTGTAAAGGCCTCCGCTCTCCAAATTCTTGCGGGTGCGCGGGTGCACCGGGAAGACCAGCGGCAGTCCGGCCGCGATGCTCTGAAGTGCGCCGCAGAGCTTTGAAAGGATCGCGGGATGGTCCACGTTCGAGGGCCGGTGCAGGGTTACGACCCCGTATCCGCCGCTTTTCAGCCCGAAGCGCCCGAAGGCGTTTTCGGCCTCAATCTGCGGCCGCATCATCTCCAGTGAGTCGATCATGATGTTTCCGACACACTCGATTCTTTCCGGCGCCACGCCCTCGCGCAATAGATTCTCGTCCCCGTCCGGCGAAGGGGTCCAAAGAAGGTCGGCGATGGAGTCGGTGACAATGCGGTTGATCTCCTCGGGCATGCTGCGGTCGAAAGAGCGCAATCCGGCCTCCAGATGCGCCGTGCGGATGCCCAGCTTCACCGCCGCCAGCGTGGCGGCGACGGTCGAGTTCACGTCTCCGGCCACCACCACGAGGTCCGGCCGCTGCTGGATGAGGAGCGCTTCATAGGCGATCATCACCTTTCCGGTCTGCTCGGCGTGGGTGCCGCTGCCGACGCCGAGGTGGTGGTGAGGCTCGGGCAGCTTGAGGTCCCGGAAAAAGGCATCGGACATGTTAAGGTCGTAGTGCTGCCCGGTGTGGACGATCACCGGCTCGGCCCATTCGCTCTCCCTCAGGGCGTGGTAGAGCGGGGCGATCTTCATGAAATTCGGCCGCGCTGCGGCAACGAGATGGATGCGTTTCTTCATACCCAGCCGTTAATAGTGTCTGAATAGTCAGGATCGAATGAATCAAAATAATGATATCACTAAAAGGTGCTCGCGCTCAAGGTTGTTTTATCGGCTCGGCCCCAGGGTTGACACGGGTTCGATTTTTTAATACGGTTTGAAATACAAAATCGTCGGCCCGGCCCGACCCCACTTGCGGGCATACCTATTCCCTTCTTGCTGCTCTGCACATTCTATCCTGATTTCCGTTCCCGCCTCCAGCCTTTCCGCCGGCCAGACCTTCTATTTCGCCGCCACGGCCTATGATCTCTCCGGCAACGAAAGCGGATATTCCAACCAGGCAAGCCATACCATCCCCGCGGCCAACCGAGCCCCTGGGACCCCTTCCGCCCCTTCGGGTGCTTTCAGCGCCATGATCTACACGGCCGTCACGTTCAGCACCTCAGCCACCGATCCCGACGGCGACAGCCTTCAGTTCCGCTTTGACTGGGGCAACGGGACGATCTCCAGCTGGGCCTCCGCCAGCCGGTCCTACAGCTGGGGGTCAACCGGCGCCTTCTGCGTCAAGGCGCAGGCGCGGGACGGCTCGGGGTCCTTGTCGGCCTGGTCGAATTGCAAGACCGTTTCGATTACCCAGAATCAGCCGCCGCTAGCCAACGCCGGTACGGATCAAAGTGTGTTAGCCGGAGCTTCGGTTACGCTGGACGGCAGCGCCTCATCGGATCCGGACAGCGCGATCGCAAGCTTCCAATGGCGGCAGACCGGTGGCCCGCCCGTGACCCTTTCCGGCTCCTCCGGCCAGCAGGCTTACTTTACCGCCCCGACCATCGCTTCCACCAGTGCAAGCCTCGTGTTTGAATTGAGGGTGACCGACGCCACCGGGCTGGTTGCCACCGACACCTGCCGGGTCACGGTGCTGTCCCCGGGCGCGGACACCGACGGCGACGGCCTTCCGGACACCCTGGACCCCGATGACGACAACGACGGCATACCGGACGAGTGGGAGATACGATTGAATTCAGTTGGCCAGCACGACCTTGATGGGGTGTTCGCCGGGGATTTCGCCGCCGGCGGTCTGCAGGGCCTTCTCGGCGTCCGCCAGCGCGAAGCGGTGGGTGACCAGCTGCTCCAGGGGGTATCGGCCGGACTCCACGATCGCGATCGCCGGCCCGACGGCGTTCAGATCGTGGCTGTAGACGCCCTGCAGGCGGATTTCGTTGAGGACCACCTGGTCCAGCAGAAACGGCACCTGCGTGGCGGTGCCGTACAGCCCGGGAAGCACGACGGTTCCGCCCTTCTTCACCAGGTCGACCGCTGCCAGCGCGCCCTGCGGCCGGCCGGTCACGTCCATGACCAGGTCGGCGAGCTGGTGAGTGACCAGCTCGCGCTCGGCCTCCGACAGCTCACGGACCACCTTGGCCGGAGTCCCCAGCACCAGCACCCCGGGCGGCACGCGCATGCGCGGCGGCACCACCGCGCCGGCGCCGATCAGGGCGCCTTCGCCCACCTCGGCCCCGTCCAGGACAGTCGCCCCGATGCCGACCAGGGCGCCGGCCCGGACCACCGCGCCGTGCAGGCAGGCCTGATGGCTGACCAGGGCCCCCGGCGCCACGATGACCGGGTGGCCCTTGGGCGCCTCCAGCAGACAGAGGTCGAGCAGCGCGCTGCCCCGGCCGACCAGGATCTCCTCGTCGTCGGCCCGCAGCACGGCGCCGGGCCAGACCGTCACGCCGGCCTCCAGAATCACTCGTCCGATGATCCGGGCCGAGACGTCGACCCAGGCCTCCGGGTCAATGGCCGGGGCATGGCCGTCGAAGGGGGTGATCAGGCTGCGGTAAGATAATTCATTTGGCAGGGCGTTGGTCCTGGTCTGGAGGTTGGTTGGATAGTGCTCCGGCAAATCGCTTGGTGCACCTTCAGCGGCTGTCCGTCGGAGCGGTCTTAAAATAGAATAGTTTGAATCATCGCAAATCCCTCCTAACCCCCTGTTTCACCAGGTCGTCGGCGATGGTGTTCCTCTGGGTCCCGCCCGGCCGGCATCAGGCGCGTTCGAAGACGGCGGCGATGCCCTGTCCGCCCCCGCCGCAGATGGTGATCAGGCCGCGGCGGGCGTTCTGGCGTTCCATCTGGTGCAGCAGGGTGACGAGCCGCATGACGCCGGTGGCGCCGATGGGATGCCCCAGGCTGATACCCGAGCCGTTGACATTGATCTTGCGGTCGTAGTCGGCCGGCCGGATTCCCATCAGCTTGGCGTCGGCCAGCAGCTGCACGGCAAAGGCCTCCTGAATCTCGAACAGGTCGATATCCTCGATCCCGAGGCGCGCCTTGGCGAGCGCCTTCTTGACGGCCGTGTCCACGGCCGGGTAGGTGAGGGTCGGGTCGCAGGCCGCGTGGGCGCCGGCGACGAAGCGCGCCAGGACCTTCAGCCCCAGGGCGCGGGCCTTGCTCTCGGCGACCAGCACCAGGGCGGCGGCGCCGTCGTTCTCGCTGGAGGAGTTGCCCGCGGTGCAGACCCCGTCCGGGTAGACCGGCTTGAGTGTGGCGAGCTTCTCGACGGTGGCGTCCGGCCGCGGGGTCTCGTCGGCTGCGAACAGCGTTTCCGCGGCCTTCTTGCCTGGCCGCGGCACGGGGACGATCTCCGCGGCGAAGCGGCCCTCGCGCTGGGCGGAGATAGCCCGGGTGTGGGAGCGGGCCGACCACTCGTCGGCGGCCGGACGGGTGATGCCCTCGGCCCGGGCCGCATTCTCGGCCCAGGACATCATGGAGTTCAGCTCGCCGTAGCGGGCGATCGGCTGGCTCATGACCCGCGCGCGCTGGATACGGTCATAGAAGGGGATGCCCCACATGGATAGCGCGCCGTGGCCGCCCGGCATGAAGCCCCACTTGGGATCGACGCGGCCGCCCAGCCCCCACTTGATGTCGCCGGGCAGGTAGAGCTCGGCGCGGCTCATGGACTCCATGCCGCCGGCCACCACCACCTCGGCGTTTTCGGTCTGGATCTTCATGACGCCAAAGAGCACGGCGTCGACCCCGGAGCAGCAGCGCCGGTCCAGAGTCAGCGCCGGGACCGACTCCGGCCAGCCAGCCGCCAGGAGCGCCAAGCGGCCGGCGTTGGCGCACTCGCCGTTCTGATAGGACTGGCCCACGATGACGTCTTCCACCAGGTTCGGCTCGATGCCGGCGCGCTGCACCGCCGCCTCGAGCGCCACCGCCCCCAGCTCGTGCACCGGGACTTCGCGCAGCGAGCCGCCGTAGCGGCCGATCGGCGTGCGAGCGCCGGCCGCGATTACTACGTTCTGCATGTCCGCTCCTCCTGGATGGCTTCGGATAAAGGCCAATCTCGGCGTTACGCTTCATCCCGCTGCCGCTGCGGCGTACTGCCAGTACGCCTCGCGGCACGAGATTCGCGCGCCTTGATCTTGGCCTCTTTACGAAGCCATCGATTCGGGTGACTTTTTACGGGTTCATCCCCATTTAAAATCCGAAGCACGAAATCCGAAAACCGAAACAAATCCGAATGACCGAATGACCGAAACGCTGCAAAGCCATTTCAAATTGCTGCTCAGCCGGTTTCGGTCATTGTCCTGTTTGAAAATTTGAATTTGTTTCGAGTTTTGCGCTTCGAATTTCGAATTTTTTCATTTTGTTTTATGCGGGCATGGGTCCCAGGATGAGGCGCTGGGGGTCCACGTCCTGGCGCAGAATCCTGAGCTCCTCCGGGCTGGGGGGCACGGACTCCGCGGCCCGCGTCACGTCCAGGGCAAAGCCCGTGTTCTCAGCCACCTGTGCGGGGGTGACACCCGGGTAATATTCGGAAAGATACATGCGCTTGCTGTATTCTTCAAACTTCATGACGCCCAGGTCGGCGCGCTCCAGCGGCCCCATCAACGCGCAACGCAGGCCGAAAGCGTACTTGACCACGCGGTCGACGTCTTCGGGGCTCGCAATGCCCTGCTCCACCAGGTACAAGGCTTCGCGTTGCAGGGCGTGCTGCAGCCGGTTGCCGAGAAAACCCGGCACCTCCCGGCGCCGCCGCACGGGCTCCTTGCCGGCCGCCGCCATGCATTCAACGAACCGACGCACGGCAGCAAGCCCGCTGCACCCGGCACACATTCAAAGTGAAGCGATTGAACCGCTAAAGAAATAATAATGCCTCAGCCTATCAAGCACCCTCGCAATCGGCCGGCTTCGGCGCTGGAGATGCGCACCTCGACCAGGCGATGGATCCGGTCGTCGCCGCCCTCGAACAGGACCGGCAGGTAGTTGGAGGAGACCCCCTTCAGCCGGCCGGTCTGCGGGTCGCGCCGGCTTTCGGTAAGCACCTGCACCGGCCGGCCGATGAAGCGGCGATGGAAGGCGAGCCGCTTGCGGCTGCCCAGCTGCCGCAGGCGGCCGCAGCGCTGCCTGATCCGCTCCGCCGGCACGCGGCCGCTGAACGTGCAGGCGGCGGTGCCGGGCCGCGCCGAGAACGGGAAGACGTGCAGATAGGTCAGCGGCAGCTTTTCGACGAGCGCATAAGTATTCTCGAAAGCCGCATCGGTTTCACCGGGGAACCCGACCAGCACGTCCGCGCCGACGGCCGCCTCCGGCAGCCGGCGGTGGATCTGCGCGATGCGGTCGCTGAAAAGCTCGGGCGCGTAGGGCCGGCCCATGCGCTTCAAGATCTGCGCGTCGCCGCTTTGCAGCGGAATGTGAAAGTGGCGACAGATGCGCTCGGAGCCCGCCGCCAGATCGATGATTTCATCGGTCAATTCCAGCGGCTCGATGGAGCTGAGCCGGATCCGGATGGCGTCGGGCCGCTTCAGAATCGCCTGCAGCAGCTCGGCCAGGCCGGTCCGCGGTTCGAGGTCTTTGCCGTAGGCCCCCAAATGGATGCCGGTCAGCACCGCTTCCTTAAAGCCCTGGTCGGCGAGCCGGGAGACGCCGTCGAGCACCGCCTGGAACCCGGCGCTGCGGCTGGGGCCGCGGGCGTAAGGCACGATGCAGTAGGCGCAGAACGCGTCGCAGCCGTCCTGGACCTTGAGAAAGGGCCGGGTGCGGCCCCCGGCCGCCGGCAGGGCCGAGGAGATTGCGGGGCGGGTTGACGCTTCCAGCCAAGTCGCACTCTTTTCTGTGGGAGCGGCATCTTGCCGCGACGCAATCGTGGATGGAAGCCACTCCCGCATGGGCAGAATTTCATCGGCCTCAGGAGAGCGCTCCAAGCCATCGCCCGCTTTCCGCGAGCTGGGCAGGGTGCCGTGGGAGCATTTCGCGCTGCAGGAGGCAAAAAGGATTTCCGGAAGCCGCAGCTTGTCTTGCTGGTCGACGATGTAATCGAGTCCGCGGATCTTCAAAAGCGCCTGGGGATCGGTTTGGGCGTAGCAGCCGGTCACCGCTACGCAGGCTGCGGGGTGGTCCTGAATCGCGCGGCGGACGGCCTGCCGGGACTGCATGCCGGCCCGCTGGGTCACGGCGCAGGTGTTGACGATGCACAGGTCGGCGGCTTCGTCCGAACCGGCCGGCGTCCAGTGGGCTTCGGCCAGCCGGCTGGCGATGGCCTCGGACTCGGCCTGGTTCACCTTGCAGCCGAGGGTGATGATTCTGAACTTGGGCATTGCGCTTCCTGATCTCTGAGATGTCAGCCTTGCAACGTCTTTCGGCGCAGGCGGAGGGGGTTATTCGTCGCAGGGCGCCGCCGCCAATTTTTCAAGGGATTCTGCCACGCCCCCAAGCCGTCTATGGGAACCGTGCACAGGCAGAGAGGGCCGCCGGCTCCGTGAGGGTCGGTCCTCTGGGGCTGTCCGGATACGTATGCAGCGGGCTTGCTGCCGTACGTTGGTTAGATGAATGCATGGCGGCGGTGCGCTGCGGCGAATAACCCCCTCCGCCGGTTCGTGAAATGCTCGAAATCAACGTATCCAATATCGGGCCAAAAAAAATGGCTCGAATCAATTGACAATGAACCCTCCGCCCAAAACCTCGCTGCCGTCGTAAAAGACCGCCGCCTGGCCGGGGGTCACCGCTGCCTGGGGCGCATCAAAGCGCAACCAGGCGCTGTCCGCGTCGATGGGGGATAGGCTCGCCGGCGTTTCCGGCGTGCGGTAGCGCACCCGCGCGGCCACACGCACGGCGTCGGCGGGCGGCGGCGCGATCCAGTTGATCCGCGTCACCCGACACTGCGCCGTCAGGATCTCGTTCTTGTGCCCCACCACCAGACGGTTGCGCTCGGGGTCCAGGCGCACGACGTAGTAGGGTTCGGCCGCCGGGCAGTTGATGCCGCGGCGCTGGCCGACCGTGAAGGCCTGCAGGCCCGGGTGACGGCCCACGATCGTGCCGTCGGTGGTTTCGATCAGCCCCGCCTCGGCCGGCCGGCCGGTCAGCTCGGCGATGAACCGATGATAGGCGCCCGCCTTGATGAAGCAGACGTCCTGGCTATCCTCGGAAGTGACCGGGGCAAGCCCTTCGGCCGCAGCGATCTCGCGCACGGCGGCCTTGGTCAGCGCGGCCAGCGGAAAGCACGCCCGGGCGAGCTGGGCCTGGGTCAGGCGGGCAAGAAAATAGGACTGGTCCTTCCGGACGTCGATGCCCTTGAAGAGACGGCAGCGTCCGGACGGGCCCCGGCGCACATCGGCATAGTGGCCGGTCGCCAGGCGCTCGGCGCCGAAGGCCTCCACCCGGCGCAGCAGCGCCCCGAACTTGATCCGCGGGTTGCACACCACACAGGGGTTGGGCGTTTGTCCGGCGAGGTAGGTGGCGGTGAAATAATTTACCACCTCGCGCCTGAAATCCGTGCTCAGATCGAGCACGTGCACCGGCAGATCCAGCTGGTCGCCGATGGCTTGCATGCGCGTCCGGGTGCGTTCGGCGGGCTCGGTCTCGAATCCGGTCCGAAAATGGACCGCCACGACGTTCGGAGTGGTCTGCTTCAGAAGATGGGCGGCGACGAGCGAATCCACGCCGCCGCTGACGGCCACGGCGATGGTGCCGTTCATTCCGGCAGCGCGTTGCGGATCGGCCGGACCTCCATGGCGCGCGGCGGGCAGGCGCTGACGCACAGCTCGCAGATGCTGCACTTGTCCTGGTCGAAGACGACCTCCATCTCCGGCCGGCGGACCGACAGCGCACCGGTCGGGCAGACCGCCGTGCAGGCGCCGCAGTGCGTGCACCGGACGGCGACGCGCCTGACTTCGCGCGAGGCGTTCTTGACCTTGATGCCGTTGCTCTTCAGGAAGGCGACGCCGTCGCGGAAGTTCTTCTTGGAGCCGGAGAGCTCCATGACCATGACGCCTTCCTTGCCCGGCAGAATGGTGGCGTTCAGGATGTTGAAGACCAGATCGAAGTCCTTGGCCAGGTGGTAGACCACCGGTTTCTGGGCGACGGCTTCCGAAAAGCGCAGCACGAGGATCTTGGAATACACGCAGGGCCTCCCGAAGAAGTGGTTTCCCGACCCCTGCCGTGGTCCGAGGCCGTGAAGCCACTCCCATCTAAATGTTGCCTTGAATCTAAATGGAATCCGTTGACGTGTCAACCGCAGCCGCCGCTGTGCCGGAGCGGTTTCGCATTCAGCTCGATGCGGGCGCCCCATCCGTGGATAGGCGGGGCGGGGTTTTCGCCGCAAGGCGCCGGCGCCAATTTTTCAGTGGATCCTGCCACGCCCCCCAGCCGTCTAGAGGAACCGCAGACAGGCAGAGAAGGCCGACGGCTCCGTGAGGGTCGGCACTCTGGGGCTGTCCGGACACGCATGGAGCGGGCTGGCTGCCGTACGTCGGTTCGTTGAATGCCTGGCGCCGGCGCCTTGCGGCGAAAACCCCGCCCCGCCTTAACAGTAAATCGCTCAAATTGGCCCAAGCGGCGTCTGCGCGCAAATTGATTGCCGGGTGGTTTTCATCTATACTGGCGCTTGCACTCGCGCTTCAATGGTCCACCGTGCCGCACTCAGTTGGAGGAACACCGTCTGCGACCCCGCTCATGAACCGGTTCGCCTACCGCACCACGGGCCTTGCGATCAAGGCCCTCTCGAATCTGTCGAAGGCCCGCATTCGCTGGCACGGTGAGGCGCACATTCCCTCCGGCGCCCTCATTTTCGTCGTCAATCACTTCACCCGCATCGAAACCCTGCTGATGCCCTACGTCATCCACCAGCTGACGCGCCATCCGGTGTGGTCGCTGGCGGATGACGAGTTTTTTCGGGGACCGTTAAGCGGCCTGCTCGAGCAGGTCGGGGCGGTCTCCACGCGGGACCCGGAGCGCGACCGGCTGATCGTCAAGACCCTGCTCGCCGGCGAGGCCAACTGGATCATCTACCCGGAAGGCGGCATGGTGAAGAACATGAAGGTCATGGAGAAGGGCCGCTTCATGATCGCCTGGGCCGCGGGCAAGCGCCCGCCGCACACCGGGGCGGCCACGCTCGCCATCCGCGCCGAATTCTACCGCGAGCGGCTGCGCTGCCTGTCCCGCTCGGCGCCCCTCGAATGCGACCGGCTGATGGGCCTCTTCAACCTGGAATCGCTCGAGGCCGTGCTCAATCGGTCCACCTTCATCGTGCCGGTCAACATCACCTATTACCCGGTCCGGGCGCGCGAGAACATCCTGAGCGACCTCGCCCGCCGGCTGATCGACGAGATCCCCGAGCGTCTGGTCGAGGAGCTCATGACCGAGGGGTCGATGCTGCTGACGGGGGTGGACATCGACATCCGTTTCGGCCGACCGCTGTCCGCCGGCGAAAGCCTCAAGCGGACACCCGTCGCCCAGGATATCTGCTCCTCGGGGCAGCTGAACTTCGACGACCCCATCGCTTCCCGCCGGCTCCTGCGCCGCGAAGCCGTGGAGCTGATGCAGCGCTACATGGCCTGCATTTACGGCATGACCACCATCAACCATGACCATCTGTTCGCCAGCCTGCTGCGCCGCAGCCCTTACGCCCGCGTCGATCCGGTCGACCTCTGCCGGCGCGCCTTTCTGCTGGCGGGGGACTTGTGCCGGCTCCCGGAGCTGAATCTGCACGCGGCGCTGGCGGAAGATCAGACCCATCTGCTGGTCGACGACCGCCTCGGGATCGTGCAGGACTTCATCGGGCTGGCCGTGGAGAAGGGCAACCTGAAGAAGAAAGACGGGCGCTATCTGCGCGACCGCAAGTCCTTCGCTTCGGCTTACCGGTTTCACCGGGCGCGCATCGAAAATCCCCTTGACGTGATGGCCAACGCGGTCGAGCCGCTGCGGCCGTTTCAGCGCGCCGCCCGCCGCTGCGCGTGCCTGCCGGCCTTCTGGATCCGGCGGCAGGTGCGCGACCGTCTCGCACGCGAGGCGGTCGCGGAGTTCGGAGCGGACTACCGAGAGTTCCAGATCGAGGGCGAATCCAAACCGATGGATGTCGGCAGGCCCTATCTCATCGAGGGCCGCTCCGATCGGCTCGGGGTCGTTCTGTGCCACGGCTACATGGCGGCACCGCTCGAAGTCAGGGAACTGGCCGTGTTTCTGGGCCGCCACGGGTTCTGGGTGTACGCGCCGCGGCTGCGGGGGCACGGGACCTCGCCCCAGGATCTGGCTCAGCGCAGTTACCAGGACTGGCTGCGGTCCGTCGACCGGGGCTACGCCCTCATGGCCAGCATCTGCCGGCAGGTGGCCGCCGGCGGTTTCTCCACCGGGGCGGGACTCGCGCTGCACCTGGCCGCGCGGGTCAAGACCCTGGCCGGCGTCTTCGCCGTATCGGCGCCGATGCGGCTGAGGGACTTCAATGCACGCTTCGCGCCGGCGGTGGACATATGGAACCGTCTGATGGAGCGGGCCAACCGCGCGGGGGCCAAGATGGAGTTCGTCGAGAACCGGCCGGAAAACCCCCATATCAACTACACGCGCAACCCGGTCTCCGGCGTGCGGGAGATCGAGCGGTTGATGGACGATCTCGAGCCGCGTTTGAGCGGCATCGAGATCCCCGCCCTCGTGGTCCAATCCAGCAACGATCCGGTGGTGGACCCCCGGGGATCGGAAAAGATCTTCAGACGGATCGGCTCGCGCGACAAGAAATACGTTCTTTTCAGCATGAACCGCCACGGCATCCTGCTCGGTGAGGATTCCGAGATGGTCCATCAGGTCGTCTGCGACTTCCTGCGCCAGTTGAACTGATCCGGCCGGCAAATATATCCACTCATTGCCAGAGTCTCATGAGCAGGTGGCGGTGCCCTGCGGCGCAACCCCCCGCCACCTGTGGACCCGAACCGGCGCACTGGACGGTCTGAAGAATAAAAGTGATGCGGGCCGGGCGTTCGGCCGTACGACGAACCGTGCCGGTTTGCTCTTATCTAGTTGAAATAAATATAAATACGGCTGAAAACGGGACCTGGATTTTTGACAACTTTCCTGAACTACGGTAGAATCAATAAAGAAATCGACACGCGGGCCGTTGGCCGGAGGCCTGAGAAGGCTCCACCCTGAGGCGCTGCGCTGGCAATGAGAGGAGCGGTGAAGGTGATTCGAGCAGGGATGCTGCTGGCGCTGGTTATGACGGCAATGGCCGGGTGCGCCGCCAGCATGCCCTATTCCGTGGCGGTGGCCGATGAAAGGATGCTGGGCCACTGCACCTACATCAGCACGATTTCAGAAAATTCCGACATGGGGGCCTTTCAAATCCATCCCAAATTGACCTACGACGGGCGGGACATGGTGTTGAGAAGGGCCGAGATGCTGAACGCCACGCACGTGGTCTTTCTGGCCGACTATCCGTCCGGTTCGGCCGCGATGGCCTACTTCTGCCCGGAGTGAACGGGGGTATTTCGTCGGGTTTCGAAGCGGAGAATCCATGGAACACATCGCAACGGAGACACTTTCCAGCATGGGCAAGCGCAAGATGTACAACACCACCCTTGATACGGATTTGATTCGGCAGATCAAGATTCTCGCGGCTCAGCTGGAGAAGCGCCAGAACGACCTGCTGGAAGAGGCCATCCAGGACCTGCTGAAAAAGTACGGTTCCCGAAAAAACTGAAGGCGTTGCGGCGGACGGCTAGCTGTCATGGAAAAGGACAATCCTGAGAAACGAGTCAGAGCGCGGATCGCGCACCAGACCCCGGTCACGCTCGAGTCGTTCGAAGCGGGCATCATGCATGCGGCGCGCATGCAAAACTACAGCGAGAAGGGTCTGTACTTCGAGTCGGACTTCTATCTCATTCCCGGCGCCGAAATCTACATCGGAATCACCGATTCGCCCTTTGCCTCCGAGCGCGGCGTCCATGAATGCTACCGTTCGGTGATCAAATGGCGCAAATTCCTTGAAACGTCACTTTACGACTATGCTTACGGGGTCGAGATTCTGGGGCGGATCGCACGACCCGCCAAGCCGATGCAACGGCGCGATTCCCGCCGACAGGCGCGGCGCTCCTGCTCGATCCCCACTCTGATTCAGAGCAGGAATCGCCAGATCCCCGGCACCATCCAGAACGCGAACCACGGGGGTGTCTTCGTTCAATGCAGCGAGAAACCCACCAAGGGGCAGAAGGTTTCCCTGGCGATCCCCCTCAAGAAAAAACAGAAGCTCGTGTCCCGCCGCGGTGAAATCGTCTGGTGCGACGAAAACGGCATCGGCATCCGTTTCCAGACGGACGAGCCTGTGAAATAGGTGCACCGGTTCTTACGAGTGGTTCTGATAGGCGATGTACCCAATCGGCTATAGCTGGGTCTAAATTCGAAATCCGAAGCACGAAATCCGAAACAAATTCGAATTCTCAAATGGGGCAATGAACGAAACCGGATGAACTTCGGTCCGGGATGGTTCGGTTTTTGTTTCGGTCATTCGGATTTGTTTCGAAATTCGTATTTCGTGCTTCGGATTTATGCTGCATCCTTAGCCGCGATTCGATTACTTGAATTCATGCCTGCGGCGAATACTCCCTCCGCCTATTCGTGGCCTTAATCCGGCATCCGGACCGGCACCGCCAGGCTCAGGAACTGGTCGTTTTCGCAGAACATGAGCTTCTGAGCCGTCATCATCCGCAGAAAAGAAGTGATCTTGTCCGCCGGGAGGGCGTTGAAGTTTGCGATAATGCGCGGACGCGAACGGTGATGGTTGCAGAACAGGTAGATCTGGCGCGAGGATCCTTCCAGGCGATGGGTGGCCGCGTCCCCGCCCGGGCGGCGTTCGCGGATGATCATGAAATCGCCGCCGTCGCGATAGCTGAGAATGGGCTCGGTCGGCGTTCCGCGGTGCCGATCATCGTAGGCGTTCGCCCACTGGCGCAGCCGGTCGCGGACCGGCCGCCACAGGCGGCGCTGGCGGGCGGCGCCGCCTTGGTAGGCCTGGGTCATGAACGGCAGCCGGCGGAAGATTGGAGACGGAAAAATACGCGCCCAATGGGGATGGTTGCCGACCTGGCGCAGCCCATGCGTGTCCGCATGGCGCCAGGCCGGGCTTCCGAGGCCCAGCCAGAAGTTCACCGCTTTGGGCGGGCGAAAGGGGCCGGAAAATTCCATGGCATGCAGGGTTTCAGCGACGTCCGCTTCGTCGCTGGCCGGGAAATGGAGGATGAGATTGGACAGGTTGACGATGCCGAGCGCCTCGCAGTGCTTCATGATTTCAAGGTTCTGGATGGCGGTGGTGCCCTTGCGCAGCTTGCGCAGCAGGCGGGTGCTGAGCGCTTCAATGCCGACCTGGACGCGGCGCAGCCCCGCCGGAAGCATGAGCCTGAGCTCGGATAGAGGGGTCGTGGCGCGGATCTCCGCAAAAATGGATAGATCGCGGTTCAAGGCCGCCAGTCCGCGCAAAAGCTCGGCGGTGGACCCCTTGGGCAGCACGTTGTCCATGACGGCCACCGCGAGCAGCCGGTGGCGCCGGGTGAGCTGGTCGATTTCGGAGACCGCCCGTCCGGCGGACTTGGAGCGGTAGCCGCGCCACTGCAGATTGAGGTTGCAGAACTCGCATCCGCCGGCCGCTGCGGTCGTGCCGGCGCGTTGCCACCAGCAGCCTCGGGAAACCTCGACGGGCAGGGTGGGAAAGAAGCGTTCGGCGGGGCCGAGCTCCGCGAGGGTCGCGAAATAGTCGTCGAAATCCGGCACCGGCAGGTGGTCCAGGTTCTCCAGCTGATAGAAGCCCCGGCCGCTCGTGTCCGCGTCAGGGGCGTCGCGCCGCACGATGCCGCCGGCCGGCGGAACTTCGGCCAGACGCAGCCCTTCCACCACGTGATGCTGCACCAGGTGGCAGAGGGGCAGCTCGCCCTCCCCGCAGACTACCGCGTCGATTTCCGGAAACAGCGCGAGCGCCGCGGCCGCCGACTCCTGATTGTAGGCGGCGCCGCCGGCCACGATCGTGAGGCCGGGGTGCAGTTCCCGCAGGCGGCGGATGAAATACAGGCCGGCCGTCAGCTGGCACAGCACGCTGCTGACGCCCACCATCCGGAACCGCAGCCAGTCCCGGGCGGACAGCCATTGTTCGGTGGCCGCCTGAACCTGCGAGACCAGCTGCGTGAAATCCGTGCGGCGCAGGAGGCGGTTGCCCGCGGCCTCGCTGCGGAACAGCCGCGCCATGCCCGGGCGCTTTTCCGGATAGAGCATCGCACCGTACACGGTCTCGGCGAGCCAGGTGCGTTCCGATATGCCGTGGTAGCGGGTATAGCCGATCGCCGCGGCGATGTTCAGGTAAACGTGATGGGCCGTGACCGCCACATCGGGAAAGCGCGACCGGATAACGGCTTTCAGCGCACCCAGCTGAATCGAAGGGCGCGTGTAAAGCGGCCAGGGCGGCGACAGCAGGGCGATCGGCCGCGGGGCGGGGGCGCTGGGCCTCACGCGGGCGTCATCCGTCGACATCGCGGCTGCGCTCGATCCGGTGTTTCTTCATCCGTTTCCAGACCGTGACGCGGCTGACACCCAGGAGCCGTGCGGCGGCCGACTGGTTGCCGCCGGCCTGCCGCAGGGCCCGGATGAGCTGCTCGCGCTCATGGGCGTCTGCGGGCTCGGGCGGGGATGGGCACATGTTCTCGGACACGATCTTGGGGGGCAGGTGCTGAACGCCGATCTCTCCTTGCGGACACAGCACCAGCGCGTATTCGATAGCGTTGCGCAGTTCGCGGACATTTCCCGGCCAGGCGTAAACCGACAGCCGAGCCACCGCTTCGGGGGTGATCCCCGCGACGGTATTGGCGCTCTTCTGGCGGTACTGGGCGATGAAGTGCTGGATGATGATGGGAATGTCTTCGGGACGATCCTTCAGTGGAGGAATCGTGAGCGGAAAGACGCTGATGCGGAAGAAAAGGTCCTCGCGGAAGCGCCCCGCGGCGATCAGTTCCTCCAGGTTTTTGTTCGTGGCGGTGACGACGCGTACATCCACCTTGATGGGCGTTTGGTCTCCGACCCGCTCGATTTCTTTTTCTTCCAGGACCCGCAGCAGTTTGACCTGGGTGGCGGGCGGTATGTCGCCGATTTCATCCAGGAAGATGCTGCCGCCGTGCGCGGCCTCGAAGCGCCCGGCGCGGTGGCGGTCGGCGCCGGTGTAGGCCCCTTTGACGTGGCCGAACAGCTCGCTTTCGAGCAGGTTCTCGTTGAGCGCCGCGCAGTTGACCTTGATGAACGGCTTGCTCTCGCGCGGGCCCGCCCAATGGATGGCGCGCGCGACCATCTCCTTGCCGGTTCCGCTCTGGCCGTGAATGATGACGGGGGCCTCGGACTTGGCAACGCTCTCGATCATTTCGAAAAGCTGCTGCATGGGGGTCGACTTGCCGAGGATGCCGAAATAGTGGTCGTTCAAGTCCAGGGTCTTGCGCAGGGCGAGGATTTCCTCCTGCTGCCGCACGAAGTCGGAGATGTCGGTCAGGGTCTCCACGGCGCCGATGACCCGGCCCTGCGGATCGCGCAGGACCGTGGCGTTCTTGACGACGCTGACGGAGCGCTGCTCCTTGTTGGTGATCAGGCACTTCTTGGCCTTGACCATACCCTCCTGGAAAAGCCGGCACCACTTCTCGCCCGAACCCAGGCCGTAAATTTCGCAGCCGGTGCAGTCCAGAATGCGGCACGATTTGCCGATCAGCTCGGCCGCGGAATACCCGGTCAGAGCCTCCGCGGCGGGGTTCACGGCCACAATGGTACCCTCCGGGTTCACCACGACCAGACCCTCTTTTAGGGTGTCCACGATGGTTTTCCAGTAGGGCGATAGATCCATAGGCGCTGCACCGCTGCGACAAGCAATTTTTATTAACGATAACACCGTAATGCCGTCTTCGCAAGCTTCCGTTGCCCGCCGCCGCGGCCGAACGGCCGGCTTGACTTGATGGAAGGCTGTGCTATGACTCCGGCAGTTAAATCGGTGCTGCTTGAGTTCAAGTCAGGCAGGAGGGGGTATCCGCCGCAGCGCGCCGCTGCCATGCTTTCAACGACCCAGCGTACGGCAGCCAGCCCGCTCCATACGTGCCCGGACAGCCCCGATGACCGACCCTCACGGAGCCGTCAACCGTCTCTGCCTGTACGCAGTTCCTCTAGGCGGCTTGGGGGCGTGGCAGGATCACCTGAAAAATTGGTGGCGGCGCGCTGCGGCGGATACCCCCTCCTGCCTATACGCGATATGACCGAATCGGAAGTATTGAATCTTCGGGGTTGATAGAAAGAGGGAAGACATGATCCCCACCTCCCCCGCAATGGCGGTAAACATCGGTGGGATATCGCTGCAGAACCCGGTGCTGACCGCTTCCGGAACCTTCGGCTACGCCCGCGAATTCGCGCCGCTCATCGACCTCAACCGGCTGGGCGGAATCGTCGTCAAGGGTCTGGCGCTCAAGCCCGTCAAGGGCAATCCGCCGCCGCGGATCGTCGAAACCGCCTGCGGCATGCTCAACGCCATCGGCCTCGAAAACGTGGGCATCGACGCCTTCGTGGCCGACAAGATGCCGTTTCTGCGCACGCTGAAGCCGCCGATCATCGCCAACATCTACGGAACGAGCGTCGAGGAGTATGCGGAGCTGGCCGGCCGCCTCGATGCCGTCGACGGCGTGGCGGGGGTCGAGGTGAACATCTCCTGCCCCAACGTGAAGGCGGGGGGCGTGGCGTTCGGCGTAGACCCGGCGGCGGCCGGCAGCGTGGTCAAGGCCGTCCGGCAGAGCACCCGCAAGACGGTCATCGTAAAGCTTTCTCCCAACGTCACCGACGTCACCGCGATCGCCCGCAGCGCGGAGGCGGCCGGCGCCGACGCCCTTTCGCTGATCAACACCCTCACCGGCATGGCCATCGACATCGAGACCCGCCGGCCGCGGCTGGCCAACATCACGGGCGGCCTGTCCGGCCCGGCCATCAAGCCTGTGGCGCTGCGCATGGTGTGGCAGGCGGCGCGGGCGACCCGGCTGCCGGTGATCGGCGTCGGCGGGATCATGAAGGCCGAGGACGCCGTCGAGTTTTTCATCGCCGGCGCCCGGGCCGTGCAGGTCGGAACGGCCAACTTCATCAATCCCCGCGCGACCATAGAGATCATCGAGGGCATCGCGCGCTATCTCGAACGCCACGGCATCGCGGACATCGCGCAACTGGTGGGAACGCTGGAGACGGGGTGAGGCGCTTTAAAGCGAAATTTTATACGAGAGGCGGCAATCCGAATTTTAAAGAGCACACGACATCATAAATTCGAAGCACGAAATTCGAAATCCGAAATAAATCCGAATGACCGAATGACCAAAACATTAGCAAAGCAATCATAGGCTGCAGCGCACTCCGTTTTGGTCATTGTCGTTTTTGAACTTTCGAATTTGTTTCGAATTTCGTGCTTCGGATTTCGTATTTTCTTCCTATCAAAGTCCCGTCTCCTCCTGCAGGGGATGGGTCTTGAGATACTCCAGCCGGTTCAAGCCGTTGATGTAGGCCTTGGCGCTTGCCGTGATGATGTCCGGATCGGCACCCTTGCCCAGGGCGAGCAGTCCGTTCTCGCGCAGGCGCACCGTGACTTCACCCAGCGCGTCCGTGCCGCCGGTCAGGGCGCTGATGGAAAAGCGCAGCAGCTCGGAGGCCGTGCCCGTCAGCCGGGCGATCGTGTTGTAGGCGGCGTCGATCGGGCCGTTGCCGTAGCCGGCGTCCTGGGCGGGCCGGCCGTTGATCTTCAGCCGTACGCTGGCCATGGGCAGCACCGTGGTCCCGGAGGTGACGTGCAGGTAGTCCAGGACGAAGACGTCGGCGGTGCGCAGGATCCCCTCGGCGACAATGGCCTCCAGGTCCTCGTCCAGCACGTTCTTTTTCTTGTCGGCCAGCTCCTTGAACTTGGTGAAGACCAACTCCACCTCATCGTCGGAGAGGTCATAGCCCAGGTCCTTGAGCTGGGTGCGCAGGGCGTGCCGGCCGGAATGCTTGCCCAGCACCAGCCGGTTGGCGCTCAGCCCGATGGTTTCCGGCTTCATGATCTCGTAGGTCATGGGGTGCTTGAGGACCCCGTCCTGGTGGATGCCCGCCTCGTGCGCGAAGGCGTTGGCGCCGACCACGGCCTTGTTGGGCTGGACCATGATGCCCGTGATCATGCTCACCAGCCGGCTGGTCGGGTGGATGAACTCGGTGTGGATGCCGGTGCCGGCCTTTAGAAAGTTGGCCCGGGTGTGCAGGGCCATGACCACCTCCTCGAGCGAGGTGTTGCCGGCGCGTTCGCCGATGCCGTTGATCGTCACCTCGGCCTGGCGGGCGCCGGCGCAGATGGCGGCGAGCGTATTGGAGGTGGCGAGGCCCAGGTCGTTGTGGCAGTGGATGCTCAGAACCGCCTGTCGAATGTTGGGGGTGTGCTGGCGGATATAGCGCACCAGCTCGGCGAATTCCTCGGGAACGGCATAGCCCACCGTGTCGGGCAGGTTGACGGTTCTGGCGCCGGCCGCGATCGCGGCTTCGAACACCCGGCACAGGAAGTCCCGGTCGCTGCGCGAGCCGTCTTCGGCCGAGAACTCGACGTTGTCGGTCAGGGTCTTGGCGTAGCGCACCGCCTCCACCGCGGCGCTCACCACCGCCTCGCGATTCATCTTGAGCTTGTACTGCAGGTGGATGTCCGAGGTGGCGATGAAGGTGTGGATGCGGGGCCGGGCGGCATGGCCGACCGCCTGCCAGGCACGGTCGATGTCGCGCCGGGAGGCCCGCGCGAGGCCGGCCACCTCGGTTTTTTTCATTCGGCCGGCGATTTTGGAGACGGCCTCGAAGTCGCCGTCCGAGGCCGCCGGAAACCCGGCTTCAATCACATCCACGCCCAGCTTTTCCAGCTGCACCGCAATCCGCAGTTTTTCAGCCGTGTTCATGCTCGCCCCGGGACTTTGCTCGCCGTCGCGCAGCGTCGTGTCGAAGATGATCACGCGGTCGGTCATGCCATTTTACTCCTTCGGGAGGTTGAGTTGGGTTGTTTCGCTTTTGCTTACGTTCTTGGTATGCGTTCATGATACTCGATACGGGATAACGAAAAAGCATTTTGGGTTTTTCATCGAGTATCGAGCATCCAGCATCGAGCATCTTCCTATTACGCCATCTTGAGCGGCAGCGGTTTCTGGGGCGCGCTGCGCAGCTCTTTTTCGCGGCCCAGCTTGTACTGGAAGCTGTCGGCCAGGGCCTGCCAGCTGGCTTCGATGATGTCCTCGGACACCCCGATGGTGCTCCAAATGTGGTCCTGATCGCGGGAGTCGATCAGCACCCGCACGCGGGCGGCCGTGCCGCGGTTGCCGTCGATCACGCGCACCTTAAAGTCCGTTAGGCGCATGGTATCGAGATCCGGGAAGAACCGCCCCAGGGCCTTGCGCAGGGCGTTGTCCAGGGCGCTGACCGGGCCGTAGCCCTCGGCGGCGGTGATCTCGCTTTTGCCGCCCACGCGGATCTTGACCGTGGCGTGGGACTGGCAGGGCTGGGCCTGGTCCTTTTCGATGGTGACGCGGAAGGACTCCAGTTCGAAGAGCGGCTGGAAGGTGTCCGTCAGCTTTTCGATCAGGACCTTGAACGAGCCGTCAGCCACGTCGAACTGGTAGCCGTCCTGCTCCAGCTGCTTGACCTCCGCCACGATGCGGCGGCTGTCGACCCCGCCGGCCTCCAGCTCGATGCCCAGCTCGCGGGCCTTGTACTCCACGTTGCTCTTGCCGGACAGATCGGAGACGAGCACGCGGCGCTGGTTGCCGACCAGCTCCGGGTCCATGTGCTCGTAGGCCTCCGGGGTTTTCATGATGGCGCTGACATGCACGCCGCCCTTGTGCGCGAAGGCGCTGCGGCCCACGAACGGCCGGCTGTGCAGCGGCACCACGTTGGCCGTCTCGCCCACGAAGCGCGACAGCGATTTGAGCTTCTTGAGATGGTCCGCCGACAGGCAGGGCCGACCCATCTTCAGGCACAGGATCGGCGCAATCGCCGTGAGGTCGGCGTTGCCGCAGCGCTCGCCGTAGCCGTTGACGGTGCCGTGCACCATGACCGCACCGGCCGCCACCGCGGCCAGGGAGTTGGCCACGGCCAGGCCGCAGTCATTGTGGGTGTGGATGCCGAGGCGAACCCGGCCCAGTCGGCCGCGCACTTCCGCGAAGGCCGGCGCGATGTCGAAGGGCAGGGTGCCGCCGTTGGTGTCGCACAGCACGATCACGTCCGCTCCGGCTTCGGCGGCCGCGGCGACGGTGGCCAAGGCATAGTCGCGGTTGCGGCGGAAGCCGTCGAAAAAATGCTCGGCGTCATAGATGACCTCGCGGCCGTTCTGCCGCAGGAAGGACACCGTGTCGCGGATCATGGCCAGGTTTTCTTCCAGGCGGGTTTCCATCACCTGGGTGACGTGCAGGTCCCAGCTCTTGCCGAAGACGGTGGCCACCGCCGCCCCGCTGGCGACGAGGGCGTTCAAGTGGGGGTCGTCCTCGGGACGCCGGCCGGGCTTGCGCGTGCAACCGAAGGCCGCCAGGCGGGCGTATTTGAGCGGCCGGCGCCGCGCCAGCTCGAAAAACTGCAGGTCCTTGGGGTTCGACCCGGGCCACCCGCCCTCGATGTAATGGATCCCGATGTCATCCAGGCGCAGGGCGATCTTCAGTTTTTCCTCGGCGCTGAACGAGATGTTTTCGCCCTGGGTCCCGTCGCGCAGGGTGGTGTCGTAGAGCAGAATCGGTTCCATGCATTTTCTCCCCGGTTAGATGGCTTCCCTGATTCTTATTCCGCCTATTATCGTTTTGCGGAATAGAACCCAAACGCGAAATACGAAATCCGAAGCACGAAACCCGAAACAAATTCAAATGTTCAAAAAAATAATGACCCAAACTGTCTTGGCCGCGTTCCGAAAGTGGTTTTTAGTGTTTTGATCATTCGGTCATTCGGATTTGTTTCGAATTTCGTGCTTCGAATTTATAACGGCCGGTGCCGTTTGACCCCTAACGTGGTTTCAGTTGGCGATAGGTTCACGCTCCGGAGACTACTTCCGGTTCTCCGGCCGCAGCGAGCGCACAGCGACCCCCGCTCGCCACATCTCCGAATCGTGCATGACCGCGAGCTCCTTATCGAGCTTCTGGCGGTAGTCGGGCGCGCTGTTGGCCTGCAGCACGCGGCGCGTCTCCTCGCCGCTCCTGACGCGTTGATAGAGCTCGGCGAACACCGGCGCCACCGCGTCCCGGAAGCGCGGCGCCCAGTCGAGCGCCCCGCGCTGCGCCGTGGTGGAGCAGTTGGCGAACATCCAGTCCATCCCCTTTTCCCCCACCAGGCCGATGAGGCTCTGGGTCAGCTCTTCGACCGTCTCGTTGAAAGCCTCGCTCGGGCTGTGGCCGTGGCTGCGCAGCAGGTGGTACTGGGCCTCCATCACGCCGGCCAGGGCGCCCATGAGGATCCCGCGCTCGCCGGTCAGGTCGCTGACGACCTCGCGCTCGAACGTGGTGGGAAAGAGGTACCCGGAGCCGATGGCGATCCCGAGCGCGAGCGCTTTTTCCCTGGCCTTGCCCGTGAAGTCCTGGAAGACGGCGAAGCTCGCATTGATGCCGCTGCCGTCCAGGAAGTTGGTGCGCACCGTGCGGCCGGAGCCCTTCGGCGCCACCAGGACCACATCGACGTTCGGCGGCGGGACGATGCCGGTCTGGTCCTTGTAGACGATGCCGAAGCCGTGCGAGAAGTACAGCGTGTCGCCTTCCTTCAGACAGGCCTTGATCGTGGGCCACATGGCCACCTGTCCGGCGTCGGAGAGCAGGTATTGGATCACCGTGGCGCGCTCGGCGGCCTCCGGCGGTGAAAACAGCGTCTCAGCGGGGACGAAGCCGTCGGAAAGCGCGCGCTGCCAGGATGCTCCGCCCTGGCGCTGACCGACGATCACGCGGATGCCGTTGTCGCGCATGTTGAGTGCCTGGCCGGGGCCCTGGACGCCGTACCCCACGACGGCCACCACCTCGTTGGCCAGCACCTGCCGCGCCCGTTGCAGCGGGAATTCATCTTCCGTCACCACTTCTTCCAGCACTCCGCCGAAATCAAAGGTTGCCATTTTTTTGTTCCTTTCAGAGTATGTAATTAAACCGCCATAGGGATTATCAGCGGGATGCGCTGATAGGGTTCCAGGAGTCAAGGGGTCCAGGGGTCAAGTGAAAAGAACTGCAGTTCCCTTGAACCCTTGAACCCTCGAACCCTCGGCCCCTTGACCCCTTTCCTTAATTCGGCTCCCGAATCAGTCCGATCGGCCCCGTGCGGGTCAGCTTCTTGATGCCGTAGGGCTCCAGAAGGTTCAGGGCGGTCTGCACCTCCTCCTGTTCGCCCGAGACTTCCACGATCAGGTGGCTGAGCCCCGCATCGGCAATTTTTCCGTTGAAGAGCTCCACGAGCCTCAGCACCTCGGCCCGCTGTTCGGGCTTGACCTGGATGCAGGCCAGAGCCAGCTCCCGCCGCACGCAGCGCGGCCCGTTCAGGCCGCGCAGCTTGATGACGTTGACGAGCTTGCGCAGCTGTTTTTCGATCTGCTCGACCACCGGCGCGTTGGCCTGGGTGACGATCGTGATGCGCGACACCCGGGGATCGTGCGTCGGGCTGGCGCAGATGCTCTCGATGTTGAATCCCTTGCCGCTGAAAAGCCCCGCCACGCGCGAGACCACCCCCGGCTCGTTGTCCACCAGCATGGTCATGACATGTATTTCCGCGTTCATACGGTTTTCTTCCTTTGCGGTAGCAGGGTGTTCAAAAGCAAGCATCGGGCCGCCAGCCAGGGCGCGTGGCGATTTGGAAAGCGCAGCGTATCGGCTGATAAGTGAGCATTTACAAACGCCACGCAACGCCGGATCACGGCCTGAGGCGCGGCTTTTCAACAGCCTGTCAAACCAGCAGCATTTCGGTGATCGGTGCGCCGGCGGGCACCATCGGGTAGACGCCCTCCTCGGCTTCCACCACGAAATCCATGATGACCGGCCGCTTCACGGACAACCCCTCGGTCAGCACGGGGATGACCTCCTCCGGCCGTTTGGCCCTTAGCCCCACGGCGCCGTAAGCCTCGGCCAGCTTCACGAAATCGGGCGCGGAGTCGATGCGGGTGGCGCTGTAGCGCCGGCCGTAGAAGAGCTCCTGCCACTGGCGCACCATGCCGAGATAGCCGTTGTTGAGAATGACGATTTTAACCGGAAGCCCGTATTGCACTGCTGTGGCCATTTCCTGGATGTTCATCTGAATGCTGCCGTCGCCGGCGATATCCACGACCGTTTTTCCCGGGCAGGCGATCTGGGCGCCGATCGCCGCCGGCAAACCGAAGCCCATGGTCCCCAGTCCCCCCGAAGAAATAAAGTGGTTGGGGTGGTTGAAGCGGTAGTACTGGGCGGCCCACATCTGGTTCTGGCCCACTTCGGTGGTAATAATCGCTTCGCCCCTGGTCAGCGCGCACACCTGTTCGACCACATACTGGGGCTTGATGGCCTGGCCCTGCTGGTAGGACAGGGGTTGGGCCTGTTTCCATGACTCGATGCGCTCCAGCCATTTGAGGCGTTTGGCGGGCACCTTCGCGTCCGGTGCCTCGTGCGTGGTCATCGCGTTCAGTTGCCGAAGGCACGCGCGGCAGTCGCCCACCAGCGGAACGCTGACCGGGACGTTCTTGCGGATCGAGGTCGGGTCGATGTCGATGTGCACGATCTGGGCCTGGGAGGCGAAGGCATCGGTTTTGCCGGTGACGCGGTCGTCGAAGCGCACGCCGATGCCGAGCAGCAGGTCGCAGGCGCCGGTGCTCATGTTGGCCGCGTAGGTGCCGTGCATGCCGAGCATGCCGAGAAAGAGGGGATCTCCGCCGGGAAACCCCCCGAGCCCCATCAACGAGGTCGTCACCGGGATCCGGTGGGACCGGGCCAGCAGGGTCAGCTCGGCGCTGGCGCCCGATAGGATCACACCGCCGCCGGCGAAAATGACCGGGCGCTCGGCGGTCTCGACGAGCCGGGCCACCTGGCGCAGCTGTTTGACGTTGGGCTGATAGGTGGGGTTGTAGGCGCGCATCCGGATCGGCCCTATCGGCTGGTAGGACGAGCGGCCGTTGGCGACGTTCTTGGGGATGTCCACCAGCACGGGGCCCGGACGGCCCGAACGCGCGAGATAAAACGCTTCCTTTATTATCCGGGCGAGGTCCGCCGTCGATTTCACCAGGTAGTTGTGTTTGGTGCAGGGCCGGGTGATACCGACGATGTCCACCTCCTGAAACGCGTCGTTGCCGATGAGATGGGTGGGCACCTGCCCGGTGATGACCACCAGCGGGATCGAGTCCGCGTGGGCCGTGGCGATGCCGGTGACCGTGTTGGTGGCGCCGGGCCCCGAGGTCACCAGGCACACTCCGACCTTGCCGCTCGCCCGGGCGTACCCGTCGGCGGCGTGGACCGCCCCTTGTTCGTGCCGGACGAGAACATGGCGGATATCGGTCTTGGCGAGCTCGTCGTAGATGTCGATGACCGCCCCCCCCGGAAAACCGAAGATCGTATCAACGCCCTCCTCCAGCAAGACCTGCATCAAGATCTGGGAACCTGTGGTCTCCATCGTTTCATCTCCCTTAAAACCGCCCAAAAAAAATCCGTTACCGCCTTCGGGGCTGGTAACGGATTTTTTGTTCTTCGATTGGGGGGTGAGCTTAGGCCATTACCAACCCTTCGTCATCATCGCCGATGATGACCCCGGCGATGATAATCAGAATAAGGCTAAGGAGGTTGATAACGGCAAACGTCTGATTCATGTAGTTTCCTATGATTTCCTAAAGGCTAACAGCCGGCATCAGGGAAGTCAAGCGTTTTTCGCGCGATGATAACTTCGAAAATTAAATATGCCCAAGGGGGCAGATCCAAAGACAAGCTATCGTCGATTCAGGGTTTTAAAAATTTGAGAATTCGGATTTCGGAATTGTTTGGGATTTGGGTATTCGAAATTCGAATTTCGCTTGGTCCCGTTTCCCCCGGATCGGTTGAACCTCTTCGGGGCCTCCTCCACCAGGGGTGGCTTTAAAGAAAACCAACTGCCGTGAGCCGGTTCGGTGAATGCATGGCGGCGGCGCCCGGCGGCGCAAACCCCGCCCCGCCTGCTTCCGAATACGAGTTCGGCATGTTTTCCTGCCGGCAGCAGCATAAACGCGAGCCCCGCGCGCGTTTGTTCTTAGACCTGTTCCTTGAAGCCGCAGTCGGGATTCTGGCAGACGTGTAGGGTGCCCTGCTTCTTGGTGATGCGTTCGAGCAGAAATTTCGCCCCGCAGGCCGGGCACGGCCGGGCGACCGGTTTGTCCCAGGTCGCAAAACTGCAATCCGGGTAGCGGCTGCAGCCGTAAAACACCTTGCCGCGCTTGGAGGTCTTTTCCAGCACGTCGCCGCTGCAGCCGTCCTGCGGGCACTTGACGCCGGTGCTCTTGGCCGCGCCGTTGATGGAGAGCGATTGGGTGTTCCGGCAGGCGGGATATCCGCTGCAGGCGAGGAAATCGCCGTAGCGGCCGTGTTTGAGGACCATCGGCTGGCCGCATTTCTCGCAGCGCTTGTCGGTCGTTTCGCTGGCGGCCGGGGACACCGCCTGGATGTGTCCCTTTTCGTCGCGGGTGTAATCGCTGGAGTACTTGCAGGCGGGGTATCCGCTGCAGGCGAGAAAATGGCCGTTCTTGCCGATCTTGATGTGCAGGGGCTTGCCGCACTCCGGGCAGGCGAGCCCGGTCGCCACGCCGACGCCCTTGATGCTCACCATTTTCTCGGCGGCGGCCTCGAGGTCCTTGCGGAACGGCTGGTAGAAGCGGGTCAGCAGTTCCAGGGAGTTGGCTTGGTCGGACTCCACCTGGTCGAGGCTTTCTTCCAGGCGGGCGGTGAACTCGACATCGAAGATGTCCGGAAAGCTCATGACGAGCAGGTCGTTTACGATGAGGCCCAACTCGCTGGGGCGGAAGTAGCCCCTGAGCAGCTCCACGTAGCCCTTGTCCCGGATGGTGGAGAGAATGGCGGCATAGGTGCTCGGACGGCCGATGCCGTTCTCCTCCAGCTCCTTCACCAGCGTGGCCTCGGAAAACCGCGGCGGGGGCTGGGTGAAATGCTGTTTGGGCTCGAGCCGCTGCAGGGCGAGTCGGTCGCCCACCGCGAGGACCGGCAGCTGCTCCTTGCCCTTTTCGCCGTTGGTGCCGTTGTCCTCGTCCTCGACCCGGTACAGGGCCATGAATCCGGGAAATTTCACGGCCGAGCCGCTGGCCGCAAACCCATAGGGTCCGGCGGCGATGGCGGCGGACACCTGGTCGATCAGGGCTTCCTGCATCTGCGAGGCGATGAACCGCTGCCAGATCAGCTGGTAGAGCGCCTGCTGGTCCTTGCTGAGATGGGCGGCGACGGTTTCCGGCGTGTGGAAGGACGAGGTCGGACGGATGGCCTCGTGCGCGTCCTGGGACTGCTTGGAGTTGCGGAAGTGACGCGGCCGTTCCAGCGCATAGTCGCGGCCGAACCGCTTCAGGATGAGCTCGCGCGCTTCGGCCGCGGCCACGTCCGCGATCCGCGTCGAGTCCGTGCGCATGTAGGTGATCAGGCCGACCGGCTCGCCCGGCCCCAGGTCGATGCCCTCGTAGAGCTGCTGGGCGATCATCATGGTCTTCTTGGCGGTGAACCGCAGCCGGCGGATGGCCTCCTGCTGCAGCTTGCTGGTGGTGAAGGGCGGCGGCGGATTCTTGTGGACCGTCTTCATCTGGACCTTGTCCACGACGAAGCTCCGGCCGTTCAGCTCGGCCAGGATTTTGCGGGCCGTCTCCTCATCCGGGATGGTGAGCTTTTCTTTGCCCTTTTTGACGAGCTTGGCCGTGAACGGCGGTAAATCGCCGATGGCCAGGTGGGCGGTGATGGACCAGTATTCCTGGGGCACAAAGGCCTGGATCGCGCGTTCGCGTTCGCAGATGATGCGCAGCGCCACGGTCTGCACCCGCCCGGCGCTCAACCCGCCCTTGACCTTGCGCCACAGCAGCGGCGACACCTGGTAGCCCACCAGCCGGTCGAGGATCCGACGGGCCTGCTGGGCTTCGTATTTGTGACGGTCGAGCTCCTCCGGCGCGGCGATGGCCTTCTGGATGCCGTCCCGGGTGAGTTCGTGGAATAGGACACGGTGGAACCGGCGGCCTTTCTTCTTGAGCACCTCGGCCGTGTGCCAGGCGATGGCTTCGCCTTCGCGGTCCGGGTCCGGGGCGAGATAGATGTCCTCGGCCGCGCCGGCCGCTTTCTTCAGCGCCTGGATCACCGACTGCTTGCCGGGGATGGTCGCGTACTCCGGCGTGAACCCGTCGTCCACGTCGATCCCCATTTCGCGCCGGGGCAGGTCCTTGATATGGCCGATCGTGGCGGCCACGTTGTAGTCGTTTCCCAGATATTTTTTGATCGTCCGGACTTTGGCCGGCGATTCCACTATCACCAACGGTTTGGACATAACACCTCTTACCCCTGATGCCGTTGCAATGGATGGATAAAGCCCATCTTTCCGCTTCTGAACAAGCCGGAGTCAAATCCGAAATCCGAAATCCGAAACTCGAAACAAATTCGAATTGAAACCCAAATGGTCTTCATCTTGCATAGGATTTCACTCTTGAAAAATTAATGTCCCCTCAGGCCTATGGCCCGGTGTCTTCGGCCGCCTGAAACAGCTTGCCGGGCAGCTGCTGCACCGCGCCCTTCAGCTCCAGGTTCAGGAGGATTCCGGATAGTCTGCCCGGCATCGATGGCCAGCCGGCGCACCAGCTCGTCGATGTGCAGCGGGTACGGCCCCAGCGCTCGGAACACCTGCGACTCATCCGGGGTGAGTCCGCAGCGCGCCTCGATCCGGGCGGAGCTGCCGCGCGAATCGGCGATGGCCGGTTGACTCCCCAGAAACTGGCCCAGTTCGCAGACGATGTCCTGGGCGTTCTCCACCAGCTTCGCCCCCTGTTTGATCAAGGTGTGGGTGCCCATGCTCTTGAACGACTGGACGCTTCCCGGAACAGCGAAGACCTCCCGGTTCTGCTCGGCGGCCAGCCGCGCGGTGATCAGGGAGCCGCTGTGGCGCGTGGCCTCCACCACCACAGTCCCGCCGCACATGCCGCTGATGATGCGGTTGCGGATCGGAAAATGATGCGCATCCGGCCCGCTGTCCAGGGCGAACTCGGAAATCACCGCGCCGCTGGCCGCGATCCGTTCGGCCAGGTTGCGGTTTTCCGCCGGGTAGATCTGGTTCAGGCCGCTGCCCAGGACCGCCACCGTTCGGCCGCGAACGCTGAGCGCGCCCTCATGGGCGGCCGTGTCGATGCCCAGCGCCATGCCGCTCACCACGGTGAGTTTCAGCTGAGCCAGCTCGGCACAAAGCTGCCGGGCGGCGGTGATCCCGTAGGCGGTGGCGTTGCGCGAGCCGACCACGGCAATGCAGCGTTCCGCGTTCGCCAGGTTACCGCTGACATAGAGAAACGGCGGCGGGTCTGGGATTTCCCTCAAGAGCGGGGGGTAGTCCCCGTCGTTCAGTGTTACGATCCGGTATCCGCGGCGCTGGGCGGCGTCGATCTCGGCGACGGCGTAGGGCGGCAGGCCGTGCGACCGCATGGCCTCCACCGCGCGCCGGGTGACCCCCTCGATCGCGAGAAGCTCTCCGGAGGGGGCCGTCAGTGCGGCCTGCGGGGAGCCGAACCGGTCGACGAGGCGTTTGAACAGGTGGTTTCCGATCCCCGGAACGCTTTTCAGATGAAACCAAGGCCGAAGCGTTTCCACGTTGACGTCTCGCATTTGAAAAGAGCCAGACCGAAGCGAAACCCCCCTTTCGGGATGAAAGGGGGGTTGAAAAAGCCGCCGGCGGCATCGCTGCCGGCCGGGCGGTCACCTTTTCTTGGAACGTTCCTCCCAGGCCAGCACGATGGGGCTAGCCACGTAAATCGACGAATAGGTTCCGACCACAACACCGACCAGCAGCGCAAACGCGAAATCATGGATGATGTCGCCGCCGAGAAAAAACAGCGCGACCAGTACGATGAACACCGTCCCGGCCGTCAGGATGGTCCGGCTCAAGGTTTCATTGACGCTGCGATTGATGATGCCGCTGAGCGGGATCTTGGAGAGTTTCTTGATATTCTCGCGGATGCGGTCGTAGACGATGATCGTATCGTTCAGCGAATAGCCGATAATGGTCAGCAGGGCCGCGACCACCGTCAAGGTAAACTCTTTTTCCAGGATGGTAAACACCCCCACCGTGATCGTTACGTCATGGATCAGCGCCACGATGGCTCCCAGAGCGTACTTTAGCCCCAGAACCCAAAACAGTGCCAGGGTCACCAGGAGCGCGGCCCAGATGAGGATGGCCAGGCTGAATCCCAGTGAGTAAATCGCATAGACGGCCCCCCCGAGAGCGGCAGCTAAAATGCCGCTTTGAATCCATTTGAATTCGAAACGGCCGGAGATGTAGATGGCGATAAAGATGAGCGAAAAGAATATGGCCAGCAGGGCTTTTTCGCGCAGGTCGGTCCCGACTTGAGGGCCGACCATCTCCACTCGCCGGATGTCGACCGGAGTGCCGGTCGAGGATTCAAGCGTTTGGTCGAGCCGCGGGGTGAATTCCTTGGCGCTGACATTGGACGCATCGGTTCGGATCAGATACTCGTTGTCTTTCTTGTCGCCGATGTTTTGGACGGTGGCATTTTCAATCTGGATCGACTGCAGGCCCGCTTTTATTTTGGCAATCTCGACCGAAGCGGCAAACTTGACCTGGATCACGGATCCGCCGGCGAAGTCGATGCCGTATCGCGGCCCTTTGACGAACAGGGCCAGGATGCTGATCAAGATGAGGGCGCCGGAAATCGAGAAGGCGATGGTGCGTTTGCCGACGAAATCCAATTTGGTTCCGGGTTTGATGAACTCCATGCAAACGATTCCTTTTTAAATGTCCGTCGCAACAGCAACGGTTAGATGCTCAGACGTTTGATTTTGCGCACGTCCAGGAAGTAGTTGAATATCAGGCGCGAAACCACGATGGCCGTGAACATGCTGGCGATCACACCGATGCTGAGCGTCACGGCGAATCCCTTGATCGGGCCGGTTCCGAACTGAAACAGCACCACGGCCGAAATCAGGGTGGTGATGTTGGCATCCATGATGGTGGTGGTGGCGCGGTCAAACCCCGCATCGACCGCCCCGCGAGGGGTCTTGCCCAGGCGGAGCTCCTCGCGGATGCGCTCATAGATCAGCACGTTGTTGTCCACGGCCATGCCGATCGTGAGAATCACGCCGGCCAAACCAGGCAAGGTCAACGTGGCGCCGAACGCGGCCAGTCCGGCTCCGATGAGGACCAGGTCGAGGATCACCTCGAAATCAGCGAGCAGCCCTGACAGTTTGTAATACACCCCCATGAAGGCGAGCACCAGCAGGCCGCCTACTAAAATGGAAATCAATCCGGAGCGAATGGAGTCCGCGCCGAGGGAAGGACCGACGGTGCGTTCCTCCAGGACCGTGACCGGCGCGGGCAATGCCCCGGCGCGCAGCACAATGGCCAAGTCGCGGGCCTCTTCCATCGTGAAGCGGCCGGTGATGCGGGCCTTGCCGCCGCCGATCTTTTCCTGGATCGTAGGGGCCGAATAGACCTTGTCGTCGAGCACAATCGCCAGCCGCTTGCCCACGTTTTCGCCCGTGACACGCTCGAAGGTGCGGGCGCCCTTCTTGTCGAATTCGATCGAGACATAGGGCTCGCCGTACTGGGAGTCGAGCTGGACGCGCGCGTCGGTGAGAGAGGCACCGGTCAGCAGCACGGCCTTTTTGAGCAGAAAGGGCGTGCGCGAGGTGCGCTTGGTGGCGGGGTCCTCGTCGACCTTGTAAAGCACTTCACTGCCCGGAGGCAGGCTGCCCTGCAGGGCGGCGTTCACGTCGCGGGATTCGTCCACCAGCTTGAACTCCAGCAGGGCCGTGCGGCCGATGAGATCCTTGGCCCGCTGGGTGTCCTGGATGCCGGGCAGCTGGATCAGGATGCGGTCCTCGCCCTGGCGGCGGATGTCCGGCTCGGACACGCCGAACTGGTCGATGCGGTTGCGGATGGTCTCCAGCGCCTGGTCCACGGCCAGCTTCTTGATCTGGTCCGCCTCGGCGCCCGGCAGCTCCATGGTCGCCGCGTACGCGTCGGGGTCCGGGGCCTGGGCGCTGATTTTCAGCTCGCGGAGCTCTTTTTCCAGGATCCCCTTGAACTTCTCGATGTTTTCCTTGCCCTGAACCCGCACCAGGATGCGGTTGGGCGAGGGGCGTTCCAGGCTGACGGATTGGATCTGGTTTTTGCGCACCAGTTCGCGCAGGTCCTGATAGCTGCGCTCGACGGCGCTCTCCACGGCCTTGGCGGTGTCGACCGCCAGCACCAGATGCATGCCGCCCTGCAGGTCCAGCCCCAGGTTGATCTTCTTGTGGGGCCAGATATCGGGCCGGAACGTCGGGATGCAATAAAGGATGGCAGCGGCGATCACCGCCAGCACTATGACCAATCTCACGGAAAAGCGTTTCACTTCGTCTTCCCTTCGGGTGCCTTCAAGCGAAATTCAGCGGACCGGCCGCGTCGCGTGCGGCCGGCATCCCGCGCATGCGGCGCGTGGCGGCCGGCAGTGAGGACGTACAGCGGTGGTGATTCAGCTCTCTTTGATTTCGGCCGCGGCAGGCGGCGCCGACTGGACGATCGCGGCCACGTTGCTGCGGTTGATCTTCACCCGGACCTTGTCGGCGATTTCCACCGTGAGAGTGGTTTCGTCCAGCCCGGTGACGCGGCCGTGAAGCCCTCCGGAGGTGACGATGCGATCGCCTTTCTTCAAATTGGCGATCATGCCGCGGTGATCCTTGTTGCGTTTCTGCTGGGGGCGGATGAGCAGAAAGTAGAAAATCACGAACATCAGGATGAGCGGGATGAAACTGGCATACCCAGCGGCGCCGCCTTCCGGCGCGCCTCCTTGTCCCATGGCATAGGCGATGCTGACCAAGATACGACCTCCTTAAAATATGAAAGTGGCGCTGATATACTCGAAAATCGTTTCGTCGTCAAACGCTTCGTGAACCCCGGCCGCGCGGGCGGATCCGGGAGCGGGTCCCGGGGCGACCGTGCGCGGCCTCAGGGTGCGGATTCGATCTGGCTTTCGAACGGCAGCAGGCTGGCGTCGCCCACGATGTCGATGGTGATATTCCGGCGCTTCTCCAGCTCCACGATGTCCCGGCGCTTGCGGTTGAGCAGATAGTCGGCGACGGCCGGGGGCACGACGCCCCTGACGCGGCTCACCTCCGTTTTGCTGACCGCCAGGCCGAGTTTGCGCAGAAAGCCGATCCCCAGCGCTTCGGTGCCCGGGACCATGCCCTTGCCCTGGCAGCAGCGGCAGGTGACGTGGCTGCCGAACTCGATGGACGGGTGGATACGCTGGCGGGACATCTCGAGCAGGCCGAACTTCGAGATGCGCCCGACTTTGGAACGCGCCCGGTCGAGCTTGACATGGTTCTTCAACGCGCGTTCGATCTCGGCACGGTGCTTGGACTCCTTCATGTCGATGAAGTCGACCACGATCAGCCCCCCCAGATCCCGCAGCCTCAGCTGGCGGGCGATTTCCTCGGCGGCCTCCAGGTTGGTCTGGAAAGCGGTCTGCTCGACCGATTTCTCGTGGGTGGCTTTGCCCGAGTTGACGTCGATGGCCACCAGGGCCTCGGTGGGGGCGATGACGATGGAGCCGCCGGATTTGAGCGGGACCCGGTTTTCGAAAATAGACGCAATCTGGTCCTCGAGCTGGAACTTGGAAAACAGCGGCTTGTCGCCCTCGTAGAGCTTGACCACCTGGTTGTGTTTGCTCGAGAAAATGGTGATCAGCTCCTGGGCCTCGCGGAAAACGTTCGGCTCATCGATCAGGATTTCCGAAACCTCCGGGCTGAAGGAATCGCGAATCGATCGGATCACCAGGGCGCTCTCCTTATAAAGCAGGGCGGTTGCTGGCTCCCTCATCACCTTGCCCTTGATGGTCTTCCACAGGCGCAGCAGATCCTTCAGGTCTTTGGAGACCATGGTCTTGGAGCAGCCCTGGCCGGCGGTGCGCACGATGACGCCGTAGTTTTCGGGAATCTCCAATTCACCGACGATCTGTTTCAGGCGGACGCGCTCGGCGTCATCCTCGATCTTGCGCGACACCCCGCGCACCGAGTGCCCCGGCATGAGGACGACATGCCGGCCCGGAAGCGAGATGAAGGTGGTGAGCATGGCCCCCTTGGTGCCGATGGGGTCCTTGGCGATCTGCACCATGACGCCCTGCCCGCGCTTGACCAGCCGATGCAGGGGGACGTCGCGGGCGTCGTCCTCATGGTAATAGTCGTAGTGAATGTCATGCTTCTGAAGGAATCCGTTGCGCTCGGCCCCATAGTCGACGAACACCGCCTGCAGGCTGGGCTCGACGCGCGCGATGACCCCTTTGTAGACATTGCCTTGGGTGATCTCCCGCGCTGCGCTTTCGATGCGGAACTCCTCCAGGCGGCCGTCTTTCACGGTGGCGACCCGGATCTCCTCCGGGTCGCTGGCGTTGATGAGAATTTTAGCGCTCATGAGTCCTTTATGGTCGTTCTCACTGCTTCGGGTGGTTGGCGATGAAAAATCCCTGTTTCCATATGAAATTGCCGAAAACAAGTCAAACGAAATTATGCATCCTGCTTGCAGTTCCAGGTATTGTATGGCATTAAAAAAAATTCAACCATCCAGACCGGCGCAGGCGGCGAGTCTCCCCCGGCTTGCGGGCGCATGATTTCAGCATGCAGATGTCTCCCGGCGGGTGGGGGAACCGGCGCGGGCCGAAATCGAAAGAAGGGACGCATCCGAGCATGGACGAGAGGTACGATGCGCAACTCCTGGAGCGCCAATGGCAGGGCCGCTGGGACTCTGAAAATCTGTTCCGGGTCAGCGAAGCCCCCGGCCGCTCCAAATATTACCTGTTGGAAATGTTTCCATACCCCTCGGGGAACATCCACATGGGCCATGTGCGCAACTACACCATCGGCGATGTGGTGGCGCGCTACAAGCGCATGCGCGGCTTCAATGTGCTGCACCCCATGGGCTGGGACGCCTTCGGGATGCCGGCCGAGAACGCCGCTATTGCGAACAAGACCCACCCGGCGCGCTGGACCTACGCCAACATCGACACCATGCGCGCGCAGCTGAAGCGGCTGGGGTTCAGCTACGACTGGCAGCGGGAGGTCGCCACCTGCCGGCCGGAGTACTACCGCTGGGAGCAGTGGCTTTTTCTGCGCATGTATGCAAAAGGGCTCGCCTTCCGCAAGGAGTCCTACGTCAACTGGTGCGACCCCTGCCAGACGGTGCTGGCCAACGAGCAGGTGGAGGCCGGCATGTGCTGGCGCTGCGGCAAGCCCGTGCGCCAGAAGAAGCTCTGGCAATGGTTCTTCCGTATCACCCGCTACGCCGAGGACCTGCTGCTTCATTGCGATCAGCTGCCGGGATGGCCCGAAAAGGTCATCACCATGCAGAAGAACTGGATCGGCAAGAGCCTGGGGGCGGAGATCCGCTTCGGGCTGGAAAGCGGCGGCGAGATTTCCGTTTTCACCACGCGTCAGGACACCGTATTCGGGGCGACGTTCATGTGCCTGGCGCCCGAGCATCCCCTGGTTCCGCAGCTCTGCCGGGGGACGGCGGAGGAGGCGAATGTGCTGGCCTTCATCGAGCGCGTTTCGCGCCAGGACCGTTCGGCCAAGGCCGTCGAGAGCTATGAAAAGGAAGGCGTGTTCGTCGGCGCGTATTGCCGCAACCCGATGACCGGCCGCCGGATGCCCGTCTACACCGCCAACTTCGCCCTGATGGAATACGGCACCGGGGCCGTCATGTCCGTGCCGGCCCATGATCAGCGCGATTTCGAGTTCGCCAGGAAATACGGACTGCCGATCATCGTGGTGGTGCAGCCGGCCGACTGCGAGCTGGACCCCGTCACCATGGCCGCGGCCTATGCCGGCGAGGGGGTCATGGTCAACTCCGGCGGTTTCGACGGCCTGCCGAACCGCGCGGCCCAGGAAGCCATCGCCGCCCACTTAGAGGCGAATCATCTCGGCCGCCGTACGGTCAGCTTCCGTTTGCGGGACTGGGGCATTTCACGGCAGCGCTACTGGGGGGCGCCGATCCCGATCATCCATTGCGAGCGCTGCGGCATCGTCCCGGTGCCGGAGGCGGACCTGCCGGTCCTCCTGCCCGAGGACGCCGATTTGCTGGAGGGCGGACAGTCCCCGCTGCCGGTCCTGGAGCGCTTCGTGCGGGCGGTCTGCCCGACGTGCGGGAGCGCCCAGGCGCGGCGCGAGACCGACACCATGGACACCTTCGTCGAATCCTCCTGGTACTTCGAGCGGTTCTGCAGCCCGGACTGCCGCTCGGGCATGTTCGATCCGGCGGCCGTGGACTATTGGATGCCGGTCGACCAGTACATCGGCGGGGTGGAACACGCTATCCTGCATCTGCTTTACTCGCGGTTCTACACGCGGGTCCTGCGGGACGAGGGCCTGGTATCGTTTAAAGAGCCCTTCACCCGCCTGCTGACCCAGGGCATGGTGTGCAAGGAGACGATCGCCTGCCCGGAGCACGGCTTTCTTTTTCCGACCGAAGCGCACGCCGACGGCGGTGCGCGTTTCTGCGGCCGGTGCCGCCGCCCGGTGGTCGTCGGCCGGGTGGAGAAGATGTCCAAATCCAAGAAGAACGTGATCGACCCCAACATCCTTCTGGAGCGCTACGGCGCCGACACCACGCGGCTGTTCTGCCTTTTTGCCGCGCCGCCCGAAAGGGATCTGGAGTGGAGCGAGCAGGGGGTGGAGGGCGGCTTCCGCTTCCTGAACCGGGTCTGGCGGCTGGCGGTGGACTGGATGCCGGCGGTGGGATCGGCGCGCTCCTACGAGGGCAGCCTGCGCGAGCTGGACGAACCGCTGCAGGGGCTGTACCGGAAGACGCACGCAACCATCCGCAAGGTCACGCGCGACATCGAGGAACGCTTCCACTTCAACACGGCCATCAGCGCCGTCATGGAGCTTTTCAACGCCATGACCCTTCTCGGCGTGGATGACCACCCCGGCCCGGTGAAAGCCGGGGTGATGCGCTTGGCGCTGGAGTCCCTGACGCTGATGCTGGCGCCCGTCGTGCCGCATATCGCCGAGGAACTATGGGCGGCGCTCGGGAATTCGCAAAGCATCCTGCAGGCGTCCTGGCCGGGATGGCGCGAGGACGCCATTGAACGCGATACGGTGCTGATCGTCGTCCAGGTGAACGGCAAGCTGCGCAGCCGGATCACGGCGGGGGTCGACGCCGATGACGAAGCGGTGAAGCAAATGGCGTTTGCCGACGAAAATGTGCGCAAGTTCGTGCAGGGCCGACCCGTACGGAAGGTCATTGTCGTGAAGAACAAACTGGTCAACCTGGTGGTCTGATGGCGCCCGGCGACCGGGGGCAGGAGCGAAGGTGCGATTGCAGCGACCGAACGGGGCAAGCCGATGCGGCGGAGTTGGGGCCGCTGCGCTGATCATCGCCGCGGCGGGGGTCGTGATCGCCTGCGGATACCGATTCCAGGGGCCGGCCCAGCTGCCCGGAAATGCGCGCAACCTCTACGTTGAAACCTTCCAAAACCGGACCAACCAGGACGGACTGGAAGTGTTGGTCGCCAATGCCGTCGTATTCGAATTCACCAAACGCAGCGAGGCCATCATTGCCGCCGACCCCGCGACGGCCGATCTGCGCATGCGCGGAGTGATCCGGTCGCTGGATTCCCAGACAATCTCCTCCCGCAGAAAGGATGCGGCCGGAGAGCGTCGGGTGACCCTAAATTTGGATGTGCAGCTGGTGCGAGCGGATGGTCAGGTGGTCTGGGAAGCGAAGGGGCTTTCCGACAATGACGCCTATCCGGTCACGGACGACAAGTTCGAAAACGATCAGCGCGAGCGCCGGACCGCCGTGTTGGTGGCCACCCGGATCGCGGAAAGAATCTTCAATCGCTTCACCGACGACTTCTGATGGCTTCGTAAATAGCCCAATTTCGGCGTTGCACTTCATCCCGCTGTCGCTGCGGCGTACCGAACGTACGCCTCGCGACACGAGATTCGCGCGCCTTGAACTTGGGCTCTTTACGAAGCCATCGGTTGCCGGGGCAATACAATTCCTTTCCGCCCGTGGTAAAAAGAGGAAAAGGGAAGGGATGAGCGGCGTCGACTGGTCAGGCCTTGGGACGCTGCGCCAGTTTGGAAAGGCGCGAAATTTTGCGCGCGGCGCTCTTCTTATGGATCACGCCTTTCTTGGCCGCCTTGGCAATCATGGATTTGGCCTGGTTGAGCGTGGTCGTCGCTGCTTCGGCCGAATCCGTCTCAACCGCCTGGCGTACGGATTTCACTACGTTTTTTATGCGGGTCTTGACCATGCGATTGCGCTGATTGCGGATCTCGTTCTGGCGCGCGCGTTTGAGCGCCGATGCGTGGTTAGCCAAGCTGATTGCTCCTTTCAACGGTTATTGCTAAAGTTACCTAAATAAATAATTCAACTAAATCTGTCAAGAAATTTCTGTTGATATCGCCCATTTGCCACCTCCCTCCGGCGGAAGGCCCGCCAACATCCGCGGCCGCTTCGGGCGCCGCCCATCTGACCCGTGCCACCGCGACCGTGGCGCTGGCCACCTTGCTCAGCCGCATCCTGGGGTTTGTGCGCGACGCCGCGATCGCCTGGTATTTCGGCGCCGGATTCAGCGCGGATGCATTTCTGGCCGCTTTCCGGATCCCCAATCTGTTTCGCCGCCTGGTCGCGGAGGGAACGCTCAACTCCGCGTTTGTGCCCGTGCTTGCCGAGGTGCGCTGGAAGGGAGGGGATGCGGATGCCGCCGCGCTCTTCCGGTCGGCCGTGCGCGGGATCGTCGGGCTGCTGCTCGCGACCTGCGCAGTGGGGATGCTGGCGGCGCCCTGGATCGTGCGGGTGCTGACGCCCGGCTTTTCCGAAGCAAAGCTGGAACTCACCCTGACTCTGGTTCGGCTGATGCTGCCCTATTTGATGGCGGGCGGGTTGGTGGCCCTTTTCATGGGGGCGCTCAACGTTTACGGCAGTTTTGCGGCGCCCGCCCTGGCGCCGGCGCTGTTGAATGTCGCCATGATCGGGTCCCTGCTGGTGATCGCGCCGTTTCTGGATCGGCCGGTGCTCGCTCTCGCGGTGGGTCTTCTCATCGGCGGGGCGGCTCAGCTGGCCTTGCAGACGCCGCTGCTCCGGCGTTACGGGCTGTACCCCTGGCGGCCGGCGCGGCGCGGCCACCCGGCCCTGGCGCGTATGGCGCGGCTCATGGCGCCGGCCGTGGTGGGCGGGGCGGCTTATCAATTCAACATCCTGGTGGGCACCATGCTTGCCTCGATGCTGCCGGAAGGCAGCGTCAGCTACCTGTATTACGCCGACCGTTTGGTGGAGTTCCCCCTGGGGGTGGCCGCCATGGCGGCCGCTACGGCGATCCTGCCGAGCCTGGCCCGCGACGCGGCGGCCGGGGACCTCCGGGCCTTGCGCGCGACCTTCGAATATGCCTTGCGGCTGGTTTCTTTCGCCACCATCCCGGCCGCCGCCGGTTTGATCCTTTTGGGCGAACCGATCGTCCGGCTGCTGTTTGCGCGCGGCGAGTTCAGCGCGCTCGATGCGCGGTTGACGGTGCAGGCGGTTTCATACTATGCTTTAGGCCTGTGGGCGGTCGCGGCCGTGCGCATCGTGGCGGCGGCGTTTTTTGCCTTGCAGGACTCCAAAACCCCGGTCCGCGCGGCGCTCCTGTCGATCCTGGCCAATCTGCTAATGGGAGCGGCGTTCATGCATCCCCTGGCCCATGGGGGGATGGCCTTGGCGACGTCGCTGGCCGCGGTTCTGAACCTGGTGCTGCTCGTGGCGGCCCTGCGCCGAAAGCTCGGCGGGCTGGACGGCCGCGCGCTCGCCGGCTGCCTCGCGCGCGCGCTCCTCGGCGCGGGACTGATGGCGCCGGGCGTGCTGGGCGTTTCGCGGCTCATGATCCACGGCGCAGGCCAGTCGACCGCCGGTTTGGCGCTGGGGATTGCCGCCAGCATGGCCACCGGCGTGATCATCTATCTTTCCGCCAGCCTGGTCTTCGGAAGCCCGGAGGTGCGCCTGCTGCTGGCCGCACTGAAGGGGAGGGGCCGCGTGCGATGACGAAAAAACAGGGCCTGCTGCTTGGCGCCATGGTGGCCTTCATCATCGCGCTGCTGTTTTTCATCGTGTTCAGCGAGCGCGGGCTCGCCGATTTCAACCTCATGAAGAAGGAACGGGACCGGATCCACGACCAGAATCGGCAGATCACCCAGGACAACCTGAACCTCGGCGTGGAAATCGACCGACTCAAAAACGACCCGAAGTACATTGAAAGCGTGGCCCGCAAGGACTTCGGCATGATCGGGCAGGATGAGATCGTGGTGAAGCCCCAGCGGCCGCCGGAACGCTGAGGAGTGGGACATGGGGAAGGACTCCCACCAGGGCACGGTAACGCTCGCCAGGGTTTTCGCCGCGCAGGGGCATTGGCAAAAATCAGCCGCCATTTATCGGGACCTGCTGCAGCAGAACCCGGAGCGGCAGGA
The DNA here is from genome assembly GCA_963700055.1 of uncultured delta proteobacterium. Classification (GTDB taxonomy): domain Bacteria; phylum Desulfobacterota; class Desulfobacteria; order Desulfobacterales; family SpSt-501; genus SpSt-501. The sequence continues at coordinate 75,933 of CAVOWH010000015.1, read as the reverse complement.
TTTGGCGCGGGCGCTGGGCGAAGCGGAAGCCGCCCTGCGGGCCGCCGGGCCGGCGTCGCTGCAGGCCTTGGTGCCCCTCCTGCAGGAGTGGATCGACCTGCTGCTGAAGTACGACCGGCTGCGCAAGCTACGCCGGTTCCAAGCCCGGCTGTGAAACCTACGGCTTGGCTTCCTCGGGGCGCGCGGGCGTTGGCCGCCGGCCCTTTTCCTCCTGAAAAAAGACCGCTTTGACCCGCTCGGCGCTCGTGCTTTCCACCAGCGCCTTGCCCTCGGAACGGTTCAAAACGATTTTGGATCCGGTCAAGGTGTTCTTGCCGCTCACCACCCGTGAGGCTTCGCCGCTCAGGGTGAGCACGTCCTCGGCCGGGACATACTCGGCGCGCTCGGTGTCCGCGGTGTACTGGTCGGTGACGATATGCACCCGGCCGCTGGCCTCTATCTTTTTGATCCGGTCCTGAGCGGCTTCGCCCTTCGCCGCGGGCATGAGGTCGCCCTCGTAATAGATCCTCAGGGCGTCCGCGGTCATGGAGAACTTGCCCTGGGTGGCGACCACCGAGCCCAGAAAGTCGGCCCATTTTTCGATCGTGTTGGCGATCATCCGATCGGAGACGATTTCAATCGGGGCCTTTGAATCCCCCGAACCGCCGGGGGTAAAAAGGCCGGCCGCCCACGCGGCCGGCGCGGTCCAGAGCCCTGCGGCGGCCAGGATGACGAGCGTGAAATTCAGGCGTTGCGTCATTGCGGTTTATCTCCTCGCCGGAAACCATACACCCGATCGGGTCCGCCGATCAACTCATCCAAACAGGTAGCGGCAGGCCGCCACCGCCGCGACGATGCCGGCGAGGTCCGCCGCCAGCCCGGCGGCCAGGCTGTAGCGGATGCGGCGGACTTGAACGGCGCCGAAATAGACGGCCAGAACATAGAAGGTCGTTTCCGTGCACCCCTGCAGGGTCGATACCAGGTAGCCGGTGTAGCTGTCCGGGCCGATGGACGGATCGTTGATGATCGCGGCCAGGACCGCAAAGGCACCCGAGCCGGAGAGGGGCCGCATCAGCGCCATGGGCAGGGCCTCGGCCGGAAGCCCCACCGGGGCGGTCCAGGGCCCGAGCACCGTTACCAGGGCCTCCAGCGCGCCGCTGGCGCGCAACATGCCCACCGCTGCCAGAATGGCCACGAGGTAGGGAATGATCTTGACCGCCACCTGGAACCCCTCTTTGGCGCCCTCCACGAACACTTCATAGACCCGCACGCCCCGCGCCGCGCCGAAGATCAAAAAGCCGGCCATCAGCCCCGGCAGGATCCAGGGGGAAAGGGCCTTTCCGTAAAAGACGGTCAGAGGGATCAGCGCCAGCACACCGGCGAGGGCCAAGGCGCTCACCCAGGCGGGGTAGGGGGCGGGGGGCGCCTCCATCGGCGCGGATGCCGGCGGGTCGAGGGGCGCATCGGCGCCGGCGGCGGTCACGTCCACGGCCGCCGGCGCGGTGTTGCGGCAAAGCCGGGCCAGGAGCTTGGCCGAGACGACCGCCACCACCGTGGAGCAGCTCGTTGCGAAAAGCGTGGTGGGAAAGATGGCGGCCGGATCCATCGAGCCTGCGGCCGCGCGCAGGGCGATGACCCCGGTCGGCAGCAGCGTCACGCTGGAGGTGTTGATGGCCAGAAACAGCGCCATGGCATCGGTGGCGGTTCCCGGGGCCGGATTCAGCCGGTTCAGCTCCTGCATGGCGCGGATGCCGAAGGGGGTGGCGGCGTTGCCGAGGCCCATGACGTTCGCCGACAGGTTGAGGATCATGGCGCCCATGGCCGGGTGCTCGGCCGGGACGTCCGGAAACAGCCTGACCATCAGGGGCCGGATCAGGCGGGCGATGATCTTCAGCAGGCCGCCGGCCTCGGCCACTTTCATGAGACCCAGAAAAAGGGTCATGACGCCGACCAGGCCGATGGCCAGCTCGACGGCCCCCGCGGCCGAGTCCACCATGGCCTTGGAGAGCGCCTCCATGGGCGAAGGTTGCCCCGGCAACAGGACCCCTGCAAACTGGCGCCATCCGGCGGCGGCAAAAGCGATCAGGACGATGGACAGGAAGATGATGTTCATGAATAGACGGCTTGAGTGTACAGCGTTTAGCCCTGCAGGTGAAGCAATTCTTCCCTTCTTCCAAAATAACATCATAGGCAAAATCGCAAAACATGTCAATTCTCAGGTAGATCAAATTTAAAAAGATTTTAATTAGTTAAATGGTTTTTCGCTGGAAAGCGTAAAAGGAGAAACGCCCCGCCGCTGGAGGCGGCGGGGCGTAATCAAGGACTTGACGATGGGATGGAAAGCGTGCCGGCCGAAACGGTCTACCGCTGGGCGGAGCGCGGCGCCTTTCCGGCCAAGGGGCTGTAGAGTTTCATGATGGCCACTTTCATCACGTCCAGGACCTTCATCTGGCCGATGATGTCCACCAGCTTGTTCTCCGCCTCCGGCGGAAGCACGCAGGCGTTGCTGGCGTCGAACTTGAGATCCGGGAAACCTTTCGCGAGCTTCTTCTGCTCTTTCTCGTTGACTGGCACCTGAACCGCCTTCTTGCCGCCGATGTCCTTCACCTGCCCGGCAAGCCCGGCACCCTCGATGGTTTTCATCTTTGCGTCGTCCAGGAACACATTGATCAAGTAGTCTGCCATGGAATCCCTCCTGCGGTTTGATTGGAATTGCGAATAATGGAATGGATGGCCCCCGTTAAAATTCTTTAGCTTTTTAGTTGGATTTTTTTAAACTGTCAAGCACCGGTTCTCTGCGCGCCGGGGAACCCGGATCTCAGTTCGTGATCTTCGGCAGGGCGGCCCCGGATCCCCGGATCAGGTGAACGGCCTGCAGCGGCAGGTAGGCCCTGTCGGTGGCCGGAGCATACACCACGACGCCTTCCAGCGGATGCAGCTTTTCGCCGATCTTCAGCAGGTTCTTGTTGACCGGCAGCTCGGCGGCCGGACCGCCGGCGGCGATGCGGACGACCGGGTTGGCCGGGTCGCGCCGGTCGATCGTGACCCGGTCGCCGCCGAAGGTACGCGCGGCGTCGACGAACAACCGCTGGGTGAGCTTCGGCAGGCTGAAGCCCATGGCCTCGGCGCACACCCGGGCGATGTCGGGGGCGGCCAGCACGCCGGAGGGTCTGCCCGGGCCGAAGGCATGCAGCGGCACATCGCCGCCGCAGTGGCCGTGGGTGGTCCAGCCCACATAGGTGTATTTGGGGCAGAGCACTTCACCGATGGCATGGTAGGCGCTGTCTTTGTACGCTGCGGCCAGCGAGAGAATCTTTTGAGCCTCATCCTCGGTGATGTCCAGCGCCCAGCCCGCTTTGACCACCTCCTTGACCCGGGCCGCGGTCTGGTCGTTCTCGATGAGCTCCCACATCCGAACCGACGAGGCCTGCATCTTGCGGAAGGGGTCCAGAAATGCCTCGACTTTCATTTGCGGGTAGATGCCGTTCGAGGCCTGGTTGCCGATCGAAAAGCCGCCGGTGTTGTGGTCGGACATGGCCAGGACCAGGGTCCGGCCGTCTTTTTTAGCGAAGTCCAGGGCGGCCGCGACCGCCTGGTCGTAGGCGAGCAGATCGCTCAGCAGATAGGCGGGATCGTTGGCGTGGCAGGCCCAGTCGACCTGGCTGCCTTCCACCATCAGAAAAAACCCGTCCGGGTCCTGGGAGAGGATTTCGATGGCCTTGCGGGTCATTTCCGCAAGGGTCGGCTGATCCGGGTGCATCCGCGGCCGGTCGATCTCCGGATCCATGTGGCTGGGGGCGAACATTCCGAACACGCGGCCGGAGCGCACGCCTTGCAGCTCCCGGCGATTTTCAACGATCTGATATCCCCAGCCCTTCAGCGTCTCGTACAGGTTGTCGCCGTCGGCCCGGCGGCCTTTGAGCTCCTTGGGGATGAGATGGCGCCTGCCGCCGCCGAAGACCACGTCGATTCCCTGATGGACGGCCTGCTCCATGATGTCGTCCTCGTTGCTGCGGGAGACCGTGTGGGCCACATAGGCGGCCGGCGTGGCGTGGGTGATGCGGGAGGTGGCGACGATGCCGGTGGATTTCTTCAAGAGCCTGGCGCCCTCCAGCACCGTGGCCACGGGCCGGTAGCGCAGGTCCTCCGGGGGCACCGGCACGCCGCTGATGGTTTCCGGGTGCGGCCCCACGCTGATGAACTTGTCGCTCGTGCGCACGCCGGTCGCAAAGGCGCTCGCCGCCGGGGCCGAGTCGGCGATCACCGAGTCGGCGATGTAGGTCTGGATCGCACCGACCCGGTAGGGGTCGAAAGAAAGCGGCGCGCCCTTGAACCAGCGGGCGAAGGTGTACTGCTCGGCCGAGCAGCCGTCGACGATGAGCACGATGAGGTTCTTGGCCTTGGGGGCCGCCTCGGCAAAGTCCCCGCCGGCCAACAGGACGGCAAGGGCGATGCCGGGCAGACACATGAGCCATTTGCGAAACGGTTTTTGGGAACGCATGGGACGTCTCCTTCTCGGTGCAAGAACCCTACGAGGGAGCAACCGCCCGCCGATCGGACGGCTTGGAGCTTCGGCCTTCGGCCGAAAAGAAACGCGCGCGGCGGTGCTCCAACGTTAAACCTGCCAACGCGTGCCATGCACGGGGCGGGTTTGGCCGGAAGCATAATTGATCGTCAATACCGGTGCAAGCGAATTCACGCTTGGGGGATGGAGACGGGGAATCGTCTTGACAGAACATGCTCCTTACAATATGGTCTTAAGGTAAGGAGACTTTAACAGGAGCGCCGAGGATGAAATCGGTCATCACTTCAAAATTTCAGACCACGATTCCAAAAAAAGTGCGGGAAGAGCTCAAGCTGGCGGTTAACGATGCGTTGGAATGGAAAGTGGTCAAGGGACAGATGGTTGTCTATCCGATTCAAAAACGGTTTTTGCTGCGGCGCAATACCGTCCGTGTCGGCCGCGGGGACCCTCGCGAGGACATCGAAAGCGCCCGCGACGGAATCGCAGAAAGCCATCGATGAAAAAATGGATCATTGATACCAACGCGCTGATTTCGTTTATAACCGATCGCTCGCCCGAGCAGCAGAAAATAATCAGCCGGCTGTTTGAGGATGCTGTCAGACTGAAGACCGTGATTCTCTGCCCGCAGAACGTGATTACCGAATTTGTCTACGTGCTTGAGAAAATCTATCATTTACCCAAAGGCCAAATCGGGGCCATCATCCTGGATTTGATCGCCCTGCCCGGCCTGAAGGTCGTTCATGAAGTCGATTTTGAGCTGCTGCTATCGTACTGGCCCGACCGGATTCGTGATTACGGCGACGCCCTGGTCGCCGCCGTTTGCAAGTCTAATAGGGACTCCCGGGTAGCGACGTTTGATCGGAAGCTGAAATCCGCTCTCGAAGGGGTTGGGTTACCCGTCGCAGATTTCTGAAACGGTTCCAACCAACCTCCCATACCCCATCCCGTTTCTTAGCAACATCTATCGTCGTCCGACTGACTTGACAAATGGCGGCTTAATTTAGTATGGTTGAACCATTGATATGTTCACCAAGGTCCGCCAGGTGCGTGCGTTCGAGAGCGTCATCCAGCAGGTGGAGAGCGCCATCCTGCAGGGCGGACTTGCGGTCGGAGACCGGCTGCCCTCCGAGCGCGAGCTGCAGGGGATGCTGGACGTCAGCCGCAACACGCTGCGCGAGTCCCTGCGGGTGCTGGAGCAAAAAGGGCTGGTCGAGATCCGCAAGGGCAACCGCGGCGGGATCTTCGTCAAGCAGCTCAACGCCGACTGCATGGCCGAGAGCCTGGGGCTCTTCGTGCAGTCCCAGCGCATCACCATGGAGCAGATCTCCGAGCTCCGCCAGGACCTGGAGGGGCTGGTCACCCGCCGGGCCGCCCGGCAGGCGGATCGCCGGGGCATGGCGGATGTGAAACGGCTGTTGAAAAAGGCCGAAGCGCTGGCGGCGCAGGGGTCCTCTGAGTGGGAGGCCTTCATGCAGGCCGACAAGGAGATTCACCTGGCCCTGGCGCGGCTGGCCGGCAACCCCCTGCACCACTTCTTCCTGGAAACCGTGCACACCCATTTTCACCGCCACCACATCCAGGCCTTCCTGCCCCGGGATGAGGAAACCATCCGGATCACCCTCTCGGAACTGCAAGCCATCGTCAAAGCCGTGTCCCGCGGAGAGGCTGAGCGCGCGGAAGCCCTGGCGCGGCAGCACGTGCGGGCCGCGACGGAGGCGATGAGGCAGGCATCGGCCCGGGGGGCAAAAGCCAATTCCCGAATTCAAACATCGAAACCCGCGAATAGGAGCCACCCATGAGCGTCATCACGATGGAACGCCGCACCGCGGCCGCCGCCGAGTCCGGACCCACCGCCCGCGTGCGGCTCGGGATCGAGCGCAACCGCAACACCCGCCCCGAGGTCCACCCGTATCGAGCGGTCACCGTCACGCGCAGCTACCGGGAAACCGAGGGCGAGCCGATCGCCGTCCGCCGCGGCAAGATGCTCTACCGCGTGCTGGACGAACAGCCGGTCAACATCCAAGCGGGCGAGCTGATCGTCGGCATGAAGACGCTCACCCCGCGGGGCTCGCCCGTCTACCCCGAGATCAACTGCGCCTGGGTCGAGCGCGACCTGGACCGTCTGGCCACGCGCAGGGACACGCCCTTTTTCGTGAGCGCGGAGACCAAACGCATTCTGAGGGAGGAGGTGTTTCCCTACTGGCGCGGCCGCCAGATCGCCGACCGCATCCACGCGGCCGTGGCGCCCGAGATCTGGAAGGCCGACGACCGCGGGGTGATCTACAATTACTTCCGCTCGCGCACGATCGGCCATTTCCAGGCCGCCTACGACAAGGTGCTCGCCAAGGGCATGGAAGGGATCATCGCCGACGTCGAGCGTGCACTGGCAGGGCTGGACGCCCAGGCGGCGGACTGCCTCCGCAAACGGCAGTTCCTGGAATCGGTGATCCTGGCCTGCCGGGGCGCCGTGCGCTTCGCCGGCCGCTACGCCGCCGAAGCCCGGCGCCTGGCCGGGATGGAAGCCGATCCCGTCCGCCGGGCCGAGCTGGAGCAAATCGCGGGCATCCTGACGCGGGTCCCGGCCCGACCGGCCGAGACGTTCCGGGAGGCGCTGCAGTCGTTCTGGATCACCCACCTGGTGCTCAACCTGGAGACCAGCGGCCACGCCTTCGGCCCGGGCCGCTTCGACCAGTACATGTATCCGTACTTTCGCCGCAGCATCGACGGCGGCGAGATCACCCGCGCGCAGGCCCAGGAGCTGATCGACTGTCTGTGGGTCAAGTTCGACGAGATCACCCTCGCCAAGGACTCGGGCGAGTCCCAGACCTCGAGCTCCTACCCGGATTTCCAGAATCTGAACATCGGCGGGCTGACGCGCGGCGGGCGCGACGCGGTGAACGAGCTGTCCTTCATGTGCCTGGATGCGCTCGCGCACACGCTGCTGCCCCAGCCGGGGCTCTCCGCCCAGATCAGCTCGGTCACGCAGCCGAAGTTCCTGCTGCGCTGCTGCGAGGTGCTGCGCCTGGGCACCGGCATGCCGGCCATGTTCAACTCCGACGTCATGGTGCTCGGCCTGGTCAACCGCGGCAAGACCCTGAGCGACGCCCGCGCCAGCAGCCTGAACGGCTGCGTCGCCGCCTTCTGCGACGGCAAGGACCGCATGGCCTCGAGCGGCTACTTCAACTTGGCCAAGGCCCTGGAGCTGGCCCTCAACGACGGCGCCGACCGGATGACCGGCGAGCCGCTCGGCCCGCGCACCGGCGACCCGCGGGCCTTTGCGAGCTTCGAGGAGGTGCTGGCGGCCTTCAGCGCGCAAGTCGAGCACTTCGTGGCCATGAAGGTGCGCTACGACGACATCGTGCGTGCGATCTACGCCGCCCATTGCCCGGTGCCCTTCACCTCGGCCGTGATCGACGACTGCATCGCCGCCGCCACGGATTGGCATGCCGGCGGCTCGCGCTACAAGATCGCGACCATGAGCGGGGTCGCCGTCGGCACGGTCGCCGATGCGCTATCCGGCATCCGCACCCACGTCTTCGAAAAGCGGACCTTCACCATGGCCGAGCTGATCGAGGCGTTGGATAAAAACTGGGACGGCCGCGAGGTGCTGCGCCGGACCCTGGCCAACAAGACCCCGCATTACGGCAACGACGACGAGCGCGCCGACGAGCTGGCGGTGCGGGTGCAGGACATCTTCTGCACGGCCGTGGAGCGCCACACCGACATCCAGGGCGCCCGCTACTGGGTGGACCTGCTGCCGACGACCAGCCACATCGCGCTGGGCGAAGTCACCGGCGCCACGCCGGACGGCCGCACGGCCGGCAGCTGGCTGTCCGAGGGCGTCAGCCCGGTGCAGGGCCACGACAAGAAGGGGCCGACGGCCGCCACGCGCTCGGTGGCCAAGCTCGACCACGCGCGCACCAACGGCACGCTGCTCAACGTCAAGATCAACCCCCAGACGGTCAAAAACGACCGCGACCTGCACAAGCTGGCGGCCCTGATCCGCGCCTACTTCAGCCAGGGCGGCCACCACATGCAGTTCAACATCGTGGACCGCGAGCTCCTGCTGGAGGCCATGGACCAGCCCGAGCGGCACCGCAACCTGCTCATCCGGGTGGCGGGCTACTCGGATTACTTCACGCTGCTGAGCCGCGAGATCCAGCAGGAGATACTCTCGCGCGCGGAACACGGCATCTGAAGCGGTTTGAAAGCCCCGTCTAAGGCCCGGGGGCTGCGTTGTCCCGCGGATTGAAATGCTCACGTACTTGACGTACGCTCCGCTTTCAATCCGCATGACGCCTTGCCCGCAGGCCTGATCCGGGGCTCTGAAACCGCTTCCTTGAATTCTGAGCTGCCATAATCAAATGCCGAAACACGCCAGCGCCACCATAAGCGGCTGCCCCGGCGCCGCATATCGAAAATCAGGTCCGCAGGGCCTGATTTTCGATATCCGTAAGTACAGCATTCACGACGGGCCGGGCGTGCGCACCACGGTGTTCTTCAAGGGCTGCCCGCTCGACTGCCAGTGGTGCTGCAACCCCGAGTCCCAGGCCGGACAGCCCGAGCTGATCTGGGTTCGCGAACGCTGTTTGGGCTGCGACCTCTGTCTGACGGTTTGTGTGAAGGAGGCGCTGAGCACCGCCGCCGACGGCGGCAAATCGATCGATCGGGCGCGCTGCGACCGCTGCGGCGAATGCGCGGAGCGCTGTCCGGGGGAGGCGCTGAATCTTCTCGGTCGGTGGCGGACGGTGGAGGAGGTTCTGGCGGAGGTGGCCCGGGACGCGCTCTACTTCGAGGCTTCGGGCGGCGGTTTGACGCTCTCCGGCGGGGAGCCTTTGGCCCAGCCCGACTTCGCCGCCGAGCTGCTGCGGCGCTACAAGCACGAGGAGAAGGGGCGGCACACGGTGGTCGAAACCTGCGGCTTCGTCGAGTGGCCCGTGATCGAGCGGATTGCGCCGGATGTCGACCTGTTCCTCTACGACCTGAAGCACATGGACCCGGCCGAACATAGGCGCCTGACCGGGCAAAGCAACCAGGTCATTCTGGACAACGCCGGCCGGCTGGCCGCCGCCGGCCATGCGCTGGTGATCCGGCTGCCGCTGATCGCGGGCTGCAACGACAGCCGCCGGCACCTCGAAGCCGCCGCCGACTTTACCCTGTCGCTGCCGGGGGTGCGCCGCATCGACCTTCTGCCCTATCACCGCCTGGGCGAGCCAAAATACCGCCGCCTGGGGAAGGCCTATGCGTTGGAAGGCACGCCGTCCCTCAGCGGCGAACAGGCGGCGCGGGCACGTGAGGTTCTGGAGGCGAGAGGTTTAGAAGTGACCATCGGCGGATGAAAGGCCGCCGCCGGCTGAATGTAAAATGCGGGACGACCTTGTGGGAAAGGTATTGGAAGAGTTTCCCCTGAGCTTCACAAGCCGGCCATTGCTCACTACCTTTCGCGTTTTGGTTTTGTCCTCGTTGATTCTCTGAACCCTTGACTCCTGAACCCTGAGTCCTGAGTAGTTACAAAACAGAAAGGCAAGCCCATGCCGGAACCGAACCCCGCATATATTCGTGAACTGGTTGAAATCGTAAACACCAGCCCTTTTCCGGTGCATATGGCCATGCGGCTGGCCGCCATCGAACCGGACCAGGCGGTCATCGAGCTGCGGACGGCGCGCTGCCATTTGCAGGCCTATGGAATCCTGCATGGCGGCGTGCTGGCCACCCTGATCGATACGGCGACCTTCTGGGCGGTGTATCTGAGAATCCCCGAGGATGCGGGGCTGGTGAATATCGATCTGAAGCTCAACTATCTCAGACCGGTCGAAAACGGACTGCTGACGGCCGAGGGCCGCGCGATCCGATCCGGGAATAGAATCTGCTATGCCGAATCCGACGTACGGAACGCAGACCGCGAGCTGGTCGCCCACGGCACCTCCACCCTGATGATCCTCCCCGGCAAAGGCCTGAAGCTGAAGTCGCCCAAATTCACCAGCGGGCGCCGGCGGTAGAATGGCCGATAAAAACTTGCCAAACCATACTCCTCCCGATATAATTCTGGTCGATCCAGATGCGACCGGCAGACCGAACAGGGTTCCGTTCAACCGCCGCTTATCCGCCATTCCTCAACCTTCGTGAACCACAACGGCTCAGCTCATCGCCCATCCTTTCAACGGGAGAGAACAACCATGAACGGCGCCCCGAATCAGACTCCTCAAGAAGGCTCCTGGGGCTCCGAGGGAAAGCCGGCCCATTCCCACGACCTGATGCGCTACATCATCGAGCATGCGAACAGCGCCATTGCCGTTCATGACCGCGACTTGCGGTATATCTACGTCAGCCAGAGGTACTTGGATCAGTACAAGGTGAAGGAAAAGGATGTCATCGGGAAACATCATTATGAGGTCTTTCCCGACTTGCCCCAGAAATGGCGGGACGTCCATCAGAGGGCGCTGGCAGGCGAAGTCTCCAGCGCCGACCGCGACCCCTATTATCGGGCGGACGGGACGACGGATTGGACACGCTGGGAGTGCCGGCCCTGGTATGAGGCGGACGGTGTGATCGGGGGCATCATTGTCTACACGGAAGTCATCACCGAGCGCGTGCGGGGCGAAGAAGCGCTCAAGCAGGCCAACCTGGTGGTTGAAGACAGCCCGGCGGTGCTCTTCCGCTGGCGGGCGGCGGAGGGATGGCCGGTGGCCATGGTCTCCCGGAACGTGATCCAATTCGGTTATACGCCGGAGGAACTGCTTTCCGGAGCCGTTCCGTTCGCTGCCCTGGTGCATCCGGAGGACCTGGACCGGGTCGGCCGGGAAGTAAGGAAACTCTCGGCGAGCGGCGCGGTCCGATTCCAGCAGGAGTACCGGATCGTCACCAAAGACGGCCGGGTGCGTTGGATAGACGATCACACGGTGGTGGAGCGGAGCAGCGAAGGGCAGGTCACTTTCTACCAGGGAATCGTCATCGACATCACGGAACGCAAGCGGGCGGAAGAGGAGTTGAACCGATCCCACCAGACCTTCCTCACGGTCCTGGACGGGATCGACGCCACGATTTATGTGGCCGATATGGACACGTATGAGATCCTGTTCATGGGCAAACACATGATCGACGCTTTCGGCGCCGATCTCACCGGCCGCGCCTGCTATGAGGCGTTCCGAAGTGAAAGCGGTCCCTGCGGCCACTGCACCAACGATCAGCTGCTGGACGCGGATGGCAATCCCGCCGGGGTCTGTGTCTGGGAAACGAGGAACCCGGTCACCGGGAAATGGTACATCAACCACGACCGGGCGATCCGGTGGGTGGACGGCCGGATGGTCCGGCTGCAGATCGCCACCGACATCTCCAAGCTCAAAGAGCTGGAACAGGAGCGGATCGGGATAGAAGAACAACTCCGGCAGGCCCAGAAGATGGAGTCGGTGGGGCGCCTGGCGGGCGGCGTGGCGCACGATTTCAACAACATGCTCTCGGCGATCCTGGGCCATGCCGAGCTGGGGATGATGCAGCTAACGTCATCGGACCCGGTCCTGGATGACCTGAGGGCCATCAAGAAAGCCGCCCAGCGTTCCGCGGACCTGGTCCGGCAGCTGCTGGCCTTTGCCCGCAAACAGACCGTCTCACCGAAAGTATTGGATTTAAACGACACGGTGGCGGGCATGTTCAAGATGCTCAAGCGGCTGATCGGCGAGGATATCGATCTCGTCTGGAGCCCGGGAGCGGGCCTGTGGGCGGTCAAGATCGACCCCTCGCAGATCGACCAGATCCTGGCCAATCTCTGTGTCAACGCCCGGGACGCCATCGCCGGGGTGGGGAAGGTGATCATCGCGACCCAAAACGCGGCCTTCGCTGAAGCCGATTGCGCCGCTCATCCGGGTCTCGCCTGCGGTGAATACGTGATGCTCGCCGTGCGCGATGACGGCTGCGGCATGGCCAAAGAGGTCATTGCCCACATCTTCGAGCCGTTTTTTTCCACCAAGGAGGTGGGAAAGGGCACGGGGCTGGGGCTCGCCACGGTGTACGGCATCGTCAAACAGAATGACGGGTACATCAGCGTCGACAGCGAACCCGGGAAGGGGGCCGCTTTCAAGATCTATCTGCCCCGGTTCGGGCGAGACGCCTTGAAGCCGGCGGCCGAAGGCGTGGTGCCAATGCGCAAGGGCTGCGGCGAGCTGGTGCTGCTGGTGGAGGACGAGGCGGCCATCCTGAAGGTGGGCAAGGCGATGCTGGAGATGCTGGGCTATGCGGTGGTGACTGCCGGCACGCCGGCCGAGGCGCTCCGCCAGGCCGACGCCCATGCCGCCGAGATACGGCTGCTGGTCACCGACGTGATCATGCCGGAGATGAACGGCCTGGACCTGGCAAGAAAAATCCATGAAACCAACCCGGGGCTGAAATGCCTGTTCACCTCCGGTTACACGTCCGACGTTATCGCCCATCACGGCGTGCTCGACGAAGGCGTGCAGTTCATTCAGAAACCGTTTTCCTTGAAGGCGCTGGCGACCAAGGTGCACCAGGCATTAACCGAGCGTTGCTGTTGAGATACGCTATTGATCCGGCAATACAATAGGTCTAACGCGGTCGTGTGACCCATCGCAGCAGCGGGGCTTCGGCCGCCCCGCCCACCCTGTTTTTTTTCTTAAAGATCCAGCCTCCCAAGACCGATAACCCCATAAAATCAGAGGCCTTGTCTTCGGCAAGCCGCATGCAGCAAGCAGGGGCGCTTCGATCGGATGCGGCTCCGAAGAGGTTTCGGAAAGGGAAGAAAATGTATAACAAATTAATATCGTTGGTTATTTTTATCTTCACGAGGGGAGTGGAGCAAAGTCAGAATTAACAGGGCAACCCAATGAAAACGTCGAATAAGCTTTTCAAGAACTTCGAGCTGTTTCTGGACTGGTTGGGAAACTTCCTGAGCCCTCTTGGTCTGGACCTGGAGGAGAGGTCCAAGCGTATTCTTTTCGGGCTTATTGTGATCCTTTCTGCCCCTGTGCTGCTTACCTTCTCCGGCCTGCATTTAATCCAGAGAGATTACCCGTTGGGTATATGTCTTCTCCTGATGGGAGTCAGTCTCTGGGTCAGTTTCTTTGCGATTCGTAGGGCTCGCCGCGTCGTAAGAGCATTCAGGGTCAACCTCATCATGACCGGATGTTTGTTCCTGGGGCTCTTGGCAAACAGTGGGGACACAGGACAAATGGGACTCTGGTTGTTTGTTTACCCGCTGACCGCTTTCTTTTTGTTGGGTCGGAAAGAGGGTTTGGTTTGTAACGCAATATTTTTTATCAGTATTTCGGGGATATTCGCTTTTGGAAACGATCTGGGCTTACGAGTGCCGCAGGCGTCGGGTTTCAGTGCCAGGTTCCTTTTGGTTCTCTTTCTCATTTCGGGGCTTTCCTACTCTTACGAGCGTGTCCGCGAGAAGTTTAAGAAGGGTATGATTGAGGAGCAGGAAAAGCTGAAAAAGGAGAAGGGAAAACTTATCGATACCAAGCAACATGCCGAAGCTTCCAGCCGGGCGAAGAGCGAGTTTTTGGCGAACATGAGCCACGAGCTGAGAACGCCCCTGAACCACATCATCGGCTTCACGGACCTGGTGCTCAGCCGCGATTTTGGGGGACTGACCGCCGAGCAGGAGGAGTTTCTGAAGGACGTGCTCTCCAGCAGCCGGCATCTGCTGGCGCTGATCAACGATGTGCTGGATCTCTCGAAGGTGGAGGCGGGCAAGATGCAGCTGGACCTTGCGGAGGTGCGCGTCCGGGAGCTGTTGGTGAACAGCCTGGTGATGGTCAAGGAGAAGTCCCTGAAGCAGGCGATCCGTCTTTCGGTGGAGGCGGACGGATTGCCGGAGTGGGTGCAGGTCGACGAGCGCAAGCTCAAGCAGGTGGTCTACAACCTGCTCTCCAACGCAGTGAAGTTCACCCCGGCCGGAGGCGAGGTGCGCCTGGGGGCGGAGGTCATGGAGGGCTCGGATCTCCCGCATCTTCCCGCGGCCGGCGACGGCAACGGGCATTCGAGGTGGTTGAGCGTGTGGGTGTCTGACACGGGCATCGGTGTGGAGGACAAGGACCTGGAGCGGATCTTCAACCCCTTCGAGCAGGTGGAGGGCAGCACCAGCCGCAAGTACCAGGGCACCGGTCTGGGGCTGGCGCTCACGCGCCGGATGGTGGAGCTGCACGGGGGGGCGATCTGGGCCGAGAGCGGGGGAGCGGAAAAGGGCAGCACCTTCCGGCTGGCCATCCCCCTGCGGGTGGCCGCGGGTGCCGCTGAGGCCGCGGTCTAGACGGAACGCATCAAAGCCAACGACGAGCTGTCATGCGAATTGCTCACGGAAATTTCCTGTCAAAAATAGACGCCGTCATCACCAACGATGTGATGAGAAAGACGGCGCTGCTGAACATCGTCTGCTTGACGGGGATCGTGTTCCTTCTGCCCATGGGTCTGTTGGCCTCTCTGCAGCACAACTACTACCTTTGGCTCGCCGACTGGGTGTTGGCCTTCTTCTTGGCGGGAAACCTATTCTATCTGCGGATCTCAGGAAACCTTAATCATGTCGTTTGGATCAACATAAGCTTGATGATGGCTTTTTTCTTTTATCTGCTGTCATCCGGCGGGGTGAATAATACGGCGTTTGTGTGGTATTATGTATTTCCGCTTTTTTCGATGTTCCTATTAGGACCCTCAAAAGGCATTTTGGCCAATCTGATATTTTTTATCCCGTCTGTTTGTTTTCTTCTTTTTGAACCCCGCTTGCTCTTTTTCACCACCTACTCGGCCGATCTGAAACTGCGTTTTATCCCCTCTTATCTGGTTGTTTTAGCGTATGCATTCATTTTCGAGTACATGCGCAAGGTCTCCGACCAAAGTCTGAACGACCGCAATTTCGAACTCGAAAAGGTGGTTGCTGAACTCACCCAGACGAAGGAGGATTTGATTTCCTCAAAAATGGCGGCGGAAAATGCGAGCAAGGCCAAGAGCGAGTTCTTGGCCAGCATGAGCCACGAGCTGAGAACGCCCCTGAACCACATCATCGGCTTCACGGACCTGGTGCTCAGCCGCGATTTTGGGGGACTGACCGCCGAGCAGGAGGAGTTTCTGAAGGACGTGCTCTCCAGCAGCCGGCATCTGCTGGCGCTGATCAACGATGTGCTGGATCTCTCGAAGGTGGAGGCGGGCAAGATGCAGCTGGACCTTGCGGAGGTGCGCGTCCGGGAGCTGTTGGTGAACAGCCTGGTGATGGTCAAGGAGAAGTCCCTGAAGCAGGCGATCCGTCTTTCGGTGGAGGCGGACGGATTGCCGGAGTGGGTGCAGGTCGACGAGCGCAAGCTCAAGCAGGTGGTCTACAACCTGCTCTCCAACGCGGTGAAGTTCACCCTGGCCGGAGGCGAGGTGCGGCTGGGGGCCAAGGTCATGGAGGCCTCGGAACTCCGGCATCTTTCCGCAGCCGGCGACGGCAACGGGCATTCGAGGTGGTTGAGCGTGTGGGTGGCGGACACGGGCATCGGCATGGAGGGCAAGGACCTGGAGCGGATCTTCAACCCCTTCGAGCAGGTGGAGGGCAGCACGAGCCGCAAGTACCAGGGCACCGGTCTGGGGCTGGCGCTCACGCGCCGGATGGTGGAGCTGCACGGGGGGGCGATCTGGGCCGAGAGCGGGGGAGCGGAAAAGGGCAGCACCTTCCGGCTGGCCATCCCCCTGCGGGAGGCGCCGGCGGCCGGCCGCGCCGCGGCCTGATCGAAGCCATTAAAGTTTACGTCCATATGTTTCGATAGGGGATACAGCAGCGGCAATTTACGCAACAAGGAGGCATTCCAGATGAAAAAACACCTTTCTAATGCGGCGGTCGCCATCTCGATTCTCGCGCTCTGCGCCGGTGCGGCATTCGCCGGCGTGACCAAGCAGGAGAGCGGCGTGGCGGGTTCGCAGAAAATCAAGATCTTCATCGTCCAAAGCTATGAGAAAGACCACGTCTGCGGGAGCCCTCAGGGCCGGGGGATCGAGGCGGCGCTCACAAAGGCATTCAAGGACGGAATCCATTTTCACACCCATTTCATGAACACGAAAACGGTCAACAGCACGCCCGATAAAATGAAAAAAGAGGCTCTTGTCGTGCTGAGTGAAATAGAGTCCTTCGGGCCCGACATGGTCTTTACCGTGGACGACGACGCGTTTCGTGAAGTCGGGCTGAAGCTGGCCGGGCGCAGCTACCCGGTCATTTTCACCGGCGTGAACGGCCAGCCGGAAAACTACAGCAAGAACACCCCCTTCCTGGACGGCCAAGGACGACCCGGCGCGAATATCACCGGCGTTTACGAGAAGCTTCATTTCCAGACCGCCCTCAACGTGATGAAGGGGGTGATCCCGGATTTAAAGAAAATCGTCGCCCTGCTGGACATGAGCCCTACGGGGAATGCGATCCGGGTTCAGCTGGAAAAGGAGCTGGCCGGCTACAGCGACCAGGTGGACGTCGTTTTCAGACAGGTCGGCACGCTGAAGGACTATCTCGAAGAGATCCGCCGCATAAACAGCGACCCATCGTTGCAGGCGGTTTATCCCGTGGTCCTGAGCGTGGCGGACGACAAGGGCGTGAGCGTCGGCTTTAAAACGACCCTCAAAGCCTATGTTGAAAACTGCACCAAGCCCGGAATGGCCCTGAATTTTGATTTTGCGAGGCTTGGTCTGTTCGGCGGGGCTTCGGTCGATTTCGGCGCGATGGGCCGGCAGGCGGGAGAAATGGGGGCCAAGCTCCTGAAAGGAGCCGATATACGCGAACTGCCGATCGAGTCCGCACAGGAGTACCTCATCACCTTCAACAAGAAGAACGCCGACATGCTCGGGATCAAGATCCCGGCCGAGCTGATCGGGGCAGCGGTCATTTACGACTCGATCGCGGTGTTGGCCCAGGCCGAATGATTCGATTTATGGGTTGGATTATTATCTCGGGGTAGTACGATGAAGCAAATCGCCTTCAGAGACTCGATCGCATCCAGGCTTCTTCTGGCCATAATAGCTTTTCCTGCGCTGCTCACCATGGGCGGCTTTTTCATCTTTCAGGAAGTCGAGAGTCAAAGAATCGTCGATTATTCCACAATCAAAATGCGGCAGATGGAGCATTTCAACTCTACGTTGCTTCTCAGCCGTTTAGACGCTTTCAAGGAAAAGGCCATTCGGATCGCCTCCGACAACCAGATCATCGTACCCTACAAGCTCAAAGTGCAGTTTCAGCTCAAAGCGTATCTGGAGCAGCTGTTCGGCCTGGATGATCTCGGGACCGTTTCCGTCATGACCCCGGACGGGAGTTCCGATATCACGGCCGGGCATCCCATCAAGCGCTATCGAATCGATCTTGCAGACCCGATCGAAGCGGCCCTATCCGGACAACCCACGTCCTTTTATGTCCAACGTGAAGAACAAACGCACGGAGCGCGGCTGTCCCTGGGAGCGGCAACTCCCATCCTGTCGGGAAACGAAGTGATCGCCGTGCTGCTGATCGCCAAAGATGTCGTTTTAGATTCGCCCTATTCCAACACCCTGCTGGTAAGCGAGGGCCGCGTTCAATCCGAGAGCATGGAATCATCTTTTCTGCTGCCATTCGCGGCCGAGGCGACCCGGCGCCAGGAAAGAGGACCTGTTTCTCCGCCGGGCAGCCCCATCGTCGTCTCGAAGATCGCCCTGCCGGGGTTAATTGAATCCGACAACTACCTGCTCTGCGGGATCGATGAGCGTTCGGCCTTCGAGCAGAACAAGAAGATCGTTGTTTACGGAATCGCTATCAGCATCGGCATCCTGGCCTGCCTATCCGGCTATTCCATCTATCTGAGCAGGCGGTTGACGCTGCCGCTTCTCCATATGGTTGGTTTGGCGGAGCGCATCGCCAAAGGAGATTTCAAGCAACGCCTGACGGTTTCCTCAGCCGATGAAATCGGGCACCTGAGCCACTCGCTCAACGGGATGATGGAGAGCCTTGCCGAGGCCGAGAAGGCATTGAAGCAGGCCACCGATCGCCTGATCCTCATCATGGACAGCATTACCGCCGACATCTATGTGGCCGATATGCAGACCTACGAAATCCTGTTCATGAACAAGGCCATGCAGCGGAATTTCAAGAGCGATCTGACGGGCCGCATCTGTTACGCCGCTTTCCGCAACGAAAGCCAACCCTGCGCGCACTGCACGAACAGCAAACTCCTGGACGCCGGCGGCAACCTCGGCCAGGTCTACGTCTGGGAGTGCAGCAATCCGATCACGGGCATCAGCTATATCAATTACGACCGGGCCATCCAGTGGAGCGACGGGCGCATCGTGCGCCTTCAGATCGCAACCGATGTCAGCGCGCGCAAAAAGGCCGAGGAGGCGCTCAGACGGATCAATGACGAGCTGGAAGAGATCGTCCGGACGCGCACCGCCGAGCTTGAAAAGGCCAACACCGAGCTGCGCCGGGAGATTCAGGAAAGGCAGCGCAAAGAAAAAGCCCTCCGGCAGGCCAAGGCCGTCGTGGAGCAGGCCAGCCGGGCGAAGAGCGAGTTTTTGGCGAACATGAGCCACGAGCTGCGCACGCCGTTGAACCACATCATCGGCTTCACGGACCTGGTGCTCAGCCGCGATTTTGGGGGACTGA
Source organism: uncultured delta proteobacterium (assembly GCA_963700055.1). Classification (GTDB taxonomy): domain Bacteria; phylum Desulfobacterota; class Desulfobacteria; order Desulfobacterales; family SpSt-501; genus SpSt-501. Next base: position 56,830 of record CAVOWH010000015.1, on the reverse strand, counting down.
CCGCCGAGCAGGAGGAGTTTCTGAAGGACGTGCTCTCCAGCAGCCGGCATCTGCTGGCGCTGATCAACGATGTGCTGGATCTCTCGAAGGTGGAGGCGGGCAAGATGCAGCTGGACCTTGCGGAGGTGCGCGTCCGGGAGCTGTTGGTGAACAGCCTGGTGATGGTCAAGGAGAAGTCCCTGAAGCAGGCGATCCGTCTTTCGGTGGAGGCGGACGGATTGCCGGAGTGGGTGCAGGTCGACGAGCGCAAGCTCAAGCAGGTGGTCTACAACCTGCTCTCCAACGCAGTGAAGTTCACCCCGGCCGGAGGCGAGGTGCGCCTGGGGGCGGAGGTCATGGAGGGCTCGGATCTCCCGCATCTTCCCGCGGCCGGCGACGGCAACGGGGATTCGAGGTGGTTGAGCGTGTGGGTGTCTGACACGGGCATCGGTGTGGAGGACAAGGACCTGGAGCGGATCTTCAACCCCTTCGAGCAGGTGGAGGGCAGCACCAGCCGCAAGTACCAGGGCACCGGTCTGGGGCTGGCGCTCACGCGCCGGATGGTGGAGCTGCACGGGGGGGCGATCTGGGCCGAGAGCGGGGGAGCGGAAAAGGGCAGCACCTTCCGGCTGGCCATCCCCCTGCGGGAGATGGAAGAGGGCGGCCTTGCCGCGGCATAGAGGAAAAGCAGCTTGAAAGCGAACTCCCGCCCGCATCAGGCGATCATGCGAGACAAAAACTCGGCCGGCGAAAGGATTTTGATTCGCCGGTAGGATTGCAGATCGAGAAGATGACGGTCGCCGCTGAGAATATATTCACCCTCAAGAGCTCGTCCAGCATTTCGCCGGACATCACCGGACGGACACTCCCGACCTTCCAAAGATCAATCAGCCGGCCCGGAGTCCCGCCGAACAGCAGGCCGGACACCATCACATTCGTGCCCAGAACAACCCGGATCACTCCAATTTGCTTCGGAGGTCTTTCCGGCCGGGGCATACTAGAAAAACATTAAAGTTTACGCCAATATGTATCGATAGAGGGTACATGGGCAGCCTTAATAGCGACGAGCTCGTAAAAAGTCCATTAAGCCGTCACCCCGGCGGACGCCGGGGTCCAGAACACCTTGAAACAACTGGATTCCGGCTTTCGCCGGAATGACAGAAAAAAGAAAAATTAGAATTTTTACGAGCCCATCAATAGTAGAAAAAGGTGCAGAAGTGGTTGCAGACACAGGTGCCCCAAAAGAGGCGACAATGTTGAATCATGAAAAATTACAAATGATTACAAAGAAATTCGACCGCCTGCCCTCCATGCCGGGCGTTGCCATAAAACTGATCGAGGCCATTCAAAAGCCCGACCCTGATTTCCGCGAAATCGCCAGGCTCATATCATCCGACGCCGCGCTTTCGGCCAAGCTATTAAAAATAATAAATTCACCTTTTTATGGTCTCGTCAACAAGATCACGACGGTCGATCAGGCCATCCGATTGTTGGGATTGAACACGGTCAAGAACCTTTCGTTGAGCCTGATCCTGAAAACGAGCTTTCTGAAGAAAGGGCCCGGCGGCTTAGATCTGGCCGGCTTTTGGAAGGATTCTCTGGTGGGGGCGGTCGCCGCCAAACTTTTGTCAGGGCGGGTGAAGATCAAGAGCCCGGAAGACGCCTTCTTTTTAGGCCTGCTCAAGGACATCGGGTCCCTGTCTCTGGCCTATCTGCTTCCGGATCAATATGCCGTGGTGCTTTCCGAGATCCAAACGAAGAGGATCAGTACGCTGGCTGCGGAGAACCAGGTTTTCGGATTCAATCACATGGATGTGGGGGCGCTGCTCACCCAGTCCTGGGGGCTGCCCGAAACGTTCCACATTCCCATTCAGCACCATCACGGCGTCGAATGCCTGCCCGAAACCTGCGGCCGCGATGTCCGCGTCCGGGCCGAGTTGTTGCACCTGTCCTCCCTGTATATCGAGCTTCTCAAGGGCGGGAACATGACCGAAGTGCTTGGCTACATCACGCATTTCATCAGCGCCTATGGATTCCAAAGCGCCCTGGATGCGGCCGAAATCGGAAAAGATCTGATCAAGCAAACCAAAGACATATCCCCGATCTTCGATCTTCAATTCAGCGACGAGAACGAGCTGGAAGACCTGCTGGAGAGCGCCAAGCAGGAATTGCTCAACATTTCGATGCAGATGGTCGGCGACATGATCGGGAAAAACAGCGAGCTGGAATCGCTGCGCCAGCAGGCCAACAAAGACGCCATGACCCAGCTCCACAACTACAAAGCGTTCTGCGAAGCGCTCAACCAGGAAATCAGCCGGGCCGCACGCTACAAGAACAATCTCTCCCTTGTCATGGCCGACATCGATTTCTTCAAATCGATCAACGACGGGTTCGGCCACCCGGCCGGCGATCAGGTTTTGAAGGCGGTCGCCCAGGCCCTGCAAAAGGGACTGCGGGAATGCGACTTCGTCGCCCGCTACGGCGGGGAGGAATTCGCCGTCATTCTGCCGGAGACCCAGCTCAAGGATGCACTTCTTGTTGCGGAACGGCTGCGGGAGAAAATAAAGACGCTGGAAATCGCCTGCGACGGCCGGCCGATCCGGGTCACGATGAGCTTCGGCGCGGCCGGTTTTCGGCACGCTCCGCCGATGTCCTTCGACGATCTGGTGAAGTCGGCGGACGACGCGCTTTACTCAGCCAAGAAGCAAGGGAGGGACAGATGCTGCGCCGCCGCGAACAAATAATTACGCCGCGCAACAAACCGCTTGGCGTCATTCCGGCTGCCTTCGGCTTCGGTTTCGCCCTGGCCATCTTGGGGATAGTGGCGTTATCCCCGGCCTGGGCTGCGGATAACGCTGAACCGACAGGATCGGAAGCCGGCGTTGATCAGATTTTATTTCAGGAGATCCAGACCGTCGTGGGCGCCTCCAAGTACGAACAGAAGACCACCGAAGCGCCCTCCTACATCAGCATCGTCACCGCCGAGGAGATCCAGCGCTTCGGCTATCGCACCCTGGCGGAGATCGTCGGCAGCGTGGCGGGCTTTTTCGCGAACTACGACCGGTCCTACAACTATGTCGGCCTCAGGGGTTTCAGCCTGCCGGGGGACTACAACACGCGCGTGCTGGTCATGCTGAACGGGCACCGGATCAATGAGAACATATATGACTCCTCCGGATTCGGCACCGAGGGGATCATCGATGTGGACCTGATCGAGCGGGTCGAGGTCATTCGCGGACCGGGGTCCTCTCTTTACGGGAGCAACGCCTTTCTGGGCGTCATCAATATCGTCACCAAGCGCGGCCGGAACTACAAGGGGCCGCAGGTGTCCGGCGGCGCCGGAAGCTACGAGACGTATCAAGGCCGCGGCACCTACGGCGACCGCTACGGCAGCGGTCTGGAGCTGCTGCTCTCCGGCACCTACACCAGCAGTCAGGGCAAAGACCGCCTTTTCTACAGCGAGTTCGACAGCCCGGAAACCAACTACGGCCATGCCGAGCGCGCCGACGGCCAGCAAAGCCACAGCCTCTTCACCTCCCTCCTTTACGGGGGCGTCACCCTGGAAGGGGCCTACGTCAAAAGAAGGAAACAAATCCCCACGGCGCCCTATGGCACCGTTTTCAACGACAACCGCACCCAAGTATGGGAAGAGCGCGGCTATCTGGATGCGAAGTATGAACGCCAGGTGACCAGCGACTTCGGGGCGATGCTGCGGGTGTCCTACGACGGGTACTGGTATGACAGCGACTATATGTACGATTACCCGCCGCTCACCAAGCAGAAGGATTCGGCCGCCGGCCAGTGGCTGGGAAGCGAACTGCAGCTGACCAAGCGGCTGTTCGACAACCACCAAGTGATCGCCGGGGGCGAGGTCCGTTACAATTACCAGCAGGACCAGGAAACCTACGACGAAGAGCCCTATTCGCAGTACCTGAATGAAAAAACCGACTCGAGCGTTTGGGCCCTGTTCATTCAGGACGAATATCGAGTTCTGGACAATCTGACCCTCTTCGCCGGCCTGCGCTACGACGACTACAGCAGCTTCGGGGGCACGCTCAATCCGCGCGCTGCGCTGATCTACAACCCGTTCAGCCAGACGACGCTGAAGCTCATCTACGGCCGGGCGTTCCGGGCGCCGAACGTGTATGAACTGTACTACAACGACGGCGGGCTGTCCGCCAAGGCCAACCCCGATCTCGACCCCGAAACCATCGACGCCTATCAGATCGTCCTCGAGCAGTATTTTGCCAAGTACTTTCGCGCGGCGGTGTCAGGTTACTACTATAAGATTCAGGATCTCATCAGCCAGGTGGAAGACCCCGACGACGGGTTGGTGGTCTTCAGGAACACGTCCGATGCCGAGGCCAAGGGAGTCGAATTCGAAGTGGAGATGAACATCCCCCGGAGCGGCTGGAAAGCACGGGCGGCCTGGTCGATTCAAGACGCGGAGGACAAAGAGACCGGCGAGGACCTGGTCAATTCGCCGACCTATCTCGCCAAATTGAATCTCATCGCCCCGGTATTTGAGGACAAGATATTCGCCGGCCCCGAGCTGCAATATATCGGCAAACGCAAGACCGTTCAGGGAGGTCAGGCGGACGATGCCTATGTGGCCAACCTGACGGTGTCGACCGCCAGGCGCTTGTTTCCGATTCTTCCCGGGCTTGAGCTGTCGGCCAGCTGTTACAACCTGTTCGACGAAAAATACGGGACCGTGACGTCCGCCGACTACCGGCAGGACGTGATCGACCAAGACGGGCGCACGTTTTTTTTGAAGGCCACTTATTCGTTCTGACCTTGAGCCGTATGCGCATATTCTACTGGACTCTGCGGCTGGCGGTGGCCGCGGCGATGATCGCGATCCCGGCCCAGCGGGTGCACGCCTCCTCCGGCGTGTGCATCGTCATGAGCCAGGAATCCGCGCAGGCCAGCGAGACGGTCGAAGGATTCAAGAAGCATCTGGCGCAGCAAGGGTTTTCCGCGGAGATCAGGATTCACTCGCTGAGCCGCGACGGGCAGCAGCCGAAGGACATCACCCGGTCGCTGAACCAGGCACAAGCCGCTTATCTGCTCGTGCTGGGAACCCAGGCCGCGCAGATGGTAGCAAAGGAAAATATGGGGGTTCCGGTCATCGCCGGGCTGGTATTCTCGGCGGCGGAAATCGCCGGCATGGGGAATGCCACCGGCGTCTACCTGGACATCCCCCTGGAGGCCCAGCTGGCGCTGATCAAGCGGGTTTTTCCGAAAGCCAGAAGGGTGGGGGTGCTCTACTCGGCGGAGAACGAAAAGAAAATCGCCGAGGCATCCAAGATTGTCCAGAAGCAGAGCCTGAGCCTGGAAGCCCAGGAGGCCCTTGCGCCGAAAGAAATCCCCGCGGCGCTCGAAGCGACCGGAAAAAACGCCGACGTGCTCTGGGGGCTGGTGGACAAGGTCGTGCTGGCGCCGGAGACGGCCAAGCAGATCCTGCTCTTTTCGCTACGCAACGAATTGCCGTTTGTCGGCCCCTCGGAAAACTGGGCCAAGGCCGGCGCCGCGGCCGCTTTCGGGTGGAATTTCGAGGACCTGGGGGTGCAGTGCGCGGAAATACTCCTGAAACTGATCAAAGGCGCCAAGGTCTCGGAGATCGGGCCCGTGGGCCCCAGAAAAATAGAATACACGCTGAACCTGAAGACGGCCGAGCAGATGAGGATAGAGTTCAGCCCCGAGGTCATCAGCGGTTCGAAGCGCGTGTTCAAGGGAGAATGAAATGCGGTTGAAGTGGCGGTTAAAGCTCATTTCGAAGATCCACCTTCTGGCCGTCCTGCTGATCCTTTTTACGTCGGCCGGCATTGCCGCCTATGCCGTATGGGGCGAAAACAAGCACATGACCGCCGCCCTGAAGGCGCACTACGAGTCTTTGTCTATCATGATCGCCGATAATTGTGAGTTCGGCATCTATACCCAAGACGTGAACTATCTGCGCAGAGTTCTCCGCAGCGTGTCCGCGGACGAGAACCTGGCCCGCATCGTGGTCTACGATGAGCAGTTCCACCCGTTGATCGCCAAAGACATCCGGCCGGTCGACAGCCCGCTAACTAGTTTCAACCACGACTCCCGCCGCCGTATCCTGGAGCATTTTGCAGACGGGCAAGATCATTTTGATCATGAAAACAGCGGGCTGATCGAATGCATCCGTGCCGTGCAAAATCAAGGACTGCAGGAACTGAACGACCTCGAATACGCCACCGATAAGCACAAACGGATCGGCTATGTCCATCTCGTCGTTTCGAAGGACAACATCAAAGAAAATACACGGTTGTTCATCGCCTCGGTCGCGGCCATCACGATCGTTCTGGTCGCGGCCGGGACGGTGTTGATGCTGGTGCTGGGGAAAAAAATAGCGGCGCCCATCGCGAGAATTTCGCAAGTGGCGCGCGACGTGGCCGAAGGCAACCTGGATCATCAGGTTGCGATCTCCGGCGAAACCGAAATCAGCGACCTGGCCAGGGCCATCAACTTCATGCTCGAGCGCCTGAGGTCCTACCGCCAGAAGGTGGAGGGGTATCAGAAAGAGCTTGAGGACAAAGTGGCCGAGAGGACCCGGGATCTGGAGAGCCTGGTCCGGGAAGCCAAGATGCTGGCCCAAAGAGCCGAGGCCGCCAGTCGCTCCAAGAGCGAATTCCTGGCCAACATGAGCCACGAGCTGCGCACGCCCTTGAACCACATCATCGGATTCACCGAGTTGGTCGCGGGAAAAGAATGCGGCGACATCAACGAGGTTCAGGAGGAGTACCTGAACGACGTGCTGCGCGCCGGCCGCCATCTGCTGTCGTTGATCAACGACATCCTGGATCTGTCTAAAGTCGAGGCCGGCAAAATGGACCTGGATGCGGCGGAAGTCCCCATCCAGGCGCTCTTGGAGAACAGTCTGTCCATGGTCAAGGAAAAAGCGGTCAAGCACGGCATCCATTTGGCGCTGAAGATCGAAAGCGCTCCGGATAGTTTGACGGCCGACGAACGAAAACTGAAGCAGGTGATGTACAACCTCTTGTCGAATGCCGTCAAATTTACACCCGACGGCGGCAGGATCGAGGTCGGCAGCGCCATCCGGAACGGAAACGGCCGCCGGCACAGCCCGGCCGACGGCAAAACCCTTGCGGTGTGGGTGAAGGACACCGGCATCGGCATCGAGCCGCAGGACCTCGAACGCCTTTTTGCGCCGTTCGAGCAGGTCGAAAGCAGCATCAGCCGGAAGTTTCAAGGCACCGGGCTGGGGCTGGCGCTGACCAGGAAAATGGTCGAACTTCACGGCGGATGCATCCAGGCCCGCAGCGAAGGGAAAGACAAGGGCGCGATTTTTGAATTCACACTGCCGATCCGCTGAATGCGAGGATCAGATTATGCCACCGTCTCTGAGGGAACTGGGACCACCGATGGATACGCAAGCTGAACTGCTCAGGCTCTATGAGGATAGCGTCGGAAGCGTGACCGACGGGCTGACCGGGGTATACAGCCACGGAATTTTCCAGGCCTTTCTGGCCGAGGAATGCAATCGCTGCAACCGCTACGGAGAAGGCTTCAGCCTGGCCCTCATCGATGTCGACGCGTTAGGGAAATTGAACACTCAAAAGGGACCGCTGGAAGGGGATCAGGCGTTGAAAACCATCGCCGAAATCGTCATCGCGTGCAAGCGATCGGTGGATATCGCCTCCAGGTTCTCCGATGACATGTTCGCCGTGCTCTACCCGAAGACCAACGCCAAAGAGGCCTTCCAGGCCGCCGAAAGAATACGAACGACGGTCGATAAACACTTCCATTCAACTCTCACCATCTCGATCGGGATCGCGGCCTACCCGGAGCATGCCCTCAACCAGGAATCCCTCCTGACGGCGGCCCAACAGGCGCTCAGGGACGCCAAGCTGCGGGGACATAACAAGACCGTCGTATGGGAAAATGAAGAAAGCCGGCCGTCCAAAGATTCGTCCCGGATTCTGATTGTCGACGATGACGACCGCAACCTGAAACTGATCGAGGCCATGCTGCGCGTACATGCCTACGAAGTCATCAAGGCCTCCAACGGCGAGGATGCCTTGTCCGCGCTTCGCCAGGCCGATTTTGACCTGATCCTGTCCGACGTCATGATGCCCGGCATGGACGGTTTCGAATTGTGCCGGCGCATCAAGCAGAACAGCTCCATGCGGATGATTCCCATCATCATGTTGACCGCGCTGGATGATGTCGAATCCAAGGTCAAGGCGATCGAGTCCGGCGCGGACGATTTCATGAACAAGCCCCCCAACAAAATGGAGCTTTACGCAAGGATCAAATCCCTGATCCACCTCAAGCGCATCATCTCCAAAATGGCGAGCATCCACAACGTCATTTTTTCTTTGGCCAACACGGTGGAGGCCAAGGACGGGTACACCCAGGGGCATATTGAACGGGTTTCAAATCTGGCCGTCTGCATCGGCCGGAGAATCGGAGCGGCAGAAGCCGAGATCGAAGCCCTCAAGCTGGGTGGGGCGCTGCACGACATCGGCAAAATCGCCGTGCCGGACCAGATTCTCAACAAGCCCGGCCCGCTTTCGCCCGAGGAATGGGAAATCATGAAAAAACACACCGATGTCGGCTTTAGAATCTGCCTGCCCTTGAAGGACAATTTGGGAATGGCTCTCGCGGTGGTCCGGCATCACCATGAAAAACTCGACGGAACGGGGTACCCGGACGGGCTGAAAGGCGACCAGATCTCGATGGTGGCCCGCATCATGGCCGTGGTGGACATCTACGACGCGCTGATTACGGACAGACCCTATCGCAAGGGCATGAGCCGCGAGGATGCCATTCGAATACTGGAAGAGGAAGGCCAAATGGGAAAATTGGACCAGACCGTCATCGGGCATCTGAAGACCTTTGTATCTTTATAGCTGAAACGTTACCACTCAGGCAGCGGGTTTCAGGGTTCGGGGTTCAGGAGAGAGATGGAAGCATATCAACCCAAATCATTCGGACAGGTAAGGGCCATGACGGGAAATCCAAGAATTTTGATCGTGGATGACAACGAGCTGAACATCAAGCTCTGCAGTGCCATCCTCAGGAATAATTATCAGATTTTCACAGCCGGCAGTGCGGAAGAAGGCCTTGAAAGCGCCCGGCGCATCCTGCCGGATTTGATCCTGATGGACATCCAGCTGCCGGGGATGGATGGATTGACCGCCACGCGGGAGATCAGGAGCGACGACGACCTGAAGGCGATACCGGTGATCGCGCTGACATCCTTTGCGATGGTCGGCGACCGGGAGAAAGCGCTGTCCGCCGGCTGTGACGACTATCTTCCCAAACCGATAGACATCCAGGGATTAAAAGCGATGGTCGCGCGCTTCCTGAAGGGCCCCGGGGCGGGCGGCAGCGGCACCCAAGCGGCAAGGAAGCCGGAAACGGGAAAAACCGATCTTGCGCTCAGCTGAATAGGAGGGAAGGAAATCATAATGAAGCCGAACGAGATAATCCTGATCGTCGACGACGATCCGACCAATGTTAAACTTCTGGCCGCGAAGCTGGGCGATTCGAAATACACCATCCTCAAGGCCTACGGCGGCGAGGAAGCTCTGCAGAAGGCCCAGCTCGAGAACCCGGACCTGGTGCTGCTGGATGTCATGATGCCCGGAATGAACGGGTTTGAGGTCACGGCTCAGATGAAAAATTGCACCGAGACCGCGGATATCCCCATCCTCCTGGTGACGGCGCTGGATGGCTCGGACAGCAAGACCAAGGGCCTGGAGGCCGGGGCGGATGATTTCTTGAACAAACCCGTGCATACCGCCGAGCTCAAAGCCAGAGTGAAATCCCTGTTGCGGATGAAACGCTACCACGATCAGTTGAAAACAAGAGCGCATGCCCAAAGATCGGTGCTCAACCCCTTTTCGAGCGACGATACCTTTTCCGATCTGCGGCTGCCCAACCTGTTGATCGTGGAAGACAGCCCAACGGATGCCAAATTGATCAAATCCCTGTTGAACAGTTTTGCCTGCAACATATTGATCGTCCATTCGGGTGAGGAGGCCTTGTCGATCTGCAACAACAACAAAATCGACATCATGATTCTGGATATGCTGCTGCCTGGGTTGGATGGCTATGAAGTCACCAAACAGGTTAAGGAAAATGCGTCGACCCAATCGACCCAGATCATCGTGGTGACTTCCTTGCAGGACATCGAAAGCAAGGTAAAAGGCTATGAATTCGGGGTCGATGATTATCTGATGAAACCAATCAACTTCAACGAATTTCGCGCACGGGTCAACAGCCTGCTAAAGAAAAAAGCCTACCATGACAAATTGATGAGCAACTTCGAGACCGCCGTCCAGGCGGCCATCACCGACAAGCTGACCGGCGCATACAACAACGGCTATTTTCAGCTCTATCTGAAAAACGAGCTGAAGCGAGCCGAGCGTCACCATCATCCGGTCTCGCTTCTGATGCTGGACATCGACGATTTCAAGCTGGTCAACGACCAGCATGGTCACATCGCCGGGGACAAGTTGCTGAAAGAAATCGCCGCGAAGCTGGATCAGATCATCCGCGAAATCGACGTTCTGGCCCGCTTCGGCGGCGATGAATTTGCGATCATCCTGCCGTATACCCAAGAGGAGGACGCGGCCCGCATAGCGGAGAGGATCCGGCTGGCGATTGAGAATGGCGCGGTCGCCATGAACGAGCAGGCATCGCTCAGTCTATCCATCAGCATCGGTGTGGCGGGCTATGCCCCCGGTGTCGACACCACGGCCCAGGATTTGATTCAAAAAGCGGATAAGGCGCTCTACGCAGCCAAATCCAATGGGAAAAATAAGGTGTGTGCGGCGGCCGAGATGGATGCCGCTCAATCGGTTATGAATTGAAGGGCGGTCGAATGTCCGCGAACCGACGTAAATATCCCCGGGTGAGCATCCATGTCCCGGTCGACTACGCGTTGCTCGACAGCAAGGGCAAAATAGAGTCCGAGTGTATCGGCGTTGCCCTGGATGTCAGCCTCGGCGGCCTTCTGATGGAATCCATTGATTTCGTGGGGACCGAATACGTCGGCATCGGTTTCATCGACGCTGAATACCAGGTGGCCCAGATAACCTGCAAAATGGCCTATTCCCGCAAAACCGACTTGGGGATGGTGCATACCGGCCTGAGTTTTCAGGGATCGGAGACCCAAAAATCGGATTTTGCCGCCAAGATGATCCGTGCGTATTTTTACCGAAAAAAGCGGGAGGCGGTCGTTCCAAATCCCTGAGAGCGGCTCCACATCGTGGAAAACAACAGCCTCGCCTCGCTCAGTCGAAAAGAGCCGGGTGCGTTCAAGTGCATGGAGATTCGGTACGGGCGCGAGTTCGTTGACAAAATAGGATTTGTTATATATCCAGGACAGTAAGGTATAAGACCGATCCGCGCTCGCATACATCAAGAGAAGCCGACCCATGACTTCCATCTCTTCGATAAGAAATTACCTTTTACAGCATATAAATTCCGAAGCCCCTCAAGGCCATTTCCTTCTCGTTTACTTGTTCGGCTCGTTTGCCTGCAAGCAAGAGCGGGCGAAATCTGACATCGATCTGGCCTTTCTTATTGACCCATCCCAGTATCGAATCGATGCGTTTGAAGCCACGGCGCCAGCCCATATTCTTGCCGGCAGGATGGGGATGAAGTTGGATCGCGTCGTGGACGTGACCATCCTGAACTCGGCTTCCCTGGAAATCGCCTATGAGATTATTACCAGTGGTGCATGCTTGTTTGAAAGTGGTCCCGAACTCAGGATAGAATACGAGCTAAAAATAAGAGGGTTGTATTTTGATTTTCAGCCCTTCATATCGGAGCTTCGCGCCGAACGGCTTGGACTTCCACGCGACCAGAGAACCCGCTTGTGAAAACAATTGAGAGAAAAATGACAGCGGTTCAGGAGCGCGTCCAAAGACTGAGCCAGCTGGCAAAAGGGCTGAGCTCCTTTGAAGACTACCATCGCTCGGCAGATGCGCGGGACATCGCTGAGCGCAACCTTCAGATCGCCATCGAAGCCTGTCTGGATATCGGGAAAATAATCATCTCCCAAAAAAAGCTGCCCGAGCCGAAAGATTACAAAGGGATCTTCCTGGCGCTGGCGCAGGCGGACATGATCCGGTCTGAAACGGCACGGTTTCTGGCGGATATGGCGGGCACCCGGAATATACTGGTGCATGGATACGACAAGGTTGAGGACAAGGTCATATACGGTATTCTAAAGCGGCACCTGAACGATTTCGATGCATTCCTAAGAGAGATTAGAGATAACTACCTTTTAAAGATCGAAAAATAGTTGCTTTTTCCCTGATCACTGCGCCGTAAACCTCGCCCCCCAACTGTATTTAGCCGATTTCTGGCCCGCCTGACCCGCTTCCGGCGTCCAGCGCCTTGCGAACGGTGGTGAGCAGCTGCTCGCCGGTGTAGGGCTTGCGAAGATATGCGCGGGTGGACGATTTAATGGCTTGCAGGGTTTGGCCATCGGGAGTATAGCCGGAGATAATTGCAACCTTGATGCCCGGATCGGTCTGCAGGAGCCCTCGCAGACACCTGGCGCCGCCCATCCCGGGCATGATGAGGTCGAGCAGAACCAAATCGATTTTTTCCGCCTCCCGCCCGTAGACTTCCAAGGCCATTTCTCCTGTGGAAGCCGTGCGAACCCTATAGCCGGCGCTTTCAAGCCTCTCTTGGCCGGTGTTCCGAATGCTTTCGTCATCATCCACCAGAAGGATGGTTTCATTGCCCCCCTGGTATGCCCGCGTTTCGACCCCCGGCTTTTTCTCCAACACGGGTTCGACCGCCGGTAAATAGATTTGAAAGCAGGTCCCTTTTGCGGGAGTGCTGCGGCAGGTGATCCGGCCGTCGTGATTTTTGACGATCCCATGAACCATGGACAGGCCGAGCCCCGTTCCTTTTCCCGGGGCCTTGGTGCTGAAGAACGGCTCGAAGATCTGCTCCAGTGTGGCTTTGTCCATGCCGTGGCCGGTATCCGAGACGCTGAGCAAGACTCCTTCCCGTGAAATAGACCCGGATCGGGTTTCATTGAGTTTTTCGGGCAGCCTGACGTTGGCCGTTTCGATGACCAGCCGGCCCCCATCCGGCATGGCATCCCTGGCATTGATTACCAGGTTCATCAGCACCTGTTCCATTTGAACCCAATCCGCGTTCACCATCTTGAGATCTTTTTCGAGGCGGAGTTCGATCTCGATCATCTTGGGGATGGTCCTTTGCAACAGCTGATGGGTTTGGCGGACCTGGTCGTTGAGCTGGATCGGCCGCTTTTCGCTTTTTATTTTGCGACTGTAAGTGAGCAACTGCCGGGTGAGTTCTCCACCTCTTTTAACGGCGGCCATGATCCGGTTGAGTACGGGAAAGATAGGGTCGTCTTTGTTCTTGCCAAACAGCAGCACCTCCGAAGACCCCTGAATGCCCTGAAGCAGATTGTTGAAATCGTGGGCGACGCCCCCGGCCAGCGTGGCAACCGCTTCCAGTTTCTGTGCCTGCCGTAATTCTTCTTCAAGTCGCTTCTGCTCATTCATCATGCGCACGGCACGTATCATATACCGAACCCGCTGAACCAAGATCACCCAGTTGATCGGCTTGGTAATGAAATCGGTGGCGCCCACTTCATAGGCGCGATGGATCGAGTCCAAGTCGTCCAGCGCCGTCATGATCAGTATGGGCACCACCTCACAGCCCGGAAATTGACGAACGGCCCCGGCGGTGGCAAAACCGTCCATTTCCGGCATCATCACATCCAGCAGGATAATGTCGGGCCGAAGATGTTCCAGCGCCTGCAAGGCCCGGACGCCGTCTTCGGCCTCCGAAACCAAAAACCCGGCTTCTGCCAGGGACTCGCGTGCAGCGCTCCGTATGATCTCGTCGTCATCGACGACCAGGACATGGGGCTGTTGGTCTTGCATGGCTTCGATCAGCATATTCCTCAGACACCTCTGCCCAGCTTGCTGTGAACCGTCTTCCTTTAGTGAGGGGCTATGAGCGGTTCTGCCGATCCGTAGAAACCGGGATTCGGCGAAATTCCAATATCCAATATCGAAATCCCAAACAAATCCGAAATCCGAACTTTCAAATGTTCGAAACCTAGAAGCAACCGAATGAAAACGACCCGTCGTGAACGGAAGCGGTATACTCTTTTGTTTGGGGTATTCGAATTTGAATCATTCGAGTTTGTTTGGGATTTCGTGCTTGCTGTTTGGAATTTAGTTGCCCCGTTCCGCTTATCCCCCTTTTTAGAGGAGATAACCTGAAGTCACCAACTCTGCAGGTGGAGGCTTCACAATAATCGTTTTCAATTCTATCGGCTGTTTTCAGGAAATCTTCAGCTGTTTCTGATGTTTGAACTAAAAAGGGTCTGGGTTCAGAGGTTCTACGGAGAAAAAAAATAAAGAATAAATTACAATAATCAAAAAATCAAAAAACAAACAAATCACAATGACTCAATTCAAAAATTCCAAACCGGTGGAAAAAAGGCCGTTATTGGATATTGGAATTTATTTGTAATTCGGAGTTTGGGGCTTGGAATTTTAGAAACAAAGGAAAACCGTGAACGCTGAACCCTGAACGGGGAACGTTGAAAATGAAAAGAGGGGACAGGTATGAATTCATTCATTTCTCATCAATAGGCGATCCCCCATCGCGAAGACTCATGTCTCAATCGAGGGCTGTTTTCTCGGTAATGCCCGTCAGCTACGCCGCCTTGTCGATCAGGCAGTCTTCGATGTTCAGCGTCGTTCTCATCAACACCTCTCTTATATGCGTATTTATATGGTTATATATGCATTATTTATATGCCAGTGTCAAGTCCTGAACCAGACACAATAGGGCGAACTCAGGGTTCGGAAACGCCAACTTATTGATGTCATGTGGGATATGGGAGTAGGGCTTCTGGGTTCAGAGGTTGATCTAAAAAGGTTCCGGGTTCTGGGTTCAAAGGTTCCGGGTTTGGGGTTCGGAGGTTTCTACCGCACAAATAAAAAAATCCAATAATCAATAAACAAATCACAAACAAATCCCAATGACCAAAATACAAAATTCCAAACCGGCGGGGAAAACTTGATTGAAGTTATTAGGTATTGGAATTTATTTGTAATTTGGATTTTGGATTTTTAGAAAAAAAGGAAGACCTTGAAACCCAAACCCTCAACGTTGAACGCTGAACCCTTAACGGTGAACGGATTTTGAGGTTCCGGGTTCTGGGTTCAGAGGTTCTAGCGCAAAAGAAAAAAATCCAATAATCAATAAACAAATCACAAACAAATCCCAATGACCAAAATACAAAATTACAAACCGTTTGGAAAAGGTTGGTGATTGAGTATTTGATTTTATTTGGGATTTGGGATTTGGGATTTGGAATTTTAAAAAACGTTGAACGTTGAACCCTGAACGTTGAACGCTGAACCCTGAACGGGGAACAGCTTCCAGCACAATCAACCTGTTTCTTTGGTCATAAATTCGATCGTATACGCACCTATACCCTCCGGGTTTTTCTTCGCGCACTTTTCAAGCAAATCGGCCATTTCTCCGAAATTTGAACCCGAGATGCGGTGTGAAAAGACGACCAATCCATAATGGGGGCTTCGGTTTTCAAACGCCTGGACTGTCAGGGTAATGAAATCGTCCCTGTTTCGTGTGACGATAGCGCATTTGCGTGAAACCGCTTCTGCCAACTGATCCTCATCAGATGCCCCCGCCATGCCAATGTCGTGCGCGCTGACCGCGTCAATTCCGCGTTTGCGCAGAATCTCGGCGACCTTTGGGCTGATGTCCTCGTCTGTGTAGAATTTCACTCGGCTGCGGCCTTCTTTGCCAGGAACGGGAATCGTTTGGAAATTTTGTCAAGGGTCAGATCCTGGTTGCGCATCACCCGCGCGTCGATCTCCTCCGGGTATAGTGCATAATAAGAGAGCGCAGACCGCAGCTGAGGTTCGCTCAACCAGTGGTACACCTTCTGCAGTTCAGTGTAGTTTTCGCCTGTCTCTTTGAAGGCCGCGGCGATCTCCCAAACGTCGATCCCGGTTCCGGATACACGCGCCCGGCGGCCAGTGGGCCCGTCCGCAAAAATGATCCCCGGGCAGTTTTTCATCTTTACCGCCTCAACCAGCAGGTCCCGGGCAACAGACGAAAAATCCCTTCCGGCTTCTGACGCAGCTGATTCGATTTCCTTTACAGTCGCTTCCGGCAGACGGATGCATTTTTGAATCGATGCCATGGCTCTTTCCCCTCTGTTTGAATTCATTTTTATATTACGATGTAATGCATTGCATGTCAAATATGATAAGCTCGTAAATAGTCGTCACTCCGGCGAACACCGGTTCATGTCCGTGGCAGGCACCGGGGTCCAGGAATTTTACAACTGTCTAAAAATACTCTTATCTGACTTCAATGGATTCCGGCTAAGGGACCGCCGGAATGACACTTTGGATGGGGGTCTTTGACTCTGATCTGAATTCAAAGTCAGGGTTCTCCGTTCAAACCGGCCAAAGGCCAGCGGCCCTACTGGATTCCAACACCTGCCCCGGAGATCATTGATCCGGGGTCCGCCGGAATGATGGAAAAATAAACTTGGCGGCTTTTTACGAATTCATCAAGCTTGACCTGGCGGTCGTCTTATCTTACTGTAAGTAAGAAAAAAGATTTTTCGTAAGACAAATCATCAGGAGTCATAAAATGCCCACGGCGACGCTCACCAGCAAAGGTCAAATGGTGATCCCGAAGTCCATACGGGAGCAACTGGACCTGAAACCCGGCGATACCATCGATTTCATCACCCAGGAAAACGGCGATATCCTGATCCGTCCCGCGGCCCAGAAAGTCGAGAAGCTGAAGGGAATGCTCTACCGGTCCGGCCGCAAGCCGGTTTCGATCGAAGACATGAACCTTGTCATTAAAAAAAGGAACGCCTGATGATCGGCTTGGACACCAATGTCCTGGTGCGCTACATCACTCAGGACGATCCGCGTCAGGCAAAAATTGCAGAACGAGCGATCGAACACGCCGTCACCAGCGGGGAGAAGATTCTCATTCAGCCCGTCACCCTGTGCGAGCTGGTATGGGTGCTCGAAAGCGCTTATGGATATGCCCAGAGCGACATCGTTCCCGTGATCGAGCAGATCCTGCGCACCGCGCGGTTCGAGATCGCCGATAAGGACATTATCCGGCGGGCGCTTGAAGACTTTGCGGAAGGCAGGGCTGATTTCGCAGACTACTTGATCGGCCGTGCGAATGAGCGCGACGGCGCCCAAACGACATTGACCTTCGATACGTCGCTGAAGGAATGCCGGCGTTTTACCATGCTATAGGTTTGATCGAGGTCGCTTCCGGCAGACGGATGCATTCAATAAGCTATCCCCAATCGCGAAGACTCCTGTCTCAATTTTTTATCCAGGGTCCAGAGCGGCATTCCACTTAAAAAAGCCGATGCCATCAAATGAATATCGATCAAGCCCAGACCTTTTCCCATTAATTGATTTTCTTCCAGGAAGGCCATGGCTTCATCGTGGTCTGCCTCTACGGCTGACGGAAGCGACCGCAGCAAGGACAGAACTTCATTTCGGTTCCTGATGAACCCGCAAGCCAACTCTCCGATTACGAAACGGTGACTAACGACTTCACCTTTCAGGAGCAACGACGCCATTTCTCCATGCCCGTGCCGCAGGTGCTCGACCCATATCGATGTATCGACTAAAACCAATTAGTTTCCTTTAAACCCGCCACCTCTGGTGGAGGACCCGGAGGGGTTCTGCCGATCCAGGGAAACTGTGATTCGGGGAAATTCCAATATCGAATATCCAAATCCCAAACAAATCCAAAATTCGAATTCTCAAATGTTCGAAACCCGGAAGCAACCGAATGAAGATGACCCGTCGCAAACCGAAACGGTATACACTTGTGTTTGGGGTATTCGGATTTGGTTCATTCGAATTTGTTTGGGATTTCGTGCTTGGTGTTTGGGGTTTAATTGCCCCATTCCCCCCCCTTAGAGGAGGTCACCTGAGGCGACCCGCTCTGCGGGTGGAGACTCACGCCTCGGCCGTCCGTCGCCTTGGAATCGACCTCAGTTGTTTTTCAGTTCCGCCCAGCTTGGCAAGCCTCTTTGCGCTTTCCGCGGCGATGAGCGCCTCCAGCCCCAATCGAACGAGGGATGTTTTCTCGGTAATGCCCGTCAGCTTCGCCGCCTTGTCGATCAGATTGTCTTCGATGTTCAGCGTCGTTCTCATCAACACCTCTCTTATATGCGTTTTTATATGGTTATATATGCATTATTTATATGCCAGTGTCAAGCCCTGTCAATCACATTATCCATTTGATAAATTCGATCGTATACGCACCCATACCCTCCGGGTTTTTCTTCGCACCGCCTTTGGCCTGATGTCCTCGTCGATGTAGAATCTCACTCTGCGGCGGCGATCTCCGAAACGTCGATCCCGCTTCCGGACACGCGCGCCCGGCGGCCGGTCGCTCCATCCGCAAAAATGATCCCCGGACAGTTTTTCATTTTTACCGCCTCAACCAGAAGGTCCCGGGCAACCGACGAAAAATCCCTTCCGGCGTCTGACGCAGCTGCTTCGATTTCCCGCACAGTCGCTTCCGGCAAACGGATGCATTTTTGAATCGACATCAAGCGTGGGCGGCAACTGCATCAAGACAGATTTTTGACAGCTCCGTAACACCCTTAAGACGGGGTATTAATAAAATACACAATCATTTTAGATTGTTAAGCTTTAGGAGCTCTTCTTGGCAGCCAATGTGCATGTCTTTCGCCTTGCAGGCATCCGCTTTTTCTCTCAGCTTCGCTTAGACGGGCAGAGGCGATGCCTTCTTTTTACCGAATATTATTAAAGGAAAAGCTTGAACCGGCCGATGATTGGCAATGACTCTCAATCCCATCTCGGGTTTCAATCTTTCTGCATCTCGCGTCAGGTCAGAGGGCAGACGGTGAAGGCATGCGAAAAATGTTAGGACGGAACAAACAAAAGCAGACCGTCGAGTGTATCGGTGTCTGTTTTGAACCTCTCGAGCCCCGGCTGCTGCTTTCCGGAAGCTGGGCGGCGGGGATGGACAACCCTTCCCCGGATTCCCAGCCAAACAACCAGGACGGCCTCACCCAGGAAACCGCAGTGCTTTTCGAGAGCACCGGCACTTCCGGTGTGGATGCACTGCAACAAAGCAAAAGCCAGCCGGGCACTGGAACGCTCGTCGATATACTCGCCTCGGCACCCGCTATAGAAGAATTCACCGCCTTCAGCCCTGCCAGAGAAGCGGCCCCATCCGAGGGCCAGGCAACACCTGCGCCCAGCGATACTCCTACAGCGTCTGTCGACGATGTCAGCGGCAGCGCATCGAATCCCGACCCGCAGCCCGACCCGATGGCCGTGGCCGCACAGCGCGAGCTGGTTTTTGTCAATGGAAATGTGGCCGATTACAAACAGCTGATTGCCGATCTCCAAGGGCGCGACGGCAACCGGCTCACCGAGGTGGTGGTTCTGGATTCGAATCGCGACGGATTCGAGCAGGTCAGCGAAATCCTTTCCGATCGCTCGGACCTGTCAGCCGTGCATTTCATCACCCACGGCGCCGACGGGATGATCAGCCTGGGAGGCAGCTGGTTGACCAACGCCAGCCTCCCACAGCACAGCGATGCCATCGCGAAGTGGGGTGAAGCTCTCAACGACTCGGGAGACATTCTCTTCTACGGCTGCAACATCGCGGCCGAGGGCGATGGCCAAAGCCTGCTGAACGGCATCGCCGCCCTCACCGATGCCGACGTGGCCGCATCGAAAAATGTCACCGGGTTCGATGGCTACGGTGGGGACTGGGACCTCGAGTATACGGTCGGCACGGTGACCATCGCTAAGCCTTTCTCCGGTCTTTCCCTGCAGGATTGGGAACACATCTTGGCCGCCTATGTGGTGATCAACACGAACGATTCGGGCGCAGGCTCGCTGCGCCAGGCGATCCTCGACGCCAATGCCAATGCCGGCGCCGACACCATCACCTTCAACATCTCCGGCACGGGCGTCCACACCATCTCGCCCACCAGCGCGCTGCCGCAGATCACCGGCCAAGTCACTCTGGACGCCACCACCGACGACAGCTTCGCGGCCAACAGCAACCGGCCGGCGATCATCCTCGACGGCGCGAACGCGCCGGGCACGTTCCCCAACTACACGCCGGGCTTGGTACTGACCTCGACCGCGGACGGCAGCGTGATCCGGGGCTTCGTGATCCGCAACTGGACGGCGGATGGCATCGAGATCCAGGCAGGATCGGACGGCAACACGATCGCGGGCAACTACATCGGCAGTTTCAACGCCAGCGGAACCCTGGCCGCGGGCTTGGGCAACGACTACGAAGGCATCTGGATCGTCGGCGCCAACAACACGGTCGGCGGCACGACGGCCGCCGACCGCAACCTGATCTCTGGCAACGGCTCCTACGGCGTGCGCATCGAGTTCGGCACGGCCACGGGCAACCTCGTCATTGGCAACTACATCGGCACCGACATCACCGGCACGGTCGACCTGGGAAACACCTACGCCGGCGTGGGCATTGGCGAAGCGGCCAACAACACGGTCGGCGGCACCAGTGCGGGCCAGCGCAACCTGATCTCGGGCAACAACGAGGCGGGTGTCGAGCTCTGGGGAGCGGCCGCCACCGGCAACCGCGTGCTGGGAAACTGGATCGGCCTCAACTCCAACGGCGCGGCCACGCTGGGCAACAGCTGGGCCGGCGTGTGGCTCAACTCCGGTGCGGCCGGCAACACCATCGGCGGCACGGCGGCAGGCAGTGGCAACGTGATCGCCGGGCAGACCGCCGGAGACGGCATCGAGCTGCGTAACGATGCGGGCGCGAACAACGCCATTCTCGGCAACAGCATCTACTCCAACGCCGAGAGCGGGATCGATCTCATCGACAACGGCATCACGGCCAATGACGCGGGCGACACCGACACCGGACCCAACAATCTGCAGAACTTCCCGGTGCTGACATCGGCGAACGCCAATGCGGCGGGCACGACGATCGTCGGCACGTTCAACTCCAACGCGAACACGACCTACCGGATCGAATTCTTCGCCAACCGCCCGGCCGTTGCCGATTCGCCGAACGGCGAAGGCGAGCGCTACCTGGGCGCCATCAGCGTCACAACCGACAGCTCGGGTAACGCGACGATCAATACGACGCTGGCGAATGTCTGGGTCAACAGCGGTGATCGCATCACCGCCACCGCGACGGTCGACCTGGGCGGCGGCAACTACGGCAGCACGTCGGAGTTCGCGGCCAACGTGACGGCCACCTCGACCGGCATCGTCGTCGTTGACACCACCAGCGACACGGCTGACGGCACCACCACGTCGATCACCAACCTGGGCAACGCCCGCGGAGCCGACGGCCGCATCTCGTTGCGCGAGGCGATCATTGCGGCGAACAACACGGCCAATGGCGGTACACCGGACAAGATCGTCTTTGCGATCCCCCATACCGACGCGCGTCATTTCTATTATGTCAATGACGGCGTAGCCGGTCAGGTGACCGCTGGTAACCAGACCGCAACTACCGCGGGCTCGGACGCAGGCCTCGTCAACGCCGACCCCGACTTCGCTAAGAGCTGGTGGTCGATCCAGCTCGGCTCGACGATCTTGCCGTCGCTGACGCAGGCGGTCGTCATCGACGCCAGCACGCAGACCGGCTTTGCCGGCTCGCCGATCGTCGAGCTGAACTCCGCGGCAGTTTCGGCCGGCGACCCGAACGCGATCACGATCGAAACTACCGGCACGACGATCCGCGGCCTGGTCATCAACCGCGCTGGTGACGACGCCATCGAGATCGACTCCACTGGTGGCGGCGGCCACACAATCGTTGGCAACTACCTCGGCACCGATGCCAGCGGAACGCTCTCAGGCTTCGGCAACCAGTACGGAATAACCGTCAAGACTGATGGCAACACGATCGGCGGCACGAACCCCGCCGACCGCAATGTCATCGCCGGCAATTCCACCAGCGGCTTGAGCTTCGGCATCGGCTTCTGGCAGGATGCCGACAATAACGTCGTTCAGGGCAACTATATCGGCGTCGGCGCCAACGGCACCACGGCGATGAGCAATCGCCAGGGCATCACCTTCCAGAACACGCCCGATAACAACCTGATCGGCGGCACGGCCGCCGGCGCGAGCAACATCATCGCCAACAACTCGCAGAACGGCATCGACGTCATCGCCGGCACTGGCAATGCCTTCGTCGGCAACACGATCCACTCCAACGGGCTGCTGGGCATCAATCTCGGCACGGCCGGGGTTAGCGCCAACGACGCCAATGACACCGACACCGGCGCGAACAACCTGCAGAACTTCCCGGTGCTGGGCGCGGTGAGGGTGGTGTCGGGCACGCAGCTCGCCGTGACAGGAACACTCAACAGCACGGCCAGCAGCTACTACCGCATCGAGTTCTTCGCCAGCACGTCGGGCGACGCCACGGGCTACGGGGAGGGTCAGCGCTACCTCGGCTACGTCAACGTGAGCACCGACGGATCGGGCAATGCCGCGTTCGACACGACGCTGAGCGCGACCCTGGCCGCCGGCGAAGCCGTCAGTGCCACCGCGACGAAAAGCAATGCGACGTTCACCACCTTTACCGACACCTCGGAGTTCGCGCAGAACACCGTGGTGTTCGAGGGCATGGTGTTGTGGCGCGCCAGCACAGACACATCGCCAAACTTCCAGATCTGGGACGGGGCCGATTACTCGCCGGCCGGCAGTTCCGTGGCGATCGGCGACCTGAAATCCATGCAGGTAGCCGAGTCACCGACCCGCACCGAGGTGATTGTGATCGGCCGCACGTCGGGCGGCAGCATTGTCGGCGAAATCTGGAACGGGACCAGCTGGAGCGCCTCGACGATCAATCCGCTCGGCACGCAGGCCGTCGCCAGCCAGTGGGCTACCGACGCCGGCTACGAATCGGTCAGCGGCGACGCGCTGCTCGTCTGGGGCGACCAGGCCACGGGGCTCAGGTTCACCACCTGGAACGGAACTTCCTGGTCGGCCTCCGCGGTAGTCAGCGACTACGCGACGATCAGCGGCGGGACCGCGGCCACGAAGGTCAGCCTGGCTTCAAACCCGGCGAGCAACGAGATGGTGCTCGCCGTCACCGACAACCTCGGCCGGGACTATGCGTTCGTATGGAACGGCGGTTCGTGGGGCGCGGGCCTGCAGGTGGGCACGAACTCGACGGGTCGCAACACGGGCAGCGACGTCGCCTACGAAGCACAGAGCGGCCGCGCCATCGTGGTCTACGACGACTCCGGTTCCTCGGTCTACTACCGCATCTGGAACGGGGCCAGCTGGTCGGCGCAGGCCTCGTTCGCCGCGCCGGCGGGGGTAACCGGTGGGCCGAACTACATCAATCTGGCCTCCGACCCGACGAGTAACCGCCTTGCGATCGCGGTCACGCCGACAGGCACGGCAGGCTCTGTGCAGTACTGGCTGAACACCTGGAATGGCTCCGCGTGGGGAACGGCGCTGCAGGCGACGGCGACCGGTGTGGACCAGCTCATGCCCGGCATCGATGTCGCCTTCGAAAGCACTTCGGGTGACGCGTTCGCGGCGTACGGCATAACCGGCACCAGCGCCGTTGGCTACCGCACCTGGACCGCAGCCGGCGGCTGGTCCGAAGAGGGAACGTGGGGCGTCTCCCTCGCCCAGCCGGCGCGCGTCGTGACGCTCACCCCGGATCCCGACTCCGACCGCATCATGCTGGCCGACCAGGACGGCAACAGCCAGCTCGCCCTCGCGCAGTGGAGCGGGTCGGCGCGGGGCGGGGGCACCATCATCGAGACCAACACGGGCGAAACCAACAACCAGCCGTTTGCCTTTGTCTGGGAGTTAAGCGCCAACGTGGCGCCGATAAACACGGTCCCGGGCTTGCAGGTCACCGCCGTCAGCACCCCGCTCGTCTTCAGCACGGGCAACGGCAACGCGATCAGCGTCGCCGACAGCGACGACGCGAGCGTCTCGGTCACCCTGACCGCGACCAACGGCCTGCTCACGCTGAGCGAGCTGACAGGCTTGAGCTTCAGCGCGGGCGACGGAAGCGCCGATGCAACGATGACCTTCACAGGCACGCAGGCCAGTGTCAACGCCGCCCTGAACGGCCTGCAGTTCGCTCCGACGACCGCCTTCCAGGGCATTGCCACGGTGCAGATTGCCACGACCGACCTCGGTGCAGGTGGCACGGGAGCCCCGAAGTCCGACACGGACTCGATCACGGTCGAAGTGGGCGCCGTCAACCACGCGCCGGTCAACACGGTTCCCGCCGCGCAGGCCACTGACGTCAACGGCATCGTGTTGTTCTCGAGCGCTACCGGCACGCAGGTGAGCGTGAGCGATCCCGATGCTGGCAGCAATCCCATCCAGGTCACATTGACCGCCGCCAACGGCACGATCAATCTCGCCGGCAACAAGGGCCTGACCTTCACGACAGGCGACGGCACGGCCGATGCGACGATGACTTTCACCGGCACCGTCACCGACATCAACGCGGCGCTGAACGGCATGACCTTCGTCGCCGCGGCCAACTTCGTCGGCACGGCAAGTGTTCAGATCGTCACCAACGACCTGGGCAACAGCGGTGCCGGCGGCGCGCTCAGCGACACCGACGCGGTCAGCATCGCGGTACGCGAGGTCGACAAGTCGATCTGGATGACGTCGTTAAATGACGTCGCTTCTCCGGGTGCCAGCGGCCTGACGAGTTGGACGGCGGGCCAGGTGCTGAAGTTCGGACCCAGCGGCGGCAGCCTGCTGTTCGAGCCGGGCACCACGACCGGCACCTTCTCGCTGGCCGGCTTCAACCTCGACAGCGCCGGCTTCGGCGACGGCAACACGCAGATCGACGGGCTGCATTACGTCACGCGCAACATGACGGTCGGCGGCTTTGCGCTGCAGAAGGGTGACCTGCTGTTTTCCACCGCCGGCAACGAAACGCTGGACGGCGTGGCCTACGAAGGCGGCGACATCGTGCTGTTCCGCCCCACGACGGCGGGCAACTACAGCGCGGGCACGTTCTCGCTGTTTCACGACCGCACCGACACGGGTCTGACCGTCACCGCCTTCACGCTGGTGGAGCAGACGGTGACCGTGGGCGATGCAACGCTCAACGCCGGCGACCTCTTGCTGGCCAACAACGCGACAACGGACATCACGCGCTTCGTGCCCACGCAGTACGGCAACACCACCGCAGGCACCCCCTCGGTGTTCATCGACGGCGCGGGCGTGGGCTTCGGCAAGAACATCTCGGCGCTCACGGTCGTCGAGCGGACCACGGTTATCGGCAACACGACGCTGGCGGCCGGCACGCTGATCGTGTCGCTGGACGGCGAAGATGCGTCGGTGGGCAGCGGCACCCCGATCGCGATCACCCGCTTCGACCTGTTCACGTTGACGGTGACGACGACCGGCAACGGCACCACGAGCGCCACCGCAAGCCTTCTACTGCAAGGCTCCGAAGTCGCGCTGGACAACAACAACGAGGCGCTGGTGGCCGCCAGCCTGATCCCCAACCAGGCGCCGACCGCCGGCAACCAGACCTTCGGCCTGGCGGAGAACAGCGCCAACGGCACGGTCGTCGGCACGGTATCCGGCACCGACCCAGAGGGCAGCACGGTGAAATACGCCATCACCGCCGGCAACGCCCAAGGCGCCTTCACGATCAACGCCAGCACCGGACAGATCACGGTGGCCAACAGCGCGGCGCTGGACTACGAGGCCACGCCGAGCTTCACCCTCACGGTGGCAGCCATCGATCCCGACGGGGCCTACGGCACAGCCACGGTCACCGTCAATCTGACCGACGTTTTCGAGAACACCTCGCCGTTGCTGGACAACAGCGGCACGATGACGCTGACCACCATCACGGAAGATCAGACCACGAATAGCGGCAACACGGTGGCCGAGATCATCGCCAGCGCGGGCGGTGACCGCATCACCGACCCCGATGGCGGCGCCGTCGAGGGTATCGCCGTTACCGGTTTAGTCAACAGCAACGGTACCTGGCAGTACTCGACCAATGGCGGTACCGACTGGTTTGCGGTGGGTGCGGTTGTCGACACCTCTGCTTTGCTGCTGCGGGCCACCGACAAGCTGCGCTTCGTGCCGGATGCCAAGAATGCCGACTCGGCCAGCGTTACCTTCCGGGCCTGGGATCAGACCAGCGGCAGCGCCGGCAGCAAGGTGGATGTCAGCGTCAATGGCGGCACGACGGCCTTTAGCACCACGACCGAGACGGCGTCGATCATGGTCACGGCGGTGAACGACGCGCCTTCCCTGGCGAGTTCGTATTTTCTTGGAAGCATAAACGAGGACACCAGCAACGACTTCGGCACCTATGTATCGAACATGCTCTCGGGCGGTTTCTCCGACGTGGACACCGGCGCGCTCGCGGGCATCGCCATCACGGCGGCCGACACCACCAACGGCACTTGGCAGTACACGCTCGACGGCACCAACTGGCAGTCGATGGGCACGCCCACGATCGAGGCGGCGCGCCTGCTGCCGAGTGATGCGAACACGCGGATCCGCTTCGTCCCGAACGCGGATTGGAACGGTATCGCGACGATCTCCTACAAGGCCTGGGACCAGACCAGCGGCGCCGCGGGCGGAACCGGCGACGCGACAACGTCGGGCGGAACCACAGCATTCAGCACCAACGCCAGCGGCACGAGCAAGCAGGTCACGGCCGTCAACGACGCGCCAACCGCGTTGTCCACCAGCGTCAGTCTGGCGGCCATTGCCGAGGACACGTCCAATCCGGCGGGTGCGACAGTGACGACGCTGTTCGGCGCTACCTTCAGCGATGCCGCGGACCAGGTCACCAGCGGCTCCTCGGCCAACAACTTCGCCGGCGTGGCCATCGTTGCCAACGCCGCCAACGCCGCAACCGAGGGCAAGTGGCAGTGGCACAACGGCACGAGTTGGAACGACATCAGCACCTCGGTGTCGACCTCCAGTGCCCTCACGCTCGCGCCCACGACGCTCGTACGTTTCCTGCCCAACGCCAACTACAACGGCACGCCCGGCAGCCTGACCGTGCGCCTGGTCGACGATTCCTCTGGCGCGGTCACCAGCGGCGGCACGGTAAACGTAGGCACGGGCGGCGGCACCACGCGGTACAGCAGCGCGGTCAACGCGGTCACATTAGACACAAGCATCACGGCGGTCAACGATGCGCCGGTGGCTGATCCTGACATATACAACATTAATGAAGACGCGTCGCTGGTGGAGCCCGCCGACGGTGTTCTGATAAACGATGCTGATGTCGATGGCAACCCAATCACCGCCGTGCTCGTCAGCGGACCCTCCAATGCCTCCTCGTTCACGTTAAACTCTGACGGCAGCTTCAGCTACACACCGGAGGCAAACTGGAACGGCACCGACAGCTTTACTTACAAAGCGAACGACGGCGCGGTCGACGGCAACACGGCGACCGTCACGATTACGGTCAATCTGGTCAACGACGCGCCCACCATTACCTCCAACGGCGGCGGTGCGACCGCGGCAGTCGATGTCGCCGAGAACACGACTGCGGTAACCACCGTCACCTCAACGGATGTCGATGGCGGCGTGCCCGTTTTCAGCATTCTTCCCGGCGACGACGGAGCGAAATTCACCGTCAACTCCGGTACCGGCGTGCTGAGCTTCATCACGGCACCCGACTACGAGAACCCGACGGATCTGGGTGGTGACAACGTCTACGACCTCACCGTGCAGGTCACCGACGGTAACGGTGGCACGGACACGCAGGCCATCAGCGTGACGGTAACCAATGTTGCCGACGGCATCCGGGTGACCCCGGCCGCCGTCACGCCCATTGGCACAGAGACCCTGGTCAACACGACCACGGTCGACAACCAGACGATCAATCCCAACGTCGCGCAGGCCATCGCGACCGATGCCAACGGCGACTACGTCGTTGTCTGGACCAGCAATCTGCAGGACGGCAGCCTGTACGGCGTCTACGCACAGCTCTTCAATGCGGACGGCACAGCGCAGGGGCCGGAGTTCCTGGTCAACACCACGACCGCAGACAACCAGATCAATCCGACGGTGGCGATGGACGCCGCGGGCAACTTCGTCGTGACCTGGGCCAGCAACCTCCAGGATGGCAGCGGTTACGGTGTCTACGCACAGCGCTACAACGCCGCGGGCATCGCGCAAGGGTCCGAGTTTCTGGTCAATACCACGACCACGAACGGGCAGAGCGGTCCGGCCATCGCCATGACACCGACCGGAGGGTTCGTCATCGCCTGGACCGGCGGCGGCCAGGACCCGGATGCCAGTTCCGGCATCTACGCCCAGCGCTTCAATTCCAGCGGCGTGGCGCAGGGCGGCGAGTTTCGGGTCAACACGTACACCACCAACACGCAGCAAATGAGCTCTGTGGCGATGGACGCGGCGGGCAACTTCGTCGTCACCTGGGCCAGCAACCTGCAGGACGACGGCGCCAGCTATGGCGTGTACGGCCAGCGCTTCGACGCGAGCGGCAACGCCGTCGGTGCCGAGTTCCGCGTCAACACGACGATCGCGAACAGCCAGCTCTATCACGACGTCGCCATGCTGCCCGATGGCCGTTTCGTCGTCGCCTACCAGAGCCGCAATGTGGATGGCACGTTCGAAGTCTATATGCAGCGGTATGCCGCGGACGGGTCCACCGTCGGCGGCGAGACCGCCGTGAATGCGACCACCGTGACCGGCACCCAGGCGTTCCCCTCGGTGTCAGCCGATGCCGACGGGAACATCGTCGTGGTCTGGAACAGCACCGCCGACGGCGCCGGCACCGGCGTGGTCGGCCGGCGCTTCGACTGGTCGGGGACCGCGCTCGGCGGCGAGTTCCAGGTCAACGCCACAACTTCCGGCAACCAGGTGTATCCCGAAGTCGTCGTCCAGCCGGGCGGCGGCTTCATTGTCGCCTGGGGCGGCAACGGGCCTGGAGATACGGATGGTGTGTTCCTGCAGCGCTACGGACTGACCACGAACGAGGGCGGCGGCACCGCCACGTTCCAGATCGTGCTCGAGGCGGCGCCGACCGGCAACGTGACCATCCCGATCAGCGTGAGCGACGGCACCGAGGGAACGGTTTCGGTCGGCTCCGTGACGTTCAACGCCGGCAACTGGAATGTGCCGCAGATAGTGACAATCACCGGATTGCAGGACTACAGCAACGACGGCAGCCAGCGCTACCAGGTGGTGCTGGGTGCGGCGACCAGCACGGACGCCAACTTCAACGGACTGAATCCGGCCGACCTTTGGGTCACCAATCTGGAAATTCCCAATACCGCGCCGGTCAATACGGTCCCTGGCGCCCAGAGCACGAATGAAGACACGCCGCTGGTCTTCATGGCTGGCACCAATCCCATCAGCATCGCCGACGCGGACGCTGGTGTCAGCGTTGTACAGGTTACGCTGACTGCGACCAACGGAACCCTGATACTCAACGGCACCACCGGGCTTACGTTCTCCGTTGGTGACGGGTCCGCTGACGCGACGATGACTTTCACGGGCACGGCAGCCAACATCAACTCGGCGCTGAACGGGTTGATGTTCACCCCGACGTCAAACTACTTCGGCCCGGCCAGCCTACAGATCGTGACCAACGACCAGGGAAATACGGGGACCGGTGGCGCGCTGAGCGACACCGACACGGTGAGCATCACCGTCAACCCGGTGGCCGACACGCCGTCTGTGACCAATGCCACCACCAACGAAGGCACCCAGACCACGAGCGGACTGGTGATCTCGCGCAACGCCGCCGACGGCGCCGAGGTGACGCATTTCAAGATCACCGGGATCACCAACGGCACGCTCTACCAGAACGATGGTGTGACCCAGATCACCAACGGCACGTTCATCACGTTTGCCGAGGGCAATACCGGGCTCAGGTTCACGCCGACGGCTGACTTCAACGGCAGCGGCAGCTTCACGGTCCAGGCCTCGACCTCGAACGGCGATGCGGGATTGGGGGGCAGCACGGTCAACGCCACGATTACGGTCAATGCGGTCAACGACATGCCGGTGCGTACGGCTGGCACCGTCAACAATCTGACGGTCTTGGAGGACTCCGGCCTTACTTCTCTGGGTTTCGGTGGCTTGACCTATAGCCCCGGTGGTGGTGCCGACGAGAGCGGCCAGACGCTCACCTACCAGATCAAGATCCTGCCTAGCGCGACCACTTTTGGCAAAGTGTACTTGGCGGATGGCACCAC
The DNA here is from genome assembly GCA_963700055.1 of uncultured delta proteobacterium. Lineage (GTDB taxonomy): Bacteria > Desulfobacterota > Desulfobacteria > Desulfobacterales > SpSt-501 > SpSt-501. The sequence continues at coordinate 26,571 of CAVOWH010000015.1, read as the reverse complement.
GCAGGTCACGCTGAACAGCTTCTATACGTTGGCCGAGATCCGAGGCATGCAGTTCCAGCCGACAGCCGACCAGACCGGTACCACAGGTTTCGCTTTCAACGTTGCTGATTCGGGTGGTACGGCAAATGGCGGGCTCGACTACATCCAAGAATTCGTCCTGATCACCATCACCCCGGTCAACGACGCGCCGGTCGTCATCACGACCGCCGCGCCGCTGGCTTACACCGAAAACGATCCGGCCACAGCCATCGATCCCGGCCTCACCGTCAGCGATGTGGACAATACCAACCTGACCGGGGCCACGGTGACGATCTCCGCCAACTACGCGATTGGCCAGGATACACTTGCGCTTACCAACCACCTGTTGGGCATCACGGGCAGTTGGGATGCGGGAACGGGAGTCTTAACGCTCTCGGGGACGACCAGCAAAGCCAACTATCAAACGGCTTTGCGGTCGGTGACCTATGTCAATTCAAGTGATGCTCCAAGCACCTTGACTCGCGCTGTTTCCTTCGTGGTCAACGATGGTTCTCTCAACAGCACTGCGGCGACGCGGAACATCTCGGTCGCAGCGGTCAACGACGCTCCTTCAATCTCATTCGGCGAAGGGGACAAGACCTATACCGAAAACGATCCGGCACTTGTGATTGATGGGGCCGTGGTGGTAGGCGACATTGATTTGGCCAACTTCGATACTGGAACGCTAACAGTCGATTACATTGCCAGCGGTTCAGCCGATGACCGGTTGGAGATTCGCAACGAAGGAACCGGCGCTGGTCAGATTGGTGTTTCCGGTGTTACGGTCAGCTTTGGCGGAACAACGATTGGCACCTTCTCCGGCGGCAGTGGATTTTTGCCGTTGACCATCACGTTCGACTCGAACGCGACCCCGGCAGCCGTCCAGGCCCTCTCACGTAACATCACTTACCACAATATCTCTGACGATCCGGATACCGTGACACGCACGGTCCGGTTCCTGTTGAATGACGGCGATGGGGCCGGCGCACTCACGGCCAAGCTGATTAACGTCGTCGCAGCCAACGACGATCCCGCAAACGGCGGAAGTCTGCCTAGTGACCTCACGGTGACAGAAGACATTTTGAGCAATGTGGATCTGTCCGCGATCGACCTGAGCGACGTCGATGCGCAAGGTGGTTCGCTCACGCTGCTCCTCAGCACGGACGCTGGGGGTGAGTTCTTCGCCACAAGCGGCGGCGGCGTCACGGTCGCCGGCAGCTCCTCCGACTTCGTGACATTGACCGGGACGCTCGCAGACTTGAATGCGTACTTGAACAATGCGAGCAATATCCAATACCTGCATCCGACGCCGAATCTGAACGGAAACGACGCCGACGTCATTTATGTGTTGCTGAATGACAACGGCAATACGGGAAGCGGAGGCGGAATCAACGTCTACCTGGGTTCGGTCAACGTCGATATCACGGCCGTCAACGACGCCCCGGTGGCCACCATCACCCCGGCGACCTACGCCGCCACCGAGCAGGTAGCCTTGACACTCAAGAACACCGGGCTGTCGATCAGCGACGTGGATGCGGCTTCGGGCTCGATGACGGTGACGCTGTCGGTGACGGAAGGCACGCTGACCGTGACGGCGGGCGGCAGCGGCGCGGTGGTGACCAACTCCGGCACCTCCTCGGTGACGATCACCGGCACGGTGACCCAGATCAACAACCTGCTGAGCACCGATGCCACCAGCACGGTGAGCTACATCGACAACACGGACACGCCCAGCGCCAGCGCGACGCTGACGTTGCAGGTCAACGACAACGGCAACACGGGCGGCGGCTCGCTGACGAACTCCGACACGGCGACGATCAACCTCACGGCGGTCAACGACGCACCGGTGGTGACGATCGTCCCCGCCACCTACAGCGCCACGGAACAGACGAACATAGCCCTGCACGGTACGGGGATTTCGGTGGCCGACGCGGACGCGGGTGCGGCGACCATCAATCTGACCCTCTCCGTAGGCTCCGGCACCTTGACCGTCGTCGCTGGAACGACCGGTGTCTCGGCCGGCGCAGCCGGCAGCTCCGTTTTGGTCATTGGTACGCTGAATCAATTAAACGATCTGCTGGCCGGAAATCTTGGCGGCACAATTACCTACGTCAGTGCCTCGGACTCGCCTCCAGCGAGCACTGTCTTCACGGTTTCGCTCAACGACGCCGGAGTCTCTGGAACGGGCGGCCCGCAGGCGGGCTCCGATACGGCGGTCATCAACATCACCGCCGTGAACGACGCGCCCACGGCGACGATCACGCCGGCGACCTACGCCGCCACCGAGCAGGTGGCACTGACGCTGCACGGCACGGGGCTGTCGATCGCCGACGTGGACGCCGGTGGCAGCGGCGTGCAGGCTACAGTCGCGGTCGTCAGCGGGACGCTCACCGCCGCGGCGGGTACGACCGGCGTGACGATCAGCGGCAACGGCACCAGCAGCGTCACGTTGTCGGGCACGCTCACGCAGATCAACAACCTGCTGGCCGGCAATCTCAGCAGCACGCTGACCTATACCCTCAACAGCGACACGCCCCCGGCGAGCGACACGCTGACGCTGACCGCGAGCGACTTGGGGAACACCGGCAGCGGCGGCACGTTGACCGGCAACGACACCGCCGTGATCAATATCACGGCTCTCAACGACACGCCGACCATCACGTCCCCGGCCACGATCGCTGTAACCGAGGACGTCGCGTCGACGCTAACCGGGATCAGCTTCGCGGATGTCGATTCCGGCGGCAGTGACGTGCAGGTGATGTTGACACCCACGGCCGGGAGTGTAGGCGCGTCGACAGGGGGCGGTGTGACGGTCAGCATCACTCCGACGGATTTGATCCTGACCGGCTCGATCGCCAACATCAACACCTTTATTGCCGCCGGCAACCTGAGCTTCACGACGGCCGAGAACGATGTCAGTACGGTGATGCTGCGGATCATCCTCAATGACCTGGGTAACAGCGGGAGTGGGGGAGCTGGAGAAGAAATTAAATATGTGGATCTGGTGGTTACGCCCGTCAACGACGCCCCGGTACTCGCCGGCATCGAAGGCGCGGCACTGAGCTACACGGAAAACGGGGGCTCGGTCGTCATCACGTCAAACCTATTGGTTAGCGATGTGGATAACATCAACCTCACTGGCGCTACGGTCACGATTTCGGCCAACTATGCCATCGGCCAGGATGCGCTGGGCTTCACCAACCAACTGGGCATCACGGGGAGTTGGGATGTCATCACGGGCGTTTTGACGTTGAGCGGCACGGCCACCGTTGCCAATTATCAGGCGGCCCTGCGGAGCATCTCCTACACCAACAGCAGCGATGAGCCCAGCACGCTGACGCGCACGATCTCCTTTGTCGTGAACGACGGCAGCGTCTCCAGCGCCCCACCGACCCGCAACATCGTGGTGAGCCCTGTTAACGATGCTCCCCAGGTACTTGCACCGGCGTCGATCTCCGTTGTCGAGGATGTGCCATCCGTTCTCAACGGATTCGTTTTGTATGACGTCGATGGTGGAGGCGGCACTGAGACAGCGACCTTCACCGTGGCCTCGGGGGCCCTGAGTGCGACTTCCGGTGGCGGCGTGGTTGTGGGAGGAACCGCGAACGCCCTGACCTTGACTGGCACGCTGAGCGACCTGAATACCTTCATATCGGGCAATGGCCTCACCTTCACCACGGCACCCAATGACACCTCGCCCGTGACGCTCGGCATTTCGCTCAACGACGGAGGAAACACCGGCAGCGGCGGCCCGCTGTCGTCGGGCGTGACGAACGTGGTTCTCAACGTCACTCCGGTCAACGACGCGCCGGTCATCACAAGTGCCTCACTCACGGTCAGCGAAGGCCAGACGGTGACGCTCAGCGGTGCGAACTTCGGCATCACCGATCCCGATGACGCGAGCTTCATCTACACCGTCAGCGGGGTCACCGGTGGCTTCTTCCAGTTGAGCAGTGCGGCCGGCACTCCGATCACGACCTTTTCCAGTGCTGATCTTTCAGGCGGTATCGTGCAGTTTGTGGACGATGGCAATGAAGTAGCGCCCAGCTTCAGCGTGAAAGTCAACGACGGCGACGTGGATTCGAATACCCTGGCTGCCACGATCACCTACAACCCGGTCAACGACGCGCCGGTGCTGGCGGCGATCGGCAACCAGAGCGTCAACGAAGGCGCGACGCTGAGCTTCAGCGCATCGGCCACCGACGCCGATGTGCCGGTGCAGAGCCTGAGCTACAGCCTGGATGCGGCCTCACTCGCACTCGGCATGACGATCAACAGCTCGACTGGCGTGTTCAGCTGGACCCCGAGCGAAGCCCAGGGTGGCCTGACCCCGTCGGTGACGATCACGGTCACAGACAACGGTACGGGCAACCTCACCGACAGCGAGACCTTAACGATCACCGTCAATGAAATCAATACCGCGCCGGTGTTGGGAGCGATCGGCAACCAGAGCGTAAACGAAGGGGCCACGCTGAGCTTCACCGCTACGGCCATTGACGCTGACCTGCCGGGCCAGACTCTGACTTATTCGCTCGACGCCGCCTCACTGGCGATGGGCATGACGATCGATGCCAACACGGGCGTTTTCTCCTGGGCCCCGACTGAAGCCCAAGGTGGCCTGACCCCGTCGGTCACCATCACGGTCACCGACAACGGCACGGGCAACCTGACGGACAGCGAGACCTTCACCATCACCGTCAATGAAATCAATACCGCCCCGGTGCTGACCGCGATTGGCAATGAAACGGTCAACGAAGGGGCGACGTTGAGCTTCACCGCCACGGCCATTGACGCTGACCTGCCGGGCCAGGCGTTGACCTACACACTCGACGCGGCGTCGCTGGCTCTGGGCATGACGATCAACAGCTCGACAGGCGCGTTCAGCTGGACGCCGACTGAGGCTCAGGGCGGCCTGACTCCCTCGGTCACCATCACCGTGACCGACAACGGCACGGGCAACCTGACCGACAGTGAGACCTTCACCATCACCGTCGGTGAGGTGAACAGTGCCCCGGTGCTGGCCGCCATCGGCAACCAGAGCGTCAACGAAGGGGCGACGTTGAGCTTCACCGCAACGGCCACCGATGCCGACCTGCCTGCGAACACGCTCACCTACAGCCTAAGCGGCACTGTCCCCACCGGAGCCAGCATCACCACCGGTGGTGTCTTTACCTGGACGCCGACCGAGGCGCAGGGCCCTGGCAGCTACAGCTTCGATGTAGTCGTCAGCGACGGCGCTGGTGGCACGGATTCCGAGACCATTACGGTTACGGTGAACGAAGCCAACATCGCTCCAGTGCTAGCCGCGATCGGCAACCAGACCATCGCCGAGGGCTCAACACTCACTTTCACGGCGACCGCCACCGACACCGATGTTCCGGCCGACACGCTCACCTACAGCCTGAGCGGCACTGTCCCCACCGGAGCCAGCATCAACGCCACCACCGGTGTGTTCAGCTGGACGCCGACCGAGGCGCAGGGTCCTGGCAGCTACAGTTTTGACGTGGTCGTCAGCGACGGCACTCTGACCGATAGCGAAACCATCACGGTCACCGTCAATGAAGTGAACGCTGCTCCGGTCCTTGGCTCCATCGGCAACCAGACGGTTAACGAGGGTTCGACCCTGACCTTCACGGGCACGGCCATTGACGCTGACCTGCCGGGCCAGGCGTTGACCTATTCGCTCGATGCAGCTTCGCTCGCGCTGGGCATGACGATCAACAGCTCGACTGGCGCGTTCAGCTGGACGCCGACTGAAGCCCAAGGCGGCCTGACGCCCTCGGTCACCGTCACCGTGACCGACAACGGCACGGGCAACCTGACGGATAGCGAGACCTTCACCATCACCGTCAATGAAATCAATACCGCCCCGGTGCTGGCCGCGATTGGCAATCAAACGGTCAACGAAGGGGCCACGCTGACGTTTACCGCCAGCGCCAGCGATGCCGATGTGCCGGCGCAGAGCCTGACCTACTCGCTCGACGCCGCCTCACTGGCGCTGGGCATGAGCATAGACGCCAACACCGGCGCTTTATCCTGGACCCCGACTGAAGCCCAGGGCGGCCTGACCCCGTCGGTGACGGTGACCGTGACTGATAACGGCACCGGCCTGCTCACCGACAGTGAAACCTTCACGATTACCGTCAATGAAATCAATACCGCCCCGGTGCTGGCCGCCATCGGCAACCAAACGGTCAACGAAGGGGCGACGTTGAGCTTCACGGTCACGGCCACTGACGCCGACCTGCCGGGTCAGACGTTGACCTACTCGCTCGACGCCGCCTCGATTGCGCTGGGCATGAGCATCGATGCCAACACCGGCGTTTTCTCCTGGACCCCGAGCGAAGCGCAGGGCGGCCTGACGCCCTCGGTGACTATCACCGTGACCGACAACGGCAGCGGCAACCTCACCGACAGTGAGACCTTCACCATCACGGTGGGTGACACCAATCTCGCCCCGGTGCTGACTGCGATCGGCAATAAAACGGTCAATGAAGGCGCCACGCTAACGTTCACCGCCAGCGCCACCGATCCCGATCTGCCGGGCCAGACGCTAACTTATTCACTCGACGCCGCATCCATCGCTTTGGGCATGACGATCGATGCCAACACGGGCGCCTTCAGCTGGACGCCGGCCGAGTCGCAAGGCGGCCTGACCCCGTCGGTGACGATCACGGTCACCGACAACGGTACGGGCAACCTGACGGACAGCGAGACGTTCACGATCACCGTTAACGACATCAATGTCGCCCCGGTGCTGGCTGCGATCGGCAATCAAACGGTCAATGAAGGCGCCACGCTAACGTTCACCGCCAGCGCCACCGATCCCGATCTGCCGGGCCAGACGCTAACTTATTCACTCGACGCCGCATCCATCGCTTTGGGCATGACGATCGATGCCAACACGGGCGCCTTCAGCTGGACGCCGAGCGAAGCGCAGGGCGGCCTGACGCCCTCGGTCACTATCACGGTCACCGACAACGGGACAGGGAACCTGACGGACAGTGAGACTTTCACCATCACCGTGGGCGATACCAACCTAGCGCCGGTGCTGACTGCGATCGGCAACCAGACGGTCAATGAAGGCGCCACGCTGAGCTTCACTGCAACGGCCACCGATGCCGACCTGCCCTCGCAGAGCCTGAGCTACTCGCTGGACGCCGCCTCGCTGGCGCTGGGCATGACGATCAACAGCTCGACCGGCGTCTTCAGCTGGACCCCGAGCGAAGCGCAGGGCGGCCTGACCCCGTCGGTCACCGTCACGGTCACCGACAACGGCACGGGCAACCTGACGGACAGCGAAACCTTCACTGTCACCGTTGGTGACACCAACCTCGCCCCCGTGCTGGCTGCAATCGGCAACCAGAGCGTCAATGAAGGGGCCACGCTGAGCTTCACTGCAACGGCCACCGACGCTGACCTGCCGAGCCAGACGCTGACCTTCAGTCTGGATGCCGCTTCACTCGCCCTGGGCATGAGCATCAACAGCGCAACCGGCGCGTTCAGCTGGACGCCGACTGAGGCCCAAGGTGGCCTGACGCCCTCGGTGACCATCACCGTGACCGACAACGGCACCGGCAACCTCACCGATAGCGAGACCTTCACCATCACGGTGGGTGATATCAACACCGCCCCGGTATTGGCGGCGATCGGCAACCAGAGCGTCAACGAAGGTGCCACGCTGAGCTTCACGGCCAGCGCCACCGACACCGATTTACCAGGCCAGACGCTGAGCTACTCGCTCGACGCCGCATCGCTGGCCCTGGGCATGAGCATCGATGCCAACACCGGCGTTTTCTCCTGGACCCCGAGCGAAGCGCAGGGCGGCCTGACCCCCTCGGTGACCATCACGGTCACCGACAACGGCGCGGGCAACCTGACGGACAGTGAGAGCTTCACCATTACGGTGGGCGATACCAACCTGGCGCCGGTGCTGACTGCGATCGGCAATCAAGCAGTCAATGAAGGCGCCACGCTGAGCTTCACCGCCACGGCCACTGACGCCGACCTGCCGGCGCAGAGCCTGAGCTACAGCCTGGACGCGGCCTCGATCGCGCTCGGCATGACGATCAACGGATCGACCGGCGCGTTCAGTTGGACGCCGACGGAGGCCCAGGGCGGTCTGACCCCCTCGGTGACGGTGACCGTGACTGATAACGGCACCGGGCTGCTCACCGACAGCGAGACGTTCACGATCACCGTTGGTGACACCAACCTCGCACCGGTGCTGGGAGCGATCGGCAACCAGAGCGTCAATGAAGGCGCGACGCTGAGCTTTACCGCGTCGGCGACCGATGCCGATGTGCCCAGCCAGACGCTGACCTACTCGCTCGATGCCGCGTCGCTGGCGCTGGGCATGACCATCAACAGCTCGACCGGCGTGTTCAGCTGGACCCCGACCGAAGCGCAGGGCGGCCTGACGCCCTCAGTGACCATCACCGTGACCGACAACGGCAGCGGCAACCTCAACGATAGCGAAACCTTCACCATCACGGTGGGTGACACCAACCTCGCCCCGGTGCTGGCGGCGATTGGCAACCAAACGGTCAACGAAGGGGCGACGCTGAACCTCACGGCCACGGCCACCGACGCCGATGTGCCGGCGCAGACGCTGACCTACTCACTTGATGCGGCCTCGATTGCGCTGGGCATGAGTATCAACAGCTCGACCGGCATGTTCAGCTGGACCCCGACCGAAGCACAGGGCGGATTAGCTCCGTCCGTCACTATCACCGTAACCGATAACGGCAGCGGCAACCTGACGGACAGCGAGACCTTCACCATCACCGTCGGTGACAGCAACCTTGCGCCGGTGCTGGCGGCGATCGGTAACCAGACGGTGAACGAAGGTGCGACGCTGAGCTTCACCGCCACGGCCACCGACGCTGATGTGCCGGCGCAGAGCCTGAGCTACTCACTCGACGCCGCGTCACTGGCGTTGGGCATGACGATCAACAGCTCGACCGGCGCCTTCAGCTGGACCCCGACCGAAGCGCAGGGCGGTCTGACCCCATCGGTGACGGTGACCGTGACTGATAACGGCACCGGGCTGCTCACCGACAGCGAGACGTTCACGATCACCGTTGGTGACACCAACCTCGCACCGGTGCTGGGAGCGATCGGCAACCAGAGCGTCAATGAAGGCGCGACGCTGAGCTTCACGGCCACGGCCACCGACGCCGATCAGCCGGCCCAGAGCCTGAGCTACTCACTCGACGCCGCGTCACTGGCGTTGGGCATGACGATCAACAGCTCGACCGGCGCCTTCAGCTGGACCCCGACCGAAGCGCAGGGCGGCCTGACCCCGTCGGTCACCGTCACGGTCACCGACAACGGCACGGGCAACCTGACGGACAGCGAGACATTCACTGTCACCGTCGGTGGCACCAATCTCGCCCCGGTGCTGACTGCGATCGGCAACCAGAGCGTCAATGAAGGGGCCACGCTGAGCTTCACCGCCACGGCCACCGACGCTGACCTGCCGAGCCAGACGCTCACCTATTCACTCGACGCCGCGTCACTGGCACTGGGCATGACGATCGACAGCTCGACCGGTGTCTTCAGCTGGACCCCGACCGAAGCGCAGGGTGGCCTGACCCCCTCGGTGACCATCACCGTGACCGACAACGGCAGCGGCAACCTCAACGATAGCGAAACCTTCACTGTCACCGTCGGTGACACCAATCTCGCCCCGGTGCTGACTGCGATCGGCAACCAGAGCGTCAATGAAGGGGCCACGCTGAGCTTCACCGCCACGGCCACCGACGCTGATGTGCCCGCACAGAGCCTGAGCTACTCGCTCGATGCGGCCTCGATTGCGCTGGGCATGACGATCAACAGCTCGACAGGCGCCTTCAGCTGGACGCCGAGCGAAGCGCAGGGCGGCCTGACGCCCTCGGTCACTATCACGGTCACCGACAACGGCACGGGTAACCTCACCGACAGCGAGACGTTCACGATCACCGTTGGTGACACCAACCTCGCCCCGGTGCTGGCCGCGATCGGCAACCAGACGGTGAACGAAGGTGCGACGCTGACCTTCACGGCAACCGCCACCGACGCCGACCTGCCGAGCCAGACGCTGAGCTACTCGCTCGACGCCGCCTCGATTGCACTGGGCATGACGATCGATGCCAACACGGGCGTGTTCAGCTGGACCCCGAGCGAAGCGCAGGGCGGCCTGACCCCGTCGGTGACGATCACGGTCACAGACAACGGTACGGGCAACCTCACCGACAGCGAGACCTTAACGATCACCGTCAATGAAATCAATACCGCGCCGGTGTTGGGAGCGATCGGCAACCAGAGCGTAAACGAAGGGGCCACGCTGAGCTTCACCGCTACGGCCATTGACGCTGACCTGCCGGGCCAGACTCTGACTTATTCGCTCGACGCCGCCTCACTGGCGCTGGGCATGACGATCGATGCCAACACGGGCGTTTTCTCCTGGGCCCCGACTGAAGCCCAAGGTGGCCTGACTCCCTCGGTCACCATCACCGTGACCGACAACGGCACGGGCAACCTGACGGATAGCGAGACCTTCACCATCACCGTCAATGAAATCAATACCGCCCCGGTGCTGGCCGCGATTGGCAATCAAACGGTCAACGAAGGGGCCACGCTGACGTTTACCGCCAGCGCCAGCGATGCCGATGTGCCGGCGCAGAGCCTGACCTACTCGCTCGACGCCGCCTCACTGGCGCTGGGCATGAGCATAGACGCCAACACCGGCGCTTTATCCTGGACCCCGACTGAAGCCCAGGGCGGCCTGACCCCGTCGGTGACGGTGACCGTGACTGATAACGGCACCGGCCTGCTCACCGACAGTGAAACCTTCACGATTACCGTCAATGAAATCAATACCGCCCCGGTGCTGGCCGCCATCGGCAACCAAACGGTCAACGAAGGGGCGACGTTGAGCTTCACCGCCAGTGCGACCGATGCCGATCTGCCGATCCAGACGCTGACTTATTCGCTCGACGCCGCCTCACTGGCGCTGGGCATGAGCATAGACGCCAATACCGGCGCTTTCTCCTGGACCCCGACTGAAGCCCAGGGGGGCCTGACCCCGTCGGTCACCATCACGGTCACCGACAACGGGACAGGCAACCTCACCGACAGCGAGACGTTCACGATCACCGTTAACGACATCAATGTCGCCCCGGTGCTGGCCGCCATCGGCAACCAAACGGTCAATGAAGGGGCGACGTTGAGCTTCACGGCCACGGCCACCGATGCCGATCTGCCGGGCCAGACGTTGACTTATTCGCTCGACCCGGCCTCACTAGCACTGGGCATGACGATCAACAGCTCGACCGGTGCCTTCAACTGGACCCCGACCGAAGCCCAGGGCGGCCTCGCGCCGTCGGTGACCATCACCGTCACCGACAACGGCACCGGAACCCTGACCGATAGCGAGACCTTCACGATCACGGTGAGTGATACCAACGTGGCCCCGGTGCTGGCTGCCATTGGCAACCGCAGCGTCAACGAAGGCGCCACGCTGAGCTTCACCGCGTCGGCCAGCGACGCTGACCTGCCGAGCCAGACGCTGACTTATTCTCTCGATGCGGCCTCACTCGCCCTGGGCATGACGATCAACAGCTCGACCGGTGCCTTCAACTGGACCCCGACCGAAGCGCAGGGTGGCCTGACGCCGTCGGTGACCATCACGGTCACCGACAACGGCACCGGAACCCTGACCGACAGCGAAACCTTCACAATCACCGTCAACGACATCAATGTCGCCCCGGTACTGGCGGCGATCGGCAACCAGACGGTGAACGAGGGCGCGACGCTGAGCTTCACCGCGTCGGCGACCGATGTCGACCTGCCGAGCCAGACGCTGACCTATTCGCTCGATGCCGCGTCGCTGGCACTGGGCATGACGATCAATGCCAGCACCGGCGCGTTCAGCTGGACGCCCACCGAAGCGCAGGGTGGCCTGACGCCGTCGGTCACTGTCACGGTCACCGACAACGGCACCGGAACCCTGACCGATAGCGAAACCTTCACGATCACCGTCAACGATATCAATGTCGCCCCGGTGCTGACCGCGATCGGCAACCAGACGGTGAACGAGGGCGCGACGCTGAGCTTCACCGCGTCGGCGACCGATGCCGACCTGCCGGGCCAGAGCCTGAGCTACAGCCTGGACGCCGCCTCACTCGCCCTGGGCATGACGATCAATGCCTCGACCGGTGCCTTCAGCTGGACCCCGACCGAGGCCCAGGGCGACCTGACGCCATCGGTCACCATTACGGTCACCGACAACGGCAGCGGCAACCTCACCGACAGCGAGACGTTCACCATCACGGTGAGTGATACCAACGTGGCCCCGGTGCTGGCTGCCATTGGCAACCGCAGCGTCAACGAAGGCGCCACGCTGAGCTTCACCGTGTCGGCCAGCGACGCTGACCTGCCGAGCCAGACGCTGACTTATTCGCTCGATGCGGCTTCGCTGGCGCTGGGCATGACGATCAACAGCTCGACCGGTGCCTTCAACTGGACCCCGACCGAGGCCCAGGGTGGCCTGACGCCGTCGGTCACCATTACGGTCACCGACAACGGCACCGGAACCCTGACCGACAGCGAGACCTTCACGATCACGGTGGGCGATACCAACCTCGCGCCGGTGCTGACCGCCATCGGCAACCAGAGCGTCAATGAAGGTGCGACGCTGAGCTTCACTGCAACAGCCACCGACGCTGACCTGCCGGCGCAGAGCCTGAGCTACTCGCTCGACGCGGGCTCGATTGCACTGGGCATGACGATCAATGCCTCGACCGGCTTATTCAGCTGGACCCCGACCGAAGCGCAGGGCGGCCTGACGCCATCGGTCACCATTACGGTCACCGACAACGGCAACCTGACCGACAGTGAAACGTTCACCATCACGGTGGGCGATACCAACCTCGCCCCGGTGCTGGCGGCGATCGGCAACCAGACGGTGAACGAAGGCGCGACACTGAGCTTCACGGCCACCGCCACCGACGCTGACCTGCCGGGCCAGAGCCTGACTTATTCGCTCGATGCGGCGTCGCTGGCACTGGGCATGACGATCAATGCCTCGACCGGCTTATTCAGCTGGACGCCGACCGAAGCGCAGGGCGGCCTGACGCCATCGGTCACCATTACGGTCACCGACAACGGCACCGGCAACCTCAACGATAGCGAAACCTTCACCATCACGGTGGGTGACACCAACCTCGCCCCGGTGCTGGCGGCGATTGGCAACCAAACGGTCAACGAAGGGGCGACGCTGAACCTCACGGCCACGGCCACCGACGCCGATGTGCCGGCGCAGACGCTGACCTACTCACTTGATGCGGCCTCGATTGCGCTGGGCATGAGTATCAACAGCTCGACCGGCATGTTCAGCTGGACCCCGACCGAAGCACAGGGCGGATTAGCTCCGTCCGTCACTATCACCGTAACCGATAACGGCAGCGGCAACCTGACGGACAGCGAGACCTTCACCATCACCGTCGGTGACAGCAACCTTGCGCCGGTGCTGGCCGCCATTGGCAACCAGAGCGTCAACGAAGGGGCGACGTTGAGCTTCACCGCAACGGCCACCGATGCCGACCTGCCTGCGAACACGCTCACCTACAGCCTGAGCGGCACTGTCCCCACCGGAGCCAGCATCACCACCGGTGGTGTCTTTACCTGGACGCCGACCGAGGCGCAGGGCCCTGGCAGCTACAGCTTCGATGTAGTCGTCAGCGACGGCGCTGGCGGCACGGATTCCGAGACCATTACGGTTACGGTGAACGAAGCCAACATCGCTCCAGTGCTAGCCGCGATCGGCAACCAGACCATCGCCGAGGGCTCAACACTCACTTTCACGGCGACCGCCACCGACACCGATGTTCCGGCCGACACGCTCACCTACAGCCTGAGCGGCACTGTCCCCACCGGAGCCAGCATCAACGCCACCACCGGTGTGTTCAGCTGGACGCCGACCGAGGCGCAGGGTCCTGGCAGCTACAGCTTTGATGTGGTCGTCAGCGACGGTCAGGGCGGCACGGACAGTGAAACCATCTCCGTAACCGTCAATGAAGTGAATGTGGCTCCAGTCCTTGGCTCCATCGGCAACCAGACGGTTAACGAGGGTCCGACCCTGACCTTCACGGCCACGGCCATTGACGCCGATGTGCCGGCCAACACGCTGACCTACAGCCTTGACGCCGCGTCGATCGCCCTGGGCATGAGCATTGATGCCAATACGGGCGCCTTCAGCTGGACGCCGACTGAAGCCCAAGGCGGCCTGACCCCGTCGGTCACGGTGACCGTGACTGATAACGGCACCGGCCTGCTCACTGATAGCGAGACCTTCACCATCACCGTCAATGAAATCAATGTCGCGCCATTGCTGACGGCGATCGGCAACCAGGCTGTGAACGAAGGCGCCACGTTGAGCTTCACCGCCAGCGCCACCGACGCCGACCTGCCCAGCCAGACGCTCACCTACTCGCTCGATGCGGCCTCACTCGCGCTGGGCATGAGTATCAACAGCTCGACCGGCGTGTTCAGCTGGACCCCGACCGAAGCGCAGGGCGGTCTGACGCCGTCGGTGACGATCACGGTCACCGACAACGGCAGTGGCAACCTCACCGATAGCGAGACGTTCACCATCACGGTGAGTGATACCAACGTGGCCCCGGTGCTGGCCGCCATTGGCAACCAAACGGTCAATGAAGGGGCGACGTTGAACTTCACGGCAACAGCCACCGACGTCGATGTGCCTGGTCAGAGCCTGACCTACTCGCTCGACGCCGCCTCGATCGCACTGGGCATGACGATCAATGCCAGCACTGGCGCTTTCAGCTGGACCCCGACCGAAGCGCAGGGCGGTCTGACGCCGTCGGTGACGATCACGGTCACCGACAACGGCAGTGGCAACCTCACCGATAGCGAGACGTTCACCATCACGGTGAGTGATACCAACGTGGCCCCGGTGCTGGCCGCCATTGGCAACCGCAGCGTCAACGAAGGCGCGACGCTGAGCTTCACCGCGTCGGCCAGCGACGCTGACCTGCCGAGCCAGACGCTGACTTATTCTCTCGACCCGGCCTCACTCGCCCTGGGCATGACGATCAACAGCTCGACCGGTGCCTTCAACTGGACCCCGACCGAAGCGCAGGGTGGCCTGACGCCGTCGGTGACCATCACGGTCACCGACAACGGCACCGGAACCCTGACCGACAGCGAAACCTTCACAATCACCGTCAACGACATCAATGTCGCCCCGGTACTGGCGGCGATCGGCAACCAGACGGTGAACGAGGGCGCGACGCTGAGCTTCACCGCGTCGGCGACCGATGTCGACCTGCCGAGCCAGACGCTGACCTATTCGCTCGATGCCGCGTCGCTGGCACTGGGCATGACGATCAATGCCAGCACCGGCGCGTTCAGCTGGACGCCCACCGAAGCGCAGGGTGGCCTGACGCCGTCGGTCACTGTCACGGTCACCGACAACGGCACCGGAACCCTGACCGATAGCGAAACCTTCACGATCACCGTCAACGATATCAATGTCGCCCCGGTGCTGACCGCGATCGGCAACCAGACGGTGAACGAGGGCGCGACGCTGAGCTTCACCGCGTCGGCGACCGATGCCGACCTGCCGGGCCAGAGCCTGAGCTACAGCCTGGACGCCGCCTCACTCGCCCTGGGCATGACGATCAATGCCTCGACCGGTGCCTTCAGCTGGACCCCGACCGAGGCCCAGGGCGACCTGACGCCATCGGTCACCATTACGGTCACCGACAACGGCAGCGGCAACCTGACCGACAGTGAAACGTTCACGATCACCGTGAACGACATCAATGTCGCACCGGTGCTTGCCGCGATCGGCAATCAGACGGTCAACGAAGGCGCGACGCTGAGCTTCACCGCGTCGGCGACCGATGCTGATCTGCCGAGCCAGACCCTGACTTATTCGCTCGATGCGGCCTCGATCGCGCTGGGCATGAGCATCAACAGCTCAACCGGCGTGTTCAGCTGGACCCCGACCGAAGCCCAGGGTGGCCTGACCCCGTCGGTCACCATCACGGTCACCGACAACGGGACCGGCAACCTCACCGACAGCGAGACGTTCACCATCACGGTGAGTGATACCAACGTGGCCCCGGTGCTGGCTGCCATTGGCAACCGCAGCGTCAACGAAGGCGCCACGCTGAGCTTCACCGTGTCGGCCAGCGACGCTGACCTGCCGAGCCAGACGCTGACTTATTCTCTCGACCCGGCCTCACTCGCCCTGGGCATGACGATCAACAGCTCGACCGGTGCCTTCAACTGGACCCCGACCGAGGCCCAGGGTGGCCTGACGCCGTCGGTCACCATTACGGTCACCGACAACGGCACCGGAACCCTGACCGACAGCGAGACCTTCACGATCACGGTGGGCGATACCAACGTGGCCCCGGTGCTGGCCGCGATCGGCAATCAAACAGTCAACGAAGGTGCGACGCTGAGCTTCACGGCAACCGCGAGCGACGCCGACCTACCAGCGCAGAGCCTGAGCTATTCGCTCGACGCCGCGTCACTAGCGCTGGGTATGACGATCAATGCCTCGACCGGTGCCTTCAGCTGGACGCCGACTGAAGCCCAGGGAGGCCTGACCCCGTCGGTCACCATCACGGTCACCGACAACGGGACCGGCAACCTGACCGACAGCGAGACCTTCACCATTACGGTCGGCGAGGTCAACACCGCCCCCGTTCTGGCTGCCATTGGCAACCAGTCGGTGAACGAAGGGGCGACGCTGAGCTTCACCGCAACGGCCACCGATGCCGACCTGCCGGGCCAGAGCCTGACTTATTCGCTCGATGCGGCGTCGCTGGCACTGGGCATGACGATCAATGCCTCGACCGGCTTATTCAGCTGGACGCCGACCGAGGCCCAGGGTGGCCTGGCGCCCTCGGTGACGGTGACCGTGACTGATAACGGCACCGGAACCCTCACCGATAGCGAGACCTTCACCATCACCATCACCGATACCAATGTCGCGCCAGTGCTGACGGCGATCGGCAATCAAACGGTGAACGAAGGTGCGACGCTGAGCTTCACCGCGTCGGCGACCGACGCCGACCTGCCCAGCCAGACGCTGACCTACTCGCTCGACGCCGCGTCGCTGGCACTGGGCATGAGCATCAACAGCTCGACCGGTGCTTTCAGCTGGACGCCGACCGAAGCGCAGGGTGGCCTGACGCCGTCGGTCACTGTCACTGTAACCGACAACGGCAGTGGCAACCTGACCGACAGCGAGACGTTCACGATCACGGTGGCTGACCTCAACAGTGCGCCGGTCACGACGCCGGTCACCCTCGTCGCCGTCGCCGAAGACAGCGGTGCCCGCGTGATAACGCAGGCCGAGTTGTTGGTCAACGCCACCGACGTGGATGGCCCGAGCCTCAGGGCAACGGGTCTGACGATCAGCAGCGGCAACGGTACCCTGGTGGACAACGGTGATGGAACCTGGACGTACACGCCGGACCTGAACGACGACACCGCGGTGAGCTTCAGCTACACGATCAGCGACGGCACGGCCAGCGTGACCGGCAGTGCGACGCTGGACATCACCCCGGTCAATGACGCGCCGGTGATCGGCGGCGCCAGCACGGGAGCGGTCACTGAAGACGTGGACTCGGCCGCCGACGGACTGCTTGAGGTGAGTGGTGTGCTGACCATTTCGGATCCTGATGCCGGGGAATCGAGCTTCCTGCCTGCGACCATCGTTGGCGCTTATGGGAGCCTCACCATCGATGCGGCGGGCAACTGGAGCTATGCGGCGGACAATACGCGAACGGCGATTCAGCAGCTGGATGCGCGGGAGAGTATTACCGACGTGCTGACGGTAACGACCAGGGACGGCACCACCCATAACGTCACGATCACCATCCGGGGCGCCACGGATGGTCCCGTGAACGACGGTTCGACGGGGCGGGATGACGAGGGGGATGCGGATCCTAAACCGGACGGCGATGACGATTCTATCGAAACCCGGCCGGAGCCCAAGCCGGATAAGGAGCTGCCGCCCCCGGAGGAAATCGACCTCCCGGACTTCCGGAAAATAATTGTGCCGGGCATCGCGCGCGCTCAATGGGCCCCTCCACGCCATTTTGTTCCGTCGATATCGTTGGCGGCAATAGAACAAGTGAATCGGCTCCACAACAGCGCTCCGTTGGTTAGAGTCGGCTTTATTGAGTCCCTGAAGGGGGAACCGACGAAGGTTTCGCGTGCCGACCGGATGGAAGGAAACTTCGCGTCGCCCGCGACTGGATTGTTCTCGGCCGAGGCCATCGTCCAAGAGCTCGATCGCATTCAAAAGCAGATCAACGACCAGCTGGAGATGGAAGCAACCCATGAGAAACTGATCATCGGCGCGGCAGCGGGTTTGGGGGCCTCGGTCCTGGCCGGCTACGTGGTGTGGGCGTTTCGGGCCGCCTCCCTGATGCTGGGCGCCCTGTCGGCAATGCCCATGTGGCGGTGTTTCGATCCCTTACCCGTTCTTATCGGCAAGGATAAAAAGCAAGACAAAGACAAGAAAAAGAAGCGTGGTGAAAAAGAATCGGAAGTGGACGAAAAGAGTATCCGGGATCTATTGGACTCGGAGAAAGCTGTAAAAGCCCGGCAATCGCCAAAAGGGAGAAAGAACTGGGATGAAGCGCTTTAGCATCGCTCCGGACGTTCGCATCAGTCTCGGGCTAGCCCTGTTTACCATGACGCTATTGATGTGCGTGGATATGTTGGGCGTTCTTCCGGATCCGAACAAGGCGGTTCTCGATCTGCGCAAAAAAACCTGCGAATCGTTGGCGGTTTATGCGTCGCTCGCCGTTCAAAAGGGAGATCTATATGCGATTCAAACAACCTTGGACGTCTTGAAGCAGAGGAATGAAGACATTCTCTCCGCGGCGCTCCGCAAAGACTCCGGCGCACTTGTGGCCAAGGTGGGGGATCATGAGGTCAACTGGAGCAACCACAACAACGAGTCGTCAACCCCGACCAACGTTCAAGTTCCGATTATCAAGAGCGGTGCGCGTTGGGGGACCTTCGAGGTGAGTTTCAAGCCGGCGTATGCCAATCTGTTTTTGGAGCTTTGGGGAAAACCGGTGGTCAAGCTGCTGGTGCTCGTCGTTCCCTTGGCTTTTCTGGGCTATTACCTGCTGATGAAAAAAACGCTGAAGCACCTGGACCCGTCGGCGGTCGTGCCCGAAAGGGTCAAGGTGGCGCTGGACAGCCTGGTGGAAGGAGTGGTTCTGATGGACCACCAGGAGCGCATCGTGCTGGCCAATAAGGCATTTGAAAAAACCGCTGGGGCTTCAAAAGGGTCGCTCACGGGGCAGAAGGCCTCCGAACTGAACTGGGTCCTTCCAAGAACCCAAAAGCATATGAAGGACTTTCCCTGGCAACAGGCCATGCGCGAACGGGCGACCCAGGCAGCCATTCCCCTCACCCTGCAAGGCGAAGCGGGCGACGCCCGGGCCTTTATGGTCAATGGCGCCCCGATCCTTGACGGCGCAGGCAAGATGCGCGGCGTCCTCGCCACCTTCGATGATGTCACGCTCATTGAGCAGAAGAATACCGAGCTGCAAAAGACGTTGAGTGCCCTGGAACAGTCCCGTGATGAAATCCGCAGACAAAACCAGGAGCTGCAGGTCCTTGCGATGCAGGACCCATTGACCCGCTGTTTGAATCGTCGGGCCTTCTTTGAAAGATTCGAGGTGGAGTTCAGCCGGGCCAAAAGATACGGTCACAACTTCTCCTGCGTCATGGTCGATATCGATCACTTCAAATCGATCAACGATAGATATGGCCATCCTGTAGGCGATAAAGTGCTGCAGCAGGTGAGCAGCTTACTGCATGATTGTGTGAGAGACAGCGATGTCGTTTGCCGTTATGGCGGTGAAGAGTTCTGCATCCTTTTGCCGGAAACCAACACCCAGGGCGCACTCATTACCGGCGAACGGATTCGAAGCACCATCGCCTCCAAGAGCATTTCAGGCATTGGGGTCACGGTCAGCATGGGGGTTTCTTCACTTGACTCAGAGCCGGCCAATCCTTCGGAGTTACTCAGCCAGGCGGACAAGGCCCTGTATGTGGCCAAAAAAGAGAGGCCGGGACCGCGTGGTTTGCCACAGTGAAGAGATCGCCTGCGTTCCTGAGAAGGATGCTGATGGAGCCACAAGCTGCGAACCGGACAAAAAGGAGGCCGATGTTCATATTCCCCACCATGTCGTCAATGCCCTTATGCTGGCATTGGAACACCGCGATATTACTACAGCCGAACATTCCCGCCAGGTGGGGGACCTTTGCGTGGCAGCGGCCCAGGGATTGATGTCCATCAATGAATGCTCCGTGCTCGAAATCGCGGGGCTCCTGCATGACATCGGCAAGCTTGGCGTACCCGATTCCATTCTGCTCAAGCCGGGGCCTTTAACCGATGAAGAGTGGCTGATCATGCGTGACCACGAGCGCAGAAGTGTGGATGTCATCGCATCGACCTTCCTGTCTCCCGAGCTTGTTGATATCGTCCGCAATCACAGCCTTTGGTACGACGGAAGTTCAACGCAAGACCCTTCCCGCGCTAAAGAAAAGGACGCTCCGCTGGGCGCAAGAATCCTTAATATCGCCGATGCCTTCAGCGCCATGGTCTCGCATCGACCGTATCGCCGGGCCCGCAGCTATGAAGAGGCCTTCAAAGAGCTTCGCCGGTGCGCAGGTACACAGTTCGACCCTGATTTGGTTGAACATTTCGTTGACGTCGTCAGTGCCCGCGATGAGAGCCGGCGCAAAGCAAAAGAACCGGTTTCCGATTCGCTGAAACTCGAATTCGGCCGCGAAGTTGAAAAGATGTTCGCCGCGGTCAACACGTCTTCTTTTGCGGCTCTTTCCGTTTCGGCCGAGCACCTGGCCACCCGAGCCACCAAGTACGGCCTCACGCAAATCGCCGAAACGGCATTGGAGATCGAAAAAGCCGCTGTGGACAATCGCGGTCAGATGGAGATCGTTCAGCTTACATCAAAGCTGATGCGATTGTGTGGTTCCAAAACTAGTTTTTCTATCAATGCGGTGGAAGATAAACCAAAGGGTTTGGCAGCATAGTGAAGGTTGTGACTTTAAAGAAAAGACAAATTCCAAATTACAATATACAAATAGCAAATAAATCACAATGACCAAAAATCAAAATTCCAAACCTTATGATCTTGAAGAAAGGACATTCCAATTCGCTAAAGCTATAAGGATTTTCGTTAAAACATTGCCAAAGACAATTGGAAATATCGATGATGGTAAGCAACTGGTAAGAGCTTCAGGTTCAGTAGGCGCAAATTATAGAGAAGCAAATGAATCGCTAAGCAAGAAAGACTTTTTGCTGAGGATAAAAATAAGTCGTAAAGAAGCGAAAGAAAGCGCCTATTGGCTTAGGCTGATTCATGAAACAAATAATTTAATGAACGGTAATGACACCCAAAGTTTGATGCAAGAGGCAATTGAATTGAAAAAAATCTTTTCATCAATAGTAGAGAAATCAAAATTACAGAACCCAAATAACAAATAACAAATAGTAAATAACAATTATCAAATACCAATAAACAAATAAATCACAATGACCAAAATAACAAATTCAAAACTATTTTTGAGAAATAGAATACTAAATAGTAAAAAGAAAGAAGACAAATAAAAAAATTGGTTAGGTCATTGGATAATGAAACTTATTTAAAATTTGGTACTTGAAATTTCGAATTTATTTGAGATTTGGGTTTTTTGGGCATTGGGATTTATTTGAGATTTGGGTTTTGAAGTTTGGAATTTATTTGATAGCTGTTGAGGAAACATTGAAAAAGAGCCAATGGATCCAAAAAAAGCGCCCGGCGTCGGCGTTCGGTATCTGTTTTGAACCCCTGGAGCCCCGGCTGCTGCTCTCCGGGAGCTGGGGGGCCGGTATGGAAAGTCCGGCACCTGATGGCCTGTCCGCTACCCAGGGCGACTTCGCGCAGACAACCGTGGCAGTTTATGAGAGCGCCGTTACCTCCGATGCCTTTGTGCCGCACGAAGGCCAGAACCCGCCGGGCGCAGGGGCCATGGTCGATATCCTGGCCCAGCTTCCCAAACTGGATGAAATCGGCTCCGAAAACGGATCAAACCCCCATCCGCAAGAGGAGTCGGCGGCTTTGGCCGAGCAGCGGGAGCTGGTATTCGTCGATACCGGCATCAGCGACTACCAGCAGCTGGTGGACGACCTGCTGGCGAGCCGCAGCGATGGCCGTGCCATCGAAGTCGTTGCCCTGGATTCCGGCCGCGACGGCGTTGAGCAGATCAGCGATGTCCTGGCTGAGCGATCGGGTCTGGCAGCCGTGCATTTCATCACCCACGGCAGCGACGGGCGGATTAACCTGGGCGACACCGAGTTGAACAGTGCGACCCTGGAACAAAACCGCGCGATGGTGTCCCGATGGGGCAATGCCCTCACCGAATCCGGAGATATCCTTTTTTATGGCTGCAACATCGCTGCCGACAGCGCCGGGCAGAGCCTCCTGAACAACATTGCCGAACTCACCGGCGCCGATGTGGCCGCCAGCGAAGACCTCACCGGCGACGTCCGGTTGGGCGGCGATTGGTTGTTAGAGTACGAAAACGGCGAGATCGAAACAAATGTGGTCTTCTGCTCCGATGTCCAGCAGCACTGGTCCGGCGTGCTGGCCACCTACACGGTTACCAACACCAACAACTCCGGAGCAGGGTCCTTGCGGCAGGCAATCACCGACGCCAACACCCATGCCGGCGCGGACACGATCAACTTCAGCATTCTCGGAACCGGCCCCCATACGGTCACGCTAACCTCCGCACTGCCGACGATCAGCGGGCAGGTCACGCTCGATGCGACTACCGACGACAGCTTCGCCGCTAACGGCAATCGGCCCGCCATCATTCTCGACGGGAATAACCTGTCCGCCGATGGCCTGGTGCTGACGGGCACCGCCGACGGCAGCATGATCCGCGGACTGGTGATCCGCAACTTCCGCGGCGACGGCATCGAGATTCAGGCCGGATCGCAGAACAACACTATCGCCGGCAACTACATCGGCCGTCTAAATCCAGATGGCACCGCCGGCGCTTCCGGCACCCAAAACGACGGCCACGGGATCTATATTCTCGGCTCGAACAACATCATCGGCGGCAGCACGCCGGGGGCGGGTAATGTTGTTTCTGGCAACTCCGACGCGGGCATCGAGATCCAGGGCAGCACTTCCACCGGCAATCGCATCGAGGGCAACATCATCGGGCTCAACGCCGCCGGGACTGCCGCCATCGGAAATTTGGACGGCGTCATCATCGAGGATGCTCCCAACAACATTATCGGTGGGGCGACGAGCGCACAGCGCAATATCATCTCCGGAAATACCGGCGGCAGCCGAGGCAGCGGTGTCGTCATCTTCGGCGACGACGCCACCGGCAACCTGGTGCAGAACAACTATATCGGCACCGATATTACCGGCGCCCTGGACCTGGGCAACGCCGACAGCGGCGTCCTGATAAGCGACAACGGAGACGGCGGGATCAACAAAGGGGCTGCCAGCGGCAACACTATCCGGGACAACGTCCTTTCCGGCAACAATTATGCTGGAGTCAGCATCTCCAATTCCGGCGTCAACCACAACCTAGTCCTGGGCAACTACATCGGCGTTGGTGCCTCCGGGCTCGGGGCTTTGGGCAATTCCACGTTCGGTGTGGTGATTTGGAACGGAGCCAACAACAATCAGATTGGCGACATAACGCCCGGTTCGGGCAACGTGATCGCCTACAACAACTGCGGCGTGCTGGTAGATGCGAACTCGACGGACAGCGTGAATAACTCCATTCGGGGGAATAGCATCTACAGCCACGCCGTACTGGGCATCGATCTGGGAAATGATGGGGTCAGCTTAAACGATTCTGGCGACATGGATTTAGGACCGAATAA
The DNA here is from genome assembly GCA_963700055.1 of uncultured delta proteobacterium. GTDB lineage: Bacteria > Desulfobacterota > Desulfobacteria > Desulfobacterales > SpSt-501 > SpSt-501. The sequence continues at coordinate 2,588 of CAVOWH010000015.1, read as the reverse complement.
TTTGCGGAATTATCCCGTCATCACCAGCGCCGCTGTCATCGGCTCGGACTTGAAGGTGGTCGGCACATTGAACATCCGATCAATCCTTAATTATACTATTGATTTCTACTGGAGTCCCGCCGGAGATCCTTCCGGTCACGGCGAAGGCCAGACCTATATTGGCTCCACGAGCGGCACATCAAACTTTCTCGGCAATGCGAGTTTCAATGTGACGTTTGTCGGTGTTGCCGTTCCCATCGGCGCGGTCATCACGGCCACCACCACCGACTCATCCGGGAATACATCGGAATTCAGCCTCAACCAAACAGCCGTTAATGGCAATACCGCCCCAGTGCTTAATCCGGGCGATAGTCCCGTGCTCGCCCCGGTGAACGAAGATGCGGGTGCGCCGATCGGTGCAGTGGGCTCGCTGGTCGCCAGCCTGATTGATTTGCCTGGCGGCGGCGGGCTGGACAACTTCACAGACCCGGATGTGGGCACTCTTCTCGGCATCGCCGTCACCGGCGCCGACACCACCAACGGCAGTTGGTGGTACTCCACCAACAACGGTTCGACATGGAACCCGCTGGGGTTGGTATCCGACGCCAATGCGCGGCTGCTCGCCGCAGATGCAAACACAAGGCTGTATTTCCAACCTAACAGCAACTGGAACGGCACGGTGGCGGGGGGGCTGACCTTCCGGGCATGGGACCGGACCAGCGGCGCAGCCGGCGGCACGGCGGACACGACCACCAACGGCGGCACCACCGCCTTCTCCACGGCCACGGACACTGCGAGCATCACGGTCACTGCAGTCAACGACGCCCCCGTCGGACTGCCCACCATCACGGGCAGCCTCACCGAGGACCAGACGCTGAGCGTCAACACCACGGGCATCAGTGATGCCGACGGTTTGGGGACCTTCAGCTACCAGTGGCGGCGCAACGGCGGCAACATCGCCGGGGCCACGTCGAGCACCTACACCCTGGGGGATGCGGATGTGGGCAGCCGGATCAGCGTTACGGTGAGCTACACCGATGGCAACGGCAGCAATGAGTCTGTGACTTCCGCGCAGAGCGCCCCGGTGGCCAATGTCAATGATGCGCCGGTCGGATTGCCCGCGATCAGCGGCACGGTGACGGAGAATCAAACCTTAACCGCTAACACCGCAGGTATCAGCGATGCCGACGGCTTGGGCACCTTCAGTTACCAGTGGCAGCGCAACGGCGGCAACATCGCCGGGGCCACATCGAGCACTTACACCCTGGGGGATGCCGATGTGGGGGCGAGCATCCGTGTGAGGGTCGGCTACACCGACGGCCACGGGACGGCCGAGTCGGTGACCTCGGCTCAGACGGCGGCGGTGGCCAACGTCAACGACGCCCCCGTCGGACTGCCCACCATCACGGGCAGCCTCACCGAGGACCAGACGCTGAGCGTCAACACCACGGGCATCAGTGATGCCGACGGTTTGGGGACCTTCAGCTACCAGTGGCGGCGCAACGGCGGCAACATCGCCGGGGCCACGTCGAGCACCTACACCCTGGGGGATGCGGATGTGGGCAGCCGGATCAGCGTTACGGTGAGCTACACCGATGGCAACGGCAGCAATGAGTCTGTGACTTCCGCGCAGAGCGCCCCGGTGGCCAATGTCAATGATGCGCCGGTCGGATTGCCCGCGATCAGCGGCACGGTGACGGAGAATCAAACCTTAACCGCTAACACCGCAGGTATCAGCGATGCCGACGGCTTGGGCACCTTCAGTTACCAGTGGCAGCGCAACGGCGGCAACATCGCCGGGGCCACATCGAGCACTTACACCCTGGGGGATGCCGATGTGGGGGCGAGCATCCGTGTGAGGGTCGGCTACACCGACGGCCACGGGACGGCCGAGTCGGTGACCTCGGCTCAGACGGCGGCGGTGGCCAACGTCAACGACGCCCCCGTCGGACTGCCCACCATCACGGGCAGCCTCACCGAGGACCAGACGCTGAGCGTCAACACCACGGGCATCAGTGATGCCGACGGTTTGGGGACCTTCAGCTACCAGTGGCGGCGCAACGGCGGCAACATCGCCGGGGCCACGTCGAGCACCTACACCCTGGGGGATGCGGATGTGGGCAGCCGGATCAGCGTTACGGTGAGCTACACCGATGGCAACGGCAGCAATGAGTCTGTGACTTCCGCGCAGAGCGCCCCGGTGGCCAATGTCAATGATGCGCCGGTCGGATTGCCCGCGATCAGCGGCACGGTGACGGAGAATCAAACCTTAACCGCTAACACCGCAGGTATCAGCGATGCCGACGGCTTGGGCACCTTCAGTTACCAGTGGCAGCGCAACGGCGGCAACATCGCCGGGGCCACATCGAGCACTTACACCCTGGGGGATGCCGATGTGGGGGCGAGCATCCGTGTGAGGGTCGGCTACACCGACGGCCACGGGACGGCCGAGTCGGTGACCTCGGCTCAGACGGCGGCGGTGGCCAACGTCAACGACGCCCCCACGGGCGACCCTACGGTCACGGGCACGCCCACGCGCTTCCAGACCCTCACGGCCGACACCACAGCGATTGCCGATGCCGACGGCCTGGGCGCCTTTAGCTACCAGT
>CAVOWH010000014.1:0-63294 GCA_963700055.1 uncultured delta proteobacterium | reverse complement strand
ACCGGTTCATCCCCTACCACCTCGGCGTGAGCACGGTGGAGAAGGTGATCAAGAGAGGAACACTCGTCTATGACAAGCTCAACCAAGGAGGCGTCCGGTGTTAGCGGATCTGTCGATTAAAAACTATCTGGCCAAAACCGCATCCGGCGATCCCCTGCCCGGCGGCGGCAGCTCTGCCGCCTTAAATGCCGCGCTGGCCGCGGCATTGACGGAAATGGTGGCGCAGTTGACGATCGGCCGGAAAAATTTTGAAAGCGTGGATGCCGAAATGCGCGCGGTGGCCGAAAAAGCGTCCTTCCTGCGGCTGAAACTCATCCGGGAGATCGACCGCGATTCCGATGCCTACGCCCAGGTTCTGAGGGCCTTTCAGCTGCCGAAGGCCACTGAGGCGGAGAGAGTGGACCGCACCCGAGCGGTACAGGAGGCCTTCAAACAAGCTGCTCTCGTGCCGCTGGGGGTTGCCCGGGATGCAATCGCGATCATGGACCTCGGCCGTGCGGTCATATTGAAAGGCAACCCCAACGCCGCCTCCGACGGCGCGGCCGGGGTGCTGGCCGCGCGCATGGCGGCGCGCACGGCGGCCTACAACGTCCGGATCAACCTCGCCTCCATCAGGGACGAGGCGTTCACCGCCGAGCTGCGGCAGGAAGCCGACCGGTTGGAAGCCGAGGCCGAGGCGAAGGAAAAAGAGGTGCTGGCCCTGTTGAAGATATGATGCGCTTTGTTTGAGGGAGCGGCTTCCAGCCGAGAAGGTCCGAGGCCGTTCGTCCAGGAGTTTCTGAAGGAATACGAAACCCGCTTCAAGATCCAGCCGGACATGGTCGGCGCTTCGGCTTACGACGCCTTCATGATCTTGTGCGACGGCATCCAGCGCGCCAAGAGCGTCAGCGGCAAGGCCGTCCGCGACGCCATCGCCGCCACCAAGGACTACGACGGCCTGACCGGAGTCATCAAGGGCTTCAACAAGGGCGAAGTGGTGAAAGAGGTCCAGGTCCAGCAGGTGAAAGGCGGACGTTTCCGCTTCCTCGGAGTGATCACCGATCCGGCGCTGATCACACCATAGGCGATCTACCTGAAACGTGAGAGCCCTTCTCGGAGAAACCTGAAGGGCTCTTTTTGTGCGTTTTCCCCAACGCCTGTTCAAGGTTTCAGGCCCTGAATGAAATTAACCAAATCCCAAATCTCTTGCGGCTTCAGTTTCTTCTTGAAACCCGGCATGTCCCCGCGGCCGATCTCGATCTTCCAGGCGAAATCGCCGTCCGGGTGATGGCCCGCCATCTGAATCAGATCAGTGGGTCTCGGCCACGTCCGGGAGGCCTTCGGCCCGTCGCCGCGGCCGGTCTCCCCATGGCATTCGCCGCAGTGGATTCGATACAGTTCTTTCCCTCTTCCGATCGAAGCCTGATCCCGAACCATGGGATTCTTGCGGGCGGCCGCTTTTGGGGGTGACTTCCAATCGCCGTGCGCATAAACGGCCAAGGACACTGCAAGGGCGGCGATCAGCATCATCCCGACAAGACCGCATCGTTGCGTGTTCATGCCGCCTCCTTCCTCAACGAAAGAGTATATGAGGCCAACAGGTAATTCAAGAATTCCAGCAGGAAAAGCTGTACACGAGAGCCCATTCGGTTGAAATGGACTGATTGACATGTCCAATATAGCTTGATATTTTAAGCTGAATTTACGTGCCTGACCCATGGAGGCCTGTATGATCCGAACCAACATTTCCGATCTGAAGAACCGCTTAAGCCATTATTTAAGACTGGTGCGGGCCGGCGAAGTCGTTGAGATCCTGGAACGGAAAGTTCCGTTGGCCCGTATCGAAGCGATCAGCGGACTTCGGGATAAAAAGTCCGGCAACGGTTGGCTTCAACGCATGGTTGAGCTTGGAGTCATCACGGCTCCCAAGTCAAGGGCCTCCCGTTCCTTCCTTGGCCGGATGGGCCATGTGATTTCCGAAGGCGGGCAAAACACCGGAGCCCTGAACGCCTTGAAAAAAGAGCGGGAGGATGGGAGATGAGGTTCTGGGACGCTTCCGCGATTATCCCGTTAATCGTGAAGGAAGCACAGTCGGAATACTGTATCCAGGCCTATCGTGCCGACCGTGACGTGCTGGTCTGGACCATGAGTCGAGTAGAGATTTTCAGCGCTCTCTGCCGGCGATTGCGAGACGGCGCTCTTGGACCGGACTCCTTCGACGCAGCCTCGCTTCGCATGAACACCCTCCTTGAAACCATTTATGAGGTCAGCGCGATTCAACGCGTCAAAGACCGAGCGATAAGGTTGCTGCGCATCCATCCATTGAGAGCGGCCGATGCCCTTCAGCTGGCGGCGGTGATGGTGGCAACCGAAGAGAATGCCCAGCGGCTGCCGCTGATGTGTTTTGACGATCGCTTGGCCGCCGCTGCCAGACTGGAGGGCTTCGATGTGAACCCTCATTAAGGGAAGTCTTCCGTGCCGGCCCCCTCCTATACCTACCTGACCGACAGCGACTGGGCTCACCGCATCGACGAATTCGACCGGATCGCCGCCAGCTGCGCGCTCTGCCCGCGGCGCTGCGGCGTGAACCGTTTCGGGGGCGAGCGCGGCTTCTGCGGCGCGCCGAGCGAACTCGTCATCTCCAGCATCTTCCCGCACCACGGTGAGGAGCCGCCGCTCTCCGGCACCGGCGGCTCCGGCACGGTCTTCTTCACCCACTGCACCTTGAAGTGCGTCTTCTGCCAGAACTACCAGATTTCCCACGAGCAGGAGGGCAGGCTGTTTTCAGTGGAGGAGCTGGCGCAGAAGCTGCTGGGGCTCCAGGCAAAGGGATGCCACAACGTCAATCTGGTCACGGCCACCCATTTTCTGCCGTGGGTCCTGCGCGCCCTGCGCATGGCGGCAGACTCGGGCTTGGCGCGCCCGATCGTCTACAACTGTGGCGGCTACGAGCGGGTGGAAACCATCGACCTGCTCAAAGACGTGGTGGACATCTGGCTGCCCGACATGAAATACGGCTGCAACGATGCCGCGCACCTGTATTCCAAGGCTCCGGATTACGTGGAGATCAATCAGGCCGCCGTTCGCCGCATGTTTCGCCAGGTCGGACCGCTGCGCTGCGACGAGGCCGGCATCGCCCGCCGCGGCCTGTGCATCCGCCATCTGGTGCTGCCGAACGACCAGTCCGGCAGCCGCGAGGTGCTTGCCTTTCTGAAACGAACCTTCGACCCCCAGGACATCTTCACCAGCCTGATGGCCCAGTACCGTCCCCTATACGGCGCCGACCGCCACGCTTTGATCGGCACGCGGGCGGATTCCGGGGAATACGAACTTATCAAGCGGGAATTCGTCGCAGCGGGTTTCGAAGGCTTCTATCAGGATCCGGAACAGCTTGACACGGCGTTCGTCATCGATTTCAAGACCCGCAAGGAGGACCCCCTGTGCGGTTCATGACAATCCCCCCTCAGTGAAAGGAGCCCTAAGATGCGTTGGAAGCAGTTCTTTACTCCGGTAAAATCGATCGATGCCGTCAAGGCGAAGCAGTATATGCAGCGCATGGCCGGCGATGCCTTCACGCTGCTGGATGTGCGCCAACCCGCGGAATATGAAGCCGAACACCTCCCCGGCGCGAAACTGATTCCGTTGCCGGAGCTGGGCGCCCGCTTGGCCGAACTGGACACCGACAAACCGACGGTGGTCTATTGCGCCATCGGCGGCCGCAGCCGCGTGGCGGCCCAGGCGCTGGCGGCCAAGGGGTTCAGGGAGGTGCTGAACCTGTCCGGCGGGATTAAGGCCTGGAACAGCCAAAAGGCGGTCGGCCCGGAAGACCTGGGCCTGAGCCTGTTCTCGGGCAATGAATCTCCGGAAGAAACGCTTATGGCGGCCTATTCGCTCGAGGAGGGGCTGCGCGAGTTTTACCTCTCGATGGCGGCGCAGGTCAAGAACGAGAATGTCCGCCGGCTGTTCGGCAAGCTTTCCGCTATCGAAGTCAAGCATCAGGACCGCATTTTCAACGAGTACCTCCGCATATCCGGCGCTGCAGTGACGCGGGAGGAATTTGCCGGAAAGGTGATGGCTCCCGCCATGGAGGGCGGACTGACCACCCAAGAATACCTGCGGCTCTATCAACCGGATCTGGAGGCGGCAGAGGAAGTCATTTCGCTGGCCATGGCCATCGAGGCCCAGGCGCTGGACCTGTATCAGCGGGCCGCCGATCGGGCCGAGACCGAGGAGAGCAAAAACGTGCTGACGCAGATCGCCAGCGAGGAGCGTGCGCACCTGGAGCAGCTGGCCTCGCTTTTCGGGAATCGCTGAGAGCGGCGCTGCCGTCTATTCCATGAGGAAGCCATCATGAAAAAACAATTGGTATTAGCCGGCGGCGGCCACGCGCACATGGTGACCTTGTCGAACCTGAACCGGTTCATCGAAAAAGGATACCAGGTGACGGTGATCCAGCCGTCCGAACACCATTATTATTCCGGCATGGGCCCCGGCATGCTCGGAAAAACTTACCCACCCGATGAGATCCGTTTCGCGACCCGGCGCGTCGTGGAGAAAATGGGCGCCCGATTCGTGCTGGGCCGAGTCGACAGGATCGATGCGGACGCTCGCAGCGTGCGTTTGGAATCGGGCGATTCCATCCCCTACGACGTGATTTCCTGCAACGTGGGCAGCCATGTGCCGCAAAACATGATCACCGGTGCTTTGGAGGATATCTACCTGGTCAAACCGATCGAGCGACTGCTGGAGGCCCAGCGGCGGATTCTCGAACTCGCCGCCCGCAAGAAACTGGCCATCGGCATCGTAGGCGGCGGCCCTTCGGCCGTGGAGATCGCTGGGAACGTCTGGAAATTGACCCGGGAGCCGGGCCTGCACCCGGCGGGCATTCGGATTTTCACCAAAACCACGGTCATGCCGCATCATCCTCAGGGCGTGCGTGCCAAGGCCTTGGCATCTTTGAAAAGGCGCGGGATCGAAATATTGGGGAATTGCGACGTCCAGGAAATCCGCACCGGCCGGGCGACCGAAGCTTCCGGAAGAGCCCATGCGCTGGACATTATTTTCGTGGCCGTCGGCGTCACGCCCCATCCGGTATTCCGGGCATCCGGGATCCCGACCGGTCCTAATGGAGGTTTATTGGTCAACCGCTATCTGCAAAGTACGGCATACCCCACAATGTTCGGCGGCGGTGATTGCATCCATTTCCAGGAAGCCCCTCTGGACAAGGTGGGTGTCTACGCCGTGCGCCAGAATCCGGTCATCTACCACAATCTGATGGCCGCCCTGGAGGGCAAAGCGCTCCAGGGCTTTGATCCCGGGGGCGACTACCTGCTGATTTTTAACCTGGGCGATGGCACGGGGATCTTCTACAAGCGACCGATTCTGTTCGGCGGCCGCCTGGCTTTCATCATCAAGGATTATATCGATCGCAAATTCATGCGCCGGTTTCAGGCGCTGGAGTGATATTGCTCCGGCAATCAAATATGTCTAATGCGGTCGTGTCACCCATCGGAGCGGCGGGGTTTCGGCCGCAGCGCGACGCAACCATCCGCTCAACGAACCTGCGTAAGGCAGCCATCCCGCTTCATAGGTATCCGGTCAGCCCAAAGATCTTCCCGAGCTGTGAATTGGTTCGAACCCCGAGCTGCCAGAAGGTATAAAGCAACAAATCACGGTCTAAAACACGGCGCGAGGAAACCCGGGCGGCCTTCTTGAAGGCCCCGACATCGCAGCCAAGAAATCCTGCGATTTTCGCCGGAATCTGATCCAAATCTACCTCTTTGACCAGCAATTTCTGTTGGGGGATATCCCGGTAGGCTTTATGCCGGTCCTCGGCATTCACCAACTGCGACAGTCTCGGCTCGGTATTGAGCCATTCCGGCGCTTGCTGCCCATACGCATACACCCGGTAACTGCTCCAGCGGTAGAACGAAATATGACAGCATAGACCATATTAATCATTAAACGAGATGTGACACCATAGATAACACCATAGATAATAGATATTATTTTCCATAGATTTTTTCAGGTTTTCCTGGCCGCGAGGTGGGCTTGCCACTGGGTGTGGAAAAACATCCCGCGCGGCTGATCCACACGCTCGTAAGTGTGGGCCCCGAAATAATCCCGCTGGGCCTGGATCAGATTGGCCGGCAGCCGTTCGCTGCGATACCCGTCGTAGAACGCCAGAGACGCCGAGAAGGCCGGGACGGGAATGCCCCCTCGGATCGCTTCCATCACGACGCCGCGCCACGACGCCTGGCAGGTCCGGAGGATGCCCCTGAAATAATCGTCCAGTAAGAGATTGGCCAAGTTCGGATTCCGGTCATAGGCCGCCTTGATCGGTTCCAGAAAAGCGCTACGAATGATGCATCCGCTGCGCCACAGCAGCGCGATGGTGCCGAAATCGAGCTGCCAGTGATATTCCCGGGACGCCTCGCGCATCAGCATGAATCCCTGGGCGTACGACACAATCTTGGAGGCCAAAAGTGCCTTGCGGATATTTTCCACGGAGGGTTGCGTGTCCTTCTTGAATTTCCCCTTCGGCCCTTTGAGAATCTTGGCGGCATCGACACGTTCATCTTTGAGTGCGGACAGCGCGCGGGCGTAAACGGCTTCAGTGATGAGCGTCACCGGGATCCCCAGATCCAGGGAGTTGATTCCGGTCCATTTCCCGGTCCCCTTCTGCCCGGCGGCGTCGAGGATCTTTTCCACCAGGGGCCGTCCGTCGGCATCCTTAATAGCGGTGATGTCGCGGGTAATCTCGACCAAATAGCTCTCCAGCTCCCCCCGGTTCCAGGCGGCAAACGTACGATGCATGGCGGCATGGCTCAATCCCAGGCCGTCGCGCATCAACTGATAGGCTTCGGCGAGCAGTTGCATGTCCCCGTATTCGATGCCGTTGTGGATCATCTTCACGTAGTGCCCGGCGCCGTTTTCTCCCACCCAACCGCAGCAGGGCGAACCATCGGAGGTCCGGGCCGCGATGCTCTCAAAGATGCCCTTGACCAGGGGCCAGGCCTCCGGAGCCCCGCCCGGCATGATGGACGGCCCCCGGCGCGCACCTTCTTCGCCGCCGGAGATGCCCGTGCCGATGAAGAGAAGCCCTTTTTCCCGCAGCCTTTGGGTCCGGCGGATGGTATCGAGGAAGTGGGAGTTGCCGCCGTCGATGATCAGATCGCCCGGGTGCAGGGACGGCAGCAGATGTTCGATGAACTCGTCCACCGCCTTCCCGGCTTTGACCATGAGCATGATTTTCCGCGGGGGCTTCAACAGCGCCGCCATTTCTTCCAGCGAATGGACGCCCACCACGCGCGTGCCTCTGGCCGGCCCGTTTAAGAAGTCGTCGACCCTGGAAACCGTTCGGTTGTAAACCGCCACCGTGTAGCCATGATCGTTCATGTTCAGGACCAGGTTATGGCCCATGACCGCCAGGCCGATCAGGCCGATGTCCGCATGTTTATCCGAAGTCACATCCATGCTTGGTTCCCCCGCTGTATCCAAATGAAGATAGCCACCCTCAGACATAGACAAACGCCGGTAGTCCCTCATGGCGGCGCAGGGATTCCAGCAGCCCGACGCAGCCGGTCATCATGTTGTCGCCCAGCGGCGCGCCGAAGATCATCGGGCGCCTGGAGCCTAGCACGAGCCGACGCTTGGGTCCGGTGGCGATGATGGTTTTTAGCGCCTCGGAGCCGACCGCCTTGCGGATGTAAGCGCCGTGGCCGCCCTCTTTCAGGACCTGGCGGTGGTCCAGCCGGCCGGTCACAAGGCCCTCGAGCAGCACCTCAAGCCGTTCCCGGTTGATGTCCACCGTGTGATACTCAACCAGGCCGGCCAGCTCGCCCTCAACCGCAGCGGCACAGACGGTATGCGAAGTGGCCACGTCCAGCACGACAAAGGGACGATCTCTTGGGACGTGTGTGTCGAGCGAGGCCCCCACGACGGCGGCCATGCCGCTGTCCATCACATAGACCTCCCGGGCCGGAAGCTGCCCGGCGCTCCGGGCCACAGACCGCAGGCGGTTCAGGACGACCGGGACCTCGCCGGCCGAAAAAAGCAGCTCGTGCGGGTGGGGCCGGGCGTCAAGCCGCTCTTTGAAAATCCGATGCCGGAAGTCCAGGTGCGACATTCCCGGCGACGGAACACCGTGATCCTGCACGCAGACGGCCAGCGCATCGAATTCGAAGGGAACGCCGAAGCCCTCAACGATCCGCTCCAGCCGGTCCGCTTCTATGTCCTGCAGCACCAGGTGCGCATAGCGCCCGCGCCGGCGCAGCTTCTCCGCCTCTTTGTCTTCAACGACCGTTAGGCCCCAGGAGCGTACTTTCTCCGGATCGTGATGCAGGGTGGCGGCTGCCGATAGCGAAACGATGACGTCGTTCGTCTCGGCCCGCTGGCGCAGGACCGACGTCACCGGGCCTCCGCCCATCTCGCACCCCGTGACCACTAAATTCCCCGGCAGCCGGGCGGCGCGCTCCGCAATCGTCCGCACCGGCGACACCACCACCGCCTTGTAGTGATGCACCGATTCGGAGTCAAACCAGAGCACATCCATGGTGCCGGCACCGATGTCCACGCACAAAAAACGACTCATGGGTTATTTCTGCTTGGAAATTTTTTTCAGCTGTTCCAATGTCGTCGCATCGTCGAAAATGTCGGAAACCACCTGATACGGCGAATGGGGTACCTGTTTCATGAAGCTCACTTTCCGCTGGGGCTGGTCGAACCCCGGTTTCGGCTGCCAGTGTTCCACCCAGGCCCCTTCCGGATGGGCCGCCATGTCGTCACAGAGGCCCAGGATGTAAAGCTTGCCCGTCTGATGGCATTTCATCTGTGACAGGTTCAAGCCCAGGTCCTGGCTTTTGGGGGTCGGCAGGCAGTAATTCTTCGCGCACTCCGTCACCCACACGTAGGTGTCCTTCCAGACAAATTTCCCCTTGGGGCTCTCAAACTCCTTCAGGCCCTTTTCTCCAGCCTCGAAGAGGAAACGGGCGGCTTCGGACACCTTTTGATAGACTTCCTGTGGCGTCGCCTTGCCGGTGACCATATCGGACTGCGCCCACACCCCGGCAGGCATGAGCACGAGCAGGAGCAGCATAAACAACCGTTTCATATGGAACCTCCGCAACAGATGGGGTGATCGGATCGCTCGACGGCGGCGCCGTCCGAGGTCCTGCATGGACGATGGCAGCGCGCCTATCTTAATGCACATCCGGTGACGATGCAATTTCAGAAAGAAGAAGATCTTCCGGCCTCAATCCCTTGTTTGCCGGACCCGGCTCATCAGGACCACCGAGACCGCGGTCATGACAGCGCAGATGATGAACGCATGATCGTATACCCCCGTCACGTCCCGAAGCTTTCCGGTCACCCAATGAGTCAGGATCGCGCCCGATCCGTAGAACGGTGTCCAGGCGCCGGCCACGGTTCCCATGGCTTCGCGCGGGAAATAGTCGCCGGCGCAGGCGCCGTAGATGGGAAAGGTCGCCCCATAGAACACCGCGACGGCGCCGGTGATCACGTAGAGCAGGGTCCAGGAATCCCCGATGAACAACAGGCCGGTCAACAGCGCGGTGATCGCGGTGTTGGAGGCCAGGATCATCCGCTTGCGGCCGGCGTAATCGGACAGCGGTAGCACGGTCAGGACCCCGGCTACCTGGAACAGCCCGTGGATGGTGGCCAGAAGGCTGGCCTTCTCCAGCGACATCCCCAGCTGGTATTTGGCGTAGTCCACCATGAAGGTGGTGAACCCATAGAGGCCGTAGGAAAGCGAAAAGTAGGAAGCGCCGATGATCCAGAAATTGGGCTGCCGCAGGATGCAGCGCAGCGGCACCTTTGCGCTGGCCTTTTTTGGCAACGCGGCCGTGATTCCATTCTGGCCCCAGGGTTGCAGACCGCAGTCCGCCGGGTCGCTCCGCAGAGCGAGGGCGTTGGGGGCTGCCATGGCGAGCGCCAGGATTCCCGGGAAATACCAGGCGTAGCGCCAGCTGAAATTTTCCACCACCCAGGGAAACGCCGCTCCCATGACGGCGAAGCCCAGGCCGTATCCCGTTGAAAGAATTCCCAGGGCTAAGCCCTTCCGCCGGAAGGAGAACCAGCGCTGCACCAGGGTGATGACTGGAACCCACAAGCCGGTGGCACCGAGACCGGTGAGCCCGAAGAAGACGCAAGCGGCCCAGAGGTGATCGACGGTCCCCAGCAGAAAGGCCCCGCTTCCGAGAAGCGCCAGGCAACCAGTGATGACGCGCCGGGCGCCGATAAGGTCCGTCAGATATCCGGTAAAGGGGGTGACGATGATGTAGGTGAGCAGGTAGGAGTTATAAATGGAGCCGCCATCGGCCCGACTGAAGCCGAGGGCGCGGATCATCTCGGGCAGGACCACCCCGTAGCCGAGCCGCACCGAGTAATTGATGAAGAGGTTGACGAAACAGATGCCGAGAATGGCCCAAGCCCAGTGCAGGCTCCGCCGGCTGCCCACGGTTGCCTCCCCCGATACGTGATAATCTGACAATTTAAGATGGGCTATCCCACCCTCACCGTCTCGCCGCGGCGGGGGACCATGACCGTGTAACCCTCTCCCTGGAGGCTCTCAGCGAAGTGCAGCGTCTGCTGCTCTTCACCGTGCACCAGAGCGATCTTCTGGATGCGCAGATTGCTCTGCTTGAGGAACCGCAGCATCTCCGCCTTGTCGGCATGCCCGCTGAACCCTCCGATTTTGGCCACGTGGGCTCGCAGGGGATAGTCCTTGTTGAAGAACTTGACGGTCGGTGGCACCCCGCGTCTTCCGGCTTGCTCGTACTCCCGGCCGAGGTCCTCGATGCGCCGGCCCAGGGTGTTCTGTGCCATGTAACCGACGATCAGAATGGTATTGCGGTCGTTGTGGATCTTGAACCGCAGGTGGTGCAGGATGCGCCCGGCTTCGCACATCCCCGACGCGGCGATGATGATCTGCGGCTTGTCTTCCCGGTTGAGGGCCATGGATTCCTCCACCGAGCGCACCAACCGGATCTGTTCGAATAAGAAGGGGTTCTGCCCCTTCGACAGAAACGTGGTCTGGGTGTCCTGGTCGTACACTTCAGGGTGCTCGGCGAACACCCTGGTCAGATTGACCGCCAGCGGGCTGTCCACGTAGACGGGAACGCGGGGCAGACGTTTTTCGTTGTAGAGCTCATGCAGCACATAAAGCAGCACCTGCGTGCGGCCGAAAGCAAAGGCCGGGATCAGCACCGTGCCGCCCCGCCGCAGGGTTTCCTCCAGCACCATCGCCAGCTGGCCTTTCAAGTCGGCCACGGGTTCATGCAGCCGATCGCCGTAGGTACTTTCCATGATCAGAAGATCCACCTCACGATCCGCTTCGGCAAAAACGAGCTCGGGGTCGTTGATGATGGGTTTATCGAACCGCCCGAGGTCGCCGGAGAAACATAGCCTCAGGGCCCTGCCGTTCTCCCGCGCCGTGACCATGCTGATGGCCGAGCCCAAAATATGGCCGGCGTCGTAAAACGTGCAGTTCATCTGGTGCCCGACGTCAACCGTGGTTTTGTAAGGATAGGGATCGAAATACGACAGTGCCTTTTCGGCGTCCGGAAGCGTGTAAAGGGGTTTGACGGCCTCGAGGCGCAGCTGGGCCATGAGATCGCCGATGGTCTCGACGTTCAGCTCGTGGCGGCCCTTTTTCAGCCGTTTCTTGACCTCACCGAGATCCGGACCCGCACCGCGCTTTGCCTGCGAGGCGTTGTTCGTCCGGGTCAGCGCCGCACGCAAGGTCTTGTAGTTGAGATAATCCGCGTCGGACTGCTGGATGCTGGCCGAATCCGGCAGCAGGTATTCGCAGGCCGATTTCGTGGGCCGGGTACAGACGATTCGACCGCCAAAGCCATTTTTGGTAACCACCGGGATCCGCCCGGAGTGGTCGGTGTGGGCGTGGGAAAGCACCACATTGGTGAGGAGGCCGGGGTCAAAGGGCAGCACCCGGTTTTTCTCGGCGGCCTCCCGGCGGCGGCCCTGGAATAGCCCGCAATCGAGTAAAACGCGATCCCGCTCCGTTGTGATGAGATGCATGGAGCCGGTGACTTCGCGCACTGCGCCGTAAAAGGTCACGTGCATACCCCGACCCTCCTTCCAGTTGGAATTTTCAGATCGTTGATCGAACCTTTTAGCGATGCCCGCTAGCCTAAGAAATGAAGCGTGGCATGTCAATGCCAAAACAGGTGGCCGGCGCGGATTGCCTTTCCCGGCGCGATGCTATAGCCTAAACTATCTCTCCGGCGATTACGACCGGGACACTGGAGGACAGCTGAAAAATGGCCCGGGAAAAAGAGCTCGACATTCGGAGCATGATCATACTGGTCATGGGCAGTCTCATCGCTTGGACAGCCGGTCCGGGCGGCATCGGGCCGGCAGCGGTTGCGGCCAACCCCGCTATCCAAGCGAACGGGGTGGTGGAAATGCTGAGGCCTGACGGTACGGTGGCCGCCACCTTAGCGGTGGAAATTGCTGAAACCCCCGAGGCGCGCGCCCGCGGGCTCATGGGAAGAATCCTCAGCGATTTCATGGCCGGGATGCTGTTCATCTTCGAATCGGCCCAGCCCCAAACCTTCTGGATGCGCAACACGCCCAGTTCGCTCGACATGATTTTTGCGGATGCCGAGGGCAACGTCTTGAACGTAGCTGCTCATACCACTCCCATGGCCGACCAACTGTATTCGTCTGCCGGACCGGCGAAATTCGTGGTGGAGACCAAGGCCGGTTTCGCCGACCGTTACGGCATTCGGCCGGGGTACTCCATACGGTGGAAGCGCCTGTGATCGCCGTGAGCCGAACCGATCTCTGGCGGCCCCTCTGCGCGGCCATCGGCCTTTGCCTGCTGGGGCTGTGGCCGGCATTTCCTTTCGCGGAGGGTCCGCCCGCCGTCCCCTTCATCGGCGTGAACTACGGGCCGTTTCACAAAGACGGCCAGCGGCCGGGAGGCGCCTTCGAGCTTTCGGAGGAGCAGATCGTGGCGGATCTTAAAGCCATCTCGGCCGCCGGGTTCCGGCAGATCCGCACCTATGGCATGGACAACGGCCTCAACCGCATCGTCCCGCTGGCGCAACACCATTTTCCGGACCTGCGCATCTACCTCGGTGTTTACGTCTGCGGCCTGAACCACGACGACCCCAGCAACCTCCGCAGCACGCGCGCCCAGATGGATGAAGCGATGCGCCTGGCCAATACCTATCGCAATGTGGCCGGCGTGGTGGTCGGCAATGAATGTCTTGCCGGAGAACCCGAGGCCTGCCCGCAACCGGTGACCGTCGACCAGCTGGTCGAAGACCTGATCTACGTTCGTAAAGGGCTATCCGCGGACGCCCGGAAGACGGTGCGGGTCACGTCGGCCATGTCGATGGTCGCCGCCGTGAAAGCGCATGCGGCGCAAGGTCGGCGGATCGCAGAACATGGCGATGTGGTCATGGTGAACATCCATCCCTTCTTCGCACCCGCATCGGTCGACGAAGCGGTGCGTGCGAATTTGGACGGTTCCTACCGCCGGCTGATCGATCTCTACGCGCCGACCGGCAAGCCGATCCTCATCGGTGAAACCGGCTGGCCGAGCGCCGGCCCGGCGAACGGTCCCGCCGTCCCGGGTGCTGAAAACCAGCGCCGGTTCGTACATGATCTGGAGCTCTATGCCCGAACCCAGGCCTTGAGTGTTTTCCTTTTTGAAATGTTCGACGAACCGTGGAAGACCGAGGCAGGGGGCGTCGGCCCGCACTGGGGGTTATTTGACCGGAACGGCCGGCCGAAGTTCGCGCTGCCCTGGAATTGATCCGCAGCGGGGTGGGCTGGGGGGCGATGTCATTCATCGCCGAACCTCAGCTCACGTTGCACCGGTTTGCCGGAGGAATAACGCGGTTTCAGTGCACGTTCGATCGCATCTTCTTGCCGAAGACGGGATGGCGCTTGGCCGCCAGACTGACGAGATAGGTCGCCATGTCGCCATGGGATAAACCCGCATGCTCGGCGGCGCTCGCCATGCTGGCGTCTTCGCTGATGTCGGGGTTGGGGTTGATGTCGAGCACGTAGAATGCGCCGTCCCGCAGGCGGACGTCGATGCGGCCGTAGTCGCGGCAGCCGATGGCTTTGTAGGCAGCCATGCAGACCCGTTCCAGCTCCGCGAGTTCGCCATCATTCAGCGTGGAGGGCAGAACGGTGCGGATGTTTTCGTAATGGACCGAGCCGGGGATGAATTTGGCGTCATAGGTGCACAGGCGGTCGTGCACGTCGCTGAAGGCTGAAAAATCCATCTCGGCGGGCGGCAGCATTTCGACGCGTCCGTTGCCCCACAGCGACACATGGAATTCGCGGCCGTCGATGAAATCCTCGACCAATGCCGGCAGCCCGACCTCATCCACCAGGTAGGCAATCCGATCCCGCAGCTCCTTTTCGTTCATGGCCACCGACTCGGAGGTGAGCCATTCGCTGCAGTGCCCGACGGCGGGTTTGACGATGGCCGGAAACTCATGCCATCCGTTGGTTTTGGAAGAAGTGTAAAGCTTCCAGTGGGGTGTCGGCACGCCGCGTCGATCGAGGATTTGCTTGACCCGGTGTTTATCGTAGCTGAGCGCCAGCGTGGCGGAGCCGGAGCCGGTGAAAACAAACCCCAGATGCTCAAGATGGCTCACAACCAGATACTCGCTGTGCCGAAGCCCGGGGATCCCGTCGCACCAATTGAACAAAACGCAGTCCCGGGAGTCGTATGAGCTCAGCCGCTCGGGGAAATGCTGATCGAGGACGGGAAGCAGGTCAAACGAAAAACCGGCTGAGGAGAGGGCATCACCGAGGCGGAAATGCGCTTGCGCCACTTCCTCCTTTTCGTGCTTCGTCCAATCCGGGTTCATGTCATAAAGGAGCAATACGTTCATTTCCGCCGGGGAAAAGTTAACAGCCACTCACAGCCTCCTCTCCGCACCGCCACGCACCCAGACGATGCAGGGAAATGTCCAAATGGGCAACTCGATATATTTAAAGTTGCACGCGCAACTTGTTATGGACACGAAGCGGAGCTCAGGCCATTTCCCGATACAGATCTGTTTGCTGTCGATAATCCGTATCCTAATCCCGGGGGATTTCCCTTCACGCTCCTTTGGCTGGACTACGCTGTGGCAATCATCCACTTTGATGTTAATTTGCCATTTTTCGCCTGAATGTCAGATGGTTATGTCTATTTCCATTGGTGATGGAATTATAGACAAATGGATATAGTGTGTCAAGTACAATTATTACACTACATTTGGTGTCCCGAAAAAGCACTCCCATAATGGCAATATCTGGGTTCAGATGCTGAATTACTATGCATTTAAATCGATTTTACTATTCTTTTCAAATAAATAAACTGAAAAAATACTACCAATCAAGCAATTGGGTAATTTTATCCCCAGCGCGGCTGCTGCAGCCTTTGGCAGAGGGACGGCTCGGCTTTTACTTCTCTTCGGGGATTGCTGGCGGGATGATATCCAAATCACCCCAAGGAGAAAAATGAGGAAACAGGGAGAAATTGCAATAAGTTAACGAATACAAACTTAAATGCGGCACCTTGGCTTATGGAATTAGCGGTCAGGTACCCCTGAGGGCGAGAGACGCATTCAGAAGCGGCGGCCGACAGGCGCGGCGCTGCAAAATGACTTTTCTTTCTGCTTCACTGCTGGTGAGGCCGGTTTGAAGTACTTCCAATGCGGTTGTTATTTTCGGAAACGCTGGCGGACGGAATCACGCTCCTGAGGGGAAAGGTTGTCCCAACGCTGCAAATTGTTTTCAAGCTGGCGGCGCTCATCCGGAGAGAGCTGCTGCCATTGCTGGTAGCGCTGCTGGTAACGGTCTCGTTGGTTCGGCGGCATGCGGTTCCATTCGTCCATGCGGCGTCGCATGGTGTCTTTCTGCTCGGGCGGAAGGGACTGCCATTCCCGAAATTGCTGCTGCATGCGCGGCCGTTCTTCCGGCGGAAAGCTGTCGAAGCTGGGCTTCGACCGGCCCTTGTTCTGAGCGAAATGGATGCCGCTGCTCCGGCTGGCTGAGCCTTCGTAATCGGCTCGTTCGCCTGAAAGGACGCTCGGTCTTTCGGGCGCAGCGTAGCCCCAGGCGGATCCAACGAGCATCACCAGCGTCCAAGCGCAAAGAGCTGCGAAAACCATCCGGCGAACAGGCGCCGAAACAGGATTACGCATATCGCTTCCCGTTTTCATCCCGATGCATTCCTTGCGTCTCTTCTGGAGCGCCCTCCTCTGCCCCGGGCACGTTGTCGGGAATGTCGACCACGTGAATCAATTTCTCTATCGTATCCATATCCTTCAAAAGGTCAAGATATTTAATGATTTCCAGATCCTCAGGCGGCATAAATTCAGTCGACATCGCCATTTCGTTGTTCGGATCTGCAAGGCGCTCCTGAAAATGGTAGCCCGCCACGACGGCGACAACGATTGCGCAGGCCGTCGCCAGCACCGGCACGAACCTAAAGCGGCGGCCGACCTCCCGCGGGGGCGCCAAGCGCTCGTTTCTGAGCCTCCAGCCAACCGCCTTTGCCATGACATCGGCTTGCTCCGCCGTGAGCTCGGGGGGCATCCCGGCCTGCTTCACCTTTCCTAAAAGATTCAGCATGCGGGCGCGGTCCCGACGGCAGCCGTCACATGCCTTGAGATGGTCTTCCCAGTCGCGGCGCATGCGGGGGTCGTTCAGTTCCCCTAAAGCGTCCAGCATCAGGACTTCGTTCTGGTGGCGGCATGCCTGCATGGCCCATCTCCTTGTTCATTGTTTATCAGGGTTCAGCCCAGCGGCGCAATTGGTCGCGCACGCTTTGGGTTGCGCGGAACAAATGGGATTTGACGGTCCCTTCCGCCATTCCCGTCGCCGCGGCGATTTCCGGGATGCTCATTTCCTGAAACACCTTGAGCTGAAAAACCGTTCGCTGTTTTTCGGACAATCGACGCAGCGCCTCTGTGACATCGCGTTGGAGCTCTTTTCCGCTGACGCTGGATACTGGATCCGTGCCGTCCTCCGGAGCCGTAAGGCTGTCGAGGATTGGATCCGCATCGGCCGCATCCTGTTTTTCCAACCGCCGGCTGAAAATCATCTGCAGCCAGCGCCGACGACGCCGGCGCGCATCCAAGCACGTGTTGACAACGACCCGATACAGCCACGTTGAAAACCGCGACCGTCCCTCGAACCGGCCGAGGTTGCGGAATACCTGGATCAATGCTTCCTGAGCGCAGTCCCGAGCATCCTCCGGGTCGGACCCGCTCATCTGATAGGCGATCGAGTACACTTTCTTCTGATAGCGCCGTATCAACTGGTCCACTGCCGCCGGGTCGTTTCCGCGGGCGCGCCGAACCAGTTCGTCTTCTTCCGCCAGTGCGTTCACCGCCGCCGGCACGCCTGCTGCCGACGGTTCCTGGCGGGACCGTGAAACGGCAGGCGCCTTCAGCCTCTGGCTCGCATCGCCGCCCCCGTTCATTCGGTCCGAATCCGATTGATGCCCGGATGGTTCCCCGCATGTGGATGTCTTCGACTTCACGGAAAGTGACTATATCACCAATTGCCACTTGTGCCAAAGACGAATCCAAAGCCCGGTTCTGAAATACCACCGGAGAAATAGTAAGAATTATAGGACGGGCCCCAATACCCCGGGTAATAGCCGTTATAAGGATAGCAACTCGGCGGCGGACCGTAATAATGATGCTGGTAATACGGGCGATAGTAACGCGGCCCGTGATTGTAATAATGACGTTGATGGTTGTACCCCCAACCGTGATGGTTCTGCTGATACCCCCTGTAGTGGGGCGCACCGTAGTGCTGGGAGTGATAATTTCGGCCGCCGGCAAAGGCGGGCCCGGCTCCGAGCAAAATGGTCATTGAGCATATTATGATAAGTTTCATCAGCTTGCGTTTCATCGCCGGTCTCCAATCGTAATCGACCTTGTTTGATCAGATTAGACGGCAGACTGGCGAGAAAGGTTTACCTGCACTCGCGGAAAGAAACCGGATGCCATTGGCCGGAAGTTGGAAAAAAACGAGGGGAAAAACGGTGGGCCACACGGGGAAGGACGAATGGATTTTTCAGTAGCGAAACGAAACCGGCAACGCCCGAATCAATCGGATTCCACCGTCGCCTTGACCGATTCGCCTAAATTTTTCAAGGCAGCCCAGTCTCCTTCGGATACGGATGGAATTCGGCATCCCGCTTCCTCTGAAGTCTGGCAAAAGTCATATTTCGCTTAATGCAATGGGGGCAATTTCAACTTCCCGCAAACGCAGGGCCTGTCGTCTGCGGTCATCCCCGCCAGCAAAGCTGTTTGAGTGCCTGTCTTCCAGTTCAAAACACGCCAGCGCGAGCTGCAGGGTATGATAGTCGACTTCCACCTCATGCCACCCCAGGTAATGCAACCGCTCGTTGGCCGCAGCCGGATCTATGTCCGGATCTGAGGACAGAAGTTTGGAAAGCGCCTTGAGGATGCTGTTCAGACTGGATGGATCAGCACCTCCCTTGATCAGTCGATCCAGCAGAATTTGCATGAAGTCAGCCATCCGTCACTCCTATTATTCGAGAAAAGCCAAAGGACGCAGCCAGATTGAAAATGATTATAGACCGTAACATATTGTGTGTCAACGCCGCTTACGCACAACCGGTTGTTACCAAAACCGAAGTTGAGCGCTTCTTGCTGTCTGCCCTGAACGCATCGGAGATCCGCCCTGAGGGGCCCCAGTTCGCCCCGACACCAAACGAAAAACAACGCAACCGGAGGTAAAACTGTTGTTGACAGCGCCCCCTCTTATCACTGAAAATGGCATCGGGAACCCTGATCCAATTCCAGGCATCGCGTCACCCCGTCGAAGCGGGGTTTTTTTCATCGCTGGTGGGCTGTGAAAATCGAACTGAAACCCATTTTGACGACCATTGTGAGCGGTCTTCTGCTGACCGCCGCCTTTCCCAAGTTGGGACTGGATGGATTGGCATGGGTGGCGCTGACTCCTATGCTGTGGGTTTTGAACGGCGTTGGCCCGGGCGACGCTTTTCGGCGCGGGATCATCTTCGGAATCGCTCATTTTCTTTCGCTGCTCTACTGGCTGGTTCCGACCATGGTCATCTATGGGCACCTGCCGGCCTATCTCAGCATTGCCATTCTGTTCCTGTTCGCTGCCATTCTCAGCTTGCTGTTTGTCGCCCCTCTGACCTGTGGTTTCGCACTGGCCGGTCGGACGCCGACGCGGGCGCTGCTTCTCTTTCCGGTCTTCTGGGTGGCCGCTGATTTTTTACGATCGTTCTTGTTCACGGGATTCCCATGGGAGCTGCTGGGCTACTCTCAGTATCGGCGGTTGCATCTGATTCAACTATCGGATATATTCGGCGTATACGGACTTTCGGGCCTGGTCGCGTTAACCAATGCCGCTCTCTTGCTGGGATGCCTCGCCGTCACCGGAAAGCCATGGTGCGGGAAGCCGGTCAGAGGGCGGTTTGCATTTGCCGGGATTGCGGCGGCAATTGCGCTGATCGCACTGACGTGGATTTACGGCGAGGTGCGCATCGCGCAGATCGACCGGATAGCGTCGGACGCCCCCAAGGCGCGGGTGGCCGTTATCCAGGGCAACATCGAGCAGTCTCAGAAATGGGAGCCGGCTTTTCAGAAAGCCACGATCGAAAAGTACCTTCGGCTGTCCTTGTCTGCCCGACCCGATCGACCCGACCTGATTGTTTGGCCGGAATCGGCGGCCCCGTTTTACTTTCTGGCGGAAGTGCCGCCGACCCGGATGGTGATGCAGGGCATCGCAGAAGCCGCTGCCCACTTTCTGATCGGAGCCCCGGCCTTCGAGGTGCGGGGGCAGACGGCGGACTACTACAACAGCGCCTACCTGGTCGGCCCGCGGGCGGAAGTGCTGGGCAGGTACGACAAGGCCCATTTGGTGCCCTACGGCGAATACACACCCTTTAAAGAATTTCTCCCGTTTCTGGGGAAAATCGTAGAGCATGTCGGCGATTTCAAGGCGGGCGAAAAGGGTAATACGCTCGAATGGACGGGCCGCAAGCTGGGGATCCAGATCTGCTACGAGATCATCTTCCCCGAGCTTGCGCGGGCCCAGGTGCGCAACGGCGCGGTGCTGCTCATCGCCATCACCAACGACGCCTGGTACGGAAAAACCGCCGGCCCGTATCAGCATTTTTCCCTGGCGGTGCTGCGGGCGGTGGAGAACCGGCGGGTCTTGGCCCGGTCGGCCAACACCGGCATCAGCGGGTTTGTCGATCCGGTGGGCCGGCTGCTCGATCTGACACCGCTGATGGAAACGGCCGCGGTCGTGCGCGAGCTGCCCCTGCTCGGCACGCTAACGCCTTACACCCGCTGGGGAGATGTGTTTGCCGTTGCCTGCCTGGTCATTTCGGCGGCAGCGGTCATTTGGGCACCAATCGAACGGCGACGAAGGAAAACGCCGTCGTAAAGGAGGAGAAATGTCATACGAAACCAAGCAAACCTTGAAAGATATCGCTGCCAAACTCATGAAAGTCCGAGGTTGTCTTTGACCTGGAGGGCATGCAAAAACGGCTGTCCGAAATCGAGACGTTGGTCGCCCGCGAGGGTTTCTGGAACAAACCCGATGAAGCGAAAATCCTATTGAAAGAGCGCACGGCCCTGAGCAATCGCTTGGACCGGTTCAAAGGGCTTGCAGCGGAAATCGAAGACTATCAAGAGCTTTATGACATGGCGGCCGAGGAGGTGGACGAGGAGACGCTGAAGGACCTCTCCGGCCAGGCCGCCGAACTGCAGCAACGGGTGGATCGGTACGCTCTCGAGCTGATGCTCGACGGCGAGGACGACGATAAAAACGCCATCGTTTCCATCAACGCCGGCGCCGGCGGCACCGAGGCCCAGGATTGGGCGGACATCCTCTTCCGGATGTACTCCCGCTGGGTGGAGCGCAAGGGCTACAAGCTGGAGCTGATCGACTACCAGCCCGGCGAAGAAGCCGGAATCAAGAGCGCTACGTTCACCGCCTCCGGTGAAAACGCCTACGGTTATCTCAAATCCGAAGTCGGGGTCCACCGGCTGGTGCGGATCTCGCCCTTCAACGCCAGCGGTAAACGCCATACCTCCTTTGCGTCGGTGTTCGTCTACCCCGAGCTCGACAACGAAATCGTGGTCGCAGTCGAGGAGAAGGACCTGCGCATCGACGTGTTCCGCGCCAGCGGCTCGGGCGGACAGCACGTCAACAAGACCAGCAGCGCGGTGCGCATCACCCACCTGCCGACCGGCATCGTAGTCCAGTGCCAGCAGGAGAAATCGCAGCACCGCAACAAGGATCTGGCGATGAAGGTGCTGCGGGCGCGGCTCCACCAGCGCGAGAAGCAGAAACAGGACGAGAAGCTGCAGGAAATGCACGACAGCAAGGAGGACATTGCCTGGGGCAGCCAGATCCGCTCCTACGTGCTGCAGCCTTACCAGATGGTGAAGGACCACCGCATCGGTTTGGACATCGGCAACGTGAACGAGGTGCTGGACGGCGGCATCGACCCCTTCATCGAGGGGGTGCTGCTCGCCAAAGAGGCCAAGCGCTCCAAGGCTGCATATACGCCGTCATGAACCCTGTTGAGATCATCCGCCGGTATTACGCTCCGGATTCGAATTCCTACCGAATTCTCTTGGAACACGGACGGCTGGTGGCCGGCAAGGCGCTGGCCGCGGCCGCCCGGGTCGCCGCTCTTCAGCCCGATCTCGACTTCATCCGCAGCGCCGCCATGCTCCACGACATCGGAATTTTCCTGACCGACAGTTCCGGCCTGGGCTGCCACGGCAGCGAGCCTTATATCCGGCACGGCGTTCTCGGCCGTGAAATCTTGGACGCGCTCGGCTATCCCCGGCACGGGCTGGTCTGCGAGCGGCATGTCGGAGTGGGGATCAGCGCCGCAGACATCCGCCGCTTCAACCTGCCGCTGCCGCAGCGGGACATGCGTCCGGTGAGCATAGAAGAAGAGATTGTCTGCTATGCCGACAAGTTCTTCTCGAAAAACGGCGGCGGGCCGCCGCATGACAAGCCCATCACCGAAATCCTGGAGAGCCTCAAACCCTACGGAGCGGACAAGGTGGAGCGGTTCGCGAGGTGGGTGGAAATTTTTGGGGTATGATCCACGAAACTTGATGCTGGATTCTCGATAACAACTTGATTCTAAATGGTTAAATGCCGGGAGGGGAAATAGCTGCGCGGCCATTCCGCTTTAACCTCAAGGGCTGGCAGGAAACACTCCTCATCGCATGGCGGCGAGGGCGAAGAACGTCAGCGCCGCGATGATCGCCGAGCAGGGGATCGTGACGACCCATGCCATGACGATGCGGATGGCGATGTCCCACTTGATGCCGGTCAGCCGGCGGGTGGCGCCGACGCCGATGATGCCGCCGGCGATGGTGTGCGTGGTGGACACCGGTATGCCCAGGAAGGTGGCCATGAACAGGGTTGCCGCACCGGCCGTCTCGGCGCAACACCCGCCCACGGGCTGAAGCTTGGTGACCTTGATCCCCATGGTTTTGACGATGCGCCAGCCGCCCAGCGCTGTCCCTACCGCCATGGCGAGATGGCAGGAGAGAATGATCCAGGCCGTCTTGAAATTGGTCAGCGAGAGCTGGGTGTCTGGGGTGAATGTACCGTGAGCCACCAGCAGCGCCACGATGATGCCCATGGTCTTCTGGGCGTCGTTTCCGCCGTGGCCAAGCGAATAGAGGGCCGCTGAGAGCAGCTGCCCTTTCCGGAAAAACCGGTCGATCGCCAAGGGACGCCATTGGCGGAAGATCCAGTAAACGGCGACCATGAGCCCGAACCCGAAAGTGAAGCCGATGAGAGGTGCGATTGGAATGAATGCCATCACCGTGAACAGTTTATCCCAGTGCACGGCATCCCAACCCTTGAAGGCGATGCCGGCGCCGGCAAATCCGCCGATGAGGGCATGAGAAGAGCTGGTGGGCAGGCTCCACCACCAGGTCAGCATGTCCCAGGCGATGGCCCCCACCAACCCGGCCAGCACGACCTCCACATAAACCGGGTCTCCCTGCTGGATGTAGACGATTTTGGAGATCGTGTCCGCCACCTTGGGCGCAAACACGAACATGGCGATGAAGTTAAAAAAGGCTGCCCAAATAACGGCGGTCCGCGGTGAAAGCACCCGTGTTGAAACCACCGTGGCAATCGAGTTGGCCGCGTCGTGAAAGCCGTTGATGGCATCAAACACCAGCGCGGCCGCCACCGTGCCGATCACCAGCATCCAAAGTCCCGTCATTTCCAACTTGGCCGGCCTCCCCTGCCGGCAGCGAGGGAATGTAGATGGGTCGATCCCGGCTGATCAGGCATTTTTCAACACGATCCCTTCAATGGCCTTGGCCAGTTGCCAGGCCCGGTTGAAGGCTTTGTCGATGCGATCGTACACATGGGTCCACTTGATGATTTCCATCAACTCTGCCGGAGACGTGTTGGGGCTGTCGTAAAGCTCGCCCAAACCGCTGAGCAGCAGCATCTCGCACTCTTTCTTTTGATGCTTGACCCGCCCCACGGACTCGGCCACCTCGCCCTTGTTTTCCAGCATTCCGAGCAGCACGCCGATCGCGGTGACCATGTCCTTCACGTTGGACACCATTTTTTGTGCCGGAAACCGCATCCGGGTGAACTCGTAGACCCCAATGCGGTTTGAAATGGCCTGGATGTGGTTGAGAATGGTTTCCTGCGATGAATTGATCAGGTGAATGTCCTCGCGGTCGATGGGCGTGATGAAGGTCGTCGAGAGCAGCTGGGAAATCGTCCGGTTCAGTGCGTCACCATCGGCCTCGAGCCGGTTGATCATCTGGCAGCGCACGTCGCAGTCGCCGTAGTCAAGAACGATGGTGTTGAGCACGGTCGCGGCCTCGACGATGATCCGGTTCTGCTCGCGGAAAAATTCGAAAAACTTGGGCGCTTTCGGAAAAAGTCGGAATGACATGGCCCCTCCTTGGCGTCGTCTGATTGGGGGATCTGGGACACTGACTCATGCAACGCACGCCGCACCATCGGAATGAAAACGAGATAGGCTTTATATGAAAAAGACCGACTTAACAATCAAATATTATGATTTTTTCAATTTGAAAAAATTAATTGTAAAATGGTAGGCTTATGAGAGGAGCCGGCCAAGGACCGCCGGCGCATGCAATCGCGGGAGCATGAAAAAACAAACGCCGGGAGTAGTCCCGGCGTTTGTCTTGGAGGTTGAAAATTTTACCCGAGCCTCACCTTTTACCAACCGCGCATCAGGTAGTCGTGGATCGAGTTGGCGGCGTTGCGGCCCGCGCCCATGGCAAGGATCACGGTGGCCGAGCCGGTCACGATGTCGCCGCCGGCCCAGACGCCCTTCTTGAAGGTCTTTCCATCCTTGGAATCCGCCTCGATGTAGCCCCACTTGTTGATCTTGAGATCGGGGGTCGAACTGGTCAGCAGCGGGTTCGCGCCGGTGCCGACGGCAACGATGCACAGATCGCAGGAGAGCTCGAACTCGGAGCCCTTCACCGGAACCGGCCGCCGCCGGCCGGAGGCGTCCGGCTCGCCCAGTTCCATCTTGATGCACTCCATGCCCGTCAGGCGCCCCTTCTCGTTGCCGATGTAGCGGGTCGGGTTGGTGAGCAGGAAAAACTCGATGCCCTCCTCCTCGGCGTGGTGGGCTTCCGCCGCCCGCGCGGGCATCTCGTCGCGCGAGCGCCGGTAGACGAGACGCACCCGGTCCGCCCCCAGGCGCAGGGCCGTGCGGGCGGAATCCATGGCGACGTTGCCCCCGCCCAGCACCACCACGTCCTTGCCGCGCGGGATGGGGGTGTCCACCTTCGGGAATAGGTAGGCCTTCATCAGGTTGGCGCGGGTAAGATACTCGTTGGCGGAAAGAACCCCGATCAGGTTTTCCCCGGGGATGTTCATGAATTTGGGAAGCCCGGCGCCCAGGCCCAAAAAGATGGCCTGGTAGCCCTCTTCGAAGAGTTCGTCGAGCGTCACGGTCCGGCCGACCACCGCGTTGCATTGGACCTTCACCCCCAAACGCTCCAGAAAGTTGACCTCTTGAGCCACGATTTCCTTGGGCAGACGGAATTCGGGGATGCCGTAGAGCAGCACCCCGCCCGGCTTGTGAAAGGCCTCGTACACGGTCACCTCGTGGCCCTTCTGGATCAGATCGCCGGCCACGGTCAAACCGGCGGGGCCGGCACCGACCACAGCAATTTTTTTACCGGTGGACGCCGCCTTGGGGGGCAGGGCTCCGGTGCCGTGCGCCCGCTCCCAGTCCGCCGCAAAGCGCTCCAAATTGCCGATGGCCACCGGCTCGCCTTTCTTGGCCAGGATGCACTTGCCCTCGCACTGGATTTCCTGGGGGCAGACCCGGCCGCAAACCGCCGGCAGACTGTTCATGGTCCAAATATTACGGATGGACTGGGTGAAATCGTCCTCCTTGATGAGCTTGATAAAGCCAGGGATGTCGACACCGACGGGGCAACCCTCGACACAGCCGGGGTTCTTGCACTGCAGGCAGCGCGCCGCCTCCTCCTTGGCCATTTCCGGCGTGTAACCCGTCGGCACCTCGATAAAGTTTCGGGCCCGCACCTGGGGCTCCTGTTCGGGCATCCGCACTCTGCTTTTCTTCTCTTTCTTTTCCTTGGCGGCGGTTCCTTCCGACATAGGCCTCCTCCGATATAATAACGTGATATTTTTAATACTCTAATCTGTTGTTACGGTTATAAGCAAACGGCCATCGGGCACTATCGATAGCCGTTTACTTATGCCAGGTTTCTTCCAGCATGCAAAACTCGTTGTGGCACATTTTTTCGTCTTCGCAGTAGGCCTGCAGCCGCAGCATCAACTCATCGAAATCTACTTGGTGCCCATCGAACTCGGGGCCGTCCACGCAGGCGAACTGGGTTTTGCCAGCCACCGACACTCGGCAGCCTCCGCACATCCCGGTGCCGTCCACCATAATGGGGTTCAAGCTTACCATTGTGGGGACGCTATATTCTTTGGTCAGTTTGGAGACGAACTTCATCATTGGAACCGGCCCGATCGCCACCACCAAGTCGATCTTTTGCTTGTCCAAGATGTCTTTGAGCGCGTGAGTCACAAACCCGTGGCGACCGTAAGAGCCATCATCAGTACAGACGTGCAGTTCATGCGAAGCCGTCTTCATGAAGTCTTCGAGAATGAGGAGGTCTTTGGTCCGGGCGCCGATGATGGCGATGACATGGTTTCCGGCCTGCTTCATCGCCCGGGTGATGGGATGCAACACGGCGACCCCGGTGCCGCCGCCGACGCAGACCACCTTGCCTATGTTTTCCACGTGCGTGGGTTTGCCCAGCGGGCCGATGACGTCCTGATAGCCCTCGCCCACCTTAAGCGTCTTGAACAAGGCCGTGGATTTACCGACGACCTGATAGATAACGGCGACGATGCCTTTTTCAGGATCGGTGTAGGCCATGGTCAGCGGGATGCGCTCACCGGTCTCGTTGGCCTTCAGAATCACAAACTGGCCGGGTTTGGCCTTTTTGGCGATGAGCGGCGCCTCGATTTCATTGA
The DNA here is from genome assembly GCA_963700055.1 of uncultured delta proteobacterium. Taxonomy (GTDB): domain Bacteria; phylum Desulfobacterota; class Desulfobacteria; order Desulfobacterales; family SpSt-501; genus SpSt-501. The sequence goes on along the minus strand of CAVOWH010000014.1, from coordinate 36,741 downwards.
GCACCACGGTTCCCTGGGACATTTCCTCGCGTTTGACGATTTTGAACATGCTTGGCCTCCAATTCGGACTGGGGATCTGGCTATCGAGCCGAAATTTTCCGTCAAGGATCAAGTTGACTATATTCTCAGAACCCGCCCTTGAAATCAAGGCGAAAAGATTGATATCCGACCAATCGGATGTTAGAAGACCCGAACCCGGTCCTCGCTTGGACCGATCCGGCCGGAACGCATGGACCTCTTCGACAGCCATTGCCATCTCGACGACCCCTCCTACAAGAGCGACCTGAACGCGGTGTTGGCCCGCGCTCGCGCAGCGGGCGTTGCACGCATGATGGTCATCGGCGTCACCCTCAGGACCTCGCGTCTGGCAGTCGAACTGGCGAAATCCCATCCCGGGGTTTACGCCTCCGTGGGAGTGCACCCCCACGATGCCCACGAATGCAATGAGGAAATCCTCGACCAACTGATTGCGCTGGCACGCCGCCCGGAGGTTCGGGCCTGGGGCGAAACCGGACTGGACTTCAACCGTATGTACTCGCCGCGGAGCGGGCAGGAAAAATGGTTCGTCAGCCAGCTCGAAGCGGCGGCGGAACTCGGCCTGCCGATGATTTTTCACGAACGCGACAGCCAGGGGCGCTTCCTGGAGCTGCTTGAAACCCGCCCGCCGCCCGCCGGGAATGCGGTGATCCACTGCTTCAGCGGCACCCGGCTCGAACTGACCCGTTACCTGGACCTGGGCTATTACATCGGGATCACCGGCATCGTCACTCTGAAAGAACGCGGGGAGCCCTTGCGACGGCTGGCCCCCCTGATCCCGTCGAATCAACTCCTGGTTGAAACCGACGCGCCCTACCTCACCCCCGATCCCGAGCGCCGCCGCTTCCGTCGCAACGAACCCGCCTTTGTGCGCTCGGTCCTGCTCAAGCTGGCCGAGGTGCGCCGCCAGGACCCGGCCGAACTGGCGCAGATCGTGTTCGACAACACGTGCCGGCTCTACCGGATTGAGAATCGAAAACCATGATACTCGATGCTGGATGCTGGCTGGCGGATAAAAGCGATATGACCAACCGGCCATTGACCCGCCTCGGATGTTTTCTGATGGCGATGATCCTTTCCCATGCCCCCGGAAATCCGTCCCTGGCTGCCTCTGAATTCAAGATGTCTGATTCGCTGACCTGCACCATCGAGACGTCGTCCACCCCGGAGGAAATCGGGAAAAAGGTCTCTCTCACCGGCCTGACGACCACCGCCCCCCAGGCGGTTTTCGAAAACCACGTGCGCTCGTCCATGGTCAAGCTTTTCGAATCCGAGCAAACGCTCGTCATCCAGCTGGTCGCTGCGATCAGCGGTAGTGTCGACACTCTCGTGATCGACAAGCGCACGGGCAGGTTCACACACACCGCCGCCGGCACTTTTCTGGAGGTTCACGCCACCGCCGAGACCGGCAGCTGCCGCCCGGAATGACCTTCGAGAAAATCCACAAACCCATCCTGTTCGTGAAAAAACCGCTGCCGCCGGGCGGATGGGGCAGCCAAACCCAGTGACGATCCGGGGCACCTGGTGTTTGGCTCGATTCAACCGGCAAGAGAGGCATGCATAGAAGGCTATTGAGGCGAACCGAAAAGGATCATGACGATGAGGCGGCACTGAGTCTATTCACCACATTCCGGGGGACGGAAGATCTCTGCTTTCATCCAGGAAAAAATTCAAAAACGCATCCATGAAAAATATGAGCCGTGCGTATTCCATAACGGCAGTTGGAAAGGCACCCCTGAAGAGGCGTTCGAGGTGGCGGCAGTGTATCTGCGGAAATAGAATGACGCCTGCGATGCCGGCGCCCCGCCGCTCTTTACAAGGCCACGCCGATCAGTTCTTTCGATCTGAAAAGAGTTCAGCTGCCGTTGCACTGTCATTTTCCGCTTGTCCTTCAAAGGCAAGCGGGTGATAATTGAGTGAATCTGTCATTTCGACCACAGGGAGAAATCCGTCTTTTTTGACGCCTTGCATCCGAAGATTCCCCATGCCGGATAGCCCTGAACAAGCCGCCCGCGAGAATATCGACCGCCTGCTGACTCAAGCCGGCTGGGCCGTTCAGGACATCAAAGCCACCGACTTCCACGCCGGTCCCGGCGCAGCCATCCGCGAGCTTTCCGAGGAGGACGAGGACGCCTCGGTGTCCGGGCTTGAAAATCTATTCAAAGAGCCGGAACCCATAACGTACAATTCTTCATTGCCCATTGAGACCTTCGACTTCTTCAACCAGAACCTCGTGATGGAATACAACTACGAGCAGGCCGTGGCCGACGGCGTCAACGTGAACTACGACGTCTACCGCATCCGCACCCAGGTCACCGAGGAGGGCGGCCGGGTGGAGGCCGGCTACTACGTGGACCTGCGCGACCGCGAGACGCGCAAGGTGCGCTGGGAGGAACTGGAGGAGGACTTCGAGTACGACCCCGACCAGCTCGACCGCAGGGTGGTGGCGATGGACCAGATCCGCACCATCGTGCGCACCTTCAAGGAAAAGCTTTTCACCGAGATCTTCCCCGGCCGCACCGAGGTGCCCAAGACGATTTTCTTCGCCAAGGACGACAGCCACGCCGAGGTCATCGTGATGGTCCTGCGCGATGACGGGATGAGCTGCGGCGACTATGTCGAGCAGCTCACCTACCTGCTGTTTCTCAAGATGGCGGACGAGCGCTCGCGGCCGCCGTTTAGGCAGCCGAACCCGATTCCGGCGAATTACGCCTGGCCGACTCCGACAACCTCCCGCCGCCGGACGTCATCGCCCAGGAAATCGTGCAGGACCTGGAGGCGGCGCTGGAGCAGTTTCGGTTGATCGCGGGAGATTTGGGTGGACAGAATGGCGAAGCGGGCTGAGCCTTGCATCGTATCACAGACAGACGCGCCGATATTGAAACAATCCACTGAAATTATTGACCGGTTGATGACCGGCTGGTAAGATTTAAGAATTCGCGTGTATCGAGGCAACGAAGGGGTCGTAGCGTGAATAAAAAAGAACTAAAAGCATACCTGGATCGATGGGATCTGGTTCGGGAAATTGAAGCTCGGGAATTGAGGGAGGCAAATCCCGAACTGTTGGTCCGCCAAATGCTTTCCATCTGGCAGTTTAACCGATCCTTGGGTTTCTCTGACCCGAACACCCTGCCGGATAACTCCTGGAGCAACCTTCAGAAGAAATGGCTGGAACGGCGTGGGTGATCCATTTCAAGACTCCCCACTGCTGTCTGCGCTGAGCAGCATCAGCGACCTGCTCGGGGATCCAGACGTACGCGGAGTTCTCATCGGCGGAGTGGCGGCCAGCTTGGTGGGCCGCCCGCGGTTCACCAACGACATCGATTTGCTTGTTCTCGATCTTGACGATCGCATTCCTCCGTTCATCGAGAAACTGAAACGCCACGGCATCGAACCGAGAATCAGCGATGCCGAAGCGTTTGCGCGTCGCTCACGCGTTCTGTTGGCTCGTCACGCCGCCAGCGGAATCAACGTCGACATTTCCATGGGTATCCTCCCATTTGAGAACGAAGCGATACAGAGAAGAATTACCGCATTGGTTGCCGGAATTGAGCTTTACGTCCCTACCCCTGAAGATCTCATCATCCTTAAATCGATAGCCCAGCGTCCGACCGACCTACAGGATATCCAAGCCATTGTCAGTCGTCATCCCAATCTGGATAAACAACGCATATTGTCGGCCGTAAGGGAATTCGCCGATCTTCTCGGCAGGCACGAGCTCTATACTACCATCCAACAGATTCTACAGTAGGGCAAATCTCCGACCATAGAAGGGATCAGCTTCACAGCGGCTTGAGCCTCCGGCTCTTGATCCCCCACAGGAACAGCTTGATCCAGTCGAACCCGAGCAGCATCAGCTGCGCGTCGTCTCTTTTAATCCGGCTGAGCAGCTCCGGCTTGACCTTGAAGCGCTGGAGGAAGCTGCTGCCGAGGACGAATTCGCGGAAGCGGTCGACGTTGTAGGCGGCCATGAAGGTCATCTTGGCGCGCGCGCCCACCGGCCCCTCGGCGCCCCAGGGATCGTTCCGGAACAGCCGCCGCAGCTCCGCCCAGCGGATGGTCATGCAGTGATAGGTTTCGGCCTCCTGATCCTTCACCCACTCGGGAACCGCCCACTTTTGTTCTTCGTGCCGCCCAAGACAGAAGTCGGGCGGCCGGAAAAAGAAGATCGGCTCGTCTTCGCCGCTTGCAGCATCATGCCGCAGCCCTTGCTCCAGGGGAAAGGTACGGCAGGTGTCGGGCCGGTCGGTATAAACGCCGCAGCCCTCGGATGTTAGGAACGGGCAGGTCTTTTCCGCGTTCTCCGCCATGCGCAGCAGCACATCCGGAAAGTGGCTCCCGGGCCGCAGCACCGCATCCACATGGCGGTCGAGGAACTCGTCGGAGGTAATGCCCAGAGATTCCTTCAGGCGGATCACATCGTACGGATAGAGAAACAGGTTCAGGTTGCGGCAGCAGCGGTTGAAACAGCCGATCCCCGGATAGCAGCGGAACCCAAAGGATTCTCCATCGCGGATGCGCCGGCCCGGCAGCCGGTCAAGGTCTTGCGTATCAAGCTCTTTCACCGAAGCACCCCGTCGTCCAGCAGCATCTCGGCGAGGGTCATCCGGATCTTCCGGCGCCGCCCCATAGCCTGCTGGAGCTCCGACTCGAGCCGCGCCAACTCGGAGTAAAGCGGTGTGCGGTCGAAAGGATGATACACGGCGCGGCCGCAGCGCCGATGGAACTCCCCGCAGCCCGGCCCGAGCTGCGGGGCGCGCCCCGGCGGATGAAGCTCGTGGGGGATCCCGTGCAGCCGGCAGATCATCGGCCGGTGGGCATAGAGGCCGCAGCGGCCCGCTTCGTTGAGCGGGCACATGGGCTTCGCGTCAGTTCCGGCGGCCAGATCCCGGGCGTGCTGCCCGGCGACCGCCGCGGCCCTTTCCCGGACTTGCTCCTGCCGCTCGGCCGGCAGCTCGCCGAAGCCCTCATGCAGGCAGAGATATTCGAGTAGGGTGTGGTGGTGAAACCGAGTGCGGCAGCAGCTCTCTTCGCAACCGTCGCAGACGAAGCCGTAAGCGGCGGCGGCCGGCCCGTAGGCCGCGTCCATGGCGGCGTAAATTCGCCGTAGCCGCTCCAGGAAGGATGCGCGCAAGGCGGGATCCATCAGTTGACCTTCTGGGTGAAAGGCGAGGGGAAGAAGAGGTTGGCGTAGAGGTTCATGGCGTAACGGTCGGTCATGCTGGCGATGAAATCGCACACCAGGCGCTCACGCGACTCCCCCGTGTGGTTGCCGCCGCCCATCTGCAGGTCGGCCAGACCCTGGCGAAGCATGTCCTCGTTTTCAAGAAAATAGGCGTAGAGCTCGGTAAGGATTTTTTTCGACTTTTCAAAGTCCTGCTGGACCCGCCGTGAACGGTAGACGTTCTCGAACATGAACTGTCGCAGCTCGAGCATGGCGGCGCGGACTTCGTCGCTGGGCCTGAGGCGGAACATACCGTCTTCTGCCCTGGAGGAAGAGATAAGGTCCTTGATCATGGTGGCGGCCCGCTCGGAGTGGGTCTTCCCAAGCATGCGGCTGCAGGACTCCGGGACCTGCTCGGACCGAATGACTCCGCTGCGGACGGCGTCGTCCAGATCGTGGTTCAGGTACGCCATAAAATCGGCGATCCGGACCACGCGGCCCTCGTAAGTGCAGGCGAGTTCTTCGGGGTCTTCGGGTAGAACCTTGCCGTACCCCTTGGAGTGCTTGAGGATACCGTCGCGCACCTCGTGGGTCAGGTTGAGGCCCTGACCGCTGTTTTCCAAGACTTCGACCACACGGATGCTCTGCTCGCTGTGGGTGAAATCCGGAGAGTAGATCTCCTTCAACACCGTCTCACCGCTGTGGCCGAAGGGCGTGTGCCCCAGATCATGCCCCAGGGCGATGGCCTCGGTAAGGTCTTCGTTGAGATAAAGCGCCCGGGCGATGGCCCGCGCGATCTGGGCCACCTCCAGGGTGTGAGTCAGGCGCGTGCGGTAATCATCGATCATGGGCGCCAGAAACACCTGGGTTTTGTGCTTCAAGCGCCGGAAAGCGTTGCAATAGACGATCCGGTCCCTATCGAGCTGAAAGGCGGTTCGCACCGCGCAGGGCTTCTCGGCAACCTTCCGACCCCTGGACTGGGAGCTGGGGCAGGCGAAGGGCGACATGAACGACCGCTCGCGCTTTTCGAATTCCTCCCGGATCGACAGGACCATGTTTGGATTGCTCTCGCTGGACCACTATCGTGGTGCTGTAAACTGACAGATTGTAGACGTCCGGTTTAAATTTGTAAAGCGCTTTTCATTTTGCAAAGCGCCATCAACCCTTTGTGCTTCAGCGATTCCTTCTTATATCCATTGCCGGTCCGCAGGCGATGTTGTATAAAGAGTTCATGGGCGGCCATCATTTGATTCTTGGAAAGCTCACGGATTTTCTAACCGGCGAGGTCCTCGACGACACCCTCGACGAACGCTACCGCCAGAAAATCGCCCGGTGGCTGGTGGAGCATAAACACTACGGCCCGGGAGAGATCGAACCCAAGCGAGACCTGCTGTTACAGGCCGATCATCGACGCGCCGTAATCAAAATCGACTTTGTGGTCCGGGTGGCCGGAAGCGTCGGCATGGTCATCCGGTTCGGGCCGGGTTCGTTGGTGTCGCGGGAACGCCCGGCGCTGGCCTTATCCCGGCTGGTGGAGGCCTACCAGGTGCCGATCGCCGTCGTCACCAACGGCGAAGACGCCGAAGTCATGGCGGCTGAATCCGGAAAGGTCCTGGGTTGCGGACTGGAAGCCATCCCATCGCGGTCGGAGCTGCTTCAGGTGATGAAATCCCACTCGTTTGAGCCCGTTGCGCCGCAGCGCGCGATCATGGAAGCCCGCGTCGCCTATTGCTATGAAGTTGACGGCGCGTGCCCGTGCGACGATACGATATGTCGGCTGCCATGAATGCGGAATTCGGAAGTCGGAAGGAGAAAGGTTGCAATGGCCCAAGGGCCTGATCGTTTCACGGTTCCCGCCTTCCGCCTTCCACACACCGAATTGGTCTCAAGCATGGAAGACGACCGCTTCATGGGTGAGGCCCTGAAAGAAGCCCGGAAGGCGCTGGCGCGGGGAGAATTCCCCGTGGGCTGCGTTCTGGTATACCGGAATCGGGTGATCGCGCGCGGCCGCCGGAAGGGCACGGCCGACGGCAGCGGCAACGAGTTGGACCATGGCGAAATGGTCGCCCTCAGACGCCTGGTCAAGATAAGGCAGGTGACGGAGGCTGCCGCCATCACCGCCTTCTGTACCCTGGAGCCCTGCTTGATGTGCTTCAGCGCCTTGATGCTGCACGGCATCGGCGCGATCGTCTATGCGTATGAAGATGCGATGGGCGGAGGAACCGCCTGCCTGCGTGAAAGACTGAATCCGCTTTACCGCGACAGCCGGATCGTCGTCCGCGGAGGCATCCGACGGGGAGAAAGCTTGGCTCTGTTCAAGGCCTTTTTTTCCGATCCGACCAGCCGCTATTGGAGCGCCAGCCACCTCGCAAAATACACCTTGAAGCAATAAAGCGGCATTTTTTTTGTGCCTTTTTAAATTTGAGTTGCATTTTCTTCTTGCATTTCTTAATGTTGTTGATTATTGGATAGGCGCTTGATTGGAGCCCCTCATGCGTAGAAGAGTGTTTCACGATTGGGCGACGTGAGGTTGCTTGGACAGCCGGTTTTCCGGCCGAACCATCGAACTGGGAGGTGACGGATAGTACTCACAACGCGACCAATGCGGCCATCTCGTTCGGCAGACCGCACCAATGTCAACCAGGAAATACGGGCCAGGCAGGTCCGGGTAATCGATCCGGAGGGAAATCAGATCGGGGTTATCCCCATCGAGCAGGCTTTGGCCGCTGCTGCAGAATTTGGTCTTGATCTCGTGGAAGTATCGCCGAATGCGGATCCGCCGGTGTGCAAGATCATGGACTACGGGCGGTTCCGTTACGAGCAGACCAAAAAAAAGCACGAAGCCAAGAAAAAACAGGCCACCTTCAAGGTCAAGGAGATCAAGGTCCGACCCAAGACCGGCGAACACGACCTTCAAGTGAAAATTGGCCGGATTAAAGAGTTCATCACCAAGAAGGACAAGGTCAAAGTGACCGTGATGTTCCGAGGGCGCGAAATCGCGCTTTCCAAGATGGGGATGAGCCTGCTTGAAAAGATTGCAGCGGCCGCTCAGGATATCGCTACGGTCGAGCAGACACCGAAGTTCGACAACCGCACCCTCTTCATGGTTCTAACGCCGAAATCATGATCCGCAACCGCCCGGTCCGCCGAGAGAGGTAGCGCATGTAATCCGTTGATCTCCAGATTTATGCTAATAGCAATCGGGTGGCGTGGGCCGGTGATGATGTTGCTCGCGCCATCTGTTTTGGTTTGTTGAAAAATCAATCTTTAAATCGTTTCTAAAGGAGATCTTGATATGCCGAAGATCAAAACCAACCGTTCCGCTGCCAAGCGGTTCAAGAAGACCGGTACGGGTAAAATCACCTACCATAAATCGTTTGGCAGCCATATTCTGAGCACGAAATCGCGCAAGCGCAAACGGTCCCTGAGAAAAAACCCCCTGATCCACAAGAGCAATGCCAGGGCCGTCAAACTGTTGTTACCCAACGGATGACGATGCCAGGAAGAACAATTTTCGGTGATCGGTGAAGGGCTACCAGCGGACGGTCATACCACGGCCGTCAACGGAGAACCCCTCTAAACCAAGGAAAGTCTTTCGTTTTTATTCATTGATACCAGTTAGAGGTAGACTGCCATGCGTATAAAACGTGGATTCAAAGCCAGACATCGCCGCCAAAAAGTACTGAAGCTCGCCCGGGGCTTCCGCGGCGGACGAAGCAAACTGTATCGAACGGCAGCCGGGACCCTGGACCGGGCCCTGCGTTACGCCTACCGCGACCGCAAGGCGCGCAAACGAGATTTCCGTGCGCTGTGGATCACTCGCATCAATGCCGCTGCACGCATCAACGACCTTGCCTACAACAAGTTCATGCACGGCTTGAAACTGGCCAACGTGGCACTGGACCGCAAGGTTTTGGCGGAGCTGGCCATCTCGGATCCCGCCGGTTTCGCTCAGATCGCCAAGCTGGCCTCCAAGCAGGCATAACCCGAGAGGCGAGCCCTGCGGATGTCGCGGCGCAGACCGGGAGTTCAACAGGGTGGCGTCTCCCGCTCGGAGCATCGTGGAACTCAATCTGGACCAGCTTTATTCGGAAGCACGGCGAGCACTGGAGACGGCCGCCGGGGATTCTCAAAAAATTCAGGCGCTGCAGGTTCATTATCTCGGCCGCAAAGGCGTTCTGACCCAATTGTTGAGATCCATCTCGAGTCTCCCGCCGGAAGAACGCCCGGCCGCCGGCCAGAAAGCCAACGAGATCAAGCAGCGGCTGAGCGCGGAATTGACCGCCGCGTTAGAGGCTCTTGATCGGGCGGGGCCCGCAGCCGAGGACCGCATCGACGTATCGCTGCCGGGCAGAACCGAGGCCTGGGGCGCCCTGCATCCCATCAGCCGGATCAGCGCGGAGATCTGCGGCATTTTCTCCAAAATGGGGTTCGACGTCGTCGAAGGGCCGGAGGTTGAGAAGGACTACTATAACTTCGAAGCACTGAACATCCCCAAGAACCACCCCGCGCGGGACATGCAGGACACTTTTTTTGTATCGGCGGAAGTGGTCCTGCGCACCCATACCTCCCCCCTTCAGGTCCGGACCATGGAGCGTCAAGCGCCTCCGGTCAGAATCATCGCCCCGGGCAAGGTGTTTCGATGCGATTCGGACCAGACCCACACGCCCATGTTCCATCAGGTCGAAGGCCTTTTGGTGGATGAAAATGTATCCTTTGGAGACTTGAAGGGCACGCTCACGGCCTTTGTGCATCAGATGTTCGATGAACAGACCCGCCTGCGTTTCCGCCCCAGTTTTTTCCCCTTCACGGAACCCAGCGCCGAAGTGGATATTCTCTGTGTCATCTGCCGGGGACGAGGATGCCGGGTTTGCAAGCACACGGGCTGGCTGGAAATCCTCGGTTCGGGCATGGTGCATCCGGCTGTTTTCGAAAATGTCGGCTACGACACGAACCGCTATACGGGCTTTGCGTTCGGAATGGGAGTGGAGCGGGTCGCCATGCTGAAATATGGAATCGACGATTTGCGGAAGTTCTTCGAGAACGATCTGAGATTTTTATCGCAATTCTAGCGCAGGATCCTCTAACCAAAGTCCTTTTCGTGTCCGATGCCCTAAACGCATCGGCGCAACGGTATCAGCGATCGTCTATGAAAGTAAGCTTAAGCTGGCTGAACGAGTATACTCCGGTCAAACGTAGCCCCGCCGATTTGGCCGAGGCACTGACCCTCGTGGGGCTGGCCGTCGATGCCGTGGTCGACCGCTATCGCTTCCTCGAAACGGTTTTGGTCGGCCGCATAGTGGCCGTGGATGCCCACCCCGCCGCCGACCGGCTGACGGTCTGTCGGGTTGACACGGGCCGTGGGGTCCTTCCGGTGGTCTGCGGTGCGCCCAATGTCGCGCCCGGTCTTCTGGCGCCCCTGGCCCTGCCGGGAACCACCCTGCCGAATGGAACCATGCTTGAGGCCGGTCTGATCCGGGGCCAGCGCTCTGAAGGGATGCTTTGCAGCGCCGCAGAGTTGAACATAGGCACGGACGCCGCTGGCATCCTGCTTTTGAAGGGAAATCTGCCCGTCGGAGCCGCCTTGAACACCGCCCTCTCCCTGTCGGACTCTGTATTGGAAATCGACCTCACCCCGAACCGGGCCGACTGCCTGAGCATGATCGGGGTGGCCCGGGAGGCGGCCGCCATTCAGGGTACACGGTTGAACCTTCCACGAGTGGACCTGGCGGACGCGGACAACCACATCCGGCGTCTGACATCGGTCATCATTGAGGCGCCGGATCACTGCCCGCGATACGTCGCCCGCGTGCTGGAAAACGTGGCCGTAAGGCCCTCTCCGTTCTGGCTGCAGGACCGGCTGTTGTCGGTGGGACTGCGTCCGATCAACAACATCGTGGACGTCACCAACTTCGTCATGCTCGAGTGCGGCCAACCCTTGCACGCCTTTGACCTCGACTGCCTGGAGGAAAACCGCATCGTCGTGCGCACGGCGGGGCAAGGGGAGACGTTCGTCACTCTGGATCAAAAGGAGCGCACGCTCGACCCTGAAATGATGATGATCTGCGACGGAGCCAAGCCGGTGGCGATTGCCGGGGTCATGGGCGGACTGAATTCGGAAATCCGCCCCGATACCCGGCGGGTGCTCATCGAAAGCGCCTGCTTCGACCCGTTGAGTGTGCGCAAGACCTCCAAGAAACTGGGATTGGGCACGGACGCCTCGCGACGCTTCGAGCGAGGGGTGGACCCGGACGGCACGGTCCAGGCGGCCAACCGGGCCGCCGCGTTGATGGCGGCGGTCAGCGGCGGGCGGGTTATCGGCGGCGTGATCGACGCCCACCCGCGTCCCTGGACGCCCAAGACCATCGCGCTCAGCATGCGCCGCACCCACCGGGTGCTCGGTGTGCGGATACCTAAAAAAAGAACGGCTCGAATGCTCGCCGCCATCGGATTCCGGGTCGAATCCGAGCCCCGCAAGGACGAACTGCATATCACGGTACCCTCCTTCCGTGTCGACGTATCGCGGCCGGAGGATCTTATCGAGGAAGTGGCGCGGCTGTCGGGCTTCGACACCATTCCAACCACCTTTCCCCGTTTGCCGGCCGGCAACCGGCCGCCGGCCGGCCGGCTGGAACTGCGCCAGCGCCTGAAAACCGTTCTAACCGGTTTCGGCTTCACGGAGGTCATCACCTACAGCTTCATCCACGGGCGGTCCTGCGACCGACTCATGCTCCCGGCCGACGACCCCCGACGGCAGACCGTCGCGGTGCTGAACCCCCTGACCGAGGACCAGTCCATCATGCGTTCCTCGCTGGTTCCCGGGCTTCTGGAAACGCTTCGGTTCAACCTCGCTCAGCAGACGCGGCGCCTGAAGATCTTCGAAATCGGCAAGGTCTTCCTGAACCGCCCCGAAGCCGATCTTCCCGACGAGCCGGAAATGATCGCCGGCCTGTGGAGCGGTTCACGCTATCCCTTGTCTTGGCACGCCAAGGATATCCCGTGCGATTTTTTCGACCTCAAGGGCGCGGTCGAGGGACTGCTCGGCGCCCTCTGCCTTCAAGACGTCGAGGTGAACCGGGCGCCGGATGAGCAATGTTTTTACACGCGTCCGGGCCATTCCGGCCGCATCCTGACTGGAGGCCGGCAGATCGGTCTCATCGGCGAACTGCACCCCAACGTCCGTGCCGCCTTCGATCTCAAGCAGTCCGCCTTCCTGTTCGAGATGCAGGCTGACGCGCTCGAGGCGCTGCTCTCGGAAACCCGATACCGGATGCGAACGTTAAAATTTCCGGCGGTCGCCCGCGACATCACGCTGATCGTCGACCGGTCCATAGAGGCCCAGGCGCTGCTCACCGCCGTTGGCGCCATGAACCTGGGTCTGCTGGAAGGCATTCAGCTCTTCGATGTGTTTTCCGGAGGACCGGTCCCGATGGACAAGCGCAGCCTGTCGTTCCGACTGACCTATCGCTCGCCGGAAAAAACGCTTGAGGACAGCGAGGTCAATACGCTGCACCAATTCGTGACCGAGCGCCTTCTGGCCGTTTTCCCGGCAACGCTTCCCGGCGGATAGAGGTGCGGGGGCGCGGCGGACGCCCCCCGCACCATCCGCGCGCATGGGCCCGCGCAGCCGGGAGGCCTTCGGAGGGAAGGCAATCCATGAAAGAACGTTCCGCGCCAAACCTTACGCCCGTCCCTGACAAGCTTTATTTCAAAATCGGGGAAGTGAGCAAAATCGCGGGTGTTCCGACGCATGTCCTGCGGTTTTGGGAGACCGAGTTCCCGCGGATCAGCCCCCGGCGGACGGCGACGGGCCAGCGCTTGTATACCCGCAAAGAGGTGGAACTGGTCCTCGAAATCAAGGCCCTTCTCTACCAGCGCCGGTTCACCATCGACGGCGCTCGTCAGCACCTGCGGTTTCGTTCCGGAGACGAACCGCCCCTTCGGCGAGAACTGCTGGATGAAATCCGGGCCGAACTGGACCAGCTGCGTCGCCTGCTCGACTGACGTTGGACGGACGGCGCGGATCAAATCACCGAGATTGCTGCTGAAAATATATTGACAAGGATTTTTCTTTGGCGTAAAAGGTTTATCTTGGATGAGCGGGCATAGCTCAGCTGGTAGAGTACAAGCTTCCCAAGCTTGGTGTCGCGAGTTCGAATCTCGTTGCCCGCTCCATTCAAGGTTTTTCCGTTTTGCTCGGCAGGTTGAGGTAGGGTGTTATGTGACGTGGAATGGAAGCAGCCATGAACCTCTTATGAGCGAATAACACCTTCAGCTCCACTGTAGAGGTTCTACCTGAACATGAGGAAACGGGCTTACAGCCCGTTTTTTATTTGCTTGGAACGCGAGGGAGTCCAGCGGTGGACAAGCGCGACGGTAATGCTATGAAGAAGAAAGCGGACACCTCTCCTCCGCCGGTCGCCCCGCTAGCCGAGGAGCTGGTCCTGGCCCAGGCCCGGCCGCTGGCCGAAGCGCTGTGCGACGCCGAGGGCCTGGAGTTGGTCCAGGTGCAATATCGCCGGGAACGAGGCGGGCGCATTCTGCGGTTGTTCATCGATAAAGCGGGAGGAGTGACACTCGAGGACTGCGCATCGGTCAGCCGTGAATTGGGGGACCTGCTGGATGTGCATCTGCCCGACCTCGGGCCCTATCATTTGGAAGTATCATCGCCGGGGCCGAATCGGCCCTTGGCGCGCGAAGAAGACTTTGAGCGATTCCGCGGCCAGCAGGCCAGAATTAGGACCCGCTGCGCGATCAACGGCCAGAAAAATTTCAGCGGCGTTCTGGAGGGTCTGTCCGGTCAAACGGTGCGGATGAATACCGGCCGGACGAAGATCGCCATCCCGATCGACACCATTTCGAAAGCGTACCTGGTGGAATCGTAGGTCCCGCTGCGAAACCATCCCAATTCGACAACCAGATGGAGAAGCCTCATGTTGATTTCGGAAATCAAACGGGTCATCGAACAGGTCAGCCGTGACAAAGGCATTGACCGGCATGTCCTCATCAAGGCGCTTGAAGAGGCCTTGAAATCCGCCGCGCGGAAAAAATACGGCCCCAAAGTCGATATCGAGGTCCAATACAGCGAGGAAACCGGTGAGCTGGAGGTGTTTCAGTTCAAAGAAGTCGCCGAGGCTGTCGAGGAGCCCATGCTGCAAATCAGCCTCGACGAGGGCCGCCGACTCGACCCGGAATGCGAGGTTGGAGACAGCCTCGGCACGAAGATGGACACCAACACCTTCGGACGCATCGCCGCTCAGTCCGCCAAACAGGTCATCATCCAGAAGCTCAAGGACGCGGAGAAGGATGCGGTTTACACGAGCTACAGCGACCGCAAAGGCGAGATCATCAACGGCATCGTTCAGCGCATCGACCGCGGGGACATCATCGTCAACCTCGGCCAGACCGAAGGCGTGCTGCCGATCCGCGAGCAGGTTCCGAAAGAGAGTTACCGCCGCGGGGACCGCATCCGCGCGCTGATCCTGGAGGTGCTGCATGAGTCGCGAGGGCCCCAGGTCGTTCTGTCGCGGACCCATCCCCATTTTCTGATCACGCTGTTCCGCACGGAGGTGCCGGAAATCAGCGAGGGGATCGTCTCCATCATGGGCGCTTCGCGCGAACCCGGCGTACGCGCCAAAATCGCTGTGGCGTCCAGCAATTCCGACATCGACCCGGTAGGCGCCTGCGTAGGCATGAAAGGCAGCCGGGTGCAGAACGTCGTCCAGGAACTGCGCGGTGAGAAAATCGACATTATCCCCTGGCATATCGACCCCGCGAAATTCGTCTGCAGCTCGCTGGCACCGGCGGAGATCTCGCGGGTGATCATCGATGAAGACAACCGCTCGATGGAGGTCATCGTTCCCGACGAGTTCCTTTCCATCGCCATCGGCAAGAAAGGTCAGAATGTCCGGCTGGCCTCCAAGCTGAGCGGCTGGCATCTCGATGTAAAAAGCGAGAGCGCCTACAATCAGGCCATGCAAAGCGGCTACAATTCGCTCATGGCGCTTCCCGGAGTGGGCATCAGCCTGGCGGATGCTCTCTACGAAAAGGGCTTTTATTCGGCCGAAGAGATTGCCAAGGCGACCGGCGAGGAACTTCTGCAAATCCGAGGTGTGGATGAAGCCATGGCCGACAGTCTGATTGCGGCCGCCCAAGCGGCCGTCGAGCAGGCCGCTGCGGAGGAGGAGGAGCCCGAACACGCCGGGGAAGCGTCGCCAAACGGGGAATCAGGTCAGGCGGACGACGAAGCGGGCGACCGTCCGGCGGCGGACCCGGCCGCTTCTAGCGCCGACCCCGCGGATGAACCACCCGCGGATGGACCGGCCAGGGAGTCCTAAACGACGCGTCTTGCGCCGGGCGGGCACGAATGCGAAGGGTGAGGGGGAGTCATGTCAAAAATTCGGGTCTACGAATTGGCCAGAGAGTTGAATCTGACCAACAAGGTGCTGATGGACAAGCTTCAAGGTCTTGGGATCACTGTCGGCAGCCACATGAGTTCTCTGGATGACGAAGCGGTCCAGCGCGCCAAAGCCGGCATTTTTGGTAAAAAAGAAAGCGGCTTGGAAGAAAAACGGGTTAAACCCACGGTCATCAGGCGGCGCCGCAAGGCGTCTGATACCCTGGAAGAGCCGGTGGCCGAGGCCGCCCTTGAGGTTCTGCCGGAAGCGGAGGCTCCTGCGCTTTCCGCCGACGAAGCCATCCCGGAGCCGATGATCGCTGCTGCGATCCTGGAGGAGGACGAAGGGCTGGCGGCTCCTTCGGAGCCTGGTTTCGAACCAGCGCCCGCAGAAACCCTCGAAGCGTCACGCCCCGCGGGGGCGGAGGAGGCCGCTCCGGCCACCGCCGAACCGGTCGCTGCCCCAGGCGAGCGCCTGAAAAAAACCGTTAAGAAAATCAAACGCGACGAGCCCGCCAAAATTATCAAGTTGCCGGTGGCGCCCTTGGAGCGAACGGCCGAATGGCCCAAGATAACGCCGCCCGGTCCGGAACGCATCTCCCGCCCCTCCGCGCGCCCGACAACGACCCCGGAAGTGGCCCTGCCTCCCACCGAAACCGAGGCCAAGGACGCCAAACGCAAGAAAAAGAAGGGCAAGGGCGAAGATTCCGAGGTTGAGAAGAAATTCATCAAAAAGAAAATCTCGTTCCGCACCAAAGCGGTTATCGAAGCCGAGGATCTCTATGACGACCAGCGCGGACGCAAGCCTCGCAAGGGCGCCAAGGGGAAGAAAGAGCTGGTTCTTCAGAAGCCTCAATTTACCGTGGCCAAGGCGATCAAACGGCGCGTCAAGGTCGACGACACGATCATTCTGTCCGATTTCGCCAAACGCCTGGGCGTCAAAGCCGGGGAAATCATCAAAATTCTTTTGGGGATGGGGACGATGGCCACAGTCAACCAATCCGTCGATTTCGACACGGCGGTGCTCGTCGCTGCGGAGTTCAACTACGAAGTCGAACGCGCCGCGTTTGAGGAGAACAACATTTTGAAGCCGATCGTGGACGAACCCGAAGCGCTTGCCCACCGCGCGCCGGTGGTCACCATTATGGGACACGTCGACCATGGGAAGACCTCTTTGCTAGACGCCATTCGCAAGACCCGCATCACGGAAACCGAAGCCGGCGGAATCACCCAGCACATCGGCGCCTACCACGTCACCACCGAACGCGGTGCCATCGCCTTCCTGGACACGCCCGGCCATGAAGCCTTCACGGCCATGCGCGCCCGCGGGGCTAAGGTCACGGACATCGTGGTGCTGGTGGTCGCCGCCGACGACGGCGTCATGCCGCAGACCGTGGAGGCCATCAACCATGCCCGTGCCGCCAGCGTGCCCATCATCGTCGCCGTCAACAAAATCGACAAGCCGGGCGCCGACCCGGACCGGGTCAAGCGCGCGCTCATCGAAAGAGGCTTAACCCCTGAGGAGTGGGGCGGAGACACCATCTTCGTCAACGTGTCCGCCAAGCAGGTTACCGGCATCGATCAGCTGCTCGAGATGATTCTGCTGCAGGCCGAGGTCATGGAACTCAGGGCCAACCCTGACAAGCTGGCGCGCGGCCATGTGGTCGAGGCCAAAATCGACTCCGGCCGAGGGCCGGTCGCAACCGTGCTGGTCAGCGAAGGCAGTCTGCGCAACGGCGACGCCGTGGTCTGCGGGGTGCATTCCGGAAAAATCCGCGCCATGCTCGATGACCGCGGCCAGTCGGTGGAATCCGCCGGCCCCTCCGTCCCAGTGGAGATTCTGGGGCTGTCCGGAGTGCCGATGGCCGGCGACGAGTTCGTGGCGGTCGTCGACGAAAAAGCCGCCCGGCAAATCAGCCTGCATCGCATGCAGAAGCAGCGCACGCGCGAGCTGGCGCAAACCAGCCGGCCCAGCCTGGAAAGTCTGTTCGAACGCATGAAGCTGGGCGAGCTGAAGGATCTCAATCTGATCCTCAAGGCCGACGTGCACGGGTCGATCGAGGCGCTCTCGGATGCGCTGACCAAGCTGTCCAACGAGGAAGTCAAAGTCAACGTGGTGCACGCGGCCACTGGCGCCATCACCGAGTCGGACGTGTCGCTCGCCACCGTGTCGCAGGCCATCATTATTGGCTTCAACGTGCGCCCCAGCCCGAAGGTGCACGCATTCGCCAGCGAAGAAAACGTGGACATGCGCTTCTACAACGTGATCTACGACGTGATCAACGACATCAAGGCCGCCATGACCGGCCTGATGGCCTCCCGTTTCGAGGAGCGCATGCTGGGCTCGGCGGAGGTGCGCGAGGTGTTCCAGATCCCCAAAATCGGGGCCGTGGCGGGCTGTCATGTCACCGACGGCAAGGTCGAGCGCGGGCGCAGCCTGCGCCTGGTTCGCGACGGGGTGGTGGTGTACGAGGGCAAGAACTCGTCCCTGCGACGCTTCAAGGACGACGTGAAAGAGGTTCAGAGCGGCTATGAGTGCGGCATCGGCATCGAAAACTTCAACGACATCAAGGTCGGCGACCGCATCGAGTTCTACTATCTGGAGGAAATCAAGCCTGAGGTGGTTTAGCCTCTTGTAAGTGAAATTCGTTGCAACATGGAGGCCATTTTGATTTCAAACGACATTCGGCGTTGTAAATTCGAAACACGAAATTCGAAATCCGAAACAAATCCGAATGACTAAATTGCCGAATGACCGAAACGCAAGGAACCATCTCAAATCGCGACCCAACCAGTTTTGGTCATTATCCGTTTTGAACATTCGAATTTGTTTCGAATTTCGTGCTTCGGATTTCGGAATTGGTTCCACATGGGATGGCTGCGAAGTTCGGAGGGGTAGATGGTGGTCGGGGTCGGGTTAATTACATTCAGGCTGCATGAGTGCCACTCGCTCAAGGAAAAGCGCCGCATCGTGAAGACGGTCATCGCCCGGCTGCGCAACCACTTCAACGCTTCGGTGGCCGAGGTGGCCGACAACGATATGCATCAACGGGCGGTTGTCGGCTTTTCCCTCGTCGGCAACGACCAGGGCCTGATCAACTCCAAGATCGACAAAATGTTCAACCTGGCCGAGGAACTGGGCTTGGCCGAAGTCGTCGATACGGAGATGGAACTGATAACGATATGACCAGCTTCTCGCGCGCGGACCGGGTCGGCGGCCTGATTCAGCAGCTGCTTTCAGAGTTGCTGCGGAAAGGCATCAGCGACCCGCGCCTGCAGATGGCGACCATCACTGAGGTCAAGGTCAGCAAGGACTTACGCCGGGCGCAGATCTTTTTTACCTCCTCCGGTGGCAAGGACCTTTCTGAGCAGACCGCCCAGGGGTTTCGCAGCGCGGCCGGCTTCATCAAACGTCACCTGGGCCCCCGGTTGGGATTGCGTTACATGCCGGAATTGGAATTCTTCTACGACGAATCCTTCGATTACGGGGCGCGCATCGATCAGCTGCTGAAATCAATTTCTTCAAACGGCCATGGACCCGATTCTACAGAGCATTAAAACCGCGCGCCGCATTTTGGTGGCCTCGCACAAGGACCCGGACGGGGATGCGGTGGGATCCCTGCTGGCCGCGGGCTTGGCCTTCATCCGGCTCGGCAAGCAAACGACGCTTTACAACGAAAGCCCCATTCCGGCCGTGTATCAGTTTCTGCCATGCGTGGGCCTTATCCAGCGCCGTCTGGAGGCACCGGAAGCCTATGATGCCGCGGTGGTCCTCGATTGCGGAGACCTGTCGCGGATCGGAGAAAGCTGGCCGACCGTCGGCCGGGTGCCGGTGGTCATCAACATCGATCATCACATTTCCAATACGGGTTTTGGACAATTGCAACTGATTGACGGACAGGCCTGCGCCACGGCTGAAATCGTTGCCCGCTTGATCCGGGCGCTCGAAGTCCCCCTGGACCGGGAGATGGCCACCTGCATCTACACGGGGATTCTCACGGACACCGGATCGTTTCGGTTTTCGAATACCAACTCCGCTGCGTTTGCCATCAGCCGCGAAATGACGGAGCTCGGGGTGGATCCCTATGGGGTGGCTCAGCATGTATTCGGCTCCTATTCGCTCGGCCGCATCAAGCTGCTCAACCTGGCGTTGAATTCCATCGAGATCTCCGGCAACGGCAGGCTTTCGCTGATGACGGTGACCCGCCACATGCTCGAAGAAACCCACACGCAGCAGGAAGACGTGGACGGTCTGATCAATTATGCGCGGCGCATCGAAGATGTGCGCGTGGCGGCCTTGATCCAGGAACAGGCCAACGGATACGCCACTCCGGACGGGCGCACTCGGTTTCATGTCAGCCTGCGCTCCGACGGCACGGTGGACGTCGCGGCACTGGCCGGCGCCTTCGGCGGCGGCGGTCATCACAGCGCCGCCGGCTTCCAAGTCGAAGCGGCACTGCCGGACATCAAGTCCTCGCTGTTGGCCTGGTCCGAGCAGATGGGATGAACGGCATCCTGGTTCTCAATAAGCCGGCCGGCCTCTCGTCGGCCCGGGGGGTTGCCCGCGTCAAGCGGATGCTGCAGGCCGATCACGCCGGCCATACCGGTACGCTGGACCCTTTTGCGAGCGGAGTACTGGTTTGCTGCATCAACCAGGCCACACGACTGGCTCGTTTCCTGATGCCCGGCCGCAAGATCTACGAAGGCACCTTGACGCTGGGCATCGAAACCGACACTCAGGACGCCACGGGAAAGGCGGTGACCCTGCACAGGTGGGCCGGCATCACCGCGGCGGAGGTTCAGCGGGCGGTTCAGCGCTTCGAGGGGGACTCCCTGCAAGCACCGCCGGCCTATTCGGCCCTTAAGCATCAAGGGGTGCCGCTCTACCGTCTGGCCCGCCAGGGCCGGCCGGTCCGGAAGCCGCCCCGGCCGATTCGCATCTCCCGGATCCGAGTCCT
The DNA here is from genome assembly GCA_963700055.1 of uncultured delta proteobacterium. Classification (GTDB taxonomy): domain Bacteria; phylum Desulfobacterota; class Desulfobacteria; order Desulfobacterales; family SpSt-501; genus SpSt-501. The sequence goes on along the minus strand of CAVOWH010000014.1, from coordinate 16,187 downwards.
GGCGGTGGCGCTGCCCCACGTGCGCTTCGACGTTTGCTGCTCTCCCGGCACCTATGTCCGCACCCTGGCGGCGGACATCGGCCGGGAGCTCGGCTGCGGCGCCCATCTGAGCGAGCTGAAGCGCCTGGAAAGCGATGGGTTCGCACTCGATCAAGCCCTGACCTTGGAGGAGCTGGAAGCGTTGGCGCATCGCGGAGCTCTGAGCGCCGCGCTCATCCCCATGGCGAACGCCTTGACGGGGATGCCGGGCATCACCGCCGGCACGGAGTTGCTTGGCAAAATCCGGCACGGATCGCCCCTGGACCGGCAAGACCTTAACATCGGCACGTTGCCGGAAACGGCAGCAGGTACGGCGTTTATCAAAGTATTGGATGCCCGGGGCGAGCTCGCGGCCGTGCTGGAGTGCAACGGCGCGAGCCATGCGCTGAAATATGCCGGCGTGTTCATGGAGCCGGGGCGCTGAAGATGATGGTTTTTTATTATTGCACTTTGCACCGTGTTCCTTTAATTAGAATTAGAACCGGAGATGGGCGAATCTGACGGTCCGAAGGCGCCCTGCTGGGGCAAGGCCCTGTGCGGCGGCAGACATTCGACGATTTGAGTAAGGAGGAAAAAGAAACGTGACACTTTCATCGGAAGACAAGCGAAATCTGATTGCCAAGTTCAAGGTCCATGAGTCAGACACCGGATCCCCTGAGGTCCAGGTCGGCCTGCTGACCAACCGCATCGAGTACTTGACGGAGCATTTGAAGGTCCACAAAAAGGACCACCACTCGCGTCGCGGGCTGTTGATGCTGGTCGGCCGGCGGCGCCGCCTGTTGAACTACGTCAAATACAAGGATATCAACCGCTACCGGGCCATCATCGAGACGTTGGGCCTTAAAAAGTAGCCTTTTTGCATGTAAAGCACCGGTTTGTCGGCCGCGAGGCAGCGGCGTCCCCTCCCCCCGTTTGAACTGCGGGGCCATCCTGACAGAGGTGGGGCACGGTGCAGCACGATGAAGCGCGAGACCGCTTTGCATGAGGAGACCTAAATGGACATTGTGTTGAAGGAAGAAATCGGCGGCAAGCCCATGAGCATCCAGACCGGCAAGGTGGCCAAACAGGCCTCCGGATCGGTGGTGGTTCAATATGGCGATACGATCGTGTTGGTCACGGTCGTGTCCACCCATGAAGAACGGACGGCGGACTTTCTGCCATTGACGGTGGAGTACCAGGAGAAGGTCTATGCGGCCGGGCGCATCCCGGGCAACTACTTTCGCCGTGAAATCGGCCGCCCCAGCGAGAAGGAAACGCTGACCGCGCGGCTGATCGACCGGCCCATCCGGCCGCTGTTCCCGAAGGGCTATCGCTACGAAACCCAGGTGATCGCCACCGTGCTCTCCATGGACCAGGAAAACGACGCGGACACCCTGGCCATGATCGGCGCCTCGGCCGCGATCCACATTTCGGATATTCCCTTCGCCGGACCGATTGCCTCCGTGCGGGTCGGCCGGATCGGCGGACAGCTCATCATCAATCCGCCGCTCCAGGACTGGGACCGCTGCGACATCAACATCATCGTCGCCGGCTCTAAAACCGGTGTCGTGATGGTCGAGGGCGGCTGCGACGTGGTGAGCGAGACCGATATGACTGAGGCCATCTTCTTCGGCCACCGCGCCATGCAGCCGCTGATCGACCTGCAGGCGAAGCTCCGGGAAACGAACGGCGTGCCGAAACGGGTCTTCACCCCCCCGGTGAAAGACGCCGAACTGGCCGCCCGCGTAGAGTCCCTGGCGGCCGCCCCGATGCGGGCCGCCCTGCTCATCCCCGAAAAAACCCGACGCTATTCCGCCGTGCGGGAGATGAAAGCCGCGCTGTTCGAGAGCCTCGGTGAGGACTATGCCGACCGCCGGGAAGCGGTGACTGGCATCCTCGACGACCTGAGGCGCCGCATCCTGCGGGACCTGATTTTAAATGAGACCCGACGCGTCGACGGCCGAGGCGTCGACGAAATCCGGCCGATCACCTGCGAGGTGGCGGTCCTGCCGCGCACCCACGGCAGCGCCCTTTTCACGCGCGGCGAAACCCAGGTGCTCGGCGTGCTCACCTTGGGGTCGGGCCAGGACGAACAGCGCGTGGAGACCCTCTCCGGCGAGGAGATGCGGCCCTTCATGCTGCATTACAATTTCCCGCCCTTTTCGGTGGGGGAAGCCAAACGCATTGCCGGCCCCAGCCGCCGGGACATCGGCCACGGCGGGCTTTCCACCCGGGCGATCGCGAAGATCCTGCCGGCGAAGGAGTCCTTTGATTACACCATCCGCCTGGTATCCGAGGTGTTGGAGTCCAACGGATCCTCCTCCATGGGCACCGTGTGCTCCTGCTGCCTGGCGCTGATGGATGGAGGCGTGCCCATCAAAGCACCGGTGGCGGGAATCGCCATGGGCTTGGTCAGCGAAGGCGACAAGACCGTGGTGCTGTCCGACATCCTCGGCGACGAGGACCATGCCGGCGACATGGACTTCAAGGTGGCGGGCACCACGGACGGAATCACCGCCGTGCAAATGGACATCAAGATCCACGGGCTCTCCCGGGACATTCTGGAGCGCGCTTTAGAGCAGGCGCGGCAGGGACGGGTGTTCATCCTCGGCCGGATGATGGAGGCCTTGCCCGCCCCGCGCAGGGAAATCTCCCCTTATGCGCCGACCATTACCACGCTGAGCATCCATCCGGACAAGATCCGCGAAGTCATCGGCCCGGGTGGCAAGATGATCCGCGCCATCCAAAGCGAAACCAACACGACGGTTGAGATCGAGGACTCAGGGGTCGTGAAGATCGCGGCGTTTTCCAAACAGGAGGCCGAGCAGGCCGTGAAGCTGATCCAGCAGATCGTGGCCGATCCGGAAGTGGGCGCCGTTTATGAGGGCACGGTAGTCAAGATCACGGACTTCGGCGCCTTCGTCAACATCATGCCGGGAACCGACGGCCTGGTGCACATCTCCCAGCTGGCGAACCGCCGGGTCACGAAGGTTTCGGACGTGGTCAAGGAAGGCGAGAAACTCAAGGTCAAGGTGCTGGAAATCGGGCGCGACGGCAAGATCCGCCTCAGCCACAAGGCGGTGCTTGAAGAGGGCGATGGACGCACCCACCGCTAAAACCACCCTTGCCAACGGGGTGCGGCTGGTGAGCCAGTCCATGCCGCACACCTGCTCGGTTTCCATGGGCGTGTGGGTCAACGTTGGGGCCCGCGACGAAACCGATGCGGAAAACGGGTTGTCGCACTTCATCGAGCACATGATTTTCAAGGGGACCCGCCAACGGTCCGCCTATCAGATCGCCAAGGAATTCGACGCGATCGGCGGTCACACCAACGCCTTCACCACCATGGAGCACACCTGCTATCACGCCAAGGTGCTCGACCGCCAGGTCGAGACGATGGTGGATATCCTTTCAGACATTTTTCTCAATTCGATCTTCGACCCCTTTGAAGTGGAACGCGAACGGCCGGTGATCCTGCAGGAGATCGGCATGGTCGAAGACAGCCCGGACGAATACATCCACTACCTCTCCGGACACAACTTCTGGGGCGACGCTCCGCTGGGGCGTTCGATCCTGGGCACGCGCGACAATGTCGCCCACTTTGATGCCGAGACCATCCGGCATTTTTTTCATCGGCTCTACCAGCCGGACCGCATCCTCATCGCCGCCGCCGGCCACATCGAGCATGAACGTCTGGAGGATCTCGTAGGCCCGGCTTTCGCTTCGGTGCAGCCGGGAAACGGCTTCCCTGAGCGGCTGCCGCCCGACGGCCGCTGCCTGGTCGACATCCGGCCGCGCGACCTGGAGCAGGTCCACATCTGCCTGGCGGCCCCCGGGCTTGCCGTGGTGGACCCGCGACGCTACGGATTCTCGCTGCTCAACACCATTTTGGGCGGGAACATGAGTTCACGGCTTTTTCAAGAGGTGCGCGAAAAACGGGGACTGGCCTACGCCGTCTACTCGTTCCTCTCTGCCCACCTGGACACGGGCATGTTCGGCGTCTATCTAGCCGTCAGCCCCAGCCAAGCCTTGGAAGCGGTGGGGCTGGTGGCCCAGGAAATCAGAAAACTGACCCGACTGCCGGTCGATCCGGCGGAGTTGAAGGGGGCCGTCGAGTACACCAAAGGCAGCCTTTTGCTGGCCGCTGAAAGTGCCGACAATCAGATGGTGCGCATCGCCCAGAACGAAATCCACTTCCAGACCGACATCCCCCTGGAGACGGTCATCCAGCGGATTGAATCCGTCCGCCAGGAAGACCTGCTGCAGTTGGCGGGCGACCTGTTTCAGCCGAGCCGCATGGTGCTCACCCTGCTCGGCCCGGTGGAAGCGGACCCGGCGGCGTTTGAAGATTGCCTGAATTCAACCGCCTGAAACGCCACATTGCCTGAAGTGCCCGGAACCCGGCAGCGCCGCCGACTCCCGATAAGGGGTTGCTTCAAGGATGTGATGAACCCCACCATCCAGATCATGCGTCTGCGACCCGAGCAGGACGCCGACATCCCCCTGCCGCGCTACATGACGCCCGATGCGGCCGGCATGGACGTCTGCGCCGCCGTGCAGCAGGACACCGTGCTTGAAGTCGGGCAAATCCGCCTGCTGCCGACCGGTATTGCCATGGCCCTTCCCAGGGGTTACGAAGCCCAAGTCAGACCGCGCAGCGGGCTGGCGATCCGACACGGCATCGGGCTGATCAACGCCCCGGGCACGATCGACAGCGATTACCGCGGTGAGGTGATGATTGCCTTGATCAACCATGGGCGCTCGGCCTACACCGTGCACCGCGGGGATCGAATCGCTCAGATGGTCATTCAGCCAGTCTGCCAAGCAAGGCTGGAAGTGGTGGAGCACCTTGGACAGACCGCGCGCAGCACCGGCGGCTTCGGACACACGGGAAGGTAAGAAAGATGAAAGATGAAAGTGCAAAGTTTAAGGGGAAAGCAGATACATCTTTCTTTGTTTGCTTTAAACTTTCAACTTTAACCTTTAAACCTGTACCACGTCTGCCTCCTGAAGCGAGATGAGCCCCGAACCGTCCTGCCACTCAGCCGAATCCAGCAAGGGGCAGTTATCCGTCTGCATTTTAGGCAGCGGCAGCCGAGGCAACGCGATTTTTGTCTCCGACGGAGCCACCTCCATCCTGATCGACGCAGGGTTCTCCGCCCGCGAAATCGACCGCCGGATGCGCCACCGCGGGCTTGATCCCGCCGGGCTGAGCGCCATTCTGGTCACGCATGAACACACCGATCATATGCGCGGCATCGAACGGCTGGTGCGCCGCCACCGGCTGCCGGTCTTTCTGACCGCCGGCACCCGCCAGGTGGCGACCGCGTTGCATGAGCTTCCGGAGATCTACCCCTTTGCCTGCGGGCATGAATTCCGCATCAACACTCTGGCCATTCGCCCCTTTTCGATTTCGCACGACGCCTGCGACCCGGCGGGTTTCACCATCGGCGCCAACGGCAGCCGAATCGGCATCGCCACCGACCTGGGCCATGTCACGGCCTTGGTCCGGGAGCATCTGCGCGGATGCCGCCTGCTGATTGTGGAGGCCAACCACGATCCGGGCATGCTGATGGACGGCCCCTACCCGTGGTTTCTAAAACAGCGTATCCGCAGCCGCACGGGCCACCTCTCCAATCATGAAACCGGCCGCCTGCTGGCCGACATCCTGCATCCCGGTCTCGAGCAGGTGGTCTTGGCCCACCTCAGTGAAACCAACAACACCCCTGAAAAGGCTTTGGCCGAAATTTCAGCCCGGCTTTCCGGTACACCCGTCCGTATCGGGGCCGCCTCCCAGAACGTGCCCGGTCCGCTGTTGACCCTTTCCTGTTACAGACCCATAGTCCATCCGGCTTCGGTTCCGCCGCCGGGTTGCGCCGATTTCACATCAGGTGAGTTTTGATGATGTTACCTTCGATCGTCACCTCTGTGCTATACGTGGGTTTCGTGGCGTGGTCCCTTTACGGCGCGGTCGTGCCGATCGAGACGTATCTCTTCCGCATGGTGCACATGGGGTTCATCTTCGCCCTGGCGATGCTGGTGTTTCCCTTCTCCAAGAAAGCCGGGGCCTGGACGCGGTGGCTCGACATCGGCCCGGCGTTGCTGGGCGTGGCCACCATCGTTTACGCGCTGTGGGACCTGGACAGATTCATCCGCCGTTCCACCGTGCCGGACCCCGCGGACTTCGTCCTGGGGGTCGTCGCGATCCTGCTGCTGGTGGAAATCTCGCGGCGGACCGTCGACACCACCTTCACCCTGGTTCTGGTCGGCTTCCTGCTCTACGCGTATTTCGGACAGTATTTCCCCGGCCCGCTCTCGCACAAGGGCTACGACCTGGACCGGATCGTCGGGCACATGTATATGACGCTCGAAGGCATCTTCGGCGTACCGCTCTCCGTAAGCGTTTCCTTCGTGACGCTCTTTGTTGTTTACGGCACCTTCATGGACGCGGCCGGCGCGGGCACCTTCTGGCTGGAGCTGTCGCTCGCCGTGATGGGCCGCAAGTCCTCCAGTGCCGGGCGAGGCGCCATCATCACCACGGCCCTGCTGGGCGGACCCCAGGGCAGCGGGGTGGCCACCACCATGTCGGTGACGCCCATTATGTGGCCCATCCTGAGGAAGGCGGGATACTCCGCCGACATGGCCGCGGGCCTCATCGCCGCCGGCGGCATCGGCGCCGTGATCTCGCCGCCGCTCATGGGAGCGGCCGCCTTTCTCATCATGCAGTTTCTGAACGTGGCGTTTTGGGACGTCGTCATCATGGTGACCGTGCCCACCCTTTTGTATTACCTCGGCACGTTCTTCATGGTGGAAATGGAGGCCCGCAAATACGGCTTTATACCTCCTGAGACCTCCGGGAAATCGGCCTGGGCCGTCATGCGCACCCGCGGCTACCACCTGATCTCCTTGATCGTGCTCATTATTCTGCTGGGGATGGGCCGCTCACCCGAAGACTCGGCCATCTGGGCGCTCCTGGCCACGGTGATCAGCAGTTTCCTGAGCCGGGACCGCAGCGAGTGGCTGACACCACGGCGCATTGTGAATGCCGCGGTGGAGGGCGCCCGCAACATGCTGCCGGTCGCAGGGCTTCTGGCCGCCGCCGGCATGATCGTGGGGGTCTTCTCCCTGACCGGCCTGGGCCTAAAGGTTTCGAGCCTCATCATGTCCCTGAGCGGCGGAGATCCTCGTCTGGCGCTTTTTCTGGCGATGATCGCCTCCTTTCTGGTCGGCCTGAGCCTGCCCATCACGGCCACCTACATCATGACGGTGGTCATGGTGGCGCCGGCTCTGGTCAAGGTGGGGCTACCCATGCACGTCGCCCACATGCTGGCCTTCTATTTCGCCGTCCTCTCCGAAGTCTCCCCGCCGGTGGGCTTGTCGCCCTCGGCGGCGGCAGCCGTCACGGGCGGCAACCCGTTCAAGTCCATGATGCAGGCCTGGAAGTACTCGCTGCCGGCCTTCCTTGTCCCGTTCCTGTTTTCAGCAAGCAAAGAGGGTGCGAACCTGCTGATCATCGACGCCACCTGGCCGGGATTCATCCTGGCTTGCGTCAACAGCTCCGCCTGCCTGTTTTTCCTGTCCCTCGGCATCGTCGGCTACTTCAAGAGGCGGATGAACGCTTTGGAGCGCGGGCTGTTGATGGTGTCGGCCTGCATCATGACCTTCGACCCTATGGATGTGTCCGTCTCAGGCCTTACGCCCATCGTCGTCTGCCTGCTGGTGGTCGGCTTCCATGTATACCGCTATCGCAGCCGTGCGACCGAAAACCGACCCCGGGCTTGACCCGTTTCGCCCACCACACTCAACAGGAGGTCACTCATGCAAAAACACCTTGGAATCATCGGCATCGTCACCCTGCTGTGCCTGGCATTGCCCATCGCGCCGGCCTTGGGGCAGAAGCTTTCTTTCAGCATCGTCACCGGCGGCACCGGCGGCGTCTGGTACCCGCTGGGCGGCGCAATCGGCGGGGTGATCAGCAAGAACGTACCCGACACGGACGCCACCGCCGAGGTCACTACGGCGGCGATCGACAACCTCAAACTCTTGACGGCCGGCAAGGCGGGGATGGCCTTCGCGTACGATTATCACACCGTATGGGCGAACGAAGGCAAGATCAGTGAGCTTTCCAAGAAGCAGCCGCTGCGGGTCGTGATGGGCTTTTACGAGCAGCCCCTGCACATCGTGACCAAGGAGGGAGCCGGCATCAAATCCGTCATGGACCTCAAGGGGAAGCGCGTGTCAGCGGGTGCCCCCAACAGCGGCACCGAAGAGCAGGCGGACTATGTACTCAAGGGGCTGGGATACGACTGGAACAAGGACTTCAAACGTGAGAAGCTCGGAGCGGGCGAGTCCGTGGCGGCCCTCAAAGACGGCAAAATCGACGCCTTCTTCTGGAGCGGTGCGATCCCCACCTCCTCCATCATCGACCTCTCGACCACCCCTGGCCTGAAAATGGTGCTGCTGCCGGTGGAAGGCGAGGCGGCCGAGAAGATCATGAAAGCCAACCCGGGCGTCTTCCACAAAACGGCGTTCCCCAAGGGAGCATACTCCGGTGTGGACAGCGACATTCCCGCCATCGCCATCACCGCCGTGCTGAACGCCATGGAGAGCTTCCCCGAGGATCGCGTTTACCGGATCGTGAGCGCCATCTTCGCCAACCTCCAGGAGATCTCCGCCGTCTGGAAGGGCGCGCTGAAGCTGACCCCCGAACTGGCCATCGGGCAGCTGACCCCGGATGCGGTCAAGTTCATCCACCCCGGTGCGGTCAAGTTCTTCAAGGAAAAGGGCGCGTTGAAATAAATGCGGCGCCGGCTGGCCATTGGTCTTTCCGCTCTGGTGCTGTGTTCTGCAACCTTGCTGGTTCTATCCCCGCGGGCGACACGCCCGCGGGGGCTCACCTGGCTCGAACTCACCGACGCCGACAACGGCCGGAGGATCTTCGCCGGCGCCTTGAGCGACGGCGAGGAAATCGGCCTGACCTGGAAAAACTCCCTCTTCGGCCTAACGGTCACTGAAGTCTTCATCGCGCGGGCCGGCCGCCTCGACCTCGCCCGGGTCACCTTTGCCGACCCCCGGGGCCTGCCGCCGCCCGTTGCCAAGCCTGAAGACTTAGACGATTTATATCATACGGGTGGACCGTTCCATGTCGAAGGCTTGGCCCGCCCGCTCACCCGCGCCATATTTCGGATCGGAGAAATCGGCAACCCCGTGATGACCATCGCCAGCCAAACCATCCATCTCAAACAAGAAGCGGGGTTTGGTGGCGCCGTTCTGGTGCAGGCCCGCAAACCACGCCCCCGTCTGGACGGGAGCCTCGGCGAAATAAGAGCCTACCTGCGGGATCTCTTTAAACCGGCAAGTGAATAGGATATCGAACTTTTCAAATGCTTACGCTGCTGGGCGTTGCGGCAGAGCGACAGCCATAGCCGGGTCTGCCAGCATCTGCAATTGCGGCACAGACTCTGGGCCATCAGCGCAAAGAGGGTTAAAATTAAAAAGTCAACTTTTCACCATCGTCCCAAATTACACACGCCCCCGCGTGGGGGGCGACCCATGTGCGAATTGGTAGGATGGCCGAGCTTAAAGTTTCAATCCACGCCCCCGCGTGGGGGGCGACGTTTTTTGAAATCATCCCATGCCTGCTGGTCGGCGAGTTTCAATCCACGCCCCCGCGTGGGGGGCGACCTTAACAAGACATCCGATGCGCTCAGCGACACCGAGTTTCAATCCACGCCCCCGCGTGGGGGGCGACGGCCAGGAGGCTCCGGCGCTGTCGACGGCGAGCCGTTTCAATCCACGCCCCCGCGTGGGGGGCGACCCTATATGTTGTGGTTAACCATCTCGTCGAGAATTAGTTTCAATCCACGCCCCCGCGTGGGGGGCGACAGCGATGAGCCTGCCCAAGCCGATACTACGAGACATGTTTCAATCCACGCCCCCGCGTGGGGGGCGACCTGCACAGTTGCATGTACCGCACGATATTGTTATCAGTTTCAATCCACGCCCCCGCGTGGGGGGCGACGATTCGCATTCCGGCGATGATAGCCGCGTATGTCCATGTTTCAATCCACGCCCCCGCGTGGGGGGCGACCGACTTGCCGATCGATAGCACCGGATAGTCAGTTTCAATCCACGCCCCCGCGTGGGGGGCGACCATCTGACAGCTCGACGCTGCACAGGCTGTCGAGTTTCAATCCACGCCCCCGCGTGGGGGGCGACCGTTGAAGCTGGATCTGACGATGACCTTAATGTTTCAATCCACGCCCCCGCGTGGGGGGCGACTTGTATGCGCGGCGAGCGAGTCGACCTGCCGGCAGTGTTTCAATCCACGCCCCCGCGTGGGGGGCGACTATCATGGACGCATGACTAGATCTGCGCTAACTATGTTTCAATCCACGCCCCCGCGTGGGGGGCGACCATGCGACAGCGTCGACGATCTTGCCGCGTAGCATGTTTCAATCCACGCCCCCGCGTGGGGGGCGACCATGGCACCGTGCGACCATGTTCAACACGCTACTAGTTTCAATCCACGCCCCCGCGTGGGGGGCGACCGCCAACGCGTCACGCGATCGTCCGGTAGCCTGATCAGTTTCAATCCACGCCCCCGCGTGGGGGGCGACCTGGATGCCGCCGAGCACTGACTGCTGCCATCATGTTTCAATCCACGCCCCCGCGTGGGGGGCGACGCTAATGCTGCACGAGCTGACAGCGCCTGATCGTGTTTCAATCCACGCCCCCGCGTGGGGGGCGACCCACTGTCCAGCCAATGTACCGCTGCCAGCTGGTTTCAATCCACGCCCCCGCGTGGGGGGCGACCAACTGGCCAAGCTGGACAGCGCCGTAGCGGTTTCAATCCACGCCCCCGCGTGGGGGGCGACGCCAAAACGTTGCCAACTGGACAGTCGCCATAACGTGTTTCAATCCACGCCCCCGCGTGGGGGGCGACTGTATGAGGCGATCTGCGACTCGCGTACGGTTTCAATCCACGCCCCCGCGTGGGGGGCGACGCAACCGTAGATCATGTTCTGTTTCAATCCACGCCCCGCGTGGGGGGCGACCTGAATCCGGATCAGTAGCGTTTCAATCCACGCCCCCGCGTGGGGGGCGACACCTGGATGACAGCTGGAGCGGTCGCTAATTGTGGGTTTCAATCCACGCCCCCGCGTGGGGGGCGACACCAGACTGTTGCCGATGACGGTCGCTGTTAACGATGTTTCAATCCACGCCCCCGCGTGGGGGGCGACATCGACGGATCGGATGTCAAGCGGTCGCAGGTATCGTGTTTCAATCCACGCCCCCGCGTGGGGGGCGACATCATCAGACACTGAGTTACGGACGATGTCAATGTTTCAATCCACGCCCCCGCGTGGGGGGCGACCTCGATACCGGCAGTGCATTGCATGATCAGGTCTCAGTTTCAATCCACGCCCCCGCGTGGGGGGCGACGCACGACATCGGGCCGTCATGCTTGACGATTGAACAGTTTCAATCCACGCCCCCGCGTGGGGGGCGACATCAACACTGCGTATCGACTAGCAATGTTTCAATCCACGCCCCCGCGTGGGGGGCGACCCGTGACAGGTGCCATATCGGTCGACGATGTTTCAATCCACGCCCCCGCGTGGGGGGCGACAGATCCGGCAGCCGATTTGCAGCTGTGATCGAGTGTTTCAATCCACGCCCCCGCGTGGGGGGCGACATTGAGACTCGGTGCGATTAGGCATGATCAATGTCAAGTTTCAATCCACGCCCCCGCGTGGGGGGCGACGCGCGATCGAGTCCATGGATGCAATCTGTAAGATGTTTCAATCCACGCCCCCGCGTGGGGGGCGACCTGTGTCAGACGTATAGGTGTCATGTCTATAAATACTTGTTTCAATCCACGCCCCCGCGTGGGGGGCGACCGATGCGAGTTGCTGATATCGCTGACCTACATGACGTTTCAATCCACGCCCCCGCGTGGGGGGCGACGCCTGCAGCGACGGTAATCACGCCGCGTGTCGGCAGGCTTGCAGATGTTTCAATCCACGCCCCCGCGTGGGGGGCGACACAGGCGATCGCGTCATCTATGCACCGCTGCAATCGATAGTTTCAATCCACGCCCCCGCGTGGGGGGCGACCCGAGATCGCGTTGCTGCGCACCGTCAGCGAGTTTCAATCCACGCCCCCGCGTGGGGGGCGACCTTACATCGATGCAAGGTGGCGTCCTGCAATTAATGAGTTTCAATCCACGCCCCCGCGTGGGGGGCGACATAGCAATCGCTGAAGCCTGTTAGCGCGATGCCGGTTTCAATCCACGCCCCCGCGTGGGGGGCGACCTACGTGACGCGTCGGTACTGAGTATGCTAAGTGTTTCAATCCACGCCCCCGCGTGGGGGGCGACATACATAGCTCGCGACATCCGCAGCGTAGTTCAGTGTTTCAATCCACGCCCCCGCGTGGGGGGCGACCGACGTCGGTGTCGGTCCGCCAGTCGATAACGAGTTTCAATCCACGCCCCCGCGTGGGGGGCGACGCATGGCGGTAATCGTCACCGGCACTGTCAGATAAGTTTCAATCCACGCCCCCGCGTGGGGGGCGACAGTACAACCAAAAAAATTAATTCAAACAAGTAGTTAAAGTAGAGATGGCGCGAACCTCTTTGCAATCCTTGCTGTTGGGTCGAATGCCGCGCATTTGAACCGAGGAATGTCTCAAATTTTCAAAGAGCTGAACCATTCGCGAACCTGCCTGGTAAACATTGTGTGCTTAAGGTTCGCGGGGCCTGTTTTACACGATCAGCGGTCCTTCAGGATCATAAGCCGCCTTGGCGCCTACGTGCTCCACTCTGTTCTTCCAATTAGCCCCGAGAAAATAGAATCTCAGGCTGTCCGACGCCGGATCGCTCGTTTCAACAAGGCGGTTCCGCAGCAACGTCCACTGAGCCGGATCGACCAGACACTCGAAAACCGAATATTGAACCCGCTGTCCGTAGTTCTTGCAGATCTTGGCAACCTTGCGCAGCCGCTTCTGCCCCGCCTTGTCCTCGGTGTTAACGTCGTAGGTCACCAGCACCATCATCGTGTTCACCTCCAGAGAAAGGGAGGGTAGCCGTCAAGGTCTCCCCGTAGGTGCCGGGCAAGCAGCATCGCTTGAAGGTGGGGCAGCAGGCCGATCGGCGCCGTCTCGTCGAGAAATGGGTGTTTGATCTCCTCCTGCTTGCGCTTCTGCCAAGCGACGATGACTTCCTTCCGGGTTTCGTCCGTCATCAGCACGGAGCCGGTTTCGGTCTTGCGAAAACCCTTGGCGTTGATCTGCCGGCGGTTGACCAGGGACAAAGCTAGGCGGTCGGCGAGAAACGGTCTGAACTCCTCCATGATATCCAGGGCCAGCCCCGGCCGGCCGGGCCGGTCGCGGTGCAGGAACCCCACGGCCGGATCGAGGCCAACGCCCTCCAGGGCCGCGGCCACGTCATGGGCCAGCAGAGTGTATAAGAAGGAGAGCAGGGCATTCATGTTGTCGAGCGGCGGCCGGCGACTGCGTTCATGGAAGAAAAAGCTTTCCTTGTCCGTGGTGATGCAATGGTTGAAAGCGCCGAAATAGGTCCTGGCCGCCTCTCCCTCCAAGCCGCGCATCTCATCCAGCGAAAGCGATGCATTCAGCCTCGCAAGAACGCGGGAGAGGTAATTGCTTGCATCTTCCAAAGAGGCTGCATCGGTCTTGTCGCCATGGTCGCGAGCGGCTCGCAACAGCACCGTTCGGGAATTCGCTATCTTGGCCGTGAGGACGGACCGCGCCATGGCGGTTGAAGCAACCGGATCGTCGGCGCGCCGATACTGCTCGCGGCGCAGCAGCACGTTCCCGGAAACAGGCCCCTGAACCCGGGCCTGAAACCGTCCGTTCTCGGTCATGAAGCTCACAACCACATTGTTGTCCGCACAGTGGCCGAGGAGAAACGGGCTGCAGGATACCTGGCCGAAACACACGATGCCCCCCAGGTTATGAATGGGCAGCCTCAGTTTATCCTCGCTCTCGACACGCACGCAGACGGTTTCGCCATCCTTGCATAGATAGGCCCCTTGGGTCGTCACGAACAGAGTGTTCAAAAGTTTTTTCATGTGTCATCACCGGCAGTGGATAGGTACCGCTCCACCGATCGCTTGACCGTCGACATTTTGGGCATACACAGCTCGATAAGTGAGCAGGACTCGCACTTTTTCGCGTACTCGGCCCTTGGTGTCAGGCCTGCCTCGATAAGCTCGTGCAACTGCCGGGCTGTTTCCTCCGTAAGCCGCCTTAATTTCTCATCGAAAGCCACATCTTCCCGCCGCCGGGTTTTTCCGTAAAACAATGCACCCTCAGGGACGGAAATCCCGGTCATCTCCTCCAGGCACAGGGCCTGAGCACATAGTTGAGCCCGGTCGCAATCTTTCTGTTTCGGTCGGCCATGCTTGTGCTCGACGGGAAAAGGCATCCAGTTTCCGTCGCCATCTCGCTCAAACTCCACCACGTCCGCCTTGCCGACCAACCCCAGTCGAAGTGAGCGAAGGGGCAGACCAAAAACGGTCTTCCGCCCTTCCCGCGTTTCCGCTCCTCCTTTGTCCACTTTTTCGTGCCCTATGCGCCCCTCCGCCGTCAACCTGTTTTCCACCCACGCCTGCTCGATATGAATCAAAACACATTGCCGAGGGCAGAACAGCAAATGCTGAAGAGCGGATATGGGAAGGAGGTTGTCTTCGTTAAAGGTCATAATAGTTGACGATAGTATCTTTAAAGGTTATTATACAGCCGATGATAATTTCATTCAAATGCAGCGAGACCGAGAAGATTTTTCACGGCCGATTTTCAAAAAAGCTGCCGCAGGGCATCCAGCTACTGGCCGCCCGAAAACTGACAATGCTGCATTTTGCCAAATCGCTGACGGATCTTCGCATACCTCCAGCCAACCGCTTGGAGGCGCTGAGCGGTGACCGTGCCGGTCAACACGCGATCCGCATCAACCGTCAGTGGCGGATTTGCTTCGAGTGGCATGATGACGGCGTTCATCATGTTGAAATCGTCGACTATCATTGAGGTGTTATTATGAGAGATTTCCCCCCCATCCATCCCGGCGAAATCCTCCTGGAGGAGTTTCTGAAGCCGATGGGCATCAGCCAATACCGGCTGGCCAAGGACATCAGCGTGCCCTCCATGCGGATCAGTAAAATCTGCCACGAGCAGTGCGGCATCAGCGCCGACACGGCCCTGCGGCTGGCGCGCTATTTCGGCACCTCCGTCGAGTTCTGGACTGGCATCCAGGCCCTCTACGATACCGAACGCGCCAAAATGGAGCTGGGCGATCGCCTGGAGAAAGAGGTCAAGATTCTGGATTCGGTTGCCTGAGCCCTGGCCTTCGATTTGGTCGCTGAAGTTATTTACATCTCACTCCTCAACTTTTGGATTTTGCCCCAGAGGTCGGCGACACCCAACTCGTTAGACCATTTCTCCATGTAGGACAGATCAAGGTTCTGCCCCTGCGCGCGCGCCACCTGCAGCGCGTCTGCAAACTGCCTCTCGGAAGCACCGATTTTGGACCACTCCAGCTTGGAGAGAATCACATCCTCGGGCGTCGCCATCTCTACAGCCCTGTCCAAGACGTGAACGCGAACCCGGCGTCCGAATTCCGTTCGGCTGAACAGCCGCTCTTTTCTCACGATCAGATCCGCCTTGAAGCCGGTAGCCTCATCGATGATGTTGAATGCCGAACGGTTGCGAAACGCTTCGCGAATTGAATCTTCATCAACGTAATATCCCTCACCAAGCGACCGGGCGAAACGGCACAATGCTTCCTCGCTTGCCTCGACAACCAGGTCAATGTCGAACGTGGACCGGGGATGGCCGTGATAGCTTGCGGCCACCGAGCCCACCAGCATAAAAGGGATATTGGAGGCCGAAAGCTTATCTAACAGCCGTTTGAGAAAATCGGCCTGGTCGTTCATGACGTTTTCCTCTGAGTCCGATGGGTGATGGTGATTCCGAAGATCTCCTTGAAATAGAGTTCCATCAGGTCTTCTTCTGAAACCGAGGGATGCCTCCGCCGCAAGCCCTCAATGGCAATATCGCGGATTTGATCGCTGAACGACATCGCCAACAACAGCCTGCGCTCCCCGCTCATTCGCTTAATAATTTCTTGCTGCCGCTTTTGGGCGGCT
>CAVOWH010000013.1:0-429472 GCA_963700055.1 uncultured delta proteobacterium | reverse complement strand
AATTCCATTAAGTTTTCAAGATGGCACTAATCCATGGCCAGTTGGTTAAGCGGCGCATTGCTTCTTTCTTAACAGCCATTTCAGCCAGACCTTTTTCGGCTTGTGTGGTAGCCGCATCAAGAGAATCGAACACACGGTTAGCAAAGTAGTCTCGACGAAGAGTGTTCCATATCTGCTCGGCGGGATTCAGCTCCGGTGAATAGGGCGGCAGCGGCACGAGCGATACGTTCTTTGGCAGCTTGAGTTCTTTGCCTTTATGGGATGAAGCCCCATCCAGTACCATGATGATAAACTCATCGCGGTGGGCCTCGCTAACCTGCGCCAGAAAGATTGACATGTTCTCAGTGTTCATCTTCTCGGCGGTCATGTAGTCCAGGCAGCCATCCCACGGGCTGACCGCGGCATATTCGTAGCGGAACTCCCGGACCAGTGCCAGATTGACTACCGGCCGCTGCGGTGCGGGTGCCCAGCATGCTCGCGGGTCGCTCATTCGTCCAAAGCGAGCCTCATCCTGGAACATCAGGCGAATCGGCAGCCGGTCTATGTTCTGCCGGTTGGCGGCAGCCACCTCTTCGGGCAGTTTTTTTTAAACTCGTCCTGCTTTACCGGATCGCCCTTGGGGTGCTTGGTGTCCGGTTGGACTTTGCGCCAGCCGTGCCGTGCCAACAAGCGATAGGTGGTTGACATCGGAGCATCGTAACCCAACCGTTTGACCAGCGCTGCATGAATGGGAGGAACCGTCAGCACGCCGCCTTCTGAGGCTTTGGCTTCCCATTGGGAAAGAAACTCTTGTTCCTCTTCGATGCTCATGCAGCAGCGGCGACGGCCACCCCATGATCTGGGCGGGGTGTCGTCTTGATTGCGAATACCGTCCCGGTGCCGAAAGACTGTACGACGGCTTGTCCCCAAAATATCAGCCGTCCGATCGGCATCCAGATCAAGTTCAGTTGCCAAGATGACCGACAGCGCCTTGCGAAAATCGGCAACGCTCTTGGTAGTATCGCGCAGTTGCTTGGCCCGGGCAATTTCTTCTTCTCGAATTTGAGCTTTTCTCGCCATGGCTCACCTCCATGGCGAGAATATAGCATAGTGTCATCTTGAATGCAAATTGGAATAAGAAGCCCGCAGGTGGGGCCGGTAGGTCTCGGGGTCTTTTTTGAACAGCTCTTTGTAGGCGTCTACCGCCTGGCGAAACCGTCCGGCCGCCAGGTATTCCGAGGCCTGTCGCTCCAGAGGCTGAGCTGTTTTGGCCTTCTGGTCGGCCTTGTGCTTTTTTTTCTTTTTCTTGCCCATGGAACGGCAAAATGCCTTATTTGGAAACTCGCTGTCAATGGAAAGAATAAAAAGCCGTTCCCGCGGGGGAAACGGCTTCGAGCAGCAGATCGGTTGAACGCTCCCTACGCTGGAATGACCAAGATCAGGTTCAACGGGTGTGATCTCAGGCGGTAACCGCCACCCTGGTCACACCTGTCGAAAGCCACATAAGAAGAGATCGGCTGTCAAGCGGGCGGAAGGGAACGTGGCGGTTTTTGGGTATGGAACGTAGCGGGGAATTGGGTGTCAAATTATTTCAAGCCACCCTGGCATTTTGACACTATCGCGATAGTCGAATAAAAGAATTCATGCCACGGCAAACTTTAAAAGGCGGGATTGCGCATATGAGAAATCAAAATGGCCAGGCCAAATTCAACAGCAGCCAAGGCCCGGTCCAACTGGAGCACATCGAGGCCATCGAAAAGCGTCTCTGGAACGCCGCCGACACGCTGCGCTCCAACTCGAACTACGCCAGCAACGAGTACTTCATGCCCGTGATGGGCCTGGTCTTTTTACGGCACGCCTACAGCCGCTATCTGGCCGTCAAAGACGACATAGAAGCTGGCCTGCCGAAGCGCGGGGGAAAGGTGCGACCATCCGCCAAGGAGGATTTTTCCCGGAAAAGCGCCATCTTCCTGCGGCCGAAGGCCCAGTTCGACTATTTGGTTGGCCTGACGGACAGCGACGACCGAGCCAAGGCGATCATCGACGCGATGGAGGCTATCGAAGCCGACTACGAGACCCTGCGGGGCGTGCTGCCCAAGGCCGAATACCAGGAGCTCGACAACGCCGTGCTCGGGCAGCTCTTGCGCACACTCAACCCCGAGGAGCTGAAGCGCTCCTCGGGCGACGTCTTCGGCCGTATCTACGAATACTTCCTGACCCAGTTCGCCGACCTCAAGGCCCACGACAACGGCGAATTTTTCACCCCGGTGTCCCTCGTTGCGCTGATCGCCAACGTCATCGAGCCCGCCGGCGGCGTTGTGCTCGACCCGGCCTGCGGCTCCGGCGGCATGTTCGTGCAGAGCGCGCATTTCGTCGAGCGCCTGCACGCCAGCCCTTCCGAAAAGCTCACCTTCTACGGCCTCGAAAAGAACGCCACCACCATCCGCCTGGCCAAGATGAACCTCGCCGTCCACGGCCTGGAAGGCAACATCCAGAAGGCCATCACCTATTACGAAGACCCGCACGAGCTGGCCGGCAAGGCCGATTTCGTGATGGCCAATCCGCCCTTCAACGTAGACGAGGTGGATGCGGACAAGGTGAAGAACGACCCGCGCCTGCCCTTCGGCCTGCCTGGGGTGAACAAGGGCGGCAAGGTCTCGAACGGCAACTATCTCTGGATCAGCTACTTCTACAGCTACCTGAACGAATCCGGCCGGGCCGGCTTCGTCATGTCCTCCCAGGCTTCCAGCGCCGGCCGCGACGAGGCCAAGGTGCGCCGGAAGCTGATAGAGACCGGCGACGTGGACACCATGATAGCCATCCGCTCGAACTTCTTCTACACCCGCACCGTGCCCTGCGAGCTGTGGTTCCTCAACCGCAACAAGCAGAAGGCGCACCGCGACAAGGTCCTGATGATCGACGGCCGCAACATCTACCGCAAGGTGACGCGCAAGATCTACGACTTCAGCCCCGAGCAGCTCCTGAACCTGCTCGCCATCGTCTGGCTCTACCGCGGGCAGCCGGAGCGGTTTCTCGAGCTGGTGTTCGGCTATCTCCAAAGCATGCTGGATGAAATCGACTTCTGCTACCAGCCGCGGACGCCCGATAGCCATGAGCCGGAGCCGCTTTTGGGCTATGTGATGGCGGTCGATGATCTGCTCGCCGCAATTGAACCCTTTACTGAAACCTTGGTTGAAGGTGCTGCGCATGCCGGAACAATGAAGGAACTTGTCGAAGGCATCGATGCACTAGATGAGCAGGTTGACGGATTTCAGTCGGCGATCGATGATGAAGAGGGACCCTGGCGGAAGCAGAAAAAAACCGCTAAGGCTCTGGGAGAAGCGGTTCAACGACTGGTGCTCCTTGCGGAAGCAAGCCGCAACCTGGCCAAACAGGCCGATGCCGTCTTCAAGCTTGCCGGCCGCGTGATCGAAGTCTGTGAAACCGATTTGGATGCCCGCAGCAGCGCGCTTTGGAACGCTCGCGAAATCACGCGCACACGCAAGGCCGCGGATGCCGCTCGGCAGGCGCTGGTCGAGCAGCTTAAACGTGCGCGCTATTTCCACAAGCAGGCAGCCTGGCTGACCGAGCGCTTTCCGGAGGGCGAGCTGCGCGACGTGGAAGGCCTGGTTAAACTGGTCGACCGGACCGAGCTGGAAGCCAATGACTACAGCCTCACCCCCGGCCGCTACGTTGGCGTGGCGCCGGAGGAAGAAGACGACGGCTTCGATTTCGAGGAAGCCCTGCGCAATATCCACATCGAACTGGAAGGCCTGAACGCCGAGGCCGCCGAGCTGGCCGCTCGGATTTCAAAGAACTTCAAGGAGCTGGGGATATGAAATTGTCTCCGCCCTGCGGAGACAAATAGGTGTAAAAAATGAATGGACCTGAAGGTTTTATCGATCCCCACGGCGGGTTCCGCAAGCTGAAGTCCTATCAGACTGCGGAAATTGTCTATGACGCCACGGCGGCTTTCTGCAACCGGCTGATCGACCGCCGCTCGCGCACCCACGACCAGATGGTGCAGGCGGCAAGGAGCGGCAGGCAGAACATCGCCGAGGGCAGCGTGGCCTCGGGCACCTCCAAGAAAACCGAGCTGAAGCTGGTCGGCGTGGCCCGCGCGAGTCTGGAGGAGCTGCTGCTGGACTACCAAGATTTTTTGCGTCAGCGGGGTCTGCCCCTGTGGGGCAAGGACCACCCGCAGGCGCAAGCCATCCGAAAGCTGGCCTACACCCAGAATAGGTCCTATTTGACCTATAAGACCTATGTAGAGGACTCTCCCCCAGAAGTAGCCGCCAACACCCTGATCTGCCTGATCCACCAGGCCAACTACCTGCTCGACCAGCAGCTCCGGCAGCTGGAACAGCAGTTTTTAAAAGAGGGCGGATTTACGGAAAAGCTTTATAGGGCACGGCAGGCGGCGAGGAAGAAGTGATGGTAAAAAACAAAAACTTCAGAGTGAATTGAATGCAAATCGGCCCAATCAAGCAATTTGCGCTGGGAATATATGACGGCCCGCATGCAACACCGCGCGAATCCAGCGAAGGACCGATTTTTTTGGGTATTAAGAATGTTACCGCTGATGGGCGCCTTAACCTCACGGAGATCAAACACGTCTCAGAGCAAGATTACCCAAAGTGGGTAAGGAGAATTACCCCTCAAAAAGATGATATCGTTTTTTCGTATGAAGCTACATTGCATCGGTATGCATTGATACCGGAAGGCTTTCGTGGGTGTTTGGGGAGGCGTATGGGTCTTGTAAGGCCCGATAAATCTAAAGTTTGCCCAAGATTTCTTCATTTTTATTTTTTGACTTCAGCTTGGAGATCAATTGTTGAGTCGAACATCATAAGCGGGGCAACAGTTGATCGAATTCCATTAACGAAATTTACTGAATTCGAAATCAGAATTCCACTTTTAAACCAACAGCATCGTATAGCAGACATTCTCTCCGCCTACGACGACCTCATCAAAAACAACCGCCGCCGCATTCAGTTACTGGAACAGTCTGCCCGCCTGATTTACAAGGAATGGTTCGTCCGCCTCCGCTTCCCTGGGCATGAGCGTGTGAAGATCGAAAATGGGGTGCCGGAGGGATGGGAAAAAGGATGCGTTGGCCGTCTTGCAAATGTTAAATCTGGATTTGCTTTCAAAAGCAAAGACTGGCGGCTAGATGGAAATCCTGTCATCAAAATTAAGAATATTGTTGGTGATGGAACAATAGATACCGTAAATTGTGATTGCGTTAATGATGGGGTAGCCGAGGCAGCTCTAGATTTCGAAATTCCGATAGGCGCACTACTGATTGCTATGACTGGCGCCACTGTAGGGAAAGTCGGAATAATGCCAAATAGTTCAAAAAAGTTTTTTCTTAATCAACGGGTAGGACTATTTAAAAACAACTATAATTATCCATTTGAAAGGCTTCTTTTTCCCTTTTTTCAAGGAGGATTTGCGCAAACTCAGATTCAAAACTTGGCGGGAGGAGCAGCACAGCCAAATATTAGTGGTAGCCAGATAGAATCTATCGAATTATTGATCCCCGATAAAAGAATTCTGAGCCTTTACCTGGAAGCTACTGACGGAATTTTCCAGCAGCGACAAAATCTGTTAGATCAAAACGGCAGATTAGCTCAAGCCCGCGACCTCCTCCTCCCCCGCCTCATGAATGGAGGGATAGAAGTTTGAAATATGAAAGGGAAGTGGGAAAAGTTCGAGAAACAATTTATGATGGCTTCGTAAAAAATTCGTCACTCCGGCGAAAGCCGGAGCCCACTTATTTTGTTTATGCTCTGGACCCCGGCTTCCGCCGGGGTGACGACCAAGAAGCTTTTTACGAGTTCATCAAGTTTGAAGGGGAAAAACGCGGAAGGCGTTATTGGGTTTCGAAATAGATATCGACCAAAATGGCCCTTATCAGACCCCAATGGTCGATATGTATGGTTAATAAAAAATCTACCCACCTTGAATTAAAGATTTTTCTATTGACGTTATTCGGGCTTAAATTCAATAGAAATTCAATAAACGGTCATTAAAAAGGCAAGAAATGGCCGCTTACGCCTATTCCGAAGACACTTTGGTTCAGCAGACCACGGCCGACTATCTGCGTGACGTTCTCGGGTGGGAGACGGTTTTCGCCTACAACCAGGAGACCTTCGGACCCGAGGGCACGCTTGGGCGGGCGTCCGACCGCGAGGTGGTGCTGCTTCGCTACCTTCAGGTCAAGCTCATGGAGTTCAACCCCGGTCTGCCCGCGGACGCCTACCGCGACGCTGTCCGGCAGATCGTGGAATCCAGCGCCGCCCAAACTCTGGTCGCCACCAACCGCGACAAATACGCACTGCTCAAGGATGGGGCCCAGGTTTCGTTCCGCAACGGAAAGGGAGAGTTGGTCAAGCGCCGGCTGCGGATCTTCGATTTCAACGAGCCGGCCAACAACCATTTTCTGGCTGTGCGCGAGCTTTGGATAAAGGGCGACCTTTACCGCCGCCGGGCGGACATCGTCGGCTTCGTCAACGGCATCCCGCTCCTGTTCGTGGAGCTCAAGAACGTCCACCGGGACATCCGCGCGGCCTACGAGAAGAACCTCGCCGACTACAAGGACACCGTCCCGCACCTGTTCCACCACAACGCGCTGATCGTCATCGCCAACGGGATCGAGGCCAAGATCGGCTCGATCACCAGCCGCTTCGAACATTTCCACGAATGGAAGCGCCTGGCCGAGGAGGAGCCGGGGCTGGTGGACATGCAGACGCTGCTCAAGGGCGTCTGCGACAAGCGCAATTTCATGGACCTGCTGGAGAACTTCATCGTCTTCGACGACTCCTCGGGCCAGGCCGCCAAGATCATCGCCCGCAACCATCAATTCCTGGGAGTCAACCGAGCCGTTGAAGCGGTCAAGGGCCGCGAAAGCCGTCAGGGCCGGCTCGGCGTCTTCTGGCACACCCAGGGCGCGGGCAAGAGCTACTCCATGGTCTTCTTCACCCGCAAGGTGCACCGGAAGCTCGGCGGGAACTTCACCTTCCTCATCTGCACCGACCGCGACGATCTCGACACCCAGATCTACAAGACCTTCGCGGGCTGCGGGCTGGCGGACAACGACCGCGACCCCTGCCGGCCGGCGAGCGGCGAGCACCTGGCCGCGCTCCTGCAGGAGCACAAGGCCTACGTCTTCACGCTGGTTCAGAAGTTCAACCGGGATGTCTTACCGGAGGCGGGCTACTCCCTGCGCGACGACATCATCGTCATCACCGACGAGGCGCATCGCACCCAGTACGGCACCCTGGCGCTGAACATGCGCAATGCGCTGCCGCACGCGAGCTACATCGGCTTCACCGGCACGCCTCTGTTCAAGGACGACGAGATCACGCGCCGGGTCTTCGGTGATTACGTTTCAACCTACGATTTCCAGCGGGCTGTCGAGGACCGGGCGACCTTGCCGCTTTACTACGACGCGCGGGGCGACAAGCTGGGCATTTCCGTTGGCGACCTGAACGAGCGCATCGCCGCCAAGCTGGAGGAAATCGACACCGGCAACATCGATGTGCACGAGCGGCTGGAGAAGGAGCTCAAGCGCGATTACCACGTCATCACCGCCGCCAAGCGGCTCGACCAGATCGCCCGGGATTTCGTTGAGCACTACTCCACCGCCTGGGAATCCGGCAAGGCCATGTTCGTGTGCATCGACAAGGTCACCTGCGTGCGCATGTACGACCGCATCGACAAGAAGTGGCAGAAGCGCATCGAGGACTTGGAGAAGGCCTTGTCGTCCACTGGCGACGAGCAAGAGTATGTTCATCGCAGGCGGCAGATCGAGTGGATGCGTGCAACCCGCATGGCCGTCGTGGTGAGCGAGGAGCAGGGGGAAGTCGACAAGTTCAGAAAATGGAAGCTGGACATAACCCCGCATCGCAAATTGATAAAGGACGGATTCGAGCTTGCGGATGGGAAGCGGATTGACCTCGATGAGGCTTTCAAGAAGCAGGAGCACCCCTTCCGCATTGCCATCGTCTGCGCCATGTGGCTGACCGGCTTCGACGTACCGAGCCTGTCCACGCTGTATCTCGACAAGCCGCTGAAGGCCCACACTCTCATGCAGGCCATCGCCCGGGCCAACCGCGTGAATGAAGGCAAGAACAACGGCCTGGTCGTCGATTACTGCGGTATCCTTAAGAATCTGCGCAAGGCGCTCGCCACTTTTGCTGGGACTGAGACCACTGGGCTCCCTCCGGGCGGAAGCCCACCGGACCCTGCCCGGCCGGAGGAGGAACTGCTGGCCGACCTTCAAGAGGCTGTCGGACTTGTGCGGGGATTTCTCGCCGAACGCAGCTCTTCGCTGGATGACATCATCGCCAGCACAGGCTTCGTGCGCAACGCGGCCATCCTGGCGGCCAAGGAGGCCGCCAACGAAACCGACGAAACCCGCAAGCGTTTCGAGGTGATGTGCCGGGAGGTGTTCAAGAAGTTCAAGGCCTGCATCAACATCAAGGGCGTCAATGCGCACCGCGGGGAGTACGACGCCGTCAACATCGTATATAAAAGCCTGCAGGCAGACCGCGACAACGCCGACATCAGCGACATCATCCGGAAGCTGCACGAAGTGGTCGAGCCGGCCATCGAGGTTCGGCCCTACACCATCATAGATCCCCAAAAGCCTTTCGACATCAGTCGGATCGACTTCGAGCGCCTGCGCCGTGAATTCGAGCGCAGCAAGGCCAAACGCACGACGGTCCAGAATCTGAAGGAGGCGATTGAAAAGCGCCTGCATGTCCTTCTGGAAAGAAACCCCCTGCGGACCGACTTCCAACGACACTACGAAGCGATCGTAGCGGACTACAACCGCGAGAAGGACCGGCTGTCCATCGAAAAAACCTTCGAGGACTTGCTCAAATTCATGCAGGGGTTGGGCGAGGAGGAAGCCCGGCATATCCGCGAAGGGCTTGATGAGGAATCGCTCGTCGTCTTCGACCTGTTGAAAAAACCCGATCTCGATGCCTCCGAGATCAAGCACGTCAAAGCGGTCGCGGTGGAGCTGCTCCGCACCCTCAAGACGGAGAAGCTGAAAATCGACCACTGGCGCGAGAAGGAAACTACCCGCGACGACGTGCGCATCGCCATCCACGACTTTCTATACGCCGAGGCGACCGGCCTGCCGCTGTCGAGCTATTCGGAGGTGGAAGTGGGGATCAAGTCCGAAAGCGTGTTCCGCCATGTCTATTGGGCCTACCCCACGGTGCCGTCGCCGTATTACGGGACGCATGCCTGATGCATAGGAGCTCCAATGAAAAGCCCCATCGAAAAACTGTGGACTGATTTCTATGAGTGGCCTGAAAGGTGGAAGGGATTTGACAAGGATGTGCCTTACGGAGAAGGGATCATCCAAATCTACAAACCGTTTGTGGACGAATTGCTGTCACGGCTCAGTCTGAAAACGGTTAAGAGACACCTCGACAATTTGTGGCTGCTGGGAGGGGAGCTGATCCGGGAGATCAATATGGATCCGGAACGCCGGCCAAAGACACCGATGGAATTGCTCCTGGACAATGTTGATGAGACCGGCGGGCCTTATTGCAGGCACCTGGATACAGAGGAGCAAATGAGGGCTTACGAGGCGACCTGCAGGAAGCTATTTAAATTCCTGCAAGGACGCAATGCCGATGGCTTTTCCTGCTGATGTCTCGCGCAGTTGAAAAGTTGCAGGTCAATCAGCGGAACCCGAGCAGCGCTGCCACCTCGGCAAGGCTGGAAAGCACACGGTCGGCGGAGCGGAAGTCGCCATCCCGAGTGAGTGGGGTCGGAATGACCCAGCATTCCAGACCAGCGCCCTTAGCCGCTGTGAGCCCGCGCTCGGAGTCTTCGATCGCCACGCACTCGACGGGATCGCGGCGGGTAAGCTCAAGCGCTCGCCGATAGGACTCCGGATCGGGTTTGCTCCGGCGGACATCGTCTCCGCTGACGACGACATCGAAAAAGCGGTTGAAGCCGGTGCGGGAATGGATCAGATCGAAGTGAACGCGGCGCGCGCTCGTCACAACCCCCATGCACAGCTGCCCGGACAGGGCCTCCAGCACCTCCGCCGCGCCCGGTAGCGATAGAGATTCTTTGCGCAACAGGTCTTCATAAATGCGGTTGCGGACGGCCCGCAGACCTTCGATGGTCGTTTCCGGCAATTCGCCGCCGCTGGCCAGATGCCACGCTCCCGTCGCCTGCTTGAGATAAAATTCGCGGAACTGGTCGATCGTCAGCTCGACACCCAGCCCTCGCAACACCTGCCGGTTCGCCCGATAATAAAGAATTTCGGTGTCAACCAGAACCCCGTCGTTGTCCCAAAAGATGGTTGTTTTCATCATGCGGCGTTCGGAAACCGGTTGCCCTTCAGCCGGTGATCACGAATAGATGCACTTCCTTTGGACCGTGGGCGCCGTGGACCATGGTGGCTTCGATGTCGGCCGTCTTGCTGGGCCCGGAGATGAAGGACATGTAGTTGGAAAGGCCTTCGCCTCGATAGCTCTCGTCCCACCGCAGCAGAGCGAAGAGCTCCTTCATGTCGGCGACAATCTGATCCAGCGTGATCACGGCGATATGGATGGAAGGCACGAGCGCCACCGAGCGCGGCTGGCCGGGGCGGTTGCGCATGACGAGCGTGGCCGTGTCGGCCAGACAGAAATCGGCCGAGGTCACGCCGATGAACGAGGCGATGATCCCGGCGCGCTGGCGCTCGCGTTCGGCCTGGTCGAAGCGCGGGTCGGCGTCGGCGGGGATAGGGGTTGTGACGTGAACCGGCACCTGCAGCCGGTCGAGCGCCTCCGGCAGGTTCAGGCGATCGATCAAGGGGTGCCGCCAGGCCGCAATCCGCTTCGCGTCCCCCCATTCCGTTTTTTTCTCGGCGCCCAGCCGGACAATGGCCGCAGTGGCATAGGCGTCGTCCGGGAGTGCCGTCACGTTGAGGTTGATGGGCTTTCCAGCCTCGATGAGCCGCTCCAGCAGGGCATGACGGTCTGGCAACTCGCGCCGTCGGATGCGGTCCAGCAGCTGCAGATCTTCGGCCGACGGACCCTCGGCGAACAGGTGCCTTGCCTCGCGGGAAACATCCGGCGCATGGCCCAGCGCCGTGCGGATGCGCCGAAAAAACCGAATCTGGTCTGGAGTGTCCATTATGAACTGCCGCTTGCTATGCAGACAATGATTCACCCTGTGGGAGAGGCCTCCCGGCCTCGATGATCGCGGCTGGAAAGCCGCTCCCACAAAGTTCAGAACTTCATTCATCTCGTACTTTGCATCAAGAATCCTGTATCCGGCATCTTCAACTCTTCCTTGTTTTCCGCCAACGCTCCATGAACGTTTCTTCCGCCAACGGATGCAGGTCGCGGCTTTGGGTCCAACCCCGCAAGGGGGGCGGAAGCCGACGGAGCATGCCTTTCTTCTGCGGCAGCAACTTTTGGCCGGCGGCGGCCAGCTTGAGTCCGAGCTCGTAGAACCGGCGGTTGCGGATGAGCCAGGACCAGCCGCGGTAGACCAGGCCCTCGGCGCGGCTGGCCGGTTCGACCTGCCACTCGGGGTCCCCGTAGGCGAGCTTCTCCCGCAGGGCGAGCAGCATGCGCGGCAGGTCGATGTTCATCGAGCAGGCGTCCATGCAGGCCCCGCAGAGGGTTTCTCCTTGGCAAAGATCCTTGGCGCGGTTGATTCCGGTGAGCAGCGGCGTCACCACCGCCCCGACCGGACCCGAATAGGCAAACCCGTAAGAGTGACCTCCGATCTTGCCGTAGACCGGGCAGACATTGAGGCAGGCCGCGCAGCGCACACAGTAAAGCATCTCCCGGAACTGCGGGTCGGCCAGGATCCGGCTGCGGCCGTTGTCGATGACGACCAGGTGGAATTCGTCGGGTCCGTCCGATTCTCCGGGCCGGCGGGGCCCGCCGATGTAGCTCGCGTAGGTGCCCATGGTCTGGGCGGCCGCACCCCGGCACAACAGCCTCAGGATGATCTCGTATTCGTCCAGCCGGGCCACGATGCGCTCCATGCCCATGAAGGCCACGTGCACCCGCGGCATGGTGGTGGCCATGCGGATGTTGCCCTCGTTGGAAACGGTGGTAATGTGGCCGGTTTCGGCGCAGGCCATGTTGACGCCGGATGTCCCCATGTCCGCCGCCAGGAATTTCACGCGCAGCGCCTTGCGGGCGGCCCGGGTCAGTTCGGGCGGATCAGTCGTGCGGCGGATGCCGAGTTTCTGAACGAACAAGTCGGCGATGTCATGGCGATTCTTATGGATAGCCGGAGCGATGATGTGCGAAGGCGTCTCTCCCGCAAGCTGGATGATGTACTCGCCAAGATCGGTTTCAACCACCTCGATTCCGGCCGCTTCCAGCGCCGGATTCAAGCCGATCTCCTCGGACACCATGGACTTGCCCTTCACGACCAGGCGCACGTTGTTACGCCGGGCCACCGTAAGGCAGTAGTCCACGGCGTCTTTGGCGGTCGCGGCGAAGAATATATGCCCTCCGTTTTGCCTGATTTTCGCGGCCAGGGACTCAAGAAGCACATCCAGGTGCTCGATCGCCTTTTCTCGGATCGCGTGTGCCTTGAGGCGCAGATCGGGCCCCTCGGGCATTCGCCGGTAGGCCTCCGCCGTCCCCCGGCCGAAGCGGTCCTGCAATCCGACGAGCGCCTTCTGCAACACGGGGTTGGCGATGCCGCGTTTGGCCTCTTCTACATATTTTTCAGTGCTGATGGCGGACATTATGCACGGCTAAGGGTTAAAGCGATCCAGGGTTCGGGGTTCAGGCCAATGCCGTTCAGCATCTCAAGCATGGGCCTGCTGTATTCATGATTTTTCCACCCATAACTCAGAACTCATTTCTCGTTGCTCGTTGCTCATCACTCCCGATGGTCCAGAATCTCCGCAATGTGCATCGTCTTGATTGAAAGGCCCCGGCGGCTGATGGCGCCGGCGATGTTGAGCAGGCAGCCGGTATCGCAGCCGACCACGGTGTCTGCGCCCGAATTGGCGATGTGATCGACCTTGTCGTTGACCATGGCTGCGGAGATGTCCGGGTATTTGACCGCAAAGGCGCCGCCGAACCCGCAGCAGTAGTCTGAATTCTTCATCTCCACCAGCTCCAGCCCGGCGACCTGGCGCAGCAGGCGGCGGGGCTGCTCCTTGACCCGGATGCCGCGCAGCAGGTGGCAGGAATCGTGGTAGGTCACCCGCCCGGGGTAGCTTGCGCCCACGTCCTCCACCTTCAGAGAGTCGACCAAAAACTCAGTGAACTCATAGGTGCGGGCAGCGACGCGTTGCGCCCGTTGGTGCCATTGCGGCTCGTCTTTGAGCAGCTCCGGGTAATGATTACGCACCATATGCACACAGGACCCTGAAGGCGACACGATGATTCCGGCGTTTTCGAAGATCTCGATGAACCGCCGGGCGGCCACCCGGGCCTCCCGCCGGAACCCAGAATTGAACGCCGGCTGCCCGCAGCAGGTCTGGTCGGTGGGGCAGTCCAACTCCAGGCCGAGTCCTTCCAACACGCGGACCATGGCCTCGGCCACATGGGGCCAAATCGTGTCGACCAAGCACTGGATGAACAATGTGATTTTTAGGGTCCCCATGAGGATTCCGCAGTTCTGTGGCGCGCTATTAAGAAAATTTCATCTACCCCATTCTATCCGCAAAATCCAGATTTATACGCCGAACAGGGGTGGCTGTGGGAAACATGAATCCCAGGCTTTCTTAGGAGGCAGCACTATGTTAAAATACTAGATATTTCAGAACGGATTGAATCCTACGCCATGAACTCAAATCCCACGGCGCTCATTGAACTGGCTGAAAAGATCGAGCAGCTGGCACAATTCCAGGACAGAATCGAATTTCCCGCCAGCATTGCGCGGATCTGGGAGGCGTTTCTCAGAGACGCCCGAATCCTGATCGAGATTGAAAGCTGTGCGCTCTTCACGGTGGACGAGAACACGCAGGAGTTCGTGCTGGCCCATGCCGCCCCCGAAAAACTCAAGGCCGCATTTCAAAAAGAGATCGACGCCCAAATCGAAGTCGGCACCTTCTCCGTCATCCTGAAACGCCGCCAGCCGTCCTTCACCCCTTCGCTGGAATTCCGGCACGAACTGTCGGTGGTGATGCTGCCGCTGGCCACCGTCAAGCGCACCCTGGGCATGGTCATGGTGCTCACCCCTTTTCAGGAGAGCCTGGTGACCCAGGAGAACATGCGCCTCCTTTCCGTCCTGGCAAGGCAGTGCTCACTGGTCATGGAAAATTCGATCCTCTATGAAAAGCTGCGCAGGGACAAGGAATCCCTCGAGCAGGCCAACGCGAAGATCCTTTATCTCTCACAGCGCGACGCCCTCACCGGTTGCTTCAACCGCGGGTACATGAACGACCAGCTGCCGCGCGAAATCCGCCGCGCCTTGCGCTACCGGCGCGCGCTGTCCCTCGCGCTGTGCGATCTCGACCACTTCAAAACCATCAACGATTCCTTCGGGCATCAGTGCGGCGACCGCATTCTCGCGCTGTTCGTCGAATCCTTGAACGAGCTCATCCGCACCGATTCGGACTGGCTGGCGCGTTATGGGGGGGAGGAGTTCCTTCTGGTGCTGCCGGAAACCGCCCTGGAAAATGCCGCACGGCTGGCCGAACGGCTGCGGGCGCGCATCGCCGGCAAAACGTTTGAGTGGCAGGGAGACGACATCCAGATTACGGCGAGCTTCGGCGTGGTCGGTTTCAGCGCCGGAGAGCTCCCCAAGGGCCTTCAGGCCGAGGCCCTGCTCAACCGCGCGGACGAATATCTCTACCGGGCCAAGAAAAAGGGACGCAACCGGGCCGTCAGCGGCCCTTTTGCTCCTTGAGGCGGCTTCGCCCGAAGCCGGCTATCACTCCAACAGATCAGCTTTCAGTTTCGCAATCGTTTCTTCGCCGACCCCTGCCCGCTTCACCAAATAGCCGACGGCCGAGCCATAGCGCGTATCGACGTGCTTCAAAAGCGCGCGGAGGCGGCTTTCCGGGGCGGTGAAATAGGGCTCCACCTTCGCGATATCCACGTCGAAGGGCTTAAGATGCTCGTAGATGGCCTTGCGCACTTCGGCGTTGTAACCGTCGGAGAGGCCATAATCTTCGATCACCGTCTCTTCTGGCGCCCCCAGGGCCTGAAGGATCAACGCGGCGGCGGCGCCGGTCCGGTCCTTGCCGCCGGTGCAGTGGAAGAGCAGTGGCGTGTGCCGAGCATCGGAAAGAAGCTGGAAAAAATGGGCCCACACATCCGCATAGCGTTCCACGCTGTCGATGTAGCCCCGGATCATGAAGTCTTCGGAGATCCAGCCGTAGTCGCCCTTCTTGATGCGGTCGAAGACCGCTGTGGGTTCGAATTCGCCGTGTTGGATGGGCAGGCGCACATAGCCGACGGCCTGGGAGTACGGAAACCGGTTGGGAAGCTTTGCGGCCTCGGCCGCGGTGCGGAAGTCGCAGACCAGTTGGATTCCCAGCTGCTTGATTTGGGCCAGGCCTCTGTCCGTCAGGCGGCCGAGATTGCTCGATCGAAAGATTCGGCCCCACTTGACGCGTCGGCCGTCCGCTGCCTCGTAGCCACCCAGATCGCGCAGGTTGGGGGCTCCTTCCACGACCGGGCGGCGCTCGCCGACCATCACCGCGGCGCCATCGGCGGCAACCAGCCGGAAGAAGTGGGGCCTGTCCGCGGATAGGCCGGACAAAATCACGCCGCTTCCATTCGTCACTTTTGCCAGCGGTGAAGCGGCCTGGATGCGCTCAGGCGAGTCGCCGTGATAGACCGACAGGCCGATGTCGCCGGCGCTTTCATTCCAGCGGATCGCGACGGTATCCTCGGACCGGCGCTCGACGGAGATCGGAAATAGGCGGGCGAGACCTGGGGCGGAACTCACGGGCGCTCACTTTCCTTTTCGAATCATAAATGCCATTTTTGGGAGAATAGACCAGAATGACTTATCCGGCGGCCGCGCCGATCAGCCGCAAGAAACTTCCAGGGATTTAATCACACGGTTCAGGCGGCCCGGCAGGCGTCGGCCGAAAAGCGCTTCATAGCGGTCCACGACCGCGCACAGCGCCTTCAGATCAATTCCCGTGGCAACGCCGATCTGCTCGAACAGATTGACGGCATCCTCGGCGGCAACGTTGCCGGAAGCCCCCTTCACAAACGGGCAGCCTCCGAGGCCACCCGCAGCTACATCGAAGATGGTCGCCCCGGACTCATAGGCGGCCAGCATGTTGGCCAGACCTAGTCCGCGCGTATCATGCAGGTGAATCGAAATCGGAAGGCCTGGTATGGCCGCGCGGGCTTTGGAGACGATCCTCCTTACCTGCAGCGGGTTGGCCATGCCGGTGGTGTCCGCCAGGTCGAGCTCGTGGGCGCCGGTTTCCGATAGGCGGCCGGCCATCTCAAGCACTCTGCCTTCGTCGATGGCCCCCTCGTATACACAGCCGAATGCACACTGGATGCCGGCGCGCACCTGCAGACCGGATCCCACCGCTTGGCGGATCAGTTCGAGCAGGCTGGCAAACGCCTGCGCCGCCGGGCGCTTCACGTTTTTCAGACTGTGTGAATTGGAAGCCGATGAAGACATGCTCAGGTGACCCAGCCCGGATTTCAAGGCGCG
This sequence comes from uncultured delta proteobacterium, assembly GCA_963700055.1. GTDB lineage: Bacteria > Desulfobacterota > Desulfobacteria > Desulfobacterales > SpSt-501 > SpSt-501. Next base: position 412,861 of record CAVOWH010000013.1, on the reverse strand, counting down.
CGCGAGCCCCTTTTCGTTCAGGACCAGAGCGGTAATGAGAACGTCTGGCGTTCCGCTGCGAACCGTTTGGATGAATTCGTCCGTATCCGCCATTTGAGGGACCACCTTGGGATGAACGAAAGACCCTACCTGGATGCGTTTTACTCCCGCAGCGGCCAACAGGTGGAAAAGAGACCGCTTTTCCGCCAGAGTCAGGAGTTTCTGTTCAAACTGAAGGCCGTCTCTCAGCGATTCGTCTTCCAGGATCACGGCAGGCATGCGCGCTCCCATAACGGCAAAAAATAGCCATAGAAACCGTAAAGTCGAACTCTATTTAAGCCAGCCCCATCGTGTCAATGCCTATCTCATTGGCGCGCCCGGATCGGATCGCTTGCGGTTGGCGCGCCGGTTGACATCTTCAAGTCGCCCAACTAAGATCGCAGTCCGCTGAGCCTGACATCAGCCGAACGTGCAACTATATCTGCCGGAGTAATGACGAATGGAAGGGTTCTGGAACTGGTGGCAGCACCTGCCGCAGCACATCAGCCCGGTACTATTTCAGATCGGGTCTTTCAAGCTGCAGTACTACGGGCTGATGTACCTGGTGGCCTTTGCCATCACCTATGGCCTGGTGCTCTACCGTCTGAAACACGAGGGCCGCTTTGCCATCACCCGCCAGCAGGTCAACGACCTCACCACCGTGATCATCCTGGGCCTAATGGTCGGGGCGCGGCTGGGGTATGTGGTGTTCTACAACCTGGCCTATTTTCTCAAGCACCCGCTTGAAATTTTTCTGCCTTTCGAGTTTTCCAACGGCATCACCTTCACCGGCATCTCCGGCATGTCCTACCACGGCGGCCTCATCGGCATCCTCTTCGCGGCCTGGCTATGCGCGCGAAAATACGCCATCAGCTTGCGCGATGTGGCGGATCTTTACATTCCGGGCATTCCGCTGGGCTACACCTTCGGCCGTCTGGGCAACTTCATCAACGGCGAGCTCTACGGCCGGATCACCGCCGCTCCGATCGGTATGTACTTCCCGCTCGCGCCGGAGAGGGCCCTGCGCCATCCCTCCCAGCTCTACGAGGCGTTTTTCGAGGGGATCTTTCTGTTCGCGGTGCTGTGGAGCATCCGCCAGGTGAGGGCGCCGCGGGGCGCCATGCTGGCTTTCTACCTGATCGGATATGGCGTGGTGAGGTTTTTCATCGAGTTCTATCGGGAACCCGACGCTCATCTCGGCTTTATAGTGAGTTTTTTTTCCATGGGGCAGCTCCTGTGTGCGGGCATGATGGTCACCGGAGCTTTTCTGCTTTTCTACCTGGGGCGCATGGCCAAGGATTGAACGCTATCGCCGATTAACGGCTAGATTCTGACTCGTTGTCCCTATCGATTTAATGACCAGAAGGGTGATGTCGTCTTCCTGCTGCGCCTCCCCGCGGAATTCTTCAAGAGCGCTGAGGATCGCTTGCAGGATTCCTTCGGAGCTGAGGTGGTGATGGCTCCTGAAGACCTTGCTGATCCGTTCCTTGCCGAACTTTTCCGAATTCGCGTTTCGGGTTTCCCAGATGCCGTCGGTCCCGATCAGAAGCGCATCGCCGGCACTCAGCCCCGAGCGGTGGCCGCTCAGGTAGGAGCATGCGTCGTCCACCCCAAGTGCCATTCCCGGCCCGCCCAGGTCCTGAACCTCATCCGTTGCAGCGCAATATAACAAGGCCGGGTCGTGTCCGGCCCGGACCCATTCAAGGTGCCCGACGGCGGAGTCCACTTCCAGCAGAAAGAGGGTCACGAAACTGCCGCTGGGTGCCGTGTCTTGGTACAATAGCCGGTTCACGTCGCACACCGCTGCAGCGATGGGGCCCGGCTGGTCGAGGCGACAGCGCAGCAGGGCGCGCACGGTGGTCATCAGCAGGGCGGCCGAGATCCCGTGGCCGACCACATCCCCCACGGCGACGCAGAGGCGCCGGCTGCCGGGCGGGCCGGGCCGTAGGATGTAGTCGAAATAATCCCCTCCGGTTTCCTGACAATAGAGGCTGCAGCCGGCGATGTCGAGTCCCGGCACCGGCGGTGGTGCCGTGGGCAGCAGGTTCTGCTGGACCTCCACGGCCAGGCTCATGGCCTCCTTTAAATGCAGGCGCTCTTGGAGCTGGCTCGTCATCAAATTGAAGCTGCGGGTCAGCTCGCCGACCTCATCGCGGCTCTTCACCGGCAGGGGGTCGCCGAACTCGCCGCGGCTCAGCTTCAGCGCCGCGCCGGAGACTTTCTGGATGTTGGATGTCGTGCGCACGACCACCCACCGGATGAGCGCGATGATGGCCACGATAAAACAGGCCCCGAAAATGGAGTAGAGCGTCCGGAGCTGAATGACCGGCGCCAGAATCTCGCTGCCGGGCGCGATCATCACCAGCACCCAGGGAGCTTCCTGAAGGTGGTAAAAGCCGCTGACCTCGTCCGGGGGGTGGCCTGGCCCCCGCAGGGTGCCATCGGGAGCCAGAGCCATGGCCTTGAAGGTTTCACGCTCGAGCGGGTCTTGGGTATCGGCGAGGTTGCCGTGTCGGCCGGGCACGGTGCACACCAAGACCTCCCCGCGGTCATCCACAAGGAAGGCCTTGCTGCTCTGCCACCAGCCGGATTCCACCACATGCCGGAAGATGAAGTTGAAATCGACGAGCACGTCCAAGCGACCGATGGTCTGGCCGTGGACGTCGTTGAGATCGGAAACGAGGCTGACGGTGCCTTGCTCCCCGCTCGCATCGAACCGGGGCGGGGTGATGACCCGGATCCGGGCGCTGTGGAATTGGTGCTGGCGAATCTGCTGCCCCCTGTCTATCCGGCCGCGCCCCCGAAGGAGCGCTGGAGGGGTGACTTCGCGGCCTTCGCCGTTCCGATCCTCCGGGAGGTTCCAGGCGATCGTGACATCGGTCACGCCTTCCTGCCTGGAAAGATGCTCCAATGCCCACGCATGAAATGCCTCGGAATACAGATGGCCGGGGTCTTCGTGAATGATCTGAATCGACTCCTTGATGCGGCCCAGCCGCATGTCGACCTCGTGCGCGGCGCGCTGCAGCTTGAGGATCGCCGCCTCCCGCCACTGGTCAAGCAGCAGATCGCGCGCATAGAAAAAACCCGCGACCCCCATGCCGATCAAGAGCAGGGTCACGGGGATGATCAGGAAAACGGCGAACTTTTGCTGAAGGCTGCCAAACCGGATCGTCATCCGGCCTCCTCATGATTAACTCGCCCCACGGTCGGGAAGCCGTTGCGCTCCACCGCACGTGCCGTGAGGCCTGCACGGGACCCCATCATTCTAATCAACTCATACCCCGCCGGCACTTGTTTGGCAATACGCCGGGCCGGCCGCTCGCACGGGAGTGGCCGGCAGCGCCGGAGTTGAGAAACGCATCGTATGTTGATATACGATAACGATCGGACATGCGACCCTCAACAGCCCGGACGGAGGGGTTCCATGAAGAAGCAGATGAAAAAATAGAGGAAGGGTTCAAGGGATTCATGCAGTTCGAAGGCCGGCACCTATCCTTCCGCTATCCGAACGCCCCCGGGGAGGTGTTCAGCGATCTCCATTTCCAAATCACCAGCGCCGGGTTCCACGCCCTTTTCGGACCCTCCGGGGTGGGCAAGACCACTCTTGCCAAGATGCTTACCGGCGCGATCAGGGGATTTGACGGGGAGATCGCCGAAAACGGGATCCGCCGAGTGCTCTACACATACAACCTCGAACGCCTGCCGGGCTGGTCGAACGTTCGCACGCATTTTGGTGAGATTGCCCCGCTTACCAGCCGCCGCCGCATGGATGAGCTGATCGAGACCTTCGGCATCCAAGCCAGCGTCGCCTCTCGCTTCCATCGGCTTTCGCTCGGCCAGCAGAACCGCGCCAACCTGGTCCGCTATCTCCTGCAGGATTTCGATCTGCTTATCATGGATGAGAGCCTTGCCAATGTGGATGAGCTCACCCGGGAGAAGATCATCCTGAAGGTCAAGACCCTATTCCCGGAACGCTGCTTTCTCTATATCTCTCACAACGTGGCCGAAGTCGCCAAATTCTGCAGCCAGGTTCTCGTGCTACGCAGCCTGTGCAGAACCCCCCAGGTGGTTTCCGTGAAGGGCTGCGACCACAGGGAGGACGCAGTATCCGATCCCGGCCTTCTGGAGCGCGCCATGCTGGAGATCGTCCATGCTGCATAGGCGCATATACCAGTTTTTCATCATCTACTCCCTGGGCGTGGGCCTGCTGCTGGTGTTGAAATACGGGTTGAACCTGTCGGATTACGTCATCCCCAGCCCCGGCGAGATCTGGCGGACCTGCCGTGCGTACGCAGGGCCTTACCTCCTGGCCGTCCTAAACACACTCGCGGTCGCGGTCTTAGGCCACATCGTGTCCATCTGCCTGGCGACGACCGTGGCGATCATCGGCCGCCTGACCGCATGGATCGGGTCCTTCATCCGCACGGCGGCCTTCAACATCCAGGCCTATCCCATAGTGGCCGTGGCTCCGATCATCTTCATACTGCTCGGGGACGGCCTCGTTTCGCGGTTGCTGATCGCCGCCATGATCTGCTATTTTCCTTTGCTGCTTTCGTTCATCGGGGTTTTCTCGGAGCCGGTCCGTGAAATCGAGCACTTCTATGAGTCCACCGGCCGCATGACCTGGCGGCTGCAGGTGAAGATCCGGGCCTTCGAGAACATTCAGAAGCTGACCACCGTGATCGTCGGCAGCGCCACCATGGCCATGGTCGGCACCATCGTGGCGGAGTTCATCGCCGCCACGGCGGGCATCGGCTACAGCATCCGCATCGCCCTGTATCAAAGTGACCTCGCGAAAATCCTCGTGGCGTTGTTTCTGATCGGCGTAGGGACCTCTCTTTACCTGGTGAGCTTGGAATGGGCCGGAAACGCCCTGCAAAAACGCTTGAAAAGCGGCTGAAACGGCTTAGCCGATGCAGACAATCATAAAACTTTTTTTTATTTTAGCTCTAATTTTTCTTTCGGCCTGCGAGCCGAAAGAAAAATTAGAGGAGGTGAACTACCGGCTCAAATGGCTCTTCAACGTCAGCACGGTCGGAGACCTTTACGCCGACGCTCAAGGCTATTTCGCCCGCAAAGGCCTGAAGGTAATCGTCAAGGCCGGCGGGCCCGAGCGCGATGCCCTGAAAGAGCTGGAACTCGGGCACGCCCAGTTCGGGGTTGCCTCGGCCGACCAGGTGCTGCGCGCGGCGGCCAAGGGGTCGCCCATCGTGGTCCTGGCCCAGCTTTTCCAGGTCAACCCCTTGCACTGGATCTACCGCCCCGATAAAACCACTTTTTCCGCCGGGGAAGATTTGATAGGCAAAACCATCGGGGTCACCTTCGGCGGCAACGACGAGGCCATTCTGCGGGCCCTTCTGGCGCATTACGCCATCGCCGAAAACCAAGTAAGCCTATTCAGTGTGCGTTACGACTACACGCCGTTTTACGAGGGGCGGGTGGATTTCTGGCCGCTTTATCTCAACGCTCAGGCCGTCATCATCGGTGAGAAGCTCGAAAAGGCCGGCGAGGCGTATGCTTTCCTGAGCCCCGACAAACTGGGGGTGCGGTTCGTTGCCAATTCGGTGGTGACCACCCGCGAAATGGTTCAAAAACGGCCCGAAACCGTGAAGCGGTTCCTCACCGCCTTGCTTGATGGATGGCGGGATGCGCTGGACCCTCGCAATCAGGAACAGGCGATCAAGGTGCTGCTGGAAGTCGACCGGGAGACGCCCGCGGCCGTCGTTCGCCGGCAGCTGCCCGTCACACGCGACTTGATGCTGCCGCCGGCGGGCGCTGAATTCGGCAAGATCGACGCCGCCGCCTGGAAGCAGACCGAGGAAATTCTGCGAGCCCAGAAACTGGTCTCAGGGCCCGTCGACATGGAATCCCTGTTAAAGACATTCAAATAGGAAAGGAACTTATCCGATGGCCAAGCGCAGCGACTTGATGACGAAAGGACCGGAACGAGCCCCGCACCGCTCCCTGCTGAGGGCGGAGGGATTCACGGATTGGGAAATGGAGCGGCCGATCATCGGCATCGCCAACTCCTTCAACGAGATCATCCCGGGGCACATGCACCTCGACAAACTGGTGGATGCCGTTAAGGCCGGCATATATGCCGCCGGCGGAACCCCGGTGGTCTTCAACACCATCGGCGTGTGTGACGGCATTGCCATGAACCATGTCGGCATGAAATATTCGCTACCCAGCCGGGAGCTGATCGCCGACTCGCTCGAGATCATGGCCATGGCCCACCCCTTTGACGGCCTGGTATTGATGGCCTCCTGCGACAAGATCATTCCCGGCATGCTGATCGCTGCGGCACGGCTGAACATCCCCTCGATTTTCGTCTCCGGCGGTCCCATGCTCGCCGGGAAGGTCCGGGGAAAGGAGCTCGGCCTGGACAAGGTTTTTGAAGCCGTGGGCCGCTTCAAAGGCGGCAAGATCACAGCGGCAGAGCTGCACGAGTGCGAATGCGCCGCCTGCCCGGGAGCAGGCTCCTGCGCCGGGATGTTCACCGCCAACACCATGAGCAACCTTTCCGAGGCGTTGGGGATGGCGCTGCCCTTCAGCGGCAGCGCGCCGGCGGTCTTTGCCGAACGAATCTGGATCGCCAAGCAGACCGGCCTCAAAGCGGTGGAGCTGGTCAAGAAAGGGATCCGGCCGCGGGACATCATGACCCGGGACGCCTTCGAGAACGCCATTGCCGCAGATATGGCGCTCGGCGGCTCCACCAACACCGCCCTGCACATCCCGGCCATCGCCTACTACGCCGAGGTGGACATCACCTTGAAGGATTTTGCCGCCTTTACTGAAAAAGTGCCGCACCTCACCTCGATGGTGCCGGCCGGCCCGCACCATGTGAGCGATCTATACTATGCCGGCGGAATCCCGGCCATTATGGCCGAGTTGAAGCGCGCCGGGCTCGTCCACGATCAGGTGATGACGGTCTATGCGAAGCCTCTGGGTAAAATGCTGCGGGAGATTAAGGCCGGCATCAAGGATCCGGCGGTGATCCGCACGGTCGACCATCCGGTGCATGCCAAGGGCGGCTTGGCGGTTCTTACCGGAAACCTGGCCCCCGGCGGCGCCATCGTCAAACAGGCGGCCGTCGCCGAAGAGATGCTCCGGCATTCGGGTCCGGCCCGATTGTTCGATTCCGAAGAAGACGCCTTCCAGGCGATCGTCGGCGGGCGGGTCAAAAAGGGCGATGTGATCGTGGTGCGCTACGAAGGCCCCAAGGGCGGTCCGGGGATGCAGGAGATGCTCTCCCCGACGTCGGCCCTGGCCGGCATGGGGCTGGACAAGGAAGTGGCCCTGATCACCGACGGCCGGTTTTCCGGCGCGAGCCGCGGGGCGGCCATCGGCCATGTTTCGCCGGAAGCCGCCGCCAAGGGACCGATCGCGGCCTTGCAGGAAGGCGATATCATCGAGATCGACATCCCCGGCAAAAACCTGCGGGTGCGGTTAAGCCAGAAGGAGATCAAACAACGGCTTGCGGCCCTGCCGAACTTCGAGCCGAAGATAAAGACGGGTTACCTAAGCCGCTACGCCGAGTTGGTCTCCAGCGCGGACAAGGGGGCGGTTTTTCCGAGATAGTTAAGGGTATTTGGGTGTCGCGGTATCTGGCCAGAAACCTAACCACCTGAATACCCAGCCACGCCTATCAATCTCCCGTCCGGAGGCGGCGCAGGGGCGAGGGCTGCGTCCAACGGTCCAGGCCGCCCTCGTAGAACCACTTGTCGGGGAAGCCGCGGCGGGTGGTGAAGGTGGGGTTTTCCGCCCAATGGATGAGCTGCTCGTAGGCGTCGCGCAGTTTGCGGAAAAGCGTGGCATCGCCGCCCTGATCGGGGTGGTGCACCTTGGCCTGGCGGCGGAAAGCGCGCTTGATGATCTGCTGCAGATAGGGCGAATGCAGGTCTTTGTTTCTGAGCTTGAGATGGGTCAGTGATCTTGCCATGCGTGTCGGCTCGCGGACCTCCAGCGGTCGGACCGCGTTGATGTCGCCTTCGGTCGGCTTGGCCTTGCCGAGAATGAAGCGCGAGGCCAAGTAGCGTTTCTTGGTCCGGCGCACTTCTTCCCACCAAGCGTTGCCCAGCAGGTTGAACATCTTGCAGAAGTCGTCAACCGGCTTTTTCCCTTTGGCGCGGGGGAAGATGAAGCTCGCCAGGTCGGTCGAACCGTAGGGCAGCAAGTCCAGGATGACGAGGTGCTCGGTGAAATAAAAAGTGGCGTAACGGATCTGCAGCGCCTGAAGGAGGCCGGTACGGATGTTGAGATTGTGGCGCAGCTTCTGGCGGCATTCGATGGAACAATACCGGCGCCGCTTCATGTCGGCGGTGGTGCCGCAAGACAGGCAACGCCGAACGCGGCCGTTGTTTTGGATCAACGGGTATGGACTGCGATGGTGACTCATATCGATCGGCTGCGGCCGCACAGGGCATAGCCCCTGCCAGCCTCCTGGTGGAACCCCTTAATTGTTCAACTTAAAAAGAATTTTTGATGTTATCACGTTGAACCGGCAGCCGTCAAAGGAATGTCACACGGGTTGCCTTTATTAAAAACCAGTCCTATGGTACGGCGATTTCGGCCCGCCATTTTCATACCCAAGATATAAAAATGCCGAACCCTATTACAGACCGGCGCGCTTGTCTGAACCTGGGGCAATGATCTTTCTTTCCATCTTTTTTACCCTGACCGCCCTTTCGCATTTTGGCCTGTACCGGTTTATTCTGCGCTGGCTCGGCGTGTCCCATCCGGTTTTGAAAACAATCCTCCTGGCCGTTTTTTCGTTCCTGGCTATCAGCTTCCTGGCCGCTTTCCTGCTCCTGCGCTGGACGGAAAACCCCTGGACCATTCTTTTCTACCGGTTGGCGGCGATTTGGTTCGCTCTTTCCATCAAACTGATGCTCGCCGTTGGGGCGACTTGGCTTCTATACGCATTTGTCGGCCTGGCGGGGGCTACGCCCGCAAGCTTTCGGATGCTGGCCTCCGTTTGCTTCCTTTTGGCGCTCACCTGGTCGATCTATGGATTTTGGAACGCCTTTCACCCGATCATCAAACCGGTCGAAGTCACTCTGGAAAACCTGCCGGATCAATGGCGCGGCAGAAGGATCGTGCAACTCTCCGATGTGCACCTCGGCCATTTCCATGGACCGGCCTCCATGATGCGGCTGGCGGAGAGGGTCAATGCCCTTCAGCCGGACCTGGTGGTCATCACCGGGGACTTGTTCGATGGGCTGACCGATGGGCTGCCGGAATTCGGAGCAGCGCTGAAACAATTAAAGGCGCGCTATGGTGTTTTTTTTGTGACCGGCAACCACGAGGTCTACGCCGGCCTGAGGCGTTGCCTGGATCTCCTCTCACGGACGGACATTCGGGTGCTGTTCAACGAGGTGGTGCAGGTGGACGGGCTTTGTCTGATGGGGGTTGCCTATCCGGGAATTCGAGACAAGACTGAAATCCGCGGTCTCGGCGACCTGCCCCTATCCGCTTCCGGAAGACGGCCTTGCATTCTGCTGTTCCATACGCCGACCGATATCCGCCATGACCACGCCCAAGACCGTCGTACGGCCACGTACTTCCGGCCGGATACGTCCTTTGCCCTCAGCAAGGAGCTGGGGGTTTCGCTGCAGCTGTCGGGACACAGCCACCAAGGGCAAATTTTTCCTTTCGGTTTTCTTACTCGATGGATCTACAGCGGCTACGACTACGGCCTGCACCGTGAGGGGGACTTCACCGTGTACACAACGAGCGGCGTCGGCACCTGGGGCCCCCCCATGCGTACGGGAACTTCGCCTGAGATCGTAGCGATCACCCTCAAATGATGGCGGCCTCCTGGGTCGTGCAACCCCTAAGAATAAGTTTTTGATTGACAGTAATACTACCATGTAGGAATATGGAAAGCGTAAATTCGTTGACCCTCAACACCTGAAGAACGGGGAAGCGATGGACAGGATTGAATTCAAGCAGCTTCGGAAAAGGCTCGACAAGACCCAAAAGCAAATGGCGCATCTGCTGGGGGTTTCGCTTAAGGCGGTGCACAGCTATGAACAGGGCTGGCGCGTGGTCCCACCGGCCGTTGAGCGCCACCTGTTTTTCCTCGTTTCACGCTTAAAGCCAGCCAACAGCCGCAAGCCCTGCTGGGAGCAAAGAGGCTGTTCGCAGGAGCTAAAAGCGGAGTGCCCGGCCGGCGAATTCAAAAGCGGCGACCTGTGCTGGTTTATCAACGGAACTATCTGCCATGGCCGGGTTCAGAAATCCTGGGAAGAAAAGATGAAGATTTGCCGTACCTGCGCGGTGTTCCTCTCCCAGGTTTCCGCCTGAACATCCCCCACGATTCTTTGAAAACACCTCCTCCTCCGCGCCGCCGGCTCCTCTTGTCTTGTCCCCCAAAACCCTTATGATTGATCACTGGAGATCAAACACGGCGGCCTTCCCGACATGAGCGAATACATACACCACGACAAAGACCGGATTTCCGTCGGTTTGGTCGCGAAGAAATATTTCACCTTCGCCGGACCGCCAAACGAAATGCTACTGGAAAGCGGAGCCCGCCTCGGCCCGGTGGACCTCGCTTATGAAACCTACGGCACCCTTGCGCCCGACCGGCGCAATGCCATATTGGTCCTGCACGCGCTTTCAGGTGATTCACACCTGGCCGGATATTACTCGGCCGACGACGAAAAGCCCGGATGGTGGGACTGCATGGTGGGCCCCGGCAAGGGCATCGACACGAACAAATTCTTCGTGGTCTGCGCCAACGTGATCGGCAGCTGCCTGGGCTCGACCGGCCCCAGTTCCATCAACCCGGCGACCGGTCGAGCGTACGGCCTGGAATTTCCGGTGGTGACCATCGGGGACATGGTGACGGCGCAGAAGGCGCTGGTGGACCACCTGGGGATCGAGCGGCTGTTGTGCGTCGTCGGCGGGTCCATCGGCGGCATGCAGGTATTGGAATGGTGCGTGCGCTTCCCGGAGCGGGTGGCGGCCGCCATCCCCCTGGCTACGACCATGCGGCATTCGGCGCTGTCCATCGCCTTTAACGAGGTGGCCCGCCAGTCGATCATGGCCGACCCCAACTGGAACCACGGCGACTACTACGAAGGAGCCAAACCCGCCCTTGGGCTGGCGGTGGCGCGCATGATCGGCCACATCACCTATCTTTCGGATGAGTCCATGCGGCTCAAATTCGGGCGCCGGCTGCAGGATAAAAGCGATTTTTCTTTCAACTTCGACGCCGATTTCCAGGTGGAGAGCTATCTGAGATACCAGGGACGCAAGTTCGTCGAACGGTTCGACGCCAATTCTTTTCTCTACATCACCAAAGCGGCCGACTACTTCGACCTCGGGAAACAGCATGGCGAAGGGTCTGCCGTGAAAGCCCTGTCCAAGGCCCACGCCCGGTTCCTGGTGATCTCCTTCACCTCGGACTGGTTGTACCCGACCTACCAGGCCAGGGAGATCGTCAAGGCGCTGAAAAAGAACGGCCGTGATGTGAGTTTCTGTGAAATCGAGGCCGAATGGGGCCACGATGCATTTCTGATCCCCGGCGAGCGGTTGCCGATGCTGATCCGAGGTTTCCTGGAGCGGGTCCACCATGACGGGGTGGAATAGCGCGATGCGTTACGATCTGCAGATCATTGCCGCCTGGATCGAACCGGGATCGAAGGTGATCGATCTGGGCTGCGGCGAGGGTGACCTGCTGCAGCACCTGATTTCCTGTAAGGGGGTTCAGGGAACGGGCATCGAGCTCAACGAGGAGAAAGTCGCCCGCTGCATTGAAAAGGGGCTTTCGGTCCTGCAGGGGGACATCAACGCAGAGGTGCACGACTATCCCGAGGGGCGCTTCGACTACGTCATCCTGAGCCAGACTCTGCAGCAAGTCTATAAGCCGGACGATCTCATCCGCGCCATGCTGCGCATCGGGCGGAGGGGGATCGTCAGTTTTCCGAATTTCAGCCATTGGCAGATCCGGCTGCAGCTGCTTTTAAGCGGATATGCACCGGTGTCCCGGCAGCTGCCCTACCAGTGGTTCGACACCCCCAACATCCGAGTGATCACGCTGAAGGACTTCCGCAAATTCGTGCAGGACGTCGGGCTGAAAATCTTGAGGGAAGCGGCGATAAACACCCATACCCAGGATCGCTACGGCAGCATCGTTGAATGGTTCCCGAACCTGAGAGCCACCTACGGCATCTTCATGGTCGGGGGAAGCGGGGGCGCATGAAAATCGTATCCATCGCGGTGAGCAAGAAGAAGGGCACCACCAAGACACCGGTTAAGGAAGCGTATCTTTTTAAGGAGCACGGTCTTGAAGGTGATGCCCATGCCGGGCCCTGGCACCGCCAGGTGAGTCTCTTGGCCTCCGAGAGCATCGACCAGGCCAAGGCCCAGGGCCTGAACGTGGGCTTCGGCGACTTTGCTGAAAATATCGCCACGGTCGGGATCGACTGGAAAACCCTGCCGATCGGCACCCGCGCCCGCCTGGGCGCGCAGGTGCTGGTGGAAATCACTCAGATCGGCAAAGAGTGCCATAACCGCTGCGCCATCTATTACAAGGCGGGCGACTGCATCATGCCGCGGGAAGGGGTCTTTGCTCGGGTGCTGGAAGAGGGGCGTATCCGCTGCGGCGATCCGATTGAAATCATCTAAAGTCCTGCCATCCGCAAACCGATAATACATGTGCAGGTTAGTTGAAGAGGATCCTCGTCCTGAGGGTCGGGGGTTAATCCATCTATCCAGAGGTTTCCCGTGTTCGTCATCATCGGATTTGTGGTCGTTCTGGTTTCGGTTCTGGGAGGATTTTATGAGGCCGGCGGCCCCTTCATGGTCCTCATTCAGCCGGCCGAGTTCCTGATCATCGGCGGAGCGGCCTTGGGCGCGCTGCTCGCCTCGGCGCCGAAAAACGTCCTGCAGCAGATGCTCACAAAAACGATCGGTGCGCTCAAAGGCGAAACCGTAACCAAGGCAACTTACCTGTCGGTCCTGAGGCTTTTGTACGAGCTGCTCTATATGGCCCAGAAAGAGGGCCTGATCGCCCTGGAAAAGCATATCGAGACGCCGAAGGAGAGCGCGATATTTTCAAAGTATGCCGAAATCCTCGCTCACAATACGCTTATTTCCTTCATGACCGACACCTTCCGCATGGTTATCATCGGCGGGATTGCCTCCCATGATCTCGAATCCTTGATGGAGAGCGATATCGACACGCATCACAACGACATCAAAAAGCCGAGCATGCTCCTTTCCAAAATCGGCGACACGATGCCCGGTCTCGGCATTGTGGCGGCGGTGCTCGGGATCGTCATCACCATGCAGGCCATCGACGGCCCGGCCGGCGAGATCGGAAAAAAAGTGGCGGCCGCCCTCGTCGGGACCTTTCTGGGAATTCTGTTGTGCTACGGGTTCATCCAGCCGCTGGCCTCGAACCTCGACATCTCCGGTGAAAAGGAAATCCAGGTTTTCGAGGTGGTTAAGAACGCGATCGCGGCCTTTGCGCGCGGATTCAGCCCGCTGGTGTGCGTGGAATTCGCCCGGCGCAGCATTCCGGCCGAAACCCGTCCGGAGTTCCCGGAAATGGAAGCCCACGTGAAGGAAAAGCAGTGAGCGACGGCGAAAGAATCGTCATCAAGAGAGCGAGGAAGAAGGGCGGTCACGAGGCGCATCACGGCGGCGCCTGGAAGGTGGCCTACGCGGATTTCGTCACGGCGATGATGGCGCTGTTCATCGTGCTGTGGATCGTCGCCAACAACGTGACCATTCGCGCGTCGGTCGCCGACTATTTCAGGGACCCGGGGGCGATGCACAAAACCTCCTCCGGTGTGCTGAACGGAACCAGCTCGATGAGGCCCTTCTCCGACTCCCCGCCCCTGCAGGCACCCTCGAATCCAAGTCGAATCCAACCCTCGGATGAGAAGGACGGTTCAGCCCATCAAGCAGAGGCGGACAAACTCCGTGAGGAGGGTGAAAAACTGATCAAAACCATCGCCGCCATCCCCGACCTTGCCAAATTCAAGGACCAGATCCAGATCACCCTGACCAAGGAAGGGCTGCGGATCGAGCTGATCGAACAAGCGGAGGGGCTGTTCTTCGACATCGGCAGCGCCCGCCTGAAGCAGGACGCCGCCCAGCTGCTGAAGCTGATCGCCTCCCGCATCGGCAGCTTTCCCAACGACGTGACGATCGAAGGTCACACGGACAGCCGCCCCTATGTCCGGTCCGGCTACAACAACTGGGACCTGAGCTCCGACCGCGCCAACGCGGCGCGGCGTGTGTTGGAGGAAAACGGCATCCGCGAAAAACAGATCACCGGCGTCAACGGGTATGCGGACCGGCGGCTGAAAAATCCCTCCAAGCCCTTGGATTTCTCCAACCGACGGGTGACTATTCTGGTCGCCTTTGCCACCTCCGGTGGGCCCGACTCAAAAACCATCGCGCCGGCGGCGGCGCCCATCCTCCCGCGCCCGGGGCTGCTCGGAAAAAGCTGACACGCCTTTTGACTTCGTTTAAGGTTTTCCGGTATAGTCCGTCCAGCACTTCTATTACCTCGTCTGTGCGTGAATCCGCGCTTCTTTGCAGATCGTCGCAACCGGTTTAGCGGGTGACGGCCGATAGTGCCGTCCGATCGGCAGTGAAGTGTCGAGGGGCTTTCGGCCACGCTACGACCGCGGCAGGATGCCGCTCCCCCCAACGATGGCTGCAACCCCGTTCAACCTTTCATAGGAGAGCCCATCCATGATTCCCCAAGGACTGCAAGCCTGGATGCGGGAGGTGATTCCGGCAATCCTCATGCAAAAGAGAACCCGGCGCAGGGACGGTCGCTGTCATCTAGTGCTGGACTATCGGGACGAACATCTGCTCGCCCGCATGGGCATCGTCTGCGACACGCTCGGCCCCAAAATGGTAGCTTTCATGTGGGATGAAGCCTCCGCCGATGAAATCGGCGGCTATCTGGTCGTGGACAACTTGGCCATGGGCGCGCCCTCGATGGGCGGCATCCGCATGCTGAAAGAGATCGCCCCGGCGGACATCCACAACCTGGCGCGGGGCATGACGCTCAAGAACGCGGCGGCCCAGCTGCCTTTCGGCGGCGGCAAGGCCGGCATCCTCGCCGATCCAGCCGGTCCCCCGGAGCAGCACACCCGGGTGGTCCGCGGCTTCGCACGGCTGCTCCGCCGCTACCGCCACCTCTATGTTCCCGGCCCGGATGTCGGTTCCAACGACGCCGACATGAAGACGATCGCCGTCGAGAACGGATTGGACGGGGCCGTCTCCAAGCCGGCGGAGATGGGCGGCAACCGCATCGACGAGTTGGGGGCGGCCGCAGGCGGCGTGGTCATCGCCCTGGAGCGCCTGATCGACATCATGCCGCGCCTGGCGGTGCTGTCCCAGTTCGCCGCGTTGAAAATGCCTGCGCCTGAAGAGGTGACCATGCTCATCCAGGGCTTCGGTGCGGTCGGCGCCCACGCCGCCCGCATTCTGCGGGAGCGTCTGCCGGCCGCCCGCGTGATCGGCGTGAGCGACCTCGAAGGCTACCTGTTCGGCCCGGGGGGGCTGCCGGTGGAGGAACTGTTCGCGCTGTGGAAGCAACACGGGATGGTCACCGGCCGCTATTTCGGCGATCACTTCCAATCCCGGGGGCCGCGCCCCTCCGTCCAATTTGCAACCGACGCCAACAATCTCTTGCGGGAATCCGCCTTTAGTTTCGTGCCGGCCGCACCGGTGTTCAACTACCTGGGAGTGCTGCCTTCGGAAAAGTGCTCGATGAGCGTCGAGCGCATGGGCGCGTGGTCATTGATCGTCGAGGGCGCCAATACCTATTCGCCGGATCCCAACCGCAAGGCGGCGCGTACCCGCATGGAGCAGGTGGTCTACCGGCAGAAAGGCGTGATGATCGCCACCGACTATCTCGTGAATTCGGGCGGGGTTATTTTTGCGGCTCAAGAACAGATCCTGCCGACTCCGCCGGAGCTGCAAATTCCGGAAGGAATGCTTGGGAACCGGCCGGCCGTGGACGCCTGGCTGCGCGAGCATGCGGCGGATTTTGCCCGGCTTTCCGAAAAGCGGCTGGAAGCGGGGGACGCCTACCGAGAGAACGTGATCCGCCGCAACATGACCGAGCTGGTGGACCTGCTCGCATCCAACGCGGACCTGCTGCCCTGCCAGGCGGCCGAGCGCATCAGCGTGCGCCGGCTGGCGGAAAAGGAAAGCGAGCGCACCGCCAAAGACATCATGGAGCCGATGCCCATGGTCCGGGTCGATACCCCGCTCACCCGGGTCGCGGCTCTGATCGTGCAGGGCCGCGGCAACATCATTGCCGTGCTGGGAGACGACGAGAGAATCGCCGGCGTGGTAACCACCTGGGACATCACCCGTGCGGTGGCAGAGGGAACCTGCGAGGGCAGCCTGGATGCGATCATGACGAAGCGGGTCATTTCCGCCGGATCGAACGCGCGCATTCCGGACATCGTGCGCGAACTCGAGCAGAACCGCATCTCGGCCATGCCGGTCGTGGAGGACGGCCGGGTGCTCGGCATGGTGAGCTCGGATCTCCTGGCTCAGCGCTACTTGCCGCAGCTCCTGCGCGCCCAGGCCCTCGGCTCCGGGCACCGATCGGAGCGTTCATGACGCTTTGGGCTGCGTAGGATGATCGAAGGCGAGCTTGACGACCACCAGGGTGGCATCGTCCTCGAATTCGACCGTGCCCTGGAAGTCCTTGAGGTGTTCCAAAACAGACCGGGTGATAGCTTCCGCCGAATTCCGCGCATGACGCCGCAGAAGGCCGAAGAGGCGGTCTTTGCCGAACATTTCACCGGAGGCGTTGCGCGCCTCCCATAGACCGTCGGTGCCGAGAAGGATCACCTGCCCATCGCAGAGGCTGTTTTTGGACTGAGCGGTATAGACCCAGGCTGCGTCGATGCCCAGGGCCAGGCCCGGACCGCCAAGATTCTCGAAGGTTTCGGTCGCCGGATGAAAAAGAATCGCCGGTTCGTGGCCGGCGCGCACCCAGCGCAGCTGTCGCACCTCAGGGTCGATCTCCACGAGGAAGAGCGTTAAAAAACGGCCCGTTTCCTTCATGTCCAGGGCAAGCGCCCGGTTCACGTCGCCGACCAGGTCCTCAATCGGCCCCGGATGGACCGATCGGCTGCGCAGCAATGCCCGGCTGCTGGCCATTAGCAGCGCGGACGCCGTTCCGTGCCCACAGACGTCGCCCAGCACGATCCGCACCGTCGAGACACCCGGCGGGCTATCGAGAAAATCGTAGTAGTCCCCGCCGATGGCATTGCAGTAGATGCTGGCGCCGGCGATGTCCAGATGGTTTACCCGGGGCGGCGCCGCCGGCAGGAAGTTGCGCTGGACCTCTTCGGCCATCAGGAGCGCCTGCTTCATTTGGGCTCTTTCCAGCAGGCCCGCCTGCATGCGGTTGAACGCCGTCGCCAATTCCGCGAACTCGTCCCGGCTGCGAACGGTGGCCGGCTGTTGAAGATCTCCCTGGGCCACCCTCCGGAATGCGGATTGGAGGACTTGGATGGGTCTCGATATGCCCAGCGATAGAAAGAACCCCACCGCGCCGCCGATCAGGATGCCACCCACCCCCAGCTCGAAGAGCCAGCGACGAATCTGATTCAGAAATCCCAACTGGCGGTCCAGGGAGCGCGCGACCATGTAAGCCGGGGAGATTTCATCCGGCTCGCCGATCTTAACCACGATGAAGCGTTCCGGCCCGGCCGGCATCATGACGGGCCGGTCGTCCGGAATGGCTTTGAGTTGGCTCCAGGCTGCGGCGGTGCCGGTGGCGGCGGGATTGACCGGCTCGAACGGCCGGCCGCTCGAGAGAAAGACGCCGGCACCATCGAAGAAAGCGATTTCGGCTTGACTCAGGTCGCGAATGTTCTTGAGATCCGCCGCCGACCAGGTCATGCCGACCGCCGCCGAGCCAATGACCTCTCTGGCATAGGCCGGTCCGATGTGGAGCGGGATCGCCGCAATCTGCAGAAAGGATGTTTCATGGCGGATGAATCCGAGCGCGGTGCGGCCGGCCAGGCCCTGCCGCACCGCCGGGTGGCGGTTCAAATCCGGTTCCAGGAACTCGGCCTCCTCGCTGATGGCTGCCACCGATCCGTCCATATAGAAAACGGCCAGTAGACTCAGCTGGGGATAGTTAGACAAAATTTCGGAATTGACGATGTCATTGCGGGTCAGCCGGTTCAGGGTCTTGTCGGTCAGGAGGGTGCGCGTGAGAGAATCCCCGGTCAAAGCGACGGCCAGCTCGGTAAGACGCGCCCGCCGCTCCTCCATCAGCCGCGATACCATCCGGCAGGTGTTGGCGAGGTCCCGTTCGGTTTCAGCGGCCACGTAGTTTTCCATCAGCGTTTCGAACAGAAGCAACGCCCCGGCCAGCACCCCCACGACGATGAAAGAAATGCTGAGAGCGAGTTTGTACTTGAAGGAGATCCGCCGGATCGACATGTCAGTAGCTCTCGCTTGCGCTGTGCGAGTAGCTTTGCCCGGTTTTGTTCGGGTGTTCTATGATTTCCTGGATGCCTTGGGCACTGCGCAGGGTGAAGTCGAAAACCAGGGGCTGTTTGCCCACACGGACGTTTTTCTGATCTGCACCGCCGTAGATGTGCCACGCCCGCAGCACGTACTCGCCCTCGGGCAGCCCTTGAATACGATAGCGGCCGGCGTCATCCGTCAGACTGAAGAACCGGTTGGATATTACGAAAATGTCGGCCACCATGTTCTTGTGCAGGTTGCAATAGACCTTGTGGCGCCTGAGGGAGTTGAGGCGCACGGATTTGGATTCGCCGGAGGGATAGAGCCCGAGGTCAAACGGCTCCTGTTCGTGGGGTGAGAACACATTGTGCTGGATCTTGTCGGAATTCAGGAAGCGGATCTCCTGGCCCTTCACAACGGGCAGCAGCCGCGGCACGAACTCCTTGTTGCGCTGGTCCATGACCGCCGGCTCGGCCGGAGGCGGCGTTTCGACCCCCTCGATGAACACCACGGCCTGGTCGAACCGTGCGAGCGGCTGCCCCTCCCGGTTCAATACGGTGACCTGACCGGAGATTTCGCCCGCGCCGGCGGCCACGGCCGTCAAGAGCCAAAGCAGGCCAGCGACGAGCGCTATCAGGGGTGGTTTCAGATGGAATAAAGGCTTGCCGTTCATTCGCCGCTCCTCCTTCCCATGGGTGCATCCGCGAAGGGTGATACCCACCAACGACCCTAAAGTCCGTTGATAGAGGTTTGCCGTCCGCCGGGCGGAAACGGATGCCCCATGATTAGACCGTTTTTCGGCGACGTCAAACCGGATTGCGCCAATTCAGCGCCGATCGCTGAGCGCCGAACGGCCGATGAACCCGCAAAACGGCACCGGAAAAGCGACGAAGCCCCTCCCGTTCGCATCCCTGAGCGTCCTGCCCGAGCAGAGGTGCGCTATCTCGCCAATGATCTGACCGACTGCAGGCACGAACGACTGAAGCGGATGAGGGCATCCAATTTCTGCTCGGCCTGGCCGGAGTCGATCGACTGCGTTGCGCGCTGGATTCCCGCTTTAAAATCGGGATCCAGCCCTGCGGCGACAAAAGCGGCGGCCGCGTTCACCAACACGACATCCCGGCGGGGCCCTTTTACCCCCTTGAGGATGTCACGGATGATCTGCGCATTTTCGCGCGCGCTGCCGCCGCGGATGTCGGCCGGCGCCGCCCGGGGAAGGCCGAAGGCGTCGGGGGTCAGCTCGAAGGTCCGAATCGCCTTGTTTTTGAGATGGGACATGCGGGTGGGTCCGCAGATGCTGATTTCATCCAGGGTACCTTCGCCGCAGAAGACAAAGGCTTCGCGCGTGCCGAGGTTTTTCAGCACGCCGGCCATTTTTTCGGTCAGGTTCGGATCGTACACGCCGAGCACCTGGATGGAGGCTCCCGCCGGGTTGGTCAACGGGCTGAGCAGATTGAACAGGGTGCGGAAACCAAGCTGGCGCCGCACCTCGGCGATACGGGCCATGGCGGTGTTGAAAAGGGGTTCGTACAGAAATCCGATGCCGATCTCGCGGATGCAGGTCTCGACGGCCGTGGGGGGCACGTCCAGGTTGACCCCGAGCTGCTCGAGGACGTCGGCGCTGCCGCAGGCGCTGGACACGCAGCGGCTGCCGTGTTTGGCGACGCGGACGCCGGCGCCGGCGGCCACCAGGGCCGTGGCGGTGGAAATGTTGAAGGTGTTGGTGCCGTCCCCGCCGGTGCCGCAGGTGTCCAGAATCGTTTCATCGTCTATGTTGATCTCCTCCCGGTCCAGGTTGACCAGGTGGTTGCTCACGGCGATCCGGCGCGCCTGGCCGCGCGCCACCCGCGCGGCCGCGGTGATTTCCTCCACGGTTTCGCCTTTCATGCGCAGGGCGGTCAGAAACGACCCGATCAGCACGGGCGGCGCCGCCCCGTTCAACATCTCCTCCATGGTCGCCTGCATTTCGGATTCCGAAAGATTTTCGTGGTTGATGGCCTTGGTGATGGCCTGTTTGATCATGTCCGTTTCCTCCTTTTGAGTCCGTCGCAAACACGTGGGCCGTGGGGGTGCCCCACGGCCCTAATAAAGAGAAACCGCGGGGCCTTGGGAGATGGCCTCGCGGTTTCAGGATTATTAATTGTCAACGGCAGGCACACCTCCCCTCAGGAGATACGCCGCCAGTTCCGTGCTGCTGGATTGACTTTGAGTTCCAACCGTTCTTGCATAAAAACAGCCTACTGCACTCCGCCCGGGAATGTCAAGCGGCAGATAACCGGCAAGGCTTCAGCCCCTTCAATCGACAGGATGCGACAGCTTCGGAGGCGGGTCGAGCAGGCCATTCACCCATCGTGGCGGGAAGCCAGCTATTCCGTGCTGCGCGCCCAGCAGGGCTCCCAGCACCGCCCCGCGGTAGACGTTGTCGCCCCCCAGATTGGTGTTGACGACCAGCGCCTTCTCCGGGTCGTTGTGGTACTTCAAGGCCAGGTAAAGAACCGCGGGCACCGAGTGCTCCACGTAGCAGGCGGTGCTCAGCTTGGGCCCGATGATCCAGTCGTCCGGCTCGTCCAGCCATTTTTTAAAAGGGTGCCCCATGAGAGGGCTGCCCTGGGTTTCGATTTCAGATAGAATCGCGTCCTTCAGGGGCCGGCCGGATAAAACCGTTAAGAGAAGATCGGCGAACAGTCCTCCGGCTTCGGCCATTTTTGCACCGGGATGCGTCAGCGCGAGATGCTCCAGGGCAGCCGCACGGGCTTTGGAAGAATCCTCGGAGTAAAAGGCCAGCACCGGAACCATCCCCACCAGGCCGCCGATGTGTTTTTCAATGGCGCCGCACTGCCGGGCCGGGATGCCCCTGGCGTAGTTGCTGAAGAAATTCCGATGGCATTCCTCGATGTAGGTGTCGCGGTGGCTCCCCGGCGTGGTCATGTAAGCGATGTAGCGGTCCAGGTAGTCGTCGGCCTCATATCCGCCGTTCCGATTGATAGACTCGATGAGCACGCTGCAGAGCTTGATGTTCAGCGTGTTTTCACCGGCCTTGAGGAACTGGTGGTAATGGTAGCGCGTCCCCTCCCGGCCCCAGTAAGCAGCCTGGTCGTGCAGGATTTCGCCTTTGGGGCTGAGCGCCGTGTAATTCGAGCGGAAGAGAATGCTGTCCGGGTGCGGGTTTTTCGGGGCCAGGTAGTCGGTCACCCAGCCGTAATCGTCGAAGAGGGCGCTGCGGTTGTAATACCAGTGCACCGGCATGGCGAGCGCATCGCCGATGTAAAGCCCACACAGCGCCCCTTCGCGTTTCTCTTCAGACCTGTGCAAATCCACCATGGCCAAATTCTTCCGTGCGCGTCACGCGAATTTCAATGGAACCCCTTTGAAACACCTTCAGACCCATTCCACCGCAACCAGTTGAATCGTCTTTTTAAAATCCAGGTCGCCGGTGACGATCTTCGCGTCCATTTCAAGGTAGCATGGGAATCAAAGACGATTCTTATCGTCGCCGTGGCCTTCCTGTGCCCTTTCCCCGAGTAATTCCTCCGCCATGGATTGCGGAACGTCCTGGAAAATACCGGTTAAATACTCAATCGGGTCATCCGGCAACGGTACATTGGATAGGTGCTGAAAAGGGTTAGCCGATGCTTCCTTGGTCAATTTCAAATTCTTTCGTTAGAAAAAGGCATTGAATTCCATCCTTCGCGCACCCGCGGAGTGGCAATCTGGTGCATGCCCTTGCTCTGCAATTACTCGTCGTCGCTGTCTTCATTGCCCTCCCCGCAGCCATATTTCTCCTCCAACTGCCGCAGAGTTTCTTCAAGCACAGGAAGACGCTGCTTGTCTTTGGGATCTGTCGAAGTCTTCTTGAGTTCGATTAAAGTCTTTAGGTCCAGCACTCGAAGCCTGTGGCCCCTGAAATCAATTTCAACGATGTGCTCCAGCAGCTCCTCATAGGATCTTCCCCCCTCGATAATAGCCAATATGTCTAGCGGGCCGATCCGGGTCGTAAGAAGCACGTGACCCTTCCCCAATAGGTTGCGCTCCTCCGGTTCAATCAACCTGTCATCCAAGCGGCGATGAACAGCGTCAATCGATTTTAGAAAGGAAAGCAGTCTGGCGATGTTCTCGGAAGACTGGCTGTGAACAATGTCCACATCCATTGTTGTGACAGGGGCGCCCTGGATTACAGCCGCAAGGCCTCCGACCAGAATAAAATCGACACCTGCCTCTAACAGTCCCTCCAGAACTTCACCTAGGCTTGCGCTCGTTGGCTTTCTGCCGCCTGTAGGCATCTCTCAACTCCAGAATTGTACGAAAAGCGTTGTCGTTGGCCTGCAACCGCTCCTCGGGCGACATCCTTAAGAACATGGCGACTAATCCCCTGTCTACACCGGATTGCCTATCAATTTTTGTTTCCTCAGACATGCTATGCCCTCTTTTGAACTATGAATTGCATTAGCCGAACGCTGGTCTTGAGGCGCCGAGGAAAGCGCGTCAACGCTGTACGAGGTCGCCCTCCAAGACCTTGTTATGCATCTTCACGCCTGCCGCGGCTTCGTATCTACTCCACTAGAGGAGCCAGGGCCGATAAGCGGAACTCCACCTCATACGTCATCATCCTGACATTGGGCACGGTCAAGAGAGCATAGTGGGCTTCCTTGTCTACCCCGTGGGGAAAGCAATAGGGACAGCTATATTTTCATGCGTTCCTATTGGGTATCAGCTCAACCTGATCTTATTTTTCTAATTTTTAACCCCTTCTCGATGAACGACTCACCGCCGGTTGCCTTATCTTGAGCTTTTTTGCGATTTCAGAGGAGGACACCCAGCACGACATTGGTGTCGAGGAGAAACCACATCGCCTTGGCCGCCCTTCTGAATGCGCAGGGGGAGAACCCGCCTCTAAATCTTGGTGTGCGTCGACTCCATACCCTTAGCTTGGTATTGAAAGGTTTCGCCGTACATAGAATCAAATTTAATCGTTAGAGAAACTCTTTCCAATCTCCTTTCAAATTCTTCGGAGGTTAGCGCCACCCCCAATGAAAATTTAAGAGACGCAAGGGTCAGACCGTCCTTTGCTGCCATGGCATAGCCGTCGTCCAAAAATGAAGACGTAGAGGTGTAACTCTCTTTTGGGAAAAGAATTTTTAGAGCCTTGTCAATTTTTTCCGTCTTCCTGCCTTGTATTTGCTTCCCATCAACAGCCAATTCAAAGCTCTTGATGATAGCCGGGCCGATGCCCTTATTCATCAGTTCTATTGAAAAGACACCGTGGCTGTCTGGAAATTGAACCCATGTTGTCAAACGGGGAGCCACTGAAATCTTATGGTGGTGGCGGGTAAGATATGCTTGATAAGCCGTGAACCCTAATGCACACGCAGCGATTATTGAGCTTGCTATTTCAGCCCATGTCATTTGATATCACCAGTCCTCAAGCTGCTTTCTTTCGTACCACTCATCAAATTCAGCGTCGGCGTATTCATCGGGTTCAAAGTCCTCGCCGTATTTCTTAGCCATGTAAGTCTCACGGGCGCTCTCATAATGATTTTCCTCGGCCCGTTCTCGGTCTGCCTTATCGTGACACTTCTTCTTGCAGAGAACCTCCAGGTCTTCCGGCCTTTCATCGTAAAGCCGGTCATAGGTGAGGTGGTGGACTTGGAGAACGCCCCCGGCACCGCACCTTTGACACCGATGGCTTGCGCGATGGAGTGCGAAGAGACGAACCTTTTCCCATTCCGGCGATTTGTAATACTCTTCCTTAGACCAGAAGACTTTCTTTCGCTTCTTCCGGGGTACTCCCTCGGCTCGTCCAGGGGACTCGGAGCGGTTGTCCCATAGTCCGAGAGGGTCTCTATCGGCTTTGTCTTTCTCAGGCCAGAGAGGAAGCTGATTCATGCATCTTTCTTTGGTGAAGGAGGCGGCGGGGGGGGTTAACTCCTACTCCCGGCTCGGGGCTTTGTGTCGGCGGCGGGGGGGGTGGTCGCAAACCGTGCTCCGTAATCCTTTCAGGATTGGCTCTGTTTAAAAAGGATAGCTTTTCTGTCATCTTAATTGCCCTTTCCTAATTTGAAATTGTAACCCATAAAGACGATGGCGGACACCAGCCCCACTATGAAGAAAAGCCCACCTAATACGTTGAGAAAATCTACAGCACAGGTCCAGCGTCCTCCAGGCGTTTCCGAGTAGATTCTTTCGCGGTCTACTTGTTCAACAGTTTTTGAGAGCGCTTTCTGACTACAAAAGAAGGAGACCAAGACACACAACATACTGAGGCCCCAAGATATCCAAGAGCCGAAGAGAAGATGAGAAAGTGAAATTTGATCTTTTTCTACGAAGTCTTTAACAAAGGCAAAGGAGATGCCGAGCGCACCGCCGGAGAGAGTCAGAACTGTTTTATCAAAGGATTCTTGGGCTTTCTGTGAGGCGTCGATAAGGATGGACCGATATTTCTTCAGGTCTTCGTCCATTCGGAACCCCGCTTGTCAATCGGTTACCTTACGGAACATTACTCCATTTCCTCAAATTAGACAACCGGTGTCAATGATCGGTCTAATCGCGCCACCGATGATCGCCGTAATGGAGCCACTTAGAAGTGTTCCAAAAGCGACTTCGGACGGCTCTGCGAACTACGGGTTTTCACCTCCTTTCGGGGTTGTTTTTTCTGCTTTTTGACAGTTGTTTTTTGTGTTTTTGGGAACCGGTTTTGTGGAGCGGTAGCTTTTGCCGTCCAGCACGACCTTGTAGACGCCATGGCGCAGCCGATCGATGGTGGCCGCCCCCAGGATGCGGTTGGGGAAGGCATCCGCCCACTCCGGGATGTCGAGGTTGGAGGTGACGATGGTGCTTTTGCGCTCGTAGCGATCGGCGATCCCGGAATTGGAGTCGGACCAAGGCATCCGATTAATTATTCGGATTAAACCTTCCAAGGGCAGGTGTTTTCTGGACCTATACCCGCTTTTTCGGCCTCGATAACGATTGCGCAACAATACTCGTCCTTCTTTCGATTTTTCTCTGATTATTCCAATTTGCATTCAAGATGACACTATGCTATATTCTCGCCATGGAGGTGAGCCATGGCGAGAAAAGCTCAAATTCGAGAAGAAGAAATTGCCCGGGCCAAGCAACTGCGCGATACTACCAAGAGCGTTGCCGATTTTCGCAAGGCGCTGTCGGTCATCTTGGCAACTGAACTTGATCTGGATGCCGATCGGACGGCTGATATTTTGGGGACAAGCCGTCGTACAGTCTTTCGGCACCGGGACGGTATTCGCAATCAAGACGACACCCCGCCCAGATCATGGGGTGGCCGTCGCCGCTGCTGCATGAGCATCGAAGAGGAACAAGAGTTTCTTTCCCAATGGGAAGCCAAAGCCTCAGAAGGCGGCGTGCTGACGGTTCCTCCCATTCATGCAGCGCTGGTCAAACGGTTGGGTTACGATGCTCCGATGTCAACCACCTATCGCTTGTTGGCACGGCACGGCTGGCGCAAAGTCCAACCGGACACCAAGCACCCCAAGGGCGATCCGGTAAAGCAGGACGAGTTTAAAAAAAACTGCCCGAAGAGGTGGCTGCCGCCAACCGGCAGAACATAGACCGGCTGCCGATTCGCCTGATGTTCCAGGATGAGGCTCGCTTTGGACGAATGAGCGACCCGCGAGCATGCTGGGCACCCGCACCGCAGCGGCCGGTAGTCAATCTGGCACTGGTCCGGGAGTTCCGCTACGAATATGCCGCGGTCAGCCCGTGGGATGGCTGCCTGGACTACATGACCGCCGAGAAGATGAACACTGAGAACATGTCAATCTTTCTGGCGCAGGTTAGCGAGGCCCACCGCGATGAGTTTATCATCATGGTACTGGATGGGGCTTCATCCCATAAAGGCAAAGAACTCAAGCTGCCAAAGAACGTATCGCTCGTGCCGCTGCCGCCCTATTCACCGGAGCTGAATCCCGCCGAGCAGATATGGAACACTCTTCGTCGAGACTACTTTGCTAACCGTGTGTTCGATTCTCTTGATGCGGCTACCACACAAGCCGAAAAAGGTCTGGCTGAAATGGCTGTTAAGAAAGAAGCAATGCGCCGCTTAACCAACTGGCCATGGATTAGTGCCATCTTGAAAACTTAATGGAATTATATTCCTGCCCAGGTCGTCCAGCCCCACCGTTGGATTATAAAAGAGGCTACACGGCCAAGCTGTCCATATTACCTCCGCGTGGCCGCTTTCCCAAATGCATTCGCTCGATAGATGTTTTTTCAGAAACCAGTGAATAGAAAATCCAGTGCAGCCATAATCTCCTGGCGCCGGTCTTTTAATGAACTAACCTTTTCCCCCAGAGATCGGACTGGAATACCGGCCGATTCCGCCGTGGACATAAATACCGTGGCATTTCTTATTTTGAACTCAGGATTAAGATGCTTGATGGCTTTGCCCATAGCTGAAGCGGCTACGAGCGGTACGACGACACGCGTTGAGAGGGTATCGAGCAGGTCGGCCTGGACGTCGAGCAAATAAGGAACTACTTGATTCGTTTCTTTATTGGGATTTTCGAAGACATCGAACTGTGCCATCAAAATCTCCTCAAGCCGTCGCTGAACACACCTCCCGTTTCGATTCGGCAATTGTAGGCTTCAATGGCATCGCAATTCTCTTCCCGCCATTCCCGGCGTTTTTCCTCCAGCAGCAGCTCGACAAGGCGTTGTTCTAAGGCCTTAGAAAGGTTGATATGATGGTCTTTTGCCCTCCGCAGAAGGTCGCTGTTGATGCTGAGATTTGTAGATTTTTTCGGGGCATGGGTATTATAAAAACTCTCTTGCATGGCACTCTCCTTATGCGCATTTTTGATGCGCATATATTACCACAGCGGATGCGCATTAGCAAGAGATTTTAATGAGCCTCCACTGGCCTCTGGGCGTCTTAAGTTTGATGACTTCGTAAAAAACCCAATTTCGGCGTTGCGCTTCATCTCGCGGTCGCTGCGGCGTACGGTAAGTACGCCTCGCGACGCGAGATTCGCGCGCCTTGAACTTGGGCTTTTTACAAAGTCATCTGCTTGGATGACTTTTTACGAGTTCATCAAGTTTGGTTAATCAGAATCACAGGGCTGCGGCACGTCCGAAGACGTCATTCGGGGGCGCCGGCCTGTCCTACGGATTCAACCTTGACCGCTCGCTGCCGGCGGAACTTTTTTCTGCAGGGAGTCCATGTAGAGGTAGAAGACGGGCGTCACGAAGAGCGTCAGCATCTGGGAGAAGAAAAGGCCGCCGACCACCGCCAGGCCCAGCGGCTGGCGGGACTCGCCGCCGGCCCCCCAGCCGATGGCGATGGGGATCGTTCCCACCAAGGCCGCGAAGGTGGTCATCATGATCGGCCGGAACCTTACCACGCAAGCCTCGAAGATGGCATCTCTCGGCGACTTGCGTTCGACGCGCTGCGCCTCTAAAGCGAAGTCGATCATGATGATGCCGTTTTTCTTCACGAGCCCCACCAGTAGGATCAGGCCCACGAAGGAGTAGATGTCCAGCTGCGAATTGAAAATCAGCAGCGTGAAGAGGGCGCCCAGCCCGGCCAGCGGCAGGGCCGAGAGGATGGTGACCGGGTGGATGAAGCTTTCATAAAGGATCCCGAGGACGATGTAGATGACCGCTACGGCCACCGCCAGCAGCAGCCCCAGGTTCTTGATCGACGACTCAAACACCTGGGCTGTGCCCTGGAAGCTTGCGGTGATGGTGGCCGGCAGCATGGAACGGGAGAGGGCGTTCAGCTCCGCGACCGCATCGCCCAGCGCAAAGCCGGGCCGGAGATTGAAGGAAACGGTCACGGACGGCAGCTGGCCGCTGTGGTTGATGGAAAGCGGGCCGTAGCCCTGGGTGATCCGGGCGAGCACATTCAAGGGAACTATGGTCCCGCTCGAGGAGCGCACGTAGAGCAGCGCGAGGGCGGCCGGATCCATTTGATACTCGGGCTTGAGCTCCAGGATCACCTGGAACTGGTTTGTGTCGCCGTAAATCGTCGAGATCTGGCGCGAGCCGTAGGCGCTGTAAAGGGCATCCTCGATCTGCTCGACCGAGACCCCCAGCGACGAGGCCTTGTCGCGGTTGATTTCGATGTTGACCTGGGGGTTGCGCAGCTGCAGGTCGGTGGTGACGTCCTGGAAGCCGGGGAGCGCCTGCATTTTGGCGGCCAGCTGCGGGGCGATACGGTAGAGCTCCTCCACATCGGTCCCCTGCAGGGTGTACTGATACTGGCTCTTCGTCACCCGGCCGCCGACCGATATGGCCGGCGGGTTCTGCAGAAAGACGCGGATCCCCGGCACCTGGGCGAGCGCCGGCCGCAGTTTCTGGATGACCTCGTCCGCGGAGAGCTCGCGTTCATGGCGCGGCTTGAGGCGCAGAAATAGGGTCCCGGTGTTGCCGCCGGCGATGCCGCCGGGCCGCGAGCCGGCGTTGGACATGAAGGCCTCGACGTTGGGGTCCTGGCGCACTATCTCGGCCAGGCTCTGCTGCAGGCGTTTCATGGCCTCGAAGGAAATGCCCTCGGCCGCTTCGGTCGGGCCGTAGACGATGGCGCGGTCCTCGCTGGGGATGAACCCCTTGGGAACTATGCGGAAGACCCACACGGTCAGTACCACCACCACCAGCAGGAAGAGCATGGTGATGCGGCGGTGGTCAAGGAACCAGCCCAAGCTGCGCTTATAGAGGCCGAGCATCCAGTTGTAGGCGTTTTCGGAGGCTGAATAGAGCCGGCCTGACGGCTGCTCGTCGTGCGTCCGCAGAAAGCGGCTGCAGAGCATGGGGGTGAGCGTAAGGGAAATCACCCCTGAAATGAGAATGGCCACCCCGATGGTGACAGCGAACTCCTGAAAGAGCCGGCCGAGAATGCCGCCCATGAAAAGGATCGGGATGAACACCGCCACCAGCGAGAGCGTCATGGACACGATGGTGAAGCCGATTTCGCGCGAGCCGTTCAGGGCGGCCTTGATGGGCGCCTCACCCATCTCGAGGTGCCGCACGATGTTCTCCAGCATGACGATGGCGTCGTCCACCACGAAACCGACCGCCAGGATCAGGGCCATGAGCGACAGGTTGTCGACGTTGTATCCCATCAGGTACATCACGATGAAGGTGCCGACGAGCGACATAGGCATGGCCAGACTGGGGATCACGGTGTAGGGCAGCCGCCGCAGGAACAGGAAGATCACCAGGACCACCAGGGCCAGGGTGAAGAGCAGGGTGAATTTGACGTCGTTGACCGAATCCTCGATCGACACCGAGGCATCGTAGAGAATGTGCAGGGAAACCGAAGCCGGCAGCTGAGCCTTGAAGGTGGGTAGCAGCTTCTTGACCTCGCGGGCCACCTCGACGGTGTTGGTCCCGGGCTGGCGCTGAACGGCCAAGATGATGGAGCGCTGATCGATGTACCAGGCAGCCACCTTGTTGTTTTCGACGCTGTCATAGACCGAGCCGATGTCACCCAGCCGCACGGGGCGGCCGTCGCGGTAGGTGACGATGATGGAGCGGTATGGCTCGGCGTTAACCAGCTGGCCGCTCGCTTGGACGGTGAAAGCCTGCTGGGTGCCGGAGAGAGTTCCCGTGGGCAGGTTGACGTTGGCCTTGCTCACCTCCTCCGCCACCTGGTTGATCCCGATGCCCCGCGAGGCGAGCTCCTTGGGATCGAGCTGGATACGCACGGCGTACTTCTGCGCCCCGAACACCTGCACCTGGGCGACCCCGCTCACCATGGAGATGCGTTGGGCCAGCAGGGTCTCGCCGAATTCGTTCAGGGTGTAGAGGGGCAGGGTCGGCGATGTCAGGGCGATGCGCAGGATCGGCTGGTCGGCCGGGTTGACCTTGCGGAAATACGGCGGGGTGGGCATGTCCTTGGGCAGGTTGCGCGCCACCCGCGAAATCGCCACCTGAACGTCCTGGGCGGCGGCGTCGATGTCGCGGTTGATATTGAACTGCAGGATGATCTGGGTGTAGCCCAGACTGCTAGCCGACGTCATGGAATCCACCCCGGCGATGGTGGAAAACTCGCGCTCCAGCGGGGTGGCCACGGCCGTGGCCATGGTGGTCGGGTTGGCGCCCGGCAGCTGGGCGGTTACCTGGATCGTGGGGTAATCCACGTTGGGCAGATCGCTCACCGGCAGCTTGTTGTATGCCATGATGCCGAACATGAGGATAGACAGCATCACGAGGGTCGTCATGACCGGCCGGCGGATGAAGAGCTCGGAGATATTCATATTAGAAACCGTGTTGAGTTTTACGTGTTAAGTTTCAAGCGGAGGCTTAAGAGCGATTTTTGCTCCCAGGGAGGTTTTGTCAACTAGAGATTTGCACCTTGGCGCCGGGAACCAGCCGCAGCTGGCCTTCGGTGACCACCCGCTCGCCGGCCGTGAGGCCCTTTTCGATCACCACATCGTCGCCGACGCTCATTCCCGGCATCACCGGCCGAGATTCAACGCTCATATCGGGCTTCACGACATAGACGAACTGGCCGTCCTGCCCAACCTGAATGGCCACCGACGGAATAACGATGGCGTCGTCGCGGGTGGTCAGGGTCAGGGTCGCCATGACGAACTGGCCGGGCCAGAGGAGGCGGTCCTTGTTGGCGAAGGTCCCCTTGAGCATAACGGTGCCTGTCTGGGTGTTCACCTTGTTGTCCAAAAAGCTCAGCGTTCCCGCCTCGGGCGTTGCCTTGCTTTCCGGGATGTCGGCCTCCACCTTCAGCGGTCTGGCTGCCATGTGGGCCTTGATCTCGGCCAGATACTGCTGGGGCACGGCAAACCCCACGTTGATCGGCATGATCTGCATGATTTCCACCATGCCGCCTTTGTCGTCGTTGGCCTTGATCTGGGCCCCTTCGTCCACGAGCAGGCGTCCCGTCCGTCCGGCCATGGGCGCTTTGATATAGCAATATTCCAAATTCAGCTGCGCCCGATCCAGTGTCGCGCGGTCGGCGGCCACCGTCGCCCGCAGCGCCTGGGCGTTGGCGCGGAACTGTTCATACTTGTCGCTGCTGACGTAATTCTTTGCGACCAGCTCGGCATAGCGCCGGGCGTCGAGATCCGCCTTGTCGGCCAGGGCCGAGTCGCGATCGAGCCGGGCCCGGGCTTCCTTCATGGCTGCTTCGTAAGGGCGCGGATCGATCGTGAAGAGCAGGTCCCCCTTTTTGACGTCCTGGCCCTCCCGGAAATGAACCCTCATCAGTTCGCCGTCAACCCGCGATTTAATCGAAACCGTCGCAAACGCTTCGACCGTGCCGACCGCCCGCACCTGAACGGGCACCGCCTTCTGCTGGGCGGCGGCCACCTTCACCGGCACGAGCGCTTCGCGCTTTTCCCGCTGCGGCGTGCCTTCGCTGCGGGTCATGAAAACCATCGCCAAGGCGATGGCCACCATCAAAGCAGTGGACAGCGCCAGCGCCTTCTTGGGGATGCGGCGAGCAGCGCCGGGATGTCGTTCTGTCATGTGGCATGCCTTTCAGGGTTGTTTCAGCCGGCGAAACCCCTCTGCCATATTATCAGGCCTTTGAAGGCGAAATTCAATATGAATTCCGACTCGCTTGCAGGAAAAAGAGCGTTCGGCATACGGACGCCCTTTTTCAGAAGAGTCACTCAGCGGCGCACGCACTCGAACCCGGGGATGCTGACCTGGTCCTCCAAGCGGATCAGCCCCCAGCTGGCGAGCGAGACCAGCGCCAAGTAGATCGCGCCGACCACGAAGAAGACTTCAAGGTATTTGAAGAACATCGATGCCAGGATTTTGGCTTCGCCGGTCAGCTCGATGCAGGTGACCATGTAGGCCAGCGAGGAATATTTGATCAGGTAGATGAGCTCGTTGCCGCAGCCCGGCAGGGCGCGGCGGATGGCTTGCGGGAGCAGGATGGAGACCACGGCCCGGGCGCGGCTGAAGCCGAGCGAGCGGGCGGCCTGCAGCTGCCCCTGTTTGATGGAGCGCAGGGCGCCGCGCACATACTCGGCATGGTAGGCCCCGCCGCAAAGCGAAAAGCCCAAAACCGCGGCCGCGTAGGGGCTGAGGTAGATCCCCAACTGGGGCAGCCCGAAGTACCAGATGTAGAGCTGGATCAACAGGGGAAACCCGCGGAAGACCAGGCCGTAGATTTCGGCCGTGCGTTTCCAGAAAGGCCGGCCGTAGATCCGGAGCGTTCCCGCCAGGACGCCGATCGCGAGGCCGAACACCGCCGAAGGCAGAATCAGCCCGATGCTGACCCACAGCCCCCGGAGCATGGCCGGTGCGACTTCCTGGGTGTAGAAGGCCAGATCCATGCCGGCTATGCCTCCGCGCGGCCCCCGGTGTGCAGGCGTGCGATTTTGGCGCAGAACTCGCGCGTGCGCTCCAGAGTGGCGTTATGGAGAATGGTGGCGGGCGGTCCCTGCTCCAGAATGAGCCCGTTTTCCATGAAAAGGATCTCTTTTGCCAGCGCCGCGGCGAAGCCGATCTCATGCGTCACCAACGCCATGGTCATGCCGCCGGCGGCGAGGTCGCGGATCACCGCATGGACCTCGCCGATAAGCTCCGGGTCCAATGCCGAGGTCGGCTCGTCCAGCAGCATGACCTCCGGATCCATCGCCAGTGCCCGGGCGATGGACACGCGCTGTTTCTGGCCGCCGGACAGCTCGGCCGGGTATTTGTGCGCATGATCGTTCAAGCCCACGCGGGCCAGTTCGGCCAGGGCGCGCTGCCTGGCTTCGCGTTTGGCGATTTTCTTGACCCGTACCAAACCGATCTGGACGTTATCGATCGCCGTCAGGTGGTCGAACAGGTTAAAGTCCTGAAAAATCATGCCCACTTTTTGGCGGTAGGCATAAAGCTCGGGCTTGTTCGACGGGTCGATTTCCTTGTCGTGCAGCCAGATCCGCCCTTTCTCGAAGCTGACCAGGAAATTGATGCAGTGCAGCAGCGTGCTCTTGCCGCTTCCTGATGGGCCGATGATCACTTTGATGTCGCCGCGCTGAAGCTCGAGCGACACCCCCTTGAGCACCGGCTGCCCGGTGTAGCTCTTGTGGATGTCCAGCAGCCTGAGAATGGGGGTCGGTCGGGTCATTCCTTGAATCCCCTCATCGGGTGTAACCGGAAATGGCCACCCGATCCTCCAGCACGTGCAGCGCCTTTGTCCCCAGCCAGGTCAGCAGCAGGTAAATAAACCCCACCATGAGGTAGAGCCAGAAGTGCTGGTAGGTGCGGGAGGCCACGTGATTGGTGCGGGCCATGAGCTCCGCCACCCCCAAGGCATAGGTCACCGCGGAGTCCTTCATGATGACGGTGTATTCGTTGGACCAGCCCGGGATCGCCAAACGCAGCGCCTGGGGCAAGATGATGGACGCGATCGCCCGGGAATCGCTCATCCCGATCGCGCGCGCGGCCTTCATCTGGCCTTCCGGCACCGCCAGGATCGCGCCGCGCAGGATCTGGGCCTGGTAGGCCGAACTGATGAACCCGAGGACGATGATGGCCACCATGAAAGGCGACAGTTCAACCTCCAGCGCTGCAAGGATGCCGAAATAGAACAGGAACAGCAGGACCAGCAGGGGGATGCCTCGAAAAAACCAGACATACACCGCCGCCAAACGTCGCCACCAGGGACGGCCGTAGACCTGGACCACCGCCAGAAAGAGGCCGAAGATCAGGCCCATGGCAAGCGCCCCCCCGACCACGGTCAGGGTGACCCCGATTCCTCCCAGCACATAGGGGAGGCCTTCAATAATCGCCGCCAATCCGCTGTGCATGCGGAAAATCGCCCAATTAAAGAAAAAGCAAGGAAGGCTGAAGCAGACCCTCAGCCTTCCCGTCAGTTGTTCAAGTCCTTGTCCTATTGAAATAAACGGCTGGCCCGGATTCCGGGCAGCCGTTTATTTCAATTCCCACTTCTTGACCAGCTCCTGAAACTTGGGCGAGGTCTTGAGTTTCTTCCATCCCTCGTTGAGCTTGTTCAGGAACTCGGTGTCCTCCTTGCGCACGGCATACCCGTAGTTGGTGTCGGGCTGGCCGTAGTTGCCGATGGTCTTGACCTTGAGTCCCTTGTCCTGGGCATTCTTCAGAGCGGTGTTCGAGACGGCGGCGCAGTCCGCCCGGCCGTTGGCCACGTCTTCGATGGCCAGCGGGGTCGTGTCGTAGGCCTTCAGTTCGAAGCTAGAGCCCTTTTTCAGCAGGTTTTCGGTCATCCACTTGGACTCGGCGCTGCCCCGCAGCAGGCCGATCTTGCGACCGGGCTCCAGGCACTGTTTATCCGTTAGAGTGGAGTCGTTTTTCACCACCAACAGCTGCTTCACCGTCCAATAGGGTTCGGTAAAATTAACCGCCGCCTGCCGCTCAGGGGTGATGCTCATGCCGGAGGCGATCACGTCGATTTTCTTGGACTGCAGGGTCGGGACAATCGCCGCCCAGTCGGTGGGTTGGTGCTTGACTTGGAATTTCATCTCGGTGGCAATCCAATTCAGCGCATCGATGTCGAATCCGGCCGGCTTGCCGTCCTTGTCCACGAACGAAAACGGCGGGTAGGCGGCATCAAATCCGTTGATGTAGACTTTCTCCTGAGCCAGGGCGGGTGTCAACCCTACAGCCGCCGCGACTGACAACGCTGCAATGCTCAACCAAACGATCTTTTTCGCCATAACAGTCTCCTTTCCTTGCCAAGTTAGGATTCGCCTGAGGTGGATGCCCGTCACGCGGCTCCGGCCGCACAGCCCACCGCGCCGACGAGGTCCGCCGTTCAATCCCGGGGCAGATCCCCGGGAAACCAGCGGGGCGGACTGCATGGACCCCCTCGCAGCAATTTGGGTTTATAGTCCAATCGGAAAGGCTTGACAAGCGCAGGCATCAGACGGGGTTTACTCTTCAGGCAAAGGCGGGGGCTCTTGAATCAGGGACTTAATCAGGACCTTGTCCACGCGATGGCCGTCCATGTCCATGACTTCGAAGCGAAAGCCGATCCAGTCGAAGTGGTCGCCGGATTTGGGGATCCGCCCCAGGAAAGCCATCACCAGACCGCCCAGCGTCTGGTAAAGGTGTTCATCTTCAAAGGGCAGCTCGTTCACCTGCAGCAATTCCTTGAGTTCCTCCGCCTGCACCTTCCCGTCCACCAGCCAGGAGCCGTCTTCGCGCCGGATGATGTCGGCCTCCTCGGTCTCGTCCGGCATGGGGATATCACCGACGATGGCCTCCAGGATATCGCTGGTCGTGAGCAATCCTTGAAACCCGCCATGCTCGTCAATGACAAAGGCGACATGTGTGCGTTTCTTTTTCAACCGCTCAAGTACGTCGAGGGCCGACATGCTTTCGGGGATGAACAGCGCGGGGCGCAGCACCGACCGCAGGTCGATCGGCCGACAGCTCAGGTTTTGCGAAAGGAGGTCTTTGGAATTGACCAGCCCGATGATGCGGTCGATCTGGCCTTCGGCCACCGGGTAGTGCGTGTGACTGTCGGCGGTAATTTTTTTCTGGATTTCTTCGGGCGGCTCGCTCGGGTCCAGCCAGACGACATCGGGCCGCGGGGTCATCAGGGCGGCGGCGGTCCGATCTCCGAGTCGGAACACGCGTTCGACCATCTCCTGCTCACTGGGTTCGAACACCCCCTCTTGGGTTCCCTGCTCGATCATCAGCTTGATTTCTTCCGCGGTGACGGAGCTCTCCGCAGAGGGCTTGATGCCGAAGGCCCGCAGCACCATCTGGGTCGAGAGGCTGAGCAGGTGCACGATGGGTGAGCCCAGCCAGGACAGCGTTCGCATGAACGGAGCCACCGCTGCGGAGATGCGCTCCGCATGGTTAAGGGCGATCTGTTTGGGGACCAGCTCACCGATGATCAAGGACAAGTAGGTGATCGCCACCACGACGATGAAAAGGCTGACGGCACTGCCATGGGGCGCGATCCAGGCCATGCGGTTCAGTTGGGGGGCCAGCTGCTCGGCGATGATGGCTCCGCCGAAGGCACCGGCCAGGATTCCAACGAGTGTGATGCCGATCTGGATGGTGGAAAGGAACCGGCCGGGAGAATTGGCGAGCTCCAGGGCGATCCTGGCCCCGGGATCGCCTTCCTCAGCGCGCTGTTGCAGCCGCGCCTTCCGGGCGGACACGACGGCGATCTCCGCCATAGCTAAAAACCCGTTAGCGACGATCAGGGCCAAGATGATGAAGGTTTGGATGATGATGGAGTCCATGGCAGGGGCTACTATAGGAAAGAAACACTGCGTACACAATCTGAAATTTCATTTCACGGCTGCCTTTTCGCGGTGGTTCCGAAGGAGACTCTTACAGGACGCCCCAGAGGATCCGAGTTGCGACAACAATCAGAAATACGGCATAGATGCGCTTAAGGGTGACGACCGGCGTCTTGTGGGCCAGCCTGGCCCCGAAGGGTGCCGTAAAAAAGCTGAAGAAGGCAATTCCGAAGAGCGCAGGAAGGTAGAGGTAACCCAAGTGTGGCGTTGGGAGGTCTGCAATGGATAAACCGTTGATGATGTACCCGACAGTCCCGCCGACCGCTATGGGAAAACCGATCGCCGCCGAAGTGCCGATCGCATGATGGACCGGCACGTTGCACCACATCATGAACGGTATGGACAGCGCTCCGCCCCCGATGCCCACCAGGCTGGAGACCACACCGATAATTACACCTACGCCGTTTATGCCGAGCAGTTCCGGCAACTGCCGGGACGGTTTCGGCTTGAAATTGCTGAGCATGGTGGCGGCGACATAGTACAAGAAGCAGGCAAAGAAAATTTTGAGTGCTCTGGTTGAGAGTTGGGCTGCAAACCAAGTCCCGGAAAAGGTGCCGACCAGTATCCCCAGGGTAATCCTCTTGACGATGTCCCACCGCACTGCGTCGTGTCGATGGTGGGTCATAAAGCTGGCGACCGAGGTGAACACGATACTGCCGAGGGACGTCGCCAGCGCGATTTGCATCATGTGCTGTGAGGAAAAACCCTGGGCCGTGAAAACGAAGACAAGGATCGGAACAATGACGACGCCGCCGCCGATCCCAAGGAGACCTGCAAAAATTCCGACGATCACCCCGAGGGGAGGATAAATGATCCATTCCAGCATGAGCGGGTCCTCTGCAGGAAGCAGAATTTTTTCTAAAAGATCAAACCTAATATACCGACACATCCAAAAAAGTCGAGGTGTTTTACACCTCGACTTTTTGGTAAAGTGAAGACTCTTACAGCCCTGTGTCAGGCAGGATTGCCGGCCGCCGAAATATTCCCCGATCGAGAGATCACACCGAGCGGCTGATTACATTTTCCTCTTTTAGCGATTCAATCTCTTCTTTTTGGTAACCAAGAATTTTTTCCAGGATTTCTTCCGAATGCTGGCCCAACAGCGGAGCCGGCGCATAGACCTCCCCCGGCGTTTCGGAAAGGCGGATGGGGGAGCCGACGATTCTCATTTTGCCTACGCGCGGTTGATCGATTTCCACCAGCATATTGCGATAGGCGATGTGAGGATCTTCGCAGATTTCTTTTATATTGTTGGCGGGCGAATGCGGCAGATTGGCCGTTCCTAGCAGTTCCAGCCATTCTCTTCTGGTTTTCTTTTTAAACTCCGGGATCAAAATCTGTTCTAGATCCTTCCGGTGCTTGGTTCTCAATGGATTCGTGGAGAACTTGAAGTGATTGCACAGGTCATCCCGGCCAATCAGTTTGCAGAAGTTTTGCCACAACGTGTCGTTCCCCAACGCAATAATAATATGGGAATCGTCCTTGGTTGGGAAGGACTGGAAGGGAACGATCGATGGGTGCGCGCTGCCGAGGGGGCCGGGAACCTCCTTGTTAATCGTATAGCGCACGACCGCATTCTCGAGCACGGTAAAAAGCCCATCGATCATGGCCCCGTCGAAATGCTGCCCTCTGCCGGTTTTTTCCCGGTGCAACAGAGCTGCCAGTATTGCGATGGTCGCCTGATGCCCGGAAAAAATGTCTCCCACGGATGAGCCGACACGACACGGCGGCCCACCCTCGGGGCCGGTGATGCTCATCAGTCCGCTGTACCCCTGGGCGACCATGTCGTAGGACGGGCGGGCATCATAGCCCGGCAGTGAGTCCTGACCGAATCCACTGATGGAAGCATAAATAATCTTGGGGTTGATTCGCCGCAGCTCCTCCCACCCGAAGCCCAGTTTTCTCATCGTCGTGGGCCTGAAGTTCTCAACCACCACATCCGAGATCTTGATCAGATCCGTCAGGATTTTTCTCCCCTTTTCCTGTTTTAAGTCCAGCGCGAGGCTCTTCTTGTTGCGGTTGAGACTGATAAAATAACCCGAGCTGTTTTTTCCGACGCTGCCGGCGAAAGGTCCGAACTCGCGCGCGTCGTCGCCATGCAGCGGTTCGACATGAATCACCTCGGCTCCCAGATCTGCCAGAAACATCGAGCAGGTGGGACCCGCCAGCACATGGCTGAGATCGAGTACTCTAATATTCTCCAGGGATCTGCTCATGGGTCGGGTTCCTTTTATGAAAACGGTTTAACGGATCATCTGGGCCGGCAGCCATGTAGCCAGCTGCGGAAAAAAGCACAGGATCACGATGCCCAGCATCAAAAGCAATATAAAGGGGATCGAGCCCCGCAGCACCGTCGCCAGCGGGATGTCGGGTGCGATGCCCTGCACGATGTAGAGGTTCAGCCCCACGGGAGGGGTGATCAAGCCGGCTTCCAGGTTCAGGGTGATGACCACGCCGAACCAGATGGGATCAAACCCCAATCCCGTGATGATGGGATGCAGGATGGGGCAGATGATCAGAATGATGGCCACCGGCGGCAGAAAGCATCCGGCCATAAGCAACAGAACGTTGATCAGCGCCATGATGATCCAGCGGTTGACCTCCAGCGCCACGATTTGCTGGGCAAGGGTCTGGGCGATGTAGAGGTTCGTCAGAATCGAGCCGAAAAGAAAAGAAGTGGCGATGATCATCATGATCATCGAGCTTTCCTTGCAGGAGCGCATGAGAATGGTCTTCAAATCCTGGATCCTGTAAATCCGGTAGAAAATCATGGCCACGACCAGCACCAGGAAGGCCCCCACGCCGGCGGCCTCGCTTGGGGTGGCCCAGCCGGTGTACAGCGAGGAAAGAACCAGCGCCACGACGATGACGAGCGGCAGGATTTTTGCGGTGATAGAGAGTTTTTCCGTTAGCGAGTAGGTCTTTTCTTCAGGCAGTTGAAAGCCGGCTGCCAGCTTCAGCCGGCGATCGCGCAAATAGGCGAAAGGCACCCAGGAGGAAAAAAGCGCCGTCATCATCAGCCCCGGAATAATTCCGGCGATGAAGAGTTTGCCGATGGACGTCTCGGTCGCCATCCCATAGACGATCATGGTGACGCTGGGCGGGATCAGAATGCCCAGAGTGCCGCCGGCGGTGATGATGCCGGTGGCCAGGCCCTCGGCGTAGCCGCGCTTGCGCATCTCGGGGATGCCCATGGTCCCGATGGCGGCGGCGCAGGCGGGGCTGGAGCCGGTAAGCGCCGCAAAGATGGAGCAGGCACCGATGTTGCCGATGCCCAACCCGCCAGGAACCTTGTAAAGCCAGCGGTGAAAGCACTCATACAGGTCCGAGCCGGCCCGCGTGAGGGCCGCAATCATCCCCATAAAGATGAAGAGAGGAATCGACAGCAGACCGAAATCGTTGACCCCTTCGAAGACCGTCTCCGCCACTACCAAGATCTGATAAGCGTCCATGAATAAGAACATGGCCAACATGGAGGCCACCCCCAAAGCGAACGCGATGGGCATGCCGCTGAACAGAAAGACGGTGGCGATAAGGATGACGATGGCTCCGATAACCAGTGGGTCCATGATGTGTTCCTTCCTGCGGCGGCGGGCCGCCGTTAACGACCTGCCGTCTGTGCTGAAGGAGGCGCGGTTCGGTTGAGCGCAAAGAGCATCCCGGCGACCTTGACGATATATTGGAGCCCGGTGAGGAACATCCCCACCGGGATCAAGGCGTAGGGATA
This sequence comes from uncultured delta proteobacterium, assembly GCA_963700055.1. Lineage (GTDB taxonomy): Bacteria > Desulfobacterota > Desulfobacteria > Desulfobacterales > SpSt-501 > SpSt-501. Next base: position 372,415 of record CAVOWH010000013.1, on the reverse strand, counting down.
GACCAGCGGAACCGAGAACAGCGACGACGAGCGCCAGTTGCCCTCGAACGCCTCCCACCACATCACGCTGGCCCGGTAAGCCAGGAAAAAGCAAAACAGCATGGCGATGGCCGAAGTGAGGATGTCGAGCCTCCGCCGCGCGCCGGCGGGGAGCTTGACGATGAATAGATCGATGTTGATATGGGCGTTTTCCTTGAGGCCGTAGGGCGCACCCAGGAAGGTCGCGGCGATGAGCAAATAGACGGCTGTCTCCACCTGCCATATGGTCGGAATTTTGAACACATAGCGCACAACCACTTGCTCGACGATGATCAGGGTCGCGGCCAGGATCGACAAGGCGGCGATGTATCCCGAGATCTGGGACAGCTGGTTGATCAACTGGAAAAGGGAATTTCGAGACTCGGACATGGTCGCTTCTCCCCAGGTATGGGTCACGCTCGGTCTGAATGGCGATGACTTCGCAGAAAACAGGCTATGGTGCGCGTCGTCATCCTATCGCTAATAAAGTGTCTCTCTTGTAGGAGTGGCTTCCAGCCACGATTAAGTCGCGGCAAGATGCCGCTCCCACAGAAAAAATTTTGACTTCATCGGAGGCCCAGTTCCGGTGTTGCACTTCATCGCGGAGCGCCGCTTCGGATGGCGGCGCTCCGGAATCGCTGATGAACCGGGCTATTTCGCGGCCAGATCCAGAAGCTCCTTGCCTGCCGGAACATCTTGGGCGAAAGCTTTCCAGGCGGTTTCTTTGGCTACTTTCTCCCAGGCCTGCCATTCTTCCTTGGTCATGGCATGGACCTTGATTCCTTTTTCACCGAACACCTTGGTCACTTCCTTGTTGGCGGCGATGGCATCGTCGCGGGCCTTTTTTTCCATCTCCAAGCCCACGGTTTCGAAAATCTTCTGCTGATCGGGCGACAACGACGCCCAGGTCTTCATGCTGATCACGAGCGGCTCGCACATGTACCAAACGGAGTAATTTTCCGGAGTGTTGAAGTACTCCAGCTGCTCATAGAGACGGTAGGAAATGAACGATTCCGCGGAGGTCATGCAGGCGTCGAGAACGCGAGTTTGGAGCGCCATGTATATTTCGGAAGAGGCCATGCTGGTGATGGAAGCACCTTGAGCGTTGAGCATGGTCTCAAACATTTTTCCGGCCGCGCGGAACTTCAACTGCTTGGCGTCGGACGGCAGAATAACCGGTTTTCCCCGGCTGCCGATGCCGCCGCCGTACCAGAGCCAAGTGAGGATTTTCATCCCTTTGTCCTCGCTGAGTTTCGCCACGCGCCGGCCGATCTCTTTATTGCGCCAGGCCATGCCTTCATCCACTCCGGGGATGATGCAGGGCATCAACGTGATTTCGAATTCAGGCACCTTCCCGGAAGCGTAGGCCAGCGGGAAGATCGACATGTCCAGCGCACCCTTTAGCATGGCGTCGTACTGGGCATTTGGCTTGAAAAGTGCGGATGAGGGGAAGACCTTGAAGGTCACTGCTCCGGCGGTTGCCTTTTCCACTTTCGAGGCAAATTGCACCGCCAGTTCATTGCGGGCGTCTGCCTCGGCGAACTGATGGGAGATTTTCAGTTCCGTGGCTATGGTCAGAGACGGCGTCAACACCAACATCCCTGCGCACCAGAATGCCGCAACCATCGCCAGCCCTCTTTTGCTTGCTCTTTGTGGGTTCATTTTCGCATCTCCTTCTGGCTTAGGGTAATCCCCAAGGGGGAGTTCAGGGTTTAAAACGGCTGTGTTTTTCACCCTCTTTACGCGGGTCATAAAGGTGGATCAAGGCCTTGCACTGCCGGTCGAGATGGCGTTTCATGTGTGTTTCGGCCGCATCCGGGTCGCGGCGGCGCAGCGCTTCTAGTATTTCCCGGTGCTCGCGGATGGACTCATCGAAACGCCGAGGCTCATAAATTTGCTGGTGTCGATAAAGGGCGACCTTCTCCCGCAACCGGCGCACGATATCGTCTAAAACGCGGTTGCCCGCCAATTCTTGGAGCAAGGCATGGAAGACATTGTTGGCGGCAATGTACTTTTCTCTGTCACCTGCAGCGTAGTGGGTTTCAAGCTTCCGGTGGAGCCGCTCGATCTTCTGCCACCCGGCGGCGGTCATCTTTTGGGCGGTCAGGCGCGCGCAGGTGCCCTCCAGCACGCCCATGACTTCAAACATCTCTTGAATTTCGTTCATCGGCGGCTGTCGAATGTGCACACCTTTGTGGGGAAAAAGTTCCACCAGCCCCTCCGATTCCAGCACCCGGAGGGCTTCCCGAAGAGGGGTGCGGCTCACGCCAATCTGCTCGCAGAGCTGGGCTTCAATGATCCGTTGTCCGCGGACTAAAATGCCTTTTCGAATCATCTCTCGGATCTTGCCCGCCACGTCTTGATGCAGGACGCGAATATCTATTCGGTTCAAGAATGGGTCCTTTTTAAATTGTATACATTATACAAAATGCGTGTAAACAATTCAGGTGAATAAAGTCAAGAAAAAATATTGAATAGACTTCAATTAAAATATATTAAAAAATCATGATATTCAGTTTGGATTGTTATGCGGTAACGATATAAAATTTCTTCAATTGTATTGTCACACGCGTTTGAAGGCTCGGCGCCACTCACCCGTCAGGATCTTGAATCGCATGCCGCAGACCGCCAAAGTATACAGTTCGAGGCTTTACGATGCTATCGAGCTGGCCGCAAGGGCTCACCATAACCAGGTCCGGAAGGGCACGGAGATCCCTTATATCATCCACCCGCTGGCAGTGGCCGGCATGCTGATCCGGGCCAACTGCCCTGAACCTGTGGTCATAGCCGCCCTCTTTCACGACATCGTCGAGGACACCCTCGTTACCATCCAGGAGATCTTTTCCGGATTCGGCCAGGAAGTGGCGGACCTCGTCACCGCCTTGTCGGAGCCCGACAAGAAAGCTCCGTGGGAAGATCGCAAGGCGCACACCATCGAATACCTGGAGAAAAAGGCAACCGATGATGTCCTGCTGATCTCCCTGGCCGACAAGCTGGACAACATCCGCGCCATCCGCGAAGGGCTTGAAAGCGACGGTGAAAAGTTTTGGGAACGATTCAACCGCCCGAGAGAAAAACAAAAATGGTATTATGAGCGTCTGGGGGAGACCTTCTCCAGAAGGGTTCGCCGGGAGCCGGCCTTGACGTTGCTGTCGGTGTTCAAGGCCGAGTTCAACAAGGTCTTTAAACCAAAGGAAGTCGGGTTATGACACCATGCAGGCGTCGAAGGTCGAGGTAAAGGAGGCGCCAAAGAAGAAATAGCCGATTCCCTAAACAAAACGAGGCGGCTCCGATAAAACAGGGCCGCCTTATCTTTACTGCAACCACGTTTTTTCGAGGTTTCACTTGCCGATCACGAGCGACGGGTCGAACCTTCCGGCGACGATCGGGTTCTGGGCGTTGCGGGTGGCGCGGCGCACCTGCTGAGAAACATAAACCGTGATTTCGCCGACGCTCACCGAGCCGCTCTTGTCGAAGTCCGCCGCTCCTTTTAGCCCCTCGATCAGGTAGTAGCTGAACACGCCGTGGCCGCCGCCCCACTCCCGTCCCTCCTGCGAAAACTCCCTATCCCGGGAGGCGCTGATCACACAGACCCCCTCGCCGATCTCAGTCAGGTTCTGAAGGCCGGAGTTGATCTGGTTGATCTGCAGCCCGCGGTCCGCACGCACGGCAACGTCGAAGGCCTGTCCGACGCCGGCCGCATGGCAGGCATCGGCGATGATGACGACACGCCTGGCCTTGATGAACCGCTTAAGCGCCGTCTCGATGTCCCACATGGGGAATCCGGTGACAGCGATGTTGTCGTACTTCGTGTTGTAAGGGAGAAGGTAAAGGTTTTGATGCGCGTCCGGGGACTCCGGGGATCCGTGCCCCGCGAAATAGATCACGACCACATCCTCCTCAATGGCCTGCTTTAGCCAGTTGAAAAGCGCGTCCTTGATCCTCTCGCTGGTGGCATTCTTATCGAGAAGCAATTTCACCTTCGAAGGGGCATAGCGGCCTCCGCTGGGCGAAACAATCCAATCGTAAAAAACCTGGGCGTCCCGGGAGGCATATCGCAGGCTGGGGACTCTGGAATCCTCGTAGGCGGAGACCCCGATGACGACCGCCCACCTCTGGCCGGGGTCGCCGCTTGGCTGAGCTGGAATGGCCGGGGCAGGTGCCGGTTTCTCCAGCGCCGGAGGTGGCGGGGACTCTTGTTTTTTGGCCACTGCCGGTGCGAGGGCCGCCGCCGGAGGTTCGGTTACTTTGGCTGCTACCGGATCCTGTGGCGGGGTTGCATCTATCCGTTTTGCTGGCGGAGGCGCGCTTGGCTTGGTCTTTTGCACCAAGCCTTCCGGAAGATCGAATCTGATCTCGTAGACTTCGATTTTATCTTTCCCGCCGAAGTCAAAGCGAAGCGAGTTGATGTCCGCTTTGAGGAAGCCTCTGTTCAAGTCCAGCTTCAAGTTCGGGCCAATGGTGAATGGCGGAACCGGCTTGCCATTCACGTGCAGGGTGACCCGACCCGAATAGAACCATGGGCCCGAACCGGACGTCGAGACATACAATTTAACCTCGTCCGAATCCGCGAGAGCGGCTGGGAGCTCCACGAGTACAATTTTGGGTTTTCCATCGGATATCCCACTTAGTTTGGTCTTGAAGGGCTGGGTGAAGTCCGCCCATCGGAAAAGGCTTTCCGGCGGCACATTCGACGGCATTTGTCCCTCGGACGTACGGGGTTTTTCGGTCTGCTGCACAAAGCGGGGCGCTGATGGCGTCTGCGGCGCAGAAGCGGTCGGGAATGCCATTAGACTCAAAAAGAGGCAAAAGCTAAGGAGCAAAAAAAGACGGCGGGATGTCATTGTCGCGCCCTCGTTTGGTTGAACGACCCAGCGAAAAAATCATACTCGAAATAGTGGTTTTTTTCAAATCCAATGCGGAGGACATTCGTGCAGAAAATTCGCTTAAAACGCCACACAATAAGCTTGAACATTCACATACGCCGGGATGCCGAGGGCTTTCGCGCTCCCCGCGCTGCTTGGACGAATGCGTAGAAGAGCTTTTGGGAATACGGATCGTCACGCCAAGTGCCTTCGGGATGCCATTGAACCCCGATGGCAAATCGCTTTCGCGGATGCTCCACGGCCTCCACGACTCCGTCCCTCGCCCGCGCGGTGGCCACCATCCCCGGAGCGAGGTCCTTGACGGCTTGGTGATGCTTGCCGTTGACCCAAATCTCGCGCTTTCCGATGATCTTATGCAGGCGGCTGCCGGCCTCGATTTGGACGGTATGGGTGTTGACGGCCTTGTCCAGTTTGGGCGTGTGGCAGAGGCTCTCCGGCACCTGGGAGGCAATGTCCTGGAAGAGGGTTCCGCCGAGAGCGACATTCAGCACCTGGATGCCGCGGCAGATGCCAAGAGCCGGCAGGTTTTTATCGATGGCCAGTCTGGCGGCCATGAGTTCCATGCGATCGAGCGCCTCGTCCACTTCGCCCAATCCAGCGAGAGGCTCTTCTCCATAGCGGCGGGGGTGGATGTCGGGGCCACCGCTTAGGATGAGACCCTGCACCGAGTTTAGAATAGCCTCCATGCTCGTTGGGTCCTGGGCCGCCGGAATGATTATCGGCGCGCCGCCCGCGTGCAGGATCGCCTGGCTGTAATCGGAGAAGGTGTAGTCCATGAAGTGGCCCAGAGAATAAACGCCCCAGGCTCCTCCGGTCACGCGCGAGCAGGTGATGGCGATCAAAGGCAGGGCACGTTTCCGTGGCACGCCGTTGCGTCCGAACCCACTTCTCAGCCGCCTTGCTTGTTTCAACCCAAAATCATCTGCAAGCGAGATTTTTCCGGCGAGATCCATCAGGTTTTTAGGCTTTTTCATTCTTCAAATGTCCCCTTCAGCAACGCCTTTCCTCGATCAACCATCAGTCGACCTCTGGCCAGCACTGAATCGATACCCAGATCCCGGTTCAGGATCAACAGGTCGGCATCCTTGCCGGCTTCAAGGCTGCCCTTGCTATCAAAAAGCCCCACGCGCTTGGCCGGGTTAGTGGTCACGATCTTCAGGCTGTCCTCCAGCGAAAGGCCGGCCTTCACCAGCATCCGCCAGTCGTCGAACAGGCATTGGATGTCGCCCACGCCGAGTTTCGTCACGTTGCCTTTGGCGTCGAAGATCGGCATCGACCCGTTGGAATCCGAGCTGAGGGTGATCTGATCGACCGCTACGCCGGCCTCCAATGCCATTTGGATCGCCTCGCCGCTCGTGGGGTGGAAGTGCAGGTCCTTTCCGGAAGCCGTGATGTCGATGTTGCCGCCCATCCGGGCGAACTCGATGGCGTGCTCCATGAGCGCTTGGTTGCGGTTCAAATGGGTCGGCAGGAACTGGCCGATCGGAATTTCGGTTTCCTTCACCATGCGCATCACCGGCTCCAGGCGTCGGTCCCCGGCGCCCATGTGCAGGTGCACGAGCCCGGCCTTGCCTCCCAGCATTCCACCGACCCGCGCCTCGGCCGCGATGCGGCAAAGCTCGTCGAAACTCGGCTGGGAGGAGCGGTGATCGGAGACAGCCACCTCGCCCACGCCCACCACCTTGGGGATGAGCGCAATGTCTTTTCTCAGACTGCCCGTGATCGTAGCGAGCGGAAGCTGGTAGGAGCCGCTGTAGATATAGGCAGAGATTCCCTCCTGCTCCAGCTGCATGGCCTTGGCCAAAAGGGTCTCGGGCCGGCGGGAGACGTCGTCGGTCCCCAAAAGCCCCACCACCGTGGTCACCCCGGCGCGCGTGATCTTGGACAGGGTGATCTCAGGCGTGCGCGACCAGGGACCGGCCTCGCCGCCGCCGCCCAGGAGATGGACATGCAGATCCACCAGGCCGGGGACGATCCTCTTGCCTTTGGCGCGGATAACTCGGGGTTTAAATTCGGCCGGCAATTCGATCCGGTCGGCGATCCGGGCGATGACCCGCCCCGCGATCAGTATGTCCTTGCGGCCCAGCTTCTGCGGGGCGTATACGCTCCCGCCCGTAATCAGGGTGAACATGGGTTTTTTCTGAGCATCGATTGGTCGCATGGATGATGCCTCGCTAAGGGTTCAATTGAGTGAATTTTGTCTTTCCTTTTTGTTTCAGTTGACCCCTATACCCCTTGACCCCTGGTTAGTACAAATGGCACGCTACCCATCGGCCATTCTCCAGTTGTTGGAACAGCGGCTCCTCGCTCTTGCATTCCGGCACAACATGCCGGCAACGGGTGTGGAAGCGGCAGCCCGAAGGCGGGTTCACCGGGCTGGGGACATCGCCTTCCAGGATCACCTCGCCTCGTTTATGCCGCGGGTCAAGCGAGGGCACGGCGGCCAGCAGCGCCTGAGTGTAGGGGTGGGCCGGTTTCGCGAACAGGGCGCGTTTTTCCGCCAGCTCCACGATTTTCCCCAGGTACATTACGGCGATGCGGTCGCTGATGTGACGAATGACGCTGATGTTGTGGGAGATAAAGAGGTAGGTCAACCCGAAGCGGCGCTGGAGGTCCTTCATCAGATTGAGGATCTGGGCCTGGACGGATACATCGAGGGCCGACGTAGGCTCGTCGGCCACGACCAGCTGCGGCTGAGTTGACAGCGCGCGTGCGATCCCGATGCGCTGGCGCTGTCCGCCGGAAAACTCGTGGGGATAGCGGCTCAATTGTTCGCGTCTCAGGCCTACGGCGGCAAGCAGCTCTCCCACCTTCTCGTCGCGCTCGGAGCGCCGGGCGAGGCCGTGGATCTCCATGGGGCGCCCGACAATTTCGCTGACCGTCATGCGCGGGTTCAGGGACGCAAAAGGGTCCTGGAAAATGATCTGGAAGGATCGCCGCCGCGCCTGCAGTTTTTTATGCTCGAGGCGCGCAAGGTTTTCGCCCTCGAACAGGATCTCGCCTTCGGTCGGGACGATGAGCCGGATAACCAGGCGCCCTACCGTGGTCTTGCCGCAGCCGGACTCCCCTACCAGTCCCAGGGTCTCGCCGCGGGCAATCGTGAAATCCACTCCATCCACCGCCCGCACGAAAACCTTTTCCCGCGATAGACCCCGCGTCACGGCAAAAAGCTTTTTGAGGTTTTTCACCTCCAGCAGCGCCGCCGTCATGGCTCAGACCTCCCGCCGTAGAGGAAACAAGCGGCATGGTGGCCGGGTGAAACCTCCAGCATCGGCGGCCGTTTGCCGTCGCAGGGTTCGAATCGGTGAGGGCAGCGGGGGTGAAACTTGCAGCCGGACGGGAGCCGGCCCAAATCCGGCACCGTGCCGGGTATGACTGTCAGGCTGTCTTTTTCCTGATCGATGAGGGGGATGGCGCCCCACAGCCCCTGGGTGTAAGGGTGTTTGGGCTGCTCGAAGATTTCAATGACTTCGGCCTGCTCAACGATGGACCCCGCGTACATGACCGCCACGCGGTTGCACATCTCCGCCACTATCCCGAGGTCATGGGTGATAAGCAGGATGGAAGTGCCCATCTCTTTCTTCATTTCCTTGAGCAGCCGCAGAATCTGGGCCTGGATGGTCACATCCAAGGCCGTCGTCGGCTCATCGGCAATGAGCAGCGCGGGCCGGCAGGAAAGCTCCATGGCGATCATCACCCGCTGGCGCATGCCGCCGCTCAACTGGTGCGGGTACTGGCCCGCCACCTTGCGGGCGTCCGGGATCCGCACGCGCTCCAGCATCCGGACCGCCGCCTCCCAAGCTGCCGTCTTTCCCAGCCGCTGGTGGAGCATGATGACTTCCCGCATCTGGTCGCCGATGCGAAAGACCGGGTTGAGCGACGTCATCGGCTCCTGGAAGATCATAGAAATCTCCTTGCCCCGAAAGGCGCGCATCTGGTCGGGCGGCAGGGAGAGGAGGTCCGTGTCCCTGAAGCGGATCGACCCCGCGACGATCTTGCCCGGTGGAAAAGGGATCAGCCGCAGGACCGAGAGCGCCGTGACCGACTTGCCGCAGCCGGTCTCGCCCACCAGCCCGAACACTTCTCCTTCCTGTATCTCGAAGGAAATCCCGTCCAGAGCCCTGATCACCTTGCCCGCGGAGAAAAAATGGGTTTCGAGGCTGCCGATGCTCAGCAAGGCTCCCATGGCACTCAATCCTTCAACCGCGGGTCCAGGGAGTCCCGCAGTCCGTCGCCGAAAAGATTGAAGCCCATCACCACGAGCATGATGGCAAGCCCCGGGAACGTGGCCACGTGGGGGGCCGTGATCAGATAGGGGCGCGCGGTGGACAGCATCGCGCCCCACTCCGCTTGGGGCGGCTGGACTCCCAGGCCCAGGAAGCTCAGGCCAGAGGCCGTGAGCAGGACGGTCGCCATGCGCAGGGTGGTCTGGATGATGATGGGCGCCATCGAGTTGGGCAAAAGGTAGCGGAAGAGGATGCTGGTGTCGCTTTCGCCGGCCGCGCGGGCCGCCTCGATGAACTCCTTTTCCTTCAGACTGAGGATGGAACCGCGCACGATGCGGGCGAACTGCGGCACGGAGTAGATCCCGGCCGCGAGCATGAGGTTCAGCAGACCCGGTCCCAGAACGGCGATGATGGAGATGGCCAGAAAAATCCCGGGAAAGGCCAGCAGGATGTCCATGAACCGCATGATGACGTTGTCCGTCACCCCGCCGTAGTAGCCGCCGAACATGCCGAGCAGCGTGCCGAGCACGAGGGCGATCAGCACCGCCGCCACCTGGATCTGCAGCGAGACCTGGGCGCCGTAGATCACACGGCTCAGGATGTCGCGGCCGAGGGCGTCGGTCCCCAGCCAGTGCTCGGCGCTGGGCGGCTTGAGCCGCAAGGCAAGGTCGCCTTCGTTCGGCGGGTAGGGCGCGAGGATGGGGGCCAGCAGGGCCACCAACAGGAAGAGGAATACGATCACGCCGCCGACGATAGCGGCCTTGTTGCGCTTGAGCCGCCGCCAGACCTCGGCGGCCTGGCTCGTTTTTTGAGTGGCTTCAGCCATAATGAACTCGCAAATCGTTCTATTGGCTGATGAGTTCGTAACAGCGCCAAGGTCAAGGCGTGCGATTCTCGCGGTGCGAGGCGTACGCTATTGTACGCCGCAGCGCCGACGAGATGAAGCACAACGCAGAGATTGGCCTTTTTACGAAGTCATCACTCATAGCGGATCTTGGGGTCGAACAGGGCATAGGCGATGTCGGTCAGCAGGTTCACCAGAACAAACGTAGCGGCCACCAGCAGCATGGAGCCCTGGACCACGGCGTAGTCGCGCTGGAAGATTCCCTCCACCATCAGCCGGCCGACCCCCGGCAGCGAGAACACGGTCTCGGTCAGTACCGCGCCGCCCAGCATGTAGCCGAACTCCAGGCCGAAGACGGTGATCACCGGAATCATGGCATTTTTCAGCGCATGCTTGTAGATCACGATCCACTCCCGCAGGCCGTTGGCGCGGGCGGTGCGGATGTAGTCCTGGCGGACGACCTCCAGCATGGACGCCCGTGTCATACGGGCGATCACGGCCGCAGAGGCCGCGCCTAAGGCGATGGCCGGCAGGATGAGGTGCTTCAGGCCGCCGCTGCTGCCCGCTGGGAACCAGCCTAAATGCACCGAAAACACGAGCATCAACAGCAGCCCCAGCCAGAAGATGGGCATGGAAATCCCAAAAAGGGCTCCGATCATGCTGAGGTTGTCGAAGATGGAATATTGCCGGGTGGCGGAGATGACCCCGGCGATGAGCCCAATGAACGCTGCAATTAGGATCGACAGAAACGAGAGTTGCACCGTGAAGGCAAAACGCTGCTTCAGCAGGTTGATCACCGGTTCACGGTTGCGGATGGAAATGCCGAAGTCGCCCTGCACGGCATGGGAGATGAATCGGAAATACTGAACATAGAGCGGTTGGTCGAAGCCGTACTCCTTGCGGACGGCTTCGATGAAGTCCGGGTTGGCATCCTCGCCGGCCAGCAGGACCGCCGGGTCGCCGGGCACGATCTGCATCAGCGAGAACGAAACGATCGTCACCCCGAAGAGCACGGGGATCAGCATCGCCAGGCGTTTGAGGATATATCGGATCATCGAGCCGGCACTGGGAGCCAAGGGGTCAAGTGGATGTGGTCCAGCCATCTTCACTCGAACCCTTGAACCCTGGGATTTTACTTCTCCAACGTGGTGTTCTGATCGAAATAGGTCAGCTCCAGCGGCGAGTTGATCACGCCTTTTAGCTTCTTGCTGTAGCCGATGGTCTCCTTGGTCACCAGGATGGGAAGCTGCGGGACTTCTTTGTAGAGCAACTCCTGGGCCAGCTTGAGGTTGTTGTCGCGGTCGGCCTTGTCGGTCGCCTTGGTCAGCTTGTCGACATACTCGTCGAATTGCTTATTGGAATAGAACAGACGGTTGTTGCCTTTAGGCGCCCACTCGTTCGTGTGATAGAGCGGGTAGAGGCACCAGCGGGCTTCCGCCGAAGACGGCGCCCACCCCAGCAGGAAGATCTCGACGTCGGTCTGATCCAGCGGCTTGCGGGTGGCGGCCAGATAGGCGGCCCATTCCATGGTGTCCAGGCTGACGTCGATGCCGGCCTTCTTCCACTGCTGCTGAAGGGCCTGGGCCATCTCGAAATCTTTGGGGTAGCGGCCCTGAGGGCTGATGAACTTGGCCTTCAGGCCGTTGGGATAGCCTGCATCGGCCAGGAGCTTCTTGGCTTTATCCGGGTCGTACGAATACGGCGGCATCGGGAAATAGCCGGTGGTGAGCGGGGCCACGATGTTGCTCGCCACCAGGGCCCGTCCCTGGTAGATATTCTTCACGATCGACTCGCGGTCCATAGCCAGGTTGAAGGCCTGACGCACCCGCTCGTCGCTGAAGGGTTTCTTGCCGCAGTTGAACCCGATGTAGAGCACCCGCAGAGTCTCGGTGGAATCCAGTTGGATCTTGGCATCCTTCTCCAGCCGTGGGATGTCTTCCGAAGGCAGGCGTACGGCGAGTTGGGCGTCGCCGGACTGCAGCATCATCACCCGGGAGCTTTCTTCTTTTACCGTTTTGACGACGATCTTGTCCAGCTTCGGCTTGCCGCCCCAGTAGTCGTCGTTTCGGGTGAGGGTCAGGTGGTCGCCGTGCACCCACTCCACGAATTTGAACGGGCCGGTCCCGACCGGCTTGCGGGCGATGTCCTTGCCCATGGCCTTGTGGGCGGTCGGGCTAAAGATGCCGGAGGCGCTGTGGGCGATGTTGTTCAGCAGGAAAGCGAAGGGGGCCTTCATGTTGACCTTGACGGTGTACTCGCCCACCACCGTGGCCGATTCAACCAGCGGCGCATAGAGGCCGGCACGGGACGGCTTCTCCGGGCCGATCATACGATCGAAGAAGTATTTGGCCGCCTCGGCGTTGAAGGGCGTTCCATCATGGAACTTGACTCCCTTGCGCAGGAAAAAGGTCCAGGACATGCCGTCCGCGGCCTGTTCCCATTTCTCGGCCAGGCCGGGCACCAGGTTCAGCTTGGCGTCGAATTTGACCAGGTTTTCATGGATCATGCGGTTGACGGCCTCCGAGGGGTTGCTTTCGGCGTTGGCCGGGTCCAGGCTGTCCGGGTCGGCGCCGGCGGCATAGGTAACCGTTTGGGCCTCGCTTTGAGCAGGGGCGACCGCCAGGATCGCGGCCATCATCAGTGCAGCTAAAACAGGCCATCGTTTCATAAAGGACCTCCTCATGGTGTTGGGTAGCAAAGTTGATCAGGTGTTGTTTCGGCGGGAAGGCTTCATACGGCCCAATTTCGTACTTGCAAAGGTGCTCCTAAAAATCGCTCCGACTATACGAAGGTTCGATACAGCGAGTCAAGGCAAGATTACCGGCCCTGTCGAGGGTCTTTTTGCTTCGAGGATGGAGCCGCTTTAGAGCCAACAAATCCCTCCGCAGCCTTAAGCGTGATTGACCGATGTTCGGCCGCGAATGCGCTCATATCATTCTTTCCAGTTTTCGATGACCTCCTTCGCCGCCCGGAACGCTTCGATCCCCGCCGGCACGCCGACGTAAACCGCAGCCTGCAGCAGCACCTCCTGGATCTCCTCCTTCGTGCAGCCGTTGCGCAGCGCACCCAGCACATGAGTCCTGAGCTCGGCGGTGGCCCGCAGGGCGGACAAAAACGCCAGCGTCACCAGGCTGCGCGTCTTGCGCGGCAGGCCTTCGCGGGTCCAGATGGTGCCCCAGCAGTTTTCGGTCACCAGCTCCTGCATGGGTTTCATGAACTCGGTGGAGGCGGCCAGGGCCTTGTTGAGATAGTCGTCGCCCAGCACTTCCCGGCGTACCTTCAAACCTTCCTCGAATCGTTTCTGGTCCATCTTCAATGATTCTCCTTGAGATATCGGTTCCAATCCGACGACACACCATCCATCCTGAATTTGACCCGGCGTCAGGAAGTGAACCCCAGCGCCTTCTGAACGATAGCTTCGGCGGGGATCGCCGTGGTGTTCAAGAAGGGGATCTCGAACTCGTCTTTCGTCAAAAACAAGGGCAGCTCCGTGCAGCCCAGGATAAGCGCCTCGATTCCGTGGAGGTCGATCATGCGCCGGACCACCTCCAGAATCTCCTGGCGGGTCGTATCCTTTATGATTCCGAGCTCGATTTCGCTGAAGAGCTTACGGTGGATCAACTGCCGGTCATCCGGGTCCGGCACCAGCACGCTCATCCCTTTGAGAAGGGAGGGTTTCTGGAAGAAGTCGGCCTGCATGGTGAACGCCGTACCCATGAGCCCCAGACGTTTAACGCCTATCGTTCGGGCCTTGCTGCAGGTCGCTTCCACAATGCTCACCAACGGCAGGGGCGAGCGTTGCTGGACGGCATCGAAGACCACGTGGGGGCTGTTCGATCCGATCGCCGCAAACTCCGCCCCGGCCTTGCGGAGCGCCTCTATCCGGTAGAGCAGCCAGTCGGTCAACGCCTCCCAGTTCTTACCCTCCATCGGTTTCAAACCCTCGGTGAGTTTGGCGCTGTAGACTACGATCTCCGGGTAGTCGACCGACTTCCGTTCCTGACTGGGAGATCGTGAGAATCCCGCAGGCGAACTGCCCGATGGCAATGACGCCGCGCGCCGGCACCGGCAGGCGGTTGGGACGGTACTTGAAGGCGACGTGCACCAGCGGCAGCCCCATCAACGTGGCTTTGGATTTGTATTCGAACCCCCAATCGCGGGCCGGGTGGGGCGCTCCGCAGTGCGGGCAGTTCCAGGCCTGGTCCGAGACGTCCCGGTGGCACTCTCTGCAGGGTTTTAGCATGTGCCCGCCTCATCACGGGTTTTGGGATCGAGTTCCAGGTTCGGATGCCAGCCGGATAATGGCCGCCAGGCTGCGCTCGACATCTTCTTCAGTCGTCGCCCAGGAGGAAACGCTGATGCGCATGGCCGCCTGGCCCTGCCATTCGGTGCCGCCGCACCAGCAGGTGCCGTCTTCCTGCACCCTTTGCACCACCTGCCGGGTCTGTTCGGAGCTTCCGAAGGAGGCCAACACCTGGTTCAGGTCCACCTCGTTGAGGACATCGTAGCCCGCATTCCTCAGCCCATCGGCAAAACGCCGGGCATAGCGGCAGTTGCGCGCGATCAGGTCGGCCAGGCCGAAGCGGCCGAGGGACCGCAGGGCCACCCAGACTTCCACGCTGCGCGCCCGCCTGGAGAGCTCCGGCGTGTAATGGCTGGGTTCCCGTGCACCGCCGGCAATGAGATATGCCGCCCGGGAGGACATGGACGCCTTTAGGTGCTGTGGGTCGCGCACGAAAACGATCCCGCTGTCGTGGGGCACGTTCAGCCATTTGTGGGCGTCCGTGGCCCATGAGTGCGCGGCCGGAATCCCCGCTGCCAAGTGAGCCCGGTCAGGGCAGGCCGCCGCCCACAAGCCGAAAGCGCCATCCACGTGCACCCACGAATCCGATGCTTTTGCGATCCCGCAGATCTCCTTGGCAGGATCGAAGGCGCCGGTGTTCACATTGCCGGATTGAATGCAGATGATCGCGGGTTCGGTCAAGGCGGGGATTTCCTCCGGTCGCATCCGCCCCTGACGGTCGACCGCGACGCGGATGACGCGTTCCCGTCCGAGCCCCAATAGGCTCAAGGCCTTGAGAACACTCACGTGCACTTCCCCGCCGACGATCACCCTTATCGGCGGCGCTCCGAACAGGCCCTGCGCTTCGACGTCCCACCCTAAACGGCCGAGCAGCGCATGCCGTGCGGCTGCCAGGGCGCTGAAATTGGCCATGGTAGCTCCGGTCACGAAGCCGATGCCGGTCTCGGCCGGCAGTCCGAAAAGCGCAACGAGCCACCGCCTGCAGACCTCTTCAAGGAAAGCCGTCGGCGGCGAGGCGACATGAAAGACGGCGTTCTGGTCCCAGGCCCCGGCCAGGTAATTGGCGGCCAGAGCGGCCGGCAGCGTGCCGCCCGTGACGAAGCCGAAATAACGCGGCCCGGCGCTTGCCACGGTGGCGGCCGAACCGATGTCGTCCAGTTCCGCCAGCACCTGCATCGCCGCGATCGGCTCCTCCTGCAGGGGAACGTCGAAGCCCTTGAGACGCTCAACGGCTTCGGGCAGCGGGGCCACGCTTCGCTCCGTCAACCCGCTGAGATAGCGGGCTGACCGCCGAGCGGCCTCTTTGAGGAGATTCTCCATGGTATCCAGCCCCTATTTCGCCGGCAGCGACTTCGCAAAGGCATGCGCTTTTGCGACCCAACGGGCCACGGCCTCGTCCGTTAAGGACACAGCGCCAATCATTACCCAGCCCTTCATGGGCTTGCCGGTGATGTCCATCGGCTTCACACCGGGCAGTTTCAACGCCTCGGCGGCCTGCTGCTCGCCGAGCCGCAGGATCAGGAAATCCTTGTACACCCCGCACACCATGTTGCCCTTGAGGGTGTAGCAGACGCCGCCGAACATCTTCTTGCGCGCGGCTCCGCGTGGAAGAACCCGGGCAAGTCTGGAATCGAATTCTTCATTGTAAGGCATCCGTCCATTCTCCGTGTCGCATCAATCCGGACTCGGGGTTACGTCCGGTTCGACCTGGTAGGCGTTGGCGATGCGGTTGGTGCCGCAGAAGATATCCACCACGGCCACGATCTCGCCGATGGTCTCGTTGTCCAGCCCGAGCCGCTTCACGGCGGCGCTGTGCGAGTGGATTCAGTACTCGCAGTTGTTGGTGATCGAAACCGCCAGGGCGATGATCTCTTTGGTGCGCAGATCGAGCTTGCCGGGCTTCATGACGGCCTTCAGCTTCTGCCAGGTGGCCTCCAGATGGTCCGGGTTGATCGACAGCGCCTTCCAGAAGTTGGGCACGAAGTCGATCTTCTTGGTGGCCATGATGTCCTTGTAAACCTTCTTGACCTTGCCGGTGGCCTCTTTTTCCGAGACCGCGCGATAGAGCGCCATTGTTAGAACCTCCTTTACCGGTTTGAACAGCCCTGTTCATTTCAGCTTACGCCGGAAAAAGCCCGTGGGTGAAGTGGGTTTAGCAGGCAGTCCCAAGATGATCAATAAGAACATGGAAAGAGGTTAAACCGGACGCGCATGCAACTTCTCAGAGGCCTATCCCTGCTTGACATTTCGTATCCACATGGATACGCTACAGATAATGAACACGTTCCACCGCACCGCTGAATTCGATGCTTGGCTGTCCAGCCTAAAGGACAAAATCGGCAAAGCCCGCATCATCAAGCGCATCCGCGCCGCTGAGACCGGCAATTTTGGTGATTGCGCGCCGGTGGGCGAGGGAGTATCCGAGATGCGTATTCATGTCGGGGCAGGATACCGGGTATACTATACACGAATCGGCGAGGTGATGTATCTGCTGTTGGTGGGCGGCGGCAAGCCCTCGCAGTCTCGCGACATCAAGCGGGCCATTGAGCTGGCTCGCGCTTTGAAACAGGAGTGAGCCATGAAAAAGGTACAAACCGCACCTTTCGACGCTGCCGATTACCTCGATGATGAGGAGACTATCGCCGAGTACCTGACCGCCGCGCTGGAAGACCCAAACCCCGATCTTTTTCTGGTGGCGGTTCGCGACGTGGCGCGTGCGCGAGGCATGGCACAGCTTGCCCGTGATACCGGGCTGGGACGCGAGAGTCTATATAAAGCGCTGGCGCCCGGCTCAAAGCCGCGCTACGATACGGTACTGAAAGTGCTGCGCGCTTTAGGAGTGAAGCTGCACGTTGAATCCGTTCATGTCTAATTCCGGTTTAGAAGAGTTTGACGATGAAAAGCAGCAGCGTAAACCACATCCTGGAGATCTTCTCGGACTTCATCTGACCCTGGTGCTACTTCATTACCGGGCGTATTGAAAAACTGAAAGAAGAGTTCCAGATTGAGATTAGCTGGACCGCGTTTCCCCTGCATCCCGGAGATCCCGGCCGAAGGGGTCACGCTCGATGAGCTGTTTGCCGTCCGGCGCGTCGACATACCGGGGATGCTGCAGCGGCTGGAGCAGACCGCGCGCAGCCTGGGGCTGCCGTTCGGCGAGCGCCGCATGAGCTTCAACTCGCGCCGGGCGCAGGAGGCCGCCAAGTGGGCCGAGACCCAAGGGAAAGCGGACGCGTTCCACAACACCGTGTTCCGGGCCTATTTCGTGGACGGGAAGAACCTGCATGAGATTCGAGACGCTCGCTGCGGCGGCCGAGCCCGTCGGATTGAAGAGCGGGGACCTGGAGGAGGTGCTCCGCAGCAAGGCCTTCAAGTCGGCCGTCGATCAGGATTGGCTGCGATCCCACCAGCTCGGCATCACCGCGGTTCCAACCTTCCGCATGAACGGGGAAAACCTCGTTGGGGCAAAGCCCTACGAACAGTTGGCGGCGTTTCTGACCGCTCAGCGCGTGCCGCCGCGCAAACCCTCAGACGTCCCATGAAGGTGCCCTCGGCAATTTTTTTCACCGCGCATCGAGATTGTCGGATACAGCCAAAATCATGCTGGCCGTCACCGCCTGTTTCTTAATTTTGATTTCAATGTTGTCGATTGGCGGTATCTCCAGATTCTTGTATATACGAAATAGAAGCCATTCCTCCAGAATTTCTTCCAACTCGTTCCTGCACTTCTCCAGAGTTGAGGCGTTTGAATAGACACCAGGACACTCCCGGATCTCTCCGTAGAATGTCCCATCATCTGGCAAAATTTCATACCTGGCATGCTCCATGCCAGCTTGAATATATTTTCTAATCATTTTTTTCCTCGTGTTTAAGGTCAGAGTATTTGTGGCGACGTGTACTTTCGGCGCTCCGCGGGTCGAACCAAACTAATATTTTGATATGAAACGGATACCTTCCCAGAAATACTGATTCTGAGGCCTTAGGACGGCATTATCATGCTACAAAATGCCCTTTTATGCCACTGGAGGTTCCTTAAATTCGAAGCTGCCATCTTTGCCAACCACCTCGCAGCCATTCTCCTTGAATCCAAGTTTCTCCTTCGTTTCCCTAATAAACTCTTCGCTGCCAAACTTCAGTATCCGTGTCTGAAAAATATTTCACTCTCATCGCATTATTGGTGCTGAACGGCCGGAGTCAGGCGCGCGGTTTATCGCGTTGCCTGAACTCCTTTGTTATATTTTTTAGTGTTCACTGCAAAGCTTTCAAGACCTTCTCGTTGACGATACCCTTGTTTTCGGCGAGGAAAACGAAGAACTTCCGAAGAGCTACCCTCAGTTGATCTGGCGTTGTGGAATCCCACACTTTTCTCCTCCACCAATTCTTGAAATGGGTGTTTACCATTCCTCTGGTGATATCCTCATTACTGGCCTCTTTCCGATATGGGAGTTTCAATGACTTCGATAATGAATTTTTTCAACCCCTTTAAATCTTTTTTGAATTGATCAATGTCTATTCCGTCAAGGTAGTTCCAAAAATCAAGATATGGTTCTGGATCTCCGAACTTTCTGTCGATAAATTGCAATGTTTCTGCGAGAAAGGAATCCTCAGTGTCATATCTTGCACATGAAGCGGCGATTTCAGTTTTCAAGACATCCAATATTTCATCTGCCTTGATGATAATCTCGTAAGCCATAGTTGCCTTGGACCGACCCGAGACCAAGTTATGAAACCCGGTGGTTGACTATCCGCCCACAATCTCATTGAAACCATCGATAACCAGAGCAACTTCTTCCTCAGACGCGCGCCCAATTTTACTACTGATGCGTTTCACGGAAAGAGTTCGTATTTGGCTGATTTTTACCCATGATTTCTTGGGAAGATTTGGATCGCCGAGTTCCATTGTCAGGGGGAACCCGGTGCGTTGAGGTTGGCTGGTAATGGCAACGGCAATAACGGTACCAGACCGCTCGTTGAACACATTATGGCTCAAAACAAGAACAGGGCGTAATCCGCCCTGTTCGCTTCCGATGACTGGGTTAAAGTCAGCCCAACGGATATCACCCCTCAATATCGCGGCCATTCTTCCAGCTCCGACGAAAGCCCTTCCTCAGCAAGGGTTTGCTCAAAGGCTCGATCCAGCTTCGCGCATTCCTGGGCCAACCGCGTCTTGTCAAGACGGATCAGCTTATCTTCGATAGCCTGCTGAATGGCCTTGCTGCGGTTTGGGAAAACATTGGATTGAACCAGAAGGTCAAGTCGTCTCAAGATTTTGTCATCAATGGTAATCGCTATCTTTGATGCCGCCATAAAGACCACCTCCGGTATGATATTATGTCATACCGTTTCGGTTTTCAAGCACAAACTGATGAATCGATCCAATCCCACCGTGCGAAAAATGAATCCTGAAGGTCACCGAAGGGATTCATTTTCGGGCTACCCGCGTTGAAACCGCTGCAACCGCAAGTTCACCAGATTGTGAGGGTCCGGGCACCGGAGCTCGATCGTATCTCCCGCCCACCAAGGGTATTTTCCTCCGAACTGAAACGTGCTCAGGCCGGGGAAGATGTCATGGTAGAACCAGCCGCACAAGCCGCCGGGATTGTAGCAGCTGATTTCAAACGTCTCGCCCACTCGATGCCCCGCGCCGCATTCCCCTTTGACGTCCGTAATGGTCGCTCTAACACGATATCCGATTCCAGGATCTTGCGCCATGATGCCTCCTTTCAGGGACTTTAGGTTCACAGTTCACTGATGGAAGAGGATGAAAATTGACGAATTTTTCGTTTGGTTTATGCTGCGTAATCACAGTTTTCGCGCGTGGGGAGGCCGCCGGTTGGCGATCGCGACCCCCGCGGCGGCGAGCGCCATGCCCAGCCAGGCCAGCGGCGGCATGGCTTCGCCGATCAGAAGCCAGGCAATGACGGCGGCGGTCGGAGGGACGAGAAAGAACAGCGCCGAAACCCGCGAAGCTCCCCCTCGACGGATCATGGCCAGCAGCAGCGTGACCGCAACCAGAGAGTTGCCGAATCAGAAACAGCGGCACCAACACCGCCAAGACCACCCCGTAACGCAGCGCCAAGTAAGTGATCGGCTCCGCAAAGGCCAGCCCGGCCTTCAAAGCGGTAGCACCGCCCGACCACAACAGGATGAACACCGCAGGGGCTACCAGCGCCCAGAACGGCGGGCCGCTTTTCCGGCCGGATGTGGGATCGCAGACTTGCAGCACGAATGGAAATGCCTCATCTCAAGCGAATTGAAGAAAATGTGGCTGTGTCCTAAAAAAGAAACCGCGGCCAGCTGTCTATCATCATAGCCCGATGCATGGGATTCTCCTGGCCAGCTGCTCAGGGTTCGGTTTCGCGCAGCGGAGCGCGGCAGATCACAGCCTGCGGCAACCCCCAGAGTGCCAGCGCGGCGGCGGTGAGATAAAGGAGAGAAATCGCCGCAAACACCGCGCGCAGCCCCAGCCACATGGCGATGGAGACGCCGATCATCGGCGCCAGGGCCCGTGCACCGGAGTTGACGGAGTTGTCCAGACCGTAAACCGCGCCCTCCTCGCCGCATTGCGTGTATCTGGCCAGCAGCGCACTGACGCCCGTAGCAATCCCACCGTGGGCGATTCCGGCCAGAAGATGCAGCGATAAAAACTGCCAGCCGCTGCCCACCCAGGCCTGCAGTAGAAAAGACAGAAAGCCGGCCAGGGCGCAGGCGAGGACGATCCGCCGGTGGCCGGTGCGATCGCCTATGCGCCCGAAGAATACCGAAAATACCGCGGCGGCGGCCGAAGCCGCCCCGATCACCAGGCCGGTGAAGCTGTTCACACGCGACGCCTCGGCCATGAGCTCCAGGGCAAACAAGGGCAGTATTGGAATGAAGGCCATGCGGGACAGGGAGTCCATGAAGCGCAGGGCGTAGGTCACCACGACCCCGGGAGCAGAGAGGATATGAGGCCATTCCCTCCAAAACCCGGACCTTCGGTTGTCGGTTTTGGCCGGGGGGACAAAATATTCCTGCACGCCGATGGCGACGATGATTCCTGCGACCGCCAGCAGGGCGCCGGTGACATAAAACGCTGCGCGGTACCCGAAGGCGTCGGCCACCGCCCCGCCGATGATGGGGCCGAGCCCGACGCCGACACCCAATCCGACCTGCAGCAGCCCCATCGCAAAACCGGACCGCTCGCGCGGCACGATGGAAGCGACCAGGGCATTGGCCGCACCGATGGTACCGGTGATCATCCCCTGGATGGCTCGCAGCAGCACCAGCTCTTCGGCGGAGCGGACGAAGGTCATTAAAAGAAGGATCGCCGCACCACCGAACATGGCCCGCTCCACCATAAGCTTTCGCCCCCAGCGGTCCGCCATCGTCCCCCAGATCGGCGAAGCGATCATCATGGTCAACGCCTGGCTTGAAAACACCAGGCCGGAAAGCACTTCCGTGCCGAGAGCGGTCACGGATCCCAGAGATTTCACATAGAGGGGCAGAAAGGGGAAAATGCTCGAAAACCCGATAGAAGTGATTACCTGGCAGAACACCATGATATAAAGCATCCTGCGCCAGGAAGGCGGCGTTGCACGCTTATCGGCATTCGGCGGTTTCATAAGCCCCATCTGAACCTGAAGGCGGTCATTTAGCAGTTGAAAACAATCGACCTGCCTCTCGCACACGGGATGGTCGCGGTAGGAATGCGAGTTTCCCCGCACCCCCCGCACAGATCCCGGCGTGCGGAACTACCGCACCGGGCTCTTGCCTTAGGTTATGACGCCAAAGCGGGCTACTGGATAAGGGTGACAGACTCGGGCGGGCGGAAGCCACCTGGTAATCAGACGCTTCATCCGTTCCCATTTCAGGTTATGCTTCTGGCTACGGCGCCTCAGAACCTTCATCCACATCTGACAGACTTCCTTGTGAAAGGCACTGATGCACGGCCCATTCATCGGAACTCCGAAGAAGCGGATATGCCCTGAGACCACCGATCGTAGATACGCCCCCTGAGTTGGAACCGGTTCATGCATCCGGTGCCTGAGCTCGGCTCGAACTTCTTTGAGCTTCGCCGTCAGCTTCTTTCGGATCGTTTTGCGCAGCACCGTGAACTTCCCGCTTCTGGTTTTCCCACAGATGTGGGTAAAGCCCAGAAAGTTGAAGGTCTCCGGCTTGCCCTCACCCCGGTTGCGCCGATTCTCGGCCGCAAAGCGGCCGAACTCGATCAGCCGCGTCTTTTCAGGGTGTAATTGCAAGGCAAACTTTGAAAAGCGCTGCTTGAGATCCTCAAGAAACTCCTCCGCCTCGTGCTGGTGTTGGAAGCCTGCCACGACATCGTCCGCAAAACGCACCATGTAGACTTCGCCGCGGGCTTGCTTGCGCCTCCATCGATGAGCCCACAAGTCGAACACGTAGTGGAGATAGATGTTAGCCAGCACCGGGCTGATGCTGCCTCCCTGCACCGTCCCCACTTCATTCACGACTCGCCTGCCATCTTCCAGCACGCCGGCCTTCAGCCACTTCTGAATCAAGCGGATGATACGCCGATCTCCGATGCGGTGCTCGATGAATTTTACCAGCCACTCGTGACTGAGGGTATCGAAAAATTCACGAATGTCTGCATCCAGCACCCAACTCACCTTCTTCACCTTGATGGCCACATACAGCGCATCTAACGCCCGGTGTGGATTGCGCCCCGGCCGAAAGCCGTACGAGAATCCGAGAAACTCCTGCTCGTAGACGGCGTTCAGCACCTCGGCTACGGCCCGCTGCACGATCTTGTCTTCCAAGGCTGGAAGACCGATCGGACGCAGTCGTCCGTCCGGCTTCGGTATCTGCACCCGCTTCACAGGCTTCGCCCGGTATGCCCCCCGCTTCAGCCGCTCAGAGAGGTCTTGCAAATTCTCCGCAAGGCTTCTCCCCATAATGCTGCCATGTCTCTCCGTCGATGCCCGTCTGCCGCTCCCCGTTTGACCGAGTAGTAGCAAAACTCCAGCATCTCCGGCATGTAAACATGGTGCAAAAGCGCGGTGAGTCGCTGCCTCCTGTCTCCTGTTGCTGCTTGGCGTACCCGTTCGAGCTCACTTTGCACGCTTACCCGGCACCGCGTCCGGTGCGCGTTTTGCCCCAACAGGTTCCCCTTGGCCAACCCGTTTCCCTCCATTGCCTCTGCCGCCCCTTGCAGGCCTTATTCGGCAACTTCTCCGGTACCATCAGGTTGTCCGACTTCCCCTGTTCGTTCATCATTGGCTTGAGTCCTTAGACTTCCCAATGCGGCCCATAGCCACCCTCTTGGCTTCGGGCAAACAGGGGATCTCCCGGTTCCCGCGTAAGATGTTTCCGTGCATGCACAAGGTCTTCGACCGCGCAGGGTCCTGAGGCATCTCGCCTTGGCGATGCCGCCGGTATTGTCTTCCGTATCGTCCCACTACGTCGACACCCTGATTTTTAATAGGATTTCACGGCTCAATACTTGGCCTGCACGTACCCCTGTCAACGCTTCGGCTGCGGCATTGCTGCTGCCGCCGCATGACTCGGGGCCGGTGTGGCTCGCTACGCCTTCACCGTATGGCTCTTTCATCCACGACACCTTACCGGTCTTCCCGGCGCTTTCGGAACACCCTAAAATAAAGCCGATACCCAGGAGGCAGGTCATCAAAAACGTATCACATTTATATCCATTTGGATATGTGCAATAATTTGGACCAAACGGCTAAAATCCGCCCGATGCCGATCTGAAGCCTCCAGATCTTCTATTTGCGGGCGCTTGGGCGTTGCTTATTTATTTACTTTTCGATTTGGTTGTGATACATATCAGCATTTTTAAATTGGTGCGTAATAGCCAAATCATGCAATGGGGCCCGTCATGAAAAAGAGAGACTTGGATTTTTTTAAAAAGCATTTGCATCAGCGGATGCAGGAACTGCTGAGCCAGGCCGATGACACCGTTTCCGGCATGACGACGACCAACGAGAATTTTCCGGATCCCACCGACCGGGCGTCTCTGGAGGCCGACCGCAATTTCATGCTTCGGATTCGGGACCGCGAGAGCAAGCTGATCAAAAAGATCAAACAGGCACTCGAACGGATCGAGAACGGAACCTACGGCATCTGCGAGTCCTGCGGCGAGGAGATCTCCATCAAACGGCTCAAAGCGCGGCCGGTGACCACTCAGTGCATCGAGTGCAAGGCAAAAGAGGAATCCTTGGAGAAAGCGCTTGGAATTTAGACCCGCCGCCTCCATCGACCTTCATATTCACTCCACGGCTTCGGATGGCACGCTCTCGCCCGCTGAAATCATCGCCCTGGCCATGCGCCTGGGCCTCGGGGCCATTTCCATCACCGACCACGACTCTATCGCCGGCTCCCGCGAAGCCCTGCTCGGCGGGATCCCCACAGACCTCGGTTTCCTGACGGGGGTTGAAATCAGCGCCGAACCGCCGCCGTCTTATCCTGGCGCGGGCAGCATCCATATCCTGGGATACGGTTTCCGCCTGGATGACCCGGAGCTGAATCGGAACCTGGAAAAACTCCAGGATTCACGCCGGCAACGCAACCCGGAGATCATCGCCCGTTTGAACAAACTCGGGATATCCATCCGGATCGAAGAAGTCGAGCGGGCAGCTGCCGACGGACAGCCAGGCAGGCCCCATATCGCCATGCTGCTGGTGAAAAAGGGCGTCGTGAAAACGATAGATGACGCATTTGACCGGTACCTGGGAAACGGAAAACCGGCCTATGTGGACAAGTACCGGATCGAATCCCACCAAGCCATCGAACTCATCAATGCCGCCGGCGGTATCCCGGTTCTAGCCCACCCCTGTCTGTTGGAGCTGAAGCGCGTGGAGCAGCTCGACGACCTTCTTCAGGAGATGATGTCAATGGGGCTTAAAGGCCTTGAGGTCTATTATCCCCAGCATTCCCCCGCGCAGGCGCGACAGTATGCCGATCTGGCCGTTCGCCATCACCTCCTGATGAGCGGAGGCACTGATTTTCATGGAGACATCCAACCTGAGATCCAGATGGGAGTCGGCAAGGGGGATCTCCACATTCCTTTTGCGCTCTATGAAAAGCTAATAGAACGCTGAGCGCGCTCCGCTTCGCGCGGATGACGCCATCCCGGTTTCCGGACCCGTCCTGCGTTTTGGCTTCAATCCATATTGTCGTCCTTATGATTAACAGCCGAACGTTTCAAGATAGCAATTACTAGAGGCTTTTTGCATGTCCGCTCTAACGATATCCACGCTCGAAAACCTCCTCCATTACACCTTTGCGGACCAGCGGCTGATAGAGGAGGCTTTGCGGCACAGTTCCTTTGTGAACGAAGCGCCGGAGGCCGGTCTGCGAGACAACGAGCGGCTGGAGTTCTTGGGAGACGCGGTGCTGAACCTGGTGGTGGGCCATATTCTTATGGAGCGATATTCCGGCCTCAACGAAGGCGACCTGTCGCGCATGCGCTCCGGCCTGGTCAACGAACAACAGCTGGCCAAACTCGCCCGCCGGCTTGAGCTGGGGACTTACATCTGGCTTGGCAAAGGGGAAGCTCAGACCGGGGGCCAAGAAAAAAGCTCGATTCTGGCTGGAACTTTAGAGGCGTTGATCGCCGCGGTCTATATGGATGGCGGTTTTGCCGCAGCATTCGAGATCATTCAAGGGTTGTTCCAGCCGCTGATATGCCAGATGGAGCGTGCCAACGAGCACGTTGATTTCAAAAGCCAACTCCAGGAACTGGTGCAGACACGCCCCGGCCAGATGCCCGGCTACACGGTCATTCGAGAGGAAGGTCCCGACCACAACAAGACCTTCTGGGTGCAGTTGAGAGTCATGGAGATTGAAACCGAAGGGGTTGGAAAGAGTAAAAAAGCTGCCGAGCAGGACGCGGCGCGCAAGGCCTTGGCTCAGTTCAAGCCGCAATGACGACCGGCCGGTATGCAACTGGCCGGAATCCGAGCGCACGCATCCACGTTCTCAATTAGAACCATGTACTCGCCCGGGTCGGGCTCATGAACCGTCGCCCTTTCATCGTACCGGTCTTCCTCCCCCACGCCGCCTGCCCCCATCGTTGCGTCTTCTGCAACCAATGGGCCGTCGTCGGCCAGGCGCAAACGCGTCCTGAGCTTGAAGACGGGTTGGTATCCGCAAGCGAATTTCTAAAATTCCGGGGCCGCCGCCGGGGGCCGGCCCAGATCGCTTTTTTCGGGGGCAATTTCCTGGGATTGCCCCATGCGCGGCTCCGCCGCCTGCTGGCCGCGGCATCGCAATGGGTCCATAACGGCCATCTCGACGGCATCCGGTTTTCCACCCGGCCGGACACCGTGAATTCCCAGGTTTTAGACCTCATCGATGCCTTTCCGGTAAAGTGCGTGGAGCTGGGCGCCCAGTCCATGAATGATGAAGTGCTCCGTCAATCTCGGCGCGGCCACACCGCAGCCGACACGGTGGCCGCCGTTCAGCGTCTGAGAGACAAGGGCTACGACATCGGGCTGCAACTCATGGTGGGGCTGCCGGGGGATGATGAGGCCGGCCTGCTGGAAAGCGGGCGGCGCATCGCGGATCTGGGTCCCGCCTTTGTCCGGATTTATCCGACCCTGGTACTATCCGGAAGCCCTCTGGCAAGATGGTTTCGTGAGGGCCGCTATCGACCGCTATCGCTCGACCGGGCCGTCGACTTTTCCATGAAGCTTTACCGGTTCCTGCGACAGCGCGGAATCCCCGTCATTCGCACGGGGCTTCAGCCCACAGAGGACCTCGCTGCCGGCCGCGGGGTGGTAGCAGGGCCTTACCACCCCGCTTTCGGAGAGTTGGTTCAGAGTGCTTGCTTCTTAGAGGCCGTCAGGAGAGAATTGCACCGGACACCTTATTTGAAAGACACGCTCGAGTTGCACGTTCATCCGAGCAACATATCGCGCACACGCGGCCAGCGCAACGCGAATTGCGCCGCGCTGAGGAAGGAGTTCGGGTTTTCAGCCGTTCAGGTGGTCTCAGACTTCAATTTGGAGGATGACGTCATCGCCCTTTCGCAAGGTAGAATTGCAAGGATCTACGAGCCGCTTGACCGTTAGGCCGTTTAGACCGTGTATTCGTATGTTATAGGTCTTTCTTGAAAAAATCCTCTGTTTCTCTAACTTCTCCCGGTCGTTTGCTGAAATCGCTTGGCACCGTGCCTTCTTTGAAGCATTCAAAAATCGTCTTGCGGGATTCAGCCACCGGCAGCAGGCCCGTCTCCGCGTCGATTTTCGCAAAAATCACCCCTTCCGGAGTATGGAAGGCTTTGACAGTTTCATCGGCAAGAACCTGCTGCATGAATCCGAGCCAGATAGGGATAGCGGCAACTGCACCGGTTTCGGTTTTTCCCAGCGGGGCTTCGGTGTCAAACCCGACCCAGACCCCGGTGATATACTCCGGCGTGTAGCCGATGTACCAGGCGTCATACATATCGTTCGTGGTTCCGGTTTTCCCGGCAGCCGGACGACCCAGGGCCTTGATTCGTTGGCCCGTGCCATGCTGGACCACGCTTTCCATCAGGTTGGTCATGATGAAGGCCGTGTCCTTCTCGATGGCCTTGCGGCGTTCGGAAACGGCCTCTTCGAGCGCCTTTCCATCCCGGTCGAGGATCTTCAATACAAACACCGGCTCGACCAGGAACCCCTGGTTGGCAAAAACGGAATAGGCTCGCGTAAGTTCAAACAGCGACACCCCGGAAGCTCCCAGCGCCAGAGAAAGGGTGCGGGTTAGATCGGCGGTGATTCCCAGTTTACGGGCGTAATCGATGGTGTAATCAATGCCGATATCCTGGAGGATTTTAACCGTCACCACATTGCGCGACTGGGCCAAAGCTTCTCGCATAAGCGTCGGGCCGTAGAATATTTCCTTGTAGTTCTTGGGCTTCCAACTTTGATCACGCACCCGATCTTCGAAGACCACGGCGGAATCGATAATCACCGTGGCCGGGGTGTAGAACTTCTTGGGGTCGCTAAACTTGCGATCCAGCGCCGCCGCGTAAATAATGGGCTTGAAAGAAGATCCGGGCTGGCGTCGTGACTGGATCGCGCGATTGAACTGGTTCTCACTGAAATCGCGCCCCCCCACCATGGCCTTCACCAATCCGGTCTCAGTCTCTAAACTAAGCAGCGCCCCCTGCACCAAAGGCTCCTGTTCAAGTGCCACGCGCCATGGCTCGCGGGGATCCTTGCGGGAGTCTTTGATCTTTACTAAAATAAGGTCACCGGCTTTCAACGCGGCGCTTGGCTGGCGGAGCTTGGCGTCGTAAGGGGCCACGTCCGGATTCGGTTTGCGTGCCCAATTCATGTCCGCCAGAGCGATGACACCAGCGTCGTTGCCGATCCGAACGCCGACCGTCTTGGCCTGGTCGTTCACCTGGACCACCACCGCCTGGGTGATTCTGCCTGGATGCAGAGGGGCGCTTTCCAGCTCGGCCACTTGTTCCCGCAGGAAGGCCTCTATTTCGGATGCCGCCAAGGACCTCAGCGGCCCGCGGAAGCCCTGGCGCTTGTCGAGGTCTTGCAGTCCCCTGTTGACCTCCTGCTCGGCCATTTTCTGGAAGTCGATGTTGACGGCGGTTTGAATTTGGAGCCCCTGGTTGTAGAGAGCCTCCACCCCGTATTTTCCTTCTACATAGCGGCGGACATGTTCCGTATAGTAGGGCACCTGCTCCCCATAAAGGTTTCGTCGAGGCTTGATGTCCAACTTCACCAGCAACGCTTCGTCGGCTTGCTCGCGGCTGATGAATCCTTCCTCGACCATGCGGCTGAGAACATACATTTGCCGGGCGCGGGCCTGCTCGGGATGACGGAAGGGCGAGTAGCGGGTCGGCGCCTGGGGCAACCCCGCCAGGACCGCACATTCCGCAAGGCTCAAATCCTTGACCGACTTTCCAAAATAATTCTCAGCCGCCGCCTGCACGCCGTAGGCACCGTGGCCAAGGTAGATCTGGTTGAGATAGAGGAAAAGGATCTCCTCCTTAGTGAACGCCATCTCGATGCGGTAGCTTAGAATGACTTCTTTGATCTTGCGGATGTAACTTCGCTCGGGAGTAAGCAGAAAAGAGCGCGTCACTTGCTGAGTGATGGTGCTTCCACCCTGCTTGATGGTGCCGGCTTCCAGGTTCTTCAGCGCCGCACGCAGGATGCTGAAGGGGTCAACCCCCTGATGCTGAAAAAACCGGGAGTCCTCAGCGGCGACGAAAGCGTTGACCAGCAAAGGTGGCACCTCGACCAGAGGAATTACGATGCGACGCTCCTTGAAAAACTCGGCGATCTTGCGGCCGTCCTCGGCATAGACCGTGGTTATGATCGGCGGCCGATAATCCCTGAGGGAATTGATTTTGGGAAGATCCTGGCTGATGTACTGGTAGCCGCCCATTGCGGCTAACAGCACGATCAGGCCAAGGATCATCAGCACCAGAAATGGTGCCAGGATGAACCGCCGGAAAAAAGGTGTCTTTTTGGCGGATGGGGGTTTCCCCGGTTTCCGCGGGGTAGATTGTTTCGGGATCATGGCTGGCAGACCTTCAATTCAACTTTAATAACAAAAAACCATGGTCTCAACAATAAAAAATATTTGACGCAAGCGCATTAAGGGTATTAGTAAGTAAGATTTTGACCAAAACCAATTTGGCCATCGACCCATTTTAAAAAACCATAGCGCCGGATGAGGCCGAATTCAAGATATGCTGAGGTCGTCCGGTTGCATAGAGGTGGATTCCACATGGTCACGCTTGACTTCAATAAGCTGGGAGGAGTAGTTCCCGCGGTCGCCCAGGATTTCCGCACCGGTGAAGTCCTGATGGTTGCCTATATGAATCAGGCGGCTTGGGAGAACACCTTGGCAACCGGCCGGGCCACGTATTACAGCCGCAGCCGCAACTGTCTATGGATCAAAGGCGAAACGTCCGGAAACGTTCAAATGGTTAAGGAAATCTTGATCGATTGCGACAATGACGCGGTCGTGCTGAAAATTGAACAGATCGGCGCAGCCGCCTGCCACACGGGCCATCGCAGCTGTTTTTACAAACGGATTCAAAACGGGTCTGTTCAGGTCACCGGGCAACCGATCTTCGATCCGAAGGAGGTCTACAAAAAGTGAGCCAAAAATTAAAACTGGGAATCCCCAAGGGGAGCCTTCAAGAGGCGACGATCGCTCTGTTCAAGCGCTCCGGTTGGAACATCAGCGTCAACAGTCGCAGCTATTTCCCTGAAATCAATGATGACTTTATTGAATGTGCGATATGCCGCGCCCAGGAAATGTCCCGCTATGTCGAAAACGGGACCATGGATGCTGGACTCACCGGCAAGGATTGGATCGCAGAAAACAACTCCAAGGTGCATATCGTCGCCGATCTCATCTACTCCAAAGTCAGCGCTCGCCCGGCGCGCTGGGTCCTGGCCGTGCCCTACGATTCGAAAATCTGCCGACTGGAAGATCTGGCCGGAAAAAAAATCGCCACCGAACTGGTCGAATTCACCCGCCGCTATTTCGCCGATCGCAAAATCGACGTCGTTATCGAGTTCTCCTGGGGAGCCACCGAAGCCAAGGTCGTATCCGGCCTGGCAGATGCGATTGTCGAAGTCACGGAAACGGAGAGCACCATAAGAGCCCACGGCCTGCGCATCATCCATGAGCTGATGCAGACCAACACGCAGCTGATTGCCAACCATATTGCCTGGGAGAATGCCGACAAACGTCAGAAAATCGAGCAGATCGCCTTGCTGCTCAAGGGAGCGTTGCTTGGGGAGAAGATGGTCGGCTTGAAGATGAACGTGCCCGAGGAACGCATGGAAGAGGTGGTTGCCATGCTGCCCAGTCTGAAGGCGCCGACCGTCGCACCGCTTTACCGCTCAAACTTTTTTTCGGTGGAGATCATGGTGAGCCGCGAAATCGTCCGAGACCTGATCCCCCGGTTGCTTTCGCATGGTGCGGAGGGAATCATCGAGTACCCACTGAATAAGGTGGTTTAACGGCTGTTCCGCTCTTCGAAGCCGCCATCGGTATATTCTTTCTGAAAGATAAACTTAGGAAAAGGGATTATGGTTTCCAAAAGAACCCAGGCGCTGACCTCCTTCATTGTTATGGACGTGCTGGAAAAGGCCAATGAGATGGAACGCCAGGGCGCCCATATCGTTCACCTCGAGATGGGTGAGCCGGATTTTGACGCGCCCGCGTGTGTCAAAGAGGCGGCCTGCCAGGCCTTGGCCAACGGCCACACCCATTATACCCACAGTTTGGGCAATTACGAGCTGCGGGGCGCCATCGCGGATTATTACCGCAACACCTATGGCGTGCAGGTGCAGTCGAATCAGATCATCGTCACATCAGGCTCCTCGCCGGCGATCCTGCTGGTGTTTTCAGCCTTGCTCGACCCCGGTGACGAGGTGATCATATCCGACCCGCATTACGCCTGCTACCCCAACTTCATCAAATTCGTTCAGGGCATTCCAGTCACCGTTCCGGTATATGAGGAGGACGGATTCCAGTTCCGGCCTGAAGCGATTGCGGAAAAAATAACGCCGCGGACCAAGGCCATTTTCATCAACTCGCCCTCCAACCCGACCGGCAACCTTCTGGAAGCCGACCGCATGCGGCAGATTGCGGCCCTGGCCGAAGCACCGCAGGCCCCCATGGTCGTATCCGACGAAATTTATCACGGCCTCGTCTACGCGGGCAAAGAGCACAGCATTCTGGAGTTCACCGACCGGGCTTTTGTGCTGAACGGCTTTTCCAAACGCTTCGCCATGACCGGCCTGCGGCTGGGGTATGTGATCGCTCCGCCGTCGCTCATCCGGCCCATGCAGAAGCTGCAGCAGAATTTCTTCATCTCCGCGAACTCTATGGTGCAGAAGGCGGCGATGGCCGCGTTGCAGTGCGCCGGCGAAGATGTCGCCCGTATGAAGTCGATCTACGACGAGCGCCGCAAGTTCATCATCCGTCGGCTCCGGCAGATCGGGCTGGGAATCACCGTCGAGCCGACCGGGGCATTCTACGTCTTCGCCAACGTCAAACGCTACTCGACGGATTCCTACCGACTGGCCTTCGACATCCTCGAGAAGGCGCAGGTCGGTGTCGCCCCGGGCATCGACTTCGGTCGGAACGGAGAGGGGTATTTGCGGTTCTCTTATGCCAACTCCATGGAGAATCTTGCCGAAGGCATGCATCGGCTTGAGAAGTACTTCCGCGATCATTGCCCGGAACATTGACACGCGATGCCCAGCCGGAGATCGACTCAGCGGAGTATCGACGGATCACCTTCTGAAAAGCCACATTTCCTTTGCCGGAGAGATCAAATGCTCATCAAATCGGCGGAATTCATTACGAGCGCTGCCCAGCCTCAGCAGTATCCGCCCGGAGATCTGCCGGAGTTTGCATTCGCCGGCCGCTCCAACGTGGGCAAGTCCAGTTTGATCAACACCCTGGTCAGCCGCAAAAAACTTGTTCTCACCAGTTCTACACCCGGCAAGACCCGATTGATCAACTTTTTCTGCGTGAACGATGCTTTCATGTTCGTGGACCTGCCGGGCTATGGCTACGCGCGGGTATCGGAAATCGAGCGCCGCAAATGGCGGCCCATGATCGAGCAGTACTTGTCCGGACGAGAGAACCTGAAGGCCGTCATCGTCATCTTGGACATCCGCCGGACCCCGAGCGCGGAAGACCTCCAGCTGCTTGACTGGCTGGATCGAAACGAAATCGCCTCCATCCTGGTCGTTACCAAAGCCGATAAGCTATCAAAAACCGCACAAGCCAAGCAGCTACAAATCATCGCCGACACCCTGCAGGTGAGCCCTGCCGAATGGGTGCTATTTTCCGCCAAGTCCCGCCTGGGCCGGGATATCTTGTGGAAAACCCTTGTTGAGTTGGCAACGGCAGCGCCTGAAGACGAGCGGGCCTGAGAATATGACCGATCCTGTCCCCAAAGCCTCCGCTTTCAAGTCCGGTTATGTCACCATGGCCGGGGCGCCCAACGCCGGCAAGTCCACGTTGCTTAATCGGATCCTGGGAGAGAAGATATCGATAATTTCCAGCAAGCCCCAAACGACGCGCCATCGGATTCTTAGGCGTTTGCCACCGCCCCGGAGCACAGATCATCTTTTACGACACTCCCGGCATTTTCGTGCCTAAGGACCCGCTCAACGTAAAGATTGTTGAAACGGCCTGCGGTGCCATTAGCGACGCAGATTTGCTGCTGGCGGTCGTGGACGCCGCCCACCCCGATCCAGCCTCCGAGGCGCTTCTGTCGGAGAAGATCCGCGGCCTGGAATTGCCTGTCATTATGGCGTTGAACAAGATCGATCTGGTCGCTGAGAAGAAAAAGCTGCTGGCGGTCATCGCCGGGTGGTCGGCGCGTCACACCTTCGAGGCCGTGGTGCCCTTGTCCGCGCTGGACGGCACTCAGGTCGAGGAACTCATCGCCACCATCGTTCGATCGCTGCCCGCCGGCCCGCCCTATTTCCCGGAAGACACCCTCACCGACGCCACCGAGCGGTTCATCGCGGCCGAGCTGATCCGCGAGAAAATCTTCCGCCTGACGGGCGAGGAGATTCCCTACGCATCGGCCGTCACCGTGGAAGCCTTCAAGCTGAGTGCCGATGGAGCGCGCTTAAGCATCGAAGCCACTATCCACCTGGAACGCAGCTCTCAGAAGGGGATCATCATCGGCAGAGGCGGCGCCATGCTGAAACGCATCGGCAGCGAGGCCCGGCAGGACATCGAACGCATGACAGGAAGAAGGGTTTTCTTGAAGCTTTTTGTGCGGGTACAGAAGAACTGGCGCAGGGACGCTAAAACCGTCGAACGCTTCGGCTATTGAGAAAAAGGCCTTCTGTTAATAACCATCGGCTTAAGAAAAGCGAAGCGCTTGGCTTCGCTTTTCTTAAAGCCCACCTTGAGGGTCAAACCTCACGGTCCCACCAGCAGCCGATTGGCAGCAGTCACGGTTTCGGGGCGAACAGGCTTTTTGGCCCCCAAAGGCAGCCGCAGGCCATCGGGCATGACGCTGAAAAGCGACAGCAGGAGGGCCGCAGCATAGGGCAGGGCCTGGATCAGCAGCAACGCTGAGCGGATTAGTCGTTCTTCGGTTTGGTCGTTACCGAAGTTGTAGTTGACCACCACTGCAAATAAAAGCAGCACCATCATCAGGGCCTCGCCACGCGCCATGGTGAACCCCTTCATCACCGCGCTCTTGCTTTCGCATTTGGGCGTCCTCAGAAAGGGCATGCTCTGGGTGAAGATGCCGCGCAAAATGGCCGTCGCGATGGTATGGGTCAACGCCGTCCCGGCCAGCGCCGCACCTAACCGCTGAGTAAACGTGCACGGCACCCGCGCTGTGTAGAGCCACATGAAATGCAGCAGTTTGAACAAAAAAGCTCCTATCGGTGGCAGCATCAATACGTAAAGCGGGGCTCCGAAGTACTTTGGAAAGAACGCCATCCCGGTCGCCCAGAAGATGCACAGCACGTTCATGACCAGGCTGATGGCATCGCCGAACCAGGGCAGCCACCCCGCGATGAAATGATAGCGCTGAGCCAGATTCAAGCCGCTATGGCGGCTGAAGGGCGATAGGATCGACCAATGCCGTTTGAGAATCTGAACGGCACCATACACCCAGCGGAACCGCTGGCGTTTGTAGCCTGCGAAGGAGTCCGGAGTTAAACCCTTGCCGAAGCTTTCCTTGACGTAAACGGTATCATACCCCAGGCTCTGGATGCGCAACCCGAGCTCGGCGTCCTCACAGATGCACCACTCGGCCCATTGGCCCGAGTCGAGCAGGATCGATTTGCGGATGAGCGTCATGGTGCCGTGCTGGATGATGGCATTGCGCTCGTTCCGATGCACCATGCCGATCTCAAAAAAGCCATGATATTCCCAGTTGATAATCTCCTTGAAAAGGCTGCCCGGCCAGCCGCGATGATCCTGGGGCGCTTGCACCACGCCCACCTCCTGGCGTTCAAGGTGGGGCACCAGCAGCTTCAGCCAGTCGGTCCTGACAAGATAGTCGCTGTCAACCACGGCCACTATGTCGGCGATTGGATCGGTGTGCTGAAGCGCGAAATTCAGCGCTCCCGCCTTGTAGCCTTCGATCTTATCGAGATGGAAAAAGCGGAATTTGGAACCCAGTGTTTCACAATGCGCCTGCACCGGCTGCCAGAGCTCCGGATGCGGATTGTTGTTGTCGATGACCAGCACCTCGTAGTTCGGATAGTCCAACGCCGCCAGGCTGTTCAGCGTTTCGATCACCATGTCGGGAGGCTCTTTACATATGGGCACATGGATGGAAACGTGCGGTTTCGTTAGATCGCCGGAGGAAGCGAGAGGCGCGAAACGGCGTTTCAGCCCCTCGGGCCAAATCATCTCGGCCATCTCAAAGCCATTGACCAAAATAATCATCAGCAACCCGGCCTGCATGGGCAGCAGCAGCGCCCATATGAGCGTCTCCCAGATGAGGAACTCACCGATCAGTGGCGAGGCTATCACCCAAACGAAAACGGAGGCCGTGGTTTGAAGCAGCAGCGCGAAGAACACCTTACCGCTGAAGGGCTGTGACGGCTGGATGCGCAGGTACAGCCAAACCAGGAGCATACCTGCCAGCACAGCGGAGATCCCGCTGTATAGTAAGGTGCTGGACTGTATCGGCCCTTGGAAGGAAAACTTGGGCTTGCGATCCACGTCGTAAACGCCCCAGAAGGCACCCACCACTCCTTCGTGGGGTTTTTTCCAGGGCTGGTCGAATACCTCCATGATGCAATAGTCCAGCTGACGCTGATCCGCAATGTTCAGGAACCGTCGCAGGAATTTCGCTTCATCCTCCCGGCTCGGCTTGGCCTTGCCGAAATTCTCACCGTTGCTCGGCCACCCCACTTCCGCGAGGAAGACCGGCTTGTCGGGGAAGGTCTCCTTCACCTGCTTGACGCGATCAAGAACCCAGCCGATGGAATCAGCGAAGGAAACCCGCTCCCAGTAGGGCAACACGTGAATGGCGATGAAGTCCACATGCTTGACCAGTTCTGGGTTCTTAATAAACACATGCCATGGCTCGGCGGTTCCGACGGGCACCTTCACAGCGCTCCGCACCCGGTCCAAATACGTGATGATTTCCTCAACCGAGAGATCGGTGCGGTAGATCGCTTCGTTGCCAACGATAATGCGCTTGATCGTCGATGGATATCGGTGGACGTTTTGGATGAGGTTGTATATCTCGTCCTCATTGCGCTCGTAACGGCCGTCGATCCAGGCGCCCGCCGTGACGTCGAGCCCCAGGCGCGTCGCCATGCCCGGGATGGCCTCCATTCCATCCAACGACGAATAAGTGCGAATTCCCTTGGTCTTCCCCCTGAGGAAAGCCAGATCCTCCATGATTTCTTCCGGAGCCGGGAACTTGTTTTCGATCGGGTCCTGTCCGCTGCGATAAGGGCTGAACGAAACATAATTGAAAGTGCCCGACCAGTCGGGCTCCGGGTTTTCGGGACGATTGAACACGGACCACAAGGCGATGTTGAACGCGCAGGTGATGCCTAATATGATCCACATGGTCTTACGCATGGTGTTAATTTTCTCCTTGGCTAGAAATTGCTAGCCATTTTGCTTTCATCTGTCGGAGCGTTACTCATTTTTTTGGCTCTAAAAAAAATGGCCTTTGATTAAAGGCCACTCCAATGAGCAACGGTTTAATGGTTTTTTTCCTCTTATCGAGAAATCGTCAGTTTCCTTGATCCATCTGTATTTTTAAATTTTCATTGCCCCTAAAAGCAATAAGCAGAGAATTTAACCCCTGCTCATCCGTATTCCGCATTCACCAGTTCCCCAAATTCTGGGACGGAATATATCACGTTTTAAAGCCGCGTCAATAGCAATCTTCCCCCCCCCTCCCCCCTCATTCAAGCATGGCCTTAGCGCCGACCCGCACCTTTGCCACCCTCGGTCATTATGGCCTTTTAGTCGCCGCAAGAAGCCATATCGTTTACATGGCGGCTACTAGTTCAACATAGATTCCTTGGAAAACAAGATCGGAACAGACCAAGAATAATTTATAACTATTTGTTTTATATAAATTTTTTCATATTTTGATTGGATATCGCTGCACATGATGAGTAATTAGAGAAACATGCTGCGCTTCACCATAGAAAAAATTATTCCACAATACCTTGATATAATTATAGAAATTATCCTTACCGCTCAATGGAACAGATTTTGCTGATAATTTGAGTGCTTACTTCGATTTGGCGACCCTGTCCCGAACAGGTTATTACGGTCCGCTTTCTAACAAAAATAGCGCCAAACTGTTAGGTATATGCTGAAACCTGGTCCACTATATATTGGTAAGCACCATTTCAAGAACTTCCATCAGTTTGAATTCCATCGCTCGCATATCTCTGACTGTCAGCGCCCCAATCGACCGGAATGCGGTTTGTCGCTGCTGGAGGCGCTGGTAATACTTTCTATTCTCGCCACGGCGGCGGCGGCGGTCGTCCCCAACCTCATTTCCTGGCGTGCCAACATGCGCTTGCAAGGTACGATCAACGAATTGCTAGGTGATTTGCAATCCGCCAAAGCCCTCGCCGCCAAACACAATACGACCATGACCGTGCAGTTCGAGCCTGCAGAAAGCCGGTATCAAATCACTTATATCAATTCGAATGGTCAAGTGGCTGCGCTGAAACATGCAGTGCTTCCGCCTGAGCTTCGGATCGATTCGTCCCACCCGGATTATACATTATCCAGCCACCGGATGGCCTTCACCTCGCGTGGCGGCGCCACCCCGGGCACCCTGGTAGTGAGCAATCTTGCTGGAAAAAGCAGGAAAATCGTTATCAGCTCCATAGGCAAAATTAGAGCGGAAAACTGAAGGTGAGACCAACTTGCTTCTGCGCAACTGTTTTAAAGATAAAACCCTTTCACATATTAGATCCAAGCGGGTATCTCCTGGCTGAGGCGATGATTGCGATCGCCATTTTTTCGATTGGGTTTGTGGCGGTGGGAACCTTAATCCTTTCCACCACCGCCAACAACACCTCTGCGAACGTTATCACCCAAGCCACCATGCTTGCCGTGGAAACTCTGGAGGATCTGAAAAAGGAAGCGGTGGCAGATATGGTTGTCGGAGCGTATTCCGATTCCAATAACCCAATCGACGAGCGCGGTAACAGTGGCGGCATCTTTAATCGCAGCTGGGTCATCGATGACCCGATCGGCTACGGTTCTGCGCGGCGCATTCGCGTAACGGTCAATTGGAATCGCTTGGGACGAAATCGAACAATCGAGTTGACCAGCATCACCAGAGGCGATGGCACATGAGAAACGGCCTTTGGGTTCATGCTCGGACCGATGACGGCTT
Source organism: uncultured delta proteobacterium (assembly GCA_963700055.1). Classification (GTDB taxonomy): domain Bacteria; phylum Desulfobacterota; class Desulfobacteria; order Desulfobacterales; family SpSt-501; genus SpSt-501. Next base: position 333,813 of record CAVOWH010000013.1, on the reverse strand, counting down.
CACCTTGGCGGAGCTTCTAATAGCGCTGGGGCTGATGTCCCTGGCTTTTGGGATCATGGTAGCCTTTTTTATGACCCTTACCCGTTCCTCCGTCGCTCAAAATGCCGCCGCCGGCGCTCAACATTCTGCCAGGGCCGGAGTCGAACACGTTGTTCATGATCTGCGTATGGCCGGTCTGGACCCGCTTAAAAAGGCCGGAGCCGGCATTGAAGAAATATCATCCACAGGCTCCAAGCTGCGTTTCACGTCGGACCGCTGCGATCAGCCGATCAACTCGTCCGGTTGCTACCAACCAGCGCCAGATGGGGATTTGGACGACCAGTCAGAAGAAGTGACCTACCTCTACGACATCGCGCGCCGAAGCTTACGGCGTTGTTTTTACGAAAGCGATCCGGAGCGATCGACCTGTATGAATTTAATCGACCGGGTGGCACCAAACCCCGGCGGGGTCCCGCTGTTCATCTTCCTGGACGGTGATAACAACGAAGTCACTGATAATTTGGATCGCGACCGAATTCGGTCAGTGATTATTACGCTCACGATCGAGGAACCCGCCGGTTTAAGGAAAACAACCTCGCGGACTTACTCATCGCGGGTGAGTTTACGCAATATCGGCTTGTGAACCATCAGCCGACCCAACGAACGGAATCTGACCGATGCCCTTCCCATCCTCGCTTAATAATGAAGACGGACACCTGGCCATCATAGGCGCGCTGGTCATTCTGACCCTGCTTACCGTCATAGGTTTCTCGGCATCTCGCGTCGCCAATACTGAAATCACCATGGCCAGAAACGAGGTTGTTTATCGGCGTAACTTCTACTTGGCTGAAGGCGCGGCCCTGGAAGCGGCCGATCATCTGGCCAAATACGGAAATCTTGGAGAAAACCTCCAATCCTGGATGGAGATGGCAACCGGAGAACTCAACATGGACAGCGTCAAAGCATACTGGGAAAACACCGCTACCAACGGGGACTCAGTGATTCCCGAGGCGTCCGTCGTAGATCCGAACCACACTCTTTTTCTCATTGGTCACGAGGGAACCGCAAAGGGGTTCTCGATAAATATGGACCGACCGACGGTTCACTCTATCGCCATTTATGGACGGTGTACCTGGAACGGCATTTCGGTCATCAAAGTGGGTTACCAGGCAGCGTATTAGAGGGAACTTCTGGCGATCGCAGGCAGGGTCTTGCTGGGGAATGATGGTATATGGAAAAAATTTTTCTCGTTCTGGCGGCTTTTAAAAATACTATATTATATCGAAATCTTATCAAGACAATTTTGCTCCTGTCGGCGTGCCTGGCGCATGCGCTAACGCCAGTGGCCGTTGCTGGAATCGAGCTTTCTGAAATTCCGATGTTCGCGCGGATAGTTCCGCCGCCGGCCAACATCATGTTTGTGCTGGACGATTCCGGAAGCATGAATTTTGATATTCTTGTGCGCGGGGGGTATGACGGCAGTTTTCCCAATCCGGTCAATTCTCCAGATCAGCGTGGTTTTTGTTACCTTTTCGATGATGTCGGCGATAATGTCTACAAATTTTCCAGCCAACCCGATTGGTACGCCGGATCGGAGGGCAGGAAATATTGGAAGTCCCAGTGGTGCGTTGTCAATGTAATGTACTACAACCCGAACGTGACCTACCTCCCATGGCCCAGCTATGGCGACACAGTTTTCAGGAATGCGGACAAAGATAAGCCCAAGAGCCATCCCGCCTCACCCGAAGGATACCAACTTGACCTGGAAGGGATCTCATTGAGTGTCGGCGGGGTGAACGTACCGCATTCCCATTACTATGTTTATTCAACCGCCGCAAACAGAGCTTATTTGGTAATTCTTGACAATGCGGATTCATCCATAAGGCATTATGCGGTTACGGTGACTGGAAATGGCCTGGCGGAAAAAGTAAGTGCTCTCAGCCTGGACACTGCTCCACCGTTGGATGTGGTGACAGGGTGGACATATGACCAGGAACGCCAGAATTTTGCCAACTGGTTTACCTATCATCGTCGTCGGGAGTTCACCGCAAAAAGTTCTATTGCTGGTGTCCTTCAAACGTTAGCCGAGATCCGAGTCGGAATCTATGGAATCAATCGGCGTATTGTCTGCCCCTTGGCTCCGCTGAGGATCACCCGTGGAGCCAATATCGAGGACAGCTCGAATCTTATTATTGAACAGCTATATCGGTACGAGTCCGGAGGCAGCACTCCGCTGAAGGAAGGACTCGACATGGTCGGCCGCTATTACAAGGAAAACAGCGGGGTTTTGGGTGGAACAACCGGTCCGACACCTTATGGGAGCGAGGGGGAGGGGGCCGGCTGCCAGCAGTCGTTCGCTGTGGTTCTCACAGATGGGTATTATAGCGATCTTTCTTACAAACCATCCTATATCGGCAACGCCGACGGCGATGACGGCGAGCCTTACGCGGATGCTTTTTCTTACAGCCTTGCAGATGTCGCCATGTATTATTATAATAACGATCTCAATAGGTTGCCAAATTTAGTTCCGGTCAGCAAATCCGACAGGGCCAGCCATCAGCATATGGCAACTTATGCCGTTTCATTTGGGGTCAATGGCAGCCTGAACCCAGCGGATTATGATGTCGCCCTAAAACACAAGACGACCGGAAAGCAAGTTGTCTGGCCCGAAGTTAATACGGACAGATCCTCGCAGACGATCGATGATCTCTGGCATGCCACCGTGAATGGCAGAGGAAAATTTCTGAGCGCCGGGAACCCCCAGGAGCTGGCAACCGCGATTAAAGATCTGATGGAAGCCATATCGGAAATCCTTGTCGGATCGGCCTCCTCTGTGACGGTAAACGGTTATTTTCTCTACGGAAAAATCCACAGCAACACATACATTTATCAGGCATGTTACAGCAACAAGGACAATGAATGGACCGGTGATTTACGAGCCTTCCGCCCTGATCCCAGCAGCGGCGACCTGATTGCCAATCCGATCAAATGGTCGGCCGCTCAGAAACTCGAAGAAAAGCAATGGGACCAGCGGCTGATCACCACCTTCAACGGCACCTGCGGGGTCCCTTTCAGCGAAGGCTCCCTCACCGACAGCCAGCGGTCGGCCCTGGGTGCAGACCCCGGAAATATGGTGAGATACCTGCGAGGCGCAAACTTGAACGGCTGGCGGCCGCGCTCGAAAAAATTGGGCGACATCGTAAATTCAGCTCCGGTCTTCGACAACGGCCTTGTTTACTGCGGAGCTAACGATGGCATGTTGCACGCGTTTGATGCCGAAACCGGACAAGAGGTATTCGCGCATGTCCCCAATCTGATCTTCGGAAATCTGCACTTCTTAGCAGACCCCGGTTATACCCACAAAATCTACGTGGATTTGACCCCCAGCATTAAGAAGGGAGATGGAATTTGGGGGGGTGTCGGGCAGAAGACATTGCTCGTGGGTGGCTTAGGCAAAGGCGGCAAAGGATATTTCGCAATAGACATCACTGGAGCTAGAAACATCTCTTCAGAGACGGAGCTGGCCGATAGAATCCTTTGGGAGTTTCCCAAATCCGCCGATCCAGACATGGGGTTCTCTTTCAGCAAACCAGTAATTGTAAAGTCGAACAGCAACACGTGTCCATGGGTGGTGATTTTCGGAAACGGCTACAACAGCGACAGTGGCAAGTCGGCCCTCTACATCATAAGCCCTGCCACGGGCGATCTTATCAAGAAAATCGATGCCGGCATAGGTCCGGAAAACGGCCTTTCAAGTCCTGTCGCCGTCGATGTGACCTACGACGGCAAGGTCGATTTCGTATACGCCGGCGACCTTCATGGCAAACTCTGGAAATTCGATCTGAGCAGTAATAATACCGATCAGTGGAAAGTCGCCTACTTCAGGGACCTAACACCTCAACCCCTTTTCGAAGCCAAAGGCCCGGCGGGGTCTCTCCAGCCAATCACCATTCGGCCGGATGTGCTGTATCATCCGGAAAAACACGGCTTCATCGTTTGTTTCGGCACCGGTAAATATCTTGGAGAAAGCGATTTCAACGACGGCTCGGTACAGTCGATCTACGGCATATGGGATTATGGCGACCGAGTCTATACCTTGAAAAGCAAAAAATGGAGCGACGACGACGACCTGGAATATGTCGGAAGTTTCAACCGCGGTGCTACTCCACAGCTGAGCAACCTTCCCACCAAGGTAAGACTCCTGCGGCAAAAACAAAAGGTGTTTACGGTCCAGAGCGCGGGTATCGAATACCGCATCAGGTTGCTCAGCAGCTCCAAGCCTGTTTGGGAGACAAAATCGGACGCTGACCACGCAACCCGGCAAAAGCCTAATCCTTCGGACTCGACGGACAACGACGTCGGATATTATTTCGATCTAAACTCTGGCGAAAGAGTAATCAGTGATGTCCTGATTCGAGATGGCAACCTCCTCGCGATCGGTTTCACGCCTAACAAAGACCCTTGCGGCCCTGGAGGTAATTCGATCTTCATGGAATTAAACGCCTTCACGGGCGGAACCGCCGGCGGCGCCTTGTTTGATATTTCCGGAGATCGCGCTATCACCGCAAAGGATTTAGTGAGAGTCGATTTTGATGAAGACGGAATCAGTGAAGAACTGGCCCCTTCGGGGATTGAATTCATGGGCAACCTGCAGCCTCCTTCAATTCTGCAGATCGGAAACAACCCCAAAAATCCTCTGGAGAAAAAATACATGAGTTCTTCCACAGGCCTTATCGAGCAGCTGACGGAGAAGGGGCCAAAACTCGGGGTAACCTACTGGATGGAAGTTCATTATTGATTCAGCCGCTATTTGCCAACCTGCGGTCCATTCCAAATGGATCGCGTTATTATTTAAAACCGATAGCCCGTTCCCAGAAATAAGGGGAGGGCTATTTGTGTGCAATAATCACTGAAGTTGAGATAAGTATTGACGGGAAACGCTGATAGCATGCATTATACTGGCCAGAAACCGTGCTCCTTCCCAGCATCTTTATTATTTTTATTGAGATCGGTTTGTCCGTTCCAAATCGATTCCAACAGGCGCGATAAGCTCAATCGGTAGAATCCCATGGTCGTTTCGTTTCACCCGCTTTTCAGGGCAGATCACAACATCCTCTGCGCTGGCCGTGACCCTGGTCCTTCCGAACTGTCTGCTATTCGTAAAGCAAGCGCGGTGATTCTGCCACAGGGATGTCAGCGGCAGCTCTATTTGATGGCTCGAAATAACTGTTTGAATATATTTCCAAATTATGATACTCGTTTTCGATACCCCGGGAAAATCGGACAGATTAAGCTTTTCATTGAAAAAGCGATTGCTCACCCTCCAACCGAAATCTTCCGCAACTCAGATGAGTTCAGGCGTCGCTACCCCGACCCAGATGCTCTAAGCCTGCCGCTTGTTTTTAAGCTTGATTGGGGCGGGGAGGGAGATACCGTGTTTCTCGTCCAATCCTTCAATAAACTGGACGAACTCGTGACTCATGCTGCCCGCTGCGAGGCCTCCGGGCATGGAGGATTTCTGCTTCAGGAGTACATACCTTGCGTGAACCGATCCTTGCGAGTGGCGGTTATTGGCGATAGGATAATATCCTATTGGCGGATCTGCGAGGATCAAAATGAATTTCATGCCAACCTCTCAAAAGGCGCCAAGATAGACCCGGGAGGAGATCCGGTCTTAAGGAAAATGGGAGAGGACATGGTGGCGGAATTCTGTCGCGGCGCCAGCGTCAATCTAGCGGGATTAGATGTTATTTTCGCCGAAGGCGAACCTGCCCCGCGCCCGCTTCTACTGGAGATCAACTATTTTTTCGGGCGAGTGGGCATCGGCGGATCTGAGCGGTATTACCGCATTCTTATAAAAGCAATCAAACGCTGGTTGAAGAACCTCAACTCCTGAAATCGTTCGGACAATCGAATAAGAGATTATTTTAGAACGACATTTTTGATTATATCTGTGCGGCCATGAAACCTTCATATCCTCCGGAAGAGGCTGATCTCAAGCGCGAGCGCGGCAAAGCCCGGGAATTGCGAGAAAGCCAGTGGTGGAAGCGCCAGCTCGCCAAGGGGAGATGTCATTATTGCGGCCGAAATTTTTCACCGCGGAAACTTACCATGGATCATGTCGTTCCTATCTCGCGCGGCGGAAAAACCACCAAAGGCAACGTGATCCCATGCTGTAAGGAGTGCAACAACGCTAAAAAACAGCTCCTGCCAATGGAATGGGAAGATTACATCAAGTCGTGGTCTGGTCAAATCCTTCTTTGAGAAGAAGTTCACGGTACCAACAGGCGAACTCGTACATTCCCCGAAAGCGATCGTCGCTGTTTACGATGCCCAGCGCTATCTCGAGAACACCCCGGTTGTAAGCGTTGTTCTGCGCTTCGCCTGAGCGGGTCTGTAAAAATTCACGGACAAGGTCTTGGGTGGTGCGCTTGGTCTTGTCTTTACGAATGTCAATGGGATCCTTGGGCTCTTCGAACGGGTCCCACTTGTCGTAGCCTCGTTTAAGAATATGTTTTTGGCGGCGAGGCGACATGCCGTCAAAAACAGCCTTTTTCCGGCCCTCCGCCTCCTCGGGTGATATCGAGTTCATGTATGCCTCCTTGACCGCCTCCGTTTCGGTGGGGGTTCATCGGGTGGCGCCTCCTTTAATCCGAAGTAGATATCGTCATATTCGGTAATGAGCGCCGAAGATAGCGGCACCAGGATGTCTGCCAGCTTTATATAGCGAGATTTAAGATCGCGAATCAGTTCGGCCGAAATCTCTTGGAGCCGGGCGTGGATAGTATCCAAATTTACGGTGGGGTAGGTTTCGCCTTCTTTGAAGCCGGACAAGCCACAAGTATGCCCGCTGCCGCCGATGGCGGTAGGGGCTCCATAGAATCGGCATGTCAAGGGGCGATACCGGTATAGCTCGCACAGATCCTTGGTGTTCAAAAGAGGACAGCGAACGCGCTCTCGTGCCAGATCCGTGAGAATATCCACCTCTGGCCTTCCGGCCAGAAGATCCTCCTGCGCCTGGCGCTTGATCTTGGCCATAAGCCGGTCGGTTCGATTGGCGTTCTCCTCTAAATCGATCCGTGCGGCGCCTTCAAATTCCTGGTTGAAGCGATGGTTGATGTAAAGCGCCTCGATCAGGGTAAGGTCGAAGACCGCATGGCAGCAATCCGCACAGCCCTGCTTACATTTTACGCATTCGGCATGCGCTTGTTTGACACGCTCAAATGCGGCATCCGCAGCGGCGACAAGTTTTTCATATTTTGCGAAATAAGGCGTAAAATCAAAATCCATGTCTCACCTGCCTATCTGTTGTAGAGGTCGAAAGGCCAGCTCACTGCAAGCCGGCCAGAATTGATTTTGGAAAAGGCCTTTTGGCAATATGCCAAAAGATCGGCCTGAATACTTATGTTTCACGTGAAACGTTCTCTGTATGTTGTTGAAGGTCACGCCTTAATGTTTCACGTGAAACAATATACAACTGAAAGCTTAAATTATTTTCCGATGCAGAACCGGCTGAAAATGCCGTCGATAATTTCGGTCTTAATGCTATTGCCTAATATTTCGTCAATTCGGTCAAGTGCCTGCCTGATATGAATATCGACCAGTTCAGGAGAATCATGGTTTTCAAGGCCGGCCACAGCGGCTTCGGACGATTGAACACAGCCTTCCAGAAGCGCCTTTTGTCTCATGTTGGGAATGATCGCCGGCATCGTTTCCAAACACCCGTCGCCCCTTGCATGCTTTAAAATGGCTTCTTGAAGAGCCTCAACCCCTTGTCCAGTTAAGGCAGATACCTGCATTCGTGGAGATTCAACCCAATCGCCGGGGACTATGTACGGCTGCAAACACTCTTCCATGAGATCGATCTTGTTCAAGACGAGCGTGACAGGTTTCGAACTTATCTTTTGATAAATTGCAAAATCTTCCTTAGAAATTGGCCGATGCGCTTCGAGTACAAATAGAATCAAGTCCGCCTGCGCCACGCGCTCGATGGTTTTTTGCATTCCGATGGCCTCAACCGGATCTTCCGATTGATGCAGTCCGGCTGTGTCCCAAAGACTAACTACTATACCTTGTATAATCAGATCATCCTCAATAGCATCCCTTGTGGTTCCAGGGTAAGGTGTTACAATCGCCCGTTCTCGGGATAGCAGGCAGTTCATTAGGCTGGATTTGCCGACATTGGGGCGACCGACTATAGCCACGGTTAAGCCTTCCCGGATTGCTCTCCCTTCGTAATAATTACGGAGGAGCTGCGCCATCGGCAGGATAGCCTTATTCCTCAAGCTCTGGATCATTTTGTAGCCGTCAGGATCTTCCTTAACATCCTCGTCTTCTGGAAAATCGATGGCGGCTTCATTGCGAACAAGAACTTCGATAAGAAACCCGCGAACGCCCTCGATCTCTCTCCGAAAAACCCCGCTGATCTGGGCAGCGGCGACCTCAAGGGCTTGGTTGGTGCGCGCATTTATGACGTCAATCACCGCCTCGGCTTGAGTGAGATCGATACGGCCGTTCAGAAAGGCCCTCCGGGTGAACTCTCCAGGATCGGCCAAGCGCGCCCCCTTGCGCAAAACCAGGGCTAAAACCTCCCGAACCGCCCCCGGCCCTCCATGACAGTTTATCTCTACGACGTCTTCCCGCGTGTAGCTTCGAGGAGCTTTCATCACAGCCAGCAGAACCTCGTCAAGAGCCCTTCCGCTATGCTCATCGAAGATGTGGCCATAGTATAGCCGGTGAGAGGCAAGACCGACAGGGTTGGGTTGATCTTTAGTTATCTTCGCGGCAGGTTGGAAGATGCTCGTGGCAATGGCGAGGGCGCTGGGTCCGGATACTTTAATGATACTTATGCCGCCGGTGCCGGCGGGGGATGCCACAGCGGCGATGGTGGAATCATCCATAACAACCAACACTTATCCGCTCGCCAGGTGGATGGTACTTGCGGATCGGATTTCCAGTCAAAGGCTGATTAGCGAATCATCCGAATTTCTTTTGAGTATAGTACTGCTGGCCGATGGACAGGATGTTGTTGACCAGCCAATAAAGAACCAATCCGGCTGAAAAGTTGATGAAGATAAAGGTGAAAACCACCGGCATGAGCAGCATCATCTTGGCCTGGGCCGGATCGCCAGCAGGCGGTGTCATCTTCTGCTGCCAGAACATCGTCGCCCCCATGACAAGGGTGAGGACCGGAATTCCGTAAGGCGGTTCCATAAACGGGATGGAAAAATCGAAGTGAAAAAGCCGATCGGGGGCTGAGAGGTCATTGATCCACCCGATAAATGGTGCATGGCGCAGCTCGATTGCCTGGTCGAGCATGCGGTAGAGGGCAAAAAAAACCGGAATCTGGACCACCATGGGCAGGCAGCCACCCAAAGGATTGATGTTGTAGGTTCGGTGCAGCCGCATGACCTCTTCGTTCATTTTCTTCCGGTCGTTCTTGTATTTGTCCCGGATTTCTTTGATCAGAGGCTGCAGCTTCTTCATCTGGCTCATGGACTTATAGCTCTTGGTTCCGAGCGGCCAGAGGAGGACTTTGCTGAGAATTGTCAGAATGATAATTGCCACTCCGTAGTTTGGGATTATTGTGTAGAGATAGCTCATCAGCCAGAGGCAGGGCTTGGCCAGCACGTCGAAGTAGCCAAAATTGATGATACGAGACAAGTCATGGCCGGCCTGCGCAACCGCGCTCATGCTCTTAGGTCCGAAAAACAGTTGATAATCGAACTGCTGGCGGCTACCCGGAGAAAACGTCTGCTCGGGTTCGATATACTGAGCTTCCACCACGTTCCCTGGCAGCAACACCAAACGCACGGCGCTGGTTTGATCCTTGATGGGAATCACGCTGGTCATGAAATATCGGGATTCCAGCGCCACCCACCCGATCTGGCCGCTCAGGCTGTTTTTCTTTGCGATTTCATCGATGGGAATCGTTTCAAGGCTGCGATTCAGCAGTAAACTGGGGCCTTCAAATGCGGTTGACTTATTTTTTTCTGCAAAACCATTTTTCAGAGCGACTAAAAGACTCTCCTTTATGGGCTGGCTAGTGCCGTTCACCAGCCGCACCTCGAACCCAATAACATAGGAGTCCGCCGAAAACCGGTAAACCTTATCCAGCTGGAGTCCGCCGTTATTCTTGTGGCTGAAAACGACCTCGCGGGTCCCATCGGATAGGCTCAGATGATCCCCGCTCAGGTTGAGTTGAAAGAGCTCTTTCTCAAAGCCGGAAACACCCGTGCTGGATAACCCCACCAGCAGCCCATCCAGCGAGCCGTTCTCGGGGAAAAGGTTCATCAGAGGAGAGTCATTAGCGGCGGCTGCGCGATATTTTTTTAGACTAAAGCTGCTAATGCCACCGCCTTTCTCCGAGAGTACCGCCTTATAAAGCGGCGTTTCAACCGTAAGTTGGCGGGCGGGTCCTTCAGGTTTAGGCGCCACGGCGCTTTCCAATACCGGTACAGTCCCGGCAGATGGTGATGCCGCAACGGCTGACGGTTCGCTTTTTTCCTCTTTTTGGGCTTCCTGACGAAGTTGAGGTACAGGTTTTTGCTGCTGGGCATCCTGGCCGAAGAAAACATTCCAGAGCATAAAGACCAGAAATGAAAGCACAAGAGCTAATAGCAGCCGCATTTGGTCCATATCGATCTCCTAAAACTATCCTTCGAATAACCTTCTTTTTCTAAAACCTTATCCTGGCATTCAGCGATTGCTCGTAAGCTATGTAAACCGCGCAAACGGTCAGGGGACCGGATCCACTCCCCCGTAATGGAAGGGATGGCATCGCAGCAGTCGCTTGAAAGCATAAAAAGAGCCTCTTGCCGGTCCATGACGCACGATCGCTTGATAGGCATATTCAGAACAGGAAGGAAAAAAACGGCACGTAGGACCCAGAACCGGAGAAAGGACAAATTGATAGGCCTTTATCAGCGCAAGAAATAAAAAAGTTAGCACCCGTCTAATTTTCAATTTGCCTCGGCAGCTTATCGTAAAAGTCCTTCAGCGCCTGGGCGATAGACCGGTTTGGCTGTTCGGCGGTGCCTTTGCGGGCGATCAGGCTGATGTCCAAAGGGCGGATCAAAAGATGCCGATTTAATCGAAAGGCCTCTCTCGCCAAACGCTTGATCCGATTGCGCTCTACCGCCCCTCCGACCTTGCGGCTCACGGTGATACCGATTCGTGAACGCCCGCTTTTAGCCGGCGCGACTAACGCGATGAAAAAATCAATGCTCAGCCGCCGTCCCGTCTCGGACAGGCCGGTAAATTGGGAACGTTTTAAGATGCGGTCGGCTTTCTGAAGAAAAAAACGCAACGGTTCAATCACTCTGAAGGCGCTTGCTCGAGTTCAATGGAAACGAATCAGCCGGCCAGCCGGGATCTTCCCTTGGCGCGACGACGACTCAGCACTTTGCGACCGCTCTTGGTGGCCATACGCTTGCGGAACCCGTGGTTTCTAGCTCGACGCAGTCTGCTGGGTTGAAATGGTCTTTTCATAATCGCACATCCTGATTGAATTCAATGCGCCGGCCATGCAACCGGATTAAATACACACCGGCCGTTTCGGTGAATGGCCTAAAACGGACCTATTTCAAAATCCGCTTGATATAAAACTTAGGGAATAAATCACAACAGATGCGGTCTGTCAAGAACTATGCGAACGGCAAGAAGGTCATGATGGCAGAGTGGCTGGTTTTCAATTCTCCAGGATTTCAAAAATATCGAACTGCTCCATGTGATACTGCGGCTCTGGATATATGACAATCTGTTTGCCCAAAATCCGTTCTAAATTGGCAATGAGATGGTTTTCCTCCCGGTGCAGGAACTCCGCCACCTGGGGGTTGGCCCGGATGGCCACCCTTTGGCCGAGAACGTCTCGCGAATTGCGCAGAATCTCTCGGTAGACATTGTAGCAGACGGACTGCCGAGAAACGATGTACCCTTCTCCATCGCAATAGAAACAAGGCTCGCACAAGATGCGGGTCAGCGGCTCGCGCGTGCGCTTGCGGGTCATCTGGATCAATCCCATCTCCGACATCGGAAGGACGTGGGTCTTGCTCTTGTCACGCTTCAGCGCTTCCCGGAAAGCAGTGAACACTCTTTCTTGGTTGGATTTTTTCTCCATGTCGATGAAGTCGATGATGATGATGCCACCGATGTCGCGCAGTCGTATCTGGTAAGCGATCTCTTTAACAGCCTCAAGGTTAGTTTTTAGAATGGTCTCCTCAAGGTTGTGTTTGCCTACATAACGGCCGGTGTTGACGTCCACGGCGGTGAGCGCCTCGGTATGCTCAATCAGAATATAACCACCTGATTTCAGCCATACTTTACGCTTCAATGCCCTTGAAACGTCACCTTCGAGATTATAGGCGTCGAAAACCGGCTCAGAGCCCTCATACAGAATGACGTTCTCCTTGAGGCTCGGCATGTAAGTTTCAAGAAAGGAAAGCACGGCCTCGTATGTGGGCCTTGAGTCGATCACCAGCTTTTCAACCTCATGGATGAGCAGATCGCGCACCGCCCGCAGACTGATGGAGAGGTCCTGGTAAATCATGGACGGGGTCGGTGCGGTTGAAAATTTCCGCTGGATGTCCTCCCACAGGCTTGTGAGAAAGCCCATTTCGTAAACGATCTTCTCTTCGCTTTCTCCTTCGGCCGCCGTTCGGATGATATACCCGAAATCATCCTTGCGCAGATCACTCACCAGCCGCTTGAGACGGGCACGCTCCGCTTCGTCCTCGATGCGCCGCGAGATGCCGATATGGCTTGATGACGGCATCAGGACTAGGAAACGCCCGGGAATGGATATGTGCGATGAGATACGGGCTCCCTTGGTTCCCATGGGTGATTTAGCGACTTGGACCAGCACTTCCTGCCCCTCCATCAGCAGTTCCTCGATCAGGAAATCGCGTTTCTGGGGTGGCAGAGGAAGCATTTCCTCACTTTGAGGGTTCTCCGGATCTTCGGATCGCATTGCAAAAAAGTTTTCTATGTCTTTAAAATTATTCTGATAGACATCATCAACATAAATAAAGGCAGCCTGATTCAAACCGATATCGACAAACGCTGCCTGCATGCCGGGCAGCACCCGCAGGACTCTTCCTTTATATATGTTACCGGCGATATCGGAATCGTCGCCCCGGTCCACATGAAACTCGACGATGGTGCCGTCCTCCAACAGCGCAACCCGAGTTTCATGCTCGTTGACGTTGATGATGAGCTGTTTGTACATTGCTTGAATCCCTATCTGCAGAGAGCATGGTGAATGCTTTCAGGCATAAAGTTACGTTCATTGGACCTCTGCCGGCTCCTTGAGTTTGTAAATTCTGGCTATTGAAAGAGTGTCCGCCGAGAGCCCCAGGCCCTGCTTGAGCACCTCGGCCGGGCGTACGGTTTTGCCCGGTTCGCACCCCAAGGTCATCTCCAGACTGCCAGGGTCTGCCACCCGAATATCAATCAGAATATCCTTTAATGGGATCTTTTTCAACTTTCCCTTGGGTGATGAAAGAATCAGAACCCTGTTGTAATCGATTCGATTCAATGCGGCCTTCAATGTCTCCGTAACATTTTTATTAAATGAAATCCGAAATGTAAAACTGTCGAGCGGATCATCTATGTCCTCGCTACAGGCATGGACGGACAGGCCCTCTGGAAGCTCCGCGTTCAATCCGCGCAGCAATTCGGCGGGGGTCACCTCGCTGGCAACGGAGACGACCAGACGTTCGTCTTCGCTCTCCGTCCCGGTGGGCAAGGGATTGTCAAAAGCCACCCTCGGTTTCGGATGAAAGCCCTCAGAAAATTTCAGGGGAATCCCTGCCCGCCGCAAGGCTCTCAAAAAGACATTGACCAGTTCCAGATGTCCGAAGAACCGCGCTGGACCCAGCTTTGAATACGAAACCTGAAGCTTTCGATAGCCTGCTGTGCGCAAGCCGTCCGAATGCGCTGTGGCTCCTGCCTGCGGCGCCATGTGGGTGTGAACCCGGGGAGCGATCGCTTTGAAATCGCAGACCCCGCAGGCATTGCAGGCGCCGAATCGACAGTCGGCGGTCAAGCCTTCGGCAAGAGCCTTTTCCCATTCCGCCCGCAGGAAGGCTTTGTCGACCAGAATGTCGATGTGATCCCAGGGAAGCGGTTCGCGCACATCCCGCTTGCGGGTCAAGTAGAATTCCGGATCGACCCCTGTCTCGCTAAAGGCCTCCATCCATGCCCCAAACTTCAATTGGTCGCCCCAGCCATCGAAACGGCATCCGCGGCGATGCGCCGCCCGCAGCACCGGTCCGAGCCGGCGGTCGCCCCGGGCCCAGACTCCCTCCAGCTGGCTCATTTCCGGATTCTGCCACTTGAATTCAAGCCCGGGCGCCTTAAGTCTTTCCTGAATCCACCTGAGCCTATCGCGGGATTCCGCCAATCCAAGTTGGGTGGTCCACTGAAACGGGGTATGCGGTTTGGGAATGAAGGTGGCCATGCTTACATTGACCTGGCCTCGGCGGCCGGCCGCTCCTTTGAGCTTGTGCAGGCGACGTACCAAGTCCACTAGGGCGTTAAGATCCACTTCATTTTCGGTGGGCAGACCGATCATGAAGTACAGCTTGACCAGCTGCCATCCCATCTGGAAGGCACCGCGCACCGTCTCGATGATTTCCTCTTCACGGATGTTTTTGTTGATCACATCCCGCAGCCGCTGGCTTCCGGCCTCCGGCGCGATAGTGAAGCCGGTCTTGCGCACCCGCCGGATCAATTCCATCAGCTCAGGCGACAGGGTGCCGGCCCTCAAAGACGGCAGCGAAATCGCCACCCGTTCGGATGCGTAGCGGCCCATCAAGCGCTGCATCAGGGGAACGATGCAGCCATAGTCACCCGTGCTGAGGGACAGCAGCGATAAATCCTCATAGCCTGTGGACGTCAGCGCTTGCGCGGCCAGATCAAAGACCTTTTCCGGAGAACGTTCCCGCACCGGTCGATAGAGCATTCCCGCTTGACAGAACCGGCACCCGCGGGTGCAGCCGCGCGACACCTCGATCCGCAGCCGGTCGTGAACCGGTTTTCCGAACGGAATGACCGGCCGATCCGGGAACGGCGCCACATCCAGGTCGCCCGCTATCGCACGCCGGATGGTCGTGTAGTTCTTGAATCGCGGTACAAGGGCCTGGAATCCGGAAGCGTCGTAGCGCGCTTCGAAAAACGCCGGGACATAAACACCCTCGATGGCGCACCAGCGCTCAAGAAGGTCTTGTCGGTGAGCAGCGCCGGACTGCTTCCACGCCAGCCAGGCGCGTACGAGCTCCATCACCACGGCTTCTCCGTCACCCACGACCATGGCATCGAAGAATTCGGCCACGGGCTCGGGATTGCAGGTGCAGGGCCCGCCGGCGATGACGAACGGATGGTGCGAATCCCGTTCGGCCGCCAGCCAGGGAATCCCTGAAAGCTCAAGCATGGTCAGGATGTTGGTGTAATTCAACTCATACAGCAGGCTGAAGCCGATGATGTCGAACTGGTTCAGGGGCGTGTGGGATTCCAGCGAAAAAAGAGCTTTCCCCGTCCGGCGCAGATGGGCTTCCAGGTCCAGGGCCGGTGCGAAGGCTCTTTCGGCAGCCACATCCGGCAGGCGGTTGAGAAGGTGATAGAGGATCTGAATTCCGAAATGGGACGTGCCGATTTCATAAAGATCCGGAAAGGCCAGCAGCATGCGCAGTTTGACCTGGTCCGGGTTCTTGCGGATCGCATTGATTTCCGAACCCAGGTAGCGACTCGGCTTTTCGATGAGCGTGAGGAGGTCCAGATTCTTTTCCATTTAGATCTTGTCGATAAGGTTGCCGTTACCGGCGTTGGCATGTATAATTCGCAAAAATTTAATTATTTAGTCTAAATCAATGGAAAAGCCAATTTTAAAATCCAGGCGTGTCGGCATTCGGTTCATCCACGTACGCCGGCGGTGGGCCTGCCTTTTAGTATTCCTATTCCTTCAGTTTCTTGCGGCTGAAGGAGCCCCGGACAACCTACGCGAGAGCGCCGTAGTAAGAGCGGTGCGCAAGGTGAGCCCGGCCGTGGTCAACATCAGCACGGCGTACGAGGCCCGCACCCGCGCCAATCCTTTTTCGGGGTTCGGCAGCCCGTTTTTCGACGAGTTCTTCAAAGACTTCTTCGATCCGCGCTTCGAACGGCGCCAGCAAAATACTAGCCTTGGCTCAGGCGTCATCATCGATGGTGAAACAGGCCTGATCCTCACTAACGCCCATGTCATCCAGCGCTCGGGAACCATTAAGGCGGTGCTTCAGGACGAGCGCGAGTACGAAGCCCGTATCATCGGAGCGGACCCCGACTCGGATCTGGCCGTGCTCAAGATTGAGCCCCGCGAAAAACTCCCGTCCATCGCCATGGGCAGCAGCGACGATCTCATGATCGGCGAGACGGTGATCGCCATCGGCAACCCGTTCGGATTTTCGCACACGGTTACCACCGGCGTGATCAGCGCCTTGAACCGAAGCATCCGTACCGACGAGCGCGAGTTCCAGGATTTCATCCAGATTGACGCTTCGATCAACCCCGGCAACAGCGGCGGCCCGCTGCTCAACATCAACGGCGACTTGATCGGCATCAACACCGCCATCTATGCCAAAGCCCAAGGCATCGGCTTCGCCATTCCCATCGGCAAGGCCCAGCGGATCGTATCCGACCTCATCCAATATGGCGAGGTAAAACAAGCCTGGACTGGCTTGGTCGTCCAGGAACTTGATGAAAAAATCGCCCGCTATCTGAATTACCCCGGCCGGAAAGGCATCATGGTCAAGGCCATTGAGCCCGAAAGTCCGGCCCAGCAGGCCGGCCTCCGCGAGGGCGACATCCTGCTTGCGCTCGGCAATAAAAAGATAACTGGACTTGACGACTATTGGGCGGCTTCAAAAGCCGTGACCGCCGGTGACCCTCTTGAAATCCAGGTCTGGCGAGCCGGCCGGACCCAGGCGATGAGCATCAAGACCAAAGAGTTTCCCGTCGAGCGCGCTGATGCGCTGGCCTGGAGCCAGCTCGGGATCAAGGTGGAGGAACTGACCCCCAAGAACCGCCGGGACTTCCGCATCGCGGTCAGGGAAGGGGTCGTTATCTCCGAGGTCAAGGGGGGATCCTACCTGGCGCGCATCGGCGCCCGTGCGGGGGATGTCATCCGCCAAATCGATGATACCAGTATTTCCACCCGCGAGGAGTTCCGAAAAGCACTGGTCAAATCCCGCCAAAAAAGCTCGATTGTCCTGCTTATCCAACGCGGCGAACAGGGGTATCATGTGACGGTGAGCCTCTGAATCGCGGTTAGCCGTCATTCTTCCAATGTTGTTAAGTCTTACATGCGTTCGCCCGAACTTTTCGCTTTGCCGCCGTGAAACGGCCAATTCCCTTCCGATTTCCGTGTTGACAAAAGCGCTTAATGTCTATTTACTACCATCATCTGTCCGGTACTCCCTCCATAAGGAGACTCAATGAAAATCGCGGTTCTGGGCGGATTGGGCATGCAGGGCAAAGCAGCCCTCCTCGACCTGACGCGCAGTGAACGAGTAGGGGAAGTTGTTTGTGCCGAGAACAGCCTGAAAGACTGGGACAAGCTGCGGGCGATCGCCGATGTCGCCAAGATCAAGCCGGTCCAGGTGGACGGCGCCTCCAAGCAGGCTTTGGTGACTCTGTTCAAGCAGGGGTTCGATGCCGTCATCGACCTCCTGCCGCTGCCCTTCATGGTCAACGCGTTCGAAGCGGCCCTGGAAGCCGGGGTGCCGCTGGTCAGCACCAACTACGGCAAGCCCATCCAGCACCTGCACGAGCCGGCGAAGGCCGCCGGAGTCAGCCTCATGCCGGAGTGCGGGCTGGATCCGGGCATAGACCTGGTCATATGCGCTCATTCCGTGCGGCAGTTCGACGAGCTGCGCGTGCTGAACTCTTACTGCGGCGGCATACCCGAGAAGAAGGCCTGCACCAATCCCCTCAACTACAAGATCAGCTGGAACTTCGACATGGTGCTCCGCTCCCAGAAGCGACCTTCGGTTTTCATGCGGCGCGGCAACAAGCTCGAGGTGCCGGCCGACCAGCAGCACGAAACCGACATGATCCACACGATCCGGTTCCCCGGCCTCGGGGAGCTCGAGGCCGTCCCCAACGGCGACGCCGCGTTCTACACCGATCTTCTGGGCGTGACGCCCGGCATTCAGGAGGCCGGCCGCTATGCTCTGCGCTGGCCCGGCTGGTGCGCGTTCTGGCGGCCCTTGAAACGCCTGGGGCTTCTCTCCGACGAGCCCGTGCAGGGCCTGGATTGCGCCATGACGCCCCACCAGTTCATGGTGAAGCTTCTGGAACCTCAGCTTCAGTATCAGGATGGTGAAAAAGATGTCGTGGCCATGTATAATGTCTTTTCGGGATTTAAAGACGGCCGCCCCAAGACCCTGAAGACCTCTCTCGTCATCGAACGCGACCTGAAATCCGGCCTCTACGGCATGAGCCTGGGGGTCGGGTTCCCGGCCAGCATCGTCGCCCAGATGCTGGCATCCGGCGAGATCTCTAAAAAGGGCGTTCTCAACCCGGCTCTGGATGTCCCGTATACCCCGTTCATGGCGGCCCTGGCCGAGCGAGGCGTTGTCGTCAAAGAAGAGGTGGACTAAACCAATAACAACTCAAAGGCAAGGAGGAAAGGATCATGAAACATGTCAAATGGTTGATCGTATTCTTGATGGTGGTCGGGTTCGCAACGATGAGCCTTGCGGGCACCCTGGAGGAGATCGCCCAGAGGGGTGAGCTGAGAGTTGCATGCCAGACCCAAGGACCCCCGTTTAGTTTCATCGACAAAAACGGCAAACGCGCCGGGAGTTCCATCGAGTTGTGCGAAATGCTTGCCAAAGACATGGGCGTCAAGGTGACGTTCCTGGATTTCGATTGGGACGGCCTCATCCCGGCCCTGCTTTCCAAGAAAGCTGATATTCTGGCCGCCGACATGACGCCCACGGTCAAACGTGCCATGAAGATCGGCTTTACCAAGCCTTTCATGTACACCGGCAGCGTTGTCTTTGTGAAAGCCAACAGCCCGATCAAAAGCATTGACGAGGCCAAAAGGGCGGCTCTGAAGGTGGCCGTCCTGCTGGGCTCAACCGGCGAGAATGAAGCCAAGAAAGCCTTTCCCCAAGCAGAGCTCAAATCCTATAAGGGCGGCGGGCCTCTCCTGATTGACGCCGTGATGCAAGGGCAGGCGGATTTCGGCGTGAACGACTCTTCTGCTGTTATAGGTCAGATGGCCAACTTCCCGCCCAACAGTCTGCGTATCTTCCCGGAACTGCTTTCAAAGGAACCCCTGGCTTTCGCGGTGCGCTACGACTCCCAGGACCTCCTGGAGTTGGTGAACCTGTTCTTCCACAATGCTGGACTCGACGGCCGGCTGGAACAGAACCTGAATTACTGGGTCAACACGCTGGACTGGAAAAAGGACCACTGATGAAACCGCAAGCGGTTTCATAATTATTGGAAAATACAGGCCGCCTGATATGGGCGGCCTGTATTTTCCAATCGGTCTTCGAACCTGCAGGAGAGGCATCCTGCCGCGACGGCGTAAGCGGTCATCTTTCCTCATGATCATAGCTAAGAGCCACTCCCACAGCATCAGAACGTTTCGCGAACGGCGCCATGCTCGAAACCTTTAATTTCAGAGTCATCCTGGAATACATGCCGCTCTTCCTGAGCTGCTTTCTCGCCACTCTGTGGCTCTCCGCTGCAGGCCTGATAGGCTCCTTCGGGGTGGGCATACTCGCATGCGGTATGCGCATCAGCCGGTCCAAGCTGCTTTCACGCAGCGCTTACGTCTACATCGAGAGCATCCGTTCAACCCCTCTGCTGGTGCAACTCTTTTTCTTTTACTTCGGCCTGCCCTCCCTGGGTCTGCGCATGTCGGAGGCCTCCACTGGCATTCTGGCGCTGACTCTGAACAGTGGCGCTTACATGGCGGAGATCATCCGGGCAGGAGTCCAGTCCATTTCCCATGGCCAGGTGGAGGCTGCAGTCTCATCGGGCTTGAACTACTTCCAGCGAATGCGCTACGTAATCCTGCCCCAGGCCATCGGAGTGACGCTGCCTCCCATGCTGGGTCAGGCCATCGTGCTGGTGAAGGACTCGGCGCTGCTGTCGCTCATTTCCCTGCCGGAACTGACCCGCGCAGGCCAGATCATGACCTCGGAGCGTTTCATGCCGGCCGAGGGTTTCCTTACATCGGCGGTCTTTTATTTGCTGATCTATTATTTCCTCAAATGGGTGACCACCTGGTCGCAACGCAGGCTGATTTACATTCAAACATGAACACGGGTTTCAAGGGTCGAGGGGCCAAGGGTTCGAGTAAAAAAGGCCGGCTGGTTGACCCCTTGTATCTTTGCCCTTGAACCCTGGAACCCTCGGACGCACGAACCCTATTGAATTATGTGGGGCATCTACTTAGAACAGCTTGTTCACAGCCTGCCCTTCTTCCTGAAAGGCCTGTGGATGACCATCGCCGTCTCGGGCCTGAGCCTGATCATGGGCACCGTCATCGGTTTCATCTGGGGAATCATTCGCGGCTCACGCAGCCGGATAGCGAAGGCCTTCATCGGCGCCTGGGTGGACATTATCCGCGGGACTCCCTTCCTGGTCCAGATCTTCATAATTTTTTTCATCATGCCGGAGTTCGGGATTCAACTGGAGGCTTTCCCGGCGGCGGTGATTGCTTTGACCAACCTCGCATCCTGTTTCATCTGCGAGATCGTATCGGCCGGCATCCAGGCAGTGCCCTGGGGCCAGAAAGAGGCGGCGACGTCAACGGGACTGAACTGGTTCCAGCAGCTGCGCTACGTGATCATGCCCCAATCCATGCGGGTGGTCTTGCCGCCGCTCGTCGGCCAGTACGTGCTGCTGATCAAGGATTCCTCCGTGGTCTCGGCGATCGGCGTCAGCGACGTGACCCGCGTGGGATGGCTCACGGTGCAGCGCATTCCCCAGGGGCTTCTGGTGTTCGGGCTTGTGGCACTTCTTTACTTCGTGATCTGCTACCCTCTCATCCAGCTGTCGAGCATCCTGGAGAAGCGCATGTCGGCGGGCTACACCCGGGGAAAAGAGTAGGCCATGATCGAGTTCAAGGACGTTCACAAGTGGTTCGGCGAGT
Source organism: uncultured delta proteobacterium (assembly GCA_963700055.1). GTDB lineage: Bacteria > Desulfobacterota > Desulfobacteria > Desulfobacterales > SpSt-501 > SpSt-501. Next base: position 312,689 of record CAVOWH010000013.1, on the reverse strand, counting down.
TGCACGTGCTGAAGGGCATCCACCTCAAGGTCGACCCGGCGGAAGTCCTGGTGGTCTGCGGCCCGAGCGGCTCGGGCAAGAGCACCCTCATCCGCTGCATCAACCGGCTGGAGCCCGTCCAGAAAGGCGAGCTCATCGTCGACACCATGAAGGTCCACGATTCGAAGACCAACATGACCAAGCTGCGCGCGGAGATCGGATTCGTCTTCCAGCAGTTCAACCTCTACCCGCACATGACGGCGCTTCAAAACGTGACGCTGGCGCCGATGAAGGTCCGGAAGCTCTCCAAAAAAGAGGCCGAGGATCAGGGCCGGTACGTCTTGGAGAAGGTCGGCCTGGGCGACAAGCTGCACCAGTTCCCCGCCCAGCTCTCGGGCGGCCAACAGCAGCGCGTGGCCATCGCCCGCGGGCTGTGCATGCGGCCGAAGATCATGCTTTTCGACGAGCCCACCTCGGCGCTCGACCCGGAGATGATCAACGAGGTGCTGGAAGTCATGCGCAATTTGGCGCGCGAGGGGATGACCATGATCGTGGTCACCCACGAAATGGGTTTTGCACGCGAAGTCTCCCACCGGGTGGCCTTCATGGACTTCGGGGAGCTGATCGAGACCGCTCCGCCGGGCGAGTTTTTCTCCCGGCCGAAGAGCGAACGCACGAAGTTGTTCCTCAGCAAAATCCTGACGCATTGACATGCTCGACCTGCACATACGGCGAAACCATTAACCGGCACAGAGCAGGATAGCCAAGGATGAGAACCCGAGCAGAATGGCCGTCCCGATTCGCAGATGGTTGATCCCCGGGTTACGACGGCCTTCCACGACTATCGTCCGGAAAATGTTCGACGACCCACCGGAGATTATTTCAAGCGGTTTTCCACGCTCTATTTCGATCCGTCTCGCCGATTCCACAAGCCGGTGCAGCGCCATGGCATGAAGATCGCTCCCGCTGGCGAGGTGAAAATAGGAGCCGATGCCTGCGAGGCGTATACCTGCAAGCGAATCCGCCTCGCGGCAGGCCGCCGGCAGCTGCTCCGCAGCCAACCCCTCCCGGCCGGTATTGATCCCCGCTTTTCTGAATCGTTCTATATTTTCGAGCCGCGAATCACCAAGGGCCTTGACACCGCCGGCAACCATGGCCTTGACGACCTCCGGAAGTCCAGCCACGCCCTTGGTCACGCCCATGATCTCGAAACCGCACGCGCGGCCAAGTGCCATCGTCTTGCTGGTATTGAAGACAATTTTTTCTAGATCGATTCGCAGCCGTGCGTTCGACATCGTGATTCCTTTCGGGAGGTGGCGCTTTGAGAAGGCGTCTGCACACACATTATCAAACAATTTTCGGCCGATAAAGCGCTGTTGGATTTCCGGAGGGACTTGATGGTATGTTCAGGCCGTTCGTATCGAGGGACAGAGAGGCGTTCTGGATGGTCCTTGCCATCACCACTGAATTTCACACGATCCCCGTGCTTTTTGAAAACGACGGCTTGATCGCCGTCGACAAGCCTGAGAAGCTGGCCTCGATTCCGGAGCGTAACCCTGGAAAACCTTCCCTGCTGAAGCTTCTCAGCGATGCTCGCCAGCAAAAGCTATATGTCGTCCACCGTCTGGACAAACAGGTGAGCGGGGTCATCCTGTTCGCAAAAAATGCAGAAACCCACCGGCACCTGAATAGGTTGTTTGAACTGCGGCAGGTACAAAAGACCTACCTATCCCTGGTTCACGGCGTTATCGCGGAAGCAAGCGCAATCATCGACAAGCCATTAAGGCGGTTCGGCTCCGGAAGAATGGGTGAGGACCGGGAGAAAGGCAAACCCTGCATCACCGAGTTCACTGTGGAAAAACGTTTCCCTAGCTATACGCTAGTGAAAGCACACCCTCGGACCGGCCGCAAACACCAGATCCGTGCCCATTTCTTCAGCATCGGCCATTCGATCGTCGGAGACACCCTATATGGCGACAAGTTTATTCAAAAACAATATCAACGCCTTATGCTCCATGCGCTTTCCATCCGGTTTTGCTCGCCTGCCGAAGAGGATATTCTGATCGAATCCGTAATTCCACCGGTCTTTCCTTAATAAACTAAAGAAAAAAGACAACCTACCGATAATCCAGTAGGATCTGGATGAATGGGGGCAGCCTCATTTCCACACGGCACAATAGCCGCTGCAAGGTATAAGCTTTTGATTAAAAAGGAGAAAAATGGATGGAGGTGAAAATGCCTGCCACCCAGCTGATCTATAGGCCCTTTCATTGCATCAAGCTGAGCCGCAACGTAATCCTAACTTCGATTCATTTTTCCCCCGAGTCAGAAGAGCCTCCCGCAGATGAGCCCGATCAAGGGGTGGTTTTCGACTGCGCCGACAAAAAAATATGCGGTGTCTGTACAGAATGGGGCCGTTTTCGAAGCTATAACTGGGAAAGATGCTCTCATCCCGAATTGAAGAAGAGTGCTTCGGAATGAATACCCGGTTGCTGGAATACATCCTAAATGGCAACATCGTAATCAATTCCCTGGAGGTCTTTGGGCATTGGATCAAGCGGTTCCCAGACCATCCGGATTTACTTAAAATTTATGCCAACCTGCTGGCCATGAACGCCCATTTTCAGGCGGCCGCCAAACATTATGGCCGTGCCGCGCAGATTTTTTTAAAAGAAGGTCAATTTCTTCAGGGAATCGCAACGAAAATGGCTCAGTGGCAAGTGGTTAGGCCACAAAAGGAAGAGCTTAGAGCCTTTCTTTCAGGCTGCAAAAATCAGATTCCTGATGGGAACCCGGTTGCCGCCTTTTGGAAGAACTTATCTGCAGACGAAATATCGGATCTTTACCAGGTTGCCGACAATACATGTTATCCATCTGGAATAACAGTAAAACGGCTTGGTGAGGTCGAAAAGGTATTAAGTTTTGTTGTCTCGGGAGAGCTCAAAGAGTCGAACTATCGAATGATCGAAGATCAGCAGGTAAAATTTAAGAAGCCCATCCAGCTGCTGAAAGCCAACGATATTTTTGGCGTCGTTTATCCCTTTTCTGAGTACATCCGGTCACAGTCTCATATCGTAACGCTCAAGAGAACAGAGCTGATTAGTTTCACCAAAGAAAAACTCATTCGCCTGTGCAGGGTGCACCCGCAGCTTGAGGCTAAGATAATCGAACTCCTTCAGGTTCGTTATTCGAAGACATCGAAGAATGGTTCTGCTCTGGCGCGAAAAGTGAAGCGTTACAATCTTTCAACCCCAGTAAGTATTGAAATCGTTACCGATACGGAGAAAAATTTACCGATTCGGATCGCGGGTTTTTCGCGGGATTTGTCCGTTTCAGGGCTGTGTTTCCTTACACCCGATGCCGCTGTTACAGATAGCCACGAATCCGTCTTGCAAAGTGTTTTCGATGGCCATACTCCAGAAGTCCGGGTAATATTATCTATAGAAAAAATGTCATTGGTTATTTCAGGCAAGATTGTAAGGAAAGAAAAAGTGCTTGATAATGGCCGGATTCATTTAGCTATGGGTATTAGATTTGACGATTTACCGCCAATGTTAGGTGGCGCATTTTTTGCTTTTGCGCAAAGCGTGGGTATCCACAACAAAGACCCAAATGCCGTCGAAAATTCAGCAGAAAATATGACTTAATATTGATCGCCGCCCCACGGCCCCCCAAAATAGAAAGAGTGATGATGAACCTGGACGATGAAAAAATAGATGGCCGTCCTCTTGAGCGCTCCCTTCGGAACAACCGCTCTGCAATCAGCACACTGACTCAAGTGTTTAACACCAGCGAAGCCTGTCATTATCTCCGCATTTCGCGCCCCACATTTCTGAAATTAATTGCAACTGGAAAGATCCGGGCGCAGAAGCTGGGCAAGGGATGGAAGGTCCTGGACACAGAACTTGAACGGTTCCTTTTGGCTGGGGAGCTCTCTCAGCAGTAACTCAATGGGTCCCGCTGTAGAGCCATTGCAGGCCATCAATTCCAATTGACATCTGGCTAGCCTATCTTTTCACACGCCGCACCAGCCACGCCATCCTTGGTTCCAATCCTTTACAAGACGCGTAATGCGTGCAACAACTAGTGCCTGCTGAGCCAAACCGCATTGGCTCTGAAACCTTCATTAGGAGGAACCTGCCATGCCCGATGTCTATGCCCGCCTGCGAGAGCACCTGGACAGCCTACCTTCGGGCTTTCCATCAACTGAAAGCGGCATCGAATTGCGCATCCTGAAACGGCTCTTCACACCGGACGAAGCGGACCTGGCAGTAAGAGTGGCCTTGAAGCTCGAACCGGCGGCCGCCATCGCTATGAGGGCAGGGCTTTCGCCAGAGGAGGCCGAGACGCGCCTCAAACAGCTATCCCGCAAAGGGCTCATATTCAGTATCGAGACCCCGGACAAAGAACCCCGTTTCATGGCCGCCCAGTTTGTGATCGGAATATGGGAATACCATGTGAACGACCTTGACCCGGAATTCGTGCGGGACATGGATGAGTACCTGCCCTACCTGGGCCGGGAGGCTTTCGGCCGGATGCCGCAGCTTCGAACCGTACCCGTGGGAAAAAGCATCAATGCCGGTTTGGAGGTCCTGCCCTACGAGAGAGCCGAAGAGATCGTTCGCCAGCAATCGAAATTTCTGGTCGCCCCCTGCATCTGCCGCCGGGAACATCACATCAAGGCAGCGGGCTGCGACAAACTCATGGAGGCCTGCCTCGTATTCGGCTGGGGCGCCGAGTATTATGCCCGCAACGGACTGGGGCGGTTCATCACGCTGGAAGAAACGCTGGAAATCTTAAAGAAAGCGGAGGCGGACGGCTTGGTGCTGCAGCCGAGCAATGCCCAGGACATCGTGAACATCTGCTGCTGCTGCGGAGATTGCTGCCAGATGCTCCTGCATCTGAAGAAGCACCCCAAACCCGCCCTCGCGGTCTCATCGCCGTTTATTGCAGCGTATGATACGGATCTGTGCGTGGGGTGCGAGGACTGCATCGAGCGCTGCCAGATGGAGGCTCTCGCCATGGCGGATGGGCGCGCCGTTCTGAACCCCGACCGCTGCATCGGATGCGGATTGTGCGTGAGCGCCTGCCCGAGCCAAGCGCTCACGTTAGCCCGCAAGCCTGACGAGCTTCAACCGGGGGTTCCCAAAAACCAGCGCGACGCCTTCATTCTGAGGGCCCAGTTGCGGGCGGCGGCGCGGATAGAGATGGAAGACAAGCTCAAACGCCACCAGCAACTATAAACACTCGCACCGGCTCTCAGGAAGTCGGTTTAAAAAGGCCTTTCGGATCGGCTCCCGCCAGGCCGGCCCGATAGGAGCGTTCATCTACCGGTGAGAGCCTCGCCAGCAAAGAGGGGGCGAGCAGGCTGATCCGGCGGGTCTCCTCGGTGCGCTGGGCGATGAGCTCCAGGGACTCGTCCTTCGTCATCCAACCGAAGCGATCGAAGCTCTTCAGGTTGAGGGGGCCGGTGTACCCGCGCAGGGTTTTTTCACGTTCGACATTGTAATACTGCTCGAAGTACGACATCGCCAGCTCGCGCAGCGTGCGGTAGACCGGCTCGCGGAAACGCAGGCCGACGAAATTAGATTTGGCGACCGCCCCCCAGTGGCCGTCGCCTTTGTATAGAGCGAGCAGGTGTTCATCGTCCCGGCCGTTGGACAAAAGGTCCAGAATCAATGGCGGATAGCCGATGCGGCGCAGGGCGGCGGCGGCAAACATGGCCCCGTCGAAGCAGTGCGCGGTACGCTCCCGCAACACCCTCAACGGGCAGCGGTAGAAATCATCAGCGCTATAGGCGATCTCATCCAGGAACCCCTGGATCTTCGCAGGACTTGTCAGCCCGCTGATGGTTCCCCGTTCCGCAGCGGTCAGCAGGCCTTCGAACACTTCAAACGGGGCCATTCCGTTGCCTCCTCAAAAGATCCGCAGGCGTCGCCCATCGGCTCCACCTCCACCATATCCCCAGCGTAGCCAGCATGAGGATGAGTTCCCATACGAGTCCATGGGCCAGCTCGAAAAGAGCCGGATGGAAAACGCCGGTATGGAAGAGCTGGATCAGGCGGATGAGGTTCAGGCCGACCAGCACGGGGATTCCCACGCATAAGCCGACCAGTTTCGATCGAACGGATGCCGGGGTTGCGGCGGTGAGAACCGCCAGGATGGCCGCGACCAGCACGGCCGTGCACCGATAGTTAATCTCATAGGCAAACCCGCCGGGGTGATAGATCTGGGAGCCAAGCCGCACGGCCTCCACTTTGAGAAAATGCAGCAATACCAGAGTCATTTGAGCAGTCAGCTCTTCCCATGGGCTAAGGAGCCGTCCCAACAGATCATCGCGGTAGACCACCAGAAATAGGACCATGTAGGTCGAAACCTTAACGATAAAACGACCTGTCGGGCGGCTCCAGATCGCACCGATGCTGAGGCTCGCAATCATCTTAGAACCTGTCCAGAATTTTTTCGGTTTCGGTTCATGACAATTACACCCGCCAATACTGCGATGAGGATGACGGCCGGAAGCGCCAGGTCCGGAACCCGCACCGGCGCATTGGCCGTCGCGCCGTTGGCGGTCACGCTCACCGTGGTCTCACCCTTGGATTCCCCCTTCACGGCGGACTGGGCCTGTCCGTTCGCGGCGGTGACGGCCGTGGCGGGCGCGACCCGGGCAACATTCGCATTCCCGGTGTTGAAGGTGACCGACTTGCCAGCAACCGGAGCGCCGTTCTGTGTGACAGTGGCTGTGGCCGTCGTGGATTCGCCCGTCTGCAGGTCGTTGCTGCCAAGCCTCAAAGACACGGCCAGCGGCTGGGGGAGAGGCGCTCCCGGTGCAACCGCGCTCAAAATGCCAGCGCCGCAGGGTTGCGGGCATTGAGCGGCCGTGCGCGGCAAGGCATTCGCCTGCAGATTGGCCAGCACTTGGGACGGCAGCAACGAGGGCTGCTGCGCCAACATGAGGGCTGCCACACCGGCCACATGCGGAGCCGCCATGGACGTCCCGTTGTAATAGGCATAGGTGCCGGCATTCGGGTGTACCAGGCTCAGGACGCCGTCCGGCCGGCCGTCGCCATTGTCGTCCCGGCGCACGTCGCCGCCCGGGGCCATGATCTCAACCGTTGATCCAAAGTTGGAATAACGCGTGGCAAGGTAGCCGCGGAAGTCGCTGGCCGCTACCGTGATGACGTTGTTGCAGCTTGCCGGGAACACCCGGGAGGCATCCGTAGCGTCGTTGCCCGCCGCCACCACGACCGTCGCCCCCATGGCGACAGCGTCGTTGATGGCCGACTGGGTGGAGGGCGACATGGTGCAGGGATTTCCCGGCGGAGTCCCCAGGCTCATGTTGATCACCTTGGCCGGCGTCGGATTGGCGGGAACACCCGGTACCGACAGTCCAGCAGCCCACCGGATGCCGTCGTTGATATCCGCCGTGGTGCCGCCGCATTTGCCCAAAACTCGAACGGCCTGGACTTTGACGTTCCAGTTGATGCCGGCAACCCCTATGCCGTTGTTGGTTTGACCTGCGCCGATGGTGCCGGAGACATGCGTTCCATGCCAGCTGTCAGGCAGCGCCGGACTGCCGGAGTAACATTCACCGGCCGCCACCGCATCCCCGGGGTCTGTCGGATCGCTGTCCCGTCCGCCGCCGTCGTTGCCGATAAAGGCATCGCTGATCATGTCATAGCCCGCCACCAGGTTTGAGGACCCTTGAATATCCGGGTGGTTCGGTAGAATGCCGGTGTCGATGACGGCCACAACGATCGCGTTGCTGCCGGTTGAAACATCCCAGGCCTTCGGAAGATTGATGCCGCCCGGGGACTGTCCCGGACCGGTGCCGTTGGAGAAGTAATGCCACTGCTCCGGGTAACGCGGATCGTTGGGAGTTTTATCGGAGATGCGCAAGATGTAATTCGGCTGGGCATATTCCACATCGGGCCTGGCCGCAAACTCGCGCACGAGTTGCAGGGTGCGGTCCTGGAGTTGAACCCTCGACATCGTGGTGCGAATGTTGGGGGAAATGCGGTAGATGATTTCACCGCCGGAGGTGACTTGCTCTTTCTCTTGAACCCCCAAGCGGCTTAAATCCGCGCCACGAATTCGGATGGCGGGCTTCATTCGCACGATAACTTCGCCAGGCACAAATAATGGTGTCAGCGGCGCTTTCTGCTCCATCAACTGTTGGACCACTTCCGGCGTGCGCTCCTGGGCGCCAACCACCGCGGCACTCATGACCACCATGGTCCAGACGGCTATTGTTTTCATCCACGAGGTTTTCATTGTGACCTCCTTTGTTTCCGGTTATAAAGGGTTAAGGTCAATGAAACGCTTCCTCCATCCTTTGATCGCGATGATTCTGCTCGGCGCCACAACCGCCTCGCCGCAGTCTTTCGTCGCCGGCGAGATTATGCTCAGGTTCACCCCGGGTTCGGAAGGGAGTTCTGCCGTCGAAAAAGCCTTGCAGGACAGCCCGCCCAATCTTGGGTCCCTGGAGCCAGCCGTTGCGGCCCTGCAGGCCGATACGCGCTTGCCGTTGAAGCCGGACCGCTTGGCCGGTGGAAACTGGGTGTTGCTGAAGATAGATTCCGGCAGGCTGGCCGAACAGGCCGCCGACGGAATCCGTATGCGCCGGGACGTCGCCTCGATCCGGCTTGTGCCGGCCCAACCGGATCAGGCCGGAGCACCCCCGAACCTGTTAATTGAATTCAAGCCGTCAAGCTACGAGTCCCAGATCATAGCGAACCCGGAGCGAAAAAAAGACGCCTTCCTTCAGTTGGTAAGCGAATTAGCCGCCGAGGCCGGGTATCCTCTCAAGGGCTCTGCTCAGGAAAATCGTTTGCTGTTGGTTGAGATCAACCTGCCGGCGCTTACGCTGCTGGCCGTTGAACGGCTCAAGACCGTCCGTGATATTGAGAATGCCCAGCCCAACCACCTCGTCGGTCTGAGACCCCCTCCGTAACGCCAAGGGACTGTTCTTTGAGCGGCCCCAAAACAGATTGATTGAATTTCGCCTTTTGGCTGCCCACCCTTTTCTTTGGGTTTTGGGCCATGGTTCGTATCTCTGGAGCCGAGCGCTTTTGGGACTCTGAAGGAAAAAAACCGGGAAAGGGCGAAAGAAGATTCAGCGCTGAGCCGTTTTTCCAAAGTTAATTTAAAGCAAAACTAAGGAAGCGACCCGTCAAAGTCAAGCCATGCCGGGTGGGACAAGCTCCGCGCACTCGGGAAAAATCCCGTAATCCGCTGCTGACGCCCTCAGTCCACAATGAAAAGCCTGGCTCCAGTCTGGGTTGATGAACGGTGAGGCTCGGCCCCATCGGCCACCTGATAGCTCATGCCCGGTTTTAAAGTGAATCGACGGCCGTCGGCCAGCTCGGTTTCGAGTTCGCCCTCGAGCACCAGCAGGATGTGCCCCTTGGAGCACCAGTGATCGGCTGCATAGCCGGGGGAATATTCCACCATTCGCACCCGGATGTCGTTGAACTGTCGTGTCCTCCAGAGGGCAATCCCTCCGATGCCCGCGTGTTCGATTTTCGCTATCTTGGACCAATCAGTGGTCCCAAATGGAATCGACTTCATTTTCATTGATGCTACCCTTCGAGGCAGAAAGCGGAGGAACGCGGCAATGGGCAGATCGGCTGAGCCTGCCGAAAGCTTTATACTCCAAACCAGATGACATGCAAATCACCATGACATATAAGGGTGATGGCCCCGGAAACTGATCAGCCCACTTTCTCCCGAAGGCGGCCACAACAGGTTGCCGGTGGAGGCAACGTTCTGATGATGCTTCAAAATATTCAATTGATGGCTCGCATTGCCGTTTCCATCGTCCTGGAAGCCGCACCATTTCTGCTCCTGGGCTCCCTGCTGTCAGCCGCCGTCGACCGACATGTGGGCACGGAGCGAATCGCACGCCGAATCCCTAAAGGGCCGCTGGGCCGCATGACGGTCGGGCTGCTGGGCGGAATGGTCATGCCGATCTGCGAGTGCGGTTCGGTGCCCATCGCTCGCCGTCTGTTGGAAAAAGGCGTACCCCCGCAGACGGCGGTCACCTACATGCTGGCTGCGCCGGTGATCAATCCGATCGTTCTGCTGTCCACCTATATGGCTTTCGGCGGCAACCTGAGAATGGTCCTATCAAGGGCCCTGGTGGTGGCCTTTAGCGCGGCCCTGACAGGATGGTTCTGCGGCAGCCGTCTTTGCGCCGGTTTTCATGCCGATTCAAACCGGCCGACCTTGCCGCCGGAGTCGAACCACTTCCATTCTCACAGCGCTCAGCGCGATTTACTCCGAGGGCGCAGGTGCGGGGTCGTTCTGGGTCTTCTCAGCAGCGGCGCCTCTGAATTTCTGGACATGGGGAAATACCTCGTCCTGGGCGCCCTGGCCTCAGCCGCATTTAAAGTCTTTTTGCCCTGGCAGCTCGTTCAGGCCTTGGCAGGCAGCGCTTCTCTGTCTATTGCCATGCTCATGCTCTTGGCGGTTCTGCTCTGCGTCTGCTCCGAGGCGGATGCCTTTGTCGCCGCCTCCTTTGTTTATGTGCCCCCGGCAGCTCAGCTGGGCTTCATGGCTTTGGGTGCGATGGTGGATCTCAAGCTGATGGGTATGTATTTTTCGGTGTTTCCAAAAAAAATTGCCTGGATGCTGATCATCGTACCGACGGTCTGTGTTTTTGGTTCAACAAAGCTCTTGAGTTTTATAATGAGGTAGGCTGATGAAACGCGTCCTTCTGACACTGGATGGAGCGTTCGTTCTCGGGTTGGGCTTTTACATGCTGCTTCTCAGTCAAACCGAGGCCTATGTGGCGTTTATGAATCCCAAGTTCCGCCCGCTCACCGCCGCTGCAGCCGTCGGGTTTTGCATCTTGGGTGCGGCATTCCTGATCCGCCCGGATGGCAGGACCGACGTGCTGCGCACCTTGTGCTTTGCAATCTTGGGCGTGCTGGCCCTGCATGCCGGCAGCGGCTCCCTGAAGGGCTCGGCCGGCTTTGCCGTCAAACCGCCTCCCGAAGTCCGGACCGATCATGACCCCCATGTGGTCCGGAACGGAGATGGTTATCTTAAATCGAATCCGGCCCGGCTTTTCTTTTTATTGCAGACCGGCCACGCTGCTCCGTCCGACCAGCGCTATGTAACGCGCGGGATCGTCAAGCGCAGCGCCCAGCTGGACCAACTCGGAAAGTTCGCTCTGCTGCGGGGCAATATGGTGTGCTGTCTGGCGGACGCGATTGCCATGGGAATGATGGTCTCCAGCGATGGGCTTCCAGCGCAGCGCGACGGCGATTGGATCGTCGTCTTCGGCCGAGTCCAGCTGCTTCCGGAAGCCTGTTCGATCACCGACCTGGGAGGCACGGGCGAAGTCCCCTTCTCGATGGTCTATGACAAAGCCTTTCTTGCGGCAGAGGTCGTCGAAAAAACGGAACGGCCCCGTTTTCCTTACGTCTTCGAGCTGCCGCCGTCCGGCAAAAGACCGCTGCGCCTGACGGGCGGCGAGGACGATTATTAGCCGTTGACAGGCATAACTAAAAAAGTATAGATGAAAAACAATACCAGTCCATCCGGTACGCCATGTTGAAGAGAGAATCCCGTGTGATTCGGGAACGGTCCCGCCGCTGTGATCGGGGACGAAATGCGGCTTAAGCCGCTGTTTTGCCAAAGCGGCGGGAAGCGCTTCGAAGTGGTCCGGCACGTGGGCCTGCCGGTCAAACCGTCTGAGGACCAAGCAAACCAGGGTGCAATCCTCGGGGCCATGCGGCTCTGAGGATTTTTTTTGGTCTATCTCTGTGGCTGATTCGAGGTTTTTTGCGTTCATAAAGAAAGAGGGAAAACATGCGTGCAAAGCGGATTCTGTCGACGGTTGTGGTGATGTTGCTTGTTTTCGCTGCGGCGGCCGCCATGGCCAAGCACGGCGAAAAACCGCCTACCAAGATGGCAATTGTGCTGGTGGCCTTCGGGACCAGCGACCCGGAGGCGGCAAGGGCGTTTGACCTGGTCGAAAAACGGGCCAGGGCAAAATTCCCCGGCGTAGAGCTGCGCTGGGCCTACACCTCCCGCATGATCCGGGCCAAGCTCGCTAAGCAGGGCAAGCTGTTGGACTCCCCGGAGACGGCGTTCGCCAAGCTCATGGACGACGGCTTCACGCATGTGGCCGTTCTGTCGCTGCACACGATCCCGGGAGAAGAGTTCCATGAACTCCACCAAAACGCCCATCTCTTCGGTCAAATGGCCGGCGGTTTTCAGCGTATCCTCGTGGCGCGCCCCCTGCTCTCTTCTTCCAAGGACATGGAAACAGTGGCCCAGGTTCTCTTGCAGACCGTTCCGGGCCGCAAGGCAGGGGAGGCGGTGATCTTTATGGGCCACGGCACCGAGCATCATCCCGCCGATGCCGTCTATCTGGCGATGAACCAAGTCTTCCAGGAACTTGATTCTGTTGCCTTCGTGGCGGCTGTTGAGGGCAGCAACTCGCTGGACAGCGTCATTCCCAAGCTCAAGAAGCGCAAAGTCAAAAAGGTGTTTCTCGTTCCGCTGATGTCGGTGGCCGGCGACCATGCTAAAAACGACATGGCCGGGGACGAAGCGGACAGCTGGAAGTCGATCTTGACCGAAAAGGGGTTCAAGGTGGAGCCGATCTTGAAAGGAACCGCCGAATACCCGGAAATCGTGGATGTCTGGCTGGACCACCTGAAGGCCGCGTTTTCACACTTCTGATTTTCCGAAACCGCCCTTTGCTGGCTATGCTTTGGCCAAGTTTCCGGCAGCGAACTCCCAGTTGATCAGCTTTTCCAACACGGCAGCGACATAGTCCGCCCGCCGGTTCTGGTAGTCCAGATAGTAGGCATGCTCCCAGACATCGATGGTAAGCAAAGGCTTCTGTCCCTGGGTTAGCGGGGTTTCCGCGTTGGAAGTCTTGACCACCTTCAGCTTGTCTCCATCCTTCACCAGCCAGGCCCAGCCGCTGGCAAATTGAGTAACGGCCGCTGTAGACAATTCCTTCAGGCAGGCATCGAGACTTCCAAAGGAGGCGTCGATTTTCTCAGCCAGAGCCGCTGGCGGCTTTCCGCCACCTTTCGGCGCGAGGCTATTCCAATAAAACGTGTGATTCCAGACTTGCGCCGCATTGTTGAAAATTCCGGCCTTGTCGGCTTTGCCAGCGGTGGCGACCACAATCTTTTCGAGGGGCACATCCGCAAACTCGGTGCCGGCGATCAGGTTATTGACGTTGACCACGTATCCATTGTGATGCTTGCCGTAGTGGAAGCCGATGGTTTTAGCGGAGATGACCGGCTCAAGCGCGTTTTCGGCGTAAGGCAGCGGCGGAAGTGCGATCGCTGCGGCAGCAAACGCGCGTTTGGGTAACCCGACGGCGGCGGATGCCAGTGCCAGCCCAGAGGCGGCCAAGAAACTACGCCGGGTGATGCCATCGCCTTTTTGCAATTCTTGTTTTTCAGTCATATAACCTCCTTTCAACCCGGTCCATAGATGATGATCGCATTCCATCGTACGCGATCGCCGTTTTTTGTCAATTGCTATTTAATCAATGCTAAGAGGGAGCGAATATCACATGTGCACCCATCCGGGAGGCGAACCCACCGATATTGTCGTCGACGACCGTGAGCATGCTCCGGACATAGTCGATTGCCTGCGCAGCATCGCCTCGGTCTCCGTTCGCATCGCGCGGCTCAAACTGGGGGATTACCTGGCCAACCAAAGACTCCTGTTCGAACGAAAGACGCTGCAAGATTTTGCCCGATCCATCATAGATGCCAGGTTGTTCAAGCAGATGATGCGTTTGGCGAACTCCAACTACAAAGCTGTCGTGATTTTAGAAGGTACTGGAAAGGACCTGGACAGCTTGGGCGTGCGTCGCGAAGCGATGCAGGGAGCGCTTATCAGTATTGCTTTGATTTTTGGCATACCCATCTTACGCTCGATGCACCCTGATGAGACGGCGAAATTGATCGTTTACGCCGCTCGGCAGTTCGCCTCCTTTTCTAGAGACGCCTATCGGCGGTCGGGATATCGTCCTAAAAACAAGAAAAGAAGGCAGCTTCATATCCTGCAGGGACTCCCCGGGGTCGGACAAGAGCGGGCGCTGCGGCTCCTGGCAACCTTTGGGAGCGTGGAAGCCGTGATGCGCGCCAGCCTTGAAGAACTCCAGACCATCGAGGGAATCGGCGCGAAAACCGCCAATCTCATCAAATGGGCCATCCATGAAAAAACAGCGCCTTATGGCGACGAGACCTGGCTTCCGATTTGACATCAATCGGGTTCCGGAATATCTCTTAGAGAAGTTCTTCTTGCCGGACGCAATTTAATTAAACGCGCAGACAACCATGGAGACGATGAAGCGAATAATATTGGCGCAAATCGACTGCGAAAGCGTCAGCCGTGAAATCGGCGATTTCGTCATTGCTCAAGTTCAATACACCCGGACCAGCGGTTGTGTGGTGGGGCTTTCCGGCGGAGTGGATTCAAGCACCACGGCGGCGCTGATCAAGCGCGCTTTCGATCGCCACACGGCTGCAAAATACGAGCTCGTGGGGTATATCCTGCCGTCGAACATCAATAAACAGGACGACATCCGGGATGCGCAAGCGGTAGCCCGATATCTCGGTATCCGTTGCGAGGTCCATAGTATCGAAACGCCGGTGGAAGCGTTCCGTGCAACCAATCCCGAGGCCTTTGAAAGCATCTTCCACAAGGGCAACATGATCTCACGTGTGCGGGCGAATGTGCTTTCCACCAAGGCGGCCACCGAGAACAAGATTGTCGCCGGCACCGGCAACAAGGACGAGGACTTCGGGATCGGCTACTACACCCTATTCGGCGACGGCGCGGTTCACCTGAGCCCGATCGCCGGGCTTCCCAAGCGTCTGGTGCGCGAGATGGCAGGCTTCCTCGGGCTCGGCGAGCACATCGTCAACCGTGTGCCCACCGCGGGTCTCGAACCCGGCCAAAGCGACTACAGGGACCTGGGCTATGACTACGACGTGGTGGAGTTGGTATTCGAGGGCCATGTGCAGGGATTTACGCCCGCTGAACTCAGCCGCAACGACCAGGTCGTGCCGGTGGTCGAAGCGCAGTTAGCGCATTACAAGAAGGTGTTTGGAGCACCTAAGTTCACCAGCGTGCAGCAAGTGGTGGAAGATGTGCTGAGGCGTCATGAAATCGCAAAGGGGAAAATGAAGATCATCCATCCTCCATCCCCACAAATATCGCTTGCCTACAAGTGAAGTTTTGTTGAGAGTTATGTTTTCAAGCATCTCAACTTGGCCAGGTCTTCGGCGTAACCGTAGAGATGGAGTCCTTTGCTTTCCACGATCATCTCCCCGTCCTGGACTCCGATTTCAGCGGCCATGTACTCTTTCAGATTCTGGATGGCGGCCAGGTTGGCGGGGAATCCGTTCCATAAATCCCACGAACGAAAATAGATCACAAAATGCAATACCCCGTCCTGGATCCGTGTGTCGATGGAACGCAGGCAGGGAGGGTCTGTTAGCGTAATATCGGAGGGATGGGCTACTTGCAGGACCATCTGGTTGTTGCGGTGGCCGAACTTCTTGTAGGTATCGATCACCCATTCGATTTGGTTCAGGTAGAGACTGCCGTTCTCCACAAAAAGAACCTTTCCATCCACTTCCCGCCGATCGATAATCTCTCTATTTTCCTCATGCCACCATTTTAATTTATCGGCGGTGATCGGAATGCGCGTTAAACGCTCGCCGTACGTGTACGATTCTCCGGGCTCTTTGCGGGCGGACATGAGGTATTCGATGTAGGCCCGGCTGTATCCGGGACCGCCGTAGATATAGTCGTGCTCCACCGGATTGGGTATTCCACAACTCGGCGGGATATCGGGAATGAGCGGTGCTGTCCCGGGGTATTTTACATGCCCGCTGAAAAAGTCGTATTCGAGTCGCGTCTGGCCGGCATAGGAGCCACGGTCAATCACGAAGCGCCGACCGTGATCCAGGATGTCGTGAACCGCCTGAAACCAAAGATCAGGAAGATCCCGTGCGTGAATGTGATGGATGTTCATCTATATGTCCAACATCGATACTTCAAGGGCATTGTTCTGAATGAAGTCCCGCCGCGGCTCGACCTCTTCACCCATGAGAATGGTAAAAATCTCATCGGCATCCACAAAGTCTTCTACTTTTACTTGCAGAAGGGTTCGCTTTTCTGGGTTCATGGTGGTTTCCCACAATTGATTGGGGTTCATTTCCCCAAGACCTTTGTACCGCTGAACGGATAGCCCTTTCTTACCTTCTTTCAGGAGATGTTCGAACAACTCCTCCTTGCTTCGGGCGACGAAACTATCTCCATCTTTTTCGTTCGTATACACCGTAAAGGGGGCAAGGTCGTATTTAGAAATCTTTTTCTTGAGATCGATGTATTTCTGAAAATCATTGGAGTAGATCAAGCCACGGCCGATTTTGATGCTGGACTGGATTTTGGAGTCTCGCCCGGAGAAAAGTGTTTCTTTATCTTCATGCTGCCCGCTCACAAACAACTCGAACACTCCGCGCTCTGTGTTAAAACTCGGACCATCCACGCGGTATCCGAAGGTTAAAAGCTTATCCTTGAGGCTGGATATTCGCCCCTGATCTTGCAGAAAGGCCTGGTCTTCAAGGCCGGCATCGCTCAATATCTCGGCCAACTCAGAAGTGACTCCTCTTTTTTTTAAAATTTCCCGTAGCTGGAGATATTCGTATAAATACATGCAAAACAGGTAAAAGCTGTGCCCGGACAGCTCTTGCTGTTCGCTTCCGTACCGAACATGCTTCTGCTCGCACGCCTTTTTCAAAATCCAGTCGTTGAGTTCCGATTCATCCTTTAGATAGATTTCATCCTTGCCCTTGCCGACCTTTAGAAGCGGGGGTTGGGCGATGTACAAAAAGCCCTTATCGATCAGTTCCGGCATCTGGCGATAAAAAAAGGTGAGCAGCAGAGTACGAATGTGAGAGCCGTCCACATCCGCATCCGTCATAATGATGACCTTTTTATAGCGAATATTTTCGATATTGTACTCTTCCCTGCCGACTCCGGTCCCCAACGCGGTGATGATGTTCTTGATCTCCTCGCTTTGCAGAATCTTGTCAAAACGGGCTTTTTCGACATTTAGAATTTTGCCTTTAAGCGGAAGAATCGCCTGGAAGCGTCGGTCCCGGCCTTGCTTGGCGGAGCCGCCGGCGGAGTCGCCCTCAACGATGAAAATTTCTCTTTGATCGGGGTCATCCACCTGGCACTCCGCTAATTTTCCAGGCAGAGTGGCGTCCAGCAACGATCCCTTGCTGCGCGCCAGATCGCGGGCCCGCCGTGCGGCATCCCGAGCCCGTGCGGCTTCAGCGCCTTTTGCCACGATCTTACGCGCCACGGCCGGGTTTTCCTCGAAATAGGCGCTGAGTTTCTCGTTGACCAGAGATTCAACCAACCCTTTGACTTCGCTGTTGCCCAGCTTGGTCTTGGTTTGCCCTTCGAACTGCGGGTCGCGGATGCGCACACTGATGATAGCGGTCAGACCTTCGCGAATATCATCACCCGTAATTTTTGTTTGCATATTTTTGGGTACATTGCCGTTGGTGGCGTACTGATTGATCGCCCGGGTTAACGCTGATTTGAAGCCGATGAGATGCGTACCACCCTCGGTGGTGTTGATATTATTGGCGAAGGATAGAATTTTATCGATGTACGTATCGTTGTACTGGATCGAAACCTCAATTTGGATTTCGCTCTTTTCGCCCTCGATGTAGATCGGTTTGTGCAGAACCGTGTTGTGACGGTTGATATGCTCACAAAATGCAATGATTCCGCCTTTATAAAAAAATTCCTCTTTTTTATCGGAGCGTTCGTCCTCGAAGACGATACGCACCCCTTTGTTCAAAAAAGCAAGTTCCCTGAAACGTCGGATTAATATTTCATCAGAAAATTCGGTCGTGGTGAAAATTTCCGGATCTGGAAGGAAATGAATTTTAGTCCCGCGCTCTCGGGTTTTCCCAATGACCGTCAATTCACTGATTTTTGCTCCCCTGGAATAACTTTGATGATAAATATTACCTTCGAAGTAAACTTCGACATCCAGACGAATGGATAGGGCGTTGACGACCGAAACGCCGACCCCGTGCAACCCTCCAGAAACCTTGTATGAATTGTCATCGAATTTTCCGCCGGAATGCAGTTTGCTCATCACGACTTCAAGCGCTGGCACGTTTTCTTTCTTGTGCATTCCAACGGGGATGCCGCGGCCGTTGTCGATGACTGTTACGCTGTTATCCGCGTGCACGCTGACTTTGATTAAGTCGCAAAATCCTGCCATAGCCTCGTCGATGCTGTTGTCCACCACCTCATAGACGAGATGATGCAGTCCGGCAACATCGATGTTTCCGATGTACATGGCCGGCCGCTTGCGCACGGCTTCCAGGCCTTCAAGGACTTTAATGTTGTCCGCCGTGTAGTTCGTATTTCCGTTGGTATTCATAGGTTTGTTTTCTTCCCTTCACGACCCTTGAGCAGAGCAGTGAAGAACAAGCATCCGGCCGTCAGAGCCAGTAAATTGAGTATTATAGACGCATCGGCATGATTACGCTTAAATAGGATTTATCCTTTTCGCCTTCGATGAGACATGGTTTTTCCTCATTCACGATATTCAGCGACACTTTTTCATCATTAATGACATTCAGTGTATCGATGAAAAATTTGGGGTTGAACATAACCGTAATTTTCTTGCCTTTGAATTCAATCGGCATATCCTCCTTGGATTCACCGATTTCCGGATTGGTTGAGGAAATAGTGAGTTGGTTTTCCTCAAAATTAAAAATAACCCCTTTGTATTCTTCCGAAGACAGAATGGACATGCGCTTGAGCATCATCAAAAACATCTGCCGATCCATAATCACGTTGTGACCGGCTGGCTTGACGATGATGTCCGCGTATCTGGGAAACTCCCCTTCAAGCAATCGGATGATGAGCGTTTCGCTGTCTTTCTTGATGATAAAATTATTATCCTTGAAAGCGGCACGAATATTTCCTTCTGTTTCCAAAAATTTTCCAACTTCGACCAAACTTTTCTTCGGTATGAGGACACCGGCTCCCATAGGTAAATTAACCGCGGAATCAAAAACAAAATCCGTTTTAGAAAGCCGGCTTCCGTCAGTGGATACCAGTCGGAATATTTTTTTTCCGTTTTCCTCGATCCGCTCGGCATATACTCCGATGATATGCGTTCTGCGATCATCGGCGGCAGCTCCGATGATGACCGATTTGGATATCATCTCTGAAAATAAATATGACTCAATTTCAAAAAATTCCGCGCTTTCGATCTTGGGTATCTCTGGAAAATCTTCGGGGTTCAACCCAACAATATGATATTCAACGTTTTTATTGCCAATTTCGATCCAGTGATTTTCTTTTTCCTGTAATAAAATTTCATCACTCGGAAAATCTTTAAAAATTTCAAATAGTTTTCTGGAATTGATAGCCACTGTTCCCTGAGCTTCAACCTTAGCGGAATAGTGGCCTTCAAATCCCGTTTCAAGATCGGTAGCCGATAGGCAGATACCTGAATCCGTTGTTCGCAAAAGAACATTGGTTGTGATGGCTAAATTTGTTTTCCGACCGCTGATACCTTGAATTCGAGACAAGACCGGCAGAATTTCCGCTTTCAGAACAGTCACTCTCATCTTAATCACCTTTGTATTTAGATTGTAGTTAAAATAAAAATAAATGATTAATAAGGAGTGTCAATATGTATATAACTTTT
The DNA here is from genome assembly GCA_963700055.1 of uncultured delta proteobacterium. Lineage (GTDB taxonomy): Bacteria > Desulfobacterota > Desulfobacteria > Desulfobacterales > SpSt-501 > SpSt-501. Next base: position 292,963 of record CAVOWH010000013.1, on the reverse strand, counting down.
TAACTTATTAAAATAATTATATATTTAGTTAAAATAAATGTCTAATAAATATGATACAAATATTACGGTTTTAGGTGATTATGTCCATACAAACTATAAATGTTTATAACCTACGGGGCTATGAACATCTCATCTTTAGCTTTTCGAGGCGTTATACAGAATAAATCAGACTTCGATAGAGCGGATCCATTTTTTTATATTTGGGGCAACTTGAGCAGTCCATTTTTTTGTGACTCTAAGGTGGATAAACATCTTAAATGCCAGTTCAATGAACCTGTTGATTTTATTTAACTGTCCGGTCTTGTCCAGCAAAAAACCTTCCATTTCCTCCGGGCTTGGCGGAAGCGGAGGGCCGGGGGTCTTAAGGTTGCTCAGATTGAGACTTTCTCCTTTTACACTGAACTGCCATTGATTTTCTCCGGTCTTGAAAACAAGGCTAAGTTCGGCTAATAGAGCACCTTTTTTCAAAGCCAAGTGCCCCTCTTCAAGCCCCGCATCGTCGCCCTTGATGGTGATGCGTTCAAGCGACTTGCTTTTCCGGTTCTCGAGAACGATACGACTGCCTATTTCTAATGCAGTGCACTCCGGGTCGATTGTTCGAAAGGCGTTCTGGTCGGTCTCGATTAGAAACCATAGCCAGGTTAAAAACTCATCTCCTAAAAAACGGTATCGGTTATATGCGACTGAAAGATCCAACATGGTATGATATTATTTTCGTGTTGCCAATCAATCTGAAAAATGTGTAGGAGACAGGCCTATCAAGGCATCACGTTCTTGATCGGCAAGCTCTGACATCAGATCAGCGGCCGTGTATGGAAAAATTCGAATTAATGAAAGGTTAAAAGAACGCTTGAACAGGGATTCCACCTCTTCATTGGATGAGCGAAGGTTGGAAAGAAAATAGACGTCGGACTTTTCGTAATCCCAGACCAAGTCATATATGTTTGGAGTCGAAGGAACCCGCATTGCCAAATCCGCTGTGACTTTGTCCTTTAAAGCCTTTTTTTCATCTTTGGACAAGAAGCGGCGCTGGGTTTTTTCCAAGCGTTTGGACGTTTCGAGAGTCATGAATTTTTTAAGGAGCTTGGCTGGGATTGATTTGCGGTCGATGCGCAATGAAAAAACAAACAAATTGCCATATACAAAAGAGGAACCTTCGAAGTTTGGCGAAAATGGTTTATCGAAAGATGTCCAACCAATTGATTTTTCAGCCACATCTTTATCGATATCGGAAATAGCGTTCTTCTTCAACCCTTTGGCAACGGCTTCAGTCACCGGTTTTTCGATTTTGCCTTCAACCCGGTAACGGGTAATTGAAACAGTAGACGATAGAATTCCCATGTGATAGATTCCAGATAATAACACCACATATTGTGTTAAATAAAAATTACATAAATATATAGCGTATTTACTTGCTTCTGACAAGCTAAATCTTACAAATGAAAATAATCGCCGACCTGCACGTACATTCCAAATTTTCAAGGGCCACGGCACGAGACCTCGACCTGGAAAACCTTTATGAAGCCGCCCAAATTAAAGGCATTCAATTGGTTGCAACGGGTGATTTTAGCCATCCCGTCTGGTTCAGCGAAATCGAAACCAAACTTGAACCGGCCGAGCCAGGGTTGTTGCGAATGAGGAGCGATGTTGCCATAAGCCTGGATGAGCGCGTACCAGCGATTTGTCGAGGCACCGTGCGCTTTATCTTGGTAACAGAAATCAGCAACATCTATAAAAGAGCCGGTCGGACTCGCAAGAATCACAACTTGGTCTTTGTTCCTGATCTGGAAGCAGCCAGGAAACTAAATTACAGGCTTGAACGGATAGGCAACATCCACTCTGACGGCAGGCCGATTTTAGGGCTTGACGCCCGGGATCTACTGGAAGTGGTGCTGGAAACATCTCAGGAGGCTTTCCTGGCGCCGGCGCACATCTGGACACCCTGGTTTTCGGTTTTAGGATCCAAGTCGGGCTTTGACTCGATCGCCGAGTGTTTTGGGGATTTAGCTTCCTATGTGTTTGCGGCAGAAACCGGGCTTTCCTCCGATCCCGCCATGAACTGGCGGGTTTCCAGCTTGGACGAAATAGCGCTGATATCGAACTCGGATGCCCATTCGCCCGCGAATCTGGGACGCGAGGCCAATATATTCGACACCGAGCTGTCCTTCTATGCACTGCGCGACGCACTCAAGAGCGCTGATCCAAATCGTTTTTTAGGCACGATCGAATTTTACCCCCAAGAAGGCAAATACCACTTGGACGGTCATCGCAGTTGTGGTGTGCGCTTCACGCCGGAACAAACCCTGGACCATCAGGGCATATGTCCCCAATGCGGAAAACCGCTCACCATCGGGGTCCTTAACCGAGTGGAGCAGTTGGCGGACCGTCCGCAGGGCATAAAGCCCAAAAAGGCCCGGCCCTTCCACAACCTCATTCCGCTGGCGGGCATTCTCAGCGAAATATTTCAAGTCGGCCCGAAATCGCAAAAAGTCTTACAGGCCTATCGAACGGCGATTGAAAAACTAGGTCCGGAGTTTATCATTCTGGATCAATTGGACGTTCAGCAGATCGAGGCTGCGGGAATCCCGCTTCTGTCGGAAGCGGTTCAGCGCATGCGTGAAAAAAAGGTTGAGATACGTCCTGGATTCGATGGTGAGTATGGGGTTGTTGAAATTTTCAAATTAAAGGAACGAGCCAAGATCCTCGGCCAGAAAACCTTGTTTGGAATGGATTTCGGAAGTGGGGATCAACCAGCGGCGCTTCATTCAACACCGGCGCCGACACCTCCTATGATCGAAAAAATCAAAAACGAAGTTCCTAATCCCAGCCCCCGCCTCGATCGCCTCAATAAGGATCAGCAGCAAGCAGTCGTTCAAGAGGCTGCGAGACTCTTGATCCTAGCCGGTCCCGGTACGGGAAAAACCCATACCCTCACTTGCCGGATCGCACACTTAATAAAAACAAAGAAGGTGCCGCCACAGCTAATTTTGGCAGTAACCTTCACCCACAAAGCGGCCGGGGAGATGCGCCAGCGGCTGCGTGCGATGCTGGGTTATCTAAAGCCAATGCCATTCATCGCGACTTTCCATGCCCTGTGTCTCCGGTTGTTGCAGGAATTGGATCCGAACGAAGTTGTGACGCTCGTCGATGAATATGAGCAGGCCGAGCTTATCGCCGAAGCGGCGGAGCAGGTGGCAGAAAGCGGCATCCCAATTTCGCTGTCGCCGCAGGTGCTCCGGGAGCGTATCATGCGTGCCAAGCAAAGCATGATTTCGCCCGAGCCGCGGGGGCCGGCCGAATCAAAGCCGCCCGAGGATGAAGGGTTTCATGCCGTCTATCGCGCCTACCAACAACTGCTTGACAGCCAGCGGCGGTTGGATTTCGAGGATCTCATCTTTAAGCTGGTGAATCGACTGGAGGCGGATCACGGATTTCTAAAGATGTGCCGGGATCGATTCCGCCATGTATTTGTCGATGAATACCAGGATCTGAACCATGGTCAATACCGCATGATCCGAGCATTGGCAGCCAGTCATTCCGATGGCGGCAGTCTTTGTGTCATCGGCGACCCGGATCAATCCATCTATGGTTTCCGCGGATCCGATGCCAGTTATTTCAGCCGATTTCTCGAAGACTATCCTGACGCCAGCGTTGTCACACTTTCTCGCAACTACCGTTCGACCGAGACCATTCTTTCCGCATCACACCAGATCATTGCGTCTGGCGGCGCCGATCGTCCGAGGATCTATTCGAACATTGACGGCATCAAAACCATCGGCGTTCTCGAGTTGCCGAATGAACACGCCGAGGCTGAGTGCATCGGCCGGATGATCGAGTCGCTGGTCGGTGGAACGGGGTTTCATTCGATTGACACCGGCCGTGTTGGTGACCCTCATGAACCCGGTGTTTTCGGCTATGCCGATTTTGCCGTCCTTATGCGCACCAACGAGCAACTGCGCGTCATGGCCGATGGGTTCAAGAAGTTCGGCATTCCCTTCCAAGCAGCAAACAGGAACCACCTCTTCAAGCGACGAGGCGTCATCGAGCTGGTTTCGTTTTTAAGACTTGGCGCAGGCATAGGCGGTTACGCCGATATCCTAAAAGTGGCGGATTTGATTGCGCCCAGGCTCGGCAAGAAGGTCCTTCGGACGTTCAAAAAGTGGGGCCTGAAAAAGCGGCTAGCGGCGAAAGACGCACTGTCAGCAACCACCCGCTTTCCGATCCACGGCCTCAGCCGCCACCAGCAACTTCAACTGGGTGAATTCGCGGCTCGACTATCCGCCATCGCCCATGAAACCGCCCATCTTAAGGCCAGTGAAACCATCCACCATCTGAGCACGATTCCAACTATCTCTCAGTTGCTTAATAATGAGGCGTCCCAAGAAGCCCTGCGCCGGATAAGGGACGAGGCCGAGAGTTCAGCAACCGATTCAAAAGGATTTCTTGAGCAATTGACCCTTCAAAGCGATATCGACGTCTATCACCCACGCGCCGAAAAATCGGCCTTGATGACGATGCACGCAGCCAAGGGGCTTGAATTTCCGGTTGTCATTATTGCCGGTTGCGAAACAGGCTTCATTCCCTTTCAGCGCCAGGATCGAGAACCAACAGACGGGGGTGAGGAACGGCGGCTTTTTTATGTCGCCATGACCCGCGCCCGGCAGAGGCTTTATTTGACGCGTGCGAAACGCCGCCAGGTTTTTGGGCAAACCGAGAACCGAGAACCGTCGATTTTTTTAAATGACATCGCGGAAAGCCTACTCAGGGATGAGTCTCCGCGCAGCAAAAGGCGGAAGCGCAAAGCCGATCAGCTTCAACTATTCTAAACCATATGTTTGTTTAAGTTTTTTTTCAAATGACCGATATATGGTGTATCTAATTATAAACACACACAATCTCAGATTTTTTCTTGATCTATACGCCATTTATTGTGTAAGATAATGTTGTTATCAAGACCCAAAATTCCTGCACGCACGGCATCGATCACGTGAACCGCAGACGCTATCAAACATCCGGCGTTGCGATCCTTATCGCATCCCTGATCCTGATTATGGGCGCATCTCCGGCATCTGCCGACATCTACCGGTATACCGACGAAAACGGGGTCATGCATTTCACCAACGCACCCACCTCGTCCAAATTCAAGCTTTTCATGCGGGAACGTAAAATCTTTATCTCCAAACTAGACTCCAACCAGTTCGATCCGATCATCGCGGACGCTTCCAAAAAATACAGCCTTGAAGCCCCCCTCATCAAGGCGGTCATCAAGGCCGAGTCCGATTTCGACCCCAACGCCATCTCCAACAAGGGCGCGCGGGGGTTGATGCAAATCATGCCGATGAACTTCCGGCTCTTAAATGTCGAAAATCCTTTCGATCCCCATCAGAGCATCGACGCTGGCGCCCGTTATTTGCGCGACATGATGGACCGCTACAACGGAAAACTCAACCTCTCTCTGGCTGCCTACAATGCCGGTCCCGGGGCGGTTGACCGCCACGGCGGCGTCCCTCCCTACCAGGAGACCGAGGAATACATTGAGCGTGTGATGCGCTACTATCAGCGTTACAAGAATTCTTAGGCCTGCCGCCCTATCGTTCTTTTTCGGTTTGCCTGAATTCATGGCCGGTGCGAAGCAGGGTGTCGGCCGCTGCCAGCCGCAACCATTCAGGAAGCGGTGCCGATGGACCCCTTGCCCGTCTGTTTGACATGGAACAACGCCTTGTCCGCACGGCCCAGCAACCCGATGATGTCTTGGGCGTCTTCCGGATAGCTTGCCAGACCGAAGCTTGCACTCAGCCGAACGGCCAGACCGCTCTCGCCTAAATACGTCGTACGTCCCATTTTTGTGCGGATGGCCTCTACCTTGAATTTGGCGCGAGTTTTATCGAATCCGGGCAGCACCACGACAAACTCGTCACCGCCATAGGCGACACCGAAACAGGGCTTCTTGATGAGGGATCGTATCGTTCGAGCCACCTCGCGCAGGGCCTGGCTCCCGTTCAAGTGGCCGTGGGTGTCGACCACGCGTTTGAAGTTGTCCATATCCATAAAAATCAGGGAGAAAGGGGCTTGCGAGAGCCGGCTTTCAATGATGATTTTGTCCAGTGCCAGGTAAAGGTGGCGGGTATTGTGAAGCCCGGTCAGGTTGTCGAGCAGCGAGAGTTTCTGCATTTTACGGTGGTCGCGACGAAGCGCCGCCTCTAGCCGCTTTTGCCGAGTGTTGTCCACCATAATGCCCTCGATGATCGGTTCGGGGGTTTCGTCCTGGCTCAAGCGGTAATTGGCAAGGCCCCACACGGGCTTGCCGTCCTTGCGCCGCAACTTCACCTCGTAGTTGGCGAGGAAGCCCTTGCGTTTTAGGGCCTTGATCACGCGCTGCCGCTCGGCGGGATCACAATATAGGTCCGCCGCCCCCGCATTGAGCCGCAGCATTTCTTCAGTGGAGGCGTAGCCCAGGAACCGCGAGTAGGCCGGATTGACGCGGATGAGTTCCCCGGAAAGGCTGCTCTGAAACATGCCCTGGACCGCGTTGCGGTACATGTTATGGTAGCGTTGCTCGGCCCGGCGCAGCTCTTCCTGCACACCCTTCAGCTCGGTCAGGTCGGTCAGAAAGATCATGTAGCCGACCACTTCGTCGAATTCGTCCCGCAGAGTGCTGCGGTTGAAGAGGGTCGGCAGGCTCTGGCCGCTCTGGGTGATCAGAAGGGCTTCAAAGCTCATGTGATCACGGCTAGCCGAATAGACCTCCACTCGACTGCGTTCGTAAATCCCGTCGAGGTGTCTTCCGTATAGATCCTTCGGAGCATACCCCGTCATGAAGAGCAAGGCGGGGTTCACCTCTCGGATGCACATTTCACGGTCCAGCATCATGAAGCCCTCGGAAGCAGCGTTCACGACCCGCTGGAATTTATCTTCGATGCGCCGTCGTTCGGCCGCATCCTTCAAAAAGCAAAGTATGGCCGGCCGTTCGCACCAGATGAAGGCTTCGGACCTCATTTCCACCCAGCGGGAGGTGCCGTTTTTGGAAACGATTTTAAAAGTGCAGCCACTCGGAGCGTTTTCCTCGCACAGGCATTCCGCCGAGCGCCGCAGCACGAGATCCAGATCCTCCGGATGGACGATCCGGTGCATGGGGTTGGAGGTCAGCTCTGTCTGGGAATACCCCAGCAACTCTTCAGCCTTCGGGTTGGCGAACTGAAAGCGATTGTCTTGGATGACCAGCACGGCGTCGCTGACGCGCGCGATCATGCGGCGGTAAGCTGATGCTAACTCCATTCGATTTCCCCGGTATTTTGAAGAACAAGCGCCGTGCGCGTGGGCAGGTAGAGGCTGAGCAGGGTCCGGTGGCCAAGCGCGGCCTCTTCAACTAGCGTGAAATGCTCCTGCCCTGCTGCCAGTCGCCCATGGCCGCCGTAAACCGGCGAGTCACTCTCAAGGATGAGGCGGTATTTTCCGGGCGGAGCGTCGATGCGGTAGCCGAAGTGGGATGCCGTCGGGTGGAAGTTGAAGACGAACACCAGGCCCGCCCGCTGGAAGGCGATGACTTTGTTCTCCCCGTGTTCGTGCAGAAGCTGTGGCTCGAGATCTTTGAACGTCCGGAAAGCCTTCGTCAGCTGAATCATGTCGCGGTCGAAACGGGCCAGAAATTGGTATTTCAGGTTCGGATCGTCCAGGAGGCCCCATTGCCGGCGGGCGTATTTGAAGGACCAGTCGTTGCCAGCACGGGGAAAGTCGATCCACTCCGGATGGCCGAACTCATTGCCCATGAAATTGAGATAGCCGCTGCCGGCGCTGGCAAGGGTTATCAGGCGGATCATCTTGTGCAAGGCCAGGCCCCGTTCGACCCGCAGGTGGTGGTCGCCGGCCTGCATGTGCCAGTACATATCCTCGCCGATCAGGCGAAAGATGATCGACTGGTCGCCCACCAGCGCCTGATCGTGAGACTCGGCGTAGCTGATTGTCTTTTCGTCGCGCCGGCGGTTGGTCAGCTCGTGCCACAGACAGCCCATGGGCCAGTGTTCGTCGGAAACCTCCTTGATGACCTTGATCCAGTAGTCCGGAATTCCCATGGCAAAACGGTAGTCGAAGCCAAAACCGCCTTCTTTTTCGGGCATCGCCAGCCCCGGCATTCCGCTGACGTCCTCGGCCACCGTGATGGCATCCGGCCGCAAGGAATGAACCGTGCGGTTGGCAAGGGACAGATAGGTCAAGGCGTCCTCGTCGACATTGGAGTTGAAGTAGTCCTCATAGGAGAGGAAGCTCTTCTCGAGCCCGTGGTCGAGGTAGAGCATGCTGGTCACCCCGTCGAAACGGAAGCCGTCGACACGGTATTCGTCGAGCCAGAAGCGGCAGTTGGACAACAGGAAATGCAGAACCTGGATCTTGCCGTAATCGAAGCAGCGTGAGTCCCATGCCGTGTGGCGCCCGCGCGGCAGATCGTGAAAGAACTGGTGTAGCGTGCCGTCGTAGCGGCTGAGCCCTTCGACTTCGTTGGAAACGGCATGCGAGTGCACCAAGTCCATGATCACCGCGATCCCGGCTCCGTGGGCCGCATCCACCAGTTCCTTGAGATCCTCCGGAGTTCCAAAGCGCGAGCTGGCCGCGAAGAAACTAGACACTTGGTAGCCGAAGGAGCCGTAGAAAGGGTGCTCCTGCACGGCCATCAGCTGTAAAGTGTTGTACCCGGCGGCGACGATGCGCGGCAGGATGTTCGCACCAAACTCCTGCCAGCTTCCAACCTTTTCCTCGGTCTGGGCCATGCCGGGATGGACTTCGTAAATGAGAGGGGCCTCATTCCTGCGTCGAAATTTCGGGTATCGCCACGCATGGGGGGTCTCCGGGTGCCAGACCTGGGCGTTGAAAATGAGGCTTACGGGATCCTGGACCACGCGCCGCGCCCAGGCCGGGATCCGGTCGCCCTTGCCCCCTCGCCAATGGATCTTCAAGCGGTAGAGATCGCCGTGCGTCAGCACGTTTTTCGGCAGCCGCAGCGCCCACACGCCCTCCGCATTCTTGCGCGTGAACGCAAAGGCTTTTTTCTCTTTCCAGTCCGTCGCGTCTCCAATCAGAAAGATGCGGGTGGCGTTCGGCGCCCAATCCCTCAGGACCCAGTGGTGACCTCTGAGATGCAAACCGAAGTATTCATGCCCGGCAGCGAAATCCGCGAGCGGGATGCGTCCGCCCGTCAAGCGTTTTTCAGTGCTTTCGACTAGGGCAAGGCGCCGCCGGATGACCTCGGCATAGGGCTTCAGCCCCGGGTCGCGGCCCACCATGCGCTTGATGAGCTGGTCGAGGTTGCGTGTTGGGCTCTCGGTCTTTCGGGGGGGGCGGGTCATTAATCCCTCAAATGAACTCTCCCCGCAGCTTGCTGCCGGGAGAGTTCATTCGACGACCAGCGGTCGCTGCAACATCTTCTCATAAAGTTCGATATACTGCCGCGCCGTTTGCTCGTGGGTGAAGGTTGCTGCGCTTTCGGTCATAATTCGCTTGATCTGCTTGGCCTTGACCGGTGCCGGCCGAAGATAGAATTTCATCGCCTCCTCGATGGCCCAGAACAGGCCGCTGCTGTCGAAGACCTTGAAGAGGAACCCGTTCCCGCTATTAGCGGCCACGTCCAGGTGCCGGATGGTGTCGTGGATGCCGCCCGTGTCGTGGGCTACCGGCAGCGAACCATAAAGGGGGGCGATCATTTGGGGCAACCCGCAGGGTTCGAAGCGCGAGGGCATCAGAATGAAATCCGCGGCGGCGTATGCCAGGTGCTCCATTTGTTCGCTGAAATCGCAGATGGCGACGCGTTTGTGGAAGCCGTGGTGGTTGACGATGTCCTGGAATACGTGCTGATATTCGCCGTTGGCCACGAAGACCACTTGAAGGTTCTGGTCCCACCACGTGGAGATGACGCGGTAGAAGATGTCCGCTAAAAGCTGGCAGCCCTTCTGCACCGGGTCCAGGCGCGACGGCCAGAAAAATACCGGGGCGCCGACATCCTCGATCAATCCGAGGTTGCGCTGGAGGAAGCGTTTGTTTTCGCGCTTGGCCTGGGCCTGGTTTTTGGGGCCATAGTTCTGCTTGAGATCCGTATCGGTCTGGGGGTTGAAAGCGGGGTCGGGCGCGTTCAAGATCCCGAACGCACAGCCGGCGTAATACTTGTTGGCCAGCTCGCGCCGGATGGGCGGTTCAACGAAGTGGTGCCCGCCGTCCACGATTTCCAGCAGGAAGGTGGGGCTCACCGTGTTGACAAAATGGGCCGCGAAGATCCCGCTCGTCAGAAAATCCACCGGGTTGGTGTCGCGGGCGGCCTCGTAGGATGGGGCGTAGTGAATGTAATAGAGATGCTGCCAGAAACTGGCGGCATCGATGCCGCGGTCCTCGATGAAGGCCGTCGAGGTTTTTACCGTGTGGACGTTGTGAATGGTGAAGAGGCACGGGATCCGCAGGCGGCGGGCGACGGGCGGGATAAGGCCGGTCATCCAGTCGTTGCAGTGGATCAGATCGGGCTGCACGCGCGGAATGATGTTGTTGATGACTTCGCGCTGGAAGGCCAGCGCCAGCTTGATGTTCTCATCCCCGTATTTGGAATACACCCGGTTGATGTAAAAAAACGCGCGGTCCTCCGCGAGGTGGACGCGGTCGTCGGGCATCTTGCGCTGGATGCTGTTGATCTCCTCTTTAAGAAACGGCACTAGGCGGTCGCTGAAGATCGATCGGTAGTCCGGAAGGGCCACATGCACGTCCGCGCCCTGTTCCAGAAGCGCGCTCACGAGAGCCGCCGATACGTCGGCCAGCCCGCCCGCCTTGGCGGTGAAGAACGAAGCCAGACTGCCCATGCGGTCCGGCAGATACGTCACTTCGGGGGTCACCACCAATACCCTTGGGTTGCGGCGGGGAGTGTCCATGGTATTTTCCCTTTTCAATTTTCCGTTTACTCCGAAGCCCAGGTGAGCAGACCGGGTGTAAATTTCAGCCAGGCGTCGCCTTTCGGCGTCGCTCGAACCGAAAAGCCGAACCGGCCGGCCGCATCGCAGGTCAGCGTGCAGCCAAACATATACCGGCCCCGGCCGAGGTCCTCCACCACGTCCATGGGAATCACTTGACTGTCCGCCAGTTCCGAGAAGCTCCTGTAGAGACCGAAGTACAGCTCGATGTCGACCTCCTCCGGGCGCAGGTCTCCCAACGTGACCTCGGTGGCCACGTGGAAGGTGTCCCCAACCCGCTGGGTGCCGCGGGTCTTGCGCAGCGGGGCGCCGACCTGAACGCCTTTCCAGAGGGAGCGCAACCGTGCAGCTTGATCGGCGAAGCGTTGGGCTGACTCCGCGTGATTCGCGGTGAGCTGGTCGTACCAGCGCGCGGCCGGCGCGTAGAGGGTTTCGGCATAATCCCTGACCATGCGCAGGCTGCAGAATCCTTCCATGGCCATTTTAATCGAAGCCTTCATTTTCTCCAGCCAGCGCTTGGGAAGGTCGCCGTTTTTGCGATCGTAGAAGCAAGGCACAACCTCGTTCTCAAGAAGGTTGTAAAGCGCCTGGCTCTCCACGGCGTCCTGATAGGCGTGGTCCTCGTACTCCTCGCCGTGGCCGATGCTCCATCCCGTGGTTTCGCGGTAGCCCTCGCACCACCAACCGTCGAGAATGCTGAAGTTGAGGGTGCCGTTGATGGCCGCTTTCATGCCGGAGGTGCCGCAGGCTTCGAAGGGACGGCGGGGCGTGTTCAGCCAGACGTCCGACCCCTGGAGCAGATGGCGTGCCAGGTGCATGTCATAATCCTCCAGGAACACGAAGCGCTCGCGGACGGTGGGGCGGTTGGCAAACTGGAACAGTTGTTTGATCAGGTCCTTGCCCTCGTTGTCCCGCGGGTGGGCTTTGCCGGCAAAAATGAACTGGACCGGGCCGCTGGCGTTATTGATAATGGCCTCCAGGCGCTGAGGGTCTTGAATCAGCAGGAAGGCGCGTTTGTAAGTCGCGAAGCGTCGGGCGAAGGAGATGGTCAGGATATCGGGGTCAAGGGCTTTTTGCACGGCTTCGAGAACTTTGCGGGGTGCGTTGCGGCGCTGATATTGTTTGACCAGCTGTTCACGGCAGGTGCGTACCAGCCGCGAGCGGTTGAGCTCATGGGCTCGCCACAGCTCTTCGTTGTATATTTCTTCGATGCGTTTGATGTTGTCCGGGCGCTGGGAACCCAGAAACCAGTCCGACCCGAGGTAACGGTCGAAGAGGTTCCCGAATTCATGGGACACGAACGTGCTGATGTGCACGCCGTTCGTGACGTGGGTAATCGGAATTTCTTCCACCGGCCGGCCCGGCCAGAGGTGCGCCCACATGCGCCGGGCGACGCTGCCGTGAAGCTGGCTGACACCGTTGCAATTGGCGGCCAGGTACACGCCCAAAATGAACATCGAAAGGGGCCCGTTGTCAGGGGTTCCCTGGGCTTGGCCCCAAGACAGCAGTTCCTGCTCCGTAGCTCCCAATCGGTCGGCCAAAGGTTTGAGATAGGGTTTGACCATGTCTGCGGGAAACTCGTCGTGACCGGCCGCAACCGGAGTATGCGTCGTGAAGACGGTGGTGCGAGGGATGACTTGCAGCGCCACATTCACGTTGATTTTTTGGTCTTCAACAAGCTGGGCCAGTCGCTCCAAGCCTGCAAACGCACAGTGGCCTTCGTTCATGTGAACGACTTTGGGTCTTATCCCGATCGCATGCAGGGCCCGCATGCCGCCGATCCCCAGCAGGACCTCCTGGGCCAGCCGGATCTTGGATTCGGCGGCGTAAAGGCGCGCCGTGACCTCGCGGTGCTCCGGCGGGTTTTCCAGGATGTTGGTGTCGAGCAAGAAAAGTGGCACCCGTCCGATGAGGATTCGCCAGACGATGGCATGGATGGGGCCGTCCGCACCGCGAATGGTCACCCGGATCTCGTTTCCGGCTTCGTCCCGCATGCGCTGGATCGGCAGGCTGAAGAAATCGGTCTCCGGATAGTTTTCCTGCTGCCAGCCTTCATGGTTGAGAAATTGGCGGAAATAGCCTTGCCGGTACATGAGCCCGACACCGACCAGCGGCAGACCCATATTGGAGGCGGCCTTCAGATGATCCCCGGCCAGGATGCCGAGACCGCCGGCGAAAAGCGGCAGGCTCTCATGCAGGCCGAACTCCATGGAGAAGTAGGCAATTTGTTCGCAGGCTGCAAACGGCATGTCGATTTGGATTTCGGGGTTGTGCACTCTTTTTTCAAACAACCCCCGGACGCGTTCAATGTGGCCGACATAGCTGGTGTCTTTGGAAAGCTTCTCCAGACGGGCCTGGGGAACGCGGGTCAGAAATGGAATCGGGTTGCGACCGCATTCGGCCCACAGGCGGGGGTCGATGCGCCGGAAAAGCTCAACGGCATCCCGGGTCCAGCACCACCACATGTTGCGGGACAGAGTTTCCAGAAAGCTTAGGTTTTCTGGGATGTTCGGCTGTACCTGGTAGGATTTGAAACTTCGCATAAGTGTAAATCCGGCTCTGTTAGAGTTATTATGGCTGGTAACGATTCGTGATCCTCGATGCTGGATTCTCGGCCAATCGGAACGCGATCAGGATATAAGCTCAGTCCAAAAAAATCAACACGTTCTGAGCGCGCTGGCTAGCGCGACAATTTCAGCCACACCCGCACCCATTCGCTGGCGCCCCAGGCCTGGGCGTCGCAACCGCGGGCGGTATGGGGAGCATCGCCGTCCAGGATTTCCGGGAGGTGGCCCAGACAGCCGGACTCCAGCAGGGCGATGCTGCTGGTCAGCCAGGACAAGGCGGTCTGCCGACCGGCCTCGCCGTAGGCGAGCGCCCATGCCTCGCAGTATGCCGGAAATGGCCAGGTCCAGGCCGTGCCGTTGTGATAGGCCGGTTTGCGGCGGGTGTCCTCGTCGCCGGAGTAGGCCCCCCAGTAGGGGTGGTACGGGTCGTTGAGCACTGAGCCGTTGTGGTGGATGGCTATCGGATATACGATGGGTCGGTCGGCCAAACTGCGGATGGCTCCGGGAACCAGCAGCTCCTCGCACGCCGCCAGGAGGCGGCGCATGTGATCCATCGAGTCGATCGCTCCCAGGGTGATGGCCAGCAGCTGGTTGGGTCGCACGGCATCGTCCGGTCGGGCCGAGCGTGCCGGCTGGCCGGGGTCGGCATGCAGGCAGTCGGACAGGCATCCCAGCTCCGGCTGCCAGAAAAGCCGCAGGAGCGACTCCCGCACCTGCTCGGCCAGCGCCAGCCACTTGCGGCTTTCCTTTTTTTCCACCCGAGACAGGAAGACGAGGGCGGCCTGCCAGAAAACCTGAATTTCGACCGGGTAACCCTGCCGTGGGCTGCCCGCCGGGAAGTTGGTATCCATCCAGGTGAAGTGGGATGGGCTGAAGATAAGCCCCGAATCGGGATCCATGCGCACGCCGTTCGGCGTTCCGGCCATGTAGGAGCGGACGATCGAGCCGAGCACCTGCCTGACCCTGCGTCCCCCGCAGTCGCTCTTTAGGAATGCGTCGTTGTCCTCAGCCGCGGTGAGCTCGGCGCAGGCCACGGCAAACCACAGAGGCGCATCCGAGGTGTCGCGGTTGCCGGCGTCGCTGCCGCGGATCATGTTGGGCAGGGTGCCGCGGTCTTCGTACTGCCCGAAGAGCTTTAAGACGGACCGTGCTGCCTCGAGCCGCCCGGCCGCGATGAGCCCGCGCACGAAGATCAAGGAATCCCGCCCCCAGTCAAGAAACCAGGGGTATCCGGCGACCACCGTTTTCAGGTCTCCACGGGCGACCACGTAATCGTCGAGCGCAGCCAGCAGCCATTCGATCGGTTTGCTCACGGGCGGCGCGTGGTTCTCCGCCGGCGCATTCCCGGAGGGCGATTCTATCACCGTCGGCAAGGCCAGCGCCGCCGCGGCCAGGGCGCTCAAACTGACGGTTTCGCCGCCGTGCAAGTTGATTTCAAAATATCCCGGGCTGAACAGGTCGCCGTGCGGGTCCTGGCCGCGTTCGGCGTCCTGGGAGTGATGCACCATGTAGCACCATTCCGCCTCTGCTATGAACCGGCCACGGCTGGCCTCCATTTGCAGGGCATGCTGCGCATCGGGGCAAAAAACAAATCCGTGCGGGGCTGGGCGGACTGCGGTGCGAAAATGATGCTCGGGTCCGGTGAACGCCTTGGTGGTGTCATGGAAGCTTCGGCTTTCGATGTCGGGCCGCAGGATCAGGCGCACCGGGGTGGCGTCCGCCAGTCTTGCGGGGTCGTCGCCGGCGCGGTGGCGGGCGAACATCAGACGCAGCGCGTTTCGTCCATGGATCATTTGCATTTCCACCGTGAAATGCACGTGCTGTCCCTGACCGCTGGGGATCTTATAGCGCCACACGGCAGATTTGCCTTCGCCCAGGGCGAAGGCCTGCAGGCAGTCGAGGTTGATGTCCTGGGAAAAGCCCTGGTATACCAGCCAGGCACGGCAGCGCGTGAACATGACCCAGCGGTCTTCCGGGACCTCCGGGTTGAGGTTGGCCGCCAGCAGGGCATCGTAGCGGCTGGCTAGCGTATCCCAGGCCACCGGGGCGCGCAGCATGGCGCCGCGGCCGTTCGTAGAAAGAAAACGCATCGGTTCTTTCAGGAATTCGGAGCGGCCGAAAATCCGCCGCACATAGGCATCCTCTGCACGCGGCAGCTGGAGCAGGGCGGCCTGCGCATGGTGGGTGCCGTTATGGGTGTGCACGGCCACTTGCAGTGCCAGCGGCCGAAGATGCTTCGGCGCCGGTCGCGGAAGAAACAGACAAAAATGGGTGCCCTCGCTGTCGGGCAGACTGTTTTCGACCGCCAGGGTGCGGTTCTTCTCCAACAGACACGCCCGGAAACCTTGCTCGGCCGTAACCATTAAAAAATGGCCGGGAGGGATCATGACCGCCCGCCGCTGGTCCCGCGGCCACCGCCACCTGACGACCCGGCTTTCCGGGCCGAACGGATTGAGCCCGGCGCAGAACGCGGCGGCGTTTTCGCGCAGCTGCCCGGCGGCGTTTTGCGCATCGACCTGCTCGAGGTCCTGGGATCCGCGGTAGAAGGTTATGACCTGCAGCGCCTTTGCCTGCAACCGCTGAAGCTGAATCCGCGGCGGTACGGCAAAAGGGTCTGAGGACGGCGAAGCCAACCGATCCAGATCGTGCGGATCCGGGCTCAGGCACAGCACCTGGCCGGGCTCCAGGGGGCAGGTGCCAAGGCCGTTGCGCGCGACCACTGCCACTGTTTTTCCGGTGAGCAGGTCGGTGTACCGGTCCTGCCGGAGGCCGGCCATCTGCGGATCCCAGGCGGCCGTCGTTGCCTCTTCATGGGCGAGATTGACGGGAATGATCAATCGTTTTCCCGACGGAAGGTGATGGCGCAGGATCACGATCTGGTTGCCGCCACCCTGTTCGATGAGCTTCACTTCAACGCGGTCATGGAAGGCGGGGTGATGTTTGAGCAGCTGCGTTAGACGGTGGATCTCGGCCACCTGGTTGATCGGGGCGCCCCAGTTCAGCGGCCGCGCTTCGTGCACGTTGATCTTATCGGCGGCCAGCCACTCGACGCCGTTGGCGAATCCGAAGGCACCCGAATGGGAGGCGAGCGCGCACAGGGCCGTGCGCATCCGGGCATAGGTCGGGGATTTGGAGGCCAGCCGGAGGTTGTCGTGGGTTTCGGCGAAGTGCACTGCGATGCCGTCGCTGGCGGCCATGTCGATTGCTTCCGGCAGGTAGTGCTCGATCTGGCCGCGGTCGTAGTTTTGGAACAGCTCCGAGTAGGCCCAGTTCAGGTTGGCGGTGTCGAGCAGCTGGCGGGTGACCGAGATTTTACCGCCCAGCCCTTCCAGCAGGAAAGTCGTGTCCGGAAACTGCTCCCGCACCCGGGCGACGATGTACTTCCAGGCCGCATGCGGAACCATATAGCCGGCGTCGCAGCGAAAGCCGTCCACTCCGCGGCGGCACCAGGTGAGAAAAACCTCGGCCATGAACTGCCAGAGCCCTTCGTGGCGGTAGTCGAGCTTGGTGAGATCCTCCCACTGCACCCCCCATGCTCCCGGCACCTCGATGCGTCCTTCGGGCGTGCGAACGAGCCACTCCGGGTGGTTCACGTGCAGGTTGGCGGCCCAGCCGGTGTGGTTGATGGCGATGTCCAGAAAAATCCGGGCGTTGCGCCGGTGCACGGCGTCCACGAGCTCGATGAACTGCTCCATCGGAGTGGCCTTGGGGTCGAAGACGGCCAGAGCCGGGTCGACTCCCCGGAAGCTCAGGGCGGCGTAGGGGCTGCCGAAGCGTCCCATCCGGCCGTAAGTGGTGGGAGTGGGGTGGATCGGCAGCAGCATGAGAATGCGGCACCCAAGCTTGCCGACGATGAAGTCGAGCTCGGCGATGAGATCGCGGAAGGTTCCCGAAGGTGGGATCACGGTGTAGCGGGCGGCGTCGAGCACCTGCAAGCACGCTTCGCCGGGCGGCGGCAGCGGCTTGAGGCCGGCTTTATTCGGCCCGAACTGGCGCACGAAGGCGTTGTAGATGGTGTTGGCGCAGCAGGACTCCGCCGGCTCCACATTTAACGCCGTGTTGGTGCCGGGGGGCCAAAGGGGGGAGGATTCGCCCTGCATCAGGAAGAAGCACTTGGCTTCGAAATGGCCCACTTCGCACAGCGCCAGCCTAGCCTCGAAGCGGTCTTCGGCGACCCGCCGCATGGGGGTGTCGAACCAGTCCCGCCCCAGGGGGGTTGCATGAAAATGGACGCTGCGGATGATCTCCGTGCGGGTGGTGGCGGCGTGGCCGATATTGGTGCGGATCCAGGCCGAACCTTTCAATCCGCCCCGCACGGTCAGTGTGAAGAGGATGCTGTCCCCGCAGAAGTAAACCCCCTTGTTGCCGGGTGCCGGCGCTTGGATGAGCGCGTCGGAATGCTGCATCATGATCTCCGATCGGTTGAACCTATTCATCGTCTCTAGTCGGAAAAGCAGACAACTACTCAGTCAAGATTAGAATAGCTTAAAAATCTAATGGAAAAAAGCGCTAATAGGGGATTTTCTCTTGCAAAATCAAAAAAGGACGCTAAGCTGAAAAAGGCAACACCCGTTTTTAGTGCGCTCAGTGGCCGCCGGAAGGTGCGCTCCGCGTACGGGAGCGGCAGGAGGAAGAAATTGGTACGGAAAAGCTGCTTGGCTTTAGGGTTGTTGGGGCTGCTGTCGCTTGCTGGGGCATGGACGGCCCAGGCCCAGGCCCCTGCACGGGGCGGGACGAATTCAGGAGCGCCCAAACTGGCGCTGGTCCAGGCGTTGGTCTGCGAGGATGTAAAGGACGGGATCCCTTCCAATCCGGCCATCGCCTTTTCCATCTCCACCGGCAAGATCTATTGCTATACGTTGTTCGACCAGATCACGGAGGATACCGTCGTTTATCATCATTGGTTCTTTCGCGACAAACCCAGCGCCCGGATCCGGCTTTCCCTCAAGCATCCGCGCTGGAGCACTTTCAGCAGCATTCAACTGCGGGAGGCCGACAAGGGCCCCTGGCGGGTGGAGATCACTGATGCCGGTGGCCGCGTTTTAAAAAACTTGCGCTTCAGCGTGACGGATTAACTTTCGATGGAAAAAGTGCTTCAGTTTTTATCGGGTATCCGCTGGCAGGATGTGGTCGACATCGGGCTGAACAGCTACATCTTGTTTCGCTTTTACGTGCTCTTCCGCGGCACCTATGTCTTCCGGGTCCTGATCGGCCTGACCATGCTGTGGTTCTTCCAGCAGACGGCCTCTTACATGGGCCTGATCGTCACCAGCTGGGTGGTCCAGGGCATCGTGGCCGTGGCGGCGCTGATCATCGTCGTGGTCTTCCGGAATGAAATCCGCAATGTGCTCCAGGCGCGAAACTTTAAGACCATTCTGTGGGGGTTTACCTCCAAGACTCGCATCGCCCCTATCGACATCATCGCCGAAACCGCTTTTGAGCTGGCCCGCCGCAGGCACGGCGCCCTGATTGTCATCCCTGGGGAGGAAGACGTCCAGGAGATGATCCAGAGCGGCATCGCCTGGAACGGGGATATTTCCAGGGAGATGATCCTGAGCATTTTCTACCCGGACAACCCCGTCCATGACGGGGCGGCCGTCATTGAAGGCGACCGCATCGCCCGGGTGGGGGCCATTTTGCCCCTGTCGCGGCGGGAGGACCTGCCCTCTTATCTGGGCACCCGGCATCGGGCCGCGCTCGGTCTTTCGGAAGCCACCGATGCGTTGGTGATCGTCGTTTCCGAGCAACGGGGTGAGGTGAGCGTGGCCGAGGGCGTGCGGCTGCGGGAAATCGGCAGCCAGGACCAGCTGGCCGAGAAAATCGAAGAGCATTTCGGGGTTGCCGACGAACTGAGCCTGCCAGCGAAAAAGGAACGCGTGGAGGTCACCACCGCCGCCCTGGTGTCGCTGCTGTTCATCACCGGGTTCTGGTTCAGCATCTCCCGCGGCCTGGAAACCCTGGTCACCTTCGATGTGCCGATCGAGTACCAGAACCGCGACCCCAACATGGAAATCGTGCATGCCTCGGTAAACACCGTCCGCCTGAACTTGAGCGGTTCAGGCACCCTGGTCAAGTCCACCCGCCCGGAACAGGTGCGGGTGAAGCTGGATCTGAGCACGGCCGCCGCCGGCCAGAACGACTTTGCGATCACCGCCAGCAACATCAGTTTTCCGCCCGGTCTGGTGCTCAAGAATGTCAACCCTCAGAACATCGTCGTGGACTTGGACGTCACGGTGAGGAAGGATTTGCCGGTGCAGGTCGACTGGGCCGGACGGCTGCCGGAGACCATGATTCTATCCGAAGCCACGGTGGACCCGGCGCGGGTGGAGATCGCCGGCGGTAAGCGCATCCTCGAAAACCTCCAGACCATCTACACCGAGAAAGTCCCCCTGGACCGGCTCAGGGAAGGAGTAGGAGTGATGGAGGTGTCGCTCGCCATCCAGCCGGCATCCCTCAAGGTCGCCTCGGGGTCGAACGAAAAAGTCGCCGTCAAGTATCTTACCCGCAAGAGGGATTAGGGCGCACACCCTTTCGCTCCTTCCCGAAACGATTCAGATAGGAATCGTTCAACTTGGATGATACTCAAGTTTACCCGCATACGGATAAGCTGTCGGCCGACTATTGCCAAAATTACGACCCAAGAGACTGTACCGGCCTCAACGGCCCCTGGGTATGAACTTCTGCAAATGGTACAATATGTATTCATGCGTGAAGCAATAGAGGTTGAAAAGGCTGATAATGGAAACAATATGGAAATGAAACGGTTATATTTTGAGAAATTAAAAATTTATTTTTTAAAATAATCTAATAAATTTTAGATAATTAAACAATTTTTATATTTTTCCTTGACATGGAAATGAGATTTGATTTAATCAAGCTATGATTATACGATATGAGGTGCCTCGCAATTGGATCAATCATGATCCTGGCGCGATTATAAAGAACCTTACGGAAGCCAAGGCAGCTGTGCTGGCGTTGACTCAGATCCCCTATCAGCGCAGCTGGGCCGATGAGCTCCAGCTTATCCAGCTTAAGCGCGAGGTCGCCGGGACGTCGCGCATCGAAGGAGCCGAGTTTACGGACAGGGAATTGGACGAGGCTATGCGGGAGACACCCGAGCAGCTGGAAACGCGCTCCCAGAAACAGGCCGCCTGCGCTGTAGCGGCCTACCGCTGGATCGCCCAGCTACCTGGTGACCGTCCGGTGGACCAGGAGTTGATACGTGAGGTTCACCGCCGTATCGTGTCTGGGTGCGATGACGACCACTGTCCACCGGGGCAGATTCGCAACCGAGATCAGAACGTGATGTTCGGCGCCCCCCGTCACCGCGGCGCCGAGGGTGGCGAAGAATGTGCCGAGGCCTTCGGCAAGCTGGCCGAAGCCGTCCGTTCTCACTTCCGAGAGCACGACCCGCTTATCCAGGCATTGGCCCTGCACTACCATTTTGCAGCCATGCACCCATTTCTGGACGGCAACGGCCGCACGGCACGGGCGCTTGAGGCATTGATGCTTCAACGAACTGGACTTCGCGACACGTTGTTCATTGCGATGTCGAATTACTACTACGAGCATAAGACGGGTTATCTCAACGCGTTGAACGAAGCGCGAGCAAGCGGCCACGACCTGACACCGTTTCTCAATTTTGGCCTCAAGGGCATCGAAAGCCAATGCCGTCGTCTCTTTGCTGAAATCCGACTCCAGGTAGCCAAGGCGCTTTATCGCAATACTGTCAACGAACTGTTCGCGCGCTTGAAGTCACCTCGCAAACGGGTGATGACAGAGCGCCAGGTCCAGTTGTTGAATCTATTGCTCGCCAAAGAAAATATGAGGCTTTTCGATTTGGGAGAGCAGTCGCGGTATTTTTACAAAGTTAAGAATCCGCATAAGACATTGATCCGGGATCTGAATTATTTGATCAGGCTTGAAGCTATAAGCGCTCATAAAGCGCCGGATAAATCGGACTTTCTGATTTCTATCAATCTGGAATGGCCTACCCAAATTACAGAGACAGAGTTTTTCAGGCGGGCAAAGGAGTTGCCTAAAGCAAAAGTGCACGGTTTTCTATCATCATAAGAAATTTTCATAGGTTGCATATGAGGCATGGGAGCATGAAAATTCGGATTTACACTCCGAATTTTCAACATATAAATTTCTTCAGACGCTGAGATGGGGGGTGCAGGCTGTCTAACAGGGCCGGCTTTAGGAAAAGGGTCGATGTGGAGGCCGTAGCGATCAATTAGATTCGCTTCGGATTTCCGGCTTGGATCCGGCTGGTCAGGGGCGGGCAATTGCTATAACGCCAGGTCTTGATCGATCACCGTGCCCGCCTTGATGACGGCCGGTTGGCCGGTGCTGTTAATGATGCTGACCGTGCCGCGGATTGCGACATCGCGCTCGAAGCGCACGTCGCCCTTGATGGTGAGCCCGTCGCAGTCCTTTAGCGAGGGTGCGCCCGCTTTGAAGCGCTCTTCCAGCAGGTCGAATTTTCCGTAATACTTCGAATCGAGCTTGATCTTGATGGCCTCGGTCCTGCCGGCCGCCTCGCGCGCGGGGTTGAGCTTCAAGCCCTCGCGTTCGGAATAGACGAAGCAGTCCGAGCGTACGGCCAGCAGGTCGTTGCAGGTCTTGACCGGCAGGAAGCGCGCGCGTGGGACATTGACCGCGGCGGCGCCCTCGAAAAGCGAGATGCCCGAGCCCATGGCGGTTTCGATCTGGTAGACGGGCGGGCTTTTCTCGTCGCGCGGGTCCAGCGTTTTGGGGTTCACGATCATCGGCAGATCGATGATGCGGTGCTTGACGATCAGGTCCCTTAAAAACTCCAGGTTGACCCAGATGTTGTTGGTGTTGAAGAAGCGGTAGCGTTGGATGTCCTGGAAGGCGGCGATTTCCTCCTTGGGGCACTGGGCCGCCTCGCGCAGAAGGAGACGGCCGTTGCGGTGGCGGGCGAGGTGTCCGCCCTTGATGTCGGAAGGGGTTTTTTCGGCGACCTCCATCATGAAGGGCAGCCGCTTTTCAGCGAAATAGCCGAGCAGGGTCTCGTCGATGCCGGCCCCCAGATTGTCCGAGTTGCAGATAAAGCCGAAGCGGACCCTTTCGTCCAAGAGTTTTTGAAGCATGCCGGAGGCATAGAGCGCGGCGTAAACATCCCCGTGGCCGGGCGGGTTCCATTCCAACTCGCGATTGCGCGGCCAGCTGGCCGGCGTCAGCTCCCCCTGCAGGATCTTGGGAAATCTATGCTGTAGAAAGCAAAACGGCGTCCGGGCGGGGTTGAGTTTCGTGATTTCCGAAAGCGTCGCCGTGTGCGTGTTGAAGCTGTTCATCAACGCGATGTGCGCAGAAGCCAGCTCAGCCTGGCGCAGGATGATCTGCAGAAACGACAGGCCCGGCTTGACGTTCAGCAGGGACTTAGGGCCGACCAGCCCCATGGACGTGCCCAGGCCGCCGTTCAACACGATGCGCACGGACTGGTTGAGCGCCCGCCGGCCGTTATCCGCATAGCCTTCCAATTCGGAGGTCTTGGGGATCTCCTTGATCTGGATCGGAAGGATGTCCGCGTCATGGATCAAGCCGCTTTCACCCCCCACCAGCCGGCGGTAGTAGTGCGCGAAGGTATCGATGACCAGCGGCCTCAGGCCCGCCTGGGCCATCTTGGCAGCGAACTCCGCCAGGTGTGGGATCATCCGCGGCTGCGCCATTGGCTGCCTCATCCTAAGCTTCCTCCGTGTCAGGTGACCGGGGCGATCCACCCCTTGGGATCTTCGGCGCGGCCGTACTGGATGTCGGTGATGGCCTGGTAAAAACGCTGAGCCAGCGGGCCGACCTTGCCGTCACCGACCGCGATCAACCGGTCTCCGTACTTGATCTGGCCGACCGGCGAAATCACCGCGGCCGTGCCCGAACCGAAGACTTCCTGGAGTTTTCCGGTCTCCTTCGCTTTGAACACCTCATCGATGCTGATGCGCCGCTCGGACACCTTCAGCCCCCACATACGCCCGAGCTGCAGGACCGTGTCGCGCGTGATGCCGGGCAAAATGCTGCCCTGCAGCGCCGGGGAAATAACCTCGCCGTCGATGACGAAGAAAATGTTCATGGAGCCCACTTCTTCGATGTACTTGCGCTCCACCCCGTCCAGCCACAGCACCTGGGTGAAGCCGGCATCGTGGGCTTTCTGCCCTGCCAAGAGGCTGGCGGCATAGTTGCCGAGGGTCTTGGCTTCGCCCGTGCCGCCGGGAACGGCGCGAACGTGCTCTTTTTCGACCAGGATCTTCACCGGGTTGAAGCCCTCGGGGTAGTAAGCGCCGACCGGGCAGAGAATGATGAAAAACCGGTAGGTGTGCGAGGCGCGCACGCCCAAGAACGGGTCTGCGGCGAAGATCGTCGGCCGGATGTAGAGAGAGGTCTCGGGCGCCCGCGGCACCCACTCCTGTTCGATCTTTAGAAGTTCCTTCAACGCCTCTAGGGCGAAATTTTCGTCGAAGCGCGGGATGCACAGGATGTCGTTGCTGCGATTCAGGCGCCGGAAGTTGTCCAGGGGGCGGAAGAGCTGGATACGGCCGGAAGCCGTGCGGTAGGCCTTGAGCCCCTCGAAAACCCCCTGGCCGTAGTGCAGTACCATGGTTGCCGGATCCATGGCGATCGACGCGTAGGGCTCTATCCGCGGATGGTGCCAGCCCTGGCCGGCGGCATAATCCATGTTGAACATGTGGTCGGTGAATTTCGTGCCGAAGCCGAGATGGGTTTCGTCCGGCTTGGGTTTGAGCTGCTTGGCCTTGGTAATCGACAACGTCATTTCCGTCCCCTCCTTCATTAAACAAACCAATGATGCCAGCACTGCCGGCAAAGCCGCTTGGGCGCGGCCGGAAAAAAAATAAAATTAACGATATAGTAGATTTTATGTTGAAATCAAGATGAAAATGGCCTCGTTGACTTGGCCGGCCGATGTGGGATAAGAACAGATGAAATTTGAAAGGATGGTGAATGGAACAGCTCAAGGAAGGACCGATTCAGCCCATGAGGCTGGGCCCTGACAGCCGCTTTACGTTCCGCTGCCACAAGGACGTGAAGTGCTTCACCCAATGCTGCCGCGGGATCAACATTATTTTGACCCCATACGACATCATCCGCCTCAAGAAACGCTTGGGGCTGACGTCCGAGGAGTTTTTGGCCCTTTACACCGAGCCGCAGATGCTCGAAAAAACCGACATGCCCGTGGTCACGCTTAAGCTCCTGGACGAAGAAGGGGCCGCCGAAGGAAAAAGGCCTTGCCCCTTCGTCCGCTCGGAGGGTTGCCTGGTCTACGAGGACCGGCCGACTTCGTGCCGCTACTACCCGCTGGGGGTTGCCTCGCTGGCTTACAAAGAGGACCCTGACGGCGAGGACTTCTTTTTCATGGTGCGCGAAGCCCACTGCCTGGGGTTTGATGAAGATCGATCCTGGACCGTACTGGAATGGCGTCAGGACCAAGGGGTCGACACGCACGACCGGATCAACACCCAATGGACCGAGCTCATTGTCCGCAAGCGGTCCTTTCCGCCGAACCTGCGCTGGACCGATCAGGCCAAGCAGATGTTCTTTATGGCGAGCTACGACATCGACCGTTTTCGCAAGTTCGTGTTCGAGAGTTCCTTTCTCAAGCGCTACTCAGTCGACGCGGTCGCGCTCGAAAATCTGCGCAGCGACGACGTGGTTTTGCTGGAATTCGGTTTGAAGTGGCTGAAAGGGCTGCTGTTCAACAAGGGCAGGACTGAGTAGCGAGGATTGAGGACTGAGGAGGAGAATTTATCATTTTCTCAGTCCTCAGTCCTCATCGCTTTCGACTAATAGTCAGCGTAGCAGAGTCCTTCCCGGTATTTGGGATTTTCCAGCCGTTCTTCGATATTCACGCCGAAAAAGTCCGCGATGGGTTTCAAGATTTCGGGGGCCGTGCGTTGCACGGCACGGGCGGCCTCCAGGACCTTGCTGAGGCCGTTGAGGGTCATTTTTCCCAGGGGCGGTTTGCAGCCGCCCGACGGCATTCCCAGGACCGCCATCAGCGTCTTGTAAGCGAGCGGGTTGCGCGCCCGACAGACCACGTCGCCGTAAGGGGTCTTTTCGGTGGTCTTGACCGTGACCAGGTTGAAAAGCGGCTCGAGCTTGGCGGCCAGCGCCCTGGCCTCGGCCGGACGTCCGGCCAGAAGCAGGTTGACCATTTCGGTCGTTGCTTTTGGCGCCACGTTGGAGGCTACCGAGATCACCCCGGCGGCCTTCACCTTGGGATCGGTTATCATCTCGACCGTCATGGGGTCGTCCCCGGACAAGATGCTGAAATCCGGCCCGCAGCATTCGCGCGTGCGGCGCATGTTTTCGATGTTTCCCGTGGCCTCTTTGACGGTGTTGACGTTGGGGTAGTGCTTGAACAGAAGCCCCAGGTCCTCGGGAAGCAGCTGGGTTCCGGTGCGCCCCGGGATGACGTAAGGAATGATGTCGAGCTTGGGGAAGGCCTTGGCGATGGGGGCGACGTATTCCCGGCGGATCTCCAGCGAGCTGGGGCCGTTGTAATAGGGATCTACCAGCAACACTGCTTGGACCCCCCGGTTCAGCGCGTGCCGGGTGCCCTCCAGGGTTTCGCGGGTGTTGTTGCTGCCGGTGCCGGCTATGCAGACGCACTTGTTCCGCGCTTTGACCGCGATCTTTTCGGTGACCTCGTTGTGCGCCTGCCAATTCAGCACCGGGCTCTCACCGGTGGTGCCGACGGCCAAGATGCCCGTGATGCCGTTTTGGATCTGGAAATCGACCAGCCGGTCCAGACCCTGCCAGTCGATCGCATCTCCCTTAAAAGGCGTGATCAGTGCGGTGTAGCACCCAGCTTTCATGGCTTCCCCCTGACACGGCGCTGCATCAAGCCCAGCCTCGGCGTTGCGCCTCGTTTCGATGCCGCTGCGGCGTACCCGCGCACGCCTCGCCGCACGAAACCCGCGCGCCTTGAATTTGGGCTTCCTGCAGCGTCGTCTGTTGTGAGGTGAAAGAATCGGAAATGCTTCCTGACTCGATTGGTAAAGAAAAGCCCAAGTGATGTCAAGTGAAAACACGGGGCGATTCGGCGCCCTGAGGTCAAAATCGCTTGACATCCTCTGCAAAGCAGTTGAAAACAAGCGGAAGCGGCCCGCCTTCAGCACCGATCCGTTTGCGTCCGAGCGGCGCTTTTGACAAAAAACGTCGCCACGCTTACCTTGTCAAATCAAACTTAAGTGTCTGCGAGGAAAAAAGCATGAGCTTGCCTAAAGACGTCACGGAGTATACCGCCTTACACCAATCGGCCGTCGACAAGAACCCGGAATGCGGAAATTCCCACTACAACTTGGCGATCGGATACTTGGGCCAGAAGCGTTATGAAGAAGCTGAAAAGGAGCTGCGGGAAGCTTTGGAGTGCAGTCCGAATCTGGCAGAGGCCTATGTGATGTTGGGAGGAATATGTCTGAGCCGAGGGGATCTGGACGGCTGCCTGGAAAACAACCGCAAGGCTGTCAAGGCCCGGCCAGGTTTCTCCGAAGGCTATGGGAACATCGGTTTTGTCGAGCTGCAGCGCGGCAACATCGACGAAGCCATCAAAAACCTGGAGCGTGCGACCGTTTTCAATTTCCGGTACGTCCAGGCGTTTGCCAACCTCGGCAACGCCTATCTGATGAAAGGAATGGCGGACGAAGCCATCGCGGCCAACCACAAGGCCCTCAAACTTGCTCCGGATTTTGCCCCGTCCCACAATAATCTGGCTATCGCCTATCTGGAGAAGGAGGAATATGCCCTGGCCGTTGAGCACTGCGACAAGGCGGTAGCCCTGGGCTACGACGTGGCGCCCCAGATCCGGCAGGAAATAGAAGAGCACCGCCGTAATGTGAAAAAATAGGGTTCCCGAGGATGAAAAAATCGGGCCGGATGCGACGTGCAACGCTTCTCCTGCTTCCTTGAAACCTCCGACCTGCCGGTCACTCCTGATCACCCGGTTTGGTCTTTGCCGCTGCCTTCTAGCCGGCAGGCGACGCCCCGGGGTCTTCGATCTGAGCGAGGAAAAGCCATCTCGGTCGGGGACTATCTCGGCGCCGTTCAGCTTTTCCTCGAAGGCCCTGCGCGGGATGCCATCGCTCAATACCTCGCCAAGCGCGGCACAGGGATATCCTATCCAGAGGCTTTCCGGATTCATCTCGCTAAGCACGGTGAATTTTACCATCCGGCGCGTGTGGAGGCTTGTGGCGGCGGAAACTGTTTCCAGTGGGTGGTCAACGTCGCCGCCTCTCCGGCGGGGAACGCACTGATCCGCAAGGAATATGAGCTCCTGCAGCAGCTGGCCCGGCAATTCCAGCCGGTCTACGTTCCGGAAGTGCATGCTTTCGCCGAAGTGCAGATCGCCGGCGGGTTATGCCTGCCGATGTTTCTGGGAGAATGGTTTTCCGGCTACCATGAGTTTCATCTCACCCGGAGCACTCCGAGCGGTGAACTGGGACTGGTGCTTTGGGACCCTGAAAGCGGCCGCCGCTTTCTGGGCCGGGAGCAATGCGCAAAACTCTATTGCCGGGCCGCCCGAATCCTCACGCATTATTTCAACCCCTCCAGCTTCGAATGCATCGGCGGCTGGCACCATGCGGCCGGCGACTTTGTGGTCCGCCTGAGCGCTTCCGGTATGGATGTGCGCCTGGTCACCGTACGGGAATATCGTTCCCTGTTCCGGTCCCGCCATGACGCCGGGGGGGCGGATCCGGATATCCGGACGCTTTTGGAGGCGCTGCTACTTTTCCTTCTTCAGGTTAGCATCCGCATGCGCTTGGACCGGCTGGACGGCGTCGGGCAGATCGCCTGGTCCGGACCGGAAGCGGTCAAGGGCACGCTCGCGGGTGTACGTGAAGCGCTCGTGGACAAACCGGCTCCGGCCGGACTGCCGCTTGACGTGCTTTTCAGTCGCTACCTGGCTTCGTGCACCGAGGAAGACCTGCTGGACATGTGCCGAGGCCTGGCTGCAAAGACCTTCAACGCCGATGCTCCGGAATTGCCCCTCGTCATGTCCCGGCTTCCCGAACACGCCGCCGATTTATCGGAGGCGATCCTCAGTCTCTGACACTCACCATATATAAAGCGTTATGTCTGGATTCTGCCGCAACATGAGGTATAGGCGTAACTCGTCTAATTTCCAAGCCTCGGCGGGGCTTGGAACGCCGCTTTTTTATTGACAAGCGCTGCGTTTGATTCTATAGGTCCACCTTGACCTTTTCGCAACCAATCCCATTGGATAACCATATGCCATATTCGGAAAATCTGCTTTCGGAGAGAGGAGGTGAGACGGGTCTTATCGTATTCCAGGAGGTCCTTGGAATTTTCTGGCGTCCATCATCAACTCAAACGGAGGTAAATAATGGCGAAACATAAAACCCCCCTGCTGGACCAGCTGGAAAGCGGTCCGTGGCCAAGCTTTGTGTCGGATTTGAAAGCGCTGGCCGAACATCGTGCGAAAACGGCGGCCACGGCGAATTATCAAATTCCGGCAGACGTGGCGGATGACATCCTCGGTGTGCTGGAGCTGACCTACAAGCACGGCCAGACCCACTGGAAGCACGGCGGCATCGTCGGCGTGTTCGGCTACGGCGGCGGCGTCATCGGCCGTTACTGCGACGCGCCCGATCAATTCCCGGGCGTGGCCCATTTCCACACCATGCGCGTCAGCCAGCCCGGCGGCAAGTTTTACACGTCCAAATACCTGCTCCAGCTCTGCGACCTGTGGGATCTTCGCGGCAGCGGCATCACCAACATGCACGGCTCCACCGGAGACATCATCTTCCTGGGCACCACCACCCCGCAGCTCGAAGAGATTTTCTACGAGCTGACCCACAAACTGAACCAGGACCTCGGCGGCTCCGGCTCCAACCTTCGCACTCCCTCCGACTGCATCGGAGCAGCCCGCTGCGAGTATGCCTGCTACGACACCCAGGCGCTGTGCTTCACTTTGACCAATGATTACCAAGACGAGCTGCACCGGCCGGCGTTTCCTTACAAGTTCAAGTTCAAATTCGACGGCTGCCCGAACTGCTGCGTGGCTTCCATCGCCCGCGCCGACATGTCCTTCATCGGCACCTGGCGCGACGACATCCGCATTGATCAGGAAGCGGTCCAGGCTTACATCGGCGGCGAGCTGAAGCCCAACGCGGGCGCCTTTGCCGGCCGCGACTGGGGCAAGTTCAACATCCAGAAAGAGGTCATCCGGCTGTGCCCCACCGAGTGCATGTGGATGGAAGGCAACAAGCTGATGATCGACAACAAGGAATGCAACCGCTGCATGCACTGCATCAATGTTATGCCGCGGGCCCTGAGGATCGGCAATGACCGCGGTCTGTCCATCCTGGTGGGCGCCAAGGCCCCCATTCTCGACGGCGCCCAGATGGGATCGATGCTGGTGCCTTTCGTGAAGGTGGAGGAGCCTTACGACGAGATCAAGGAAGTCATCGAGAAGATCTGGGATTGGTGGATGGAAGAAGGCAAGAACCGCGAGCGCCTGGGCGAACTGATGAAGCGCCAGGGCTTCCAGAAGCTTTTGGAAGTGACCGGCATTGCTCCGGATCCGCGCCACGTCAAAGAACCTCGGTCCAACCCCTACATCTTCTGGAAGGAAGAAGAAGTCGAAGGCGGCTGGACGCGCGACGTCAACGAATTCCGCAAACAACATCTGAGATAAGGGGGTACGACCATGGCATTCGTTTCTTCCGGATATGATCCCAAAGAGCCGATGAAAAACCGCATCACCGACATCGGCCCGCGCAAATACGACGAATTCTACCCGCCGATGATTGCCAAAAACAAGGGCAAATGGCTGTATCACGAATACGTGAAGCCCGGCGTGTTCTTTCACGTGGCCGAGTCCGGCGACAAGCTTTTCACCGTGCGCGTCGGCGGTGCCCGCCTCATGAGCACCCTGCTCATCCGCGAGATCGCCGAGATCGCCGAAAAGTATTGCGGCGGCTACGTCCGCTGGACCACGCGCAACAACGTCGAGTTTATGGTGGACGACGAAAAGAAAGTCGATCCGCTCATCAAGGACCTCGAAAGCCGCAAGTTCAAAGGCGGCAGCTTCAAGTTTCCGGTGGGCGGCACCGGCGCGGGCATCACCAACATCGTGCACACCCAGGGCTGGCTTCATTGCCACACCCCGGCCACCGATGCCTCCGGGCCGGTCAAGGCCACCATGGACGTGCTCTTCGACGACTTTAAGAACAGCCGTCTGCCGGCCAAGCTGCGGGTGTCGCTGGCCTGCTGCCTGAACATGTGCGGCGCGGTGCACTGCTCGGATATCGCCATCCTCGGCTACCACCGCAAGCCGCCCATGCTGGACCATGAGTACCTGGACAAGATGTGCGAAATTCCGCTCGCCATCGCCGCCTGCCCCACCGCGGCCATCAAGCCGTCCAAGATGGAAATCGGCAGCACGAAGGTCAACAGCGTGGCCGTGAACAATGAGCGCTGCATGTTCTGCGGCAACTGCTACACCATGTGCCCGGCCATGCCGCTGGCCGACAAGGAAGGCGACGGCATCGTCATCATGGCAGGCGGAAAGGTCTCCAACCGCATCAGCCCGCCGAAGTTCTCCAAGGTCGTGGTGGCCTTCATCCCGAATGAGCCGCCACGCTGGCCCAAGACCACAGAGGTCATCAAGAAGATGGTCGACGTCTACGCGCAGGATGCCCGGAAATACGAACGGCTCGGCGAATGGGCCGAGCGCATCGGGTGGGAGCGGTTCTTCGAGAAATGCGAGATCCCGTTCACTCACCACCTGATCGATGATTTCCGCGATCCGGCCTACTACACCTGGCGCCAGACCACTCAGTTCAAGTTCTAGACCGTCTGGATGGAATGGGGGGCACCTGCCGAGGGTGCCCCCTCACTTTAAGAAAATGAGGTAACCCATGGATTACGCGGAAGCGAAGGCCAAAATAGTTGAAGGACTCACCAAGAAACTCAAGACCAAATCCAAGTTTTATTTCAATGATTTGGCCGATATCCTGGAGATGAAGCCCCGGGAGGCCAAGAAGCTGATCAATGATATGGTCGCCGACGGCACGCTCGAATACTGGTCCAGCGGGAGCACCTCCATGTACGGCCTCACGGGGACCGGAAAACAGGCGGCTGCAGAGCACGAAGATTAGAGCCGCTCGATTCATGGCGGTTTTCTTTTCGGTCTCTCCCGGCGATAATCGATGCAGTTTCGTGAAGCGGAATTCCCCAGGCTGATCATTGCAGCCTTGCGTGGCGGGTCGGGCAAGACCATCGTATCGATCGGCATCATCGCGGCGCTGCTCGGCCGGGGACATTCCGTCGCTCCTTTCAAGAAAGGTCCGGATTATATCGATGCAGGCTGGCTTGCCCTGGCGGCAGGCCGGCCGTGCTATAATCTGGACACCTTCCTCCTGAACGCGGATCTGATCCGAAGTTCTTTCTGCACCCATACTCCACCGGCCGATGTGGCCGTCATCGAGGGCAATCGCGGTCTTTACGACGGCATCGACCTGGACGGCGCCACTAGCACGGCCGAACTGGCCAAGCTCTTGAAAGCCCCGGTGGTGATGTGCGTAGACTGCACCAAGACCACGCGCACGATGGCGGCCGTCATCGCCGGCTGCGTGCACTTCGATGCGGAGGTGATGGTCCGGGGGGTGATCCTCAACCACGTGGCCGGCGCGCGCCACGAGTCCATCCTGCGCCGCAGCATCGAGCATTACAGCGGGGTTCCGGTCATCGGCGCGATCCCGAAACTCGACCGGCCGGTTTTCCCGGAGCGCCACATGGGCCTGGTGCCCACCGCTGAGCACGGCTGGGCCGCAGAGTCGATCCAGACCATCGGTCGCATCGCCGCCCAACATATCGACTTGGACGCGCTCACCGGCATCGCCTGCGAGGCGCCGCGAATCTCCGGCGTGTGTCAGCCATCGGATTTAAACGGGTCGACGGGTCAGCAGGCAATGGTCCAACCCACTCGTTGCCGTATCGGCATCCTCAAAGACGCTGCGTTTCAATTTTATTACCCCGAGAACATCGAAGCCCTTCAAACCGCCGGCGCTAAGATCGTGTTTATCAGCCCCCTGCGGGAAGACTCACTGCCGGATGTTGATGCGCTTTACATCGGCGGCGGATTTCCGGAAACTCACGCCCAGGAACTGTCGGCCAACATCGGCTTCAGCCGGCGGATCAGGGAGCTGGTTGAAACCGGTTTCCCGGTCTATGCCGAATGCGGCGGCCTCATGTACCTGGGCGAAGAGTTGGTTCTCGATGGGAGAAGCTATGCCATGGCTGGCGTCCTGCCGCTGACTTTCGGCCTCTTCAAGCGGCCGCAGGGCCACGGCTACACGGTGGTTACGGTCGAGCGTGCCAACCCCTATTATCCGATCGGGACCGAAATCCGGGGTCACGAGTTTCACTACTCGCGCGTGCTGCGGTGGTCGGGAGCGGAGGATGATTTCGTTTTCCGGATGCAGCGCGGCGTCGGCATTCACGGCGATCGCGACGGGCTTCTTTACAAAAATGTCCTGGCCACCTACACCCATATTCACGCCCTGGGAAACCCCGGCTGGGAGAGCGCGCTGGTGCGCAATGCGGTCGCATTCCGGTCCCAGAAATCCCGAGGTTGAGGCCTCCTGCCCGACGGACATCCGCCGCCATGTGTTGAACCGGATCGGAGGGCGCCGCCGCGTGCCCGCCGACCTGCTGAAGGAGCTG
The DNA here is from genome assembly GCA_963700055.1 of uncultured delta proteobacterium. Taxonomy (GTDB): domain Bacteria; phylum Desulfobacterota; class Desulfobacteria; order Desulfobacterales; family SpSt-501; genus SpSt-501. Next base: position 259,737 of record CAVOWH010000013.1, on the reverse strand, counting down.
GCGCACGATCTGAACCTGCCCCGGGAACGGGTGCAGGCAAGCCTCCGGGAGCTGGTGGCGGCCGGAGAGCTCGGCTATGTCTTCGAACACGGCCGGACCTTCCTCGAGCGCATCCTTCGACCGGCCCGTCCGCGTATCCGAGCGCATCGTGCTGGCCCCGCCCGAACGCGCCTTTCAGCCCGGCCCGGCAGATGAGGTCATCCGAATCATGCCCGGTGCCGCATTCGGCGCCGGCCGCCACCCCACCACGCGACTGGCGCTGAAGGCCATCGATTTTATGCTGGGACACCACGGTGGATCGATGGCTCAAGCCGGCAGCCGTGTACTCGACATCGGCACCGGCAGCGGGGTGCTGGCGATGGCGGCGGTGATGCTGGGTATCGAAACCGGCCTGGCCGTCGATATCGATCCCTGCGCCGTGGCCGAGGCCAAGGCGAATGTGGACCTCAACGGCCTGAGCGAACGAATCGTCGTTTGCGACCGTAACGCCGAAACCATCGACGGAGGTTACCAGATGGTGACCGCCAACCTGCGCACCCCCACCCTGGTGCGGCTGGCACCCTACGTCGCCGAACAGGTCGATCCACGGGGCGCCCTGGTGATCTCGGGAATACGGGCCGAAGAGTGCGGCGAGCTTCTATGTGCGTTTGAAGCGCATTTTTTTGACGTCCTCTGGCGAGGCGAGGAGCAGGAGTGGGCGGGACTGGCGCTCATGAAAAAATGTTGATGGAAGCGCAGGAGTTTTTACCAATTAAAAACGGCGGGCATCCCGGGATGCCCGCCGTTTTTACAATGAAAATGAATCAGCTCTTCTTCGGATGGCAGTCGTTGCAGGTCACCGGGGCCTTCTTCTCCGGTTTGAACTCCTTGTTGTAATCCCGGTGGCAGCCCTGGCAGTTGTCATGGTAGGCCTCGGCAATGAACTCCAGCTTGGCCTTCTTTTCGAGCTTCGGCGCATCCTTGCCCTTGGGTGCCTCGCCGCACTTCTTGTGGCACTCGAAGCATTTCTGCACTTTGCTGTCGGCGGTCAGGCCTGCAAGGGGTTTGCCCTTGTCGTCGTGATGGCAGTCGCCGCAGCCGTTGGGGTAAAGCTTGGCATACTTCTTGACATAATCATCGGAGTGCTTTTTGTGGCTGAACTGGATCTCGCCCTTGGTGTTCGGGCAGGCTTTGTTTTCGAACTTGACGACATCGGCCACCTTGGCGTAGATCCCGCCCGCAAAGAACACGCACGCTACCGCAATCAACATCGCTACCGCCATTTTCTTCCTCATACCCTCTTCCTCCGCCTCCTTTGAGTTAATGGTTCTTGCCGGATGACAACACAATTACCCAACTCAATGAATTAAAATTTTTATCAGGGAACCGCCGCGCTGTCAATGGCCTTTTCTGCTGAAACACGCCTGCAGGTCAGGCCGGGCGCGACTCGGAAGCCTCCGCCGCTGCCTTCCTGCGACTTACGATTTTGGCGCCGAAGATGCCGATTTCATATAGCACCATCAACGGTATGGCCATCAGCATCATGGAGACGACGTCCGGGGTTAAAAACGCGCCGACCACGAACGCCAGGATGACGGCATACTTGCGGTTGCGTTTCAAGTAGTCTACCGAAACGATCCCCAGCCGGGCCAAACTGGCCAGGACGACCGGCAGCTCGAAAACCAGCCCGAAGATGAACAGCAGCTTGGTGCTGAAATCGAGGTATTCGCGCATCGACGGCAGCGTGCGGATGTAATCGGCGCCGAAGCTCAGCAGAAATTTGAAGCCCGACGGGAACACTACAAAATAGCCGAACAGGGCACCGCCGATAAAGAAGGAGGACGTGACGGCGATGATCGGCCCCAGCACCCGGCGTTCTTTACTATAGAGGCCGGGAGCCACGAACATCCAGAATTGGTAGAGCAGCACCGGGCTGGCCAGGATGATCCCGGCCAGGAAGGAAACTTTCAGATAAGTGAAAAACGCTTCGGGGATTCCCGTAAAAATCAGTTTTCCGCCGTCGGGCATGACCCGCAGGAGGGGGTAAAGAAGGATCTCGAAAAGTGTTTCCTTGAATGCATAGCAGATGCCGAAGCCGGCACCGACGGCGATGAAACTCTTGATAAGCCGCGAACGCAGCTCCTCCAGATGGGCGGTAAAGGGAAGTTTGTCATCCTCGCGCATCATCCGCTTGCCACCTGTCCTCAGGCGCGGGGTTTATCCACGGAAGGCTTCGGAGCCGCCTGCGGCGCCGGGGTTTCGGCGGGCGGAGGATTACCCGGTGCAGTGCCCGTGTTCCAGGCTTCGAAGTTCTTTTTCAGCTCATCCAACTTGTCCGTCGACGGGGGTGCGGCAGGTGCCGGATGCGCCGGAGCGGCCGCTGCCGCCGGAGCGTCAGCGGCGGTCTGGGGCTGGCCGGCGGGCGTGGTCTCGGTCTTATCTTCAGGCTGGATGGTTTTGTTGACGTCGGAGTGAAAATCGGTGAAAGCCTTTTTTACCTCGGAGAACTCCTCGTCGACCTGCAGGGTCTCTTTCAATTCGCTGGTGGCTTTGCGAAATTCGCGCACGGCACGTCCCATGGACTTCGCCAAGTCCGGCAGTTTTTTCGGGCCGAGGACGATCAACGCCACCACGGCGATCAAAATCAATTCCGGCATGCCGATGCCAAACATAAGAAGCCCCCTGAAAAATGGACGCCGCTTGCGCCCGCGGAGCGGCCGGCCCCCTACGGACTTATGCGGCGGATGATCTCATGCCATTATCTACTGGTTTCCCTTATAGCTGTCAAGGCGAGGCGTCGGGCCGCAGCACCAGGAAATACAATTTGCCGGGATGCTTGAGGTGACCGGCCGCGATTTCGGCGTCCGGGCCGCTGCCCCAGAAGAGGTCCGCCCGCCCCGGCCCCGTGATGGCGCCGCCGGTATCCTGGTTGAGCGCGAACCTGCGGCATTCCACCCAGGACGTGATAAGGCCTTGACCTTCGATCAACGGTTTCTTGGTTTCAATGAAGGCCAGCGCCGCCGCCGGGAAGATCTTGCGGTCCAGGGCGATGGAACGGCCCGGAGTCAGCTTGGCGTTCAGGGACCCCAGCGGGCCGTCCGGCGTGATCTTGAAAAAGATGTAGCTCGGGTTGTGACTCAGCACGCGCTGGATCTCGGCCGGGGTATCGTTGAGATAGGCCCGGATGCGTTGCATGGACATTTCCTCGCGGCTGATTTTACCCTCCTCGATCAGTAGCTGACCGACGCTGCGGTAGGGGCGGCCGTTGCTCGTGTCGTAGCCGAGGTTGAGCACTTGGCCGTCCTCCAGCATGATCTTGCCGGATCCCTGGATGTGCAGGAAGAAAATGTCGATCGGATCGCTGACCCACGCCAGCGCACTGGCCTTGCCGAAGAGCGCCCCGCCCGCTTCGATTTCACGCCGGTCGTGATAGGGGACGACGCTTCTCTCCTGTGCCCGGCCGATGAGTTTTTCGCCCGCATATTTTTCGGAGAACGTCCGCAGGTCGATGGTCAGCAAGTCATCCGGCCGAGCATAGATCGGGTACTGGTACTCGGGGCTGATGGAGCGGCGGCCCTTGAGCAGCGGTTCGTAATAGCCGGTGAACAACACCTCTCGTTGCGGGTCTCGGCCGACGGACTGATAGACCCGATAGAAGGCGCGAATGTATTTCTGAAGGTCGGGTGCGGAAGGCCGCACCCGGATGAACCCCTGGAAGCGCTGCAGAGAGAGCAGGATGTGGGCGGCTGTATAGCGGTCGCGCCCGAACTCGAATTCTCGGGAGGCAGGGATGGCCTGCAAATACCCGAAGCTTTGGGCGATGGCATGTTCAAGGCTTTCGAAGTCGAGGTCGTCGGCGAAACTCGGATAGGCGGACGGGTCGATGCGGACCAGCGACGGAGCGGCCGCCATCGCCGGCGGCCCGGGAGGCGGTTTAGGCGCTGTCGGGCACCCGGATAGCATGAACGCCAGCAGGGAAAAAAGAACGAGTTCGCATGCGATTTTTATGGGAAGGCAATGAGCAACTTTCAACATTGTTATAGGGTTCGTTTGAACCATGATTAGACGGGATTAACAGGATTTTCAGAATGCTTCTCAGCTTGGTGCCGTCAGACTATCCGGTTCATCGTGTAAATCCTGTCGGATCCAATCTTTTATTTATCGGCATGGCGTTTGTACGTTCCGCTCTTGCCCCCGGATTTTTCGAGCAGCTGGATGGCGGATATGCTCATTTCACGATCATGGGCCTTGCACATGTCGTAAATGGTCAGGGCGGCCACCGCCGCCGCCGTGAGCGCCTCCATCTCCACCCCGGTTTGATCGACGGCGCGCACGCTGACCCGGATCTGGATCCGGTGCTCACTCGGGTCGGGCTGAAAGTCGACCTGGACATGGGTAAGCTTAAGCGGATGGCACATGGGAATCAGGTCTGCCGTGCGCTTGGCGGCCATAATGCCGGCGATCCGCGCGGTTTCAAGCACATTGCCCTTCTTGACTTTATGATCCCGGATCATTTCGAAGGTGTCCGGCCGCATGTGCACCTCGGCTGTGGCCACCGCCGTGCGCACGGTGGGCCTTTTTTCGGTTACGTCCACCATCCGTACCCGGCCTTCCGCATCGAGATGAGTGAGTTCAGCCATCGCTTTTTCACCTTGAATCGCAAGAATCGCTCAATTTAGTTTTTAGGTCTAAATTTCACCTGCAATATTGTCAAGCCGGCAGTTCGCCGAGGCGAAACGCGCCAGAGGGGCGAAAATCCCCAGCAACGGGTGCCTGGGCCGGCGTAGCGGTTACCGGCGGGTTGAATCAACATCTAAAATAAAAACAAATACTCCTGGGCGGGCAACGTGCGCGAGCTGGAGGACCTTGTTCAGCGGCTGAGCGCCATCCCGCCGGCGGCGGGATAGATGGGCGTTTATCAACCGCCTACAGGCTGGCAGCGATCGCCGCCGCCCCCAGCAGCGCCGCGCGGTCGTTTTGGATGATGTGCAGCGGGGTCATCTCCACGAGCGGCGACAGGCGGCCCTTGCGGAGGTAGGCCTCGACCGTTCCGCCGGCTTGAAGCTTCGCCGTCACCCTTGGAGGAATTCCGCCTCCTAAAAATACCCCGCCGGTGCTCAGATAGGTGAGCACCACGTCTCCGGCGTGGGAGCCGAGCACCCGCGCAAAGATGTCCAGCGCCATCGAACAGATGGCATATTTTCCGCTGAGGCCGTGCCCGCTGACGACCGCGGTCGGGGCCGGCGCGGCCGCGATCTCAGCGCGCAGCGCCTCGGGCTCATCGCAATAGGACCGATCCCGCAGGAAGGAATAGATGTTCATGATGCCGGGGCCGCTCAGCACGCGCTCGATGCTGACGCGCTTGCGGAGCTTGTCCTTGAGGTATTTGAGCAGTTCGAACTCGAGCTCATCCTTCGGGGCGAACTCCACGTGTCCGCCTTCGGAGGGAAATGGATGATGGCGGCCGTCGTTGCCCAGAAGCGAATACGCCTGTCCCAGGCCGGTCCCCGGGGCCAGGATCGCATAGGCCCGGCGCTCCCGCTCCGTGCGGCCCGGATGAAGAGTGATCAGATCCTCCAGTGTTAGCAGGGGCAGGGCCGCGGCCGTGGCGACATGATCGTTCACCAGCCGCACCTTCGGGATGCCTAAATTTTCCCCAAACGATTTTCCTTCGATGACCCACGGCAGGTTGGTCGCCCGCACCGAGCCGTCCAACACAGGTCCCGGAACGCCGATGCAGGCGGCATCCAACCGGCCGGCGATGGGATGCCGTTTCAGAAATCCCCGCACGATTTCCTCAAGGGTAGCAGCGCCGGTGCTCGGGAGCACGTCTATCACCACCGGGTCGAGGGCCCGGCGGTCCATCCGCCCTTTCGTTTCATGAAGAGCCAAACGAGTTCGAGTTCCGCCTGCGTCAGCTGTCAGAAAAGCCATAACCCGTCGCTCCCGGTTGCGGAATCTGAAACGCCCGATCCCGCCCGCATTCACGCCGGCCGTTTTCTTGCAAATGACACATCAATTTCTATTGCCATTCCCCTGCCATTCATCTCACGGTCATCCGGTTGCGACCGTTCATCTTGCTCGGATACATGAAGGTGTCGGCGCGCCTGAGAAGCATGGCGGATGAGTCTTCAGGGGCGGTGACCGCCCCGCCGATCGAGACCCATGATCCGCTCGACGCCTTTGCTCCAGCAGGTGATCCGGCGCTCGCCGTCCGAAAAGTAGATTCCGTCAAGCATGTTCTCGACGATGTCGCGGTAGAGGTCTTTGGGAGGCATTGCGTTTCTCCTTGAAAGGCGCCGCAGGGTCGCATAGAGAATACCATGGTAATCCTTACGGTACAAACCCTAACCCGAAAGGAAGGAAGCGAGAGAACCGATGAGCGCTGACAACCTGGAGTGGACCCGTCTGATCGAGTCCGCCGTGCGGATCAAGCAGCTTGCCCCGTGGCAATGGATGCAGGCGGACGACGTTTTCGGCATCGCCCATCCGGAAACCGGAGAAATCGGCTTCATCAGCGTGATGGGCGCCCTCGGCGAGCACCTGGCCGTCGCCGTATACCTGGGGGCATCCGCATGGGCCCGGTTCCTCGCGCTGCAGCAGGCGCCCCCGGGGGTTCTCGACGAGCATCCCGAATTGCTCCTGGAGATCCCCCAGCTGCGGGCGTCTTTTGAAGATCGCGGCGACCTCGAAGACTGGGACCGTCAACTGCTGCGCCGTCTGAACCTGAAATTCCGGGGCCGCAAGGCCTGGCCTCGCTTCCAGAGCTTCCGCCCGGGTTTCATGCCCTGGCGCTTGGAGCTGGACGAAATTTCGTTCCTGACGCTGGCCATCGAGCAGCTCGAGCAGGTGGCGCCCCGACTGCAGGAGGATCGTTCTTGTCTACGGGGGGAAGCGCCCGGCAGCTTCTTGATTCGGTCATGCCAGACAAGGAAAGGAAAGACCGGAGAGTGGAATGACCGCTATGAGCGTGTTCCACCCCCGGAGTTCCCGCCGGTGCCGCTTGCGTGGGATCCCGGCGACGTGAAAAAACTCAAACGCATGCCCGCCCGGGAGGACCTTCTCGAACTGGATTTCTTCCAATTCCCCGGAGCCATCGGCAATAAGGGCGAACGCCCGCAGGCCGGCTATATCCTGCTCTCTCTGCACGCCCAGTCCAACCTGGTCTTCGGGGCGCAGACCCTGTGCGTCACGGAAAGCATCGAACACATGTGGGGCCAGATCCCGGGCCTGCTTCTGTCCCGTCTGGCCGAACCGGGGCTGCGGCCCAGGGAAATCCATGTCCAATCGAAGCTGCTCCGGAACGTCCTGCAGCCGGCCTTCAAAGAACTGGGCACCAAAATCGTGCTCAAACCGGCGCTCAAGAAGCTGCGCGCCGCAAAGCGGGAGCTGCTGGCGCATCTTGAAAATAAGCCTCCGCCGATTTGCCTGGTCAAGTAGGATCAGGTAAGGCACATGGTCAGGGTTTTTTGCGAGCAGCTCTTCATAATGTTCCAGGGTTTCCTGTATCGATCTGCCTTTCCCGCCGATCCGCTTCTCCATGGCCCAGGTTCGCGGGGGACCTGGGATGAATTCAAGGATCGCTGCGGCGATACCGTTTTTATCGTGGGCAGCATTCAGCCGGTCGGCGGTCTTCCGGTCCTCCTCGACCGTTTCCCGTTCCTGAAGAAAGATCTCCAGAAGTCCTTTTGTATCCAGTGACTCGATGTTCAGCCCGATCCATGGCCGCAGTTCCATCAAGATGGAAAATATCGGAAACGCCGCATGCACCATCATCTTTTGGGCGCCAGGGTCTTTGCCGTGGATGCGGGTGTAAAGCGCATCGATGGTGGCCAAGGTCTGGCGGGGTCTACCCTTGTCTTGCAGCCATATGGCAAAGCGGTCACCACCGACAGCGTCCTTGGCATCGCCGGTTAGTTTCAACATTGCTTGATGCATGTCGGTCAGCATGTTTGCGTATCGACCCTTTTTGAAGGTCCATCAGGCTTGACATCTCGCACCTCTCCCCGCATACTCTTTGAAAAAAGTCGATTTCAAAATCCCCCTGACCCCTTTGCCCAAGGGGGAAAAGGAAGCAATCGAGGCTAAAGGGCTTTCCCGCAGCAAACGACTTGGGCAATTGAAATAATTAATCCCGCAAAAAGGAGGCGGCATGATCAGGATTCGAAGAAAAGGGCAACCGGTTTTCATTTTCATGGTGCTGGTGGCGGTTTCCATCGCGCTCCCCTTTCATTACGCGCTGGCGGCATTGGTGCCGACGGATTCGGTGGCGGGCGCCGCGGGCGGGGCGGATGCGCGCGGACGGGTCATGCAACACCTGGCGCGCGAGGACGTGCGCGCGGAGCTGACGGCGCAGGGGCTGGACCCCGAGGAAGCCCAGGCGCGGATCGCAAGCCTGACCGACGCTGAAATCCAGCAGATCGCCGGCCAGCTGGATCAGCTGCCCGCAGGCGGCGATGGACTGTGGGCGGTCGTCGCGGTGCTGGTGATCGTTCTGCTGGTGATCGTTATCCTGAAGGTGGCCGGGAAGCTGTGATAAGCGGCCAATAAGATTACAGGAGCCGGCCATGAACACCATGCAAGCGCTGGTCAAGGCCAGGCCCGAAAAAGGGCTCTGGCTGCAGGAGGTCCCGGTTCCCGCGATGGGCATCAACGACGTGCTCATCAAGATCCAGAAGACCTCCATCTGCGGCACCGACGTGCACATCTACAACTGGGACGAATGGGCGCAGAAGACCATCCCCGTGCCCATGCACGTCGGCCACGAGTTCGTGGGCCGAGTGGCGGCGGTCGGAAGCAACGTCCACGATTTCAAGGTCGGGGACCTGGTTTCCGGCGAGGGGCACCTGGTGTGCGGCCGCTGCCGAAACTGCCTGGCGGGCCGTCGGCATCTCTGCCCGCACACGAGCGGGGTGGGGGTGAACCGGCCGGGCGCCTTCGCCGAGTACCTCTGCATCCCGGTCACCAACGTCTGGTACTGCGACCCCCACATTCCCACCGATGTGCTCTCCTGCTTCGACCCGCTCGGAAACGCCACGCACACCGCGCTGTCCTTCGACGTGCTCGGCGAGGATGTGCTCATCACCGGCGCCGGTCCCATCGGTTGCATGGCGACCGCGATCGTGCGCCACGCCGGCGCGCGGCATGTGGTCGTGACCGATGTCATCCCCTACCGGCTGGAGATCGCCAAGAAAATGGGAGCGACCATCGCGCTTGATGTGCGCCATGGCTCCATGGCCGACACGCAGAAGACGCTGGGGATGAAGGAAGGCTTCGATGTGGGCCTGGAAATGTCCGGCAACGCCCAGGCCTTCCGCGACCTGCTGGCCAACATGTGCCACGGCGGAAAGATCGCGCTGCTCGGCATCCTACCGCACGACACCCCCATCGACTGGGATACGGTGATTTTCAACAGCCTGACGCTCAAGGGAATCTACGGCCGGGAGATGTACGAAACCTGGTACAAGATGACCGTCATGATCCAGGGCGGATTGGACATCACGCCGGTGATCACGCATCGCTTCCATTATACGGAATTCGAAAAAGGCTTCGAGGTCATGCGGTCGGGGGAGTCGGGCAAGGTGGTTTTATCCTGGGAGTAAAAAGGGTTCGATCATCCTTAGCATAAAGGAGTGAACCATGTCGCTGGCAGCGCTCGACCAAGCATTGCATCTGGAACTGGATGGCCTGAAGGCCGAGGGGCGGACCAAGCCGCCGGAGCGGGTGATCATCGGCTACCTCCCACCGCAGGGCGACAGAGGGCCGCGTTACCTTTTGAAGGGCTCCGAGAAGGAGTTCATCCGCATGAACTCCAACAGCTATCTGTCCCTTTCCAACCATCCCGAGTTGATCCGGGCCGCGGATGAAGCGACCCATGCCCTGGGCGTCGGTCCCGGCGCGGTGCGCTTCATCGACGGGACGTTTTCCTATCACGCGGCGCTCGAAGCGCGGATCGCGGCCTTCGTGGGCAAACCCGCCGCGAAAATCTTCAACTCAGCCTACACCGCCAACTGCGGGCTGGCGCTGGTCCTGTCCACCTCCAAGACTTACTGGATCGGCGACCAGCTCAACCACAACAGCATCATCCGCGCCATGCGCATCGCCGGCGTGCCTTCCGCCAACAAGGCCGTCTACCGCCACAACGACATGCACGACCTGCGCAAATGCCTCGAAGGAGTTCCGGAAGGGATGCAGCGGGTGGCCGTGATCTTCGACGGGATTTTCAGCATGCGCGGCGACTTCGCACCCATCGATCAAATCGTGAAAATCACAGATGCCTATCAGGCGAAGTTCAGCGAAGGCCTAGTCACCGTGGTGGACGACTCGCATGGGATCGGCGCCTTCGGCCCGGCCGGCCGGGGCACAGCCGACCACACGGGCACGCAGCCGGACATCATCATCGGCACCTTCGGCAAGGCCTTCGGCGTCAACGGCGGGTTCATCGCCGCCAGCCCGACCGTGATCGAGGCGGTGCGGCAGAAGGCCGACACTTACATCTACACCAACCCCCTGAGCGTCGCCGACTGCGCGGCGGCCGGCCGGGCGATCGACATCTGCGACGGTCCCGAGGGCCGGAAGCGCCTGGAGCATCTGCGGCAGATGGCCGCCCGCTTCCGCGGTGGAATCGAATCCCTGGGGTGGCAGTCCATCCCCGGGCCGCACCCGATCGTGCCCCTGCTGGTGCGCGACACGCCGCGCACGCACCAACTGGTCAAGCATTTGTTCGAAGCAGGCGTGCTGGCCGTCGGTCTCACCTTCCCGGTGGTGCCCCGCGGGGATGAAACCATTCGATTTCAGATCAACGCGGCGCACACCGCGGCGGACGTGGATTACGTTCTGAGAGCCCTAGAAAATTTCAAACATTAGGCCTGGTAAAGCGCGGTTGGAAAGCCACTCCCACAAACTGAATCCCGCGAGGATTGCTATGGTCATGATCCGGGTCAAGAAGATCGTTTTGAGCAAGCCATTCCTGATCGCCGTCGGTGTTTTGATGTTCTACACATTGGCGGGCTTTTTCCTGGCACCCTGGCTCGTGCGCCACTACGTGCCGAAGATCGTTCAGGAGCAGCTCACGAAACAGGCCGCCATCGGCGAGGTGCGCTTCAATCCGTACGTTTTCAAATTCGAGGCGAACGACTTCAGCATGCAGGAGCCGGACGGGCAGCCGATCCTGGGCTTCAAGCGGCTGTTCGTCGACTTCGAGCTGAAGAGCCTATTTAAATGGGCGTGGACGTTCCGCCAGGTGAGTCTGGAAGGCCCCCACGTCAACGCCGTCATCGCCAAGGATGGGGTTCTCAATCTCGCCCAGATCGCACCCCCGTCCGAGGCGCCCCACCCATCGCCGGGAAAAGAGGAAGCGCTGCCGCGGCTGATATTCGAGGATGTCGCGATCGATCAGGGCCAGATCGACTTCACTGACCGGCGTCCGTCCAAGCCGGCCGCAATCGAGTTCAAGCCGCTGCAACTGCAGATCAAAAACCTCAGCACGCTGCCGGGACAGGAGGGGCCCAAAACCATCACGGCCACCACCTCTGACGGGGAGACCATGCGTTGGAGCGGGGTCATCGGGCTGAACCCGATTCACTCGAAGGGGAGTTTTGCGTTCGAAAACTTCCGGACCACCACCCTCTGGGAGTTCGCCCGGGACTCCCTGAACCTCCAGGCGCCGGCCGGCACGCTGACCGTCACCGCTGACTACAGCGCGGACCTGAGCGGTACACAGCCCGAGGTGGCGCTTTCCAACCTTGCCGTTGTCCTCTCCGACTTAGCGCTGAAGCTTCAAGGCGCCGATGCCGCCTTTTTGGAGCTGCCCGACACCCGGATCAGCGGCGTGCGTTTCGACCTGTCCCGGCAGCAGGTCGAAGTCGGAAAAATCGCGGTGAAAGGCGGCCACGCGCAACTCGCGGTGGATGAAAGCGGCAACCTCAATTTGGAGCGTATCGTCAAGACTGCCGGGGCGACCCCGGCCCCAGCGCAATCGGTCGAAGCCGGTGCCGGCAAGCCTTGGAAGGTTAACCTTGCGGCGTTCGATCTGTCAGGGTTTGCTCTTGGCTACCAGGACTTGAGCCGATCGCCGGGGCTCAAGGCCGGTATCGGCGCCATCACGGTTGATCTGAAGGCGGAAGCGGAAGCCGGAAAGGATCCACCCAAGGTTCAGGTGAACGCCATTGCCGCGGACATATCCAGCTTCCAGGCGGTGCTCGCGGACGCCTCCCAGCCGGCGCTGCGGATCGACAGGATCGGACTCGTGGGAGGCGCCTATGATCTGGCGCCCAACAGTTTCACGGCAGAGAAAATCGCCATCGAGGGCGGCGAAGTCGACCTGCGGCGTCAGGCCGACGGTGCCACCAACCTGGCGCTCCTGTTTTTACCTCCGCAGAAGGGCGCGATCGCAAGGGAACGCCAGGAGGCGGCCGCCGAGGGGCATCCATTCCAATTTTTGACCCAGACCGTTTCCCTTTCGGGACTGAAGGCCGCCTTCTCGGACCTTTCCGTGCGGCCGGACGGCCCGATCGTGAACCTCGAAGACATCGCCGTGGTCTTGAACAACGTCGACGGCAAGTCTCCCATGACCTTCGACGCGGGCCTCAAAATCCGTGAAGGCGGACAGATCAAGGTCGCCGGCAAGGTCGACCCGTCCGGGCCGGCGGTGGAAGCGGAGGTCCAGGTGGCGGAGCTCGGATTGACCGCCTTCCAGCCATATATCAATCAGGTGGCGGCCATAGACCTCAAGTCAGGCACGTTCTCAACCAAGGGAAGCCTGCGCCACGGGATCAAGGCCGCCGGAGCGCGAACGGCTTACCAGGGCGGCTTCAACGTCGATAACCTGCGCGTCACCGAAACCGGCGGGAAAGAAACGTTGGTGGGTTGGAAGGCGGTCCAGACCGATCAGCTGGCGCTGCAGCTCGAACCCAACCGGCTCGAGATCGGGGACCTCAAAGTGATGCAGCCGAACGGCAAGTTCATCATCGAAAAGGATCGTTCGCTCAATGTGGCCAAGGTGATCAAGTCCGATCCGGCTGCGAAGAAGCCTGAGAAAGCGCCGGCCGCTACGGCCGACCCCTTCCCGTACCGGGTGCGCCGTGTTCTCGTCAGCGACGGCAAGGTGGACTTTGCCGATTTGAGCCTGATCACGCCGTTCGGCACCAAGATCCACGAACTCAAGGGAGTGGTGGTAGGGGTGTCTTCCGCCAAGAACGCGCGGGCTCAAGTCAAACTCGACGGCCGGGTGGACGACTACGGCACCTCCAACATCGACGGAGAGCTGAACACCTCCGACCCCAAGGCCTACACCAATATCAGCGTGGTCTTCCGCAACGTGGAAATGTCCCGGCTCACCCCGTACTCGGGCAAATTCGCCGGCCGCAAGATCGATTCCGGGAAGCTGTCGGTGAATCTGAAGTACAAGATCGACAAGAGCCAGCTCGCGGGTGACAACCAAATCGTGGTTGAGCGCCTGACCCTCGGGGAGAAAGTGGAAAGCCCGGACGCAGTCGACCTGCCCCTTGATCTGGCGGTTGCGCTGCTGGAGGACACCAACGGCGTGATAGACCTCGGCCTGCCGGTCAGCGGCAACCTGGATTCCCCTGAATTCAGTTACGGGGCGCTGATCTGGAAGGCCCTCGGCAATCTGATCACCAAGATCGTGACGAGCCCCTTCCGGGCGCTCGGGGCGCTTTTGCCCGGCGGCGGGGAGGAAACCTTCAACGCCGTGGCCTTCGAGCCGGGCCGGCCCGACCTGCCCCCGCCGGAGAAGGAGAAGCTCGCCAAACTCGCCGGCGCCCTGCAGAAACGGCCCCAGCTCAAGCTCGCGGTGCAGGGTCGCTTCAACCCTGAAACCGATCGTGCCGGACTCAAGTCGGCCGGGGTGCGGCGCGCACTGGGCACCCGCCTCGGCCAGAAGCCCGACCCGGCCGAGGAACCCGGACCGGTTGACTTCAGCAGCCCGGAAACAGGAAAAGCACTGGAAGCCATGTTCGCTGAGCGATTCGGCGCCGACGCCCTCAAAACCCTCAAGGCCGAGGAAAAGGCGGCCGTCGAAAAAGCCAAAAAGGATGCGGCGGCCGCCAAGACCGCCGGAGGGGCGCCTGCGGCCGCCGAGGAGGATATAGGGAAGTTTGCCAAAGATCTTTTCGCCCGCCTCACGGAGGCCGAGCCGGTCGACGATGCCGCCCTGGCGAAGCTGGCCGAGGCCCGGGCGCAGGCCGTCGTCGCCGAGCTGAGCGCAGCGGGGCAGATTCCGGCGGAGCGCATCGACGTGCAGCCGCCAGCTGCTGTCGAAAAGAAGGATCCGGCGAGCGCTGCGCTCAACCTGCAGGCGGGAAGGTAGAAGGTTCGGGGGGGTGCCTGCCACATCTCCCGGGCACAGACCGGCGGGGTGAAAGGGGTATTGGGCGTGGCGGAGGATACGAGCCATGTCAGCATCGCCTGCCGGCAGGTCGGCCCGATCCGGATCGCCGGTGAACTCAAAGAGGGCGAGCGCGTCTTCGACGAGCAACGCAGCCTGGTGTTCAAGACGCTGCAGGTCGTGCGCTTCTTCGACCGCGAGCGCAACGTCCTGGTCTATGTGGCCTACAGCGATCGGATTCTCACAGGCAGCCCGCAGAACAGCATCAGCACGGTGCCGGTCATGCCCTTTCTCCCTTTTTGTAGAAGCCGTCATAAATCACCGAGAACCAACGGAATGGCAACGGGTAAAGGAAGCCTTTTTTCGCTTAAGCAACGCGCCGATTGTGCCGAAGATAAATAGGTGTTATTATATTATTTATTGACTTGTATGTGCGGATCATTGAGGCGTCATCGCAATGCCTTTATTTTTCAGAAAGTTATGCCAAGCCACAGGAAAATTGAACTCCTCGGCCAAAGCATTCTTCGATAAAATACACCCCGGCGGCGAGCTCGATCTGGCCAAGGACGGCCTGACCTTTTGGCGTGAACGAATCCTGTTCTCGGTGCTCGCGGCAAGCACGGGCCTCGCCCTGATCGCCCTGGTGCCGGCCCTCTACATGGCGATTGGCGAGGGCCTCTGGCTGCTGGCCATTTTCGATATTCTCGCATTTCTGGCGAGCGGCGCCCTGCTGGTGAATTACCGGATCAAGTACGCCATCCGCGCGGCGGCCACCCTGCTGGTCACTTTCCTGGCGGGCGTTTTCATCATCTCGCAGGCCGGATTCATGAGCGGCGGCCCGGCCTGGCTGTTCTGTTTCGGTGTGCTGTCCGGCGTTCTGCTGGGGCTGCGGGGGGCCATCATGGCCACTTTTTTTAATGCGGCGGCCCTCGGCCTCCTCGCCTGGCTGTCCTTGCAGGGATACTTAGCGGCCCCGCCGTTGCCACTCAATATTGCGCGCGCGCTGACCGCAGGCGCCAACTTCCTTTTTTTGAATGCGGTTTCCGCCGTTTCGGTTGCCGTCCTGGTCAACGGCCTGCAGGCACTGAATCGGAAGACCGTAGCAGCGACTTTCGCCCTGCAGCAGGAACGAGAGACCCTGATCCAGACCAAGGACCAGTTGAAACAGGAAATCGAGGTGAGGCGCCAATCGGAGAAGGACCTCCAGCAAAGCGAGCGGAAATACCGCCTGCTGGCCGAGAATATCCAGGACGTCATCTGGACGATGGACATGAAGATGCGCTTCACTTATCTCAGTCCGGCGATCGAACGGCTGCAGGGCTGGCGCTCCGACGAATACCATCGGTTCAGCCTGGAACAGCTGATGACCCCCGAGTCGGTCGCCAAGGTGCTGCATGAGTTCAAGGATCAGTATCGCCGTGGGCAGCAGTCCGGTTCCTTCCAACGCTCGGCCATGCTCGAGCTCGACATGCTTCGCAAGGACGGCGGCCTGGTTAAGGTCGAGGTCACCGCGTCCTTTCTTCTGGACGACCAAGGCAGCCCCATCGGCGTCCTGGGGGTCAGCCGCGACATCACCGAGCGGCAAAAGGCCGAGCAGGAGAAGGCGGAATTGCGCGAGAGCTTGGTGCGATCCAAGAAAATGGAAGCATTGGGCACCTTGGCCGGAGGCGTGGCCCACGACCTGAACAACGTGCTTTCCGGAATTGTCAGTTATCCGGACTTGCTGCTGCTGGACATACCGAAAGAAAGCCCGCTGCGCAGGCCGATCGAGGTCATCCAGGAGTCCGGCAAAAAGGCGGCCGCCATCGTTCAAGACTTGCTCACGCTGGCCCGGCGCGGGGTTCCGGTCGAGGAAATCGTCAACTTGAACGAGCTGGTGTGCGAATACCTGCTGAGCCCTGAATATAAACGCTTAAAAACGTTTCATCCGCTCATTGACGTCGAAACCCGGTTGGCCCCGGACCTGTTGAACGTCAAGGGCTCCCCGATTCATCTTTCGAAAACCATCATGAACCTGGTATCCAACGCCGCCGAAGCCATGCCTGAAAGCGGAACCATAAGAATCATCACCGAGAACCGGTACCTGGATGCATCCATGAACCGGTCCCTTATGATCGCGCCGGGTGAAAGCGTAGTTTTGCAGATTTCGGATTCGGGGGTGGGTATTCCCGCCGAAGATCTGCAGCGCATTTTCGAGCCCTTCTTCACCAAAAAGAAAATGGGGCGCAGCGGAACCGGCCTGGGGATGGCGGTGGTGTGGGGCACGGTGCAGGATCATAAGGGACACATCGACGTCCGCAGCGTTGAAGGCCGCGGCACCGAAGTCACGGCCTTCTTTCCGGCCACGCGCCAGGCGTCCTCCAAGGTGTCGCTGGAACCATCCCTCGATGTATACAAGGGGGCCGGTGAAACGATTCTGGTGGTGGACGACATGAACGAGCAGCGCGAAATCGCAGCCGGGATCATCACGCAGCTCGGTTATGTCGCCAAATCCGTAGACAGCGGGGAAAAGGCGGTCGAGTTTCTCAAGCGTGAAAAGGCGGATCTGCTGATCTTGGACATGATCATGGACCCCGGCATCGACGGCCTTGAAACCTACCACCGCGTCAAGAAATCCCATCCCCACCAGAAGGCCATCATCACCAGCGGGTATGCGGAGACCGACCGGGTTCGAAACGCCCAGCGATTAGGCGCGGGCGGCTACCTCAGAAAACCTTACACCGTCCAGAATCTGGCGGCGGCCATCAAGACCGAACTGAGTCGGGGCTAAGAGTCGGCACCCCGCTGCGCCTGACATCGCTTCCAAGCGCCAGACCTGCGTCAATCAATGAGGGAGGAGGGCTCCATGAAGTATCGATTTTTGGGCAAGTCCGGGCTGTTGGTTTCACGGATCGCCTTGGGCACCATGACCTTCGGAACGGACCACTGGGGCTGCGGCGAGCCGGAAGCCCATGATATCCTGAAGGTCTACCTGGACGCCGGCGGCAATTTCATCGACTGTGCGGACGTTTACGCGGGCGGGCGATCGGAGGAGATCGTCGGGTTTTTCCTGCCCCAGGTGAACCGGGATGATCTGGTCATCGCCTCGAAGTGCTTCTTCCCCATGGGTCCGAAGCCCAACCAGTCCGGCTTGTCCCGCAAGCACGTCATGGCCTCCTGCGAGGCCAGCCTCAAGCGCCTGAGGACCGATTATTTAGACCTTTATTACATCCACGGTCCGGACCCGGTCACCTCCTACGAGGAAACCCTGCGGGCCCTGGACGACTTGGTGCGGCAGGGCAAGGTCCGCTACCTGGGATGCAGCAACCTCTTCGGCTGGCAGGTCGCGAAGGCGGCAGGGGTGGCCGACCGGATGGGATTGGAGCCACTGACGGCCGGCCAATACATCTACAGCCTGATCCACCGGGAACTGGAGCGCGAGCTCATTCCGGCGGCGCTGGACCACGGGATCGGCCTGACCGCCTACAGCCCCCTGGGGGCCGGGCTGCTGACGGGGAAGTACAAGGGCATGACCGACCCGGCCGCCGGCACCCGCCATTTTTTTCGCACCCAGATCGACGGCCCGCGCTTCTGGAACGCGCAAGGCTTCCGCATTGCCGAAATCCTTGAACAGGTCGCTCAGGAATCCGCCATTCCTATGATCCGGCTCGCCATCGGCTGGCCCCTGGGCCGCAAATTCGTCAGCGCGGTGATCATCGGCGTAAGGAGCGTCGACCAGCTGAAGACCAACCTGGAAAACGGAGATTGGGACATGCCGGCGGACATCTGGAAAGCGCTCGAGGAGCGCACGCGGCCGGCCGATGAGTACCTGGGCTGGTTCAACCGCAGAAACGACGAGCGCCTCCTATCGGCTGCGGAGTTCCACGACGAGCGCGCGGAGCTGCCGCAGAACGGCGGCCGGCCATGACGAAAATAGGCATGAAATCGATTCATGAGCTCAAGGCTTGCGTCCTCGCCACGACGCGGGAGCGGCTGGTCCAGGAGGTGTATGATGGCGTTGATGGCGCCGCCGGCCGCGAGCTCGTTCGGCTGCGCCGCGAGGAGGGAATCGTTCCAAGCTGCAAACGAGGCTGCTGCAGCTGCTGCGGACAGCATATTCAAACGAACCTCGCCGAGGCCCACGCCTTGGGGCAATACATCAAGCGCACATTCTCCGCGCAGCAGATCATTGACCTCAAAGGGCGGACCCGACAGTGGCACGCGTGGGACGACGCCCGGCGGTGGGGAGATCCCCCGGCCGACCCCGCCGCCGGCCCGGAGCTTTCCGGCTATGAGCCCTGCTGTCCCCTGTTGGTGGAACGGGCCTGCAGCGCCTACCCGGTCAGGCCGGTCATATGCCGGACGCATTTCGTCAACTCGGACCCTTCCGCCTGCCGTCCGTCACATGACCATCGGCCGGTCGAACATGTACCCGCGGTGCTCACATCCATTTTGCAAGCGACACGACCGTTTTCGAAGCCGTTAAGAGCCGATATCGAAGCCGCAGGGCTGGATTTCTCCCGGTCCATCATGCTTCTGCCGCATTGGCTGGCGATTGAAATGGGTTGGGATTTAGCCACAGAAGCCTGAGCATTTTGTGTGGCCCCCTCTTGGATGAACGAACTCCCCGGCTAGGAATCTCGCCTCCTTGTTTCTATGCCAGCAACCGGGAAGCCTCGGCCATGAGTTTGGCGATAGCGAGCCCTTGCGGGCAGGCCTTTTCAGCCTTGGAGTAGTCCATCGCCGTGAGATGCGAACGCGCCTCTTCCGGCAGCCCGGCAAAGACATCGCGGGCCAACTCGCGGTCGCCGTAGTCGCGGTAGTACATCAGGCAGCGCATCACGTCGTTCACCGGCACCTTCCCGCCCACGGCCGCCTGGCAGATGCGGCCGCAACCGGCGCAGTAGCCGGAGCGGGTCTCATAAGCGAAGCGGTCGAGAGTCTCGAAATCGCTTTTGGAAAGCGCCTTCAGGTCGCGGGCTGCGGCGACATTGGCCGAGAGATAGGCCAGGTTGGGCATCTGGGAGCAGATGCTGGCGATGCTCGGGTTCTCCCAAACGGCCTTGAGCTTGGCCTGTTTGTCGGTGAAGCCCCGCTCAAGGAATTTCTGGAGCAGCTTGAACTCGGCCTCGCTGTCCGGCTTGACCTGGCCGCCTGCCTGGGTCTTGAAGCAGGTCAGGCCGATCCCCGCCTGCGCGCACGCGTCCACGGCCTCCTTCATTTTGGGCGCGTTCATGAGCCGGAAGTTGTAGGTGAACATAACTGAATCAATCCAGCCGGACTTGGAGGCAGCCAGCAGACAATCCTCCATGTTCGTGTGCGTGCTGAAGCCGAAAAACTTTAATTTGCCGGCTTTCTTCATCTGCTCCGCCCAGTCGCGGACCCCCGGCATTTGGTTGAAATCGCTTATGCCGTGAATGAAAAAGGTATCCACGTAATCCGTGCACAGCCGCTTCAGCCCCCTGTCCAGGGCCTCGCTTAGCTTGTCGGGCGGAGAGGAGCGGAACTTAGTAACCAGGAAAATGCTCTTGCGGGCATCCGGGTAGCGGGTGAAAAAGCGGCCGAAGCCTTCTTCGCTCAAACCATTTCCGTAGGCCTCGGCGGTGTCCCAGTAGGTGATACCCCAATTGAGAGCCTGTCTCAGCAGCAGTTGGTTGTTGATCGTGTCGAACATGCCGCCCAGGCAAAGGGTCGAGACATCGACGCCCGTCTTCCCCAGCTTGCGCTTGGGCATGTTTCCGGCCTGTGCGCCCGCCGGCGCCTGGGCGTCAAGGCTCCCCGGGATACCCAGGGCCGTGGCCGCCGCTCCGCCGAATCCGACGGTTCTGATGAATCCGCGGCGTGTCATACCTTCTGTTTTCATCGGCTTAGCCATTAATTTATCCTCCAGCAAAAAAGGTGCGCAGGCAGGCCTGCATAGGGTTACTTGACCAGCGCCCGGTTCTTCTTGAGATCGTAGATCGGCTGGAACTTTAACTCGCCGGCAAGAACGTCCTCCGGCCGCTTCAGCAGCAAGTCGCCGTTGAGCGCTATAAAGCGCAACTCGGCGTCCACCGTAACGCCATTCTGGGCGGCCTGGTCCAAGCTTGTTTTGGCTTCCTTGTAGTGAGGATCGGCTTTGGTCCTATGGAATGGCTGGCGCCATTCCAGCCACTTGTCGGGATTGAAGGACCGGTCGACGAAAATGTAATAGGTGACCTTGCCCGGGCAATCCGCCTCCAGGTAAATGGAATACTCGATCGGGCCCGACTGCTGGCCCCGGACCTCGATACGCTTGCGTTCGGCCTCTTCGATGAGCCAGGTGGCCGGGCAGGATAGAGATTTTACAAAATCCCTGACTTTGCCGAAGATGTAGGTTGGAGCGGTCTCGTCCGCCAGGAAATTGCCTGCCAGGAACCCCTCCGGCGGCGCAAATTCAAACAGGCCATTCTGACTGCGAAGTTTGATGGCCTGCTCGCTGCCTGCAGCGGCAGGGCCGCCGAAAATCAGAAGTAATGCAACCCCCCAAAGCGTGGAATGAAAGTGACTCATGGCGCCCTCCTTTCCCCGTAACGTTGATGGAGTCGTTCTTCAGACGGGTGTCTGGAGCCATGCAACGAAAAAAGGCGATCGTGAAATAATCATTATCAGGTAAGCCGCACGCCATCAAGATGAAGCGCGACTTCGAAATTGGGCAATTCGCAAGGCCATCCGAATTCATCCGATCGCCAGGGCCACCACCCCGCAGACAATGGCGACGGCGGCGGGGATGCGGCGGCGGGCATTGCCTTCGGACAGCCAGCGGGTGCCCATGACGGTTCCGATCAGGATGCTCACTTCACGGGCCGGTGCGATATAGCTGACGGGGGTGGTGACCAGCGCCGTGAGAACCAGGATGTAGGAAAGCGGGCAAAGGATTCCGATGGCGACGATTTGCCGGCGGTGTTCGCACCACTCGCGCTGGGCCTCATTCCAGCGATGCCATGCGATCGGCGCGAGCAGGACGACGCGGCCGACGTCGATGCTGTAGACCAGCAGCAGCGGCGGGATCAGAAACGTGCTGACGCCCAGCTTGTCCACCAGGGTGTAGGTGGCGATGGCCACTCCGGTCAACAAGCCGTAGCCGACCGCCGTGCGGTTGCTTAGAAGGGCGGCGGAACCTCCCGCTAGCGCGAAAACCCCGCCGGCGACGAGCAGGCCGCCAGCGATCGCTGTCGGGGAAGGTCGCTCCTGAAACAGCAGGATCGCCAGCAGCATGGACAGCGCCGGTCCGGTCCCGCGCGCCAAGGGATATACCAGGGACAAGTCGCCCACCCGGTACCCTCTTTGCAGCAGCAAAAAATAGATCAGATGGACAACGATGGTCGCGACGATGACGCCCAGTTCGGCCAGGCCGATACTCGGCTTAGACCAATAGACCACCAAAGCGGCTAGGGGCGCGTAAACCAGCGAGGAAACCGTCGCAAACAACCAGACGAACACCGGCCCGCCGCCGGCCTGCTTGGCCAGGTAGTTCCAGCCGGCATGGACGAAGCCGGCCGCGAGCAGCAGGGACAGGGCGAACGCCGTCATGCCGAATGGTCTCTCATAATTGCGGATCTTGCTGTAATGGAATCCTCGGAATCGCTCGCGGCAAGATGCCGCTCCCACCCAAACAGAGCAACCCTGTTGCAGAAAAGAAACACGCATTGGACAAGGACGAAAATCGATCGGGCGCCTCCAATCCCGTAAAAAAACGGCTGTAAAGCGAACCGCCTGCATCGGAAGTTAGCAGACTCAGGCGATTAAAGCCAATTTTTTCAAAACCTCGCCAGCACGGCAAGCGCATTGGCGTCGTCCGAGAGGATGGTTATCTTCAACCGTAGTCAATTTGCTCCATGCTGACCAGGAGGAATACCATGAGAGGCCACTTGACGGTTTTCCTGTTTGCACTGCTCGGGGTCCTGGGCTCCGGCAGGCTGGCGGATGCTCAACCAGCAGGCCGTTCGTCCCCGGGACTGCCAGCGTCCGATAAGGAACTGCCACCGATCGACGCTGCTATGCCGGCGCGGCTGGAGACGGCCACGTTTGCCTTGGGCTGATTCTGGGGCCCGGACTCCAGGTTCGGAGTCCTTGACGGGGTGATCCGGACGCGGGTGGGCTATGCCGGCGGAACCCGAGCGAACCCAACTTACCATAGTTTGGGTGACCACAGCGAAACCCTTCAGATCGATTACGATCCCGAACGCATTTCCTTCGAAAAACTGCTTGAACTCTACTGGGGCGAGCACGATCCGACGAGCCGGTCCTGGTCCTCGCAGTACAAGGCGGTCGTCTTTTATCACGACGAGGAGCAGAAACGGCTGGCTGAAGAAACGCGCGAACGTCTGGCGGCGAAACTCAATAGGCCCATTCACACAGAAGTGATCCCCTTCAGCCGGTTTTATCCGGCAGAAGCCTATCACCAGAAATACTACCTACGTCAGAACAAGCGCTTGCTGAAAGACCTGCAACGTTACTATCCGCAGGACGCCGACCTGATGAACTCCACCGCGGCCGCACGCGTCAACGGATACTTGGGCCGCTTCGGAACGGCCGACAGGCTGAAAGCCGAAGTGGACCGCTTAGGTCTTTCCGAAGACGCACGCCGGGAATTGCTCGAGATTCGTGGTGGAGGGAGCTAACCTCCGCGTGGAAGGCGACTGGGGACGGACTTCGAAGGCAAGGAAAACATCCTGACCTTTTGCGATGCCAACCTTGAAACATCGAGAGTCAAGCTGCGCCCTATGGCTTGGTGATCGCTTGTACTAAATAAAGGAGGATATCCGTGACTTGACCCGCATCCAGGAAGTCGGCCAACTGGAAGCGCTGATGCAATCTCTCACGATGCGAGCCGGCCAGCTGGTAAACTACCGCACGCTTCCAATCGCTGCAACACGCCGCCTGACACCATGCGACGAGCGAACATCGGATAAGGATTGACAGGCGCCATGTCTTTCGCCCGCAGCAGCATGACATGCAGGTGGGTGGGAGACCGTGAGAGGCAGGCATTGGTGCCGGTGCGGCCCAGGGTGGCGATCACCGTGCCGCCGGCCACTTTGTCGCCCGGATCGACATTGACGTCCTTCAGATGGGCGTAATAGGAGAACACCTTGAGGGCGGGGTGGTAGATCCAGACGTAGTTTCCTCCCCGGATGTGCCTGGACGCTTCATCCGGCGCCCACTCTGCGAAAACGGAAAGCACCACACCGTCCGCCAGGGCCAGGATCTCGGCAGGCCGGCCCGTCTGGTCGTCGAGTCCGTTCTGGTTACGGTCGTGGATAAAGATGTCCTGGGCCGGATGCCCCTTGTGGCGGTTGCCGCCCAGAAACTCGTAGCCCGCCGGCTGGTATCCCTCGCCGTTTTTGCCCCCGACAGACTTAAGCCCATACCCCTTCAGGGGGAAAAAGACCCACCGGTCGAACCCTTCGGGAGGGTAGGTTTGTTCCAGGATCTCGGCCCAGCGCGCAATCCCGGCACGGCCTGCCGTTACACCGATCTCACCGTCCCGCACGCGGCGCTCGAACAGCTGCCACGCATCGATGTCGCCAGGCTCGGCGGCGATGGAATGGCGTGGCATCCAGAGGATAAAGCAAACCACCATGAGCCAGCGGCTGAGGCGGCTATCCCAGGGAGGGCGATTCAAGCGAAGGTCCTTTCAGCCAGCTCGCGGCGGAACCGCCGGGAATGCTCTTCGATGGTGGCGAGGATCGCCGCCGCACCCTCGGTGGCCGCCATTCGGGGTTTCAGGGCGGCGTAGAAGTCCTTTTCAACCGTGTTCAGTCGATTGAGGGTCAGCAGATAGTTGGTACGGTTGAGGTAGGCCGAGCGCACAAGGGTTTCGAAGCTGTCGCCGTTTGCGACCAACAGGTCCGTGTAGTAGTCGACCAGCGCCTTCAGCCAGAAGGCATAGGGCCGTTCCAAGTCATCCGCCAGCCCGGATTGCCTGGCGATCTGATCGATGTTCGGCTTTACCTCTGCCTTCAAGGCCTCGACCGCCAGATCCAAGGCTTTCCGGCGGGTGGTCATGAATTCCTGGTCGAAGTTCATGCGGCCGGTCTTGTACCTCTGCATGCGGTAGATGAAGTAGAGGAACAGCAGCGGAACGAGCACCATCCAGAAACTGACCCTGGGCTTCTCGAACACGGCAGCGCCGATGGCGTTGGCGAACGTTCGTTCGCACTGGAGGATCAACTCTTTTTTGCGTTCCAAACCCTTCATGGTTGTCCGGACAGAGGTAAAATTTGAGTATGGTTTGGCGAGGAACCGAGGTTCGGAAGATGACAACTATTTTCCACGCGGCACATAATCGAGGCGGTCGCGGATGAGTTCCGATCCCTCGGCAGGCTCCTCGAAGTCCGTATAGTAGACGGCGGTAGCCCGGAGCCCGCGCTCGTCGATCACTCGTGCCATGTGCTTGGCGCCGGGCAAGAGCTGGGCGAGCGACCCGACCACGAATATCAGCGCCCAGATCAGGACAAACCCGATGATCAGTTTAAGCCAGGGAGAAAACGTTGACTGCGGAGCCGATGCCCCGCAGTCAACGTTTTCTGCGTATGCGCACTTTGCAGTCATGCCGTTAGATGGCGGCGGTGATCTCCGGGAAGATGATATAGAACATGATGTAGCCCACCAGCAAGGTGAAGCCGAGCTGGAAGGACTGCCCGAAGACGTATAGGGTGATGGGCTTGCCCCCCTTGAAGTACTGGCCGAACTCCCTGAAGTTGGTCTCAAGCCCGATGCAGGTAAAGGCCAGGGCGAAGAACCACTCGCGCGCGATGCGGGTGAAGCCGCGCAGCACGCCGTGGTCGATCATGACCGTGCTCATGTCCTTCCCGACGCTCTGGTCGATGATGGAGAAGACGATCGAGGCGATGATGAAGCCGATCACGAACTTCGGGAAGCGGTACCAGATTTCCCACCAGCTCACGCTGGCGCCGGGTTTGCAGTCCACCTTGGCGCACCAGTACACGGCCACGCAGAAGGCCACGACACCGATCAGCACGTTCTGGATCATCTTGATGGTCGCCGCTACGTAGAGGGCCTTGGGGCCTAAAAAGGCGCCGGCTGCGGCGACGGCGCCCGTGGAGTCGATGGTGCTGCCCATCCAGGCGCCGGCCAGAATCTCCGGCATCCCCACCAGTTTGGCGAACGCCGGCTGTCCCACCATGCAGATGGCCGTGAAGACCATGGAAAGGCCGATGGCCAGCGTCAGTTCCTCTTTCTTGGCCCGGCAGGCCGCAGCGGTCGCAATGGCCGCCGAGACACCGCAGACCGACATGTCGGCCGAGATGGTGATGTTCAGGGTCTTGGACGGCATCTTGACGATCTTCTGGCCGAACCAGTACGTCAGGATCAGGGTGACCGGCGTGCAAATCCAGGCGATGAAGATGCCGGGCTTGCCGATGGCCAGGATCTTGTTGAAAAGAATCTCGGCTCCGAGCAGAACGAGGCCGGTCTTGATGTAGTATTCGGTGCAGACCGCCGGCATCATCCACTTGGGGGTGCCGACCGTGTTGCTGATGAGCAGGCCGAAGACGATGGCCCACAGCGGGAAGCCGAAGCCCCAGTACTTCATCAAGGCCTGCGTCTCGGCCATGTACGCCAATATGGCGAGGAAGAAGACCGCCGGGAAGCCGACGAGGAACTGGCCGAACGGAGTGCCCATGATGGCCTTGCCGATGCCGAAAAATACAGCCAGGGCGATGCACAGGCCGATCAGGTAAGGTATGCGGTTATAGGGTTTGACTTTGAATTTGCCATCGGCTTTGGAAGCCGCGTCCTTGGCCTTCTGCCAGGCATTGATCTCCTTTTCGGCCGCGGCGTTGAGAGTTGCGTCCTTGAAGCCGGCGGCTGCGGCTGCGGCCTGGGCGGTCTTGGCGCCGGCCAGGGCAGCGTCGGAAGCGGCCTTGGCCTTTTCCGCCGCCTCTTTGAAGGGCGCGCCCATGGCCTTGGCGGTTTCCTCGCTGCGGTAGAGGGCGTCTATCGGGTTGGTGTCCCAGTCGCTGGGGGCGGACAAGAAGTTCTGGATGGTCTTGGCGAAATCCTGATTGGTGGCGCGGACGCCGCGTTTGGCGGACGACGCGTTGTGCCATTCGATTGTCTTAAAAGACGCCTTGGCGGCCTCTTCCTTCATGGTGGCATTATATTTTGGGATTTCCGCCGCTTTTTCCGGCGGCCGCGGCAGGTAGATGAGCAGACCGATGATGAGAAGCAGAAAGCCCATCCATACGGCCATCCAGTCTTCTTTTTTGTAGAGGTCCCTGAGAGTGGTCTTGCCGCTTTCGATGATGACAACATCCGGTTCCGCTTGCGGCTGTGTCTTGATTTCAGCCATGAGAAACCTCCTTTGTTCTATGTGGGCGATTTTGAAATCGCCGCTATGGGTTATGGCGAGGTCCTTGATCGATTGATGCTATTTTTTTCGAAATTACAAACAAATGGGTTGCACGTCAAGTTTGATGTTTCAGCAAGAGTCGTGCCACCAGTCCGGTTCGGCATTTCTCTTAGTCCTTTGAAGTAAGGACATATTCTGCCGGAACCGTCTGGGACAACCCCTATTAGAGACATTCGGTGTCAGGCTTTTTTCCAAGGTGCCAAAGGCGCTATCGCCTTTGAGGAAACTGGTCCTCCTTGCAGCCGTCTTTGTTGTGGAGGAGTTCAGAAGGATTGGCCCGAAAGCCCTCCTATGGGGAGCTCGACCCTGAAGATGGCACCGGATGGTTGGTTGTTCTCAGCGATAATCTCGCCCTCGTGGGCGCGGGCCACGGCGCGGGCGAAGCTCAGGCCCAGGCCGGTTCCGGCCTGGGAGCGGCTGGGATCACCGCGGTAGAAACGCTCGAAGATGCGGGGCAGGTCCGTTTCGGAAACACCCGCGCCGGAGTCCCGGACGGCAATGGAAACGGAGCGGTCCGGCTCGGGTTGGAGCGACACGCGTACCGACCCGCCTTCAGGGGTGTACTTGATGGCGTTGTCCAGGAGGTTCCCCAGCATGCGTTGGAGGAGGCGGACATCGCCGGTGAAATCGAGCCGCTCCGGGGCATCCCATGTCAATGCAATCTGCTTGTCGTCCGCCAGGGACTGGAAAAGCCCGCAGGCGTCCCGCACCACCGCGGCAAGGTCCATCGGCTTGAGTTCCGGCTTGCTCACGCCGGCCTCGGTGCGCGAGATAAACAGCATGGTGTTGATCATCTCCAGCAGCCGGTCGCACTCCTCGATGGCGCCGGCCGCCATGGCCTCGTATTCATCGGCCGCCCCGCGCGCGGTGAGCGCCATCTCGGCTTGGCCGCGGATGCGCGTGATGGGGCTTTTCAGGTCGTGGGCGATGTTGTCGGTCATCTCCTTGATGCCGCTCATCAGCCCCTGGATGCGGTCGAGCATGCGGTTGAAGGTCGCGGCCAGCCGGTCGATTTCATCCCCGCCCTTGCCGACCGGCACGCGCTCGGCCAGGCGGCCGTCGTCGGCGATCCGGCGTGCGGTCCGGGTGACATTTTCAACCCCGGCCAGAGCCCGGCGCGCCGTGAACCAGCCGAGGGCCACCGCCAGGGCGAAAAGGGCGGCCATGGTCACGACGAAGATGCGTTGAAAGGCCTCGATGAAGCGGGTCAGATCGTCCATGGACTGGCCGAGATGGATGATCAGCCCCGGTCCGAGCATCGCATAGACCACCCGGATCTCGTGGCGGTGGTCGGGGGAGCTGACCGTGGCGAAAAGCGGCTCTTGCTGCTCTATCATCCGGCCGATGGCTTCGACCGAGACCGGGATGTTGTGGAAATAGGACATATTCGAGGACGAGAACAGCCGGCCGTCGGGGTACAGCAGCTGGATGAAAATTTTCTTTTCGCCCGCGGCCTGGGATTCGAGCAGCGCCTGCCGCTTGACGGACTCAATCCCCTGCATCGCCATGACCGACGAGAAGCTGCGCACTTCGGCCAGCAGGTCCTGATCGGTGCGCCCGCGGAGGGCGGAGGTGATCAGGTAGTAGAAGAAGGCGAAGGCGACCGCAGCAGAGAGCAGGAAGACCCCCGCGTACCACAGGGTCAGCCGGAAGGCCAGCGTGCGCTGGACGTTAAGGTTTTTTAACGACATAGCCCACTCCGCGCACGGTGTGGATCAGCTTGACCGGGAGGTCCTTGTCGATTTTCTCGCGCAGCTTGTAGATCCGGGATTCGACCACGTTGGTCTGGGGGTCGAAGTTGTAGTCCCAGACATTCTCCATGATCATGGTCTTGGAGACCACCCGGCCGGCGTTGCGCAGCAGGTATTCGAGCAGCGAAAACTCCAGCGGCTGGAGCTCGATCTTCGTTTCTCCGCGGAAGACCTCGCGCGTGATCAGGTTCATGGAAAGATCTTCGAAGGCCAAACGAGTGGGTTCCGCTGCATCGGTGTGCCGGCGGATGAGGGCTTGGATGCGGGCCAGCAGCTCGGAGAACGCGAACGGTTTGGTCAGGTAGTCGTCCGCTCCGGTCTGAAGCCCCTTCACCCGGTCTTCCACGGCTCCCCTGGCGCTCAGCACGATGACCGGGGTCTTGACCTTTTCTTGCCGCAATGTCTTGATCAGCTCCAGCCCGTTCAGCTTGGGCAGCATGATGTCGACCACGGCGGCGGCATAGGGCTCGGTCATGGCGAGGTCCAGTCCCAGCTCGCCGTCGGCGGCATGGTCCACCGCGAACCCTTCGGCCTTCAGGCCCTTGAGGATGAAGGAGGCGATCTTGGGGTCGTCTTCGACGAGGAGGATGCGCATGGCTCTTTTCAGTGTTTGGCCTGTCGGCCAAGTTTAATGGCAGAGAGCAGAGAGCAGAGGGCATAGGGTAAAAACAGTATCCAACGAGATTTTTTCAACATAGCGATCTGTTGTCCTCTGATTCAGATCATCGCCAAGCGGGTTTTTCGTGGGAGTGGCTTCCAGCCACGATAATCGCGGCAGCCAGCCTTCGCTAAAGGCTACGGCGGCCAAGAGATGCCTTTCCACAAAGGCCTATTTACGAACTCAAACGCGGCTACGCCCGGAACTGTCGACCAGACTTCCGTGCTTTCATAGAGCATATCGCATAGGTTAAAATCAGGAGAGCGCCGACGTTTTCTTTACTCTATGCTTTAAGCCCTGTGCCGTATGCCAGCCCAGTTAGGCCTTCACCCTATGCCCTATGCTCTCTGCTCTCTGCCATTTTACCCGCCATCGCCACCCAGCCCTCTTTCTGCCGGATGTCGACCGGCTCGAAGCCCATGTCCCTCATCTTGCCGACGACTAGCTCCCGGTTTTGGTCGATGATCCCCGAGCAGATGAACAGCCCCTTGTCTTTGAGCACCCGCGGGATGTCGTTGAGCAGATCCATGATAACGAGGGTCAGGATGTTGGCGGCCACCACGTCGAACCGGCCTTTGAACGGCTCGGCCAGCGACCCCTGGACCAGGCAGACGGACCGCCGGTCGACACCGTTGCGCCGCAGGTTTTCGACTGCGATGCGCACGGCCGTCCCGTCGCGGTCCCCGCCGCACAGCCGCCCCGCGCCGAGCTTGGCGGCAGCCAGCATGAGGATGCCGGAGCCGGTGCCGATGTCCAGAAACGAGTCGCCGCTTTTCAGATGGCCCTCGATCAGCTGCACGCAGAGGGCGGTCGTCGGGTGCGTGCCGGTGCCGAAGGCCATGCCGGGGTCGAGCTCCAGCACTATATCGCCCGGCTCGGCCGTGTAGTCGCGCCAGGACGGTTTGACCACGATGCGCTTGCCGATCTTCTGCGGCCAGAAAAAAGCCTTCCAGGACTCGGCCCAGTCCTTCTCGTCGACCTGCCGGTAGCTCAGGCGGTAGACGAGGCCGACGTGGTTTCCCAGCCGGCCGACCTCCTCCTCCAACCGCAGGCGGCGGCCGTCCAGGCGCTCGTCCTCAGGCAGATAGCCGATGACGGCATGGGCCGCCGGCCGCGCCACGGCGTCCTCGGCCCACTCCTCTTCAGGCTCAAGCCCCGGGTCCTCCACCACCACCCCCTGCAGCTCAAAGTCGAAGAACGCCCCGGCGATGAGATCTCCCGCCAGCTCCGGATTGGGGTGGTCGAAAGTCACTCTGGCTTCGATGTAGCGCATGAGGGTCAAGAAATGGTCTTTGAGGTTTAATGGTTCAGCGGTTCAACGGTTGGGGTGCTCCGCAGGAGATATATGCGTCTAACTTGTTCATAATACAATAGGGCTTCAATCTCCTATAACGGTGAACCGTGAACCGGCCAACCGTGAACCAGATCATTTACCATATTTCTCCTTCGGCGGATTGAAGTAGCCGAACTTGAGGCTCGGATAGCTGCTGCGGATGCCCTGGATCAGGGCCTGCATGCCGATCGGCTCACCCAGGGGCGCGACGGCGTCCATGGCCTTCCAGTAGCGGATGGGGTCGTAGTTGAGGTTGCGCCACTGGATCATGTGGATAGGGTGATCCTCCTTGAAGGCAAGGAAAGCTTCGGCCTCCTCTGCCGTATCCGTGAAACCCGGGCTGTTCAGGTAGTTGATCGAAACGAATTTGCCTTTTTCAAGCGCGGTGTCGATGCTGCGCAGCACATCAGAAAATCCGTAGCCCCGCGGCCGGAAATAGGCTTCGTAGCACTCCCGGCGCACGCTGTTTAGGCTGACGCGAATGCTGTCCAGGCCGGCGTCACACAGCCGGCCGACGACATTCGGGAGGCTGGCGTTGGTGTTCAGGTTGATCGTGCCGCGCCCGGTCTCGGAGCGGATCAGCCGGATGGCGGGCTCGATGGCCCGGGCGGCGGAAAGCGGCTCGCCCTCGCAGCCTTGCCCGAAGCTTACTACCGCTTTTTTCACCCGCCCGATGTGAAACAAAGCCACCTCCGCGATCTCCGCGGAGGTGGGGGTGAAGTCGATGCGCTCCTGGGTGCAGCTGATCCCGCTCGCTTTCTGCAGCGACAGGCAGCCCAGGCAGCGGGCGTTGCAGGCGACGGCTGTCGGCAGCGGTGCCTCGTAGCGGCCCAGGAAGAAGTTCTTGCCTGCCGGGCAGCCATAGGTGAGGGCGCAGGTTTCCAGGTGCTGCCTCAGCCGGTTCGCGGGCATGCGCCGGCGCAGGGCCTTGACCCCGGCGCGGACCTCCGCCGGCGGCATGCGCCGCAGGTCCTGGCGCGGCTCGGCATCGACGCGGATCGCGGCGGAGCGGAACTTCCCGCCCTGCCAGCCCACCGCCCCGTAGGAAAAAAGCGGCAGCATCCGCGCCCGCGCTCTCTCCCGATAGGCGCTGACCTGAGTGATCACGTGCCCGGGCGAATTAAACACCGCCACGGGAAAAATGGGCTCGCCGGGGGCATGCGGGTTTTCGGGGACTTCCTCCAGATCGCCGGCGGCGAGGTTGAAAAGCACCGGAACGCGGTCCGGCAAGTACATCAGCTCGCTGCCGAACGGCATGCCGATGGTCTGCTCCCGCGCCAGCGGCCTCAGCTCCTCCCCCGCCATGCCCACGGCGGCATAGCCCGGCAGGTCGAAGATGCGGCCGCCGGCGTCGGCGACGACGGCTGTCAACCAGTTAGGATTGTCATTTCGTGTCAAAGGTTCTCGCCTTGAGGCAGGATACTGGATACCTGGATACTCGAGGGAAGTCCGAATTTCTTAATTTCACCCTCGCTCATACCTCACAAGAGCAAAGCTAGGGGTAATATCACCGACTCTAACGTCCATTGCGTCATTCCGGCAGTCTTTAAGCCGGAATCCAATCATATGATCTTGGGGTACAAATCCTCCCAATTTGGATTCTTGCTCTCAATCAATTGCACCTTCCACTTTCGCTTCCAGTCTTTCAATCGCTTCTCTCGCTTAATAGCCGAGTCCATGCTCTCATGCAATTCATACCAAACCAGCTGATGGACACCATATCGTCGGGTGAATCCTTCCACCAAATTGTTTCGATGCTCCCAAACCCTCTTGACGAGGTCTGAAGTCACACCCACATAGAGAGTGCCGTTTCTTTTGCTTGATAGAATGTATACCGCTGGTTGCTTGCTCATTGCGTATTTCTGGATTCCGGCTTAAAGACTGCCGGAATGACGGAGTATGGCGCATGCCGAAATTACTGAGCGTAGATCATGCCAGTGCGACGATAGAGGTGTTTCAAAACCGAAACGGCACATGGCAAACTTGTGCTTTAAAGACAATACTGTTCACTTTATTATTTGAATGCACTTTTCTACACGGACGGACTTCAATTTTGCATGCCGTTTCCGCAGCGGAAATTTGCTCATTTTGCGCTTGACGCCTCGCGGAATACTCCGATTGCGACTGGAAACCACTCGCTCCTGCAAGATTTCTTGTAAGACCGCCTCATGGAAAGCGATCCACCCCGCAGGGGGGAATAGCGCTGGACAAAGGCAGTTTGCGGCGCATAACCCGCACGGCGTGCAAGAACGACAACCTGTCTGGGTCCTCATCGGCCTTCAGGGCCGCTTCGTGCATCAGGCCCCGGATGGCAAAATGCGCCATCATCAAACCATAGAACTCCTGGTAGACCAGCTCCGGGGTCTTGCTGCGCAAAACAATCTGGGCTCCGCGCAGATGCGTCTTGAACTCATCAAGGGCGGTCTCAATCTCCCAGCGTTCGTGATAGAGCGCCGCCAGCTCCTGAGCCGGTGCCTGTTGAGGGTCCAAAATGCTCGTCAGCAGCCGATAGATGGGCTCGCTTTGCTCTACCCCCTCCAGCCGATACTCGATCACGCGCACGAGCACAGCATTTCTCTGGTGCCTGCGATCTCTCGGCGAAGCATAGATGCGGCTCAGAAACGAACCGTCGGGCAAACGCTGCTCGCAGGCCAAGCGCAGGTTCTTTTTGACCCGCCACAGCAGCTCAGCGCCCGTCGCCCGAGCCTGTTGCCAAAGCTCATAGCTAAAGAAGTTACGGTCTGCCAAACACAACATCCCGGTTCGCAGATGCGTGATGGTCTGACGCGCCAGAGCAATTTCACTGCAGCGGCAAGCTCCCACCTGAGTTCCGAACAAAACGTGGGTGCCGTTTTCAACCAGCGAAACAAACCGAATTTGCGGATACGCACTTGCTCCTCGGCTCGCCCCGGGACGGCCGAAGGTCTTCGCAGTACTGATCTCATCGGCGACATCCAGTGTGGCTCCGTCAATGCTCACTATCTGCCACTGGCGGTAAAACGCCCCGCGTGTCTCAGCCGTGGCGATCGGTCGGACCGTCTGATCATGCAACCGCCGCATCGGCTCCGATCCCAGTCGGCTGCGGGCTTTGGAAATGCCCGATTTGCCAGTCACTTTGATACCACCCGGATGCAGTTGCAACCATTGGACACCCTCCAACAGACAGCGCAGAACCTCGCGGTAGGAGCTGTTCATGTAAAGAGCCAGCGCAATCACATAGTAAATCACCACGTGTGCTGGCAGTTCCCGCTGCCGGAGGCTTTCTTTGCCTGTTTCGGCCAAAACCGATTGCAGCTTCTCCCGTGGAAATACCTTGGCAATCAACCCAAGACTGATGTAGTCCGTTATCCGGCTCCCTCTGGGGAGCTCTGCGATTGTTCGTGCCATACGCCCACCTCCCGGTTAGAGTTGGAGTAGGATAGCACGAATTTTTTATTAAGTGAACAGTATTGGCTTTAAAGATAGAACACTTCTTTGCCGATTAGATCGCCGCCGCACGCCATAACATGCATGCTGCCTTGTTCATATGGTTTGGATGCTCTTCCAACCGTGAACCGTGAACCGGCCAACGGGCTAACCTTCTTTAACAAACATCACACATCGCGAAGACCTCCCGTCCGCCTTGATCACAAACGGCTGCGGCAGGCGCACGTGGGCGACGTAGCGGGTTTCCGCCGCTCGCGGATGGCAGGCGAGCCAGGCCCAGTCAAGCCGGTCGCCCTTCTCGGGGTCCACCGTGCAGTAGGTGATGTCCAGCGTGGTGATGTTGTGGAAGAAATGCGATCCCTGGGAGGGGTCGGCCCGGAGCTCCGGGGCCGTGGTCTCCACCATGGCGCCCACCCCGCAGATCTCCGCCCAGCTCACCGGGATCCCCAGCCAGCGGTCGGCCGAACCCCAGCGGCCCGGCCCGATCAGCAGATACTTGCGCTGCTCGCGCATAAGTCCGGCATTCAGCCGCCCGATCTCGTGGGCGATCTCCGGGGTGCGGCGAACATCGAAGGCGTCCGGCTTGACGAAGACGATGTCGGCGATTTCGGTCTTCTCGCCGTTTCCGAGGGCCTGGGAGGAAGCGCAAAAGGCCCGTCGGACCTCCTCCTCGCGGATGTCCACCTGCACGAGCTCGGCCCGGGCCGTCATCGGCCGCAGCTGGAGCAGGGCGAACTCCGGCGGGCCGGAGGTGCACTGCTTCAGGTTCACGGAGAACTCGATCTCCACCGGGCTGCCGATGCCCTCCTGTCCCAGGGCGAGCACGTCGGCGAGCATCGGCGCCAGCGGAAAAAGGTCGTATTTCAGCACCTGGGAGAAGGTCAGCACGGCGTAGCCGTCCTTGTCGTAGCTTTCGCGGATACGGTTCTCGCGGGGCAGGAAGTACCCGGAGAACGCCCGCACCGGCGCGTCGCCGACGGCAGACGCCACCTCGCGCTTTTCGAGGTTGGCGTCCTCGTTGATCCCGAGCGCCGGGTAGGGGCCGCCCAGCCTGAGGCTGTAGAAAAACTGCTGGGAGTTGTCCAGGATGTCGGCGACCGTCGAGCGCTGCGGCAGGACCTGCGGATGCCGGGGGCAGAAGCGCAGCGCCTTTTCCCCTTCCATGACGGTCTTGCCCAGGCCGAGAGCGATGGTGGCGATCCCTTCTTCGGGCTTCATGGGGCCGAAGGGGTAATAATTGTAGGACTGGGCGACTCCGGAGATCGCCGGGTAGAAATGCCGGCCGCAGGGTTCGCCCACGAGCTGCTGGATGATCACAGCCATCTTTTCCTCCTCGGTGCGGTGGCCGACCCGCCGCGAGAAGGCTTTGGGGCTTTGAAAATAGGTGGAGGCATAGACCAGCTTGATGGCGGCGATGAGCTGCTTCAGGCGCACGTCCAGGCTGGGGTGGTCGTTGGGGAGCATATAGGTGCGGTAGAGGCCGGCGTAGGCCCGGAACTTAGCGTCTTCGAGCAGGCTCGATGAGCGCACGGCCAAGGGATAGGTCACCCGCGCCAGGTAGGCCCTCAGGTCGTCGGCAACCGGTTGCGGGAACGAGGCGCTGCGGAAGGCTTCGGCCGCCTCCTCGTCCGGGGCGTCGCGGGTGGCAAAGCGCTTGAGGTTGTTCTCCGCGACGAAGGTGTCGAAGCCTTCGGTGGTGATCACGAGGGACTGGGGGATGTCAAGCTTGACCCCGGGATACTTTTCGTGGATGTCGCTGACGCGCTGCAGCAGGTTCGCCATGAAAGCCAGCCCCCGGGCCTTGCCGCCGAGGCTGCCCTTGCCGATCTTGAAAAACTCGGCTTCCAGGTCGAAGTCGCCGGCCTCGAAGTTCACCACGATGCCCTTCTGGCGTCGGCTGCGCCGGGAGCGGATGATGGAGACCAGGTAGTCACGATGGCTTTGGACGCTCTGGAAATCCGCGTCGCGCAGAGGCCGCACTTTGCTCGCCAGGGTGATTTCGGTGCGGGCGAAAAGCCAGCGGGAGAAATCGTTGCGGGTGCAGTGTTGGACGAAGGAGTCCTCCGGGATCTCGGCCATCCGGCGTTCGAGGGTGCGCATGTTCGCCGCCCGGCCGATCTCCTCGCCGCCCGGCCGGCGGAAAACGAAATCGCCGAAGCCGAGATGGTCTCGGAAGAAGGCGTGGACCTCCTCGTGCAGGGTGGGCGAGAGCTTGTGCACAAAACTCGCCGGTATGACGGCGGCGCGCTCCGCGTTGGACGGGTCCGAGCTGGTCAGCAGCAGCGGGATGTCGAAGCGCTCGCGCTTGACCCGCTTGAGGAAATCCACGCCCGCGTCATCGTCGAGACGACCGTTGCGCGGGTAGCGCACGTCGGAAATGACCCCCAGGATATAGGGCTGGTAAGTGTCGAAGATACGCGAGGCCTCCTCGTAGTCCTCGGCCACCAGAATCTTGGGCCGGGCGCGCATGGTGAGCAGCCGGTGCTCCTCGTTCAGGCCTTCCTCCATCACCGCCTGGATCTGGGTGACCACCTCCTTGTAAAGCAGCGGCAGCAGCGACGAGAGGTAGACCGGCGAGTCCTCGACGAGCAGAATCACCCGAATCCCCGCCGCCGACGTGTCGTGGCCCACGTTCCAGCGGTCTTCAGTGTTCTTGACCATGGCCAGCAGCAGGTCGGTGTTGCCGGACCAGATGAAGGTCCGGTCCACCCCAAACGACTTGGGGAATTCCGCGCCGGCCTCGGTGGAGGACACCAGGGATTGGTGGCTCAGGTGGATCACCGGCAGATCCGGGTTGTGCTCCTTGATCTGCCGGCCGAGAAGGCCGGCCTCGGCCTCCGCCAGGTACAGCATGCTGAGCACCAGGTCGAAATGCTTGCCGGCCAGCGCGGCCAGCGCGGCGGCGACCGTGGCCACCCAGGTGATGCGCGGCGGGTTGCTCAGGTTGAGGCCCCGATACTCGTTGATGATCCGCTCGGATAGCCGGCAGTCCTCCTCCATGATCCATGCATCGTAGGGGGTCGACACCAGCAGCACGTCGCGCACCTTGCGGGCCATGAGCTCGTGGAAGATCTTGAACTTCGGGTCGAAGTCCGCGGCAAAGCTTTCGATGGGCAGGGTCATGCGGTGGTCCTTTGTTCAGGCCCTAACGAGAGGAATTCGTTACTACTCAGGTTCTGTGGTTCAACGGTTGGGTTCCGCAAGTTTGTAAATTGTACCGCCGGCGTTGTCAAATGGCACGCGGTATTTGGCTATTGGAGGGTTTAATGCTATGGATTTCAAAATACCATGAACACATCCCCCGACAAGGCCATGGCCCTGGATGAGGCGGTGGCGCGCTTCGTGCCCGACGGCGCCCACCTCTCCATCGGCGGGTTCACCTGCAACCGCAACCCCATGGCGGCGGTCTACGAGATCATCCGCCAGCGAAAGAAGAACCTGCACCTTTACGCCCACTCCAACGGCCAAGGCGTAGACGAGCTGGTGGGGGCCGGGTGCGTCTCCCGGATCGAGATCGCCTATGCCGGCACCGGCCGCTTCGCGCCCACCTGCATCCGCTTCCGCAAGGCCGTCGAAAGCGGAGCGATCCTCTTCGAGGACTACTCCAACTACCAGATGACCCTGCGCTTTCTCGCCGGCGCCATGGGCGTGCCCTTCCTGCCCACGCGCTCCTCGCTGGGAACCGACATCCTCACCCGCTGGGGGTTCTCGGAACAGCTGCGCCTGGCCGACCGAAGGCTTCCGGACCAGAAACTGGTGGTGATGGAGAACCCCTTCGGCAGCTGGGCCGACACCGAGCGGGTGGTGCTGGTGCCGGCCATCCGGCCGGATGTGACCCTGATCCACGTGCAGCAGGCGGCCCGTGACGGCACGGCGCGCATCGCCGGGCTCACCTTCGCCGATGTGGAGCAGGCCAAGGCCGCCCGGCACGTGGTCCTGACTTGCGAAGGGCTGGCGGACCCGGCCGAGCTGCGCACCCACCCCGAGCACAATCAGATTCCGGGGATCATCGTCGATGCCGTGGTACCGGTCCCCTACGGCGCCTATCCGACCGCCTGCTACCGGTATTACGATTATGACCCGGGCTTTTTAAGCGACTACCGCACCGCCGCCACCGACGACGCGCGCTTCGCGTCTTACCTGGAGCAGTGGGTCTACCGCCGGAAGGACCACGCGGAGCGCATCGCCGCGGTGGGCGGAGACCGGCTGGCCGCCATCAAGGCCGACCCCCGCACGGGCTATGCGACGGGACTGCGACGGTAGGGAGATAAAATAAATTCGAAGCACGAAATTCGAAGCCCGAAACAAATTCGAATGGCCGAAACTTTAAAAAAACCACCTCAAATCACGGCCAAACCAGTTTTGGTCATTATCCTTTGAACATTCGAATTTGTTTGGAGTTTCGTGCTTCGGATTTCGAATTTTATTCCAGCACGCCTGGTTGATGTGGCGCAACACCCTCATCCCGGACTATACCCAACTCATCACGAGGAGCTTATGCCCGACTACACCCCCCGCGAACTCATGGCGATCGCCGCGGCGCGCAAGATCAACGACGGCGAGATCGTCTTCTGCGGCACCGGCATCTCGATGCTGGCCGCCATGGCGGCCAAGCACATCTACGCCCCCAACAGCGTCATCATCTTCGAGACCGGCGCGATCGACTCCCAGCTGGAAGAGATCCCCATGGCCGTGGGCGACCCGCGGGTCATGCTCGGGGCGTCCTCCAACAGCGGGCTGGCGGACTCCTTCGCCCTGATGCAGAACCGGACCACGGGCCGGCACGTGGTCGGCATCCTGGGCGCGGCCCAGATCGACAAGTTCGGCAACCTCAACTCCACCGCCATCGGCGACTACTTCCACCCCAAGGTGCGCTTCTCCGGCAGCGGCGGGGCCTGCGATGTGGCCTCGTTCGTGGACCGCACCATCATCTTCATGCAGCACGAGCGCCGCAAGTTCGTGAAGCGCGTGGACTACCTCACCAGCCCCGGCTGGCTGGAGGGCCCGGGCAGCCGCGAGAAGGCCGGCCTTCCGGGAAACGGACCCACGGCCGTCATCTCCGACCTGGCCGTGATGGGCTTCGACGAGAGCACCAAGGAGATGTTTCTGGAAGCCTATCTCCCCGGCGCCAGCCCGCAGAAGGTCCTCGAAAACATGGAGTTCGCGGTGGACGTCTCCCGGGCGCGCGAGCTGGAGCCGCCCTCGGAGCGGGAGCTCCGGATCCTGCGCGAGCAGGTCGATCCCCAGCGGCTGATTCTAGGCTAATAGCTACACAAAGGGTTACGCTATATCCAGAATCTGTCATGGAGTTGTTTTTCACGTAAAACGTGTTACACATAATTGCGTGAAATAACCGTATTGGGAGAAATATTATGGAAAAGCAAAATGTCACGCTATCCTTGCCCAAGGAACTGCTAAAAGAAGCCAAAGTGTTAGCTGCAAGCCAAAATAAATCCTTAAGTGAATTTCTGCGCGAATCTCTCGAAGAGAGAATTCGTGAATCCAGCGGCTATCGTACGGCGAAACTGAGGCAGCTAAAGCTTCTCAAAGAGGGTTTTGACTTGGGAACAAAGGGCCAGATCGGTTTCAAGAGGGATGAGCTGCATGAAAGGCGATAAAATATTCGTCGATACCAACTGGGATTGCCTGATCATCCAAGCTGCTCTGAAAAGCGGCTGCAACATCCTGCTTTCAGAAGATCTCTCCGATAGCCAAGTGATCGAGTCGCTTTAAATAAGAAACCCGTTTTAGAACATGTTTCCATAATCCAGCCGGGCATGCGCCGTAATCTCGCTGTTGACATACTCACCCGTTCAACATAAAATGACCATAGTCAAATGACTATAGTTCATAAGGAGCCCTTATGCCGTCGTTGTCCGTTTCCGAATTCAAGGCCACATGCCTGGCTGTGCTGGAGGACGTCAACAAACATAAGAAAAGGGTGCTGATCACCAAGCGCGGCAAGCCGATTGCCGAGATCGTCCCTTATGAGGAAGCCACTCGATCGCGGATACCCCTGAAAGATACGGTGCTATTCGTGGGAGACATCGTTTCTCCGGTGGCCGAAAAAGATTGGGAGGCCGCCAGGTGAAAAAATTGCTTTTGGACACGCACGTGTGGATCTGGCTCTGCATGGAGGACAGGAAATCCCTCTCGCCCAGGGCGGCAGCGGCCATGCGGCAGGGGTCACTCAAATTTATTTCGGCGATTTCGTGCTGGGAGCTGGCCAAACTGGTCGAAAAGGGCAGAATCGGGTTCAGCATCCCCACCCTGACCTGGATCCGGCGCTCGCTTCATGAGTACGATATTCGCATGGCCGAGCTGACCGCGGAAATTGCCGTCGAGAGCAGCCAGCTTAAGGGGATGCATGCCGATCCGGCGGATCAGATCATCGCCGCCACATCCCGCGTGACCGGAATGCCGCTGGTGACGTCGGACAAGCGCCTAAGGCAGCTTCAGGGGGTTGAAACTGTCTGGTGATTGAGCCCTTCTCTGCATGAATTCTTGGGCGAAATAAAAACTTAAATACCCTGGATTGCACCTGCCTGGATTTTGCGAAACGACGCTCGCAGTTTCCGGTCGGCGACATACGCCGCATTTGCAAACACCAGGCAAGGGCAATGTCCCAGATTAATGGCCTTAAGCTCACGGACGATGGATTTTCAGAGAAGTTGGTCAAGGAATACGCATCCGAGGGCCAGGGGGCTTTCCTGTATGATGCGGCTATTGAAGTGACCATCAACGAGGAAATTAAAGGACCAAAACGGTTTTACTTCTTTATGCCCAACGGGGACAGCCAATGGGCGGATGGCGCATTTTCAACGGACAAGGGGGTTGAAAGTCGGGTCTATCACATCGAAGACAGGCGCTGGGGGCAGCACTCGAATCCGTTTCCGGAAGGCACCAGGCACCATTACAACTTATGCATTTCGAGTCTGTTATCCTGACCCCGTGCCGCAAGCGTCAGGCCGGAACTGACGGCTGTCTCAGATGAATGGTCTTTTCGATCATTTCAAAGTACAGCAATCCAGCAATCGAAACCACAAACATTTTCGAGGCGCCTCATGAATACCCAACGTCGGCCCCCTGTGTTACCGGCCCTGATTGTCGCTCTGTTGGTTCTTGGCCTTGCTTCCAGCGCATTTTCGGCTAGCCCTTTACTTCAGTTTGCAAAGGAAGGGGTTGCCGAAGCCCAATTCATGCTTGGTTGGGAGTACGAGCACGGGTCTGACAAAACCGCCAAGAACCTTCAAGAAGCTGCATCGTGGTATCGAAAGGCAGCGGATCAGGGTCATGCGGAAGCCCAATTCCGGTATGCGCACTTGCGCGACAAAGGATCTGGGGTGAAGAAAAACCAGGCGGAGGCAGCCAAGTGGTTCAAAAAGGCGGCTGAGCAAGGGTATGTGCGCGCTCAAATTGCCCTTGCGCAAGCCTACTATGAAGGCCGGGGCATCCCCAAAGACCACGCAAAGGCCGTGGAGTGGCTCGAATATGCCGCTGAAAATGGCAACGCAAGGGGCCAGTTGTTGCTGGGGGGCATGTATCAGCTCGGTGAAGGGGTAACCAAAAATCCAAAGGAGGCTTTCTACTGGTTCAGGCGCGCAG
Source organism: uncultured delta proteobacterium (assembly GCA_963700055.1). Lineage (GTDB taxonomy): Bacteria > Desulfobacterota > Desulfobacteria > Desulfobacterales > SpSt-501 > SpSt-501. The sequence continues at coordinate 218,265 of CAVOWH010000013.1, read as the reverse complement.
GCATGCAGGGGCTTGCCGTGGCACAGTACAATACCGGATTGTGCTACAAGAGCGGGACCGGCGTAATTAAAGATGAGCTCGAAGCTCTCGCATGGTTTAACCTCGCAGCGGCGCAGGAGGACGCTGACGCTATTCGTGAGCGGACCGTTCTCGAAAACAAGCTCGGGCCAAGAGCGAGCATCGCGGCCCAGCAACGCAGCCGGGAACTGGAAAAAGAAATCAAGAAGGAGCCGCCTGGTAAATCACCTGGCACCGACAAGAAAGAAGCGCCAGCGCAGAACAAGGGCTTGAAAGCGACCGGAACCGGTGTGTTCATAACGGAGGACGGTTTCATATTGACCGCCGCCCATGTAGTAAGCGGGGCAACCTCGGTGCAGATTATGACCGAAACGACAACCCAAGCCGCTGTCGTAGCAAAGGTCGATAAGGACTGCGACGTTGCACTACTCAAGTGCGAAGGCAGGTTTGTACCCGCTCCAATAAAAACCTCCCACGATGTGAAGCTTGGGCAGCAGGTGTTCACGATTGGATTTCCCAATATCGGAATTCAAGGCCTAAGCCCCAAGCTGACCCGAGGGGAAATAAGCAGCCTGTCCGGATTCCAGGACGATCCCAGCCAATGGCAGATCAGCGTTCCCCTGCAGCCGGGCAACAGCGGGGGGCCGCTATTTGACAATGCCGGAAACGTGATCGGGATCAGTCTGTCGAAGCTTGACGCCTTGAAAGTGGCTCGGAAAACCGGCGATATGCCCCAGAACGTAAACTACGCCGTGAAAAGCGCATCATTCATGCCCATGACAAAGGATATCGAAACAAGGTTGGCACGAGAACGATCCAGTTTTTTGGGCACCCAAAAAATGGAAGCAACTGTCGAGGAGGTTCAAAGTTCAGTGGTTTTGATACTGGTTTATTAGAAGCCATGGAAAACGACGATGACATTGACGAGGAGTTTCGGAAAAAGCTTGCCGAACGCACAAGGGAATCGGTTCATTTCTTATCAAATCGGCAAAAGCCTGAGCGCGAACGATCGGTTGTAAAAGCCTTTTTGCGCTTTCTTGGAATTTCGTTCCGGGAAGAAGACCTGAAAGTATCGCTGCCCGAGCCGGTTGATGTAGCTGTGTTCGGAGCAAGGTTTCAGATAACCGATGTGGTGGACCGCGGCCGAAAGCGCCATGAGGAGTGTAAACAAAGACTTCATGAACTTGAAACCGCCGCGAACGGAGACCCATGCGAAGTGGATTGGATAAATCCAGTCCCAATGGGGTGGAATGAACTTGTTTGCGATGTTGAGCAAGTCTTCCAAAGAAAGATTGCCTACCCGGATATCGATTTGCTTGTGCATATCGCGCTGGGGCAAAGATTTTTGGATCTGAAGTCCGCACCGGCTGATCTTACGAATATCGCCTCATCCAGTTGGCGCTCCGTATCCCTTGTTTTTCCGCCTTACTCAATTGTTCTCCATGCTTCCGACCTGGCCCCGGGCTTTCTGAAAGCGAATGCGGGAGCGATTTGCCGGAAGTGGGAAAGCCCCGAAGGTTGGTACGACTAAGCTGGTACCCTCCTTGAATCCACGTTTGCGACTGTGCGGCTGCAAACCCATAAGGTCCGGGGATGTTTTTCCGCACAGACTATATTGTCCATGGCAATAAAACTCTGTCAGTGTGCCCAGAAACGATGGATTCGGTTCCATCATCCACAACGACTGGCAGAAGTAATTCTAGGAGTAAAGTTTGTCAATGGGATCGAAGAAAAACGGATCGCCGCCTGATCCCTTTATACACAACTATTGACTATATCTCGGATCTTGACGACTAAACGCGCTTTCTCGTTTTATTTCGGCACCCCTTGCTCGTCCCAGCCGTGCAGGCGGTAGTAGTCCTGGAGCAGCGTCTCCATCTCGACCTCGGTGATCACCTTGCCGGTGTCCTGAAGCGGCCGGTGCAGGAAGGGCGGCAGGCGGTCGTCCGCCGGCGTCATGCCCTCGCGCAAATTGAACTTGCGGATGAGGTCGGCGACAGCCAAGGCTTTTTCCTTGAGTGCCTTTTCGCCGGCATCCAGCCCCGTCACCAGCCGGATCACCTCTCCAAGCTTGTCCCAGGGGTAGAAATCCCGGTAGAAGCGGCAGAGCACCAGGGTGTCGAAGACGGCCAGCCGGCTCTCGAACTCGAGGAAGAGCTCGGCCTTGCCGGCGATCTGATCCGGCGGGATCATGCCGGAGAGCTCCGGCTTGTAGAAGGTGGCCCGCAGGTGGCAGGCCCCGCGGTCCGAGGTGCCGTAGGCCAGGCCCATGCCCTTCAGCGGCCGAGGGTCGTAGCCGGCCGGCTCCAGGCCCTTCACGTGCACGGCGATGTCCTCGAGGTTCCAGGCCTTGGCGGCGTGGCGGATGCCTTGGCTGAGAACCTCGCCGATCCCCTCCCGCCGGGCGATCATGCCGAGCAGCCCGGCGATGCCGTCCACGTCGCCGTAGTCGATCTTGAAATCCACCCGGCCGCGCTTGACGGCCTCGATGGTGAAGGCGCAGAGGTTGCCGGAGGTGATGGTGTCGATGCCCAGGCGGTCGCAGATGTCGTTCAGCCAGGCGATCTCCTCGATGCGGTCGATGCAGCACAGGCCGCCGAAGGCATAGATGGTCTCGTACTCCGGCCCCTCGATGGTCAGTCCGGCATGGCGCCCCTCCTTCACGGTGCTGAGCTGGCCGCAGGCCACGAAGCACTTGCCGCAGGCGTTGGGCTTGACGCTGCACCGGGCGACCAGAGCGGCGGCGCTGATCTTCTCCCAGTGCTCGTAAGTCCCCTGCTGCCAGTAGCGGGTGGGGAAAGCCCCGGCCGCGTTGGTCATCTTGACCAGCATGGGCGTGCCGAGGTTTTTATAGGCGTTGGTGGCGGCATGGTCCTTGAAGGTGTTCATGAAGTTCTTGGCGAACTCCTTGACCCCGTTCGCGTCCGCCTGCGGCCGCTTGCGGTCGCCGGTGAACAGGATCCCCTTGAGCCGCTTCGCGCCCATGACGGTGCCGGCGCCGGTGCGGCCGGCCGAGCGCCATTTGTCGTTCTCCACCACGGCGAAGCGCACCAAATTTTCGGCCGCCGGCCCGATGACCACGGCCCCCTTGCGGCGGAACTCCGGCCGCACAAAGCGTGCGTTGAGCGCTTCCTCGGCGGCGTAGGTCTCCATGCCCCAGATGTCGCCCGCCGGGCGGAATTCGGCCCCGTCGGGGTGCACCACAAGCACGGTGGGCTCGGCCGCCCGGCCCTGAATGACAACGGCGTCATACCCCGCGGTGTCGATGGCGTCCGGCGTCTTGCCACCGGCGTAAGACTCGCAGAAAAGCCCGGTCAGCGGCGACTTGGTGTAGACCCCGTAGCGGCAGGAGCCCCAGACCATGCTGTTGCCCAGCGGCCCGGTGGCGAAGATCAGGGTGTTTTCAGGAGCGAGCGGGTCCACTCCCGGCGGGTTCAGCTCGGTCAGCAGCCAGGCCGCCAGGCCCTTGCCGCCGAAATAGCGGATCAGAACCTCATCGACGATGGGCTCAACCGCAAAGGTCTTTTGGGTCAGGTCGATCCGGATGTATCTGCCGTAGAAGCCGTTCATAGGGTACCTCTTTTATGGGCGTTCAGTTCCCGGAGAAGAAAGTTCTATGCAATATTAGGATGATGATACTTGGAGTGGTAAATCCGAAGCACGAAATTCGAAACACGAAAAAAATCCGAATAACAGAATGACGGAAACGAAAAGAAAAAAATTCACTGCTCAGGTCAACAGGTTTTGGTCATTATAATTTTGAACATTCGAATTTGTTTCGATTTTCGTGCTTCGGATTTCGAATTTAGCTCCGGTTGGTTCACGTTGGGTGTTTGGCCCAATACCTGAACATCTTTACTTGGAAACCTCCTCCAGCCCCTGCTCCAGGATTGCCAACCCCTTCTCCAGCTGCACGTCGGTGATCACGAAGGGCACGAGCACGCGTACCACGTTGCTGTAGGTGCCGCAGACCAGGATGATGAGGCCCCGCTCCAGGCAGAAGGCGGCGAGCTTCTTGGCCTCGTCCGCGGCGGGCTCGCGCTTTTCGCCTTTCACGAGCGCCAGCCCCAGCATGGCCCCCAGCCCGCGGATCTCGCCGACGATCTTGAAGCGCGTCTGCCACTTTGCGAAGCGGTCCTGAAGCTTCTTCCCCAGGGCCCTGGCCTTGCCCAGCATGTCCTCCTCCTCGAACACCTCCAAGACCGCCAGAGCCGCCGCGCAGGCAATCGGGTTGCCGCCGTAAGTGCCGCCGAGACCCCAGGGGTGGACCGAATCCATGATCTCCTGGCGGCCCACGACGCTGGCGATGGGCATGCCCGCACCCATGCTCTTGGCCACCGTGATGAGGTCGGGCTCCACCCCCCAGTGCTCGATGGCGAACATCGTCCCGGTGCGGCCCATGCCGCTCTGGATTTCGTCGGCCACGAACAGGATGCCGTTTTCGCGGCAGATCTTCACCAGTTCCTGGAAGTAGCCGGGCGGCGGGGTGATGAACCCGCCCTCGCCCTGCACCGGCTCGGCCACGACGCAGGCCACCGCCTCGGGGTTCACGTGCTTGAGGAAGAATTCCTTCAGCTTCTCCGGTCCCACCACATCGCCGAAGGGCATGCGGTAGACCTCCGGGGCAAAAGGCCCGAAGCCGAACTTGTAGGGTTTGACCTTGCTCGTCATGGTCATGGCGAGCAGGGTCCGGCCATGGTAGGCATTTTCGAAAACAATGACCGCTGGCCGCTTGGTGTAGTAACGCGCGATCTTGACCGCGTTTTCGACGGCCTCGGCCCCGCTGTTCACGAACATGGCCTTTTTCGGGAAACTGCCCGGCGTCACGCGGCAGAGCTTGTCGGCCAGCTTGATGGCCACTTCGTAGGGGCTCACCATGAAGCAGGTGTGCTGGAATTTTTCAGCCTGGGCCTTGATGGCCGCCACCACCCTGGGATGGCTGTGGCCGATGTTCATGACGCCGATGCCGCCGCCGAAATCAATGTACTCCCGGCCCTCCACGTCGCGCACGACGGCGCCCCGGGCGGATTCCACGTGCACGGGGGTAACGCTGGCCACCCCCGCGGAAATAACGTGTGTCCTCAGCTGCTGCAGTGCTTCGTTGGTCTGGACGGTGCTCATTTTTAGGCTCCTCAGGGTGATAGCATGAAAAAGATACTGGATACTGGATAAAAATCGGTTGCTGCTCAGGTTCAGTGGTTCAACGGTTCACGGTTGGGGGCGAGAGTGAATAGTGCATATAGTGGCTTACCCGTACAAGGCGGAATAAAATCGGTTTTTTCATTTCCTGAACCCCGAACCCCAAACCCTTTCTTGGTTTTTCAACCGTTGAACCGTGAACCATTGAACCCATCTTTCACAACCCCAAATATGCCGTCTTGATGTGCGGGTTCTCGAGAAGCTCCCGGGCCGGGCCTTCCATCACCACCCGGCCGTGCTCGAGCACGTAGCCCCGGTCGCTCAGGCTGAGGGAGTGCTTCACGTCCTGCTCGACCATGAGCACGGTGGTTCCCTGTTGGGCGATCTGGCGCACCGTCTCGAAAATGTTCTTGATCAGGAGGGGAGCGAGCCCCAGGGACGGCTCGTCGAGCATGAGGATCTTGGGCCGCGCCATGAGGCCGCGGCCGATAGCCACCATCTGTTGCTCGCCGCCGGAGAGCGTCATGGCCAGCTGGGCCAGTCGTTCCCGCAGGCGCGGGAAAAGTGTATAGACCTCCTCCAGGGTTTTTTCCTTCTGGCTGTCGGCGCGGCGGTTGTAAGCCCCGACGATGAGGTTGTCCTGAACGGACATCAGGCTGAACAGGCGCCGGCCCTCGGGCACTTGCACGATGCCGCGCTCTACGACCTCCTCGGGGGGCCTGCGGTGGATGGGCTTGCCTTCGAAGGAGATTTCACCCTTGGACGGCTGCATCAAGCCGGAGATGGTCTTGAGCAGTGTGGATTTGCCGGCGCCGTTGCCGCCGATGATGCTGACCACCTCGCCCTCCTCCACCTTGAGCGACAGGTCGAAGACCACCTGGACGTCCCCGTAGAACACGTCGATGTTGCTGATCTCAAGCAGCGCCATAGTCTTCTCCCAGATAGGCTTTGATCACCCGCTCGTCGTGGGCGATCTCCTGCGGGCTGCCCTCCGCGATCTTGGTGCCGAAATGCAGGACCGCAATCCGATCCGACAGCGCCATGATCGCCCGCATGATGTGCTCGATCACGAAGATGGTCATCCCGCCATCCCGCAGGCGCTTGATGATCGCCACCATCTCGTCCACTTCGGTGGGCCGCAAGCCCGCCATCACCTCGTCGAGCAACAGCAGCTTGGGCCGCGTGGCCAAGGCCCTGGCGATCTCCAGACGCTTGCGGTCGGCGATGGTGAGGTTGCCGGCGCGCTGGTCCTTTTTATCGTCCATATGCAGATGCTGCAGCACTTCCCGGGCGCGCTGTTCGGCCTCGCTGCGCCTGTCCGTGGTGGCGAAGGCCCCCACCATGACGTTATAGAGCACGCTGCGGGAGGCAAAGGGCTTCACGATCTGGAAGGTGCGCGCCAACCCTTTGTGGCAGAGATCCCACGGTTTCTGGCCGCTGATCTTTTCTCCGAGAAACAGGATGTCGCCGGCGGTCGGCGGGAAGACGCCCGCCACGCAGTTGAACAGCGTGGACTTGCCGGCGCCGTTGGGGCCGATCAGGCCGACGATATCGCCTTCGCCCACGTCCAGGCTGAAGCTTTCCACCGCCTTGATGCCGCCGAAATATTTTCTCACCTTTTGGAGCTCGAGAATTTTCATGCCGCCGCCTCCCTGTCGCCGAAGAGCCTGTCCATGACGCGGTGGTAGATGCGGGTCAACGGCAGCTGCAGCCCGCGGGGCTGAAAGAGCATCACCAGGATCAATACGACGCCGAAGATGATCAAATGCAGCCCCGGCAGCTTGTCGCCGAAGTAGATCCGCGAAAAGTCGCTGACCGGCCGCAGCAGCAGCGCTCCCAGCACCGGCCCGGCGATCGACCCTCTCCCGCCGATCAGCGCGATGAAAGCGATCTCGAAGGAGATATCCAGGCTCATCACGCTCTTGGGATGGATATAGAGGGTGAACTGTGCCCAGAACGTTCCGGCGAACGCCGTGAGGAAGGAGCTCATCGCCATGGCCGTCAGCTTGGCGCGGGCGACGTTGACTCCCAGGGCCTGAGCCGCCTCGGGCTCCTCGCCGCCCGCCATCAGGTAATAGCCCAGCTTGGAGCGCGAGATCGCCCAGGTGAGCATGAGCACCCCGGCGAGCATGACCAGAATGATGTAATAGTAAGGCTCCTTCTCCGCGAACATGAAGCTGGCCAGGCCTGTTTTGAGGGGCGGGATCTGCAGGCCCCGCGGGCCGTTGATCTGAAAAGGCCCCAGGTAGTCGATGTTCTCAAACATCACCCGAATGCCTTCGGCGAAGGCAATCGTCGCCAGGGCAAAGTAGGCGCCGCGCATTTTAAACGTGGGCAGCCCGATGATCACCCCCACGATGCTTGCAATCACCGCACCGACCAGCATGCCGATCCAAGGACTCACGCCGTATTGCAGGGACAGGATGGTGGAGGTGTAGGCGCCGATCCCGACGAAGGCCGCGTGCCCCAGCGGAAGCACGCCGGCGAAGCCGCCCACCAGGTTCCAGCTCGTGGTCAGATAGGCGTAGAGAAAGAGCAGGATTACGATGTGCAGGTAGGTGGGGCTCGTCACCACCAGCGGCAGGCCAAAGGCCATCACACCAACGAGAATCAACGGCAATTTGCGGTAGACCACCGGCTTCATAGAAAAACCCTCATGAGGATGCCATATGACTTCGCCGCAGGCGAAGTCATCACCAGTCGTACTTGACGCCGAACAACCCCGAAGGCTTCAGAAACAGAAAAACCAGAAAGAGGCCGTACACGATGGCCTCGGTCCACGTGGCCGTCATGAACTGCGGTCCCACGGACTCGATCACCCCGACGATCATGCCGCCCAGAAGCGCCCCGCCGATGCTTCCCAGTCCGCCCAGGACCACGATGATGAAGCACTTGATGTCGAAGAGCACTCCGACGCTCGGAAAGATGTTGAAGAAGGGCACGAGGGTCACGCCGGCCACGCCGGCCACGGCCGTACCGATGCCGAAGGAGATGTTGTAGATCTTGTACTGGTTGATGCCCTGCAGGCTGGCGGCGTCGCGGTCGAGGCTCGTCGCGCGCACGGCGCGGCCCATGCGGGTCTTCTGCAGGAACAGGTACACCAGCAAGGCGGTAATGATGGCGGCGCAGAATCCCCACAGCTTGGGCACCGAGATCATCATCTCCCCGGCTTCGAGCATTTTGCCGCGCAGGGGATTGTCTTGAATGTTGCGGTATTGGGGCCCGAAGATGAGCAGCGACAGGTTGTCCAGGATGTACCAGACGCCTGTGGTGACGATGATGACCGTGATCGGTTCGCGGACGTCCTTCTCCGCCTTGAAGATGGGCTTGATGAGGATGTCCTGAAGCAGGTAGCCGAAAAGGAACATGACCGGCACGACGATGACCAGCGATAGGTAAGGGTGCACACCGGTCAAGAGCACGGCCCAGTATGCCACATACATCCCCACCATGAGCAGCGAACCGTGGGCGAAGTTGATGACCTTGAGCACGCCGAAGATCAGCGTCAGGCCGAGCGCCGCCAGGCCATAGATGGAGCCCATGAGAATGCCGTTGATGGTGTCTTCGATGATAAAAAGCATGTAAGCCTCCGGTTTGCGGGAGACGGCTGGACGGGAAAAGCGGGCCTTCTTTTCTGAGCGTGCTCTTCCATCCCACATCGGAGCCGCTGGCGCAGGCAGGCAACAACGATCCGCTTGAATCGAAGCAGGATGCCGCGTTCACAGATCAACGTGAGGACCAAGAACACCCTCCGATGGCTTCGCAACAAGAGGCAAGGTCAAGGCGCGCAGGTCTCGTGCCGTGAGGCCTAGTCGTCTACGCCGCAACGGCAGCGAGACGCAGCGCAACGCAGAGATTGACCTTGTTACGAAGCCATCTACGGAGTGGGGAACACCGGCTTATAGTTGGCCCGCCGCGACACTTTGGGCCACACCGTGATCCGCTCAATGCCCTTGCCGATGTCGTTGACCTGCACCATCACCAGGGCGGCGTGCTTGTTCTGGCCGCTCGAGTCGAACTCGATGGCGTCGTAGCCCACGATCATGGCCGGGCCCTTGTTCAGATTGGTCTGGGCCAGGGCCTCGCGGATGGCCTTCGGGTCGGCGGACTTGGCACGCTCCAGCGCATCGGCCATCACGTACATGGCGACGTAGGCGTCCACGGATTCGCCCGCCAGGTTGTAGCCGTAGAGTTTCTTGAACTTCTCGTTGGCCTTATCCGCCCCGGGCTTGTTGACGTCGGTTTCCCACTCGACGATGTCGAAGAGGTACTTGGCGTTTTTGCCCGCGGCCTTCATGAAGGACGGGTCGGCATGGCCGCCGCCGCTGGCGATGATGGCCTTGGGCTTGACCTTGTACTCGGCCATGGTGTTGGTGAGCAGGATGGCATCCGCGGCGTTGGAGGTGAGGAACAAAACGTCGGGGTTGGCGCGTTTGATCTTTTGCACCACCGGGCTCAGGTCGGTCGAGGTGGAAGGATAGGGCTCATCCAGCACGACCTTGTAGCCGCCTTGCTGGGCCAGCTTCTTCCAGCCTTCGGCAAACCCCTTGCCCCAGTCGCCGTTCTCATAGACGAAGGCCACGGTGGCAACCTTTACGTTGAGCTCTTTTTCGATGTCCTTGAGGAAGGCGAACTGGTCGCGGGTCCACCAGCTGTCCTTGGCGGCGATCCGGAAGACGTTCTTGAAGCCCTGCTCGGTGATCTTGTCGGCGACCGAAACGGGCACGATGAAGGGGATTGCGTAGCGCTCGGCCACGGCCGATACCGGGTAGGAAACCGCCGAGTTCCAGCAGCCGGTCAGGATGTTGACCTTTTCGGTGTTGATGAAGCGCTCTGCCTCGGCCACGCCCTTTTCGGGCTTGGACTCGGAGTCCGCGTAGAACATCTGGATCTTCGCGCCGCCGAGCGATTTGATGCCCCCGGCGGAATTGATCTCTTCAACCGCCATGTCCTGGGCTTGCTTGTTCTGCAAGCCGACCGAGGCGGACGGCCCGGAAAGCGGCAGGATGTTACCGACTTTGACCACGGTCTGGGCCAGTAGCCCGCCGGGAATGAAAAGCAGTGCCACCGCGGCTGCTATCATAACCATCCATTTTTGCCTGTTGTTCATGTCTTTCTCCTTCCCTTGGTTAGATCGTTTGTCCGGGCTTGGAACTCCACCGGGCACGTACGCCGGCGGATGGGTTGAACCGTTAGTAAAATTTAGGCTCGCGAGCTGAAGGGTTATGCTGAAAGCAGAAATGGGCTGAATTAGGGTTTCTCTAACACAAACGGGAGGAGCACACAACAGCGGGAAACACCTTCATGAAAACCGGCCAGCTCATCAATCGGTGCAGCGGTGTTTCAACCGCAGCGCGCCGCAACCATCCCCATTCAACGAACCTGCGTACGGCAGCCAGCCCGCTCCACAAGTATCCGGACAGCCCCGGCGGGCCTGCTGTGCGCAAGGAATCGTCGGCCGTCTCTGCCTGTTTGCGGTTCCTCTATACGGCTGGGGGGCGCCGCGTTAATACAACTATGCAGCCCTTAAGAAGTGCCGGCCATGGCGAACGGCGCCCTCGTTATTACCAGCCTTTGTCGGTCAGGATTTTCCTGATTTTTTCCTGCGATCGTTTCTCCACCAGGATCATCCGGCTGGCCTTGGCGTGATGGATTTTTTCGGTCAATTCATTCATGTCGACCGGTTTGGGAATGAAATCCATGGCGCCGAGCTTAATGGCCTCGACCCCCTTGGAAACCGAGGGGTGTCCGGTGACGAAAATAACCTGGATTTCGGGCTGTTTCTTGCGCATGATCTGCAGCGCCTCGATCCCGCCCATTTCCGGCATCATGAGATCCAGCAGCACGGCATCGTAAGACTCGTTTTCCAGCATCTTCAGCGCCTCCACCAGCGGATTCGGCCGTGGATACCTCCATCCCTCGGTTTTGCATGCGTTCCGCCAAAATCTGCAGAAATGCCTTGTCATCGTCAACAATCAGGACTTTTTCCGCCATAACATACCTCCTATTGTATCTCGTTGAGTTATGGTAGCGACGTGTTAACTTGCCTTAGCTCTTCTTACCGGGCAGCGATACGGCGACCTCCTGGGAGCCGGCATCGAGGCGTATCTGAGCATTCAACGCCCGCATCAGGGCGTTTTCCAGCTCGGCCGGGAACGACCCCGCCGCGGCGTCCATCCCCGCCAACTTTCGGAAGTATATCCGGGCACCGTCGGCCGTCTTTTCAGCCGCAAGCTCTACGGTTTTGCCCGGACCCGCGGCTGTCATTGCGTAATCCAGGCAAACCCACAGCAGGTTCAGCAGTATAAACGGAGAGGTCGTAATCATAATGGAATCGGAAGGACAATCGATCTCGATGCTCACTCCCCGCATGGAAGCATGCCGCAAAGAAAGCTCTTCCATGAGCCCCAACAGATCTCTAAGATCAATGGTCATGGATTCACTGTCCGCACTGTGGGCGAATGAGTTCATGGAGGAGATAATCCGATCCCCCCGGCGGATCTGATTCTTAACGTCCCCGGCAAGCCGTTTCAGGCGCGGCGGGTCAAGGGATTTGCCCTTCTCGGCCATAAGGCAAAGATCTTCCAACAGCCCCGCATTCTCGTTGATGACGGCCAAGACGTTTTTCAGGTCGTGTGAAATGGAGGCCGACATCTTGCCGAAAAATTGAATCCCGCTGAGACCAATGAGATCCATATGAGCCATGGCTGAACTCCTCAGCGCTGCAGCGCCTCCTTGATTTTAGCGAGCAGGTCGTCAATTTTCAGAGGCTTGACGAGATAGTAATCCGAGCCGACCTCCGAAGCACCGCTCTCAAAGTCCTGGCTCGACCCATGGCCGGTGACAAAGATGAATTTCATCGTCGGGCAGCGCTCCTGCATCTGCCTCTTCAGGTGAAGACCGTCCATTTTGGGCATTTTGACATCCAGAACCGCAATATCGAAATATTCCGTCTGCAGCCGGACCAAGGCCTCCTCGGCCGATGTCGCCCACTGGGCTTCAACCCCCCGCAAGTTCAACCGTTCGGCCAGGGTGGTCACCAGCTCTTTTTCGTCATCAACCAGCAGCACTTTCATTCTTGTTTTCCCCGGATGGTTTCATTTCGACTGGCAGCTGAACGGTAAATTCCGTTCCTTTTCCGACTTCACTTTGGACACTGACGCTCCCCCCGAGTTCCTGTATGAGTCCGTAGGTAATGGAAAGCCCTAGACCCGTTCCGCCCTTCCCCGTCTTCGTGGAGAAGAAGGGTTCGAAAATGCGCTTCAGGTCCGACTCAGGTATCCCGCAGCCGGTATCGGCCACTGTCGCTGAAATGAAACCCACGCCCGCCCGCCTGACGCTAATGGCCAGACGGCCGCCGTCGTTCATGGCGGCGAAGGAGTTATTGATCAAGTTCAGAAAGATTTCCTGAAGCCGGCCCCGGTCGCTTTCGATGTTCGGTATATCTGCAGCGGCATCCACGGAGAGGGCAATCGAGCGATATTCGGCTTCCTTGCCTAAAAAACCCAGCACTTCTTGTATCACCTCAACAATATCCACCTGTTGCGGTTTGGAGTCAACGTGCCGCGCGAACCCTAATAGCCGTTGGGTGATCTTGGCACAGCGTTCGACCGAGTAGATGATGGCCTCCGCCAGCCCGATCAGTTTCGGGTTTTCAGCATGAGTTCCCTGCAACATGAAGAGGTCCTTGATGAGACCGGCCTTCTCGTTGATGATGGCCAGCGGGTTGTTGATCTCGTGGGCGACACCCGCCGAAAGCCGACCGAGCGAGGCCATCTTGTTCGCGTATTCCACCTTGTGCAGGGCCGCGACCCGCCTGTGATCGGCTTCAAAAATCTGATTTACCAGATAGGTTGAAACTCCCAATACCACCAGCAGAATCGTGGTGACGCTGATCGCCAGAAAAGCGACCAGCTGCCGGCGTGTGGCATCCCAGCCTTTCATGAGTTCGGTCTTTTTTTTCACGACCATCAGCACGAAAGGCGTTTCCTGTATGTAAGCATATCCGACGACCAGTGGTTCGGGCGGCAGGCGGGTTTCCACCACCTGGGTTTTGTCGGAAAAGGCCGGAATCTCCAGCGCCAGCCGGTCCAGCGCGCCGCCATAAAAGCGGGACGGCGTTTGCAGTACCCCTTCGCGACTGACGAGGAAAATATCGCCCTTGCCGCTGACCTCCACCTCGGCCAGCAACTCGTTGAATTTTTGCGTGTCGATGGAGGCCCGCAAGACATAGAAACCGCCATTCGGCAAATCGTGCTTAACGGCCACTACCAGGTGGGGTTGCTGCCGAAAGCCCAGAAACACCTCGCTGATGTATACTCCGCTTGCCTTCAAGTCTTGGAACCAATCCTGGTCGCTGTAGTTGATTCCGGCCAGGTTGTAAGGTCCCACATAGGTATGTTGAAGCCCGTTGGCGTCGATCACCCCCAGATCCGTGAAGCCCCCGAATCCTTTCTTGAGGTTGTCCAGCAATACCGTCAGGCGCAGGGGGTCGCTGAGTGCCGTGTACAAGTTGTCCTTATCGATGAAATTCAAGGCTGACTTGCGTTCGGAAAGGAAAAACGAAATGCTGCGACGGGTGTTCGACACCAGCCGGGCGGTTTGATAATGAATGTCGGCTTCGATGGCTTTCTGGCTGACGTTGTAGTCAACGGCCGTCATGAAAAGCAGCGGCGCCAGGGCGACCCCCGCCGTCAAGATGACGGACATCCTCCAGATCTGCCTGAAGTTGAACAGATGCTTGCGCGGGCCGGCGGCCACATCTGCGTGGTCCCAGAAAGCGGGTTTTAGCATTTGACCAATAACTCATGGGCATGCTCTTTGCTGCGGCGACACCCGGCGCTTCAGGCTGTCTTCCGGGCGGCCAGGTTCTGCCGCATTTTTTCGTTGGCTTTTTTCAGCGTTTCGGTGAGCAGTTCGATGTCCACCGGCTTCTGGAGATAGGCGAAGGCGCCGAGTTCCAGACAGGTCTGGCGGTCACTGCTCCGAGCCGTGGCCGGTGAGGATGATCACCTCGATTTCCGGCCGGGTCTGCTTGACGCGTTTCAGCACTTCTATGCCGTCGATCCCCGGCATTTTTAGGTCCAGGATCATCACCTCCGGCTCGTCTTCGTGTTCATGGATCATGGCCAGCGCCGATTCGCCGTCGTAGGCTACGGCCGACCCCATGTCGCGCATGAGCAGGCGCTCGGACAGGGTCTGGACGAATTCGCGCTCATCATCCACCAGCAGGACCTTGGACGGCAGCTCGAAATCGAAGCGGCGGTAGACATCCGCCTGGTAATAGTCCTTGCCGACCTTGGTTTCAAGCGAGCGGATCCCCGGCACCTTGCCGGCGATGGACCTCAGCTCCTCCTCCAGGCGGCTGAGCATCAGCACATGCTTGTTGATGATCAGCGACACTGCCCCGGCCTCCGAGTCGACCTGCACGTTGTGCCCCTCTTTTGCCAAAGCGACCTCGACCTGGGCGGCAAGCAGAAAATCCTCCACCGCTTGCCGGGATTCCGTTGTCGGTCGCACGACCTCCTGTTCCGAAATGATTCAGAACGATGTCGGTGGCTTCGGCGGACGTCACCTTGTCCATCGGGATGAGAATGTCGTAAAGCGCGGCCGCCCAGGGATCGCTGCTGCCGGTAACCGCACTGACCCACAGGGCGGCGTTTTCGTCCTGTTTGTGGATGATCTTGCCGGCCTCCTTCTTCGATACGCCGGACAACTGAGCCGCAGCCGCAGATCCTGAACTTGAGGTCGGCAATCAAACAGACCCGCAGCGCATGAGTGATTTTTTTCGGGATGAGGTGGGACACATAGCCCGAGACGATCAGGTTGTCTGCCGGCAGCATCTCGGCCAGCGCCAGCTTGAGATAAGCGATCGAACGCTCTTTCTCATGGGTGAAGGAATTGAACACCGATGCCTTTCCGCCGAACGCCCTGGCAATCTTGCCGGCCCCCAGCCCGGAAAGCCGGCTGGCGGAAGTGGTCACTTCCTCGTCTGCCACCACGCGGTAGCCGGTATCGGTTGATCAGGTGTTGTACAACCTCTTGGTCGTTGCAATGGCTTCCGCTGAAAAGACTAATTAGAGACATGGCCAACCTCATTTCTTGGGGGGGGTGCCGGGCAGGTAGCAGACCGTCTGCAGCGGACATTCCGCTTCCTCGATGTCCCTGTGGGCCTCCGGATGGATGATTTCGATGGCCCGTTCCATGGTCGGGAAAATGTGGTCTTCGCCTATTTTGACATCCAAGTGGGTCCGTTTCAGGACCTTCATGACCGACTCGTTCACTCCGCTGAGCGACACATCCAGGCCCGCGCTTCGAATGCGATCGACCAGCAGCGAGAGGGTCTCCTCGCCGGAGGCATCGATATCATTGATGCCGTTGGCCACGATGACGATGTGTTTCAAGCCTTTCTTGGCCTGCATGCGGTCGGTGATCTGGTCTTCCAGAAAGCTGGCATTGGCAAAAAAGAGCGGGGCGTCGAACCGGACGAGTGCGATGCGTTCGCACTCTTTCAAGCCATGGGTCACGGTGCACCGCAGGGCCTGATCCTCATGCCGCGCCAGGGTGGCGACTTTCGGCCGCATGACCTTGTAGAGGAAGACCAGCAGCGAAAGCACCACCCCCACCATGATGCCCTTGTCCAGATGGGGCGCAAAGACCAACGTGCAGCCAAAGGAGATGATGGATATGACCCCATCCGCTCTCTGCGCTTTCCAGGCGTGGATAAACCCGGAGACGTTCAATAAGCCGATCACGGCCATCATGATCACGGCCGCCAGGACCGACTGCGGTAGATGATAGAGCAGCGGAGTCAGGAAGAGCAGCATGATGACCACCGCCAGGCTGGTGAAGACGCTTGAAAATCCCGTTAAGGCCCCGGCCTGCAGGTTGACGGCCGAGCGCGAGAAGGAACCGGACGTCGGGTAGCTCTTGCCCATGGCTCCCAGCAGGTTGGCCAGCCCCTGGCCGATCAGCTCCTGGTTGGGATCCAGCCGCTGCCCGGTTTTGGCGGCCATGGCCTTGGCGATGGAGATCGCCTCCATGAATCCCAGGAATGAAATAATAGCGGCATAGGGCAGGAGATTCAATATCGTCGACACATCTATCTTTGGAAACGAGAACGCCGGCAACCCCTTGGGAACCACGCCCACGACGTCACCCCCGCCGGTCAGTCGGATGCTTGTCGGCTATTACCGGGTTGTTGCCGACCCGGATGCGCCAGGTATATCCGTCATCCGCAGCGCCGGCCGGGATTTCCGCTGGCCGGGTAAAACAACGTCGTGCCATCGGCCAGCGGAACGCCTTTTAAGGTAAACTTGCGCAGCTCCTCCCGGTAGACATGAGCCTTCTCCTTCAAGTCCTCTATTTTCAGGGAGATGATGTCCGCATCATGCTTTACATTCAGGATGGCGATGGGGTTCCCGGATGCCCTGGCTTCCTCGATCCGCCGGGTCACCTCCGTGCGCTCCTCTCCCAGCCGGGAGATTTCGGCCAGCGTCACGTTGAAGCTATCCACCAACTCCAGGGCCTTCGGACTCTGAATGGCGCTCGCCTTGGCTTCGGCATTGTGCTGGTAGCCGACGGCCCAGGAGATCACCGTTGTTAATAGCCACCGCCATAAGGACGTTCGGCACGCGCGGAGCAACCCGCTTCAGCGTGTACATGATCGCGAAAGCCAGCGCTCCCAGGAAGAAGGTCGGCCAGTGGGTAAACCGCATGGCCGCCTGAACCACCGAGATGATGGTTTCATAATGGTGCTCCGCCGTGTCCACGTGAACCCCGAAGAGCTTGGAGAGCTGGGAGGTAGCGATGATGATGGCGGCGGCGTTCGTGAACCCGTTGACCACGGGGTGCGAAAGGAAGTTGACCACCAGCCCCAGCCTCAAGAGCCCCAACGCTAATTGAACCACCCCCACCATCATGGCCAGGACGATCGCGTAGGCAATGAACCGCTCGCTGCCGGTTGTCGCCAGGGGAGCCAGGGATGCGAACGTCATGAGCGAGACGACCGCCACCGGGCCGGTGGCCAGCTGCCGGCTGGACCCGAAGAGCGCTGCGATCATGGGCGGCAGGAATGCGGCGTAGAGCCCGTAGTACGGAGGAAGTCCGGCCAGCTGAGCATAGGCCATGGATTGCGGAATCAATACCAGCGCTACCGTCAGCCCGGCAATCACGTCGGCTTGCAGCCGGCTCAACGTGTAGCCCTCCAGCCATGTAATGAAAGGAAAGAATTTCTTCAGCACCATTCACTCCTGTGAAGGGTTAGCGATTGATCCGAGCATTCGGCGACAGGACGCAAGCAGCTCGTCATATAATGCGCCGGCGTCGTACAACTGATGGCTGTTGAACCGCACCAAGCCGTCGATCATGGCAAAAACGATCATCGCTGATTTACGGGTGGAATTCGGCACGATGGAGCCGTCTTTTTGCCCGATGCGGATGGCGTTTTCAAAAAGATCGATGAAACAGTTGTAAATGGCTTCCAAATGGCCGCGGCAGACAGGGTTTATCGGTGGCAAGTTCGTAGGGGAAACGGTGATGAAGCAGTTGGAAGGTTTCAGGCTTCGCCCCAGCAAGATGAAAATAATAGGATATAGTGTCCTCCAACAGGGCAAGACCGTCGGGAAAATGCTCTGCGGCATAATGACGTTCGAATTCGAGCAGGAGTTCCTCCCTGATTTTTTTAAGAACGGCCAGCAGGATCTCCTCTTTAGTCTTGTAATGATAAAAGATCGTGCTTTCGGCTGCTCCGATGATCGATGCCAACTCAGCCGTGGAGGTTTCCTTGAACCCTTTCGAAGCGAAAAGGTGGGTTGCAGCGATTAAAATTTCAGGTTTTTTGGACATATGGTTAACTGACTGAGTACTCGGTCAGTATTTTAAAAAAATTACAATCTGCTGTCAAGACTTTTATTCACAGAAGAGTGCTTGCGCTAAAAAGCCCAAATATCGACTTGATAACCCTAAAGCGGTATGTTACGGAGCACCATTTCGATTTATCGTTGAAACGGAGGATCCCTATGAAAGAATTCAAAATTTCACAACTTATGGTTCCGCTCTCGGAATATGCCACTGTCAAGGACGATGCCACTCTTTACGATGCCGTCATGGCATTGGAAAAGGCCCAGGAAAAATATACCTACAAGCATTCCGAATACCGCCATCGGGCTATCCTGGTGCTCGACAACAAAGGCAAAGTCGTCGGCAAAATCAGCCAGATCGATGTGCTCAGAGGGCTGGAGCCCAAGTACAAGGAGATCCTGGAGGGCAGGGGGTTCAGGGGCATCGGTTTCAGCAAGAAATTCCTGAAAACCATGCTGAAGGATTACGTTCTTTTCGACAGCCCGCTGCACGACATCTGCCGCAAGGCTTCCGAGCAGCCTGTAACCAAGTTCATGGAAACCCCTACCGAGGGGGAAATTATCGCCGAGACGGCCAGCCTCGACGAAGCCATTCATCAGTTTGTCATCGGGCACCACCAGTCGCTTCTGGTCACCCGCGGCGAGGACGTCATCGGCATTGTAAGGCTTACGGACGTATTTGCAGCCGTCTTTCATATGATGAAGGAGTGTAAGTTGAGTTAAGCCGCGTCCCTGACGAAATCGTGCGAAGAATTCATGACTTTCTGCTGGGATTAAGGGGGTTTCAAAAGGAGGGAGAAATCCATGTCCGATCATGCCGGGGTGATCGCCGAAAGCACGCCCATCAATTGGAAACGCATCATCTTTCTCTTCCTGGGAATTTTTCTTTTCGCAATCATCTATTATTCCCCGCCCTGGCCCGATGCCGTGGACCCCATCGGCAAGCACTTCCCTTTGAGCCGTGAGGCCAAAGGGGCCTTGGCCGTGTTCATGCTGGCCGGCACCTGGTGGGTGTTTGAGGTGCTTCCCATCGGAGTCACGAGCATCGCGATCGGCGTGCTCCAGGCCCTCTTTCTGATCCGGACTCCCGAGGAGGCGTTCAAGGACTTCATGGACCCTTCGGTCCTGTTCATCTTTGCCTCGGTGGTGATCGGCCTTGTTTTCACCAAGACCGGCCTCACCAAACGCATGGCGTACACCATGTTGGGGGTGGTCGGCGAAAAGACCAGCATGATTCTCCTCGGCTGTTTTTTGGTCACGGTCGCTCTTACCCACATCATGGCCCACACCGCCGTGGCCGCCACGGTTTTCCCGCTGTTCATGTCCATCTACGCTCTTTATGAGGACAGCGGTAAAAAAACAAAATTCGGCAAGGCGCTTTTCATCGGCATGGCCTATGTCGCCGGCGCCGGGAGCATCATCACCCTTTTGGGCGCCGCCCGCGGAGCGGTCGCGGTCGGGTTTTTTAAGGACATCGCCGGAAAAAGCATTAGTTTCTTTGATCTGACCTATTACATGGCGCCCCTCGGCTGGCTGATGGCATTTCTGCTGTGGGGCTTTTTTATGTTGTTTTTACGGCCGGAGAAAAAAACTATCCCCGGCCTCCGGGCCAAGGCAAAGCAGCTGAACGCTGAACTGGGGCCACTTTCCCGAAAAGAATTGCTGACAGCATCGATTGTGCTGCTCTGCGTTGCAGCGCTGTCCCTGCGCTCCTTCATCCCGGCGCTGGGCGCCATCGACAAAACAGCGATCATCCTGATCTCGACCCTGCTCTTCTTTATTCTCAACATCCTGGACATCGAGGATCTCGAAGAAATCCCTTGGAACATCATCCTGCTCTTCGGCGGCGCCATGAGCATCGGGTTCTGCCTGTGGCAGACCGAGGCCGCCAAGTGGCTCGCGGTGAACTGGCTCGTGCTGTTCGAAAAAGCCCACTGGTTCATCTTTGTCATGGGCATCGGCTTCTTCGTGCTAATAATGACGAACTTCATCATGAACGTGGCGGCCATCGCCATATCCCTGCCCGTGGCCCTCGTCGTCGCCCCCTACTTAGGGGTGGCTGCAGAAGTCATCCTGTATGTCGCCCTGGCAGCGGCCGGTATGCCGTTCATGCTTCTGGTGGGGGCCGCTCCCAATGCCATCGCTTATGACTCCAGGCAGTTCACGGCCGGAGAATTTTTCACGTATGGAACGATCGCCAGCGTCATGCTCCTGGTGGTGCTCGGTGTTTTCGTCATGGTGGTGTGGCCGCTCATGGGAATGCCGGTGACAATACCAAAGTGACGATTAGTTGAGGGGAGGGGGCGCTCCACATCCATCCGGCCCGGCGAGTCACGATAGACAGCAGGGAGGCATCCGATATGCAAAAGCTCCAAAAGCTGATCGATCGGATCATTCGACGCATCAACATCAACTTGAGGGACCTGGAGTTTGATTCCGGTCCCTATTTGCGGCCGTGCATCCCCCACAAAAAGCTATCGAGTTTCTATGCCTTTTACGGGATCACCGGGCACCACCCCCTGCATTTCAGCTTCAGCCATTCCAACCTGGCCGGGAGCTATTTCCTCGGCAAATGCCGGGTGGACGGATCGGTCCTTTATAAAACCGACATCCGGGGGGATGAACTCAAGCGGAAGGGAGACAACTTCCACTATCGCGGGATCAAGATGGCGATGGACCATGACGAGGTCATTTCGGTCTCCGACAGTTTGCTCATCAAAACCCTCGTGCACAACAAATCCCACGACCCTGAAAACCCGGAGATCTTCCTGATCAAGAACTCGGCGTCCTGCCCTTTCGCCAACATCCACGGCTCCCCGATGGAAGGAAGTTTTCTAGGCGCCTTCGCGACGGCGGACCTGACGACGTTGCACAGTTGCATCGTGGGCCCCTTCGCCTACGTTCAGCTCGGTGAGGTCTGGCACGAACGCATCGAACCGGGGCAGATCTGGATCAACCAGGATTACACCTTCGACTTCCGGTACCAGTTCCCGGAGGAAGTCCTCTCCGAGTACATCCGTACCGAGCCCGGTCAATTGCCCCAGGGCCGGTTCATGGAATTCCTCAACGCCCGGAAGGGAGACTTCCGGCGGGTTTTCGAGACCGTGCACCTCGCCCCCCTGCCGGCAGTCCCCAAAACCGCCTCCGTCAGCCGTTATGCGGTCATCAAACCCAGGACCCGCATCGGTGAAAACGTGCTGGTCTCCCAGCGCGCCTACATTGAGAACTCGGTTCTCGGCAAGGGGGCCAACGCCCAGGAAAACTGCTTCATCATCGATTCGATTCTGGAGGGCGACAACGTCACGGCCCACGGCGCCAAGCTGATCAACGCGCGCCTGGGCCGCAAAGCGTTCGTAGGATTCAATTCTTTTTTGAACGGTCTGCCCGAATCACCGTTGACCGTGGGCCAGGGATGCGTCATCATGCCCCACACCATCATCGACCTCAAGGCGCCGGTTTCTATTCCGGCGGACCATCTCGTATGGGGATTCATCGCCAACCCTGGCGACTTGGAGACCAACAGCATTTCCCTGTCGGCGCTCTGCGAAATCAAAGGCATGATAACCATCGGCAACATGGAATTCGCCGGATCCGGCAGCGAGTTCGTAACGGCATTCCGTAAGCGGATCGACCACATTCTGGAAGCGAACGGCGCGTACTTCGACGGGCGGAAAAAGAAGGGGCATGCGCAGAAAGGCCAGAACATCGCGTACAATATTATCCAGCCCTATCCGATAGGGATGCAGAAAGGTATTTATCCGACGATCGACATTCAACCCTGATAAACTCAAGATCGCAACGGATTCCTCTTAAACCACTTTCATTCGATCGAGTGTGCGGCTGATGTCCTTGGACCTGATAATAACCCGGCTGTTTCCCGAAAAGCTCACTCGGGACAAGCATTACCGTTCTTTGATCCGGAACATCGTGCTGACCATCATCATTGTCTCCATGGTTCCGATGATCCTTGCCAGCAGCACGCTTTACCTTCAATTCCGCCACTCCTATCAGGAAAAAGTCAGCGATCACCTCCGCGAGCTGGTCCAGAAACACAAACAGAACATTGACAATTACCTTCAGGAACGCTTGACCGACATCCGTCTGATGACCGCTCGCTACGGCTATGACCGTTTGAAGGAAGAAGATCTGCTGAAGCAGAATCTGGACCTGCTGAAGGAGGAATATGAGAAAGCCTTCGTCGACCTGGGCGTGGTCGACGAGCAGGGATATCAGAAGGCCTATGTGGGCCCTTTCAAGCTTGCAGAAGCTTACTATGGAGATGCCGAGTGGTTTAAGGATGTCAGCCAGAAGGACTACGTGATCAGCGATGTCTTTTTAGGTCTGCGCGGCCTGCCGCATTTCATCGTGGCGGTTCGCTCCGAGGTAAACGGCCGGAAATGGATTCTGCGGGCCACCATCGATTTCGTCGCATTCAACACGCTGGTTAAAAATATTCGTATCGGCGAAACCGGCTTTGCTTACATTTTGAACCGCCAGGGGAAGCTTCAAACCACACCTGTCACGCAGACCTTTCCTCCTGCCGTGATCGATACGGATGATCCGCAGGAGCTCTGGAAGCGACTGTCTTCCGAAGGAAACGACACCCAGGTTTTTTTGAGGACGGACAAAACCGGACAGGATTACATCTATGCGGAGGCTTCTCTTAAAAACGGCGAATGGCTTCTGGTCTACCAACAACGAGCGTCGGACGCCTTTGCCGACCTGAACCGATCCTTCGCCATAACCACACTGATCATGGCCCTGGGGGCGGCTGCCTTAATCATCATGGCACTGGCGCTTTCGCGCCGGATGGTGATGCGCATCGCCACGGCGGATGAAGAAAAGCACCTCATGGATGAAAAGGTGGTCGAGACCGGCAAACTGGCCTCCATCGGCGAGCTGGCCTCCGGGGTAGCCCATGAGATCAACAACCCCGTTGCCATCATGGTCGAGGAGGCCGGTTGGATTGGGGACCTGCTGGAAGAGGAGGAATTCCAGGAGAGCAAAAATACCGAGGAGTTCCGGCGAGCCCTCACCCAGATCAAAACCCAGGGAAAGCGCTGCAAAGAGATCACCCGCAAACTGCTGAGCTTCGCCCGCAAAACGTCTCTTTCGGTCCAGGACATCCAGGTCAACGAACTGATCGAGGAAATCGTGGGGATATCCGCACAGCGGGCGAAATATGCTATGGTGGAAATAGCAACCCAGCTTCAGGAAAAGCTGCCTTCGGTGCGGGTGTCACTCTCCGAGCTGCAGCAGGTCATCTTGAACTTGATCAACAATGCGCTTGACGCCATGGAAAAGAAGGGCGGCAAGTTGACGCTTTCCACCCGCGCGGAGGACGGCTTCGTGGCGGTGGAGGTCGCCGATACCGGCATGGGCATTCCCGCCTCCAACCTGCACCGCATCTTCGACCCGTTTTTCACCACTAAAGCAGTCGGCAAGGGCACGGGGCTCGGACTGTCGATCTGCTATGGCATCATCGAGAACATGGGCGGACGGATCGAGGTGCAGAGCACGGTGGACGTCGGCACTACGATTTCGGTGTATATCCCATCGCTTAAAAGCGAGTTCGTCGAAAAGAACGCAAACGAGAAAAGTGAAGATATCAAGGCATAAAGGAGTGTCGCGATGAGTTTAGCCAACGTACTGTTTGTGGATGACGAAGTCCCCTTTGTGGAGACCATGACCAAGCGCCTAACCCATCGGGGCCTTGAGATCATTCCGGCTCACAGCGGGGATGAAGCCTTGAAAAAACTGAAGGAGCATGCCGGTGTGGAGGTCGTCATCCTCGATGTCAAAATGCCGGGGATGGACGGCATCGAAACACTGAAGGAAATCAAGCGGCAGTTCCCGCTGGTCGAGGTGATCATGCTGACCGGCCATGCCACGGTGGAGTCCGCCATAGAGGGCATGAAGATCGGCGCATTCGACTACCTGATGAAGCCCTCGGAAATCGAGACGCTGGTGGCAAAGGTCACGGAGGCGGCTGCCAAAAAGCGCCAGCACGAGGAAAAGATCATGCAGGCGCGCATGAAGGCCATCACCAACCGACGCGCATGAGAAATTGACGCTATGGGCCCAGATAATCAGGACCAGCCAAAACGAATTCGCCTGATCCTCATTGACGATGAAGTCGGCTTCACGACGGTCATGGCCAAGCGGCTGACCCGCCGGGGCCTGGAGGTGACGAGCGCCTTCAGCGGCTTGGAAGCAATCCGGGCCATGCGCAAATCCGAATTCGACCTGGCCGTGCTGGATCTCAAAATGGAGGATATGGACGGGATCGAGGTCCTCAAGATTTTCAAGAAGATGGATCCGGACATGCCGGTCATCATGCTGACCGGTCACGGC
This sequence comes from uncultured delta proteobacterium, assembly GCA_963700055.1. GTDB lineage: Bacteria > Desulfobacterota > Desulfobacteria > Desulfobacterales > SpSt-501 > SpSt-501. Next base: position 193,894 of record CAVOWH010000013.1, on the reverse strand, counting down.
TCGGAAAAATCGGCCGGCGAGGGCATGCAATACGGCGCGTACGACTACCTGTTCAAGCCCTACGAATTCGAGGAACTCATCGAAAAAATCCACGCGGCGGTGAGCAGCAAAAAAAAGTGAAACGGCGGTCAACCCCTTTGTTTCGAGGATGTGATGTACTGCCGCTGCTGGCAGCGAGTGCTTAGGCGCCGGCGGCTCGACCAAGAAGGCGCAGTTAGAATGTTATCAACGGGCCAATCAAACTCAAACCGAGGCAACCTATGCATCGCAACCTTGCGTTCCTGCCCATCTCGGAAAAAATTGAATGGCTCAAACAGCATAACTCAGCCCATGCTAGTGCCTTCTGCTCGCCGGATCAGGAATTGTCGCGGCAGCTTTACATGGCCCATCACCCCACCCGCATCGCGGCCTTCAAATGCATGGACGGCCGCATCAATCTGCCCATCGTCACCAGCAAGCCCTTCGGCATCATTGACCCATTCCGCAACCTAGCCGGACGATTCGATTTAGGATGGCCCTACCTGGGGGAGCTATTCCAGGAGTGGGTGGGAAAGGCCGTTAATGGCGGACGAAGGTGCCTTGTGCTGGTGACCTATCATTTTTCGGCAAGCGACAACAGCCGCCGCGGCTGCGCCGGGTTCGATTATGACAAAGGCCGCGCCTATGACTTCATGGTGCGCTTCAAGGCTCAAATCGAACGGGTTTTTGGTCACGATCACCAGGTCGTCTACCCGCTGATCGTCGGGCTGGAGACCGATACCGATACGCTGAGCTTCCACGGTGCGTACGACGGCTTACTGGATTTGTCCACGGTGAAGGACCAGGGAGAGAATTATCTCGGGCGTGAGTTGGCGCGGCTTTATCCCGATATGCCGGAACGCATGCTGGAAGATCTGGCGCCCTTGGCCCAGGGCAATCTGCAACACATCGCCGATGTGGCCGCCACCAAACGACCAATCATCGAGGCCGAACACCGCGAGTGGCTTTTAGGCGTCGGCCGCGGCTTCGATTGGCTTCACGAACCCAACCTGGCGTTGCTGGTCGGCCCCTTCAGTCCCAACTTGAACGAGCCCATCAAGATGGCCCTCTCCATCGTCCAGTCCAACATGCAAAAACGGCGCATCTCCGACGACGGCTTTGTGCTGTTGACATCGGCCCCCTATGCGCGTCAGGGTGCGGACAGGCAGCGAGCCAAGGAAAAGGCCGAGTTCCTAAGCGCCTTCGCCCGGGATGTCGTCGACCATTACTATCCCGAGTTGGTGAAAATCATGAAGGAGTTGACTGTTTTGCTCGATCAAAAAACCCGTCGATTCGAAGTCCTGCGCGAAGCTTGATCACGTCCTTAGTATAAAGTGATATAGCAATCCCGTTTGAACTTAGCAGAGGGGTGAGCCATGAAACACTTTAAAATCGTTGCCGAAAAGCATCCAGACATTTATGTTGCTTATCCACTTGGGATGAAGGGAGTCGTTGTGGGGCAGGGAGACGCCTACGAGGCTGCTCTTGCCGATGTTAAGTCGGCCATTCATTTTATATCGAAACATTCGGCGCCTTTGACAATCCCGAATCAGCGTGCCATTAAAAGCTCAACCCTACGAACCATTCTCACCCAGTCGGGAGTATCCCGAGAAGACTTTTTGGCCGCCTATTATTAGTAATCCAACAAGCTTTTAGCTGTTTGCCACTCTTCTTGAAGCTGCCTTTCAGCGATCTGATCCTCCAGCCAGGCCATGTTGACCTGAGCGTCTGACACTTCAAGCATGCCGGCAATGTCTTTCAAGTGCTTTTCGGACCGCCCCTCTCGGTAATATTCGAGCTTGCGTAGAATCACGTATTCTATCGGCGCTACCCAAACGGCCTGATCTTCCACCTGCACGGACTTCCTGTTCGCCAAACCCCAATGATGCAACGGGTCTTTGCCTGCAAGATAAACATCCGCCCGAAAACCGGTCTCGTGGTGGATCAGATTGAAATGGCCGCGCACGGGGCGCCCTATCTCCAGGATAATGACTTCCTCCGGCGGGCAATAAGATTCTTCTAACGGGAAGGCCTGCGTTAGGTTAGGGACGCTGTCCTTTTTTAAATCGAGAACTAGATAAAGGTCATTGGTCAGCCGGGGTTTTCCATAGACAATGCTGGCCGCACAGCGCCGGTAATCATGTAGGGGCACTGGATCAAGTTTAGGCGCCGGATAAAGGTTAGGAAAACATCAGGAAGCTGCATGCAGAAAAGCCTTTTTTACGGCGTGAAGGATTTCTTTTTCCTCCCAGTCCGGGTGTTGCTTTTCAATGGCGGCTCTTTTGAGCCTATAAGCGGAATGATACAATGCCATCCAAACCTTCAGCTTCTGCTCCGGGGTCATCTGGCGGTAGATTTCTCTTTGTCGGGGGTGCATAAGAGCAACCGTTGAGAAAGGGTATCGCCATCTTAAGCGGTGAATTTTTCAAAATCAAGCGATATCGCCATCGTGCAACGGTGAGGTTATCCGGCAGCCGGATCCGATTTGCTCTTTATCCGGAATCCAGGATCGAGTATCCAGTATTCGAGCATTTGAGGACATCCATGTATGGAGGATATCATGGCTGACATTCAGGTCGATGTCCGGCTGAGCGGCATCTGGCAGATGACCAGCACTGTCATCTGCAGCGGCGGCAGCTGTCTAGTGGTGGACCCTGGATATTTCCCGCGGGAACTCGCCGATCTGGCCGGGCTCATTCCCAAGAGAGCAAATGTGGAGGCTGTCTGTTTCACCCACAGCCATTGGGACCACGTGGCGGGTCACGGGATCTTCCCCGGCGCGCCTTTGTACACCAGTTCGGTGCTGGCCAAGGCCATCCAGGAAAGCGGCGCTCTCGCCGCCGAAGCCATGAACAAAGCCCGGGAATACGACTCCCAGTGGTATGTCGAGCGCCCCTGGGGCTATGGCTGGCCGGCGGAAGTCCGCGGGCTGGACGACGGCGGGTGGTTCAATATCGGCGATCTCGACGTCGAAGCGTTTCTCATCCCCGGGCATGCACCGGATTGCATGGCCATCCGCGCCGAGGACTACCTTCTGGTGGGAGACTACCTTTCGCCCTGTGAAATTCCCTTTGTGGACAACCTGGCGGACTACCGCCGCACCCTGCAGCGCCTGACGACTCTCATCGGTTCAGGCATCGATTACGTGATCCCGGGACACGGCCCTGTGCTCTCCGCCGCGGAGGCCCGCCGCATCGGCCGGGAGGACTTGCGATATCTCGACGCCATCGCGCGCTGTGCCGAGCGAAGCGATGCCGCTCCAGCTAAAACGATACCACTCCCCCGAGCCGAGAACATCTCCGGAATGGCGGACCATCATTTTGATAACTGTCAAAAAGCCGGCCTTGCCGTCAGGTCAGCGCCAGGCGGTTCACCGGATTAGTTTCGGATTGGTGCATGCGCACAGCCTTAAGATTAATCTTGACAAACTGGTCTAGTCTGGTCAGACTATACTTCGGGAGGTACGCCGCCATGCATATCACCAACATTTCAGAGGCAAAAGCGCAATTGTCATCCCTGATCGAAAAAGTGCTTGCCGGTGAGGAAGTACTCATCGGGAAGGCCGGAAAACCGGTGGCCAAGCTGGTCCGATACGAGCGGGGCGACAAGAAGCGCACTCCCGGCGCGTTGAAGGGCAAAATCAAAATCGCTAAGGATTTTGATATGTTGCCGAAAGACATCGCTGAAGCGTTCGGAGCCTCGGAATCGTGAACTTGTTGCTGGACACGCATGTGTTGTTGTGGTGGCTGGATGACCATCCCGCATTATCGGCTTCGTGTCGGTCTGCGATGGCCGACGGCAACAATCTCGTTTTCGTCAGTGCAGCCGTAATTTGGGAGCTCCGCATCAAGCAGGCGTTGGGAAAACTCAAAGTCCCTTCCGCTTTCCGCGAGATCTTAGATCAACAGTCCTTCAACTGGCTTTCCATAACGGTCGAGCATGCCCACGCGCTGGAAAATCTGCCGGTCCATCACCGGGATCCTTTCGACCGGATGCTTGTCGCTCAAGCCGGCGTTGAAGGATTCACGCTTGTTACTCACGATGCCATTTTTCGAAAATATAAGATCCCGATCATGCTGACCTGATGTCTGGATAGAAAGCTGGGGCACTCTGCCTCTCCCGCCCGGCGCTTGGTCATTCTTCCTGATGGGAGAGGCGGATGACGTAGCCGCCGGACTTTTCGTCGGGGTCGAGCTCCAGCAGGCCGCGTGCGGCTGCTTCCTCCAGAAGGCGGTTGAAGGAGCGGAAGCCGTAGTAGGATTCGGTGAAGCCGGGACGGCGGCGCTTGAGCGTCTGCTTGACGAGCGAGCCCCACACTTTCTCCTCCGAACCGCGTTCCTCGGCCAGCGCCTCCAGCGTCTCCATGATCAGATCGAGTGCCGCCTGGGTGCGTTCCTCGGCGTCCTTGTCCTCCTTGGGCTCCTTGGCGGGGGATGCGGCGCCGCGCGCGGCCGGAGTCTTGCGGGCGGGACGCTTGCGCGGCTGCTTTTTACGCACGAGATCGTCGTAGTAGATGAATTCGTCGCAGTTGGCGATCAGGAGATCCGAACTGGAGCTTTTGACGCCCACGCCGATCACGATCTTGTTGTTCTCGCGCAGCTTGCTGACCAGCGGCGAGAAGTCGGAGTCGCCGCTGACGATTACGAAGGTGTCTACGTGGGACTTGGTGTAGCAGAGGTCCAGCGCGTCGACGACCATGCGGATGTCGGCCGAATTCTTCCCGGACTGGCGGATGTGCGGTATTTCGATGAGCTCGAAGGCCGCCTCGTGCATCGCCGCCTTGAACTCCTTGTAGCGCTCCCAGTCGCAGTAGGCCTTCTTGACCACGATGCTGCCCTTGAGCAGCAGCCGCTCCAGCACCTTGCGGATGTCGAACTGCGCGTAGCGCGCATCCCGCACCCCGAGCGCAACGTTCTCGAAATCACAAAAAACGGCCAGGTTTTCAGTCTCCGGCGCTTTGGCCATCCTATCCTCCAAGTTTCATTTGCCTGACTCTCAACCAAAACGCGGCAACGGTCAAGAGCAATCTTCGTGTCCGCCCATGCAGCCGGCATCTGGGGTTATCCGGCGTGAAAAAATGTGGTAGAAGTAAAATTCTGGTATGTCGGGAACTCAGTACGGTTTTCAGGAAAGTGACGCCATGGACGGAACCTGCCGCGAAAAGATCAAAGCCGGGCAGCCGGTGTTGATCGTGTTGAAGAAGGACCAGCGGTCCGGGAAGCTGACCGAGGGGATCGTGAAAGATATTCTGACCAAGTCTCCGACCCATCCTCACGGAATCAAGGTGCGATTGGAAAGCGGCGAAATCGGGCGGGTGAAACAGGTTATGGGATAAGAAACTTCTCCCAAGGACTTATCCGCGAGAGCGCATGATGACTATGAAATTCGAGATCAGGCCTTTTCAGCCGAGTGATGGCACGGCCGTCGTCCAGTTGTGGAAAGACTGCAACCTTGTGGTTCCTTGGAACGACCCCCACCGCGACATCCTTCGGAAGTTACGGGTTCAACCCGAGTTGTTTCTCGTCGGCTTCGTTTCCGACGAGCTGGTGGCCGCTATTATGGCCGGATACGAGGGCCACCGGGGCTGGCTCAATTACCTGGCGGTCACACAGCATTTCCGCCGCCAGGGCCTCGGCCGGAAAATGGTGGCGGAGGCTGAAGCGCGTTTGCGCGAGATGGGGTGCCCCAAGATCAACATCCAGATCAGAACCGGCAACACCGAGGTGATCGAATTTTATCGGAGGGTCGGTTTCAAACCCGATGATGTCGTCAGCATGGGCAGGAGGCTTGAGAGCGATGAATAAGCTCAGCGACATCCAGGATGCCTTCCTTTTCGTGAGCGCGGCTCCCCCAGGCATGCACACGGCCATTCTTTGCCGAGACACGGGGGAAATACGGTATCGTTCTGAGGATGCGGATCTGGATGAGATCGGCGAAGAAGAGATAGATTGGGATGTCTGCATCGAGATTCCCCACCGGAATGACCTCGACCTGGGCCAGGGACTTGTCTTTGAATTTGTTGAATCGGTTCTCCCCGGCGACTATGAGCACGTTCGGCAGATCTTCCGAAAGCGGGGCGCTTATAGGCGGTTCAAGGACTTTCTGGAATCCAAAGGCTTGCTCGACCGGTGGTATGATTTCGAGAATCAACGCGAGGAACAAGCATTACGACGCTGGGTCCAGAAGAACGGCATAGAGCTATCAGACCCACCCAGCCTTCCGGGCGGGCCGGACCCCGCGGTGAGGACGGTGTCAACTCTGGTCATCCGCGCAGCGACGGAAAAGGACCTCCGCGCCGTGGCCGCCGTGCATGTTGCGACCTTTCCGCGCCAACTGGATTCGCCGGCTTGGATCGAATGCAATTTCAAGGCGTATCCCAGAACAGCTTACTTCGTCGCCGAAAGGGACGGAGCCGTGATCGGGTTCATCGAGTGGATTCAAAAGAGCGGCTTTCGGAACGAGGCCGTTCTCGAACTGGAGCAGCTTGCTGTTCAGCCCCGCTTTCAAGGCCAGGGGATCGGCACTGCCTTGATCAAGGAGTCTCTCGCGCAGATGCATCGGCTGCTGAAACAGAGAAATGCCCGGATCAAAAGCGTTATGGTAACCACCCGCACCGACAACCAAGCCCAGGGACTTTACCGAAAGGTGCTCCGTGCCGAACCGCAAGCGGTCATTAAGGACCTTTACTCTGCGGATGAGGTGATTTTACTGGCCCGAGATATCAGATTTGAGAAGGGCTGATCCAAGATCAACGTCAGCGCGTCATGCTTCCCAGAATTGAAGCACTGGAAACGATCATCAGGATGGAAAGGGCCTTCAGCCAGGTTATCTTCTCCCCCAAAAAAAGCCCCATCAGCGTCACCACCACGATGCCGCCGCCGATGATGATGGGTCCGCCGATGGAAATCGGCACTCCCTGCTTGTAGGCCTTGAGGATGAAGAAGTCGGCCAAGAGCACTGAAAGGCCGGCCAGCATGCACAGGCCCACCGCCTTGAGCGAAACCTTGGGAAACCCGGAGCTCACCATCGGAATGAAAATCAGAACCCCGGCGCTGAAGGCCGTCAGCTCGGTGATCAGCGCCCCCAGCAGGGGATGCATCTGCCGCGAGGCGGAGGAGATGAAGACGTTCCAGAGGCCCGTCCCTATGGCGCCGATGATCACATACCAGATGCTTGTCGTCATAAAATCCTTCTCACGAACCCCTCGATCACATCGGCCAAATCCGGCTTGCCGATTTCCTGCAGGTTGTAAAAAACGCGCGTGTTCGGTTTTTTAATCTTGATGACGCGGTTGAGATCGATGGGCGTTCCGATGACCACCGCGTCGCACGGCGTGCGGTTGATGGTGGCCTCGAGGTCCCTGAGCTGCCGCTCTCCATATCCCACGGCCGGCAGCAGGGGGCCGATGCCCGAGTAGGTTTGAAACGTCTCCTTGAGCCTGCCCACCAGGTAGGGCCGTGGATCGACCAAGCCGGCCGCCCCGAACTTGCGGGCCGCCACCACGGCTGCGCCGATCTTCATCCCGCCGTGGGTGAGCGTCGGGCCGTCCTCGACGGCGAGCACCAGCTTTCCTTTCACTGCCGCGGCGTTCTCGATTGCAATCACGGATGCCGCGTCGACGACGACCGCCTTAGGGTTGACCGCCGCGATGTTCCGGCGCACGGTATCGATGCCGGCGGCATCGGCGCTGTCGATCTTGTTGATGACGACCACGTCGGCCAGGCGCAGAGTCACATTCCCCGGGTAGTAGCTCATTTCGTGGCCCGGCCGGTGCGGGTCCACCACGGTCACGTGCAGGTCGGGCTTGAAGAATGGGAAATCATTGTTGCCGCCGTCCCACAGGATCACATCGCAGCCCCGCGGGTCGTTCTCGGCTGCGCGCAGGATGGCTTCGTAGTCCACGCCGGCATAGATCACGTTGCCGCGCACCAGGTGAGGTTCGTATTCCTCCATCTCCTCGATGGTGCACTTGTTTTTCTTCAAATCGGCAAGCTTGGCAAAGCGCTGGACCTTCTGGGCGGCGATGTCGCCGTAGGCCATGGGGTGGCGCACCGCTACAACTTTCAAGCCTTTCGCCATAAGGATCTCGGTGATCCGGCGGGAGGTCTGGCTTTTGCCGCAGCCGGTGCGCACGGCACCCACCGAGATGACGGGCTTGGTGCTCTTGAGCATAGTGTCCTTGGGGCCCAAAAGCACGAAATTGGCCCCCGCCGCCTGTACGACGGCGGCCACGTTCATCACATGCTGGTAGGAGATGTCGCTGTAGGCGAACACGCAGTCGTCCGCCTTAAGTTTTCGGACAAGCTCGGCAAGATCCGCTTCGGGGCAGATGGGGATTCCCTTCGGGTAGAGCCTGCCAGCCAGCGAGGCCGGATAGTTGCGCCCGGCAATGTCCGGTATCTGCGCCGCGGTGAAGGCGACCACGCGATAGGTGTCGTTGTCGCGGTAGCAGGTGTTGAAGTTGTGGAAGTCGCGGCCGGCCGCTCCGATGATAATCACGTTTTTGGGTTTCATGAGGCCTCCGTTGTAAGTGGCAGAGGGCATGGGGCAAAGAGCATAGGGTAAGAATCTATGCAAGCGCTTTTTACCCTCTGCCCTCTGCGCTATGCTCTTTGCCGTTAGGCTGACACAACTTCCGTTCCCGCCTCGCCCGCGACAGCCCGCTCGATGTCCCTCAGGTGGCAGATCATGCCGCGGCGGCCGGTGACCCGGTGGAACTGGAGGATGGCCTCCACCTTGGGGCCCATCGAGCCGGCCGGGAAATGCCCTTCCGCCAGATAGCGCTCCAAGTCGCCAGAGGGAATTTTGCCCAATTGCCGCTGCTGCGGTTTCCCCCAGTTTATGCTCGCGCCGGGCACATCCGAGGCGATGATGAAGATGTCGGCCCGGATTTCGCCGGCAAGGACCGCGCTGGCGAGGTCTTTGTCGATGACGGCATCCACTCCTCTGAATTTGCGGTCCTTGCGAATCACCGGGATGCCCCCACCGCCGCAACAGATGACGATGAAGTCCATTTCGATCAATTTCTTGATCTCACGGTGCTCCACGATCGCCAGCGGGCGCGGTGAGGCCACCACGCGCCGATACCCCTTGTCCGTCTGGACCAGCGTGTAGGGCAAGCGGCCAGCCTGCTCCTCGGTGTAGAAGGGCCCGATGGGCTTGGTGGGGCACTTGAACGCCGGGTCTTTTTCATCGACCACCACATAGGAGATCAGGGACACGAAGAGTTGCTCCGTGGTGACGCCGATTTCCATCAGGGCCCGGTCGAGGGTGGATTCGATCATGTAGCCGATCTGTCCCTGGGTCATGGCCACAATGATCTCCAGCGGCATGTTGGGAACCGCGCGGCAGCTCTCCTGCTGCAGCAGCAGGCTGCCTGCCTGGGGGCCGTTCCCGTGAGTGATGACGATGCGGTAATTTCTTGATAAAGCCGCGATTTGCCGTATGGGCAGCTTCAGGTTGGCGAACTGCTCCGCGGCCGTTCCGGTCTGGCCCTTCTGGATCAGGGCATTACCGCCAAGGGCGATCAAGAGTATGGGCTTGGGCATGACTATAGCTTGCAATGAAGTCGACTTGTTAGCTGCGTGGGAGCGGCTTTCCAGCCGCGATTATCAACGCTTGGCGCCTTAAGCGCCAAGCGTTGCCACCATCACGGCTTTGATGGTGTGCAGCCGATTCTCGGCCTGGTCGAAGACGATGGAGGCCGTGGACTCGAAGACCTCGTCGGTCACCTCCATGGACTCCAGTCCGAATCTCCTGTAGATGGCTTCACCGATTTCGGTCTGCCGGTCGTGGAAGGCCGGCAGGCAGTGCAGGAATTTGACCCTGGGGTTGCCGGTCCGCTTCATGGCGGCCGAATCAACCTGATAGGGCTTGAGCAGCCGAATGCGCTCCTCCCACACCCTGTCGGGCTCGCCCATCGACACCCAGACGTCGGTGTACAGGAAATCGCAGCCGGCCACGCCCTTGGCGAGGTCGTCGGTCACGGCGATCCTCGCCCCCGTTTCCCGGGCGATCGCCTGGGCCTGGGCCATCAGCGTCGGGCCGGGTTGCAATTCTCTGGGGGCGACCGTGCGGTAGTCCATGCCCATTTTGGCTGCGCCGATGAGAAGCGAGTTGGCCACGTTGTTGCGCCCGTCCCCCAAGAAGGCGAAAGCCATCTTTTTCAGCGGCTTGTCGGCATGCTCCAGCATGGTTAGAATATCGGCCAGAACCTGAGTGGGGTGAAACTCGTTGGTCAGCCCGTTCCACACCGGCACGCCGGCGTACTGGGCCAGCTCTTCTACCTTGGCCTGCTCGAATCCCCGGTATTCGATGCCGTCATAAATCCTTCCTAGGACCCGTGCCGTGTCCCGAACCGATTCCTTTTTGCCGAGTTGAGAGCCGGTGGGATCGAGATAGGTCACGCGGGCACCCTGGTCGTAGGCGGCCGCCTCAAAGGCGCAGCGCGTGCGGGTCGAGGTTTTCTCGAAGATCAGGGCGATGTTCTTGCCTTCGAGGTGCTTCTGCTCGGCGCCGGATTTCTTGGCCTGCTTCAAGTCCGCAGATAGCTGCAGCAGATAGCCTATTTCTTCCGGGCTGAAGTCCAGGAGTTTAAGAAAATGTCGGTTGCGAAGATCGATCGCCATGCGTCCCCCTCATATAAAAGCAGAAAATGGATAAGGGCCGTCTCGCAGTGGAAACAGCCCTTAGCCGCTTTAGGTTTTTCAAACTACCAGAAACCTCTTTTGGTTTCAATCGCTTGTCGTGCTGCACCCGCGCGGCGCAGCCGCAAAGGGGGGATGCTGCAGGATGGAAATACCTCGGCTTCCCCCGCCGCATATCTAGTGGTATAAGGTAGGCCAAATCGATTGACCCTCTCCCCCGAAAGGATGGCTGACATGGGCGTGCCGAAACCATTGATCAAAGATCAGGCTGAGGCCGGCGTACAGAACATTTACGACGGAATGCATTCGGACATCGGAAAAATGCCCAACATCTTTGCCGTCATGGCCCACTTCCCGGCGGCGCTGAAGCGGTTCATTCCGTTTTACACCGCCGTCATGACAAAAGGCCAGGTGCCCGTTAAGCTCAAAGAGCTTGCCTATCTTAAAACCGCCAGCATCAATGCGTGCCAGTATTGACTGCGCGCCCACGTTGCTTCGGCGAAGCAAGCGGGCGTTAGTGACAAGCAAATCGAAGATCTGCGATTTTACCAGAGCAGCGAGGCCTTTGACGAGAAGGAGCGCGCCACCGTGCGTTTCGCCGACCTCGTCACCCGCGGGGCGGCGGCCATCGACGCGTCGGTCCTCACTTGGCTGGGGACCTACTATACCGATTCCGAAATCGTGGAGCTGGTCATGGTGATCGGCCTGGCCAACCTGGTGAACCGTTTTAACGACACACTGCAGGTTCAACCGGATTTAGGGTAGGAAGCGGCAACCTAGTAATAAGCAGATTACGGCGCGCGGAGTCTTGAAAGAGTGCAGGTGCTGGGAAGCCAACGGCGACGGCGCCATCACCGAGGAAGAATACATCGGCCCGGACCGCAGAATCATGCAGTAACGAGCCCGCAGGCCCTTCTGCCGCCGGCTTTTATAGCGCTGATCCGCAGGCGGCGACCTCTCCCATACTGCACGCGCGATCCTCCGCCCGCCGTGCGTCGCCATACTCTTGTACCAGAGACCCGATCAGTTCCCTGACCGACATAATCCGGTCGACACGGTAGGCATTCTGCCCGGAGAAGACAAACCCGCGTTTGAGGTTTCCCCGCTTGGCCTGGATCAGGGCCAGGGCGATGCAATAGGGGCTTTTGCGGTGATCGCAGGTGCGGATGCAATGGTAGGGGCAGGTGAACGGTATTTTTTCCCCGCGGTTGACGGCTTCCAGGAACTCGTTGTTGATGGCGCGGCCGGGAAGTCCCACCGGGCTGTTGATGATGACAATATCTTCCTCGGTAGCGTTGACGTAGGCCTGTTTGAACTCGGTACTTGCGTCGCACTCGTGGGTTGCCACGAACCGCGTCGCCATCTGAACCCCGGCGGCACCCATCTTCAGAAACTTACGGATATCGGCGCCGGTGTAAACGCCACCGGCTGCAATTACGGGGATGGCGCGGCCGGATTCCGTCGCGAACGGCTTCACGGCCACCAGCACTTCCGCCACCAGTTTTTCCAGAGTGAATTCCGGCGCGAAAATCTGCTCCGGCTTCAACCCCAGATGGCCGCCGGCCATGGGGCCCTCGACCACGAAGGCATCGGGCAGGTGGGAGAGCTTCGCCCATTTCCTGCAAAGCACCTCGGCGGCCCGGCCCGAGGAAACGATGGGGACCAGCTTGGGCTTGCTCCGGCGGCCGAGGTATTTCGGAAGATCGAGCGGCAGGCCGGCGCCGGAAAAGATGAAGTCGATCCCTTCCTCGATGGCGGCGATGACCAGGTTGGAGAAGTGGGTCAGCGCCACCATGATGTTGACGCCCAGAAGCCCCTTGGTCAGAGTGCGCGCCTTGCGGATTTCATTCTTGAGCGCGCGGATATTTGCTTCCAGCGGGTTGGACCCGATGTCGGGTTCACTCATGCCGATCATGGCGGCGGCAATGACGCCGATGCCGCCTTCATTGGCTACGGCAGAGGCCAGGCCGGAGAGGGAGATGCCGACCCCCATTCCGCCTTGGACAATCGGGATTTTGGCGATCAGGTCGCCGATACGCAATGCGGGTAATTTCATAAGCTCGGGCCCTCTCTATCCATTCAAGGCAGATCGCTCACTAACGTTCCGGTTTGGGCCTCAAGCGTATGCAGGCTTATCTCCAGGCGGTAGGATTGAATCCTCCTTATGGTTTATCTTCGCTTCTGTGGGTTGCCGGCGGCGGCGAAGGCGCCGATCGCTCAAACGCGGATGCCGCTCGGCGGTCAGGTGCTGACCCCAATGTAGCGCATCTTGCCTTTTTGTACAAGAATATCGAACGCGTGCAGGCTTTCCCCGTCTCCAGGCAAAACGCCGGCACCTGTGCCCCGGGTGCCTCCGAAATTCACATATCTCATTTCCGGCGGGCTCCGGACAGAGATTTCAACTTCTGCATGAAGGCTTTGACCCGCTTCGCCTCCACCCGGCTTTCACCCCTGCCGCCTTTTTTGAAATAGCTGCCGACGATGAACCCGTCCGCCTTGGCGAATACTTTGGGTAGATTTTCCGGGGTGGTGCCGCTGCCGACGAGGATGGGCAGGCGCGTGTGGGCGGCGACGATGTCCACGTCTTCCGGTCTGGTTTCGGCCCCGGTGAGCTCGCCCGATACGATGACGGCATCGGCCATCCCCCGTTCGGTGAGGTCCTTCGTCTCGGCCGGCAGGCCGCGGTCGGCCAGCGGCGCGGCATGCTTCACGCCCACATCCGCGAAGATCAGGGCCTTTGAGCGCAATGCCGCGCGCAGGCGCAGGGTTTCGTGGCTGGCCCCCTGGATGACGCCCTGCTCGGAGACCACCGCTCCCATATGGACGTTGACCCGGATGAAATGGGCCTCGGCCGCGGCGGCGATGGCGATGGCGGAAAGGGCGTCGTTGCGCAGCGCATTCACCCCCACGGGCAGGCCCGTCGCTTTGACGATCTCGCGGGTCACCGCGGCCAGGGCAGCGACCGTTTCGGCCGGGACCCGGCCCGGGTAAAACGGCTTGTCGCGGAAGTTCTCGACGATCAGGCCGTCCACTCCCCGGCGCTTGAAAATATCCGCTTCCTCCAGCGCCGCGTCGTAAACCGCCCGCATGTCGCCGCTAAACCGCGGGGCGCCCGGCAGCGGCAGCAGGTGGACGCAGGCGATGAGGGGTTTTTTCCTGCCGAACAGGTCTTTGAAGGTCATCGTTATTACCAGCCGTAATACTTAATCAACCGCGCAGGCCCGGGAAAAAGGACCGGCCGTCTCGTGAGCTACAAGCCATTGGTGTTGGGCTGTCCCATGCGCAGCGGGCCGCCGCGCGCGGTCGGCCAAGGCAGGCAGTTCGCGGCCGAGCCGGGCACGGTGAAAACGTCCATCCCGTGCTCGAAGGTCTGCACGAAGATCTCCAACTGGCCGTCCCCGTCCAGATCGCCCACCGCGGGAGCCGCCGGTGCGCCGTTGCCGTTGCCGTTGCGCCCGCCGGGGTTCGGAAGGGGGATGTCGTGCAGCAGGCTGCCGTCCGCTCCCAGGATGACCAGGTAGCCCGAGTCCAGGACGTCGGGCGCGCCGTAGGTGGTGAACAGGATTTCCGGCGAACCGTCCCGGTTCAGGTCGGCGACCGTGGCCTCGGAGGCGTACATGACGGCCTTGCCGTGGGTGTAGTTCCAGCGCCAAAGCATGGTGCCTTGCGCGGTGAACGCCCACATGAACCCGTCGTTCAGGGACACGACGATCTCGGGCGCCGAATCCCCCTGGATGTCCACGGTGACGGCGGCCGGGACGCCGTTCGGCGGGTACCATCCGGACACGGAAATGGGCGCCCCGCCCCGCGGAAGGGTTTCCCAGCCGGGCTTGCGCATGGCCGAGCGGCTGCCGTCGCCGTGCGCACCTTCCAGCACCATGATGGCGTAGGCCTGGGTCTCATAGGGGATATTCACTTCGACATTGGGCACGCCCAGGACCTCGTTGAGTCCGTCCCCGTCCAGGTCCACGATGTTGGGCGGCGAGGCCGTCCACTGCAGCCACTCCTGCCCGGTGCCCGGGTTGGGCCAGGCCCCGGTGTGCAGGTTATAGTGGTTTTTCTCGACCTGCGGGTCGGCCCAGCGGATGAACTGGCCCCAGGTCATCCGTTCGCCGGAATAATCGCTGTCGCGGTTGGTGAACCAGGCGGACGCGTTGATGGCGACTCCGTTCAGGTCGAAGGCCTGGATGTGATGGTTGTCATAGGTCACGATGACCTCCAGCTCGGGATCGTCGTCGATGTTGCCGATGCCGACGTTCAGCCCGTAGCAGCCGAAGCCGCTGTGGCCCATTTCGTTGCGGTCGGCGTCGCCCCCGTCGCCGATGCCGGAGAGGTTGTTGTAACGCGGCCAGGCCGGGTAGCTCAATCCGACAGGTTGAAACAGGGTGCCGTCGGAAGCAAAGACATAGACCTGCGCTCCGTCGCCTTTGGTAGTGGTCGCCACCACCTCAATGAAACCGTCGCGGTTGAGGTCGGCCGCGGCCAAGCCGCGCACCTCTGGTGAAGCGGTATCGGCCGGCCAGCCGGTTTTCAGGGCCAACGCGCCGTTGCGCCACTCATAAGCATACACAAAGTTGCCCGCACCGAAAACCACTTCAGGCACGCCGTCGCCTTCTAAATCCACCACCACGTGAGGGGCGTAAACGCGGCCGCTGTTGTGGTCGACCTGGTCCAGCGGCCGGCCTTGGCTGTCGAACACATTGATCGAGTAGTAAGCCGCGATCAGTTCGTTTTTGCCGTCGCCGTCCAGGTCAGCGATCACGGGCGAGGCATACCAGCTGGTCTGGCCGGCGAGATTCATGCGGAACACCGGCGCCCGAACCTCGCCGCTGCTCTGGCCGGCGGCGCAGACGGCATTGCGCGCCCCGCCCGTGGCGTTGCCCCCGGTCGGCGTGCTTCCTCCACCGCCACCGCTGCCGCCGGTGGTCTCTGAACCGGACCCTCCGCCTCCGCCGCAGCCGAACGTCAGGGCCGACAGGCAGATCAATCCCATCCACAGGCATATCTTATAGAATTTCATGGCCACTCCTTTTTGCTCCATGCCCATCACTGGCACCGGCCGCGCAGATCGACGGGCCAAACGTCCACCAACTTGCCGGCACGGGTGATATGGAGGCGGTCGAAAAGGTTCACGGTAGGATCGCAGTGCGATACGACCAGCTCTAAAACCGTGCCGATATCCGGCAGCAGGGTCGCCCGGTTCGGTGCGGACAGCTTTCCGTATTCATCCCCGAACCAGTCATAATGCAGTTTGCCGTATTCGGGGGTCAGCACCCGGGGGCGGCCGCCGTCCCGGTAAAGCGCCTTCAGCCCGGCGTCGACGGTCACCTGCCGGCCGTGCGGTCCGCTCACCACCGTGGTCAGCATCGTGAGGGCAGGGTGGTAGTCGGCGGCGTCCGAGCCGTCCATCGATTCGATGGCCAGGTATTCGGCATCCATCAGCGCATAGGAGCCGGCCTGCAGCTCGGTGAGCTCCGCAACGGCCAAGTCGATTCGGGCGGTGCCGGTCCCCGACGCGCTGAAGATGGTGCAGGAGTCTGTTAAGGCATTCAGCTGTTTGAACACCGCGGCTGCCTTCCTGAGCGCCTCGCGCGATGCCGACTTGCGGTCCTCGTAGCGCGGGATGTGCTGCACGTGTCCGGCGTAGGCCTGGATGCCGAGCAGCCGCAGGTGGCTGCTGGAGAGGATGCTCTTGGCCAAATCGACCGCCTTCCCCGGCGCAACCCCGGTCCGGCGCTGGCCGACATCGATATCCACCAGCACGTCAAGCTGCCGCTTTTTTTCGGCCAGACGGCTTTCCAGAAGCCCGATGGTGCCGGGGTGGTCGACCACCGCCATCAGAAACGGCGCGCGGCCCAGGAGCGAGACCAGCCGGTTGACCTTCTCCCGGCCGGCCACCGGCCCGGTGACGAGGACCCCGGACATCCCGGCTTCCACGAGCGCCTCGGCCTCGGAGACCTTGGCCGCGCAGACGCCGATGCCGCCGTTGGCGACCTGCATCTTGGCGAGCGTGGAGCATTTATGGGTCTTGGCGTGCGGTCGCAGGGCCTTGCCGGCC
This sequence comes from uncultured delta proteobacterium, assembly GCA_963700055.1. Taxonomy (GTDB): domain Bacteria; phylum Desulfobacterota; class Desulfobacteria; order Desulfobacterales; family SpSt-501; genus SpSt-501. Next base: position 177,172 of record CAVOWH010000013.1, on the reverse strand, counting down.
GCCTTGACCCGCGCCTGCATTTTCTGCAGGTTTTCGTCCAAGAGGTCCAAGTCTACCACCAGGCAAGGGGTGTCCAGCCCCAGCTTTTTCCTGCCGATCAATTCCTTCTTGGGATCACGCATCGGTCACAGCCCCTTTTTTTCAAAGAAGACAAAGACCAGGACGAAGACAAGCCCCAGGACCGGGATGACCGCCCAGGCGCTCATTCCAAGCACCCCGGGAAGGGTCAACTTGCCGAGGCCTCCGATCGCCAGCAGGTTCTTTTCGAGATGCGGGTAGGCCTCGGCGTAAAGAGCCGCTCCGACCAGCATGCCGGCAATGGCGAAAAGCGCATGCCAGCGGCCCTCGGCCACGGCTCCGACCGAGGTTCCCGGGCAGTACCCCATGACGGCCCAGCCCAGGCCGAACAGAATGCCGCCCACTAAGTTGGCCCCGACCTGGGTCGCCTTGGGGCTGAGCTGAGCGAGGTCCAAGGCAACCGTCAGATGGATCCCGACCATTCCCACCAGGATGGCCGACATCATGAACTTCATGATCGTCATGTCCTTGAGCAGCATGGCGCCGACCTGTTTTTCGAAGCGCAGTACGCGACCCTGCTGCAGGAGCGCGCCGAAGCAAATCCCCGTGATCAGTCCGAGCCACTGTTCGTTCATCGTGCACCCCCCTTGCCCCGGTAGACCAGGGCGGCCATCAGGACCCCCGCGCCGAAGAAGCAGGCCAGGGCGATGAATCCGCTCAGAGACAACTGCATCAAGCCGCTCAGGCCGTGGCCGCTCGGGCAGCCGTCCGCCATCCGCGCCCCGAACATGGCCACGATGCCGCCCGCGAGGGCGCCGGCCGCGCGCCCCCCCACGCTGCCGCCGAAGCGCTCGCGCCAGACGGGCGGCACCGCCTCGAATTTGAAGCTGCCGTCAATGAGCGAAGCCGCCAGAGCGCCGATGAAGATGCCGACGACCAGCATAAATTGCCAGTCGACCTTCACTTTTTCCTTCATGAAGTAAGGGTTTTTTTTAACATGCTCTGGATCCACGGACTGTTCGATGAATCCGGCTCCGCGCACAAAAGTGGTGGAAGCACCCAGGAACTGCGTTTTGCCCAGGGTATTGTTCGAGACAATGACGGAAAGGGTGGCCAGCACCCCAACCAGCGCTCCGGTGATATAAGGCCTCCAGTTGACACGCTTTTCCATATCCCCCTCCTTTGGGCCGAGCCGGCAGCGCTAACCGCCGGCTGTCCGCTCCTGTGGCGCTTGTTTGATCATAGTACGATTTGCAGAATGGCTCAAGATTATTGGCAGGCAGGAACGTGTTCGGGTCAAAAACCGGATCAGGATCATCTCCCGCAGGAGCCGCAACATCCCCTCCCGGCCGATGGCCGGTAGACGTACCCGAAACGACCGCCGGCCATGGTCAGCCTTCCAGGCGGTCGCGCAGGGGAAAGCGGAGGCAGAGATCCTTGACCATTTCGCCCACCCGTTTTTGAACGGACCGGTCATCCGGGTTGGAGAGAATCTGGTCGATCCAGCCGGCAATTGTTCGGACCTCTTCTGCCCCCATGCCACGGGAGGAGAGGCCCGGAGTCCCCAGGCGCAGACCGCTCGTCACCAGGGTGGTTTCCGGATCGAAGGGGATGACGTTGCGGTTGCAGAGGATCCCGGCCGCCTCGAGCGCCGCCTCGGTCTGGTTGCCTTTGAGCCCCCTGGCGCGCAGATCGGCCAGCACCATGTGGTTGTCGGTTCCTCCGCTCACCGGCCGGTAGCCGCGCGTGCCCAGTTCGGCAGCCAGGATGGCGGCCGTTCGCAGGGTGCGCTCCTGGACGGCGCGGAACTGGGGGGTTGCGGCCAAGTGGAAGCACACGGCCTTGGCGGCGACGAGCGACAGGGTGGGCGTGCCCTGGGTGCCCGGGAAGATGGAGCGGTCGATCTTCTTCGCGAAATCGGCCGCGCACAGGATCACGCCGCCGTGGGGACCCATCAGGGTCTTGTACGTGGTGAAGGTCACGAAATGGGCGTGGGGGACCGGGCTGGGGATGGTCTTGGCCGCCACCAGGCCGGCAATGTGGGCCATGTCGACCAGCAGGTAGGCGGAAACCTCGTCCGCTATGGCGCGCAAGGTTGGGTAGTCGATCAGGCGCGGATAGGAGCTGGCGCCGGCGACGAGCATCCGCGGCCGCACCTCCCGCGCCAGGTCGCGGATGGCATCGTAGTCCAAACGTTCGGTCCCGGGGTTCACGCCATAGTGCGAAGGCTGGAAGATGCGCCCGGTGATCGACGCCGCGTCGCCGTGCGAGAGGTGGCCGCCGTGGCTCAGCTTCATGCTGACGATCTTGTCGCCCGGGTTGAGCACGACGCCGTAAACCGCCAGGTTGGCATTGACCCCCGAGTGGGGCTGCACGTTGGCGTGGTCGGCTCCGAAAAGCGCCCTGGCGCGCTCCACGGCCAGCTGCTCGAGCTCGTCCGTCACCCGGCAGCCGGTGTGGTAGCGCCGGCCGGGGTAGCCTTCGGCGGTCTTGTTGTTGAAGACCGATCCCAGGGCTGCCAGGATCGCGGCCGGGGCGGTGTTTTCGGCGGCGATCAGATTGAGGGTGGCTTCCTGGCGTTCACGCTCCCTTCGAATCAGGGCGGCTACGGCGGGATCTGCGTTGTCGATCAATGCCATTTGGTCCTCGCGCGGGCTGAAGCAGCGATCAGGAAGCGGCAGGCCCGGGTTGTTGATCGCCATATTATGGTCTAATATGAGGCTGCGAGCGGTTTGTCAATTCTCGCAGGCTGCTAGTGAAGCGGGCCGGTTCGCCTCGATGCCCGGAGCAACGCGATGACTCCATCCGATGTGAACGCCATCCTCGAAAAAGCGACGGTTCCCGAGCATTCCGTTGCCTTTATGGCGGCCATGTCGGATGGGGAGCCCTTTCTGGTGGGTCCCTACCTGTTCATTGCGGCCGAGGACTGGTTATTGGCGGTGGGCTACCCGCTTGAAGACGGCCACACCCCCGAGGAATTCCAGCAGGCGCTGGCCGAGGCCCTGCGCCGAACGGCCGCGCGCGACTGCTGGGCGATCGGCCCCGAGCTGCCCGGGCGGTTGAAGGCGCACCGGAGCGATCAGGATCAATACCAGGTTCTCGCCCTCCATGCACGGGTGCCTGCACGGCTGGAGCGGCTGGCGGAGCGGGCGGCGGCGGTGCTCGAGGTGGAACAAGGGATCACCTTCACGCCGGCGCACCGGCGCTTGTGGGCCGAGTTCACGGGCCGGGTGGCCTTGCCGCCGAACGTGCGCGAGCTGTACGCACGCACCGAGTCGGTTCTGCAGCGGGCCCCCGGGCTTGCGCTGCTCAACGCTTGGGACCGGGACGGCAACCTCGCCGCCTGCCTGCTGCTGGATTCGGCCCCGCGGCGTTTCACGAGCTACCTTCTCGGGGCCCACTCCCGCACCTGTTATACCCCCTACGCGTCGGACCTGCTCTTCCGCGAAATGATTGGCAGGGCCGCGCGCGACGGTAAGCAGTTCCTGCATCTCGGGCTCGGCGTGAACGACGGGATTCGGAGGTTCAAAGCCAAGTGGGGCGGCAGGCCCGGGCTGCCCTACGAAATGGCCCAGTGGCAGGAGCGCGGGGGCCTGCGCGAGGGGGTCGGCGACCTCATGCGCATGCTGGCCGCCATGCCCCGCGAGCCCATGTCCAAGCGGCAGTTCCTGGCCAGCCTGCCGCCGCAGCGCCGCTTCGCCATGCTTTGGGAGCTCGAGAAAGACGGCCGCCGCTCCTGGATCGGCGGCACGGCGCATTTCTTCTGCTGCAGCTTCGAGAACTCTTTTCGCGAGCTGTTCGAGAAGGTCGACACGGTGCTCTTCGAAGGTCCGCTCGATCAGAGGAGCCTTGACCAGGTATCCGAACAAGGGCGCGCCCCGGACGTTGAAAGCCCGCGGGTCGTCGACGCCTTGACCGAGGAGGACATCGGCCGCCTGGAGCGGGTGGTCTGCGGACCGCGCGGGTTCTGGGCGCGGTTCATGGGCGCTGAACACAAGAATCCTCCGGACGTGCGCCGTCTGCTGGCCCACGCCCGCCACTGGATGGCGTTTTTCTCGTTGTGGACCGGCTTCCTGGCCCGGCGCGGCTGGACCCAGTCCGTGGACCTGGAGGCCTGGCATTTGGCCCTTGAGATGGGCAAGGCGGTGCGCGGCATGGAAACCATTCCCGAGCAGATCGAGACCCTGGAGAGCATTCCCATGCCGCGGATCGTGAGCTTCCTGCGGCAGTGCCGGCAGTGGGACCGTTACATCCAGCGCAACGCGCGCGCCTATCTCAAGGGCAATGTCGACGGCATGTTCGGCACCAGCATCGAATTCCCCACGCGCACCGACCTCGTCATCCGCCGCCGCGATGCGCGCTTTCTGGAGCGCATGCGGCCCTTCATCGAAAAGGGGCGCTGCGCGGTCTTCGTGGGCTCGGCCCACCTGATCGACCTGCGCAGCATGCTCACCGCGGCCGGCTTCAGCATCCGGAGGGCGCGATGATCGGTCCGGATCGACTGGCGCGGGTGACCGCGGCGGCGGTTGTGCCCGAGCAGGTGGTGGAGTACGTCAGCGCCGCGGCCGGCTCGAAGCCGCGGATGTTCGGCGGCTGTGTCGGGTACCCATCCGGCACAGGGCTTGTCCTGGTCGGCTATCCGCTTGACGATCCGCTCGACCGGAGAGCCATGGCAGCGGCCGTGGACCAGGCGCTTCAGACGCCGGGGCTGGAGCGCATTACGGTCATCGGCCCGGCCCGGCCGCCGCAGGCGCCGCAAAAGGCCGAAAGCGCAGAGGACAGCTACCATGCGCTGCCGCTGCCGCCGCCGCCTCCCGGCCTGAAGCTGAAAAACCTCCTGCGGCGCGCGCAGCGGGAGGTGCAGCTCGTTCACGGGCGGCGTTTCGAGAACGACCACGCGGACCTGGTTCAGCGATATCTCGATGAGCGCTCCCTGGCGGCCGGCACCCGGCAAATCTTCCGGCAGCTGGCAAGCTACGTGGAGGCGTCGGCCGGAAGCCTGATCGTCTCCGCCCGCCGACCGGACGGGCGCCTGGCCGCTTTTGCCGTGGGCGAATTCGCCGCCCTGTCCACGGCCTTTTTCATGTTCTGCTTTCGCGACCCGCGCCTCGCCCCGCCCGGCAGCGCCGATCTCGCTTTGTCCGGGCTGCTGCAGGAAGCGCGGCAACGCGGCCAGGCCCGCATGAACCTGGGCCTGGGCGTGAGCGACGGCATCCGCTTCTTCAAACGCAAGTGGGGAGCGGAGCCCTTTCTGCCGTATGTGGAAACCAGCTGGCAGCCTGCTTCCGCGGGCGGCCTCTCGCGCCTGCGCGGCATGCTCCGGAGGAAGCCCTGATGAAAAAGAGATCGCCCACGGGAACCGGCAATGAGTTCCGCGAGCCCGGCTTCTGGGAGACGGTCAAGGAGGCCGTTCTCGGTGCGCGACGCCAGTTCGACTGCATTCAGGTGGAAGTCACCTCGCGCTGCCCGGGCGGCTGCACCTACTGCCCTCACACCACGCTGAAAGGCCGGTGGCAGTCCCGCGACATGGACATGGGCACCTTCGGTCGGCTCTGGCCGCTGATGCGCCGATCCGGCCGGGTGCATCTCCAGGGCTGGGGCGAGCCTCTGCTGAACCCGGCCTTTTTCGAAATGGCGGCATTGGCCCGCAAAGCCGGCTGCCAAGTCTCCACCACCACCTGCGGCCTGCGCATGGATCCGGACCTGGCGCTTCGAATCGTGGAGAGCGGCATCGATATCGTGGCTTTCTCGCTGGCCGGGACCGATCCGGCCTCCAACGCCGCGCGGCACGGCGTGGACTTCGACCGGGTGTGCGACGCCGTTTCCATTCTGCAGAAATTCCGGCGGGAGCGCATGGGGGTGCATCTGGAAATCCATTTCGCCTACTTGATGCTCGCGTCGAACATGGAATCCGTGGCCGGCCTGCCCGCACTGATGCAGCGCCTCGGCGTGCATGCCGCGGTGATCTCAACCCTGGACTACATCCCAGAGCCCGGCCTGGAGGCCGAGGCGTTTCAGCCCCACGAAACCGAAAAACTCGCCCGGGCAGCCGCAGTTCTGGCCGAAACCGCTGCCGAGGCTCGCCGCCTGGGATTGGAGTTCCACTATGAGCTTCCGAGCCCCGGCGTAGGGGGTACAACCTGCCGCGAGAACATCCACCGCTCCTTATTTATCGCGGCCGACGGCTCGGTGTCGCCATGCGTTTACCTCAACGTGCCGGCGGATGTCGTCGACTCTAAACGGCGCGTCTTCGGCAACGTGCGCACACAGCAACCTCTGGCTATCTGGGAAAGCGAGGGTTTTCGCCGCTTCCGCGACCGCCTCGCCTGTAGTGACCCGGATCTTTCCTGCCGAACCTGCCCGAAGCGGTTCATGACATGAAGGAGATTTTATGAACAAACCGATGATGATCGTGGCGGCCGCCGCCCTCGCTATGGCTGGCTGCGCTGGCAGCCCCCCGAAACCGGACCCGCTCAATCAAAGGGAGCTGCTGGCCTTCTCAGGCTTCACGCTGAAGATTGCTGTGTCGCAGGAGGACCTCGATCAGATCGCCGGCGTCCCCCAGCGGGAGCTCTTGCGTGTCGCTTCCAGCAGTCCGCTGACATACATCTGGGTCGATGCGGCCGGCTGCCGCTGCTACTATGTCGGCGGGGAGCAGGCTTACCGGCGTTTGGAGGCGATGGGCTCGGCGGCTGCCGGGGATTAATGGGTACGAGACGATCCGCCTCAAAGAAACCCTCAAATCCGCCATTGCCGCCGAGGTCGCCGAGCATCTCGGAATCGCCCCGGGCGACCCGGTTATTTTTCTCGAGCGCATTGCCTGTACCTTTGAAGACAAGCCCGTCGAGTTCCGCGCCAGCTTCGGGCGGGACTGTGTTTTTCGCGGTTGTCCTGGGGTTAGCGCGTCTGCTGGGTTACCGCAGGGATTCGGGGGGCTCTGACAATTCCGCCTGAATGGTCTCCTCCCAGCTCTGGAAATCAAAGGCAGGGCGCAGGGGCACTCCGCCAGCGATCTTGATCCGCCTTGCATGAAGGATGGTTAAGTAAACGTTGACAAATAAAATTAAGCCCGCTATTGTTCATGAGTTTGCTGCGGCGATCCTTCCCCCAAAACCCTCAGATCATCGAAAGGAGGCCTCAATGAAGTTAAGCGATTTCTTCATCCCCAAGATCGCGCGGTCCGATCCCAAAGTTCGCGAGCAAGCCGTCATGGAATGCCAAGACAAAGAGCTGTTGAAGCGCGTCATTCAAAATGACAAGGACGAGCATGTACGGCAGGTGGCCAAACAGCGTCTCGAAGCGTTGAGCACGTGAGGATCCGACCTCCCCAAGCGCGCACGCAGCGCCCTGCGTGGCGTTCGGGACCCCGCGAAAGGTGCCGGTGCGGATGGCAGACACCACTCACTCCGTCGTCTGAGTGACGCCAGCCTTACCATTGCTCGCTATTACCGGATGCCGAACCTGGATTCACCATTGATCTGAACTTCGCACGGAATCTCGGCCAGCATCCGCGCCGGACCCAACCAGTTGAAGGAGTTCCAGCCTCCTCCGTTCCTTCCAGCCGCCTCTTGACCCATCGTATGAGCCGAGCCGCCGAAGCCGGATCTTTTAACCGAACGTTCCGCGCGGCCCAGCCGCATGCCGGCCCGGAAACCAGCATCATCGCCGTTGCAGAAGCTGGATATTTTTCGTAAGGTGGAACGACCCTGTCGGTTCCCGCTCGTCGGTACACCCCCGGAAAGGAGGCACCCATGCATTATGATACCGCTCTGCGCGGCTACACGGCCAAGCGCATCGAGGAGATCGATTCCGCGGACATCCTGGTCGGCGTTCCTTGCTACAACAACGAGAGCACCATCGCGCACGTGATCCAGATGATCACGCACGGCCTGGCCAAGCACTACGGGGGGCGGCGCAGCGTCATCTTCATCGCCGACGGCGGTTCCACCGACGACACCCGCGAGGCGGCCAAGGAGTTTCAGATCAAGCCCTGGCAGGAGAAAATCATCTCCATCTACCGGGGGCCGGCGGGCAAGGGTACGGCCTTGAGGTCCGTCTTCGAGGCCGCCAACCGGCTCGAGGTGTCGGTCTGCGCGATGGTGGACTCGGACCTGCGCAGCATCACGGCCGACTGGGTCAAGTACTTGCTCGACCCGGTCCTGGAGAAGGGCTATCAGTTCGTGGCGCCGGTGTACGTGCGGCACAAGTATGACGGCACGATCACCAACAACATCGTCTACAACCTCACCCGCGCCCTCTATGGGAAGCGCATCCGGCAGCCCATCGGCGGCGATTTTGCCATCTCTCGGGACGTGGCGAAATTTTACGCGGAGCAGGACGTGTGGCTTAGCGACGTGGCGCGCTTCGGCATCGACATCTGGATGACGACCAGCGCCATCACGCAGGGATTCCGGATCTGCCAGTCGAACCTGGGGGTCAAAATCCACGACGTCAAGGACCCCGGTCAGCACCTGGGACCCATGTTCCGGCAGGTACTCTCGGCGCTTTTTTCTTTAATGGAACGCTATGAAAGCCACTGGAGGGACATCAAGGGCAGCGAGGCGCTTGAGACGTTCGGGTTCGAGGGCGCCCTGGAACCCGAGCCCGTGAAGGTGAATCTCGATCTGTTGATTGATCTCTTCAAAACCGGCTACCAGCAGCTGTCGCCCCTCTGGCGCGACATATTTGATCAGGACAGCTTCAAACAGATCAGCCAAACCGCCTGCATGGATCCCAAGAACTTTCATCTTCCCACGGAGGCATGGGTTAAAATCCTCTACGAGCTGGCGGCCACTTATCGGCATTGGACCGTCAACCGCAGCAAGCTGGTCGACATGATGACGCCGCTCTACTATGCGCGGGTGGCCTCCTTCGTGCGGCAGTGCTGGAGCATGTCCTCCCGGGAGGCTGAAGAGCTGGTCGAGGAGCAGGCGCTTCGATTCGAAGAGCAGAAGAATTATCTCATCAAAATCTGGGATGAAAAATCCGCGCAGGCCGCCAAGAGCGATCCAAGAGCCAAAATCGAATGCTCGGTCAATGTGTGAGTTGAACATCACGGCCTAAATATTATCATATTTGGGAATTGAATTCCCAAATATCATATGGAAGTGGGGCGCTTCGTCCTTACGGGATCCCAGCATTTCGGACTGGTTGAAAAAGTCAGCCAAAGTCTGGCCGGACGCACAGCGGTTTTGGTGCTTCTTCCTTTCAGCGCCGATGAGCTTCAGCGCGGGGAATGGCTTGCATCCCAACTCAACCAAGTGCTCTGGACAGGCGCTTATCCTCCGGTTCACGATCGCGCCCTGCGCCCGGACCGCTGGTATGCGAATTACCTGGCCACCTATATCCAGCGCGATGTGCGCCAGATATCGCAGGTTCAAAATCTGGACATCTTCACGCGTTTTGCACGCTTGTGTGCCGGCAGCACGGGGCAGCTGATTAACACCAACCGCTTGGGAACCGAATGTGGAGTCGATCACAAAACCATTCGCCGCTGGCTCAGTGTGCTTCAGGCGAGCTACGTGATCGGCCTGTTGCCGCCCTATCACCGCAATTTCCGCAAGCGATTGGTTAAAACACCCAAGCTGTATTTCTATGACACGGGATTGGCTTGCCACCTTCTCGGCATCGAAACGGCCGATCAGCTGGACACGCATCCGCAGCGCGGGGCATTGTTTGAGAGTTGGGTTTTTTCGGAGTTAACCAAGGCCCTCGCTAACAAAGGGGAACCAGCCGGCATATATTTCTGGAGGACTCATGGCGGCCAGGAAGTTGATTTTCTCCTTGAACGCAGCGGAACGATGCTGGCGATCGAGGCCAAGGCCGGCATGACGGTTGACCCGGGAGCCGTTCGCACTCTGGAATCGGCTGTTCAAGCCTGGGAAGATACGCAGGTGAATCAGTTCATCGTCTTCGGCGGCAACGACGGAATGAAAATTCACGGTTGTGTCCTGCTCCCCTGGCGAAAGGCTACTGGGATGATCAAATCGTCACCCCGTAGATGGAAATAAATCATCGCCCCTTTTCGGCCGATAATGCCTGTGCCAACCTGCACCAGCACCGAATCCAAAATCGAATGTTCGGTTAACCGCTGATGCATGCGGGTTGAGTTTCTTGGACGCGAACATGGATTCGGCCCGCTTCTGAGTCATCGATGCGGAAGACCTTGCGCAGCGCCATCCACCTTGATGATGACCAGGGTCACATCGTCTTCCCTTTTAGCGCCGGACTGGAACTTCTCCAGGGTGGCGAGAATCGACTCCAGAATATCATTTGCACTCAAAGAGCAATTTTTACGAATGGCGTCGTAGATCGGCTGCTTCCCGAGCATTTCAGCTTTCGGGTTGGCTGCTTCCCAGAGGCCGTCCGTGCCGAGCAAGATGACCTGGCCATCCGAAACACTGGTTTTGCGGTTGTTGCTGCAGGGGCATTTCTCATCAACACCTAGCGCCATGCCCGTGCCTCCCAGCTCCTCGAACGAGTCGGTGGCGGGGTCATAGAGAAGCGCTGGATCATGCCCGGCTCGCACCCATTCGAGTTCCATCCTCCCCGGGGCTATCACCAAGAAAAACAGAGTGATGAACTCTCCGGACTGCCCGATATCGATTGAAATCTGGCGGTTGACGTCGGAGATGATCTGATCCGCGCCGCCCGGATGGGAAGCCCGTTGTCTCAGAGAGGCGCGGACCGTTGCCATCAGCAGCGCTGCAGAAATGCCGTGCCCGGACACATCCCCGACGGCTACCCCCAATTTTGGGCCATCACCCCCGGCCATGGGGATGAAGTCGTAATAATCCCCGCCGGTTTCGTCACAGTATATGCTTTTGCCGGCCACCTCGAATCCTTCGATTTTCAAGGCCTGTTTTGGGAAAAGACTCTGCTGAATCTCTTTGGCCAGGGCCAGAGACTGTTTGATCCGGTCGCGCTCCATGAGGCCTTCGGTCATCTCATTGATCACATCGCCCGCATACCCGATTTCGTCATTGGAGGTCACCCGCACCTTGGCTTCGAAAAGGCCGTTCTTGACCTTGCGCAACACACTCGTGATCTCCGCCAACGGTTGGGTGAGATTGCTGCTCACCAGAAAAGTGAGCCACATGCCGACCCCCATGAATACAAAGACCTGGCTGAAAATGACCGCCTTGATCTGCTCCATGGACGGATGAGACAGTTCGTCGGTCGGAAATGCACCTCCCAGGTCCTGCAGGATAGCGATGAGCGGAATGATATTGCTGGCCAACAGCAGAGCAAAGATTCTGGTCCGGATGCGGATGCGCAGGGTGCGGGGTGTCGTCAAGAGGCCGCCGTTGGGGAAAAAATAGGGGACCACCCTTCGCTGGAGGACAAATTCGAGCACAAAAAACGCCACGGTCACTGTTATCAACCCGGTAAAAAAGCTTCGGAAGAAAACCCGCTGGATCAGATTCCAGCCGGCCCCCTGAGCCCAAAACGCTCCGGAATAGATCAGCGCCGCTGCGATCCAGATGCAGAAGGCCAGGCCGATGAGGAAGAACGGCTCGTTGAGCAGCTTCCGGCGGGCTTCGAGGATAAGCTCCTCCGACAACGGCTTTTTTTGATAGTTTCGTTTCAGGTAGTCGCGAATCGGCCGCTCATAACGCAGAATCAGGGCAAAGGGCACAATGAACGAGGCCGGCATGAAAAACCGGTCGATGCGGTAGGTCAGCCGCAGGATTTCGGATGGAAGCATGTCGGCCGATTGCTGGGTTAAAAAAAGTATCACCGCAACTCCAACAACGTTGGAGATGAGGGTTGAAAAAAGCATTGAATTTTTTACCCGATAATAAGCGGACTTTGACATGCGGACCTCCTTGGAGGAAGCCTTTCTGAAGTCAAACCTAGTTGCCCGTGCGGAGCACGGAATCTCGAAGCAAGAAGTGGCGGAGCTAAAATTCCAGAGGAGAGAGCAATCCTTCACCCGGTCCCCAAGCTCCGGCGCCTCTGATCGGATAAACAATCAAATGGGGGCCTTTGTCGCTCCTGCCTTTGGTCTGAAAGTTTACCTTTAAAGGAGTGCTGAGCTATTTGGATTGAGATCGCGAAAGCTCACGGCAGGCGTGGGCGATGTGCTCCGGCCCGAAGCCGTGCTTGGTGAAGAGGTAGTCCTGGTCGGCCACTTCGCCGAACTGGTCCGGGATGCCCAGGCGCTTGACCTTTACCGGATGGTGTTCGCTCAGCACCTCGCAGACCGCGCTGCCCAGGCCGCCGATGATGTTCTGATTTTCGACCGTGACCACGGCGCCGGTTTTCCGGGCGGAATCGATGAGGGTTTCGGCATCGAAGGGTTTGACCGAAGGGTAGTGCAGCAGATCGATCGCGAAGTTCTCTTTCTCAAGCTGCCGGGCGACATCCAGGGCAAAGCTTGTCATGAAGCCGGTGGCGACCAGGGTCACGTCTTTGCCTTCGTGCAGGCGCTTGGCCTGGAGCGGATCGAAAGGCGCCCCTTCCTCGAAGAGCTTGGGCATTTTCAGCCGCACGAGCTGCATGTAGGTGGGCTGCTTGCTCTGAGCCATGTAGAACATGACCGCGCGCAGCTCGTTTGCATCCGCCGGGCTGTAGATGTGCATGTTGGGCATGGCGCGCATGATGGCGAGATCCTGGAAGCACATGTGGGTGCCGCCGTTAGGGCCCTGGGTGATGCCCGGAGAGTTGCCTACGATTTTCACGTTGTTGTTGGCATAGGCGACGCTGATGGTGATCTGGTCGTAGCAGCGGCGGCTGGCGAACGCCGTGAAGGTGGCGCAGAAGGGGATCTTGCCTTCCTTGGCCAGGCCCGCGCCGACACCGATCATGTTGGCTTCCTGCACCCCGCAGTTGATGAAGTTGCGCGGGTGGCGCTTGGAGACGACCGGGATGGAGGCGTCGGCCTTTCCCAAATCGGCTTCCAGGCAGAAAACATCGGAATTGCGCTCGATCAGCTCGCTCAGCGTCTGCGCATAAACCACCCGCATTTCCATCTCATGGTGGTTTCCCATTTGCTTCCTTTCTTTATTTTTCAGACTATTAGGGAATTTCATGCCTTGCAGGCATGAAATTCCCTAATAGGGGAGGTCGAACTTGCACTCCAGGCCGCACATCAGGCGCTGGTAGGTGGTCTCGTCCGGAATCTTGACGTTGTGGCAGTCCACCAGACCCTCGGTCTCGCGGTTGCCCTTGCCCTTGATGGTGTGGGCGACGATCATGGCCGGTCGGCCGGCGACGGCATCGGCCTTTAGGATCGTGTCGTAGATGGCGTCCCAGTCGTGCCCGTTCATTTCGAAGGTCTCCCAACCGAAGGCGCGCCATTTGTCCACCAGCGGCTCGAGGTTGATGATCTCCTCGGTGCGGCCGTCGATCTGCATCTTGTTATAGTCGCAGATGACCACCAGGTTGTCCAGTCGGTTGTGGGCCGCGAACAGGGCCGCCTCCCAGATCTGTCCCTCGTCGCTTTCGCCGTCGCCGATAATGCAGAATACCCGGTGTTTTTCGCCGTCGTGTTTGGCGGCCAACGCCATGCCGCAGGCGCAGGAAAGCCCCTGGCCGAGCGATCCGGCGGTGATTTCAACTCCCGGGGTCAGGTTCTGATCCATGTGGCTGGGCAGCCGAGTGCCGTTCTTGTTGATGGTGGTGAGCCAGGCCTTCGGGAAAAACCCTTTGTAGGCCAGCGCCGTGTAAACGATCGGCCCGGCGTGGCCCTTGGAGAGCACCAGCCGGTCGCGCTCCGGCCAGTTGGGATCTTCCGGCTTGAGCTTCATGATGCGGTAATATAGGGTGATGACGATTTCCACCAAACTCATCACGCCGCCGATATGCCCCACGCCCGAACGGCAGATGGCGTCCGTGACCACGAAGCGGAACTCGGCTGCCAAGGCATCCAGCTGCTCTCGAGTTAAATCCTGTGATTCCAAATGAATCCTCCCCCGACCCCTGACGGTCGCTCTTCGGTTTCAACGAACACTGAAGCGACCTGACTACCAGAAAGCGAAGATCATTTCAACATCGCCTGAACGCCGTCATCAGGCTGCCGGCTGGTTCTTTTGGAGCCGCTTTGGAAACCGCTTCAGCACGGTGAAATCCATTGGAATGATAATCAAACGCTTTCTCTTCACCCCGCATATGGGCTTCTATTTTTTTTGGAGGTTGTATGGCCTTGAATTCTCGATAGTGCCAACTCGGCGCAGATATGGGTTGACTGATCGATCAATATTGTAGAAAACAGAGGTCCATGACTCCCTTAAATAATCGAAGCGCCAAACTGGCGGTTTTTTCTGTCGGCCCGCAGTACTCAAAAAAAGAGGTGTAACTTGGAAAAAAATGAAAATGCTTAGATCAATCTGCAACGCCACAGAGACCGTCAGGCAATAGGGTTTCCGGATATAAAATCAGGCGCTGAGCTAAGAATTCCGAAACACATTTTTTCTCCCAAAGAGGCTGAGATTCCAGCATGTTTGACCTACAAGTTTGAACCCATCGAAAAGCTGTTTCAAAGAGCAGGGCATTTAGTTGAATTAAGGTAAGTTTGATGGCTCTGAATCGTACACAAAAACGAGGTCGGTGAGTCATGAAAAAAAAAATAATATTAATACAGCCGAAAACCCCAGAAAATTTCTGGACACTGCAAAAATTTATAGACCTCATGCATAAAAAGGGAAATTTTCCGCCGATTTCCCTAGCGACAGTGGCAGCACTTACCCCGAATATTTATGAAGTTGTAATCATCGATGAAAACATCGACAAAATTGATTTTGGAATAGAATGCGACCTCGTCGGTATTACCGGCTATACAGTGCATGCCCAACGCATGTTTGAGATTGCCTCGGAATTTCGGAAAAGAGGAGTCTTGACAGTGGGCGGCGGCGTTTATTGTTCTTCTCATCTTGAACAATGCCTACCGCATTTCGATGTCGTGATAAAGGGGGAGGCGGAGAAAACCTGGGTTGAATTTTTAAGCGATTGGGAGCAAGGAAAATTTCAACCCTGCTATGTCGAGGAGAATCTTATTGATCTCAAGATTTCGCCTCCACCCAGATGGAATTTATTGCCGATTGATCGCTATCTGGCCGGTATTGTTCAGTCATCAAGGGGATGTCCGAATGACTGTGAGTTTTGCGATGTGACAGTTTTGTTTGGGCGAAAATGTCGCTACAAACATGTTAATCAGGTGATACAGGAGATAAAATGGTTCATAGATCACGGTGCAATAGAGATCTTCTTGGCTGACGACAACTTTATTGGAAATAAGAACTATGCCAAAAAAATTCTAAAAAACATAATCGAGTTGAATAAAAAACTAAAGAAGCCGATCGCATTTTTTACCCAGGCAACGTTGACCGTTGCTGACGATGATGAACTGCTCCGCCTTTTCAGGGCAGCTGGTTTTGTCGCACTTTTCATCGGAATCGAAACCCCCAAAAAAGAGAGCTTGGAGATTGCAAACAAAAAGATTAATCTGCAGCTGGATTTAAAAGAAGCCGTCCGAAAGATACAAGCACATGGAATAATGGTCTACAGTGGAATGGTGGTTGGTTTTGATACTGACGATTTGGCTATTTTTAAGCAGCAGGATCAATTTCTGATAGAAACCGGCATAATGGTTCCAATGATCGGAATGCTGGTTGCGGCGAAAGACACGAAGCTTTGGAAACGTTTAGAAAGAGAAGGGCGGCTTGTGCCCGATTCAGAATTTGGCGACCAGGAAAGAGAAACAAATGTCATTCCTCTTTTAATGACTAAAACAGAGTTGGAAAGCAACTATTTTAAGTTGATAAGAAAAGTTCATGGAAATGATCACTTTTTATCACGATATCGCTCTTTTATAAGCCAAGTTGATTTAAAGATGATCGGGCCTGACTCAATTTTAACAAAATATATGGACATTAAGAACTTCCGCATAACTTTATTTTTATGGACCCTTCGAGTGATAAAAGACTATCTATTGTCTTCTGATAAAGCTCGTCGAAAGCTATTCTTTTCGGTTATACGGATAACGCTTACAAAAAGCATCATCTGCCTTCCATTGGCATTAAACTCGCTTGCCTATTTTTTAAGCCTTGACGACTATGTGAAAAGAAGTTTTTGATGTCGAACGGGTTTCGGTATCGCAAATGGCGGCTTTTCTCAAGAAATACTGGTTTTTTGGAGGCATTATCCTGGTCGTGCTGGGCGGATATGGTCTTCGTAACCAGTATGTTTGGATACGGAAATACGATATCCTGGGCACCGGGATCTTCATCGCCTTCTTCATCACCGGGCTCACGCTTGACACTTCCCATTTGAGCTCGCAGTTGCAGCAATTCAAGGCTCCCTTGGCGGCCATGATCTCATCCCTGATTTTCATCCCGTTGCTTGCATGGATGCTGGCCAGCTTCGTGTTCCCGTGGGAATACGTCATCGGTGTATGCATTATAGCAACCGCCCCGGTAACCGTAGTCTCCGGTACGGTGATGACCGCCATCGGACGCGGCAATATACCTCTGTCTCTGTTCATCTGTGTGCTTGGCAATTTTATCGGCATCTTCACGATCCCCTTTTCGTTGAAACTGCTGGTAGAAGCCGGGGATAATGTCAACCTGCCGGTGCTCGGAATGCTGTTCAATTTGGTTACCACCGTGTTGGTGCCGATTGTTTTAGGATATCTGGTTCGGTCGCCGCTCAAGGGCTTTCGCTCAAGGCATAAACTGGCGTTTTCCGTCTTTCAGCAATGCATGGTTCTTTTGATTATATTCAACGCCGTCGCCGGTTCCGGCCCCAACATTCGCGTCGCCGGTGCTACTCTGCCGCTCCTGCTGGCATTTATCATCTTCCTCCATTCGTTGATCCTTGCCATGAATTTTGGGATATCCAAAATCATCGGGCTGGACCGGCCTTCGACGACGGCGTTCACTATTCACACTTCGCAGAAGACGCTGGCCGTTTCTTATCTGGTCTGGAGCGGCTATTTTGCGAGTGAATACCCCCTGGCCTTGATCCCCGGGATTGTCTATCATCTCACCCAGATGATTATGGACACGTTTGTGGCGGAGAGGTTCAGAAAACTCAGCCAATCGGCTTATTGACTGACGAGCTGCTCAGCCGGCTTTGGAAGATCAATGGCGGGAATAAGGGAAATAGGTCTTTAAAGGCGAAGGTTTCACCGGCGGGCATTGCTTGTGAGCCGGGCGACGATCGAGGCGATGAGACATCCGATGCCCAGGCTGCCGAAGGCAACCCCCCATGCCGAAGGGTCGCTCTTGCCTCCGGCGATGTCCAGCAAGGCGCCGAATACCAGCGGCGCCAGGAATCCGGCCCCGAACCCGCCAAATGAATAAACCGCCATGGCCGCTCCCCGCTGATGAGATGGGGTGGTTGCCACCAGCCCGGCGGTAAGCGCGGCAGAGTCTGACATGATCGCGATAAAATAAATCGCCAACAGCAGAAGCATGACCCACCAGGACCACCCGGCGGAAAAACCGGCCAGCCAGGCCATGGCCCCGGAAGCCGCCATGACCACCGAAATGTACCGCCCCCGACCGCAGCGGCCGGCTGTCTCGTTGCCCAGGATGCTGACGGGGATGCCCAGGAAATTGATGATCGCCGCGGCCTCGGTCGCCCCCAGCGCCGGCTTCCCCGCCTGCGCCAGGCCGTAGCCGAAGAGGATGAAGGCGACCATCCATGACCGCAGTCCGAACAGCTCCCAGCAGTGCGCCGCGTAGCGCAGCACATACGCCAGCACCGACCGGTCGCGCAGCACGCCGAAGCTGCCGAGCAGGCTCGGCCGGCGGCCGGTCAGGCGGGTCGGTTCCAGGGGCGCCAATCCAAAAAAAACGATGAGCGCGGCGGCTAACGGGCCTATCGCCAGCAGGCCAAACGCCCAATTCCAGGGAATCCAACGGCCCAGCCCGCCGGCGAGCAAAAGCGAGAGGCTGGTGCCGATGCCGAAGGTGCTGGTGTAAAAGGCGATGAACCGGCTCTGGCGCGGCCCGGTCACGCGGTCAGTGAGCGCCTTCAGCCCCGGCATGTAGGTGCCGCCCAGGCCGGCGCCCGCCAATGCCTGGAGCCCCGCCGCGGTGAAGACCCCGTCTGCGAAAAGAGCGAACCCGAGATTGCTGACGGCCGCCAGCAGGCATGAGCCGACATGGATGCGGCGGGCATCGTAGCGGTCGGTCAGGCTGGAGAGCACCGGCACGGCCGTCATGTAGCCGGCGAAGTAGGCCCCGCCGATGAAGCCCGCCCCCGAATTGCTGAGGCCCCAGGTGTCGCGCAGCAAGGCCAGGAAGGCCGGGTAGGCCGCGAAGCCCGTCATGCTCAAAGTTTCGGCCAGGCACATGAGCGCAACGACGCTCAAGGCGCCGCGTTCAGGACGGTCAGGGTCGGATTTCATCATGCTCATGCTCGGTCGAGTCCGGTTCGAAGCGGCAAGCATAGATGAGTTTTTGCGGCGGCTCAAATGGTTTGTCACGAGTGGACGCGATCAAGCTTTTGGGCTATATTGACCGGCATGACACCGCTCGTGTGGATATTGAGCCTCATGTTGGTCGGCGTGGGGATCGCGGGCATTCTCCTGCCGGGGCTGCCGGGGACGCCGCTGGTCTTCGGGGGGCTTCTGCTCGCGGCTTGGGCCGACGGATTTCAACACGTGGGCGCCGGGGCCATCATCGTCCTCGCCATTATGACGGTGCTGGCGTTCTGTGTTGATTTCATCTCATCCAGTTTAGGCGCCCGAGGCGCCGGCGCCAGCCGCGAGGCGGTGGTCGGAGCGGCCCTGGGGACGTTGGTCGGAATTTTCTTTGGGTTCGCGGGGATCATTCTGGGGCCGTTTATCGGCGCCGTGATCGGCGAGTTCATGGCGCGGCGCAACCTGGGGCAGGCGGGGCGCGCGGGGGTGGCTACCTGGATCGGCTTCATCCTCGGCATCGGCGTGAAGCTCATGCTGGCCTTCACGATGGTGGGGATATTTTTCCTGGCATACATTCTATAAAAAAATGAGAGCCGGTGACCGGCTCTCATTTTTTGGCCGGGCCGAAAGACTTCGCGAAAAGATCCTCGATGGCATTATGGCCGTCCTTTGTGAGATTGCGCGTGCCGGTGCCGACAAACGTTTTGTGGGCAATGACGGGCGCTTCGGCGACCCACTGGCTGTCCTTCCAAGAGAACCATCCCTTGCGGTCCTGGTCGTAGACGCTGACGGGCCGATTGAACAGCTTGGCCAGCTCGACCCCCCAGCCGGTGCCGCCCTTCACCGTGCCGTCCGGCTGGATCCAGCCCACGGCGAACACCTGGTAGCCGTTGTTGATCATGTGGAAAATGGACTGGATGACCTTGCGAATCTTGTCCGCCTTGGAATAGGTGCGGCCCATGCGGGTGGATACGATTTCCATGCTGACATCCCCTTTGTCCAGCTCCGCCGGCTCCAGCACTCGGACCCCCCGTGACCGCCCCGGGGAATGCCCCTCGAAGGAATAGTTGACTTCCTGAATTCCCCAGCGCTCGGCTTGTTTGCCGAATTCGGACTCGGCCCCGCGATGGGCGCCGCTGTATAGCGTAAACTGCGAACGATCCGCCATGTCTTTCTCCTTAACGATTTTTTTCGAACCCCGAGCTGCCGAGGCAGCTTCCAAAAATAGGACATCCCGTCGTTGACGACGGGATGTGGACGCTATAGTAAGCCGGATTTTTGAAAATGCAAGCCTGGCGATGCTCCGGTTCTACAATTGAAAGGTCAGATGCCCAGGCCTTTGCCGGCGGCGATCAGGTCGGGGGTTGTCGACCAATGGTCGATCGCGAAATGGGCGCCCGTCCGGCCCAGCCCGCACATAACCTCGTCGGCGATGAAGGCCGAAACGTTTTCAGGCCCCGCCTGCAGGATCGCTGTCTCCAGCGCGCGGGCGCATTTCAGCTTGCAGGACGGGTACGCCAAGGCCTTCAGCCCTCCAGCCGGTTGCCACATGGATTAATTGAGCAAGGGATAAAACGTCCGAAGGCCGGATCCACCGACCCGCAGAGGCGCCCTTTCTTAATTCGCAAACGGCTCCGTTTCCTTGTCCGGGGAAGCCTCCACGCGCTGGAGGATGTCCCCGATCTTGGCCTGTGGCAGCCAGTTCACCTTCCCGGTACCCAGGTCGTAGATCGCGCTGGTGACCAATACTTGGCCGGACCGTGCGAGGTCGCGGACCGCCGGGCTCTTCATAAAAAGATCCTCGACGGATTGCCACACGTTTTCTTCGATTGCATGCGGCACGATGGCGTCGCCGTGCAGGTCCTGGTGCAGTTCCATGGCGCGCTTGACGGCCGGGACGATGTTGTCGACCAGCGGTGGGATGTTGCGCTCGAGTTTGTGGCCGTGTCCGCCCACGGCCTGAGAAACCGCGGTGACCGCTCCGCAGCGGGTGTGGCCCAGAACGACCAGCACGGGCGTTTTCACGTGGGCCAGACCGTACTCGATGGAGCCGATTTCATCCGTGTCGCTGACGTTACCGGCCACGCGGACCACGAAAAGGTCCATGATGCCGGCGTCGAAGATCAGCTCCACCGGCACTCGCGAGTCGGAGCACGAAAGCACGGTGGCGTAAGCATAATACCCCTGGTCCGACTTGTCGGCCAGGCCGATCCGGGCCGGGTCGCAGGTCAGATAGGCCGACTGGCCGGCCGAGAAGCGGTCGTTGCCTTCCTTCAGCATTTGCAGGACCTGATCCGGCGAGGGCTTGGCCGAAAACCGCGGACCGAAAGGAGCCGTCGCCGTCTTGCCGAAGATCAGGAAGCCCACCAGAAAAATCCCGATCAACATGACCAGCACCAACATGACATTTCCCATCCCGGAATTCCTGTTCTCCATTTTCCAGCTCCTTAAGTGGTTGATAGGGTATTCGTTCTCAACGGATGCGCAACGCGATATCGGAATAGTTTGCCTGCAAAGGTATTTCTATGAACATCGAACGTAAGCTAGAACATGCTTGAAAATTACCAGCCCAACCGCCAATTTTCAAGTTTAATTCTTTAATCCGTTGTAAATAGGACGTTAAATTTCGAAAGCCATAGCCGGTTACGAAGATAGTTCCCGCAACTCCTCCTGGGAGATATAGGGTGATTGCGCCCGCTCGATGCCCCTGCCTCGATCGCAGAGCAGGTCGCCCCGGCCCAGGAGATTTTCCCCTCCGGTTTGATCCAACACGATGTTCGAGTTGGTCGAATTGACCACCCGCATGCAGATCTTCAAAGGCAGGTTGGCCTTGATCAGTCCGGTCACCACGTTCTTGTCCGGCCGCTGGGTGGCAAGCATCAGATGGATGCCGGCCGCGCGGCCCATCTGCGCAATCCGGGCGACCAGAGTTTCGAACTGCTTCTTGGCATCTCCGCCCGCCAATACGAGGTCCGCGAACTCGTCGAACACGATGACCCGGTACGGGATGTCGGTCCTTCCAGCTTTGAAGCGCAGGCTCAGGTTCTCGAAATTTTCGTTGGCCATGGTATGGTAGCGTGCGGTCATGTCCGCAACCGCTTGATCCAGGCAAGGAATAGCGGCGTTGACATCGGTGATGACCGGCTCGGTGAGACGGGAGAGGCCTGCGGGCAGGCCGCCGAAGGTGAGGATTTTCGGGTCGATGAGGGTGAGCTTCAAATCAGCCGGCTTGCTCCGGCGGATGAGCGCGGCCACCATGCTTTTCAAGAATTCGCTTTTGCCGCTTCCCGCGGCGCCGGCGACCAGGCCGTGGCACATGTTGGGGTCGGCAAAGTCGGCCACCAGCAGGTGGTTGTCCACCCCTACGCCCACGGGGAAGGCGACCGGGCTGTCGTTGCCGGCGAGCTCCGGCCGCCGGATCACCTCGCGCCAGTAGACGATGTCCGGTTTTTCTTTGGGGACGTCGATGACCACGCTGCCTTGAGAGGGTTCGATCACCGGGCTTTGGGGCAACGATAAAGCCACCTTCAAGTCGTCGGCGCGGTTCGCCAGAGACACCACCTTGACGCCCGGCGCCGGCCGGACCCGGTAGCGGATGAGTTGCGGCGCCTCCTGGCGGCCGACCACCTCCACTTCCAGCTTGAAGTCGGCGAAACACTTTCGGACCGCCGCGGAGAGGTCCGGGCTTGCGGCTGGCACGCTCATGGCCGGCGCCGGCTTCTTTTCGGCGATTCGTTCCATGGGCGGAAGCGACGAGAGGTTTTCGCCCGCCAGCTCATTCAGGATGGGCTCGACCATGTCTTTGAAAATGGCATCGAGATCATGCTTCGCCACCGCCACCGCCTGCAGCTTGGGCTCATAGTATTCCAGCGTGCCGCTGAACCTCAATCCCGGCCGTGCCCGCTCCAGGAGCTTGGTGTAGATCGCCAGCTGGATGAGGTCGTGCTTGAACTGGTTGCCGTGGGTGAGCTTGTAGTCTACCACTTCGACGGCATCCTCCGGATGGAAACGCACCGCATCGAGCCGTCCGGACACCCGCAGGGCCGCACCGCCCACCTGAAAGCCAACGTCTTTCAGCACAAACTCGTTGGCGAGATAGACATCCTGCCAGGTTTTGAAGGAGGGGGTACGCGCCCGCAGCTCGGCCACCCGAGCCGAGAAGGCCTTGAGCGCTGCGGACAGATGCAGAGCGGAATCAAGATGGCTTTTCTGGGCGATGCGTTCGAGCTTTTCGGCCGCGAAGCGTTCATAAAGCTCACCCCAGAGATCCGCAGGGCTGTTGAGGGAAATCGCCTTGCGCTTGGATGCCACCAGCCAGCAAACGAATTCATCGGCGATGCGATGGAAGAGGGTGCCATAGGCGATCTGTTCGCCAGGCGGTGCGAAACTCCGGGTCGACGGTCTTTTGCCCATCAACCAGCGACGCCGCCATTCGGCATCGAGGCTGGCGCATTTGAGTTCGGTAACCGTCATCGAGGTCGTCATCATGCCCAACCAAACGCAAACCTGAAAAAGCGGGATCGCACCACCGGTGCCGAAGAATTACCTTTTCACTTGTTCGGCCGCCATTGCAGCACGGTCATATTGGGACTGGTGTGAACCTGGATTTCCGCGATGCAGGACCTCGCCCGGTGCAACTCCTCCTCGGACACCGGCGGCGAAATCTTGGCCATCAGGTCAGCGAGGCTCAGGAACTTGTCTCTCTTGACAATGTCACGAATTTTATGGATCAGGGTCTTTTTGGGCTCGCCGCCTTCATCCGGAGGCTTATGTTCAGCCTCGGGCGGGCCGCCGCCCCACTTTTCGGGCGCGGGTTCGAGAACCCGATCCCAGACCGGCTTCAAACGGCTGCGAATGAAGGCGAGCACCTGATCGGCCTCGAAAGGGAGGTTGCCCTCCACCGCATCCAGGTAAAGATCATAGGCTGCGTACAGCTGGGCCATCGCCTCGCGGCCGAGGACCAGAATGTGCAGGTAACCCCGCTTGGCCGTCGCGATTTCGTGCGCGCTCTTCCAGCCGGGTCCCGGGATGAACCGGAGCTCCGGTGTGCGGAAGAACACCACCTTGCTCGACGTGTCCGCCGCATGGTAGCGGCCGGCTTCCTGTTGGATCGCCTGCCAGCGCTTGAAATGATGGCCGGCTTCGAAGCCGAAATAAACTTTCCGGCCGTCGACATCCCAGCGCGCGACCAGATAACCCCTCGTGCTCTTGAACTTTTTGAAGGCAGCTCCCTGCCGGCAGGCGACCTCCTGCACCAGCCAGAACAGCGCGTCCGGATCGTAGACCAGCCGCTTCGGCTGGGTCTTGATTTTGTTGACGTACGCCTGGAAGGAGTCCTCCAGCTCTTTTTCGGGCGCGGGCGGCTTCGGTTCGGGCGTGGGCTCGATGTCCTCGGCCAGCCAGTGCTCGCTGCATTTCAACAGAAATTGGCGGATGCCGATCTCCCTGCTCTGGCGGAACGCACCATCCAGCCATTCGGCGTCGCGGAGCCGCTTGGCCTTCAAGGATTTCTGTTCCCAGCCCAGTAGGCGGGTCGCGATCAACTCCTTCGCCTGGTCCCGCCGCAGCCCTCTCAATTCCAGCGCGGGTTTGGCCAAGCGATCGACGTGGGCGTGCTCCCAGTGAGGCTGCACGACCTGGTGCCAAGGGTGTTGGTTGGCCGTGACCACCGTCATGTGATTCGGGCAGTCGTCCACCAGGCCCTGGATGACCATCCCCAGGCACTTGGCGGTTACGGGTTCGGCGCCGTAGTTTTCGGTCTGATCGAAACAGAACAAAAAGGGGCGGTAGAAGCCGGCCAAGCTGCAGAAGTCCACCATCCGGTGTTTGCTGGTTTCATTGATCTGGTCGATCGCCAGGTCGTGGACCGGGCGGTCCCCCGCAAGGATGCCGATCCTGGCGGCGTCCGCATCATCGATGCTTCCGCCTCTCAGCCAGTCCAGGCAGCTTTGGCGCAGCTCGTACGATTTCGGAAAATAGGCGTATTGCAGCAAGACGTTGAACCAGGAGAGCGGCGATGAGCTCAGCAGAATCCCTTTTTGCTTGAGCTGCCTTTCCATCAGCTCGGCCAATCCGGTTTTCTTGGCACCCACCCACGCGACCCATTCTTTTTGGGAACGCAGTTTTTTCAGCGTGGCGCGGTGGAAATAGTCCACGGCCGCCGCTGGGTGCTTGTGCCGGATAATGCCGCTTTTCAGGCCGTTGACCACTACGTTGACCAGAATCCCGTGAACCAGCGCCTCCAGCTGGTTGGGCTCGTCCATGCCGCAGAACTCGGCCTCCGCGCTTTCCGGAAATTCGAGTTCCTGCACCATTTTCAGCAGAATGGATTTCCAGCACGTGGAGGGATTGGTGAACGGTCGCAGATAGATCAATGTCGCGCGGCCGCGCAGCTGTTTGAACAGCCGGCCGATCAGGTGCGACTTGCCGTAACCGGGGGCGGGCGATTGGATGAACTGGGCCCCCGACAGTTTCACCGCTTTCGGGAATTCGGCGCCGGTCAGCTTATCGACCTGCCGCAGAAGGCTCTGCAGCGGCAAATCGTTCAGTCCGGAAACCGGCTTCTCGATGCGCCGCGGCTCCGATACGATGACGCTCTCAAAGGGATTGACGTCCATGGCAACCCTATTCCGCATCCAAGCGTACGAGAAGATGGGGCCGGCCGAAAAGTTCGATCGCCCCGGAGCGGATTTCCTCCGACGACACCGACCAGTCGCCCAGGCTCAATACGGCCTGCCCGCGCCGGCTTTCCTCCAGCAGAAAGCGCTTGAGCTCATCCATGGGGATGCTGAGCTCGCGCCGCAGCGCGGATATTTCCACGTTGCTGTAGCCCAGCCGGGATCTGAGCCGCTGGTAGGCGGCCTGCACGAGTTGGCGGTCGATCGGATGAACCGTTGGTGATGGGGATGCTTGGGGCTGCGCCTCGGCAGCAGGATCTGGTTGCCGTTTTTCCAGGGCCACCAGCGCCTTCAATTTTTCAGCGGACACCCAGTAAAACGACCGGCCGCGACGCAGCTTCAGCAGCCGCTTATCTTTCACCAGCCAGTCGATCGCCTCGTCGATTTTTTTACGGACCTCGCCCTCACACCCCTTTTCCAGCTCCTTTTTGATCACCAGTTCGAGCGTGTCGGCACGGGCCGGTTTTATCGACATGGCGTTGCGTTCGATCTGCTCGCAAGCCTTTTCCAGCGGATTGAAGTGCTCGCTGAGGACATAGCGAGGCCGCGTCGGGCTGCCGAGGTTGGCCACGCGCCGGTCGCTCAGCAATTCCTGCAACGCCTGAGCGGCTCTACCCTTCAGGCCTTTGACACCGAGTTTGGCTTTGGTCGCGCCGGCCGGTCCGAACGCGCGGAATTTGGCAAGCATCCTTTCCTTTAGGCTTTCTACGGCTTCACCTCGCACGGGTTGATCCCCTTTCGTGGCAAATGAGCACTCCAACGCCCCAAAACCCGAACCCGGTGCTATGCTTGTGGGTCCGGGCTTCCAAGGGCTTATTCAGCATAGCCTGCCGGCCTGGCGAGTCGCGATCATCGAGCAAAAAACGTCGTTGCGGATCAGCCGCCCAGGTAGGCCGACTTGACGCGGTCGTCGGCGATGAGCTGTTCGCCGGGGCCCGCCAGCACGATGGCGCCCACCTCCAGCACGTAGGCGTAGTCGGCGATCTTGAGGGCGGCGAAGGCGTTCTGCTCCACCAGCAGCACCGTCTTGCCCTGGCGGTTGATGGCGGCGATGATGTCGAAGACCTCCTTGACCAGCATGGGGGCCAGCCCCAGAGATGGCTCGTCCATCATGACCACCTCCGCCGCGCTCATCAGCGCGCGGCCCAGGGCGAGCATCTGCTGCTCGCCGCCCGAAAGAGTCCCGCCCTTCTGATCCTTGCGCTCTTTCAGCTTGGGGAACAACTCGAAGATCCATTCGATGTCCTTGACGATCTGCGCATCGTCGCTGCGGCTGTAAGCCCCCAGCCGCAGGTTCTCCAGCACCGTCAGGTGCGGGAAGATCCGTCGGCCTTCGGGCGACATGACGATGCCGGCTTTGACGATGTCCACCGGGCCGCGGTTGGAGAGATCGGCGCCGTTGTAAATGATCCGGCCTTTCTTGTTCTTGATCAGCCCGGCGATGGCCCGCAGGGTGCTGCTCTTGCCGGCCCCGTTGCAGCCGATCAGGGTGACGACCTTGCCTTTGGGCACCTCGATGGAGATCCCCTTGAGCGCGTGGATGCCGCCGTAGTAGACGTGCAGGTCCTGCACCTTAAGCATGGGCCAGGGCCTCCTCTCCGAGATAGGCCTTGATGACCTTGGGATCCGATTGGATCGCCGCCGGCGGGCCTGCGGCGATCATCTCGCCGTAGTCCAGGACCCAGATGTGCTCGCAGATGCCCATGACCACCTTCATGTCGTGCTCGATCAGCAGGACGGTGAGATCGAAGCTGCGGCGGATTTCACGGATGAAGCCCATGAGTTCCTGGGTTTCGTTGGGGTTCATACCGGCGGCCGGTTCATCCAAAAGGAGGAAGGTGGGCCGGGTGGCGAGCGCCCGGGCGATCTCAAGCCGCCGCTGCGCACCGTAGGGCAGGCTGTTGGCCTGTTCGCCCGCAAGATCCTGCAGGCCGACGACCTTCAGCAGCTCGCGCGCGCGCTCGGCGATGGCGCGCTCTTCGCGCCGGTTGGACGGCAGGCAGAGGACCGCCTGCCACCAGCCGGTTCTCTGGCGCAGGTGGCAGCCGATCATGACGTTTTCCAGCACGGTTTCGTTGCCGAACAGCCGGATGTTCTGGAAGGTGCGGGCGATGCCGCTGCGGCATACCCGATGGGGCGGCGTGCCGGTGATGTCCGCCCCGTTGAACAGCACCTGCCCTTCGCTGGGCTTGTAGAAGCCGGTGATCATGTTGAAGCAGGTCGTCTTGCCGGCGCCGTTGGGTCCGATCAGGCCGACGATGCTCCCGCGCGGGATGGCGGCGCTGAAATTCTTCACGGCCGTCAGCCCGCCGAAGCGCATGGTGAGGCCTTTGGTCTCCAGGACGGCGTCAGATGCCATGGCGGCCCGCTTTTTTGATGAAGCGCCCGACCGCCCAGTCCCAGCTGAACTCGCGCTTGCCCATGAACCCCTCGCGGCGGAAGAGGATGATGAAAATGAGCGCCAGCGAAAAAACCACCATGCGCATGCCGGGAATGCCGGGCAGTTCCCAGTCGCCGAAATAAACGGGGTTTTCCACAAACCGCAGCCACTCGAGCAGGATGGTGATGGCGATGCCCGCCAGGACCGAGCCGGTGATGGAACCCAGGCCACCGGTCACGACGATCATCAGCACGTTGAAGGTCAGCACGAAGGTGAACATCTTCGGATCGATGGTGGCCACCAGGCTGCCCAGCAGCGCACCGCCCACGCCGGCGAAGAACGCCCCGATGGTGAAGGACAGCAGCTTGTGTCGGAACACGTCGACCCCCATGGCCTTGGCGGCGGTCTCGTCGTCGCGGATGGCTTTGAAGACGTTGCCGCTGTTGCTGCGGATCAGCCGGATGACGACAAACAGGGTGAGGGCGCACCAGCCGAAATTCCACCAGAGGTCGGCATGGTCCGGGATGCCCTTGAAGCCGAGGGCACCGTTGGTGACGCGCGGCAAGTTGATGGCGACGACCCGAACGATCTCGGCGAACCCTAATGTGGCCATGCCCAGGTAGTCGTCGCCGAGCCGCAGCAGCGGTATGCCTACCAGGACCCCGAAGAGGGCCGCGATCAGTCCCCCGGCGACCACCGCCACAAAAAACGGGGCCTGGGCGGACTGCACCCAGTCGTAGGCCGGCTCCAGGATGAAGAGCATCTCCTTTTGCTCGGGGGCCAAGATCAAAATCGAGCAGACATAGGCGCCGATGGCCATGAATCCGGCGTGGCCCAGGCTGAACAGGCCGGTGAAGCCGTAGATCAGGTTGAGGCTCACCGCCAGGATGATGTTCACGGCGATCAGGTTGAGGATTTGGATCATGTAACCGTCCAGGTTGTCCTCAGCCCACCAAAGAAAGAGCCCCAGGACGGCGGCCGCCAGGATATTTAAGACGGCGTTGGTTTTCGCACCCATCAGACCTTGTCCTCCAGGCGCACGCCCATCAGCCCGGTCGGCTTGATCAGGAGAATGACGATGAGCAGGATGAAGGCGAACGCGTCCCGGTAGCCGGCCAGGTCCGGGAAAAACGCTACGGCCATGATCTCGATCACTCCCAACATGATGCCGCCGACGACCGCCCCGGGAATCGAGCCGATGCCCCCGAACACGGCGGCGATAAACGCCTTGAAGCCTGGAATCGACCCCATGACCGGCTGCAGCTGCGGGTAGCGCAGGGCCCACATGATGCCGGAGGCCGCCGCCAGCGCCGAGCCGATGCCGAAGGTCAGCGAGATGATGCGGTTGACCGGCACCCCCATGATGTAGCTGGTCTCGATGTCCTTGGAGATGGCGCGCATGCCCAGCCCGGGTTTGGTCTTGTAGACGATCCAGACCAGGCCCAGCATGAGCAGGAACGAAAGCGTCGGTACGAAAAGGGTGAGGGGCAGGACGCGCACGTCGCCCATGAGGATCGGGTTTTCCAGCCAGGCCGGCCGGTAGACCTCGCGGGGGATGGCCCCGAAGGCCACGATGGTGAGATTCTGAAGGAAGAACGAGACGCCGATGGCACTGATGAGGGCCGAGATTCGGGGCGCATCGCGCAGGGGGCGATAGGCCACGCGGTCCACCAGGATGCCGATGCCGGCCGTGATGAGGATGGCGCCCAGGATGGCCACGAGCCATGGAAGGTAGAACAGGGTGATGCCCCACAGCACGAAGTAGGCGCCCAGCATGAAAATCTCGCTGTGGGCGAAGTTGATCAGCCGCAGGATGCCGTAAACCATGGTGTAGCCGATGGCGATCAGGGCATAGAGGCTGCCCAGTGTCAGGCCGTTCAAGGCGTGCTGCACGAACATGGCCCCGGTCATGAATTCTCCTTCAGGTCCGGCAGGCTCTTTGCCTGTTTGCAAAGGAGTTGAGAAACAAGCGTCGGGCCGTCAGCCAAGGCGCATGGCGATTTGGAAAGCGCAGCATATCGGCTGATATGTGAGCATTTACAAGAGCCATGCAACGCAGGGTCACGGCCCGAGGCGCTGTTTATCAACTCCTTTTAGAGCTTGGGCGTAATGCTGCCGATATAGGTCTTCTTGCCGTCCTTGATCTGCACCAGGCCCACGGGCTTCTCGGCGTCATGCGTGGCGTTGATGGTGGTGCTGCCGGTGACGCCTTCGAATCCCTTGGTGGCGGCCAGCGCCTTGGTGATGGCCGCGGGCTCCGCCTTGCCGGCCCGCTTGATGGCATCAAGCACCATCAGGTAGGTGTCGTAGCCCAGGGCGGCGTTGACGTTGGGCTCCTTGGCGGGATAGGCCTTCTTCCAATTCTCGGTGAACTTCTTGGCGATCGGGCTCATGTCCTTCATCGAGGGATCGTAAGGAAAGGTGGTGTGCACAAAGCCTTCCACGGCCGCCCCGCCGATCTCGACGATCTTGGGATTGTCCATGGCATCGCCGCCCATGATCCGGAACGTGGCACCCAGCTCCTTGGTCTGCTTCATGATGATGGCGCCCTCGGCGAAGTAAGAGGGGATGAACAGCACATCGGGCTTCTTGCTGATGATCTCGGTCAACTGGGCCGTGAAGTCCTGGTCGCCGGCCTGGTATTTCAGGTTGGCCACCACCTGGCCGCCCAGCTTGGTGAAAGACCGGGTGAAGAAGGTGGCCAGACCCACCGAGTAGTCGTTGGACACGTCCACCAGCAGGGCCGCGGTCTTGGCCTTGATGTCGTTGAAGGCGTAGGTGGCTGCACCGGCCCCCTGGAAGGGGTCGATGAAGCACACCCGGAAACTGAACTTCTTGCCCTGGGTGACCAGCGGGTTGGTGCAGGAGGTGCCGACCATGGGGATGCCGGCCTTCTCCGCGACCTCGCCGCCCGCCATGGCGAGCGAGGAGCCGTAGGTGCCGATGATGGCCACCACCTTCTCCTTCTCGATCAGGCGCTTCACGGCGTTGGCCGCTTCGACCTTGTCGGACTTGTTGTCCACCACGAACAACTCCACTTTCTTGCCCAGCACGGTCGGAACTTCCTTGTGGGCCATCTGCACGCCTTCGAGCTCGAGCTGGCCGCCGAAGGCCATCTGGCCGGTCAGCGGCAGGTAGACGCCGATCTTGACCGTGTCTGCAGCGAGCGCGCTGCCCGCCAGGGCAAAAACACTAAGAAGCGCCAATACCACCAGTTTTTTCATGACTCCTCCTTTACGTGATGATGTGGTTGCCAGCGGCCTCTGGGGCCGTATTCGATGTCGTTGCGGGGGCTTTTAAGTGAATGGTCGGCCAGCCGGTAGCCGCCAGGCGATAACGAGTTGATTTCGTATCACAACGGCCCTGAAAAGCGAAGCGAAATCAAACGGCACGCCATCGCCCGCCGCTTGGCGGCGGACGATGGATTATTCGGGGAAGATCTTGCCGGGGTTGAGGATCCCGTTCGGATCGAAGAGCGTCTTGATCCGTTTCATCCAGTCCAGGCCGGCGCCATGCTGAACGGGCATGTATTTGCGCTTGCCGAGGCCCACGCCGTGCTCGCCGGTGGCCGTCCCGCCGAGGGCGATGGCCTTCATCACCAGCCGTTCGGAGACCGCCTGCACGAGCGCCCATTCCGCGGGGTCGTCCTTGCGGCCGGCAATGTTCAGATGCACGTTGCCGTTGCCGGCGTGGCTCAAGGTGTAATGAATCAGACCGTGCGGGACGACCTCGGCCTGCATGGCCGCCAGAAGTTCGGCATAGGCGGTGATGGGAACCGCCACGTCCATGATCAGAATCTTGTGCTCCGGGTGGTTGTGCTGGATCATCTCGCCGAGGGCGTGCCGTGCTTTGAATATCCGGTCCCGCTCGGCTCTCCCCAGGCCCGGCCGGAAATCCATGCAGCACTGGGCCGCGCAGATGTCCTTGGCGGTGTCGAGCACTTCGGACAGCTGGCTGGTAGTGGTGCCGTGGAACTCGATGAAAAGCGTCGGCGCCACATTGAGCTCCAGTTTTTCCACTGCGTTCATGAGGGCGATGCACTCCGGCCCCAACAGCTCGAGCGCGGCCGGGTTGAGGCCGGAGCGCTTGAGATCGTACACCGTTTGGGCCGCCGCCTGCACGGAGGGAAAGGTGGCGACGGCGGCCGAATACTCGGCCGGGAATCCCACCAGCCGCATGGTCGCTTCGACCACGATGCCCAGCGTCCCCTCGGAGCCGACGAACAGGTTGATGAGGTTGTAGCCCGAGGAACTCTTGCTGGCGCGGGTGCCCATCTCGAGCAACTCGCCGTTCGCCAGGGCCACCACCAAGCGCATGACGTAGTCCCGGGTGGAGCCGTAGAGCACCGTGCGCGTGCCGCTGGCGTTGTTGGCGATCATGCCGCCGATGGTGGCCCGGGCGCCCGGATCGGGCGGAAAGAAAAGCCCGGTGTGCCGCAGCTTTTCATTCAGGTCCTTATAGACGACCCCCGGCTGCACATCCGCCTGAAAATCCTCCTCCCGAATGGATAGGATGCGGTTCATGCGGCTGAAATCAAGCACGATCCCACGGCACACGGGAATGGGGTTGCCTTCCAAGCTGGAGCCCGACCCCCAGCCGGTCAGGGGAATGTGGTGCCGATCAGCATATCTGAGGATGGAAGCCACCTCGGGCGGCGTCTCCGGCCAGATCACCGCCTCCGGCCGGCAGGCCGAATGGGCGGACTGGTCTTTGGCATGCAAATCGAGAATCGACGGGCCTGTGGAAAACCGGTCCGGCGAAACCATGGATTCCAGTTCCTTGAGATGGGCGTTGGAAAGCGGGTTGAATTTCACGATGTTCTCCGGGCGTATACGATTGAGCGGTTGCTCCGCCATGGAGCCGTCTTAGCGGCAGGCGTCCGACATCGCCTCAAGTTTCACGGATTAACCTGCCGGACCTCGATAGGCCGCCGGTACAGAAGCTTCTGCCGGATGGGAGCGGGGATCTGATCGGCGATCCGGTTTGCCAGCTCCAACTCGGAGACGAGCCCTTCTGGATCGGGGACGGATGGGGCCGGATCCTGATGATCAAAACCCGGCTCATCAATTTGAAATGAGGCCGCCATGTTAAAAATCGGCCGACCTTTCTGGACGGCCACGACCCGGCGCGTCGTGAAGCTCCTGCCGTCGCGGATGCAGTCGACGTTGTAGACGATGGGTTTGGTGACATCCCCCGAGCGCAGAAAATAGGCATGCAGGCTGTGGGCCCGGCGCTCGGACGGCACTGTCTGATAGGCGGCCGAAAGCGCCTGCCCCAGCACCTGGCCGCCATAGACATTGCCGAATCCCAGGTCCTGGCTCTGGCCCCGGAAGATGTTCTCTTCGATCTTCTCCAGCTTGAGAAGCTCCAGCAGTTCTTCCAGTACGTTGCCATCGGAGCATGTTTTCATCTCTGTCTCTCCGATATAAATTCCCTGCTTTTTCAACCGAGGTCTTCTACTTCAGCGGCCGTCTTGAGCCGTTGGTCGAACGTCAGCAGCGATAGCTCCGGGAACTCGCTCTTTAGAGTCATCGCGGTGGTGAGATGCCAGAGTCGTCAACAAATGAAATGCATCCCTTATGCCAACGCGGGTATGGCGCATAACGTCCCTCTCGTTAAAAACATAAATGTGATCACAGAGTTGGTGAAGAGCCGTCACCTCCGGGCAGTACTGTAAGCTCCGACACGTCCCGGGCAATGAACGGTGTGCGGGACTGCATCTGATCCCGCGTGGCGAAGCCGGAGAGCACCCCAATGGATGCTTTGAGGCCGGCATTCAAACCCATCTGGACGTCGGTGAGGGCGTCCCCCACCATGACGGCCTGGGACGGCTTGATGCCCAGCGTTTTCAGGATGAGATGAATCATGTCCGGGGCCGGCTTCGGGCGGGTGACCTGCTCCGCCCCCACCACCAGGTCGACTAGGTCTCCGCAGCCCATAAAGTTCACCGCAAGCCGGGCCCGCCGGCTTATGTCCACCGTGGCGACGGCGATGCGGCAACCGTTGGTGTGAAGTTCGCCGACCAGAGCTTCGGCCCCCCGGACCGGCCGGATGAAACGCCCCAAGTCCTGGCTGGATTCCTCGTCGGCCCGCTCGAAGGCTGCTGAGCAAACCGGTCGCGTCTCGCGCAGACCGACGGCGGCCAGATAATCGACGGCCGCCTGGATTACGATCTCCCGCTTCTTGAGGCCGACCGGTCCTTCGGGCCGCAGCCGCCCCGCCTTTTCATCCACCCCCAGCGTCCATTTCAGCCCTTCCTCGTGCGTCTTATCCAATCCCAGCGCCTCGCAGATGAGTCGCGCGCGCAGCGCCACCATCTGCGACCAGTAATGATAGAGCTCGATCAGGGTCCCGTCTTTGTCGAAGATCACCAGACTGACGTCGTGGATGGCTTTTCGATCAACTGAGAGAGTTAGCAATGAAGGCCTCACAAGAAAAATACGGTGGGGTAGGATCGTCGAACGGATCAGCGCTGTTCAAACATCGCGGATGTGCACCGCGATGCCGGGAAACGCTGACATAATGACTTTGTCCGAGGTCACCAGCTTGACTCCCAACTCTTGCGCCAGGGCTGCGAACTCGCAGTCATAAGCGGAACATTTGGACTCGCTGACCATCTTGAGAACACTGTCCGAAGGAACCGAAAATTCGTTGCCGCGAAAAAGCTGTTCTGCTTCGTTGACGATCGTCAGGGCATCCTTCAGATTGAAATAACCTTGCCGCAAATAGGTGGCGACGACATTTCGGAATTCACTTTTCCATAGGAGAGGGGCGACCCAGTCTGGATCCTTTAAAAAAACCAATCGGGCATCGGCGGTGTGCTCGCCGGGAATGAAGAAATAAGCGATCAGATTCGTGTCTGCGACAATCACGGGCGGCCCTCGGTCCTGGCCCGGCGCAGCATCTTGTCCGTCAGCGGTGGGGCCGGCATCTGGCGGTGCAACGCCACGATTCGGGCAAGGAAAGACTCCGGGTCCACACGGCGGCTCTCCAGGGCCTCCTTAATGCAAACAATGATTTCCTTGTTCACGCTACGATTGCGCGCTTTGGCCCGCTGCTTGAGTTTCTCATAGAGATCGTCAGGGATGTTTTTTAAGGTGAGAGTGGCCATTTGAATCCTCCAGCAAACAAGAAACCGTTTTGGAACCAAATTTAAACCGTACTGCGTTAAAAGTCAATCAGCTCAGAAAAAACAAGAGGCGTCATAACCCCCCTGCTTCTTCCATCGGTCCCACCTCCCGGCGGTTCGCCGCATTACGCGAACTCGGATAAAATCTCCTGCTCCACGTGAAAGATATAGGCGATGAGAGCGGCGCGGATCCACATTCCGTTGCGTTCCTGGCGCCAGTAGGCCGCACGCGGATCTTTGTCCACGGCCACCTCGATCTCGTAGCGCCGGGGCAAGGGGTGCATGATAGCGCAATGAGCGTGAATTTTGGTGAGGTGCTCTTTCTTGAAGTGGAAGTTCGGAAAGGTTTCGGTTTCGCTCTTCGGGTCGGAGGCGTATTCGTTCTGAATCCGAGTCATATAGATCGCATCGACTTTGGGCATGACGCTTTCAAAGTCGTCCGTCTCATGGAAGGGGATACCGTGCTTCTTGAGAAAGGCCTTGATGTCGTCCTTCATCCGGAAGACCTCGGGCGCTACGTAGTACAGGGTGACATTCTTGTAGTTTTTCATAAGATAAGAAAGCGAGCGCACGGTGCGGCCGCGTTTGAGGTCTCCCACCATGGCGATCTTCTTGCCATCGAGGCCGCCGATGGCCTGAAACTCTCGCTGCAGCGTGTATATATCAAGCAGGGCCTGGGTCGGGTGCTGGTCGGGCCCGGAGCCGCCGTTCAGCACCGGCACCGGCCGTTCGGTCTGATTCAATACCCAGGCGGTCTTCTCGGCGAAGCCGGCCTCCGGGTGCCGGGAGATGATCAGGTCCACGTAGCTGGCGAACGTGCGGATGGTGTCTTCGGGGGACTCCCCCTTGACCTCGGAGCTGGTGCTGGTTCCGCGGCTTTCGGAGACATTCAATCCCATGAGGTAGCAGGCGTTCTGGAAGGATAGAAAAGTCCGGGTGGAGGGCTGTACGAAATACAGCATGGCCCGTTTGTGCGGCAGAAGGCTGCTTAGCTTTTGAGCCCCCAGTTTGGTTTTTGCGAGCAGACGAATCTTCTCGGTGAGGTCATAGAGATCATCCAGGAACCGCCGATCGAACTGCTGGGCGAATATCACGTCGAAAATGCGGCCTTTAAGTTTGAAAAAATTAAGCTTCTCGTCGATGGGTTTGCTGGAGAATTCATCCCAGCCCTCGTAGGTCTGTTTGGTTGCCTCGGCATAGCGCTCCATGGGTTTCTCCTGGCGCAAACTGTTGAATTTGGGGTTTGGAATCGGGTTGAGGTAGGAAATCCAATGAGGCCATAATGGCAGAATTAAAGTTGTGTGTCAAGAATCCACGTAACACATGATGTAGTGGTTTTATCTGATTTGGAGCTGATTTATTGACGGTAATCGCAAGGCAATGGAGTGCTTGCATTCGGTCGGCATATCAAATATGGTTGGCCGGCGGTGGCAAAAAGCGGTTTCCGCCGCGATGAATTTTTTCACCAACGGCATGATATTCAAGTGATTCAGAACCTTCAATCACCGCAGAGAGGAGAAATTAAAATGAATTTGGGAAAACGTGTCCCACGAACGGCCGGAACGTTTTTTGTCGTTTCGTTTGTCGCCGCTCTATTGCTGGGGAGCGGTCTCGTCGTCCCGCTTTATGCGCAAGCCCCGCTCAAGGTGGCCGCGGTGTTTGAAACTCCCATTGAGGAGCCCTGGGTGAACCAGATCCATGTCGCCCTATTGCGGGCCAAGAAAGAAATGGGGATTCAATATGATTGGTCCGAGAGCGTGAAATCGGCCGACTTTGCCCGGGTCATGCGGGAATATGCGGAAAAGGGCTACCAGCTGATCACGGGCGATGCCTTCGGCGCCGAACGGATCGCCCGTCGGGTGGCTGCGGATTATCCCAAGATCGCGTTCGTTTTCGGTTCCGGCATCGGTCCGGCGGAACCCAATTTCGGAGTTTTCGACAACTGGATCCACGAACCCGCCTATCTTTCCGGCATGATCGCCGGCAGGATGACCAAGAGCAACACCATCGGGGTGGTGGCGGCGATGCCCATCCCGGAAGTCAACCGCCTGGCCAACGCTTTTTACGCCGGCGCCAAGGAGTCCAACCCGAAGGTCAAGTGCAAGTTCTCCTTCATCGGCTCTTTCTTCGACCCGCCCAAAGCCAAGGAAGCGGCCTTGGCGCAGATCGAAAGCGGCGTGGACGTAATCTACGCCGAGCGGTTCGGCGTCATCGAGGCCGCCAAGGAAAAGGGAATCCTGGCGATTTCGAACATGTCCGATCAGTCCGCGCTCGGGCCGGACACCGTCATCACCGGGCCGGTGTGGGACATGTGGCCGACGGTTAAATACATGGTCAGCCTGGTGAAAGCCGGCGTATTTACGGCCCAGGATTTCGGCGGCTTTTCCTTTATGTCCAAGGGCGGCTCCTACCTGGCGCCGTATCACAAATTTGAAAGTAAACTTCCCGCCGAGGTCAAAGACCTGGTGGAGAAGCGCAAACTGGAGATTTTGGCCGGCAACTTCCGGGTGGATATCGACGAATCGATCCCCAAGTCCCAGTGAAGGGGTCACTCCCTGGGAAGTGAAGCTTCCAGAAAACCGGTTGCAAAATCCACCGTTTATTCGCTTACCTGCCTTTCGCTGTAAGCAGGCTGGAAAGATCCGACATGGAGAGCCCCTCACTGTTGGAGATGCGCGGCATCGCCAAGCGCTTCGGCGACGTGCAAGCCAACGACGGCGTCGATCTGACGCTGAAGTGCGGCGAGATCCTGGGGCTGCTAGGGGAAAACGGGGCCGGCAAAACCACCTTGATGAACATCCTGTTCGGGGTCTACGCCGCGGATGCCGGACGGATCGCCATCGACGGCCGGACCGCGCGTATTCGCAGTTCCGCGGACGCGCTGGCGCAGGGGGTCGGGATGGTGCACCAGCACTTCCATCTGGTGCCCCGCCTCACGGTTCTGGAAAACCTGATGGTGGGCCAGTCCGGCCGCGGGCTGCGCCTGGACCGCGGCTTCGCTCTCACGCGCATGTACGAGATCGAGCGGCGTTTCTGCCTGCAGCTGCCGCCGGATGCCCGCGTCGGAGACCTCACGATCGGCGAGCAGCAGCGCCTGGAGATCATGAAAGCCCTGATCCGCGGGGCGCGCATCCTGATCCTCGACGAGCCCACGGCCGCATTAACCCCGCAGGAGGTCGAAGGCCTGTTCATCGCCCTGCGGATGATGGCCGCGCAGCGGATGGGGGTGATCTTCATCAGCCACAAGCTGCACGAGATCCTCGCCGTCACCACCCGGGTCGTGATCATGCAGCAGGGACGCGTGGCCGCCGAAACGGTCAACGACGACACCGTCAGCAAGAAGCGGCTGGCCGAATTGATGACCGGCCATGAAATCACGCCGCCGGTCAAGGCATCGACCATCTCCGGCCGGGTGAGGCTGCGCATCCAAAACCTGCAGACCCGCGGCGGCGCGCGCCCCAGCCTGAAAGGCGTCAGCCTGGAAGTCCGTGGGGGGGAGATTCTTGGCATCGCCGGGGTCTCCGGCAACGGCCAGGCCGAACTGGCCGATGTCATCGCCGGCGTGCTGCCAGCCTCCGGCGGCACCTTGGAGATCAACGAAACGACGGTCTCCCGCTTCACGCCGCGGGAGGTGCAGGCGTTAGAGGTCGGGCGAATCCCCGAGGACCGCATGGGCACCGGCCTGATCACCAGCCTGCCGCTGCGCAGCTGCATGGTGCTCTCGCGTATCCGGGAGCCTCGCTTCAGCCGCTGGGGATTCCTGAACCACCGGGCGATCGGCCGCTTTGCCGACCACCAGATCAGAAGCTTCGGGATCAAGGCCGCCGGCAACCATGTGCGCACGGGCACCCTGTCCGGCGGAAACCTTCAGAAGGCCTTGCTCGCCCGCGAACTCGCCTGGGAGCCGACGCTGCTGCTGGCCGCCCAGCCGACCCGCGGCCTGGACGTCGCTGCGGCCCGCTTCGTCCACCAGCGCTTCCTCGACCTGCGCAGCCGGGACGGCGCGATCGTCCTGATCAGCGAGGACCTTGAGGAGATCTTTGCATTGTCGGACCGCATCGCCGTCATGTTCGAGGGCCGCATCATGGATGTCCTGGACATCCAGGCGGCGACCGTAGCCCAGGTCGGCCTCCTGATGGCCGGGGTGCAGGAGGCGGCATGACCGGGATCCGCCTCGAACCCCGCGCCCACTGTCCGTGGTGGCTGAACCTCCTGCTTCCGCTTGCGGCCGTCGGAGCCGCGCTGGTGCTGTGCAGCGGGCTGGTCGTGCTGGCCGGGGCCGATGTGCTCGGCGCGTATTCCACGCTTTTCCTGAGTTCCCTGAGCACGGCATTCAACCGGGTCGAAACCGTGGTCAAGGCCGCGCCTCTCGTATTTACCGGCCTGGCGGTGACCGTGGCGTTCCGGGCCAAATTCTGGAACATCGGAGCCGAGGGCCAGCTCCTGGCGGGTGCCATGGCCGCGGCCTTCATCGGCGCGCGCGCGGGGCTGCCGGTCTGGAGCCTGGTTCCCCTGATGATATTAGGCGGGGCGCTGGCCGGAGCGGCTTTTGCCCTGGTGCCGGCGGTGCTGAAGACCCGCTTCAAGGTGGACGACGTCGTCACCACCCTGCTGCTGAATTTCGTCATTTTCTACGGGATGATGGCTCTCCTGGACGGCCCCTGGAAGGATCCGCTGAGCGGCTACCCGGACTCGCCGGACATCCGCATGGAGGCGGAGTTCCCGATCCTGCTGCGGTCAACGCGCCTGCACCTGGGAGTGCTGCTGGCAGCCCTGGCGGCCGCCGGGGTCTGGCTCCTGCTGCGCCACACCACTCTGGGATTCGAGATCGACGCTGTCGGAGAAAACCCGAACGCCGCCCGCTACGCCGGCATCAACCTCGCGGCGGTGACCCTGCTCACCGCGGCGGTCTCTGGCGCGCTGGCCGGGCTGGCCGGCGTGGGGGAGGTGGCCGGCATTCACTTCCAGGTCATGGCCGGCCTGTCCCCCGGCTACGGCTACACCGGCATCGTCATCGCCATGCTCGCGCGCCTGAACCCCATCGGGGTGGTGCCGGCGGCGCTCTTTTTCGCGATCATCATCACCGGCGCCGAAGCCATGTCACGGGCCACCGGCGTCCCCGTGTTTCTGGCCGATGTCATCCAGGGCATGGCCCTGGTCACCATGCTGGCGGCCCTGATGCTGACCCAATACCGCATCCGTTGGAATCGACCCGCGCATGAATGAGATCCTCTCGCAGGTGTTCCAGGTGGGGTTCTTCGCGGCGGTGATCCGCATCGCCACCCCGCTCGTCTTCGGCACCCTGGGGGAACTGTTCGCCGAGCGCGCCGGGGTGCTCAACCTGGGCATCGAAGGCATCATGATGCTGGCGGCCATGGCCGGCTTTTCGACCGCCTTTTTCACGGGCAGCCTCTGGCTGGGCGTGCTGGCCGCGGTGCTGACGGGGGTGGTTGCCGGCGCCCTG
Source organism: uncultured delta proteobacterium (assembly GCA_963700055.1). Lineage (GTDB taxonomy): Bacteria > Desulfobacterota > Desulfobacteria > Desulfobacterales > SpSt-501 > SpSt-501. Next base: position 137,134 of record CAVOWH010000013.1, on the reverse strand, counting down.
ATGGGCCTGCTGACGGTCAGCCTCGGGCTCAGCCAGCACGTCTCCGGCATCGGCCTGACTATGCTCTGCTCGGGGTTGTCGTTTTTCTTCTACCGGCTGATTTTCGGGCAACCGTCCAGCCTGCCGAAGATCAGGCCTTTTGAAACGCTCGCGCTGCCCTGGCTTGCGGACATCCCCGTCCTGGGTCCGATCCTTTTCAACCAGTTCGCCCTGGTCTACCTGGCAATTGCGGTCGTGCCAGCGGCGGCCTTCGTGCTATATCAGACCCCCTGGGGCTTGAACCTGCGGGCCGTGGGCGAGAACCCGCATGCCGCCTACTCGGCCGGGGTGAGCGTCACAGCCGTGCGCTACCAGGCGCTGCTGGTGTCGGGGGCCCTGATGGGCCTCGCCGGTGCCTTCCTGTGCATGGTGCAATACAACGCCTACACCTTCGGGGTGATTTCCGGCCGCGGCTGGGTCTGCATCGCCCTGATCGTCTTCGGCCAGTGGAACCCCTGGAAAAGCGCGGCCGGTTCGATTCTGTTCGCCTGCATCGACGCCCTGCAGCTGCGCCTGCAGGCGAGCAGCGCGCTCCACCTGCCCTACCAGGTCTTCCTGATGCTGCCGTTCGTGCTCACCATCGTGGGGATGGCTCTCGTGTCCCGCAATGCCCTGGCGCCGGCCGCCCTGCTCAAACCCTTTCGTAAGGAGGCCCGTTGATGCTGGACCTCATCATCCGCAACGCCAATCTGCCGGACGGCCGGCGGGGCTACGACATCGCAGTTCAAGACGGCCGCGTAAGGGAGCTGGCGCCGGCGATCGGAGCCATGGCCCGCAAGGAAATCGATGCCGCCGGGTGTCTGGCGACCCCGCCGTTCGTGGACAGCCATTTCCACATGGACTCGGCCTTGAGCTACGGCCGGCCGCGTGTAAACCGCAGCGGTACGCTGCTGGAAGGCATCCAGCTCTGGGGGGAGCTGAAACCGCAGCTGACCGTCGAATCCATCAAGGAGCGCGCCCGCAGGCTGTGCCAATGGGCCGTCGCCCGCGGCACGCTCGCCATTCGCAGCCACGTCGACGTGGGCGACCCGCAGATGCTGGCCGTCCAGGCCCTGCTCGAAATCCGCACGGAGTTCAAGCCCTTTCTCGACCTGCAGCTGGTGGCCTTTCCCCAGGACGGCTATTTGCGCCTGCCGGCCAACCGGGAAAACATGGTCCGGGCGCTGGATATGGGGGTCGACGTGGTGGGGGGCATCCCGCACTTCGAGCGCACCATGGCGGACGGCGCCGAGTCGGTGGCGGCTCTGTGCGAGCTCGCCGCGCGGCGCGGCCGGATGGTCGACCTGCACTGCGATGAGAGCGACGACCCCCTGTCGCGCCACATCGAGACGCTGGCCTTTGAGGCCCAGCGGCTGGGCCTGCAGGACCGCGTGACCGGATCGCACCTGACTTCCATGCACTCCATGGACAATTACTATGTCAGCAAGCTCATTCCGCTGATGGCCGAAGCCGGTGTGCACGCGGTCGCCAACCCCTTGATCAACATCACTCTGCAGGGCCGCCACGACAGCTACCCCAAGCGCCGGGGCATGACCCGGGTGAAAGAGCTGATGCAGGCCGGCGTCAACGTCGCCTTCGGACACGACTGCGTCATGGACCCCTGGTATCCGCTGGGATCCCACGACATGCTGGAAGTGGCGCACATGGGGCTGCACGTGGCCCAGATGACCGGCACCGACGAGATGCGCCGCCTGTTCGAAGCGGTCACCTTCAACGGCGCGAGGGTGCTGGGACTGGAAGGCTACGGGCTGGAGCCGGGGTGCTTTGCCGATCTGGTCGTCCTCCAGGCCGGCGATCCGGTGGAAGCGTTGCGCCTGAAGCCGGCCCGGCTGTTCGTCATCCGGCGCGGGGAAGCGATCGCCGAAACCGCTGCGGTGGCGAGCCGCCTGAACCTGGGCGGAGAGTGTCTATCCGTCGATTTCCGTCACGAAGGCGGTTCAGCCGCCTGAGAGAAAGCCGAGGGCCGCCGCAACCCCGCCTTTTGAGAATGGAATGCCCGCAAGGGAGAGGCCCATCTCGACGCCGCACAGGGTCCCGGCCAGCATCAAATCGTTGAAGTCCCCCAAATGCCCGATGCGAAAGACCCGACCTTTCAGTTTCCCCAGTCCGGTTCCAAGAGACAGGTCGAATCGTTCCAGGATGATCTTCCGCAGCGCATCCGCATCAAATCCTTGCGACATCAAGACGCTGGTAAGCGCCGGACTGTATTCCTCCGGGTTCAGGCAGAGGATTTCGAGCCCCCACGCCCGGACGGCGCGCCGGGTGGCCTCGGCATGGCGATTGTGCCGGCTGAACACTTGCTCGAGCCCCTCCTCGAGGAGCATCCGCAGCGACTCCCGCAGGCCGTAGAGCAGGTTCGTCGCCGGGGTGTAAGGGAAAAATCCCGAGCGGTTGTCGCGGATCATCGCCTCCCAATCCCAGTAGGCTCGGGGCAGCCGGGCCGATTTGGAGGCGTCCAATGCTTTTCGGCTGATCGCATTCAGGCCGAGCCCCGGCGGCAGCATCAGGCCCTTCTGGGAGCAGCCCACGCCCACGTCGACGCCCCACTCGTCGTGGCGGTAATCGATCGAGCCGAGTGAAGAGATCGTATCCACCATAAAAAGCGCCGGATGGCCGGCACGGTCGATCGCCCTGCGGATGCCGTGCAGCCGGCTGGTCGCTCCGGTCGAAGTTTCGTTGTGTACGACGGCCACCGCTTTGATCTTCCGGGCTTTATCGGCAGCCAGCTTCTCCTCGACGACCGCCGGGTCGACGCCGCGGCGCCAGTCGCCGGGAACGAAATCGACAACGAGGCCGAGTTTCAGGGCCACGGAGCGCCACAGGGCCGCAAAATGGCCGGTTTCAAACATGAGCACCGTATCTCCGGGAGACAGGGTGTTGACCAGGGCGGCTTCCCAGGCCCCGGTCCCGGAGGAAGGATAGATGACCACCGTGCCGGCTGTCTTGAAAACCTGCTGGAGCCCGTTGAGCAGCTCCCGGGCCAGCTGCGCAAATTCTGGCCCCCGGTGATCGATCGTGGCTCGGCTCAGAGCACGGAGAACCCGGTCGGGCACATTGGTCGGCCCGGGAATCTGAAGAAAATGGCGTCCGCTTTTGAAGCCCAATAGTCACCTCCAAAACAATATAGGATGTCCCTTATTTTGTCGAGATACTCAGCTACGGCGTTTCTTGCAATAACGCAGCTCTTGGCGATCTGTCGCTTGGTCAGATGACAGTCTCGGAGCACTTCACGGATCTTTCGCATGGTCAACCTCGTGTCCGGTATGACACCTCCTTGAAACACGTTTTTTGAGGTGCCTTCTACCGACTGTTGAATGGGTTAACTAGCGTTGCCTTCGGCTCCGTAAAATCGGAGTTACAGGGTGGCCGAAATCCGTCGGAATACGCGCTAATTCAAGACTTGCTCTTCAGAATCACCCGCAGCATCAGATTGGCGAAAGTTTTCTGCGTCTTGTCATCAGCGAGCAGCTCGGCGAGGCTGAAGGTGTGATCGAAGGGGTTATTCTGGCTGATGCGGCGCTGCAATTCGGGCGTAATGCAGCGGACCACGTAAACAGTCTTCACCCGCGGATTGAGGTTGCGGTCGTTCTCGAACGACTTCATGGCCGCGCCGAGCCGCTCCAGGGCGCCGGCCGGGTCTCCGCCTGCCTTGACCTCCACGGCGACCACGGGCAAATCTTCTGGATTCCGTAAGGAAACATCCGGCTCGCTGGAAAAGAGCAGGTGAAATCCTTCCTTCAGCCGCACCACCCGAGCATTTCCAATGGAGTCGATCAACACAGTGTGCTGCCTCGGCTTGTACTCCATTGTTGACCCGTCGCGCCAGACAACCTGCGCAATTTCGCCGCGCAGGTTGTTGACCAGGATAGTCTTGACGGCATGTTCGCCTTCGGTGCCGATGGCGTTGTTCCAGGAACCCTGGATGGTGGTCCCGGCGGTGGCAAATTGAAACCCCGGAAAGTGTTGAGCGTCAATTTCCGCCGCTGTGCGCACGATAGCCGAGAGGATGCTGTTGATGGCGACGCAAAGCTGTTTGAGGCAGTCCGCATTCAGTTTTTCCGCTTTGCCCGCCTCGATGGTCGCCAGATTACTCCTGGTCAATGCGCTCAGGCCTTTCTGGGAAATAAGCGCGAGCGTGCGGTAGTAGAGTAGCAGCCGCGGTTGTTCCGAAAGAACTCGCGGGTGGCAGAAGAACAGAAGTGGATTGATGCCGCTATCCTTAATCCGTTTCCAGGCGTCGTCTTCGATGCCGAGGGATTTGTGGTTGGTCCACACAAATCCCTTGGAGACCTTCGCAAGTCGGTTGACCTCTTGAATTGCCTCGAAAAGTCTGAGAGTCCGCAAGTGGCGAACGAAGAAGGTCGCTCTCAAGCTGCACATTGCAAAGTCATCAGACGCCAAGAGTTTCTTGTGGAACTCTTCAATTCTCCCAGCTGCGACCCTTCCGATCTCCTACGTCCGTCTCCAAACGTAGGCGCACTTTCTAAGTTCATTGCGGCCATGCTCGCCCATCTGCTGACTACTGTTGCCTTTGCCTCGGCCCAGCGTCCAAATGTGCTCGGTCTCGAAACCGGCGGATTCTGCGATATCAGAAAGAACCAAGTCGACAGGGACTTCCTCCCCGGCATATTGAACGTTGTCGTTGACCATGACGACCCGCCCGCCAGTTTTTACTATTCTTGCCAACTCATGAATAACAACGGATGACTCGATAAAGTAGTTCCGCACCATTCGAGGAACATTCTGATTGTTCAACAACCCATCCTTTCCCTTTGCGTCGAGGATTCCCAGCACTTCTTGAAGTGCATCCTGGTTATCGAAGGCCGCAAGGGCAGCATTGAAGAGCCGGGTTTGGCGTCGGCTGACGTAGTCAGTTCTCAGTTGTTCCACTTTAGCTCGATTCTCGACTGTACACGAAAGCAGCGACTGTCTGAGTTCACGCAGCTTCATCTCGTCGATGCCGAGGTAGGCGAGCTCTAGGGCATAGGTCCTCGTGTAGTCATATCGATTGCAGTAAGGCGGCGAGGTGATTACGAGATCGATCCTCCCCGATGGGATCAATGGCAAAACATTTAGGCACGACCCCGCCGTCACGCTCAAGCTGCTTTCGTTGCTTTCTTGGCGCTTGGCGAATAGCTCAAGCCCGGACATGTCGTCCAGCATGTTCTGCAGCTGGGCTGAGATGGCTCTCGTGAAGCTTGGGATCAATCCCTTGTTGAATTTCTTTCCCCTCAGCTCACGGGGGGCGCGCTCGTCCCATCTCAGATATTGCCCGTCTTTCCGCGTAAAGCTGACAGCCTCAAGAACACACAGGGCGGCCAACTCGAAAAGCTTTCGGACGTTCAGATTAGTAACCTGATAAACATAGGTCCGATATCTTTGCAGATCTCGCTCGGTATCCGGAGGAAATGCTCCCTCTGTGATGCGTATGTGCCTAAAACCGCAGCTTGCATCATCGTTATGGCGCCAAATGCCTGTGCGGAATCGGTCGAACTCAGTCTTGAAGTCTTCCCAGGATACCCTTTCAGCTGCCAGTCGGGCTGCAATCACGAATGTGCCAATGGGGAGTAATTCAATACCTTCCGCAGTTCGGCCACTGTCTCGACTCGCGAAGAGTGCCGCTCCGGCACCTGCGAACGGGTCCAAAATGTGCCCAGCAGCCGGTGCTATCCTCTCAAGAATGTGCTCAACCAGAGCGGCCGAGAAGCCCTCTTTGTACTTAAACCACCGGTAATAAGGTCGCTTTCGATTTCCCTGATAACTTACGAGGGATCGAGACAGTTCCGAGCTGACTTCTATACGGCCCTGGTATTTCCGAAAGAGTATGCTTCTCGCAGAGTTACACGATCGCGGAGAATCGATGCGACGCGCGATAGCAGTCAAGTTGTCACCCTCCAATGGAAATTAGCCCGCATACATGATAGCGGCTGTTGCGCCAGGATTCAAGACGGCGTTCTGCAAAACCGAGCGATTGTCATGCGACCGCAGCTGCACAATCTTGGGAGGGCGCAGGGGCATGTTGTTCCCTATTTGCCTCATTTCGGGTTTGGCCCCCCCAAAAAAATCGCTCTGACCCTGCCATGATCTTCCCTATAACTGGACGATGACCGTTATCAGAGATTCGATCCGTACTCCCCTATAAAATGGCACCGTCCCACAACTGCTTGATGAACATTTCCCATGGGATGACTTCAATATCTTTTGCGACCTGACGCGGCTGTTTCTCCAGGCAGACGATACAGCATTTTCTAACGGGCCCGTCATCTAGGAGGGCCTTTAGAGACTTGAGATCGCCTTCATGAACGCGGGATGAGCCTTTAACTTCGATCGCCAGTTCCTTGTCGCCGATAATGAAATCGACTTCACGGCCGGTGGATGTCCGCCAAAAAGAGATGGGCATATCCGGATTGCGATAAGCCTGATAGGCCTTCAATTCCATCAATATGTAATGCTCGAACGCCTTGCCGAATTCCGGACTTCCGATTCTTGGCTGGCGCCTCACCAAGTAATTGGCCACGCCCACATCAAACAGATAAAATTTTTCGGTCGTGATCATTCGCCGGTCTTTTGATTTCTTCCAAGGGGGGATTCTGAACCCCAGATAAGTATCCTCAAGAATGTCAAAATAGGTGCGCACTACTTTGTGGGAAACTCCGGTTTCCCTTGCGATGTTGGTGTAATTAATAAGCTCGCTGGAAGTGACGGCTGCCACCCGCAAGAATTCACTGAATGCAGGTATATTTTGGGTAAGTGCTTCAGAGATGACTTCTTCCTTAAGATAATCGGCAAGGTACGCACGCAAGTCTTCAACCGGATCAGGCGAAAGGTAGTGAGGCGGAAGCAAGCCGGAAACCATGATTCTTTCGATGTCAAAATCAGTGACTTCTACATAAGACAGAGGGGTCATGGTTCTGCGCCAGGCCCGACCCCCCAGGAGATTGGCGTGTCCCCGGCGTAATTTGCGTGCGCTGGAGCCGGTTAATAAAAATGAAAGCCCCTTGTTTTCAATAAGCCAGTGGACTTCGTCAAGAATGGACGGAACTTTCTGCACCTCATCAATAACAATCAGGCCTTGGTGGTTCTGGTAGCGTTCCCTTAACAGGGCCGGCCGCGAGACGTATTCGGCCAGAACGTCGGTTTTCAAAAAATCGATAGTTTCAACGCCGGTGAGAGTATGGGAAACCCAATACGTCTTGCCGACTTTGCGCGGGCCCCATAGAAAAGCGGACTTCCCCGGCGGGAGATCGATCTGCAACAGCCTTTTGATAATTTTCATTTGTAGATAAATTATCCGGATAATATTTCTTTGTCAAGCAATTTGTTCATTAAGGAACGATGGTGAAAAATTTACTTTTTAGACGAACCGGCTGGGCCATGCGCACGAAAAAAGACCTGCGCCAGCTTTTCGGTCAACTCGTCCTTACGCCCGCGCTGCATCAGCTTGCTGGCCGCGGAGGGCGACAAATTCAACCGCAGCGCGACTTCTCGGCCGCTGACCCTCAAATAGTCAATCGCCAGTGTGCAAATAATCGCCCGCGCCCTGGCCACCTTCCGATGCTTGCCAGTGCTCCACAAATCGGCCGGAACTACATCCAGCTGCTTCAATAGTCGTTCGATCAGAGTTTCTATCGTGACCCCTTTCACCCGTGCCAGAGCCTTTATCTCGTATTGCTCCCGTGCCTGATCGAGCACGAATTGAACAAAATCCCCGCGTCCCAAAATGCGCTCATCCCCCATAATCCGCATACCGGAGCAGCGTAGCGCCTTTACGGCCGACCAGCTCCGGCTTTCGGCCCTGCCCCGCGCCTTCGGCGACAAACGCTTCATGGGCTTTGCGGGCCTGCCGCAGCCTGCCACTGAACAGACGCTGGACATGGTCCGTATCCTGCCACTTTCGGCTCACCTTCCACATGAGAGCGCTGTGACCAGATCGAAGGTAGCCTCTGAGCGCATCGATATCCTGGACGGCACCGGCCCGCAGCGGGTTCAAATGGATGTAACGCACCAACTCGCGCAGATAGGTATCTTCCTCACACAGAATGAATTTGTAGCGGTTCTGAAAGAGCACACCGTGCCGCCGGTGCCGGCGGTTGAACTGCTGCGCGTAGCCGGTCAGGAGCCGGCGCATCAGGGCGCTGATGGGCAGCCGTCCCGTCCTTAAAAGCATATGCACAGGAAGCCAAAGGCTTTAATCGGCGACTTTTTCGAGGCCGAGCACGGGCTTGATGTACGCGTACAGGCCTGGGGAACCTCCGGTGTGCACGAACAATACGTTTTCGCCTTTCTTGAAATAGCCCTTCCGGCTGAGGTCGATGAGCCCGGCCATGGCTTTCCCGGTGTAAACCGGGTCCAGCAGGATGCCCTCGGTCTTCGCCATCAGGTTGACGGCTTCGACCATCCTTTGGTTCGGCACGGAGTATTTCGGCCGCCAGTAGTCCCCGAAGGTGACGACCGCCTTGCGCGGGATGTCCTGGCTAACGCCTAACCGCTGGGCGGTTTTCTGGGCCAGATCGTAGACGATCGGCTCCTGGTCAACAGGGTCGCGGCTGACTCCGACGCCGACGATGGGGATATTCATATTGCAGCCGATAAAGCCGACGACCAGTCCGGCATGGGTGCCGGCGCTGCCCGAAGCGACGCAGACACGGTCGATGACCAGTCCTTTTTCGAAGAGCTGGCCCTGGATCTCCTGAGCGCAGGCGACATAACCGGTAGCGCCGATAGGGTTCGAGCCGCCGCCGGGGATGATATACCCCTTGCGGGCTTCCTTGCTCAGGTCGTCGGCGACTTTCCGCATGGCGGCCATCATGTCGGAGCCGCCCGGGACGACTTCGATTTTTTCCACTCCCAGCAGCCGGAAGAGAAAGTTGTTGCCGGAAGCATCCGGGTTGTAGCTGCCGGGGACCCGTTCCTCCAGGACCAAGCGGCACTTCAGGCCTTCCTTGACGGCCGCGGCGAGGGTCAGGCGGCAGTGGTTGGACTGCACCGCACCGCAGGTGATCAAGGTGTCGGCTCCCCGAGCCAGGGCGTCCGCCACCAGAAATTCCAGCTTGCGGGTCTTGTTGCCTCCGGAGGTCAGGCCGAGAAGGTCGTCTCGTTTGATGTAAACATTCGGCCCTCCCAGAGCCTGTGTGAAGAGAGGAAGGAATTCGATAGGGGTTTCTCCGGCGGTATAACGTCTGCGGGGAAATTTGGATAGGTCCATTGTCTACCTCCGATCGGTTTAGAGTTTGATGATGGCTTCTATTTCGACGTCCGAGCCTTATCATCAGAATAGAGGACTGGAACGGCTTCGGGTCCTCTTCCACGCACCGCATCAACTCGGAGCGGGTCTTTCATTTCGCCTGCCGCAACCTCTCGCTGGCGCCTGAGGGGCGGCCGCTCCTGGTTGCCTGCCCCAGTTGCATGCTGAGACTCAAGCAGGCGCAGCTGCAGCTGCAGAAAGACTCCAAAGCGCGGCGCGACTACGAGCGGATGTGGGGGCGGCCGGTCGACCCCGGACTGAGCATCATCCATTTTTTCGAGCGCCTGGACAACGGGTTTGCCGCTCCATTGCCCTGGGCATGGGCATCAAAAAGTCCTGGCTCACGCGCCACCTGGTGGATCCACTTCCACTGCTGAAAGCTAAAGGGTTCACGGAAAAGACTACCGTCGACTAAAGCCGACGCCAGTCTTTTTTGGTTTCGCCTTCATGCCGCCAGGAAAGCCATTGAATTCACTTTGAAGTTGATATGGCATGGAAATTTTGCCATATTGCGCAGCTTGGGCGTTTTACCTGGCGGCCACCATAAGGAAGTCGATTTAATAATCCCCCTTACCTCCCTTTGTCAAAGGGGGAATAGGAAGCCTCCATGTCCATCGATCTCTTGAAAACGCATGTCCTGAACCGCATCGCACAGGCCGGCCGGAAGGCTTTCGGCCAGGTCCCGCAGGGGCTCGAGATCGTTTTCCCGCCCGACCTGCAGCTGGGCCACTTCGCCGTGGGCTGCTTTCCTATCTCCAAGCAGCTGCGCAAGAGCCCCGCTGAAATCGCCCGGACGCTTGCCGTCGCAGTAACCGCCGACGAGGTGATCGAGTCGGCTACCGCGGCCGGGCCCTACATCAATTTCAAGCTTGCCAATCGCTTTTTTTTCGGCAGCGCCATCGACGCCATCATCGCCGCCGGCGACCGCTACGGCGATGTGCCCATGGGGCTGAAGCAGCGCGTCATGGTCGAGTACCTCTCGCCCAACACCAATAAGCCCCTGCACCTCGGGCATCTGCGCAATGCCGCCTTGGGCATTTCGGTGTCGCGGCTGCTCGATGCCACCGGGCACTGGTTGGTCAAATCCATCCTGATCAACGACCGCGGGGTGCATATCTGCAAAAGCATGCTCGCCTGGGAGCGCTTCGGCAAGGGCGCCACACCGGAGTCAGAAGGCATGAAGGGCGACCACTTCGTCGGCAAGTGGTACGTGCGCTACGCCATCGAATCCGAAAAAGATGCGACGCTGGAGCAGAACATCCAGGAGATGCTGAAGAAATGGGAAGCGGGCGATCCACAGACACTGGCGCTCTGGAAGAGGATGAACCAGTGGGTCTATGACGGCTTTGCCGAGACCTATCGGCGGTTCGGAATGGACTTCGACGTCTTCTACTACGAGTCGGACACCTACAAGCTCGGCAAAGACGTCATCGCCGAAGGCCTGAAAAATGGGGTATTTGCCAATGACGAGCGCGGCAACATCGTCTACCACCTGCCGGAGGCCCGGTTCGGCACGGAAAAGGGCGGCGCTCCCAAGAAGGTGACCGTGCTCCGGCCGGACGGCACCAGCCTTTACATCACGCAGGACATCGGCACGGCGATCCGCAAGGTCACCGAGCATCGCCTGGACTCGTCGGTCTACGTGGTCGGAAGCGAACAGGAGCACCACTTCAATTGCCTCTTCTCGATGCTGGGCGCGCTGGGGTACCCATGGGCCTCGAACTGCTACCACCTTTCCTACGGGATGGTCTACCTGCCCGAAGGCAAGATGAAGTCGCGCGAGGGCAAGGTGGTCGACGCCGACGATCTCATCGCTGGGATGGTGGAACTGGCCGAGGAGGAGATCCGCAAGCGCGACCCGGCGCACAAACTCTCCGATGCCGAGGTCACGCACCGCGCGGCGGTCATCGGCGTCGGCGCGGTCAAGTACTACCTGCTGAGGGTGCGCCCCGCCCAGAGCATCAACTTCGACCCGACCGAGTCCATCTCCTTCGACGGCTTCACGGGGCCATACTGCCAGTATGCCTACGCCCGGATCTTCGGCATTCTCGAGAAGGCAGGGCAGCGCGGGATGAAAGGCGATTCGGCGGATTTGGCGCTGCTCGGCAACCTCGAGGAACTGCTGCTGCTCAAGCTGCTGATCCAGTTTCCCGAAGAGGTGGCGAACGGCGTTGTCGAGTACAACCCCTCGCGGGTGGCCGTGCACGTCTTCAACACGGCCAAGGCCTTCAACCAGTTCTACAACAAGCACGCGGTTCTTCAGGCCGGCAGCACGGAGCTTACCGCCGCCCGCCTGGCCCTGATCAAGGCTACGGCTGTGGTACTGAAGCGGGGGCTAAATCTTCTCGGGATTGATGTTCTTGAGAATATGTGAGGCGCAACGGGCAAGGGGGGTATTTACCCGATGATACTGGATGCTGGATGCTGGATAAATGTAAGCGCGGCTTTCAGCCGTGATTATCGTGGCCAGCGACCTATCGTATGACAGCGCTTTATGAGCAGCTTTTTTCACGCGCGAAGCGCGTATCGAGCATCCTGTATCCAGCATCCAGTATCGTTGCGCAGAATCAATAAGTCGTGAAAAACAAGGCAATCCGAGGCTAGGACCTATGACATCGCGTATCCTCATCAAAATCGGCGGCCGCGCCTTTGACGGCGAAGAAGGATTCAAGCAGTTGGCCCAGGCCATCAACCAGAACCCTGAGGCCGAAGTAATCATCGTGCACGGCGGCGGGGCCGAGATCTCGCAGGCCCTGAAAGCCGCCGGCCGCCAGACCGTCTTCGTGGACGGCATGCGGGTGACCCAGGCCGAAGACATCCAAATCGTCGAGTCTGTGCTCTCGGGCGTCATCAACGAGCGCATTGCCGGCTGGCTTTCTAAATACGGGGTGCCCTTCCGCCGGATGTCCGGCAAGACTGAAAGACTCATGATCGCCGAGCCGTTGCTGACCCGCGGCGGCAAGAGCATGGGGTTTGTAGGAAAGATCGCCAAGGTAAACGCCGCGGCCGTGCTCGATGCGCTGAAGCAGAGGGAAGTGCCGGTGGTTTCGCCCATCTCGGGCGATACCGAAGGGCAAAGCTATAACGTAAACGCCGACAGCGCGGCCGCGGTCCTGGCCGCGGCTGCCGGCTGCACCGATCTGGTTTTCGTCACCGATGTTCCCGGAGTTATTGCCGGCAAGGAGATCCGCTCCCACCTAACGGTGGCCGAAGCCAAAGGCCTGATCGCCGACGGCACGATCGCCGGCGGTATGGTGGCCAAGATGGAGTCCGTTTTCGAGGCGCTCGAGGGCAAAGTGCCCCGGGTCCACGTGATCCAATGGCAGGGCCCGGAAACGCTGCGGCGCATCGTCACAGGAGAAAAGATCCCCGGGACGAGCATTCACCATGCATGAAATAAAAAGCAGCGCAATCGACCTTGCCGATTTCAATGCGGTGCGCCGCGTTGAGGGTTTTGCGAACATCACGGCCGAATTTCCGGCCTACCTCACCGACGAGTCCAAGTTTTCCTGCCAACCGTTCGATCATCTTTTTTTCCCGAAGAGCGAGGCCGAGCTGTCCGCGGTGATGAAAGAAATGGCCCGCCGCGGCGTCAAGGTCACGATCGCCGGCGCGCGCACCGGGCTGGTGGGCGGGTGCGTCCCGAATCAAGGTGCGCTGATCTCTCTCGAGAACTTCGACCGGGTGCTGGCCCTGTACGGCGATGCCCCATCGGCCGAATGGCGACTCAAGGCCCAATGCGCCGTGAGCTTGAGAGCCATTGCCGCCCAGCTTGCCGCGAAGAGCATCCCGGACATCGAGCGCTGCGCCGACGGTCTGATGCTGCTCGAAATGGACCGCTTCCGGCAGGATCCCGATTGCTACTTCTATCCGCCCGATCCCACCGAAATGAGTGCTTCTTTGGGCGGCACGGTGGCCACCAACGCCTCGGGCGCGCGCACCTATCGCTACGGGCCGACCCGCGACTGGGTGCGGGGCATCCGCGTGATGATGGCAAACGGCGAGTTCCTGGACCTGCCCCGGGGGAAATATTTCGCCTCGCCGAACGGGGAATTCACCGTCACCGACACCACCGGAAACGAGTACAAGGTGCACATCCCCCGCTACGGCTCCCCGCGCACCAAGAACACCGCCGGGTTTTTCAGCGCCCCGCACATGGACTTGGTGGACCTCTTCATCGGGTCCGAGGGCGATTTCGGCGTTATCACCGAGGTCACCGTTGCTCTTCTGAAACGCACGCCGAAGATATCCGTCGTCCTGTTTCTCGCCTCCGACGATCAGGCCATTGCGCTGGTTCAGGCCCTGCGGGCGGACTCCCGCATCCGGCTCGACTTCCTGGAGATGTACTCGGGAACCGCCATCGACCTTCTGCGGGAGCGGCAGCGCCGGGACGCCAAGTCGGTCGCCACTCCGCCGATCCCTGCCTCGGCGCTCTCGGCGCTCTTCTTCGAGCTGGATTTCGACCCGACGGCCAAGGAGGTTGCGATGGAAGCTTTAAATGCCGTCGTGCGAAGCTGCGGGGCCTCTCTGGCCGATTCCTGGGCTGCCTACGAGAACCGCGAGCTGGACCGCCTCAAGAATTTCCGCCACATCCTGCCGGAGACGATCAACGCCATCATCGCCGAGCGCAAGAAGCGGCATCCCGGGCTGCACAAGCTGGGGACCGACTTGGCGGTGCCGGATGAGCGCCTGGCTGACATGTGGGCGGTTTACCGTGATGCGCTGGGCGGTGCCGGCCTGGAATGGGCGGCCTTCGGCCACATCGGCAACAACCACGTGCACATCAACATTTTGCCGCGCGACATGGTGGATCTGCAAAAGGCATTAGGTCTCTACCAGATGTTCGCGGAGAAGGCGGTAGCGTTCGGCGGGTCGGTCTCGGCCGAGCACGGCATCGGCAAGCTGAAAGCCAAATTCCTCAAGACCATGTTCAGCTCCGCGCACATCGAGGAGATGCGCGCGGTGAAGCGGGCGCTGGATCCGCAGCTGCTTCTTAATCCAGGGAATATATTTGAGGAATAGGGTTCAAGGGGTCGAGGGGTCAAGGGTTCAAGTGAAATGCTTACGAACTACAACGAGTTGAAAGTATGAAAAAAGCCTACCGCCTTTGTCTATGCATTTACAAGCTTACGAAGGCCTTTCCCAAGGATGAACAATACAACCTTACATCCCAAATACGAATGCTATAAGTATCCATAGAAAATAAACCCTTGAACCCTGGACCCCTCGAACCCTTTATACCTATGAAACTCGTCGTCTGCATCAAACAAGTTCCCGAGATCACCAACGTACGGGTCGACCCCGAGACCGGGACTTTGATCCGCGAGGGCGTCGCCTCGATCCTGAACCCCTTCTGTGAGTACGCCCTGGATCACGCCGTGAGGCTCAAGGCGGACAATCCGGACTTCGAGATCACCGCCGTCAGCATGGGGCCTCCTCAGGCCCAATCCGCGCTCATGCGCTGTCTGGAGCTGGGGGCCGATCGGGCGATCCTGGTGAGCGACCGCAAGTTCGCCGGCGCCGACACCTGGGCCACGGCCTTGACCCTGGCGGCGGTCATCCGCAAGGCGGTGCCGGATGCCGACCTGATCCTGGTCGGCAAGCAGGCCATCGACGGCGACACCGCCCAAGTGGGCCCGGAAATCGCCGAGATTCTGGGGATGGCTCAGATCATGTACGGGGTCGAGATGTCCCTCACGCCCAACCGCAAGCGCATCCGCGTCAAGCGCGAGGTCGAATCCGGCTACGAGGTGCTGGAATCGCGCCTGCCGGCTCTCGCTTCCGCCAGCAAGGGCGACATCATGCGGCGTATGCCGTCGCTCGCGGATGTTCTCTCGGCGCGGCGCAAGGAGCTGCGATTCATCACGGCCGCGGATCTTGATCTTTCCGAGAGCGAGCTCGGGCTGGCCGGCTCTTATACCCAGGTGGTCAAGGTTTTCCCACCCGCGCCCAAGAAAGACGGATTGAAACTGGAGGGCCTTGAACCGGCTGCAGCGGCAAAGGAGATTTCAGCGTTCCTGAGATCGGAAGGCTACATATGACCCGCAAAAAAGTCATCAAAGCAGGTTGAAAAATGCTGAAAATCGACCAGCCAATCTGCAGTTTCTGTGGCTTGTGTCAGAAATCGTGCCCTTTCGGCGCGATTTCTGTCGGCGAAGAAAAGGTCACGGTGGACGAGCGCTGCACGCTCTGCGGCGCCTGCGTCAGCGTCTGTCCGCAATCGGCCCTGTCCATCGAGCGCCGGCAGGCCTCGCCTGAGGAATTGGCCAATTTCCGCGGGGTCTTTGTCTGGACCGAGTGCGAGGAACGCGAGAAGAAACAGGTCCCGCGCAGGGTCGTCTACGAGCTGCTGACCCACGGCCGCCGCCTGGCGGACCGTCTGGGGCAGCCCCTGGCCGCCATCGCCCTGGGAGACCGCCGCATGGAAGGCCTCGATCGGCTGTGCCATCAGGGCGCGGACCGCGTGATCTGCTGCCGCCACGATCTGCTCGGAAGCTATTCCACGGACGGCTTCACCACGGCGCTGGCGGCCGTGGTGGCCAAGGAGAAGCCGTCGGTGCTGCTTTTCGGGGCAACCCCCAACGGCCGCGACCTGGCCCCGCGGGTGGCGGCGCGGCTGCGCCTGGGCCTCACCGCCGACTGCACGGGGCTGGCCATCGACGACCAGGGCCAGCTCGTTCAGACGCGGCCGGCCTTCGGCGGCAACATCATGGCGAGCATCGTCACCCCTTACACCCGGCCTCAGTGCGCCACCGTGCGTCCCAATGTCTTCACCGCCGTCGAGCCGGACACCCAGCGGCCGGTCGTGATTGAGGATTTTCCGGTGACGCTGAACAAAGCCTCGATCCGCACGAAAGTCGTCGAGCAGATCCCAACTCCCGCGGAAGGCGAAAAAATCGAGGAGGCGCGCATCCTCGTGTCGGTCGGCCGCGGCTGCGGGGAGGCTTCCAATCTGGACCTGGTGCGCAGCCTGGCACACAGGCTTGGCGGCACCATGGCGGGCTCGCGGGCGATCGTCGAGCTTGGCTGGATCCCCCACACGCTTCAGGTGGGCCAGTCCGGCACCACGGTCGGCCCCGATCTTTACATCGCCGTCGGCATCAGTGGCGCCGTGCAGCATATCGTGGGCATGAGCTCGTCGAAAAAGATCATCGCCATCAACAAGGACCCCGATGCCCCCATCTTCAAGATTGCCGACCTCGGAGTGGTCGGCGACGCCCTGCACATCCTGCCGAAGCTGCTTGACGCCCTCAAAACGTGATTCCGCTGTTGTTTGACACTCCAAAAATAATGGAGTAAGCTCCATTTTAGTTAAAACAAACAGGAACAAACTCCATTATGCAAACGATTCCCCGATCGCTTAATATCCAGTTGCCGAAAGGACAGTCCGCTTTTTTATGGGGACCCCGAAAAACCGGCAAGACCACGTTTCTCAGGACGGCCTTTCCGGAAAGCATCGTCTATGACCTGCTGCAGACCGGCCTCTTCCTGGAATTCGCCAAGCGTCCGTCATTGCTCCGGGAACAGTTGCTCGCGGCCGATCCAAAACAGCTGAAAGAGCCGATCATCATCGACGAAGTCCAGAAGGTTCCGCACCTGCTGGATGAAATTCACTGGCTCATTGAAAACAAGGGTTTCCGGTTCATCTTGTGCGGCTCCAGTGCCAGAAAACTCAAACGAGGGAAAGCGAATCTGCTCGGAGGCCGCGCCTGGCGCTACGAAATGCATCCGCTGGTCTCGGAGGAGCTGCGTGATTTGGGCCTGCTCAAGGCGCTTAACCGGGGAATGATCCCTGCCCACTACCTGCAGGAAGAATACCGCAAGTCACTGCGGGCTTACGTTCAGGATTATCTTAAGGAGGAAGTCTTCGATGAAGGATTAACGCGCAATATTCCCGCTTTCTCGCGTTTTTTAGACGCCGTTGGATACTCCCATGGCGAGCTTACCAATTATGCAAATATTGCCCGTGACTGCGGGGTGGATGCAAAGACCGTCAAGGAATATTATCAAATTTTGGTCGACACGCTGATGGGTACCATGATCGAACCCTACAAGCGTCGCCAGGGCCGGCAGGTAATCGAAAAAGCTGGCAAGTTTTATCTTTTCGATGTGGGGGTTGCCGGCGCCATAACCCGGCGGCGGATAGATCAGGAGAAAGGAGAGCAGTTCGGTAAGGCGTTTGAGCATTTTATCCTCATGGAACTCCTGGCCCACCGCTCTTACAGGGAATTGGACTACGACGTAAACTTTTGGCGAACGAAGTCTGGTCTGGAAGTGGATTTCGTCCTGGGCCGCGGGGAAGTTGCCATTGAGGTGAAAGGGTCGAGCCGAATAGATAGTTCCGATTTGCGCCCCATTAAGGCATTTCTGCAGGAATACCGGCCTGCAAAAGCGTTTGTCGTCTGCAGCGAGCACCGTTCTCGGGTGCATGAGAGGGTTCATATTATCCCCTGGCGTGAATTCCTCACGCGGTTGTGGAACAGCGCCGTGATTTCTTGAAAACTTCAAGCCCCCTGCCGGCCTTTCCGCCATTCAGTCTGATGAATATGTAACCTTTATCCCGTTTATGCGTTAAATTGAGTGTGTGAACACGTTGAAGGACTTCTATAACCGGCAGCGGCAGAAATTTTTTGCCTACTTGATTCGCCGTTCGGGGGATTATCATCTGGCTTGCGACATCATGCAGGAGAGCTTCACCCGTCTTTACGAGAAATACACGCCTGAGTCCTATACACCGCAGCTGCTGTACACGATCGGCAGGAATCTCGTCCTGGATGCGCTGCGCAAGCGAAAAAACGACCCTTCCGGGACAGACGACGTCGAACGGCCGGTCGGCGGACAGGAACACTATCTCCTGGTGCGCGACGAGTACCGGCAGGTGCTCGCCGCCATGCGGCATCTGGAGGACGACGAAAGGGATTTGCTGTCGCTCGTCGTGAGCAGCGAGTTGTCCTACCGAGAGCTTGCCGAAATCATCGGCCTCAGCGAGGCCAACGTCAAAGTGAAGATCCATCGTGCGCGCAAGAAACTGCGAACCTACCTTGGAGCGGAAAAGCAATGAACGACCACCTGATCAGCATGTACATCGACGACGAGCTCGACCTGGACAACAAGATCGTTTTCGTCGAGGTCGTGCATGACGATAAAAGCTTCAAAGAGGAGGCCGTGAATCTGCTCCGGCAAGAGAAGCGCATCTGTTCGGAAGTCGTGGATCGCCTGCCAACCTTGCGCATCGAGGAGCAGCGCAGATCCTGGCAGGCGAGGCGGCTGCGGCCGCTCGCCGCCGCAGGGCTGGCGGCTGCGGCGATGCTGTGGTTGACGTTTTGGCCTGCACCGCAGCAGCCCCTGCGGCCCTGGCGGTTCGTGATCTATCAGCCGGACGCTCAGGGGGTCGAGTTGGCCGGGAGCTTCAGCCGCTGGAAAAGAATCCCGCTCAAGCACGCCGGAAACAGCGGCTACTGGGAGATCACCCTCGAGCTCCCCGAAGGCGACCATCGCTTCAGCTATATCATCGAGGGCAACCGGAGACTGGCGGACCCGACCATCGCAGTCCGCGAAACCGACGACTTCGGCGGCGAGAATTCCATTTTGACGGTCAAACTATAGCCGTGAAGCGCCTAATGATTCCAATCCTGGCGGCGGCTTTGGCGGCGGGAGGCTGCACCTTGCACTACCATGTCGTCAACAACGGTCAGGTTGAAATGTATCTGACGGCACCGCAGGCACAGTCAGTGGTGCTGGTGGTCGCCGGTGATCCGTTCCAGAAGGTTCAGGCGCTACGGGACGCCTCCGGCACCTGGAAAGCAACACTGAACCAGCCGGGTGAATTCAAATATTTCTATATAATGGACAACCAGGCGTACCTGCCGGATTGCCGCCTGAAGGAACATGACGATTTCGGATCGGACAATTGTGTTTTTGCGCCGTGAGCATATGAACGAGGTTGCACGCGCCATGAGTCATAAAAATTTTTTCTGGAAAACGTTCGTGTTTCTTTTGGGAGGGGTCTTTCTACTGTCTTCTCCGGTCGGTGCGGACACGGTGGATCAAGGCCTGGCTCAACTGTCTGTAGCGATAAAGGACCGTACCCGCGTAATGATTCAAAAAGGGATGACCGGCGAGGATGCTGTGCAATTCATACAAGCCTTGAATGCCAATCGCTTCCAGGAGGAACAGATCCTGAAAGCTCAAGCCATCGTGCTGGAGGCGCAGGGCAGAGGGCTTCCGACAAAGCCGATCATCAACAAGGCTTTTGAGGGTATGGCCAAGCAGGTCCCCCCTGAAGGAACCCTGCAAGCCATGGGAGCGGTGAGATCCCGTTACGCCATTGCTTTCGAGCAGGCCCGGTCCGTCACCCAAAATGCCGAGCAAATCGGGCGGCTGGGAAACATGCTTGCCGAGAGCCTTGCGGCTGGGCTTAAGGAGCAGGATGCATCCCAGATCATAAACCAACTGCAAGAGCAGTCTCCGAAAATGAGCCAAAACCAGATGGATGAACTGGCCGCAGCGTGCATGGCCATGGCACGGGATATGTCGCGGCTTGGCGTCACTTCCGCGCTTTCCTCCCAGGTTATTTCGAGCGCGCTATCCAACGGGTTGAACGCCGCCAGCATTGCCGGCATGCACCAGTCCATGCTCGCCCAATCACAGACGCATTCCGCGCACAGCTTGGCACAGGGGCTTGCGCACGGAATGCAGCAGGGCCAGTCTACGCCTGGACTTGGAGGTATGACCGGAGGACAGGCCGGGCAAGGCGGTCAGGGCGGCTCCGCTGGTTCGGGAGGGGGCGCCGGCGGTGGTGGGGCTGGGGGTGGAGCTGGTGGCGGCGGCGCAGGAGGATCTGGGGGTGGCGGTGGCGCGGGCGGGGGAGCAGGCGGCGGCGGAGCCGGTGGAGGGGGTAATCGATAATTTTTCGATTTTCTGTAACTTTGTTCCAGCTCGTGCGTTAACAAGGCATGAGAAATGAGCGATCCGCGGAATCTGTCAGCTCATGGAAATAGGAAGAAACGAAAAAATTCGTCGGCCGTATTTAGCAAAGTGAATGTTCATCTAAAAAGGGAAAGGAACGGAATCATGAAAAAACTCATGCTCATCGGGTGTTTATTGCTGGCGCTTATTATGGTGACTACGCCTCTATCGGCTGCAGGCGGTGGAGGTGGAGCTGGGGGTGGCGGAGGAGCAGGCGGCGGCGGTGCAGGTGGGGCTGGTGGCGGCGGAGCCGGCGGTGGTGCCGGTGGAGGGGGTGGAGCCGGAGTCGGTGCGGGCGGAGCAGGCGGCGGTGCAGCTGGAGGAGGTGCAGGAGCCGGAGCAGGCAGCGGTGGCGGGGTTGGTGCCGGCTCTGGTGCGGCCTCAGGGTCAGGCATCGGCCCGGGTTCAGCAGCTTCGATCGGTCCTGGCCCTAATGCGTCCGTAGGCCCCGGCCCTGGCGCCTCAATAGGCCCGGGCGCGCCTGGCGGTGCCGGGGTGGGCGCCGGTACCGGTGCGTCTATCGGTTCCGGCCCTGGCGGTACGGTCGGTCATGGAACCGGTCATGGGCCCGCTGACGGAACCGGCAACCAGGGTATCGGACCTCAAGACGGCACTGGCTTTGGAGCACCTAAGTAGAGATACAGATTCAGCACGAGTCAGCGCTGCGACTGGGGCAGGTTCTACCTGCCCCAGTCTTTCTTGGATGCGCAGCCGTCTGCTAATCGCCAGGGCGATAGCATCATAAGGTACAACGAGTGCAGCGAACTGTGCATGGGTGGCGTTCAAGATGCTGTTTCCGGACGGTATCATCGACCGTAGCGTGCTTTGGGGAATAAGCGGCGAGTCACCCTGTTGGTCAGATGCGACAGCTTTCCTGACCGGCGCGCGCTTGCAATACGGCAACCTGGGTTTCTTCAAGGACAAGCGGTTCAGCCATGCCGTAATCCTGTAACGGGAAGATACAAAAGTCGCCGTGCTCGCTACCTGGAAGGAAGGGGTTAACAATATTCCCGGCGAGCCTGTCATGTTGCCCGGAAAAATTGCATGGAAGCCCAAGGTCACTATGAAAGAAGTGGAGGATCTCAAGGCCGTCGTAAAGAAATCCGGTGGCAATCCGACGCCCTACCAGGTTGATCTCATGCGGTACCAGCAATGGTTGCATATCAATGATATTTTGGAACACCCCCTGGAGGAAAGCTATCAGGTGGAAATCATAGAGAACTTCAAGTGGGAAGAATGGATCGACCCAGCCAAGACGATCACCAAACCCCATGAACGCACGGATACTCGTTTGAAAAACTACCCATATCGAAATAGGCCGGTGCAGTCACCTGCCGACGGTCACAAGCCTTAATATGAAAGCAATTGTACCTTGCGGTTGGCATTCTTCTTATCGGCCATGCGAGCCGAGATGCATCTTTCCAGACACCTTAAAACTAGGAAGAGAAAGGAATAATTATGAAACACACGTTCAAAGTCAGTGCAAGAAAATGGTTCGTTGTCGGTGCACTTCTGCTATTAACAAGCATCACGTCTATCGGATCCGTGCTGGCCGCTGATTTGACCGACGATGAGATATATTGGCTCACGTATATGCGTGAGGAAGAAAAGCTCGCGCGGGATGTTTACCTGTTTCTGTACGATACGTGGGGCTCCCCGATTTTCAGCAAGATTTCCGCAAGCGAGCAGACCCACATGGCGGCCATCAAGACCCTGCTCGACCGGTTTGGAATTCCGGATCCGGCAGCGGGCAAAGCCGCCGGCGAATTTTCCAACCCGGAGCTGCAGACTTTGTACGACGATCTGACTGAGCAGGGAAAACAATCCCTGGTTGAGGCGTTAAAGGCGGGTGTGCTTATCGAGGAGACGGATATCGACGACCTGAATGAGGCTATGGCTTCGACCAATCGCAAAGCCATAAAAACCGTCTATGGCAATCTTTTGCAAGGGTCGTTAAACCACCTCAAGGCATTCATCTCTAGACTTGCGAAACTGGGGATTGTCTACGAACCATAGCCAAAAAAGCCCTCGCCACGTCCGGCGAGGGCTTTCCTTCTATAGAGCACCACGTATCGGGTTTATGACGCCAGCCGTTTTATAACCGCATCCGTGAAGTCCCGGGTGCCGGCCTTGCCGCCGAGATCCCGCGTTAGCACCTTGCCCTCGCCTGTCACCGCCTCGATGGCGCTCATGAGCGCCCTGGCGGCGGCGGCTTCACCCAGGAAATCCAACAGCATGGATGCCGACCAGAGCGTCGCGATGGGGTTGGCGACGCCTTTGCCGGCGATGTCGGGCGCCGAGCCGTGCACCGGCTCGAACATGGAGGGGAATTTTTTTTCCGGGTTGATGTTGGCCGAAGGCGCGATCCCGATGCCGCCCGCGCAGGCCGGACCCAGGTCGGAGAGAATGTCGCCAAAGAGGTTGCTCGCCACCACCACATCGAACCAGTCCGGGTGCTGGACGAAGTGCGCCGTGAGGATGTCGATATGGTACTGGCTGGTCCTGATGTCAGGGAATTCGGCCGCCACGGCCCGGAAACGCTCGTCCCAGAAAGGCATGGTGTGGATGATGCCGTTGGACTTGGTGGCCGAGGTCACATGTTTCTTGGCGCGCTTGCGGGCAAGCTCAAAAGCGAAGCGCTGGACGCGGTCCACGCCGATGCGAGTGAAGATGGATTCCTGGATGGCGACTTCTCGTTCCGTGCCTTGATATAGACGGCCGCCGATCTGTGAATATTCTCCCTCTGTATTTTCCCGGATAATGACAAAATCGATGTCCTTGGCCGTGCGTCCGGCCAGCGGTGGGGTGATCCCCGGCAGCAGCCGCACCGGCCGCATGTTGACGTACTGGTCGAAGCTGCGCCGGATGGGGATGAGAAGCCCCCAAAGCGACACATGGTCCGGCACCTTGGGCAAACCCACAGCCCCGAGGAGGATGACGTCAAACGGCCGCAGGCGCTCGATGCCGTCCTCCGGCATCATGACGCCGTGTTCGAAATAATACTGGCAGGAGTAGGGAAACTCGGTGAATTCCATTTGGAATGAAAAGCGGTTTGAAAGCTCCTTGATGACCCGCACCCCTTCGGGCACGACTTCCCGCCCGATGCCGTCCCCCGGGATCAATGCGACACGGTAAGCCATGACTCTGCACTCCTTCGCCAATAGAAAAAATGGTTGTCCAATCGACGGTTAACCGATGCAAGGCGCCTTGCACCTGCCGTTTTCGTATACCAGGTTAACGCGAAAGTTCAAATCTCAATTTGACATTGCCGCACCAGAGTTTAAAATCGTTGAAACAAATGCCGTACAGGAGCGCCATGCAGGATCGCATTGTCACGATTCTCAGGGAGCTGGTCGCCATCAATTCCATTAACGCCACGCTTTCGGGAGGACCGGGCGAGAAGGATATCGCCGGCTTTATCCGTGACCATTTGAGCCGGCTCGGATTCGAGGTGCAGGTTCAAACCGTATCGGGCGAACGGGCGAACGTCGTCGCACTCGCCCGAGGAAAGTCGCCCGGCCCGGCCGTGCTCTTGAACGGGCACATCGACACCGTCGGCGTCGAGGGCATGCCGTCGCCGTTCGGCCTGCGGCAGGAGGGCGACCGCCTTTACGGCCGGGGGGCCTACGACATGAAGGGCGGCGTGGCGGTCATGCTCGCCCTGGCCGAGCGCTGGGCGCAGCGGCCGCCGGAAAGGGATGTATGGCTCACGTTCTCATGCGATGAGGAAGACCGCAGCCAGGGGACCGAATTTCTAGTGAGCCAGTGGCTGCCGACTTTATCGGTCCCTCCCGACGAGGCGATTTTTCTCGAGCCGACCGAGGAGAACATCGGTGGGGCCCACAAGGGCTTCGCCTGGTTTGAGGTCGAGGTTTTCGGAAAAGCGGCTCACGGCAGCCGGCCGGAGCAAGGCGTCGACGCCATTCTGCCGCTGCGGGCGGCCCTGGTCGAGCTCGATCGTATCGGCAACGAGCTGTGCTCCCGGCCGGCCGATGCGCTTCTCGGGCATGCCTCGCTGCATGGCGGTAAAATCGTAGGCGGCACCGAACTCAGCGTGGTGCCCGCCTACGCCCGGCTGCAGTGGGAGCGGCGCACCCTGCCGGAAGAGGAACCGGAAGTGGTCGACCGGGAGCTTGAACGGGTCGCTCGTGCGGTTGCGGAGCTGGCCGGTGGCCATGAGGTAAAAGCGAGAAAGATCTTCATGCGGCCGGGCTACCGTACTCCGCCCGGGGCCGACATGGTGGGGCGGATTCAGGCAGCCGCTCCGGGGTCGCGGTTAGTCGGGCTTTCCTTTTGGGCCGACTCGGCCCTCATGGGGCTGGCCGGAGTCCCGTCTATTTTATATGGCCCGATCGGCCACGGCGCGCATGCCGTCGACGAGTGGGTGAGCCTCGAGAGCCTGCTTAACGTTTATGAGGTATTGAAGAAGGTGATCAATCGTGGGAAATGAGAGGATAATGAAATCACGTCAGGATTTGCGCAATCTGGCCATCATCGCCCACGTCGACCACGGCAAGACGACCCTGGTGGATGCCATGCTCTGGCAGAGCGGGGTTTTCCGCGCCAACGAGCAGGTGGTTGAACGCGTCATGGACAGCCTCGATCTCGAGCGCGAGAAGGGCATCACCATCATGGCCAAGAACACGGCCATCGTTTTCAGGGGCACCAAGATCAACATCGTGGACACTCCCGGCCACGCGGATTTCGGCGGCGAGGTGGAACGAACCCTCAACATGGTGGACGGGGTGATGCTGCTGGTGGACGCCACCGAAGGACCGCTGCCGCAGACGCGCTTTGTGCTCGGCAAAGCGCTGGCGCACGGACTGCCGCCGATTGTCGTGATCAACAAGATCGACCGGCCCGACCGCCGCATCCAGGAAGTGCTGGACGAGATCTACGATCTTTTCATCGATCTGGACGCCACCGAGGAGCAGCTGGACTTTCCGGTGCTCTATACCAATGCGAAGGCGGGCGTCGCTTTGACCGAGCCCGAGGGCACGGGCCGCGACCTGGTGCCGCTCTTCGAGGCGATCCTATCCTCGATTCCAGCACCTGCCTACGATCCCGGCGCACCGCTGCAGTTTCTGGTCACCAACCTGCAGCACAGCGACTACGTCGGCCGGATCGCGGTGGGCAAGGTCGTCAACGGCACCTTGAAAAAGGGCCCCGGGGTGGCCCTGCTCAAACCGGACGGCACCAGCCGGGAAACCTCTTTGAGCGTCGTTTATACCTATGAAGGGCTCAACCGAGTCGAGCGGGAGACGATCCTCGTCGGCGACATTGCGGCCGTGGCCGGAGTGGAGGACATTTTCATCGGCGACACGCTGGGCGATCCGGCCGACCCGCGGCCGCTGCCGGCCATCACCGTGGAGGAGCCGACCATCTCCATGGTGTTTTCCGTGAACACCTCCCCGTTGGCGGGCAAGGAGGGCCGTTTTCTCACCTCGCGGCACATCAAGGAGCGCCTGGACAAGGAGCTGCTTTACAACGTGAGCATGCGCGTCGAGCAGGCCGAAAACCGAGACTCCTTCCGGGTGAGCGCCCGGGGCGAACTGCAGCTGGCGGTGCTGGTGGAGACCATGCGGCGCGAGGGCTTCGAGCTGTCGTTGTCCAAGCCCCGGGTCATCACCCGCAGCGTGGACGGGAAAACCGTGGAGCCCAAGGAGTTGGCCGTGGTGGACATCCCGGAGAAGTTCATCGGGATCGTCACCGAGATGATGAGCGGCCGGCGCGGCAAGATGGTCAAGATGGTCAACAACGGGTTCGGCCGCGTTCGCCTGGAGTTCGAAATTCCGTCTCGAGGCCTGATCGGCTTCCGCAGCCAGTTCCTGACCGACACCCACGGCACCGGGATCCTGAACACGCTCGTCGTCGGCCACATCCTCTACGCCGGCGAGATCAGCGGCCGGCCCAACGGGGTGCTGGTCTCCGACCGTGACGGCAAGGCCGTGACCTACGCCATCTTTCACCTGCAGCCGCGCGGCACCATTTTCGTCAACCCCAACGACCCGGTCTACCCGGGCATGATCGTAGGCGAGAACTCCAGGCCCCAGGACCTGTGGGTCAACATCTGCAAGGAGAAGAAGCTCACCAACATTCGCGCCTCCGGCACCGACGAGGCCCTGCGCCTGATCCCGCCGCGGCAATTCACCCTCGAGCAGGCCATGGAATACATCAGCGACGACGAGTTGGTCGAGGTGACCCCCAAGTCCATCCGACTGCGCAAAATGAAGACCAAATGAAAAAGGCCTTCATCGTTTCTCGCGAGCCGTTCCCGCGCAAGCTGACTCTCAAGATCAGCGTTCTTCCCTGGCGAGTTTTCTGTGAAATGCTTTGGGCGGGGGAGATCCTATAGACAGACGGAACGTCAGAACTGTTCCAGGCGGAACCACACCTGGGCGTCGAAGGGGATTTTGGCCTTTCGTCGCGGGCCCTCTGGCACCGGAACGTTATCGAACCCGCCCACCAAAACCTTTTCCACCGACACGCCGGTAATCCGGTAGCCTTGTTCGCGCAAAGGCGCCTCGATTTCGTCAATGATCTCCCGGGAGGAAAGCACATCCGCCACGTAACGGTTGACGTGGACGCTGCGCGGTTTTCCGGCGGCGGAATCCCATTGCGGGTCCTGTACTGCCCGCCGGGCCAGGAATTGGACGAGCCAGGGGTAGTCGATGAGGCGGCCGATGGCGAGCGACGTGAACTTCCGGTTGATCCATGCCGGCTGAGGTCCTGAGAAAGCCCGGGTCAAGGCCAGAACCATGGCGGTTTTATCAACGAAGCACGGGCGATGATTCGGGTGGCCGGCGCGCAGCCGCAGGGTGGGCCAGCTCTCGGCCATCTCCAGGCTCAAGGTGCATTCGCCCGCGGGAACCGGTGCAATGACTGCCTCACCGCTGTTTGCGGGAATGCTCGCCAATAAAAGCAGGACGGACGCCAGGAGAATTCGAAAAGCCATCATCCCCCAATTCCGTAAGCCGTCTCCGATGAGGCGGTTTACCCATCGGCGATCGCCGCGGCCAGCCTTTCGACCCCTTCC
Organism: uncultured delta proteobacterium; assembly: GCA_963700055.1. Classification (GTDB taxonomy): domain Bacteria; phylum Desulfobacterota; class Desulfobacteria; order Desulfobacterales; family SpSt-501; genus SpSt-501. The sequence continues at coordinate 109,847 of CAVOWH010000013.1, read as the reverse complement.
AGGAGATCCGGTGTATCGTAGTAAGCGAAACTGAGGCGCAAAAAGTTTTTCAGCCCCTGGCGGCTGGAGAACTTGAAGCCCGGCATGAATTCCACCTTCCGCTCGATGGATTCGGGCAGAAGGCTGGCGGCGTCCCGGCCTTCAGAAAGCGCCAGCCAGATAAAGAACCCGCCTTCGGGATCGGCGAATTGGACTAATCCCGGCAGCCGGCGGCGCAGCGCGGCGCACATGGCCTGCATCCGGCGGGAATAGGTGTCTTTGAGAAGAGCGAGATTTTTATTCAGCAAGCCCAGTTCCATCGCGCTGCGCACCACGCCCGATGTGAAAGGGTTCACGCCGCCGCCGCTGTCGAGAAGCCCGCATTGGACGATATGCCTAACCGTCGCTGGCGCAGCCTGAAGCCAGCCCAGGCGCAGTCCCGGGGCCAGGATCTTGGAAAAAGACCCCAGCGAGATCACTCTGTCCGAAATGCAGAAACGCGCCAGCGGGGGCGGCGGGGCCGCCGTGTAGGCGAGCGGGTGGTAGACCTCATCGACCACTATCGTGAAGTCGTAGCGCCGGCTCAACTCCGCCAGTTGTTCGCGCCGACCGGCGGACAGGCAGACGCTGGTCGGGTTGTGGTAGGTCGGAATGGTGTAAAGGAATGCCGGCCGCGAACGCTGGAGTTCCTCTTCCACGGCCGCGATGACCAGCCCATCCGCATCCATCGGCAAAGCGATGGGCTTCAAATGATGGTCGGCAAAGATTTTGCGGGCCAGAAAGTAGGTCGGCTCCTCAACCAAGATCGTGTCGCCCGCCTGACTGAACAGCGTACAGATCAGATCGATGCCCTGGGAGGCGCCGTTGGTGACGAGCAGGTGGGCCGGGTCGACCGGCATGGCGTAGATTTCTTCAAGGAACCTGGACAGAGCCACCCGAAAATACAGGTCGCCCTGCTCGGATCCATAGGACAGCAGCATGCGTTCGGGGTGCCTGCTGCAGTAAGTCGCGGCCTCGGCGATGGCTTCAGTCGGAAGCAGCCAGGGGGAGGGCTGGCCGATGCCGAGGTCGATCATCCCCGCCGGGATTTCTTTTTGGGAGGAGGAAGTGGCGACCATAGGCTTCAGCATATTCCAGCCGACTGGGTTTGTGAACTGATAATTTTTGACGAAGTTTTCGCTTGACATGATTTCGGCCTTTTGTCATATTCGCATCAGCTCTATATCCGGTCTATATCCGGGTTAAATGCCGAATGAATACCGTTGCCTGCAAAAACATCCGCCGTCGTAACCGCCGCCGTAGCCGCTGGCTGGGGCCGGGTGTTTTCTGCGTTGGAGATGCGTGACGCGACCACTTCCTGAAACGCAAAAAACCCCGGCTGAGGCCGGGGTTTTTTTTTGCTGAAAAAAGATGTCGGGTGGTTCCAAATTTATGAAGTGCCAAGGGAGAATCGAACGATGGCGAAAGAAAAGGTGAAGAAAGTAGTACTGTCATACAGCGGTGGGCTGGACACGTCAGTGATTGTGCCCTGGCTCAAGAACAACTACGGCGGCTGCGAGGTGATCTGTTTCACGGCCGACCTGGGCCAGAACGAGGACCTGAGCGGCTTGGATAAAAAGGCCGTGGCCTCCGGCGCGAGCAAGCTCATCGTCGCCGACCTGCGCGAGGAGTTCCTGCAGGATTACGTTTTTCCCACCATGCAGGCCGGCGCGGTTTACGAGCGCGACTACCTGCTCGGCACCTCGATGGCCCGGCCGCTGATCGCCAAGAAGCTGGTCGAGGTCGCCGAGGCCGAAGGCGCGGACGCGGTCTCGCACGGCTGCACCGGCAAGGGCAACGACCAGGTGCGCTTCGAGCTCACCGTGATGGCCCTGAACCCCAAGCTGAAAGTGATCGCCCCCTGGCGCGAGTGGGAGATCCGCAGCCGTGAGGATGCCATCCACTACGCCCAGAAACACCACGTGCCCATTTCCCAGACCGAGAAGGACATCTACAGCCGCGACAGCAACATCTTCCATCTCTCCCATGAAGGCGGGGTGCTGGAAAACCCGTGGAACGAACCCGAGGAGAAGATGTACCAGCTCTCCGTCAGTCCGGAGAGGGCACCGAATGAACCGGAATACATTGAAATCGGTTTCGAGAAGGGCCGTCCCCTCAGGCTGAACGGCCAGCCGATTTCCGGCGTTGAGATTTTCACCCGCCTGAACGCCGTTGGCGGCAAGCACGGCATCGGCCGGGCCGACATCGTCGAGAACCGGCTGGTGGGGATGAAGAGCCGCGGCGTCTACGAGACCCCGGCCGGCACGATCATCCGCAAGGCCCATCAGGCCTTGGAGAGCATCTGCCTGGACAAGTACACGATGCGCTACAAAGACTTCATTGCGGTCAAATACGCCGAGCTGGTTTACAACGGCCTGTGGTTCTGCCAGCTGCGCGAGGCCTTGGACGCCTTCGTGGCGACCACCCAGCGCAACGTCACCGGCACCGTGCGCCTGAAGCTCTACAAGGGCAACATTGTCATGGCCGGCCGCAAGAGCCCGCTCAGCCTCTACCGCGAGGACTACGCCTCCTTCGGAGAGGAAGACGTCTACAACCAGATGGACGCCCATGGTTTCATCCAGCTCTTCGGACTGCCGCTCAAGGTGGAAGCGCTGCTCGCGATTGACGGCGGCGGGGAGAGTCGCTACCGTAAGCCGGACTACGACCGGTTCAAACGGGACTAGCAGCTGCTGAGGGTTCAAGGTTCAGGAGGGAAGCACCAGTTTGCTCTTATCTCGCTTCGGCTTGGTTGGTTCGTGCTGGAGGAGGCCGGGGGTTCCGGTGACTACGATCATGCCTTTCCTGAACCCCGAACCCTGAACTCTATCTGCCTGAATAGGTGCGAGGACTAAGAGGAATAAAGGAAAGAACATGCAGGCTCGTTTGATACTTTCGGACGGCACCCACTACGAAGGCCTGGCCTTCGGAAAAGCGGGTACCGCGATCGGAGAAGTGGTCTTTCACACCGCCATGTGCGGGTACCAGGAGATCCTGACGGATCCCTCCTACCACTTTCAGCTGGTGACGATGACCTATCCGCAGATCGGAAACTACGGGGTGAACCCCAGGGACTTCGAGTCCCGGCGCATCTACGCCGCGGGCTTTATCATCCGCGAGTACAGCCCGATCGTGAGCCACTGGCAGGCCAACCGCTCGCTCGACGACTATCTCAAGTTCCACGGGGTGGTCGGCATCAGCGACATCGACACCCGCGCCCTCACCCGCCATCTGCGGGACCACGGGGCGCAGATGGGCATGATCACCACCTCGAATGAGCCGCTGCCGGTCCTGCTCGAAAAGCTGTGCAGCGGGGAGAAGCTCGTCGGCCGCGACATTGTAAAAGAGGTGACCACCGGCCAGGCTTACGCCTGGCCGATCGGAGAAGAAACCGCGCCGGCGCCAGATAGAAAATACCGGGTGGCGGTTTATGACTTCGGAGTGAAATTTTCCATCCTGCGGTCCCTCTACAAATCAGGCTGCGAGCTGGAGGTCTTCCCGGCGCGGACGTCGCCCGAAAGGATTCTGGAGTGGAAGCCGGACGGGATCTTCCTTTCGAACGGCCCGGGCGACCCTGAGCCGGTGGATTATGCGGTCGCGTCCGTCCGCTATCTTCTCGGCAAGAAGCCGATTTTCGGCATCTGCCTGGGCCACCAGATCCTGGGCCTGGCGTTGGGCGGGCGGACGACCAAGCTCAAGTTCGGCCACCACGGCGCCAACCATCCCGTGAAATACCTGTCCACCGGCGCGATCGAGATCACCTCGCAGAACCACGGCTTCATCGTCGACATCGAGAGCCTCCCCCAGGATCGGGTCGAGATCACCCACATCAACCTGAACGACCACACCCTGGAGGGGTTCCGGCACAAAAAACTCTCGGCGTTTTCGGTCCAGTATCACCCCGAATCCGCCCCCGGCCCGCACGACAGCCAGTATCTCTTCGACCACTTCATCAAGGAAATGAAAGAGTTCAATGCCTAAGCGCAAAGACATCAAACGGATCCTGGTGATCGGATCCGGTCCGATCGTGATCGGCCAGGCCTGCGAGTTCGACTACTCCGGCACCCAGGCCTGCAAGGCGCTCCGGGAAGAGGGCTTCATCGTCATTCTGGTGAACAGCAACCCGGCGACCATCATGACGGACCCGGAGTTCTCGGACCGGACTTACGTCGAGCCGTTGCAGGCCGAGGCCATCGCCAAGATCATCGAAATGGAGCGGCCCGACGCCCTGCTGCCGACTCTCGGCGGACAGACCAGCTTGAATCTGGCCGTGGAGCTCGCCAAGAGCGGGGTCCTGGAGGAGTACGGGGTCGAGCTGATCGGCGCCAATCTCGAGACCATTCAGCTGGCCGAGGACCGCGAGCTCTTCCGCAACGCCATGCGCGAGATCGGGCTCAAGGTTCCGGACGGCTGCATCGTGCGCACGGTGGAGGACGCCATCGCGATTTCCGAGAAGATCGGCTTTCCGCTCATCATCCGGCCGTCGTACACCTTGGGCGGAATCGGCGGCAGCGTCGTTTACAACCGCGAGGAATTTCCGGCGGCCGTCCGCTGGGGCCTTTCCGCAAGCCCGGTGCACGAGGTGCTGATCGAGCAGTCGGTGCTCGGCTGGAAGGAGTACGAGCTGGAGGTCATGCGCGACAAGGCCGACAACTTCGTGATCGTCTGCTCGATCGAGAACTTCGACCCCATGGGCATCCACACCGGCGACAGCATCACGGTCGCGCCCGCCCAGACCCTGACCGACGTGGAATACCAGAACATGCGCGACGCCGCCAAGAAGATCGTGGCCCGCATCGGCGTCGAGACCGGCGGGGCGAACATCCAGTTCGCGCTCAACCGCGAGACGGGCGAGATGGTGGTGATCGAGATGAACCCACGCGTGTCGCGCAGCTCGGCGCTGGCCTCCAAGGCGACCGGCTTTCCCATCGCCAAGATCGCGGCCAAGCTCGCCGTGGGCTACCATCTGGATGAGATTCCCAACGACATCACCCGCAAGACCCCGGCCTGCTTCGAGCCGGCCATCGACTATGTGGTGGTCAAGGTTCCACGCTGGGATTTCGAAAAGTTCCCGGGCAACGACCACCGCCTGACCTCGCAGATGAAATCCGTGGGCGAGGCCATGGGCATCGGCCGCACCTTCAAGGAGGCGCTCAACAAGACCCTGCGCTCGCTCGAGAACGGCTGGTCCGGCTTCCACGCCCAGGACAACGCCGCCATCGGCAAGATCACCCGGCCGGCCCTCATGGACGACCTGCGCTCGGGCACCCCGGAGCGCATCCTCAAGATCTGGCACGCCCTCACCCTGGGGATGACGCCCGAGGAACTCTGCCGGCTGACCGGGATCGACATCTGGTTCCTCGAAAACCTGCGGCAGCTGGTGGAGTTCGAGGGGATCCTCACGCGCGAGTACGCCGAGCGCAGCACCCTGCGGGCGGAAACCCTGCGCAAGGCCAAGCGCATGGGGTTCTCCGACAAGCACCTCGGGCTTCTGACCGGCAAGAGCGAAAAGGAGGTCCGCAGCATCCGCAAGGCGGCCGGCGTCATGCCCGCTTACAAGATCGTCGACACCTGCGCGGCGGAGTTCGAGTCCTTCACCCCATACTACTACTCGACTTACGACCCGGAAAACGAGTCGGTGCCGTCCACCCGCCGGAAGGTGATCATCCTGGGCGGCGGCCCCAACCGCATCGGGCAGGGCATCGAGTTCGACTATTGCTGCGTACACGGGATCATGGCCTTGAGGAAGCTCGGCATAGAGGCCATCATGATCAACTGCAACCCGGAGACCGTCAGCACCGACTACGACGTGGCCGACAAGCTCTACTTCGAGCCCTTGACCTACGAGGACGTGCTCAACGTGATCGAACTGGAGAAGCCCGAAGGGGTCATCATGCAGTTCGGCGGCCAGACGCCGCTCAAGCTCGCGCTGCCCCTGGAGAAGGCCGGAGTGCCCATCTGGGGGACCTCGCCGGACTCGATCGACCTGGCCGAGGACCGCGACCGGTTCGGCGCGCTGCTCGACTCCCTCGACATCGCGCACCCGCAATACGCCACGGCCATCTCGGTGGAGGAGGCCCTGGAGGTCGCGAAGAAGATCGGTTTTCCGCTCATGGTGCGCCCCTCCTACGTGCTGGGCGGTCGGGCCATGGAAATCGTATACGACATGGGCTCGCTCGAGAACTACATGCAGCGGGCGGTCAAGGCGTCCGAGGAGCATCCCGTGCTGCTCGACCGCTTCCTGGAGGACGCTTACGAGTTTGACGTGGATGCCATCTCCGACGGCGAGCGCACCGAGATCTGCGGGTTGATGCAGCACATCGAGGAGGCGGGGGTGCACTCCGGCGACAGCATGGCCGTGCTGCCGCCCTATCTGCTCAGCCGCGAGCAGCACGACGACATCTTCGACACCACCCGGACCATCGCCGAGCATCTCAAGGTCAAAGGCATCATCAACATCCAGTTCGCAATCCTTTACGACACGCTCTACATCCTGGAAGTTAACCCGCGCGCTTCGCGCACGGTGCCCTTCGTCAGCAAGGCCACCGGGATCCCGGTCGCCAAGCTGGCCGTGCAGGTCATGGCCGGCAAGAAACTGGACGACCTGGGGGCAAACTTCGTCAAGGACCTGCCCTATGTGGCGGTCAAGGAGTCGGTCTTCCCCTTCGACCGCTTCGACAAGGCCGACGTCTTCCTCCGGCCGGAGATGCGCTCGACCGGAGAAGTCATGGGCATCGCTCCCACCTTCGGTGGCGCCGTCATGAAGGCCTTCGAGGCCACCGGCGTATCGGTCCCGAAGACCGGCAAGGTCTTCCTGAGCGTGAACGACAACGACAAGGCGCGCATCCTGCCCATCGCCGAAAACCTCCACAAGCTGGGCTATGAGTTGGTCGCGACCCACGGGACGGCAGATTTCATCGGCGGACGGGGCATCCCAGTCAAGCCGGTGCTGAAGGTCAGCGAGGGGCGGCCGAACGTGGTGGACGACATCAAGAACGGTACCATCAGCCTGATCATCAACACGCCGCTTGGCCACCGCGCGCGGCAGGACGAATATGCCATCGGCTGGACCGCCATCAAGTATCGGGTGCCGTTCATCACCACCCTCTCGGCGGCGGAGGCCATCGTGCGCGGCCTGCGGGCCAACCACAAGGCGCCGCAGGAGTACAAGTGTTTACAGGACTTTTATCACCAGGGCTAAGAGGCAGAATGCGGTAAGGCAGAAAGCAGAGAGCATAGAGTAAAGAAAAATGCTTTTGCCGCTTATGACTTAACGCTATGCTCTATGCGCTATGCCCTATGCCTCTTAGAGAGGTTTCGCCATGGCAAATGACTATATCGACCCGCCGCCGGAGGAAGTCCCGGATGACCAACGACCGAAGGTCGCCTACCCGGATGTGCTCAACGGACAGGAAGAGGTCTACCTGCCAATCCGCAAGGCGCGTATTTCAGATGTGGAGGACTTGCTCGAGCTGGTGAACGGCTTTGCCTCCCAGAACCTGATGCTGCCGCGCGGCCCCCAATACCTTTATGAAAATATTCGGGATTATGTGGTGATCGTCGACGAGAGCCACGGAGGCAACATTGTCGCCTGCGGCAGCCTGCACGTGCTTTGGGATGACATGGCGGAGATCCGCTCCATGGCCATCCATCCAAATTACCAGAAGCGTGGTCTGGGACGGCGCCTCGTAGATTTTTTAGAGGAGGAGGCCGGGCAGCTCGGCATCAAGCGTCTCTTCACGTTCACCTTGTCGGAGGAGTTCTTCGCCAGGCTCGGTTTCACGCGTAAGCTGCGCGACGAGCTGCCGCCCAAGGTCTGGGGCGAGTGCAGCCGCTGCCCGAAGTATTTCAAGTGCGACGAAGTGGGGATGGTGCTGGAGATATAGTCTCGTCTGCCCGTTCACCCGTGGACCCGTGAGCCGTTTTGTTTCGAGTTTCGTGCTTGGGATCTCGAATTTGGCTCCGGCTTGTCCGGGTTGGTTAGGAGCGGCGGCCGGGCATGATAATTAGAAAACGTCGGATCTATAATGGGGGAGGTTGGCATGGAAAAGATCAAGATTGAAAGCAATGAAGCCTTTCTGTATCCCATGCCGATGACGATCATCGGCGCGGTGGTGGACGGCAAGTCGAACTTCATGGCGGCGGCCTGGGTGTCCCGCGTCAACTTCAAGCCGCCGATGATGATGATCGCCCTGGGACCCCATCACACCAACCTGGGCATCGACGCCAACGGCGCCTTCAGCATCAACGTGCCGGATGTTTCGCTGCTGGAGAAAACCGACTACTGCGGGATCGTCTCCGGCCGGAAGGTCGACAAAGCTAAGCTCTTCGATGTATTTTTCGGGAGCCTGCCCGGCGCCCCGCTGATCAGGGAGTGCCCGGTCTGTATGGCCTGCCGCCTGAGCCAAGCGGTCAAGCTGCCCGTCGACACCCTCTACATCGGCGACGTCGTTGAAGTGTACACGGAAGCGCGCTTCCTGACCGACGGCAAGCCGGACGTCCAGAAAATCAACCCCTTTACGCTGACCATGCCGGATAACCGCTACTGGCGCGTGGGCGAGATGGCGGGGCGGGCCTGGAGCGCCGGGAAGAAACTTAAAGCATAAGTCGCCCTCCCTCCCGCGATTCTCTACAGGCCGGTTGGGTGATGAAGGAAGGGTTAACAAGGAACCCATTCATCGTCGATATACGCACGATAAACCCGGTTGCCATTTCAATTGGATGTCACTTTCCGCAGCGAAGAAAAACGGGCAACGAGCGTGCTGTCAGTATCTCATAAATTGGGAGGATTGCTTTTCTGATGATATCTAACTGGAAACACATAATTCTGGGGGCACTTATGAAAAGCTGATATTTTAGTTAATCAACGGGATAGATCACGGATCTTGTGTTTCTTTACCCCAACGTTGCATAAACTTTGAGTTTTTTACTCTCTTTTTATCACGCAGCTTTTTGCAACACATCCAGGAAATGCAGCAGATCTTTTCGCACGGCCTCATTGGCGCTCATCGTGAGGGTGAGCTGGCCTTGAGGCCGGGTGAGACGGCCCGCTCTTTGGATAAGCCGATGCCGCAAGGTGTCGAGTTTTTCAAAGGCCCACGCGGCCGGCCGTTTCGGCAGCGCCCTTTCGGCTACCGGAGATGCCAGCATCTGCAACTCGCGGGACAGGTTATGGGCCATCATCGCACACAGGGTAAAAAGTTGATTTCCGATCAGTCGTTTGGTGGGAATCACATCCAGAGCGGCGTCGTTTTTCGCATCCCCAAAGATGGCCTCTTGAGAACCCCGGCCATGATGGAAACGCACCACGCTCTTGGCCGATTCCCGTTTGTTGGTCACAATGACCCGATAGTCGAAATTGAAATCCCGAGGCTCAAACAGATCCAGTTGGATGGGAGCCTTGCGTTGGCGTTTGGTTTTCTGGCGGGTGAAGATGAACCGAAAGCCGCCTTCTTCCCAGCATTTGGGCTTCCATTGGGTTTCAAAATACGACCATTGGCAATCCATCCTCTTCCAGCGCCTGCGGCTCTCCACCATGGCCTTTAGATCCGCAAAGCGTTCAAAGGGCACTGAGGCGCTAAATTGCACCCCCTGCCGGTTCTCAAGACCTCCTCATTGAAAAAGGCAGAGTCCAGCCGGGATTCAAAGATCGTGTTTTTCAATACCGCTCGGGCTTCGGTAAAACAGGCCCGCATGAATTCGGCCGCCCCATTGGAATCGTGCACATTTCCCGGCCGATGCAACCGGTCGAAAAATTGCCCGGTTTGTGCCACCGTGCAAAACAAGTCGTAATAACTGCGGGCGCCCTTCTTGTTCTTATTGAACCCCACCGCTGTGCCCTCGGCGTGGCCCTGGGTGGATTGAACCGAACCATCAAAGTCAAACGTCAATCGTGGAAACCGTTCGCGTTGAAGCCCCTCCAGCACCATATTGCGCGACAGCCGCCGCACCTGCTCAACCCCATCGGCATCGATCTGCATTAGGGCGCGGCTGATGGTGGCAACATCTGGAAGTCGGCGCAAACCCATCAGCCGCAACACGATGGGGTCGTCACGGTAATAATCGAGCTCGCGCAACCGGCGAAATCCTAAAAGCAGATGCACGATCAACAGCAGAATCACCAAATGCCGGCCGAAGATCGGGGAGATGTTCAGATGGGCAAAACAGGCTTTCAGCCGCTGCTTCAGCTGGATGCGTTGGAAGAGCTGTTGAAAGACCAACAGCCCCGAAAAAGAGGTCAGCTCTTGGTCCTCGAAACGAAGTACTGGAATCTTGTGGAATTTTGCCAAAATGTGTGCTTTACTGGACTTCACTTGCGGTGGCCTCCTGGATGTGGTCGATTATTTGGGAAGATAATCGCTTTAAACCATATTCCACGGGCTTCCGCAAGTTTTTTTTACTTCTTTATTTACTATTTTTCGACCTTTTTTTTGCAACTATAGGGTTTATTGTTGAAATTGGAATCCTTAGGTCGATCTGACACTCTTTTATCAATTTTAAATCGACGATTTTCTTGCCTTTCGCATATGCGCTCAGCATCGCACAATCACATATCGAATTTATTAACCGTGGTACTCCACCGGAGATAGCAAAAATTTCCCCGCATGCACCAACTGTAAAAATACCTCTTTTAGATCCCGCAATTTTAAGGCGATGAGCAATATATTGTACCGTCTCTAATTCATCTAGTGGTTGAATGTGATAGCTCAGGGTTATTCTTTGACCAATTGCTTTATTTTTTTCGTCCATTAATATTTTCTCAATTTCACTTTGACCAATTAAAAAAATATTTATGAGTTTTTGGTCATCCAACTCGATGTTGGACAAAAGTCTTATTTCCTCTAAATGGCCATCGTTAAGCCTTTGAGCTTCATCAATAATAACAAAGATGGATTTGTGCTCTGAATATGCCCTAAGCAAAAACTTTTTGAAATGAATGAGGAACTCAGCCTTGTTAGTAAATACCCTATGCAGTTTGAATTCTTCAGATAGATAATTGAAAAAATCAATGGCAGGCATATCAGGATCGTGGATTGTGGCGACCAACGCTGAAGAATCAATCAGCTTTAAAAAATACCTTATTAGTGACGTTTTCCCCGTTCCGACATCACCTGTCAACAACAAAAAGCCATCACGCTTTATAATTCCGTATTTGAGAATCGATAGAGCTTCTTTGTGCTTTTCGCCAAACCAAATAAACTCAGGATCAGGGTTTGTTCTAAAGGGATAAGTCTTTAGTTCGTAGTAATCAAGATACATGGGCTTTCAAACCGGCAACGGTTTCCTTGCTGTCATCGGCTATAAGAATTCGACGTTTTTTGGCCATGCCCGCGCAATTCGGATTAATAACCATATCACAAAATCAAGTTACCTTCACGGATTTCCAAAGGGCTGCTATTGGGTCTGCCTCTGGGGGCAGGCCATCCAAGGCAGCGGGAGATAAAAGAGAAAACCCCCCGCTTGCCGTCATTTGGTAGCCTTCGACCAAGGTTTTAAGCTCGGAAGAACCGGAGCCAAACCCAAGGGTCACGCGTTTCAGCTCGCTTCCCAGCTCAACAGACAAAAGATACCCGCGAATCATGATATCGTTTACCTGGGCAACCGTCCGGGAGGTCGCCCGGACGGCAGAGAGGCCCATCGCCCGGATGTCGGCGGCAAGCTCCTCGGCTATCTGCATACCAAGCTGCTTTTCCAGTTCGACCTGGTCGGCTGTCGGCGGTACGGCCGGTGCCGCAGTTTGTCCCGCGATGCCCGAGTCGGGGGCGACACCATCGAGGGTTGCTGCAAAATCATACACGATGATCTGGGCGGGTCGCGGAAGCTGCCCTCCTGAGTATGTCTCGCGGTCAGAAACTTTGGTCGAGGCGCAGCCAAAAGCTAAAAAGAGCACAAGCAGGAATGTGGTCATAACATGGTGTCTTTTCATGGAAACCTTCGGATTGGGTTAGGGGTGCGATACTGGAGCAAAAAATGTAGGTGTCGATCTCACAGGAAAATTGGTGCGGTCGTCAACGGACGTAAGAAATCGGCTTGTCCATGCTGACTAAAGGAAAAGCTGAACCATAGTGGTATGTGATCGGGGTTACTTGGCAAACAAATAGGCTTTTTATGGCGCAATCGGAAACGAATTGCGTTATCGATCCTCAATAGAGGCTTTGAACAATTGTGTTTGGCTGTCACATATATCAGCTTTCTTGGGAGATGAGTTTCATGTGATATAGATATAGATCATCAGTCGGTATGATGTGCAACTGAATGGTGGTCAGGTGCAGAGGGTAACACTCGTACCAAATTTGATGGGGTTGTAAAAAGTCTCTTGGGTCGTCACCCCGGCGAACGCCGGGGTTCAGAACATCTTGAAATACCTGGATTCCGGCTTTCGCCGAAATAACAAATTTTGCTGATTTTCGGTTTTTTACGAGTTCATCAAATTGGATCATCTCCGAGTTAGTTGAACCGAAAGGGGGCAATAAGGAGTGATATCAAGCAGAATGGACATCCGGTATCTCCGAGGATATAGGTTGATCAGCGACGAAAAACCATATCCGAAGAAGGAGGCCTGCGATGTCCGGTATCTCTATATCACCGTATTTCCCCTTTCGTCGAATCAAAATTACCAAACAGGCGCTGGATGGCGCCGCAACCAAAACGGTAATCGATGTTGTTCCTGACCAACGCTTTCAGCCCGTTTGTCATTTGTGCGGGAAGAAGGCTCCCAGCGTCCACAGCTGGACTCAGCGCTCGGTACGGGATCTGAACCTGGCTGGCACTCAGGTCTGGCTGCGCTGCGATTACCGCAAACTGCTGTGTGCTCATTGCCAAAGAATCAGCATCGAGGATTTGGAGCTTTTTCATCCGTACCTACGAGTGACCCGGCGGTTAGCTGCTGCGATCCATCAGCTGTGCAAGGTCATGACGGTTACCGATGTTGCCCGGCACTTTCAGCTGGACTGGAAAACGGTCAAGGACATCGATAAGCAGTATCTGGAAGCCCAGTATGGTCAGCCGGATCTAAATGGGCTTCGCCTCTTAGCAGTCGATGAGATCTCCATCCGCAAGGGACACAGCTACCTGACCGTGGTGCTAAACTACGAAACCGGCCAGGTCGTTTATGTTGGCAAAGAGCGCAAGTTCAGGACCCTAAACCGTTTCTTTAATCAACTTACGGCCAAACAGCGAAAATCAATTGAAGCCGTCGCCATGGACATGTGGGATCCCTACATCAAGGCCGTTAAAAAAAACTGCCACAGGCTCAGATCGTCTTTGACCAGTTTCATGTCGTGGCCGCCTTTGGCCGCGTCATCGATAAGATCCGAAACAGCGAGTACCGTAAAGCGGCTGCACACAACAAGCAGGTCTTTAAAGGCTCAAAGTATCTGTTGTTGAAGAACCGAGCCAATGCGGAACATGTCAATGAAAATGAGACACCGTTTTACGGAAATTAGACTCCCATATTTTCTTTCGGAGGCGGGTTGATCCAGACCGCCTCCGGCAGGGTATCAGGAACCGGTATCTTGTATTTGAACCGGTTCGGGTGTTTTTCAAAAGCCGATGCGAGAACCGTTTTTCGGTTAAGGGTGATTTCGCCGGCCAGCCCGTAGTGGACCTGTTCCGGGGTTAGCATCGCAATGCCGCTATGGCGATGCTCCGTGTTATACCAGCTGAAGAAGAATTGGCAAAAGGATCGGCTATCCTGGATGCAGCCGAAGCGTTCCGGGAACTGCGGGCAGTACTTGAGGGTCTTGAACTGGGCTTCCGAATAGGGGTTGTCGTTGCTGACATAAGGCCGGCTGTGGGTTTTGGTGACTCCCAGATCGGCCAGCATCTGGGCGACGAGTTTGGATTTCATGCTCGGTCCCCGATCGGCGTGAACGGTGAGCTGTCCGGGTCGTATCGTTTGTTTCGTGCAGCTTTCTTCAATCAGTCGTTTGGCCAGGGAATCGAGTTCTCGGTGGGCCACCATCCAGCCGACCACAAGGCGGCTGAAGATATCCAGGATCACGTACAGATAAAAGTAGGTCCACTTAGCGGGTCCCTTCAACTTGGTTATGTCCCAGGACCAGACTTGATTCGGGGCGGTGGCCAAAAGCTCCGGCTTGCTGTAGTGGGGCCGTTGAACGTGGCCTCGGCGCTCTTGGACTCCATTGTGTTCGGCGGAGAGGATCCGATACATCGTGCGCGGTGAACACAGGTAGCGTCCCTCGTCGAGCAAGCTGGCATAGACCTCCAAAGGGGCCGTATCCTGGAAGCGCTCGCTGTGCAGTTGTTCGATTACGGCTTGCCGTTCGCTTGGGCTTAAGGCCAAGGGCGGCGGCCGTTTAGCGACCGGCTTGGGCTCGGCATCGATGTGTCGGTAAAAGGTCGCCCGAGGGACGCCCAATGCCTCACAGGCCGGCTTCTTGCCGACAGCGCTGCTCAAGGAGGCGGCGGCTTGCATCAGTTGTTCTCGCGGCTGTTGTCCAGGTTTTGGTCGATGCCCAGGATTTCCGAGATTTTTTTTTGTGCTTCGATGATGATCTCGGCTTTTCGCAGATTTAGGTTTAAGCGCAGGTTTTCCTTTTCCAGCTGCGCGATGCGCTCGGCAGAGGGATCAGCGGGTTTTGCTTTGCGCCCGCGCTTCTTGGGGCTGAGGCCCTGCAGGGTGCCCTCTTCGCGCTGACGCCGCCAGGTAGTCAGATGAGAGGAATACAGGGCCTCCCTGCGCAGCAGAGCCCCCAGTTGGCCAGGCTCCGCGCACTGGCCGGCCTCCTGGAGGATGCGTAACTTGTATTCTGCGGTGAACCTTCGACGTTGCTTTTTTTCGGAGACTTCAGGGTCCGGAACTGCCGCGCAAACCGCGGCCTCGCCCGTTACCCCGGTTGGGGAGAGGGCTGTCGCCCTACGGGCTCCATCCCTCTCCCCAACCGGGGTGGGATATGAAGTGCGAGCTTTAACCTGCTTTAGAGAAGGTTGCCGATCCATGGGTGATTCTCCTATCCGCCCTACATTAATTTAGCAAGGGGTAGGTGTCTCACCTTCATTGGCATAGAGGGATGTGCGCCGCAAAAAACACCGTCAGCAACTCAAAGAGCTGCTGAACCTAAACGAGGTGATCAACACGGTGATGATCTTAAAAGACCAGCTCAAGCATATCTGGTCTTATCAGTCCCGCACCTGGGCCGGTAAAGCTCTGGATGAATGGTGCGCGCTGGCCCGTTCGCTGAATCACCGCGCTCTGAACAAGTTTGCCACGATGCTCGAGCGCCACCGCTACGGCATCTTAAACCACTGTGACTACCCCATCCACACCGGCAAACTGGAAGGGGTCAACAACAAGATCAAAGTCATCAAAAGAAAAGCTTACGGCTTTCACGACTTGCGCTACTTTACCCTTAAAATATTCCAAGCTTGCTACAACTGATTCGGAGAAGAACCATCAAATTTAATAGCCATAAAATCGTTTCTAGCTCTCCTTGTCCTTCACAATACTGGTGCAGGGTCATAATAGCCCTGCACCTGACGATCAACTCCAGAATCGGTTTCCCTGGATTTAAGGGATTTTGTAAGAGCCTTTTACTACATTAAAAGTATTGAAAGTCCCTGGAGCGGTCGCACGCAGACTGTGTCTTTCAAATTCACCTGACCCTTGCATGCCAGCAAATTTTCCCGTGCCGCCGACAATTTTTGCAGTACCGTTAGCGCTAACACCACCATCGGTTACCCCTAATTTGCCCTTGGCTTCGTAAGTCATGAATATTTGGTCCCCGTCTGGCCTAGTGTATGCACAAAACCCAGAGTCATTTTCGTATGCGCCTTTAATGGCGTGGAGCGATCCCAAACAATTAATGGTGGCGTTATACAGGGGACTATTCTCATCTTGTCCCTTGCTAATACCATTAACTTCATAACTCATTTGAACACGTTCTTTTTCCATGGCAATTGTTTTAAATGTGCCGCTGAAAAATACCATACCAGTATAAGAACCCTCCTTGGCAATTTGGGCATTAGCCTCTGGTCCAAAAACAACCGCGAAAACACAGCCAACAAATAAAGCAGTGATCAACTTCTTCATGGCAGCCTCCTTTCGATGTTAAGGATTTAATGCAAGGGTGGTTACCTGCCGGAGATGCCTTAAAACAAAAGGCTGGTCCCTTGCCCTTCAGAAAGCACGCTCCCCTTCTGGGTTTTTGCGTTGCTAATCTCAGCGCTCCCTACACGAAGGATTAAGTCTCCTTCATACAGAGAGCGACTTCCGAAGGTGGCTTCAACTTCGGCTCCGCTTTTGAGGAGCATTTTTTTCCAGCAAGGTGCCCCCGCACGGGTTGGGTGACGCCAAGGGCCTTCTAAAAATCAGGATTGGTGAGTCCAGCCTTAAATCCCACAATCTCTCCGAAAATGGGCTTCAGGCTCTTGACGAACTGAGATTGAATCTTCATGGCCTGTTCCAGGGTCACGGCTTGTCATAAGAGTTCAAAGGGATCTTTTTAAGAAATTGTTCTGCGAGTTTGGCCCCATCATCCGCCGCCGGTGTCGGTGCACCTCCCAAGACAAAGGTTAGGATCAAGAAAATAAGCCTTATCCCCCAATAACTTGTAACTTTGATTTTTCTCATAGAGCCCTCCTTTCTCTTACTGAGCGAAAATGAAATAAAAGCAAATAAGCAGGGGCGGAAAAAATGGATGCCCATAAAGGAAAAACTATCCCTTTAGAGATTCAAGGGTGGGCCCTTTAATCGTTTATTCCTCGTTCGCCACCTCCATTTTCTGCTGGGTTTTTCCAACAAAAAAACCGAAGGTGTTGCTGGAATGAAGGACAGACTGGAGAGGAGGCTCCGAACCGCTACCCAAGAAGCTATTGCATTTCCGGCCCGGATAAAACGGGATGGGTGACCTGATTCAATACAAATATATCTTCGCTAATTAGTGTTCATCCATAAACCGGCATTTTTGAGTTGCCCGGCCAGACAAAAAACGCATGTTGTTGCGTCGCACCCAGCCGGTTCGATGTCAGATAGGCGGTGAGAGCAAATTTGGTTCAGTTTCGGCTATGTCAGGATAAGGCTCACCTTTTGAAACACGAAATTCTTCATTCCAGATATGCTTTATACCGCTTTGGCCCTAGCCAACGTAATGAGGTTGGCGGTGACTGTCGACAGCCATACATAGCTTTCAAACGAGCGCTGTCCCTTCCAGGTGCAACGGTCAAAGCCCAGAGAACGCTTGATCCAGGAGATGACCGATTCCACCCCGGCCCGGAAGCGCCGCAGGCGGTTGTAAACCCACTGACTGCGGCACATCTGCTCCACTTCCAGTCCGCGCTTTTTGGCAAAACACACATCTTTGATCTGACGCTGCTTGGCGGCGGCCAGGTTGGCCTTGGAAGCAAACCCGCCATCCAGCGCCACTTTCAGGGGGTAGCGTCCATAAATCTCCCGCTGGCGATCCAGCATCGTGAGCGTCAGCTCGGTATCGGCCGGATTGCCATCGGTGATCAGGCAGTCGGTAATCAGGTTGGAGGCCCCCACACAAAGACACACCTTGTGGCCATAGTAGGTGTCCCGGCGGTCTTTGACGATGATGTCGGTGTGGGGCTCGAAAATCGAAACGATCTTCTCCGCCGCCGGGACCCTCTCGCCCTTGAGCACCCGGCGCTCGGTCTGCTCGATCACGTTGCGGCTAAGACCGACATAGCGCTCCAGCTCGGCCCCCAAGGCCAGGCCCTCAATGCCTGCGTTGCTCTTTGCCAGCGGGATCGCCGCGGTGGCATAGCCCACGGTTTTGCGCGCCAGCTTGAGCATGTCCCGGTAGGCCGCCGTGCGCTGCCCCTCTTTCTTGGCATACTGTACGGCCAGCAAGCGCCGCTTGGCACGACGGCTATGATCGGTAAACCAAACAGGCACCCCGTACTCCCGCAGCGCATCCAGAATCCGGGCCAACACCCGCACACTGTCAAAGAGCAGAGTCGAGTCGCTGGGCGGATGGATGTTGCTCTCCACCACCGTGCAGTCGAAGCGCGCCTGTCGACCCTTTTCGATCTTCTCCTCTTTACCGTAACCCACCAAGCTCCGGTTGATCTGCTCCCAGGTGGTTGGCGATATTCGCTTGATGTTCTTCGCAATGGCGGATTTCTTGAAGCCCTTCTCAGCAATCCCGATGCGGCAGAAGGCGCGCAGCGAGATGGAGTCCGCCAGGTGAAACGGCAGCAGCTCGTAGCTGTAGCCAAACATCTGCTTGACGATGGCCGCGCGCAGGACCTGCTCGGCGCTCATCCCATTGGCGCCGGTATCACGCAGCTCCTGGCCCCGGCAAAGGTCTTGATGAACCCAATCGGCTGTGGTAGCTTCGGCATCGAGAATGCGGCTGATACGCTCCAGCTCCCGGGCTTGAGGGTGATCGGAGCTGAGGTGCATCAGCGGCAGTTGTTTTTTGCTCTTTTCGCGCATTTTGTGGTGGCCCCTTTCTTCATTTTGATAGTACTTTCGATTGCTTGGACACTTTCGTTATACTATCAGAAGCAAAGAAAGTCCACTGCAAAATGCGCTTTTTTTATGCAATTCAGCTAGTTATTCCCGTGGATGGACACTAATTAGAAAAAAATCAAATAAAATTGTTGATGGGCCGAGAAAATATCACAAGGTAGCACTATTTGTGATCTGTCGGCGCTGTACATAATAAATGTTGTTTTTTCTACTGATATTGGTTAGTTATACCCCATATTACTTTTCTTTTTTCTTTGTCAAGTCTTTTTGGGACTTGCGCCTATCGATTGCTTCTTCACTTTAACTTCCTCCGGGTCAAGCCATATATTGTTTTTATAATGCATGACGCTGAATCACCTTGCCTATGGCTTCCTTTGCGTCGTTGCTCACGTATACCCCCCAGCCTTTGTTGCCCTTGCCTTGGTAGACGAACAACTGCGATCGCGGCAAATCCAAGGCGGGCACTGTCAGCCTGGCCACTTCCTCCACCCGCACCACAACATCAGCATGAACATCACCCGGTCCCGTTTGGTTTGGATCACGGCAAACAACCGTGGGACTTGAGCTGAAAAGACGTGGAAATTGATTTGGGTAACGGCCCCTCGATTTTTGATTTTAAAGTCCAAGATCGGGGCGTGAGTCCTATTGGCGCACGCAGCTATTCGATCACCGAATCGATGAATTCATAGTTCTCGTAAGGCCAGACATAAATGCCGGGCTGGTTCTCAAAATCAAGGCTGGGGTTGTGGCTTAGATGGGAGCGGTCGATGCGCATGGTGCCGGTGCCGTCGTTGCTCACGAAGAAAATCGCTCCGCCGCCTTCGTTGGCCGTGTTGTTCGTCAGCGTGCTGCCGCACACATTGAGGGTCATGGTGGTGCCGTCGTTGTAGATGGCCCCGCCGTTGCCACCCCCGGGCGTTCCGGGCTCGGGTGGATTGGCGCCATGTCCGACGGCCTCGTTGTAGCTCATAACGCAGTTGATCACTGTGAAGGAGGTGTGGATGCTGCTCAGGGCGCCGCCGTTCGAGCCGATATTTCCCAGGTCCTCGCGTCCGCCGAACGTCGATCCGACGACGTAGACCGGCCGGCTGTTGTGCGGCTCGAACAGGCGCACGGCCGCACCGCCCACGTCCGGCCCCTCCATATCGCAGCGGTTGTTGAAAAAACGGCAGTTGACGATTTTGAAGAGCCCGCCGCGAACGAAAATCGCCCCGCCACCCCCCTCCTCGTTGCCGCCGGTAGTGTAGCCGTTCACAAAAGTCAGGTTCTGCACCGTCAACCGGGGGTGGTCCTGGTCATAGCAATGATCGGTGGTCCACTCCAGATCCGGGTCGCAGGTGTTCATGTACAAAATCCGGTGCTGGTTGTCGCCGTCGAGGGTTACCAGGCCGCCGCCGTCGATGACGATCTCCGGCCCGGTATTGTTGAACACCTTGATGGTTTCGGTGAGCGTGATAGTGACCGGGTCCGGGCCGCAGTTAAACGTGATCACGCCGCCGGCCGCCACCGCCGCGACGACCGCCGCGCTGGTGCAGCTCTCCGGAGTTCCGTTGCCCACGACCTGGCCCGGGGCCGAGCTGTCCGCAGCTTGCGCCTCCAAGGGAACGCTGCACAGGCGTTCAGCCGTGCCGGCTTCCGGCCAGTCATCCGAAAATGAAATGGGGTCGGTGCCGGGAGTGGTCGGAGTGGACCCTGAACCACCTGATCCACTTGAGCCGCTCGATCCACTGGATCCACCTGACCCTCCCGAACCGCAGCCAGAGAGCAGGCCGACCATGAATATCAGCAGGGCGCCCAAAATGACGCTGACTGTATGAAAATGCTTTGATGTCATCGAGTCATCCTCCATTTGGAATTGATAGAAAAGCTTTTTCACCTTAAGATTAAATTCTCTATTATCACAAGATGCAAAAGGTTAAAACCCGCGAGAGATGGGTGTCAAATCTTGACTTATGATTATAAAGTCACGAATCGAAATTTGAACCCATGAAGCACCCCAAATTCAAAACTTGCGAGTATCGTGCGGCGAGGCGTGTTTGATGCACGCTGCAGCCGCAACGAGGCGAAGCGCGACGCAGAAGATAGGCCTTTTCCACAGCCGCCTCAGTAGCCTGAGATTTGGTGCGGAAAGTAGTCTTGTAAGGTCCCCTCCCGGTACACATCCGCCGTCGCGCAGTGCATGCCTTCGCCGAAGGCCGCTTCATCCCAGAACGGCACCGGCACGACCTCGAAGCCCAGCTGGTCGTTAGCCTTTTCCTCCCAACCTTTCGGCAGCCGGCCGTAGGTTCCCCGCAGGAACCCATACTCTGGCTAGTCGCGCTCGACCGCCGGCTCCGGCGCCTGGACCATAATGCCGTCGGCACGGCCCACGACGACATGTTTGAGCGGATCCCCTTCGTTCCAGGAACATGCTTCAGTTTTGGCTTTTGTTTCAGCCGTCAAAACCGCCTCATGCATGAAAAAACAGCCCCGCGGCGGCGATGTAACGGGTTCTAATTTCCAATGATTCAATCGCCTTTCAGATGCTTGACCAAGTGCCCCATCTCCGGGAAAATCATCCGGGTGCAGGCGAGCTTGCAGGCGCTGAGGCTGCCCGGCATGCAGAAGACGACGGTGGATCCGATGAGACCGGCCGCCGCGCGCGACATGATGGCCGCCGAACCGATCTCTTTCATGCTGAGCTGGGCGAACAGCGGGCCGAAGGCCGAAAGCACTTTGGTGAACATGGGGCTGACGGCCTCGATGGTCACGTCCTGCGGGGTAATGCCCGTCCCGCCGTTCATCAGCAGGATCTGCGGCTCCAGGCTTTCGGTGATCTCCCGCACCGTCATGGTGATGGTGGCGGCGTCGTCGGGAATGACCCGGTGACAGACGACCTCGTGGCCGATGCCGGCAGCCATCTCCTTGATCCACTGGCCGCTGGCATCCTCTTTGATGGTTCGGGTCGTGGAAAGGGTCAAAATGGCGATGGTGACCTTTTTCGGTACGTCTTTCTTGTGCTCGGCGGTTCCCATGGGCGGCCTTCCTTATCGAGTGAGGGCGTCACAGCGTCGGGAATTCGGAAAAGCCGCGCCCGCGGGCGGGCGCGGCCGATTCACCATCGGTCAGCGCAGCTTGGCCGCTTTGAAGACGACGGTGCTGCCGCCCACGAGGCTGCGGCGCGTGGTGGTTTGCATCAGCGTCAGCGTTGCCAGTGCGCCGGGTGCGACCTTTATCAGTTTTCCAGCGCGTAGCAGGAACATGATGCTCTCGCGAGCGTTGCCCTTGATCGACAACGGCAACTCGACACCCTTGCTGCGCGGATCGACGCTGAAGCTGCGGGTGGTGTCGTAGGTCTTGAGAAAACGCTCCCAGGAGGCGTCGCTGCGCACTTCGCGCTTCAGCCAGCACTCCTTCACCCGCTCCAAATCCTTGGCCGCTAGGCTTTGCCGCCTTCAGACCCTTGGGCAGATTGGCGGTGGTCATACGTTTGCTCAAAGCTTGCGACAGCAGCATGCTCATGCGGATCTCCGGATGCGGCAGCGGCGGGATGAGCAGCAGGTAGGAACTTTGCAACGCACGCGAGCCATGCAGGTAGAACGGAAAAGGTTGGAGCGTATCGGGCCGCAGATTGACCACGTGCAGGTTCTTCAGGCCGGCGCGTTTCTCGGTAGTGACCAGCTGTCCGATATTGAAAATGGTCTTGGTGCTGGCCGGAATCGGGTCGCTGGGGCTGTCGATCACCACGAGCATACAACTGTGCGCATCGGCGCTGGCGGGCGGTGTCCAGTCCCATTGCAGCACGGCGGGGCGCAACGGCTCCAGCGTGGCGATGGTCTGCGGTGTGCCCACCGGCGTCCAGTTGGCATCGCCCGCGCCGTTGGGCCAGGCGCTCCAAAAATCCGCCGGCAAATCGGGCAGGCCCGCCGAGGCGCCGGCGGTCATGATCTTGACCGTGACGTTGTGGGACGGCAAGGGACCGCGATTGTGCACCTGCACATATACTCGGTTCTGGTTGCCTTTCTCCGGACTCTCATGGATCAGCTTGGTTTCGAAGTTGAGGTAGTTCACCTCGCTCGGCAGTAATTGCCAGCCGGGCGGGGCATCGGTCTTGATGTCCGCGCACTGCCACCAGTAGCAGCTGTCGTTGAGGGCGATGTAGCGCGTCGGATCTTCCCAGGCCGCGGCCACCGGCGTGCTGCTGGGTGGGCGGCCGGTGTTCATGATGTGGTCGCGTACAAATAGATCCACCGTCGGCTGCGCGGCGAGATCGGTGCGCAGTTCCCACAGACCGCGTCCGTGGGTGGCGGCGCGCAGCAGATGGCTGCCGGCGCGCAGGCACAGGTCGTAGATGGCGGTATTGGGCAGGCCCTGCGAATAATTGCTCCAGTTGGCACCGGCGTCGGTGCTGCGGTATACGCCGATATCCGTGCCGACGAACCACTGCGTTGCGCTGTCGAGGGCCAGCGCATACATGGGCACATCGGGCAGGCCGTTGCTCGCCGCGGTCCAGGTCGCCGTGCCGCTGGCCGGCACGCTGCCGCGCCACACGTGCTGCGCCAGGCCGAAGCCGCTGAACGCGACCACGATGGCGCTGGCATCGCCCGGCAGGCTGTGTACGTCCCAGATCCATTGGCCGGTGGGCAGCGGCGCCGCGTGCAGCGCGCGTGGGCTCCAGGTGGCGCCGCTGCGATCCAGGCGGTAGACTTGGCCGCTGGTGGTGGCACAATAGATGATGGTGTCGCTGGTGAAGGACACCGCCGATACCCGGCCGCTGATGCCCGGCAACGCCACGCCGCTTCCGGGCCAGCCGCCGGTGCCCATGGCGTCGTCGATGTTGATCACCGTGGTGCCCCAGGCCATGCGTTCCGAGCCGGGGCTGATCGCCGCCGGCGGATAGAACAAGCCGTTGCCGTTAAGCCCTGCCGACACGCTGGTGTAGGAACCGAATTTGCCGCCAGTGGTGCTGCGCTGGGGCGTGCTGCCGTAATAGGCGTGGGTCATGTTGTTGCCGTTGGTCTTGCTGATCGTGCAATAGCCGCCGTCGCCGTCCGCGCTGTGGTAGTGCACCGGGCTGTTGCGATACTGCTGCGTGCCGTTGTCCTGGGTGCCGCACTGTACCATCGCGTCGGAGCTGCCGTGGTTGTCAATGGCCTCGTATTGCAGCAGGCATAAGCCTTCGTTCGGGGTGTCGTCCCAGGTGGCCCCGCCGTTGCGGCTGATGTAAAAGCCGCCGTCGTTGCCGCTATAGATGGTTTGGTTGAGTATGGGATGAAAGCCGAAGGTGTGGCAGTCGGGATGAATGTTGCTGCCGATGTTGCTGGCGCTCCAGGCGCCGGTCACGGCATGGCGCTGACACTTATACAGCTCGACACCGGAAACATACACCACATCCGGCGTCGTGGGGTCGACGTTTACGTCACTGGTAAAGGCGCCATAAAGCTGGATGGTGCCGCTGCTGGTGCACAGCTCCCAGTTGGTGCCAGCGGCATGGGTGGTGCGATACAGGCCGAGGAAGGTGTCGCCGCTGCTCGCGATCAGCGCGTACTTGCGCTCCGGGCTGCTGGCCGATTGCGCCAGGCTGACGCGGCTGGTGGTATTGCCGGCGGGCAGGCCGGTGGTGAGTTGGGCGAAGGTGGGGTTGGCCGCCAGGGCGTTGGTGCTTTTGTATATGCCGCTGCCCCAAAACGCCGCATACACCGTGTTGCCGGTGCCGTCGCTGCGGTCGATGATGACATCGGTGCAGGCGATCACGGTGGAACTGATGGTCGGCAATCCGCCACCGGAGAGCGCGGCCCAGGTGGTGCCGTCCGTGGTGCGGCACAGCCCTCGGCTGGTGGCGGCGAAGACGCGATCGGTGTTATTGCGATCCACCGCGATGCGGTAGCAGCTATGGTTGGACAGCAAGGCGGCGGCATGGTGGGTCCAGGTGTTGCCGCCATCGGCGCTGCGCAACACGCCTACCCCCAGGTACACGCCGGGCGCCGAACTCAGTGCGTAGGCGGTGCTGTAAAATTGCACATTGCCTTCGCCGGTGCCGGCATACAGCACATCGGGATTGCTGATTCCGATACCCAGCGCGCCGATTGCCAGTGACGGCTGGTTGTCGCCCAGCGCGATCCAGGTGCTGCCGCCGTCCAGGGTGCGCCATACACCGCCGCGGCTGGTGCCGATGAAGATGGTGTTGGCGTTGCTCGGGTGCGGGGCGATGGCGGTGACGCGGCCGCTGATCAGCACGCGCGCGCCGCCATAGGTCTGGCCGTTGGGTACCGCCAGCGGGCCCATCGGCGTCCAGTTGGCGAGCCCGGCATCGACCGGAGCCCCGGCACGCGCCGCCAGCGCGAGCTGGTCGCGCTCCGTCAACGCCTTCAGCCGCAGCAGCGCCGGGTTGGTCTCGGCGCCGGTGCGCGCCACTGCCGGTGCGATTTCCGGTGCCATGCCGGCGCGCTGCAGCATGTCGCCTCGCATGGCCGCGAAATCCAACGCAAAGCGTCCGGTCAATTTTTCAGGATTCTTTTTCGGCGCCTTGGGCGTGGCAGCCTTAACGCTGGCGCCCTTTTTCGTTGTCATTTTCTTGGCGGCAGCTTGGGTCTTGGTAGCGCTCCTTTTAGTTTTCATTTGCATTCTCCTTCGCGGGCGTAAACAGTGACTTCAGCGCGGCATGCAAGGCGCCGAGCGCCAGCCAGGTCAGCAGGAATGCCCCCGCCTCCAGCAGAAAACTGTGGAACTTATAAAACAGCTCAGCGATGATCAAGGCGATCACCAGCAACGGCAGCTGTTCCAGCGTGAGTTGTCTTAGGGTTAAACGACGTACGAGTTCATACATGGCGTCTCCTCCTTTGCGTGAGTAAATGGGTTGCCCAACCGGTTGCGCCTCCTGTTATCCTCGATGGAATGAAGTCTGATGGAGGCCAGCCGCAGCCCGGCGCTGAAGGACACCCAACTGGCCCGGGCCCGCGGCGATACCATTTAAGGTTGTTAAAGATCGGTGCGGCAATTATCCGCAACACTCGTCGGGTGAAATTTTGGCCGTCCAGTTCTTACCCGCTGCAGTCCTTCCCGCAACCCATGTGTTGCCGAGGACTGCAAGATCTTGTGAGCGATTAAATCTGGAAAAAACCGAATGGAGAGGTGAGGCCCGAACCGTTTAACGAAGTATGAGTCCGCTTCAGATCCTATGGAATAAGAAGGATTCTACAATTTGGATGGAAATTACCTGATCCTAAAGGGAAAAATCAAATGAAATTTTAAAGGGAGGCGGTGATGTCACAAGGTGGCACGAGTTTGGAGGGGTCGGCTGGGTTCCAGGCAGCGGCCTTGAACACAAATGGGGGTCAGGTCTTCATTATTGACATTTTTCGTGAAGCCGGGATAGGGTTGATTAATTTCGACCGGACAATGCGGAAAGGGAGGCGCAGTGGCTCGACCCTTGCGAATCAGCTATCCCGGTGCCTTTTACCATGTCACCTCGCGCGGCAACGAGCGCAAGGCGGTCTTCAAGAGCAGCGGGGACCGGGAAAAATTCCTGGAATACCTGTCCACCGCCAGCCTCCGGTACGATGCCCGGGTGCATGCGTATTGTCTGATGGACAATCACTATCACCTGTTATTGCAGACCCCTAGTGCCAATCTGCCTGAGATCATGCACCACATCAACGGCGCTTACACCACTTACTTTAACTTCAAACGCGACCGAGCCGGTCATCTGTTCCAAGGGCGTTACAAGGCGATTTTGGTCGAGATTGATGGATATGCCAAAGAGCTATCGCGTTACGTGCATTTAAACCCGGTGCGGGCGAAAATCGTTCATGCGCCGGAGGAATATCCCTGGTCCAGCTATCGGGATTACATCGGAATGCGGCGCCCCCTGGACTGGCTTTATAGGGATTTCATACTGGGCTGTTTCGATGCCGAGGTCTCCAAGGCTCAGGATCGGTATCGGGACTTTGTGACGGCGCTGGTCGACCAGGCCTATGCCAGCCCCATGGAGGCCGTTTTGGGCTCCGCTCTGCTTGGCGGCGCTGATTTCATTTCTTTCATCAAGAAAAATTACCTTTCGCGCCGAAAGCCGGACAAGGATCTGCCCGCCTTGAAGCAGTTGGAGGACCGGGTCTCCGTCAAAACCATTTGCGCGGAGGTGGAAGCCGCCTTTTCCGGACAAAAGCGATTGGCGCGTAGCATCCAAATCTATCTTTGCCAGAAATATGCGCGTAGGAAATTGAAAGATATCGGAGCCCATTTCGGGATAAGGGAGTCCGGTGTTTGCCAGGCTGTCAGGCGGGTTGCAGAGAGAATGAAAGTGGACCAAAGGCTTAAAGAGGAAATCGAGACGATCGAAAAACGGTTCAGATCGTGAATAATGAAGACCTGACCCCAATTCTCGCTTGATTTTATAAGGCACTTCTCCTATCCTCGCGCTAATCCAACAGGAACAAGCGGAATGAAGCATTCGTGTTCAGGGGTGATTCTCGCCGGCGGGTTGGGCACCCGTTATGGGGGTGAAAACAAGGCTTTTCTGCGCGTCGGTGGGATGCGCATTCTGGATCGGCTGTTTGCGGTCTACACGCAGATTTTCGACGAGATCATCCTGGTGACCAACCACCCGCTGGAGTTTCTGGAATGGGATGCTTTGATCGTCTCCGACATTTTCCCTGTCCGGAGTTCGCTCACCGGGGTCCACGCGGGGCTGTTTTACGCCAGCCAGCCCTTTGCATTCTTCTCCGCCTGCGACACCCCGTTTCTGAAAAAAGAGATCGTCGAAACGGTCCTGGAGCAGATCGACCCCGCGGATGATCTGGTCATTCCGCAGACATCCGCAGGCTTCGAGCCGCTTTGCGCGGCCTATTCCAAGCGCTGTCTGAAACCCGCCGCAGACCATTTGCGCGCGAACAAGCTCAAGATTCAGTTGGCCCTCCAAAAGAGGCGTATCAAAAGAATCCCGGAGGAGCAGCTGCGTGAAAAGGACCCGGAGCTGGTTTCGTTTTTCAACGTCAATACGCCGGAAGAGCTGGCGCGGGCCGAACAGATGCTGGCCGCCGGCATCACAACGGAGGCCTGATGGACATCGCAGGCATGCTCGCTGAGATCCGCCGGCATCCCGAATTTCACAAGGCCGGCATGCTGCTGGCGCACAACGGCGTCGTGAGGGCCACATCCCGCGACGGCCGCCGGGTCAAGGGACTGCGGGTCGGGGTGGACCATCGACGGCTGGAGCAGATTCTTTCGGCGCAGCGCCGGCGTCCGGGAATCATCGATATCCGCGTGGCCATCGCCGAAGACCGCAACCTGGCCGTCGGCGACGACGTCATGGCCCTGGTCGTGGCCGGGGACATCCGCGAGAACGTGATCGCCGTCCTCACCGATACTTTGAACCTCATCAAGACGACGGTGACCGAGAAGACCGAATTCTTTTTGTAAAATTGGGATGCCTTGACAATGCTGGCGGCATCGATGATACTTAACGATTAGCAATTACTAAGCTTTGTATATTTGTTTTGACACGGATACCCCTCACCCTGCCCGCTCCCCCAGACTTGGGAACGGGATAGCGGGAAATGATCAGCAAAAACGAATGGAGAGGCCGATTCCATGCCTATTTTCGAATTCAAGTGTTTGTCCTGCAGTGAATGCTTTGAGATCCTCGTTCTAAAAAAGAAAGAGGAGGTCGAAGCGCGCTGCCCGAAATGCGGCTCCGAGGATTTCGAGCGGGTGTTGAGTAAAACCTGCTACGCGATGGCCCCCGGTTCGGGCAAGAGCGGCGGCGCCTCCGCCCAGACCCGGACCTGTTCGAGCGGCTCCTGCACCACCTGGGAAATCCCCGGGCATTCCCGCTGACGGGGTCGCCTGCATGATAGCCCGCATGACCCCGCTGCACGCGCAGGAGAAAGAGCAGTTCCGCAAACTTTTCCTGCAGGAGCGCGTCGAGAATTTCGAGGACCGCTTCAAGGTCCTGGAAGCCTTCCTGTCGATGGAAAAGCACGTCACCGTGGACGAGCTGGCCGGGGTTTTGGACAGCCGCGGCGCGAAGCTTTCGCCGGAATTCGTCCGGGATACGCTGAAGATGCTCAGCCGCCTGGGCTTTGCCCGCCAGAGCCGCTTCGATAACGGCGTCGTGCGCTACGAGCATCACCATCTCGGCGATCACCACGACCACATGATCTGCACCAAGTGCGGCCGGATCATCGAGTTCAAGGAAGACCGCCTCGAAAAATACCAAATCCAGATTGCGGCCTCCCACGGGTTCCACATGCTGCGGCACAAGATGGAAATCTACGGGATCTGCGCCGACTGCCTGAAGGAGCGCTCGCGGAAGATGCCGCTGACCATGGCCAAGGCCGGGGAGCGGCTGGTGATCCGCGAGATCAGCGGCGGCGCCAGCGTGCGGATGAGGCTCCTGTCGATGGGCCTGCGGCAGGGCGACCGCATCGAGGTCATCACCAACGACGGTCAGGGGCAGCTGGCCATCGCCGCAGACTTGAAGCGCTACGCCCTGGGGCGCGGCCTGGCCCAGAAAATCGTCGTTGAATCCTCAGAGAGTTGATCCCTTCAGCGGCGGTTGCCCCCGATCTGCGAAAGACACCATGCCCGGATTCGAACCTGCCTACATTCAGGCCCACCGCAGCGGCTTGCTGCGCCGGAACCTCGCAGAAGCGCTCGCGCGGATGTCGAGCTGCACGCTGTGCCCGCGGATGTGCCGGGTGGACCGACCGGCCGGGGAGACCGGGGTCTGCCGTACCGGACGCCGGGCGCTGGTTTCGAGCTTCAACGCCCATTTCGGCGAGGAAGCGCCGCTGGTCGGCGCAAACGGCTCCGGCACCATTTTCTTTACGCACTGCAACCTGCTGTGCCTGTTCTGCCAGAACTTCGAGATCAGCCATGAAGGTATCGGCGAGGAAGTTTCTGACGAACAGCTGGCCGGAATTATGCTGGCGTTGCAGCGGCAGGGCTGCCACAACATCAATTTCGTCACCCCGAGCCATGTCGTCCCGCAGATCCTGGCTGCGCTGGAGCTGGCGGTTCCCGCCGGGTTGAACGTTCCGCTGGTCTACAACTCCGGGGGCTACGACCGCATCGAAAGCCTGATGCTGCTTGACGGCGTGATTGACATTTACATGCCGGACTTTAAATTTTGGGATACCGAGATCGCTCAAAAGGCCTGCAACGCGCCGGACTATCCCGATACGGCGCGCCAGGCGCTGCGGGAGATGCACCGGCAAGTAGGCGACCTGGAGCTGGACGAACGCGGCATCGCCCGGCGCGGCCTGCTGGTCCGGCACCTGGTCATGCCCGGCGGCCTGGCCGGCACGCAGCCGGTCATGCGTTTCATCGCCCGCGAGGTTTCGCCGCGGACCTATATCAACGTCATGTCTCAGTACCGGCCTTGCGGCCGGGCGGACGAGGTCCCTGGGCTTGGGGCGGCGCTGTCGGCGGACGAATACCGCCGGGCGGTGCGCGAAACGATTGCGGAGGGGATCACCCGACTGGATCAGCGCCATCCCCCTTTCCGGCGCCGGTGAGGAGCTTGGTGGAGCGCATCTTTGCCATAGGCGACATTCACGGCTGTTACGATCCCCTGGTGCTTTTGCTGGGGCGGATCCCGATCGACTGGTCGCGGGACCGTCTGATTTTCATGGGAGACTACATCGACCGGGGGCCGCAGTCTTTCGAAGTGGTCCAGCATCTGATCGAGCTGCAGGAGCGGCAGCCCGGCACCGTGTTCCTCAAGGGCAACCACGAGCAGATGCTGGCGGACTATCTCTCCGGCAGGGACCGCATGACCTATCTTTACAACGGCGGACAGCAGACCCTGGACAGCTATCTGCGGCACGCGAGCGCCCCGGGGCGCTACCCGATTCCGGAGGCGCACCTGCGGTTCTTCGAGTCTTTACAATTGATGTTTGAGACGGAAAATTATATCTTTGTGCACGCCGGCCTGCGCCAAGGTCTGCCGCCCGAGCGGCAGCGCGAGGAGGATTTGCTCTGGATCCGCGAAAACTTCGTCGACAACCGCCACTCGTTCGGAAAACGAGTGGTCTTCGGCCATACCCCGTTCGATGAGCCGCGGGTGGAGCCGAACAAGATCGGGATCGACACCGGCGCCGTCTATGGCAACAAGCTGACCTGCGTTCAGCTGCCCGAAGAAGAATTCTATTTTGCCTGAAGCTGAAAGGCGATGAACGATGCGTTGGTTGGCGGCCATTCTAGCGGGGATGATTTTGATTAGCTCGGTTTCGCATGCGGCGGAGCGGATGGCGGTTAGCGCCACCGACGCCAACATCCGGTCGGGCCCGGGCCCCAATCAGGACGTGCTCTGGAAAGTCGAGAGATACTACCCCATCGAGGTCACCGAAACCTCCGGGGTCTGGATTCGCTTCAAGGACTACGAGGGCGACAGCGGCTGGGTCCACAAGTCCCTCGTGGACAAGACCCCGACGGTGGTCACCAAGCAGAACGGATGCCAGCTGCGCGCCGGTCCCGGCCCCGAGCAGCCGGTCCTTATCAAGATCGACAAGGGCATTCCCTTCAAAGTGCTCAAACGCGACGGCCGCTGGATCCAGGTCGAGCATGCCGACGGCGACAAGGGCTGGCTGCACGACTCGCTGGTCTGGTAGCTGCCGGAAATGGGATATGGCGCACGGCGCCATACCAACCAATAACAAAGTGTGGGAGAGGCGTTCAGTTTCGATCATCGCGGCTGTAAATCCGCTTCCACAAAAAATTGGGTGCTAGGATAGAATCGCAGCAAGGTACCGAACCCACAAGAAAAAAGCATAGATACGCCGCTCGGAGAGAGGAAAGGGTTCAGGTGGATTTCAAAAAGAAGCACGTGATCGTGGGCGTCGGTTCGGCCCTGGTGGACATTCTGGCGCGGGAGAGCGACGAGTTCCTTGCGCGCTCGGGTGCCGTCAAGGGCGGGATGGTATATGTGGATAACGCCCACATCGACCAGACGCTCTCAATGGCATCCACTACTCCCGCGGTCGTGCCCGGGGGTTCGGCTTGCAACACCGCGGTGGGCGTCGGCCAGCTCGGGGGCGCCGCCCGTTTCGTGGGGACCTGCGGTCAGGGGGCGATGGGAAATTTTTTTGAAAATGCCCTGCGAACCCGAGGGGTGGACCCCAGACTTGCGCGGTCCAGCACGCCCACCGGACGCGTGCTTTCCATCATTACGCCGGATGCCGAGCGTTCCATGTTGACGTTCCTGGGAGCGGCTTCCGAGACGCGGCCCGAAGACCTCCGAGAGGATTATTTTGCCGATGCAGCCGTCGTGCACATCGAAGGCTATCTGCTTTTCAACCCGGAGCTGATCGTGGCGGCGTTGCGGGCAGCCCGGTCGGCGGGATCCCGAGTATCGCTCGACCTGGCCAGCTACAACGTGGTGACCCAATCGCGGGACTTCCTGGCGGACATGGTGCGCGAATATGTGGACATTCTGATCGCCAATGAAGAGGAGGCCCGCGCCTACACCGGACAGTCCGATCCCGAGAAGGCGCTCGATGTCCTGGGCCGGGAGGCCCAGATCGCTGCGCTCAAGCTCGGACCGCGGGGCAGCCTGATCGCCGCCGACGGCCGGGTGGTGAGCGTGCCGGCCCAGGGGGACGGCCGGGCGGTGGACACCACCGGGGCAGGAGACTTGTGGGCTTCGGGCTTCCTTTTCGGCCTGGTCTCGGGATACTCATTGGAAAAATGCGGCGCGATCGGATCGGCTTGCGGATACGAGGTCTGTCAGGTGATGGGAGCCAGCATTCCGGAGGAGGGCTGGCAGAGGATCAAAAAACTCTTGGGACCGCCACATCCTTCGAACGATGCGTCGGCGGTTCAGGCAACGGGCGGGGTAGCCCCGCCGACTCAGTCTTCGGCGGATGGGCGTTCGCCAAAGTAAGGCTTCGGCCGATCGGGGAGGTACAAGTGGCGGCGGCAGCGAAAAAAACGCGCAAAGAACTGCTGAAGGAACCGGATGAATTCATTACCCTTTCATCCCGGCTGTTTGGTTTTATCGCAAATTACAAGAAGGCTATCGGCAATGTCTGCCTCGGCGTGCTGCTGGCGGCCGCCGCGTTCTCCGGCTATGTTGGGTACTCTGGGCGGCAGGAATCGGCCGCGGCGGCGCAACTCGCGCAGACCCTTGCCAAGTATGAGCGCCTCCGTGCGGAGACCTCCCAGGACAAGGCCGTGCAGGCGGTTGCGGAGGATTTCCAGCGGATTCTCAATGACTACGGCAACCGCTCCAACGGCAGCGTCGCGCGCGTGCTGTTTGCGAACCTGTGCTATGAAGCCGGTGATTTCAAGCAGGCCGCCGAACTTTATCAACAGTCACTGGCGCGGTTTGCGGACGACCCGCTGATGCGCTTCCAGCTTCTGAAGAGCTTGGGGTACACCCACGAGGGGCTCAAGGACGATGCGGCGGCCGTGGGCTATTTCGAGCAGGCCCTGTCCATGGCCCAGAAAAACCTCCAGGACGACGTGCTTTTCCACCTGGGCGAGCTGTATGCGCGCCTGGGGGACTCGCAGAAAAGCATGCAGGCCTTCAACCGCCTCCTGACCGACCACCAGGACTCCGTTTACGTCCACATGGCCCGGGAGCGGGTCAGCAGCTGATCGCCGCCGGCCGCGATCAGCTCCTGGCGCCCGTTTCCAGGTTGTATTTCTTGATTTTCTGGTTGAGGCCGCTTTTGCCGATGCCCAGAATCGCGGCAGCGTGGGATTGAACGTTGTCAGCCATCTTGAGCGCCCGCTGGATCATTTCCTTTTCAATCAATTCCAATGTTTCATAGAGCTTCGCGCCTGTCGGGATGCTATCAATAAGCCTTGCGTTGAAGACGTTGGTTTTGAACCAATTGGGCAGATCTTTAATCGTGATAAGGCCGTCCTCGCACAAGATGATCGCGCGCTCAATGACGTTTTCCAACTCGCGGATATTCCCGGGCCAGCTGTATTCATAAAACAGACGAATCACCTCTTGCGACAAGCCGTTGACGGGAACAGCCGATTGATTCGAAGACGCATACTTCTTGACAAAATGATCCACAAGCAAGCGGATGTCCTCCCAACGAAGGCGTAGGGGAGGTATCATGATATGAACGACATTTAGACGATAGAACAAATCCTCGCGAAAACGCCCGGCCTTCATTTCTTCCTTGAGGCTTCGGTTGGTAGCGGCGATCACGCGGATATCCACGGTGATGGATCGCACCCCGCCCACGCGTTCGATCGATTTTTCCTGCACCACCCGCAGCAGCTTGACCTGAAGATTGGCGGACAGCTCGCCGATTTCATCCAGAAACAGGGTCCCGCCGTGGGCCAGCTCGAAGCGGCCTTTTTTACTCGAAACCGCGCCGGTGAAGGCTCCCCTCTCGTGGCCGAACAGTTCGCTTTCGAGCAGGCTCTCCGCCAGCGCCGAGCAATTGACCGCCACAAAGGGATTGTCCCGCCGCGGGCTGTTGAAGTGGATCGACTTGGCCACCAGCTCCTTGCCCGTCCCGCTCTCGCCTTCGATCAGAACGGTGGCGTTCGAAGGCGCGACTTTTTGAATCATTTCGAAGACATCACGCATGGCCTTGCTCTTGCCGATGATGTTGCCGAACTGGTATTGCGACTCAACCGCGTTGCGCAGGCGGCGGTTTTCCTTGACGACCTTATAGGTCGCAATGGCTTTCTGGACGTACAGCGTCAGCCGCTCGTTGTCGAAGGGTTTCAGGATGTAACTGTAGGCGCCCTTTTGCATGGCCTCCACCGCTTTGTCGACGCTGCCGTGGGCGGTCATCATGATCACCGGCAGTTCTGGGTCGCGGGTTTTGATCTGCTCGAGCACATCGATGCCGTCCATGCCGGGCATCTTCATGTCGGTGAGCACCAGGTCGACATCCGAGGCCTTTTGGATCTCCAGAGCTTCCAGGCTGCTGGCCGTGGTCAGCACCTCGTAGCCTTCTTCTTCCAGCACGGCGCTGAGCACCAGCAGGTAGTTTTTCTCGTCATCGACGATCAGAATGGTATCCATCGTTAGGCGTCGCCTTCGAGTTTGCGGACGGGCAGATCGATCATGACACGGGCGCCCCGCGGTTCGCGGTTGGCGATGCGGATGCTCCCGCCATGGGCTTCGACGATGTTTTTAACGATCCCAAGCCCCAGGCCGGTCCCCTTGTCTTTGGTGGTGAAAAACGGATCCCAGATCTTATCCAACAGATCGGCCGGGAT
This sequence comes from uncultured delta proteobacterium, assembly GCA_963700055.1. Taxonomy (GTDB): domain Bacteria; phylum Desulfobacterota; class Desulfobacteria; order Desulfobacterales; family SpSt-501; genus SpSt-501. Next base: position 75,202 of record CAVOWH010000013.1, on the reverse strand, counting down.
CCCCTGGCCGGCATCTTCGATCTCGATGCGCGCGTGACCTCCCTCAGCGCGGAGGCCCACGCCGATGCGGCCGCCGTCCGGCATGGCCTGCATGGCGTTGATGAAAAGGTTGAGGAACGACTGATGCAGCAAGGGGGCGTCTGCCATGATTTCCGGAAGCGGATTCTGGTACGCCTTCTCGATCCGATACCCCCGCTCCTCTATTTGCGCGGCCAGAAAGGACAGGGTCTTTTCGATCACGTCATCCACCCGGCAGGGGCTCAGCTTCGGGCTACGGGGGCGGGCGAAGTTGATGAAATCGGTGATGATGCCGTTCAGGCGGCTGGCCTCCTCCACGATGATGTCGGGCAGAGCGTTGGCCGGATCGATCTTGGCCACCTTTTTTTTCAGAAGTTCGGCTGAGCTGCGGATGATTCCCAACGGGTTGCGGATCTCATGTGAAATGCCGGCCGCCATTTCACCCATGGCCGACATCCGTTCGACCCGGCTCAGCTGTTCTTTCAAGCGCATGCGTTCCTCGGCCCGTCTTTCGATGATCGACTCCCCGCGTTTGACGACAAACACCAGAACCAGAAACAACGCCCCCATCAGCACCGTACAGGTGATCACCACCAAAATCTGGATGCGGAAGATGGTCTGATAGTCTTCGGACAGGTCCTGCACCACTTCGACCACTCCCAGTACGGTGTCGGTGATTCGCCCTAGCGGCTCCTCCCAGCGCAGCGGTGCAAAGGTGACCAGGTGCACCTCTTTGGGAATCCCCAGCAGGATTTCAACAAAACTGCCCCTCTGAACCAGCCTGGAGGAGGATCTCCCGCTTTTGGCTTGCTCTAGAGCAGTGCCCCCGAACGCCTTGACGCCGATGCGGGCCTCGTCAAAGCTGTAGGAAATGGTGTTGCTCATGCTGTAGATATTGAGGTCCTCCACCTTGAAGCTGTGCAGGGTGCTGCGGACCACGTTGTCCATGCGCTCGAACTGCTCTTGATTGCGGAGCTGAACCTTGCCAAACTTCATGCCGATCGGCAGAATGAACTGGAGAAAGACCTGGTGGTTGAGGTTTTCGATCAAGGCATGCGCATAGTCTTCGCTTTTCTTGCGCTGCATGGATTTGACCCAGTGGGTGTTCAGAATGGCGAGGATGAGGGTGACCAGAAAGATCACAACCAGCCCGCTAAAGGTGAAATACTTGACGAGCTGAAACGGTTTGATGCGTTCTTCGGATAGATGTCGTTTCATTCAGAAGGTTCTTTTCCCATGCCAGCGGTTTGAAAAAGTATAGAAGTAAACTCAAGGACTTTCAAGGCCACAACGAAAAAGTCTCAAATTAGGGTTAAAGTTTTAGATGCCGGGGCCGATATCCCAGTCATCGGTGGAGGCTGGCGCGGTGCGGGTAAGCGCGCGAAAGGACACTCCCACAGGGCAGCGGCCCAGAGTCGGATCCGGATGAGCGTGAATTACAAAAATTTGACGGCAGGTCGACGAAAAGGCACAGACATTGGCGCCCGGCCGGCGAAAACTCGCCCTGCGGATCTGTCCACCTGCGCGGATGCGGCTTTAACCTTTTGAAATCAAGATATATTAATGAACTGGTCTTTGAATAAGGGATTGGCGGCTATGCGGTGGCTCAAAATTTGCTAAGTAATTCGATCGAGCCTGCGATCGAAATAGCCCCGTGCAGGGTTGCCCCTTGAAACATAAGTATAGCTAATTGAACATAATTAAACTTAGTTGATTGTCGATATACATAAAAACAGGACCAAGCAGTTAGCCATTATTAACCATATATTGTGCTCATTACCCTAAACCTTCTCGCTTGAGCGATGGCCAAAAACAATCTCAAAACCGTGCGCGAATCGCTGCTCATGAGCAAAACCGAGCTTGCCAAGCAAGCCGAGCTTTCGCCGATAACGATTTCGCGTATCGAAAAAGGAATGCCGTGCCGGATGGAGACACAGCGCAAGATCCTGCTGGCGCTGGGGTTAAGACTGTCGGACAAACCTAAAATATTCAAGGATTGAGCGCCTCCCATGCTATTCGCAAAAAAAGACTCCCTCGTAGGCTTGGACATCGGATCGCGATCGGTGAAAGTCGCCGAGATCGTCGATTCCAAGAACGGCCCGAAGCTGAAGCGGTTCGGAATGGCGGACATTCCGGTCGGCGCTATTGAAGATGGCGCCATCAGCGATCCGTCCGTGGCGGCTGAAACCATTCGCCAGCTGTTCAAATCGAGCAGCGTTCGTGAAACCAACGTGGCTGTTTCCATCGGCGGGTATTCGGTCATCGTAAAGAAGATCAATGTCCAGACGATGCCCGAGGAACAGCTCCAGGAAACCATTCATTTCGAAGCCGAGCAATATATCCCTTTTGACATCAGCGACGTGAACCTGGATTTTCAGATCCTCGGCGAAAACGAAAACAACCCCAATCAGATGAGCGTCTTCCTGGTCGCCGCCAAGAAAGAGATGGTGAACGACTACATCAATGTGGTCACGCTGGCCGGACTCAGCCCATGCATCATCGATGTCGAGGCCTTCGCGTTGCAGAACGTTTTTGAGGCCAATTACGAAATTACGAATGAAAACGTTGCCTTGATCGACATCGGCGCCAGCAAGACGTCGCTGAACATCCTCAAGGGCAATTCTTCCGTGTTCATGCGCGATGTGGCGTTGGGCTGTCTTCAGGTCAATCAGAAAATCATGTCGCTGCTCGATTGTTCCTACGATCAGGCGGAGCTGCTCAAATTTGGCGAGGCCTCCAACCAGATGTCCGCGGATGAACTCAACCAGATCACCACCTCGGTGGTGACGGACTGGTGCACGGAAATCCGCCGTGCCTTGGACTTCTTCTACACCAACTATCCGGAGGATCCGATCAAGCGCATCCTTCTGAGCGGCGGCGGAGCCCATATCGCCGAGTTCCGGAAGCTGCTCGCTGCGGAGTCCTCCGCTCAGGTGGAAACGCTCAATCCATTCAAGAACATTGTGGTGGATGAGAAGACGTTTGAACCGGACTTTATCCGACAAATCGCTCCCCAAGCCGCTGTCGCAATGGGACTGGCGCTGAGGAAAGTTGACGACAAATGATACGCATCAACCTACTGCCGTTCCGGTCTACCCGCAAAAAGGAAAACATCCGTCGCCAGCTGTCCATCTTCTTGCTTTCGTTGATCCTGGCCGTGGTGGCGATTTTCGGAGTCAATTTGTTGCTCAGCAGCCAGGTCGACGATCTGAGTCGTCGGATTACGACCACTCAGGAAGAGTTGGGAAAGTACGAAAAGATCAACAAAGAAATCGAGGAAATCAAGAAGAAGCTGGACAACCTGAACAAGAAGATGGCGGTCATCCGGGACCTCGAGGCCAACCGCTACGAACCGGTCCGTTTGTTGGACACGCTGTCGCAGGTGATCATTGAAAAGCGCATGTGGTACACCGCCCTGGACATGAAATCAGACCTGGTCAACATCAGCGGCATCGCCATGGACGACAAGACCGTGGCGGACTTCATGCTGCGCCTGGAGGGCAGCGGATTGTTCTCGACGGTCAACCTCAAGACGCTCAAGCAGGTCCAAGTCCAGAAAACGACGGTCAAGAGTTTTGAAATCAGCTGTCACAAGCGTCCGATGCAAAAAGCCGAAACCAAAACCACGGAAGAGGTCGGGGCCAAGAAATAATGGATACGAAAGAGGCAGTCTTCAAACAATCCGGTAAAGCCATCCTGGAGAAGATCGAGAAACTCGTTCTCTGGCAGCGGGTGGCGGTTGTCGCCGGCTTTTTAGTCCTGCTGTGCGGGGCAGCGGTGTGGTTCCTGTTTTTGCCCAAATATGAAGAAATCACCTCGCTCGAACAGCGCCTGCAAGGCCTTGAGAAGAAGCTGGCCACCGCCAAAATCAATGCGGCCGAATTGGGAAAATTCCAGGCCAAGATGCAGGAAGCCGAAGCCCAGTTCAAGATTGCCATGCGCGCGCTGCCAGAGAAGGAAGAGATCCCCTCGTTGCTGACCAGCGTCTCGAAGTCGGGCCAGGAGGTCGGGTTGGAGTTCTTGCTCTTTGAGCCGAAGGCGGAGACCCGGCGTGAGTTTTACGCGGAAATTCCGGTGGCGATGAATATTCGCGGAGATTACCACAACCTGGCCATCTTTTTCGACAAGGTGGCCCGTTTGTCGCGGATCGTCAACATCAACAACATCACCATCAACCGCGGCAAGGATGTCAAAGATACCAAAGACCTCAGCACGGCGTGCACGGCGGTTACTTACAAGTTCGTGGAACCTCCGCCCGCGGCTCCGCCTAAACCGGCTCCGGCCGCGAAACCGGGGGTTAAGCCTAACGCCGGAAAAGACGACGCCAAGTCGAAGTCCAACCATAATAAAATGAACCTGTAACCAATCTGTGATTCGCTTATGAAAAACTATCCTGTGCGTATTCGAACCGTCGTCTGCCTGCTGGGAATGGCACTGCTGCTGGCCAGCTGTGCGGACTCGGATCTGGCGGCGGCCCATCCGCAAGTCGTCCGCAAGAAGATCAGCAGTCCGGTCGAGGCGCCTCCGCCGTCCTCTCAGGCCGCGGCCCTGCTTCCGGCGCCGGCCACCCCCGTAGCGGAGCAAACGCCGCCGCTGGTGGCCAGTGTCAAACCGCATGATGCTGCCGCACCGGCGCCCATGATGGTCCATGAACCGGCGGTGACGAGCCGAACCGACAGTCCTCCGGCGGCCGCTAGGACGACGGCAACGATGGTCGAGCCGATCCGGCCGGTGGTGGCGACCCAGCCGCCTGTGCCGGCACCCGAACCTCAGGGCAAGAAGCTGGAGACCGCACTGGCGGCCACGGATTCCCAAGTGGCGGCCTTGCTCAATCTGCAGGCTCAGGCGCCCTACAATCCCAAAGGCAAGGTGGATCCATTCGAAGCGCTGCTGCGGGATGAACCCGTGCAGGCCGCTGGGGGCAAGCTCATGCGCAAGAAGCGCGACCCTCAAAGCCCGCTGGAGAAGATCGACCTGGGCCAGTTGAAGCTGGTGGCCATCATCGCTGCGCCCAGCGGCAATCGGGCGCTGGTCGAGGAATCCTCCGGCAAGGGCTACATCCTCCGGGAGGGCACCTACGTCGGCCTCAACTCGGGGAAAGTCGTGGACATCGCCATCGACAAGGTCATGGTCGAGGAAGAATTTGAAGACGCTTACGGCAAAACCATAACCCAGAAGAAAGAAATAACCCTTCCGAAGCCTCCTGGAGAGCTGTAACATGATGACCAATCTGAACTACCGTCGAAACTATTTGGCCCCTGTTTTCATTGCCGCCCTGCTGGTTGCCGTCCTGGCGGTCGGTGCGCCCTCGAGCGTCGCCCAGATGAAAAGCGCGGATACCGAGCCGCTTGGCCTGGCCGCGGCTTCCATGCCATCGTTGCCGGCCACGGCCCTAAAAACCGTCAGCACGGCGCCGTCGAAGGACGGCGTGGTGATCACCGTTGAGGCCGACGGCACGCTGCGCGATTACAAGGCCTTCACCATCGCGGAGAATCCGCCGCGTATCGTTTTCGATCTACCGGGCATTCGCAGTCCTTATAACGGCGAGCAGCGAACCGTGCCCTCCGAAGGCCCGGTTCAGCTGGTGCGGCATATGGCCTATCCGGATAAGGTCCGCCTGGTGATCGATACCCAGAAGCCGTATCTGAAAAAATTCTCGGTCGAAGCCGTTGAAAACGGATTGATCATTCAGGTCGGTGACTCCGAGTTCGCGGCAAAGGCATCAGACGTGATACTGGCTTCGGCCGCGGCGCCCGCCGCAGTCAAAATCGCTCCGGCGGCGGCCGGGTCGCCGGCGTCCATCAACCGCGTCGAATTTACTGACGAACCCGCCGGCAAATCCGCGCTCGTCATCGGAACCACCCGACCCGTGCAGTACGATCTCGAGAAGATCGACGACAAGCGCGTGAACCTGCGTCTGCTCAACACCAGTGTTCCCGAGCAGCATCGGCGCGCGTTGATCACGACTCGTTTCGAAAGCGCCGTCGATCGGGTGACACCCGGCCAGGGTCGGAACGAGACCATCGTGGCGATCGATCTTCGTGAAAGCGTTGCTTACTCGGCCGAGCAGGTCGGCAACATCATCCGGATCAATTTTGCGGCCTCTTCGGTTCCACCCAAACCCTATGAGAACGCCGAGCCTCCGGCCTGGAAAGCCTCAGCGGCCCCGGCGGTCGCGGCGGCCTCTGTCGCTGGGCCCGTCGTCGTGAAAAGCACGGCGGCCAAGCCGGCGCCGGTTGCCGTCCAGAAGCCCGCTTCGTTTTCGGAACACGGCTCGGGCGATAAGGTTTTCACCGGCGAGAAGATCGCCCTTGATTTCTACGACACCGACGTCAAGAACGTCTTCCGGATCCTTCAGGAAATCAGCGGCAAGAACTTCGCCATCGACAAGAACGTCACCGGCAAGGTCACCCTGGCCCTGCAGCGGCCGGTTCCATGGGATCAGGTGCTCGATCTAGTGCTCAAGATGAACCAGCTCGGGATGGTCCGCGAGGGCGACATCATCCGCATCGCCTCCCTGACCACCCTGCAGCAGGAAGAGAAGATGCGCCAGGCCCAGCTCAAAGCCGAACAAGAATCGAAAAAGCAGGAGGAGGAGGGCGAGCCGTTGGTGACCGAGTACATTCCGGTGAACTACTCCAACGCCAAATCCGAGGTCCTGCCGCATCTGGCCAACATCCTGACTCCCAACCGCGGCAAGGCCACGGTGGATGAACGCAACAACCAGGTTATTTTTACCGATATCGCCGAAAAGGTGAAACAGGCCAAGGCTATCGTCGACCGTATCGACCGCGTGACCTCGCAGGTGGTCATCGAGGCGCGCGTGGTGGAGGCCAACAGCAGTTTCAATCGTGAAATCGGATTTGATTGGGGCACCATCACCATTGAGGCCTTCAAGATCGGCGGGGCGCTGAAAACCGGCCCCACCTCATTTGCGGCCAACAACATCCCCACGTCGTTTAGAAGCGACAACTCGATCGGGTTCAATTTCTCCACCCTGTTCGGCACCAATATCTCGATTGTCGATGCCAAACTGACGGCCAGCGAGCTGGAAGGCAAGGCCACGATCATATCCGCGCCGAAAATCATCACGTTGAACAGCAAGAAGGCCACCATCAAGCAGGGTCTGGAGGTTCCGTATCTTGAGCGCGATTCCTCCGGCAACGCCACCGTGCGATTCAAGGACGTCGACCTGCTGCTGGAGGTGACGCCGAATATTTCGCAGGACCGGCGCATCGTCATGAATATTTTCATTACCAAGAACGACGTCGTCGATCCCACGGCGCCGGAGCCCGCCCTTTCGACCAACGAGGCCAAAACGGAGATCCTGGTGGAAGACGGGGATACGATCGTCATCGGCGGGATTCTCAAGGACACCAAGAAGCTGACGGACCAGGGCATCCCCGGCCTGCGGAAGCTGCCGGCCCTGGGCTGGCTGTTCCGGTCCGAGAGAGTGGAAACCAGCAAGAACGAGCTGCTCATCTTCATCACTCCGCGCATCATTCAGTTGGAGCAACGCAAGACGATTTAGCCGTTTCCAAGATAAAAAAAAGCGAATGGCATGTGAGTGCCATTCGCTTTTTTTTTGAGAGGATCGGGGCTCAGGGTGCCAGCGTTTTGAGCTCCCGCTGGGCTTCGTCCGCCAGGGGCGAATCCGGAGCGAGCTGCGCCGCCCGCAGGAATTCATCCCGGGCCTTGCCCTTATCTCCAAGCGCGCGATAAGCCTTTCCGAGCTCAAAATGCAGCTGGGGCAGCTTGGGCTCTTTGCGCACTGCCCGATCGAGTTTTTGAATCGCCTCCTCGTAACGCCCCTGGGCCATGTAAGTCGATGCCAGGCCACCCAGCGCATTTACGAAGTCGGGACTCAGCTTAAGGGCCTCGAGAAAGTATTTCTCGGCCCGGACGTAGTCGCTTTTCTGGTAATAGGCCAGCGCCATGTTCGAGAGCGCAAAGTGGGGCGTGCCATAGAAGACATCCTCGATGATTTTTTGATAGGCCTCGATCGCCTTGTCCCAATCGCCCTTGGCGGAATACGCATTGCCGAGGCCATTGATCGCCGGTGCAAAATCGGGTTTGAGCTGAATGGCCCTTTCAAAATGCGGGATGGCCTGGTCGTAGCGTTCGCGGTAGTAGTAAACGAGCCCGATGTCATACTGTGTGATATGATCCGCCGGATCGAGGCCTTCGGCTTTTTTCAGCTCCCGCAAGGCCGCCAGCAGATTTCCGCCCGCCAGATAGGCCTCGCCGACATTGCGGGTGGCTTCCGCCGCGGCCTTGTTGCGTTCGCCGCCGGCGGTCTGGGGCGGGCTGCCGGGGCCGGATGAAGTGGAAGTGGCGCAGGCAGTAAGCATCAGGATCAGGAGAAAAACGCTTGCCTTCGGATAGAGCCATTTTTTCATTATGGACCACCTTTGTCTTTAGGCCCGATACGAGGCCCGTCTATCGACCGGGAACCCCGGAAGAAAGGGAATTCGGAGCTTTCTTACCAGCCCGGGTGCCGGCCCGAACCGCTTCCTCCGGACCCGGTCAAGCGCGTTTCTGGAGTTGGAGGCGGCCGGCGATGTCCTCCGCCGTCCGGCGTACGAATTGCTGGAGCTCCTCGTCCTTGAGCGGGTGGCCGGGAGCCGGCACCTGTTTGAGGTCTTTGGGCCGGATGTAAACCGGCTGGTTGATCAGGGCCGGATTCGGCGTGATCCCGAACTCGGCCGGAAAACGGTTTTCGAAGTACATGTCCTGAAACCCCGAGAATTTAAGCGCATGGGCCGTGGAGTCGAGTACGGCAATGTCCTCCGGCCGCACCCAGCCACGCTCGCGGGCTACCCGCAACCCCGCCAGCGTTTCACCACCATGGGGGCAGGCGATGTGCCCGTTGCGGTTGGCGGCCAGCTGCCAGTCCATGATCGCCTGCTCCGTCACGGCGGCGAAAAATAACCGTTGGCGGCCGGCGGTCTGGTTGTAGCGCTCCACCATGTGAATCACGCGCGGCATGGAGACCGGATTGCCGATCATGGCGGCCTGAGCCACGCTGGGCCGGACCGTGACCGGGATAAAGCGGCGCCGGTCGGCCTGCGGTTCCTGGTAGTAGCGATAAACGGGATCGGCATGCTCGGACTGGACCCCGACGATCTTGGGAAGGGCGCTGATGACCCCGGCTTCGAAGAATTTCAGAAATCCGCTCATGACTGCCGTGATGTTGCCGGCGTTGCCGATGGGGACGACCACCGCCAGCCGCGATACGTCATATTCGAAGTCCTGGGCGATCTCATAGGAATAGGACTCCTGCCCGAGGATGCGCCACGCGTTCTTGGAGTTGAGCAGGGCCACGGGGTATTCATCGGAGAGGGCTTCGACCACCTTCATGCAGTCGTCGAACACGCCGGGGATTTCAAACACGGTGGCGCCGCTGCCCAGCGGCTGGGACAGCTGCTGGGGGGTCACTTTTTTGTGCGGCAGCAGAACGGCCGACTTGACCCGGGGCTTCAGATAGGCCCCGTAGAGAGCGGCGGCTGCGGAGGTGTCGCCGGTGGAGGCGCAGACGGCCAACACCTCGGAGAGGACTCCGCGGCGGATTAGGGTCTGGATGTAGCTCAGGGCGCTCGCCATTCCGCGGTCCTTGAAGGAAGCGCTCGGGTTCTGGCCGTCGTTCTTAAAATAGAAGTCGATGCCCACTTCGTCCCGCAGCGGCGCGTTGGCCTGAACCACCGGGGTGTGGCCCTCTCCCAGATAGAGCACGGCCTCCAGCGGAATGACCGGGCCGATGAATTCATGGTAGCGGTAGATGCCCCTTAGCGCAGGCAGGGTCAACATTTTGCGGTAATCGAAAACCCGCCGCCAGAACGCTCCCGGCGTCGCCTTGAGCTGTTCGAAGTTGGCGTCTTCGAGCAGCAACACCTGGCGGCATTCCGGGCAGACGTACAGCAGCCGCTCGATGCCGAACTGACCCCCGCATCCCAGGCAGCGGTAAATCATGCGGCCGGCGTGTGACGGAAGAAGGTGCGGCTGGATGTCGGTGGGGAATTCGTCGACCTTCACGGCGTGAGAATTTCCAATCCGCCCATGTAGGGTCTGAGCGCTTCGGGGATCACGACCGACCCGTCGGTGCGCTGAAAGTTTTCCAGGATGGCCGCGAAGGTACGGCCGACCGCCAGCCCGGAACCGTTGAGGGTGTGGACCAGTTCAGTGCCCTTTTTGCCCTTGCGCCGGAAGCGGATGTTGCCCCGGCGGGCCTGGAAGTCTTCGAAATTGCTGCAGGAGGAGATCTCCCGATAGGTGCCTTGGGTCGGCATCCACACTTCGATATCGTATGTTTTAGCCGCGGAAAATCCCATGTCTCCCGTGCACAACAGCACCACGCGATATGGGATCCCCAGCTTGGCCAGGATGGATTCGGCATGAACCAAAAGGCTCTCCAGCTCGGCGTAGGAGGACTCCGGCGTGCAGAACTTGACCAGCTCCACCTTGTTGAACTGATGCTGGCGGATCAAACCGCGGGTATCCTTGCCGTAGGAGCCGGCTTCGGACCGAAAGCAGGGAGTATTGGCCGTGTAATAAAGGGGCAGAGCGTCTTCGTCGAGGATCTCCTCCTGATGGATGTTGGTCAGCGGCACCTCTGCCGTCGGGATCAGGAAATAGTCCCACTGCTCCAGCTTGAAAAGGTCCTGTTCGAATTTAGGCAGTTGGCCGGTGCTGGTCATCGACTGGCGGTTGACGATGAAGGGCGGCAGGATTTCCCGGTAGCCGTTCTCGGTCGTGTGCACGTCCAGCATGAAGTTGATCAAGGCCCGCTCCAGTCTAGCGCCGGCCCCGAAATAAAGGGGAAAGCGCGCCCCCGCAATCTTGGTGGCGCGTTCCAAGTCGAGAATCTTCAGAGCGGCGCCGATGTCCCAATGGGCCTTGGGTTCGAAGGCGAAGCGCGCGGGCTCTCCCCAGGACTTGACCACTGGATTTTCGGAGCTGTCCCGTCCCACCGGGACCGTGGCATGGGGCAGGTTGGGGATGCCCAGCAGGATCTGGCTGAGCGTTTCCTGGGTTTCGGCGAGTGTTTTTTCCAGCTCCTTGACGTGCGCTGCCACCGCGCGCATTTCGGCCATGAACGCCTCGGCCGGATCGCCTGCCTTTTTCAGACAGGCGATTTCATCTGAAACGACATTGCGCCGGTGGCGCAGCGCTTCGATCTCCAAGAGCGTCTTGCGGTGCTGCTCGTCAACGGCCTTGAATGGGCCCAGATCCAGGTTTGGCCCCCGGGTGCCCAGAGCGGCTTCCACCGCTGCTATATTTTGTCTTACCCGCTTGATTTCCAGCATAAATCGATTATAATAATAAATTTAATGGCTTGATTGATTAACGGGGCATGCAACCATAAAGTGCATACACAGGCCTTTGGATTTAGTCAATGGATATTCCCGTCCCCTCAGCCGCCTTACAGCAGGGAGCAAGCACATGGACGAAATTAAATCAGCTAAAGAGCAGATCCGCAAGGACGTCGCCAAAGCCCTCAACGGCGTGACGGAAAAACAGCGCAACGAAAAAACCAAAGCGATTGAATCCAGATTGTGCGGTTTTGCCAATTTTCTGGAAGCGCGGATCGTTTTGCTGTATATCGGCGGCGACAACGAGGTCCGCACCAAGAACATCCTCAAGCGTGCTTACGAGTTCAACAAGATCGTGGTCTTGCCCGCGTTTGATTCCGACCGGCTAAAGGTGGCCACGTTGAAAGTGGACCATCCGGACAAGGACCTCCTGGCGGGTCCCCGGGGAGTGGCTCAACCCAACCCCGCCCGCTGCAAGCCTGTGCCCCTGCAGAAAATCGACATTGCCATCATTCCCGGACTGGCGTTTGACGAGAAGGGCGCGCGCATCGGCTCCGGCCACGGTTACTACGATCGCTTTATCCCCGATCTACCGGCCACGACACGGAAAGTGGCCCTCGCCTTCGAAGAGCAGATCATCCCCCAGGTTCCCACCGAGGCTCACGACAAGCACGTGGATATCATCATCACCGACAAGCGCATCATCTACAAAATCTAAAACAGAAATATTGATTAATTTCAAGTGGTTAATGACTTTGCGAGCATATCCAGATTGTCCACCTCGCCCACGGCGATGACCGTATCTCCTGGTCGGATGGTGGTTTCAAAGGATGGATTGAAAAGCATGGCGCCATCGGTGTTCTTGATGGCAATGATGATGAGGTTATACTTTTGACGAATGCCTGAATCCTTCAGACTCAAATGAGCGAGCGGCGAGGTACCGCTCACGGTCAGCTCTTCCATTTGAATATCTTTGCGAGCGTCGGAAAAGGCGGAATCCAAAAAGCTGGTCACCGCGGGTCGCATGATGCGCTGAGCGAGCCGGAACGCGCCCATTTCATAAGGGGATTCGACGATGTTGGCCCCGGCGGCCCGCAGCTTGCTTTTGGAATCCTCCCGGCTGGCCCGCGCGATGATCATCAGCTGCGGGGCCAGCTGTCGCGCCGTCAGCACCAGAAACACGTTGTCGGTATCGGTCGCCAGCACCGCCACCAGGCCTTTGGCCCGTGCGATGCCCGCCCGCTGCAGAACCTCTTCGCTGGTGGAATCCCCTTGGACGAACAACACCCGGTCCTGTTCCATGAGGGGGATGAGCTCTGCACTTTTCTCAATGGCCACCAGCGCGACCGGCTTCTGCTGCAAGGTCTGGCAGAGAATCCGCCCGATTCGGCCGTAGCCGCAGATAATGTAGTGGCCCTTCAACCGATCGATTCTTCTGTCCAAGCGGCGCCTCCCCATGATGGCACGGATTCGGCCTTCCACCATGAACCGCACGACACTGGCGGCAACGTAGGTGGTGGTGCCGAGACCGAAAAAAATGAGGATCATATTGAATAACCGGCCGGCATCATCCAGCGGCCGGATTTCCTGGTAGCCGACGGTGGCAATGGTGATGACCGTCATGTAGAGGGCGTCCATGAAGCTCCAGCCTTCGATGACCTCGAAGCCGATCGTACCGGCTGCGATGGTGAATGCCAGCAATGCCACGATGATCAGAAAATGCCGCGGTGGCCACATGCCATTGCCCTCCCCGGAAAAGGGCCGCCGAGGCCTCGGCGGCCCTTTTCCGGGGGTATATTAGCAGATCCGATGGAGGGTTGGAAGATGCCTGTCGCCGGTTAGGACAACGGCGATTAAATGTTTCTAATCCCGTCCAGTCGCCAATCGGTGCCGCAGCCTGCACCCCACTGAGCAGGACTCCGGCACAAAGAGCGCCCGTCTAACCGCCGGAGCAATAATTACCCGTCAGGCCTGCAACCGTGCTTCGGAACTTGACCGGCATCTTCCGAGTTGATAGAAAAACTCGCAGGAGTTCGCGTTGCGCGAAAGGAGCTCTGTGGAGAAGGAGTCCATTAAATATCAGCGCCTCAGAGAAGAGATGGTTCGTCAGCAGATCGAGGCCCGGGGCATCAGCGATCCGGCCGTTCTGGAAGCCATGCGCAAGGTTCCGCGCCATATTTTCGTCAGTGAAGCCCTGCGCGACCAGGCCTACGGTGATTTTCCACTTCCGATCGGCGAGCAGCAGACCATATCCCAGCCATACATCGTGGCCGAGATGACCCAGGCCCTTCAGCTGGCTCGGGAGGATCGGGTCCTGGAAATCGGGACCGGCTCTGGCTACCAGGCGGCCATTCTCGCCGAAATCGCCTATCGTGTTTACACCATCGAGCGCATCCGGGCGCTTTATCTGCAGGTCAGGCGTCTGTTCGACGAATTGCGCCTGTTCAATGTCGTCACCCGCTACGGCGACGGCTCCAAAGGCTGGGAGGAGGAAAGCCCATTCGACGCGATCATCATCACCGCCGGCGCGCCGAGAATCCCCGCCGTTTTGGTGAATCAGCTGGCGGTCGGCGGACGGCTCGTGGCTCCGGTCGGCAACCCGCATTCTCAGGACCTGATCAAGCTCGTCAAGGACCATACGGGCATCCGTCAGAACAACCTGGGGGGCTGCCGGTTCGTCAAGCTGGTGGGGGAGCACGGCTGGCAGGAGCCTTGAACGATGTCCGGGAATTGCGTTCGCGGCCGTTTTGCTTGTTATTCCTCCGGCAAATAAATCATCGCTGCAGATGTTTCTTTAAGAATTCCACAAAGGCGGCTGCCAGCGGCGAGAGACTGCGCTGGCGATGGCGGGTGATATAAAGGCTGCGGGTCAGGCTGAGCCCCTCCACGGAGAGCGCTTTCAAGGCGCCCGACTGGAGATCCTCGGACACCGCCAGGGTCGAAAGAATCGACACGCCGATCCCGTCTCTGATTCCCTGCCGAACCGCCTCGGTGCTACCCATTTCCGCTACGATGTTCAGTTCCTCGACGGTGCGGCCCTTCTGCCTGAGACGCTCTTGGATGGATTTGAGCGTTCCGGATCCGTGCTCGCGGACGATGAAAGGTTCTCTCAGAAGCTGCTCCAGCAAGACCGTTTTCAACCCGCTCCACGGGTGATGGGCGGGCACGATCAGGAGCATCTGGTCTTCGATCAGCCGCTCCTGAAGAATGCTCTTATCCCGTGATTCCGCGCCGACCACGCCCACTTCGATCGTCCCATCCCCGATTCCGGCAATGATCCGCTGGGTGTCGGCGATGATGAGCGCGGGCCGAATCTGAGGGTACCGGAGCTTGAATTTTCCGATTGCGCGGGGCAGCAGGTAGCCGCCGGGGATCGTGCTGCCGCCGATGATCAGGTGGCCCTGCATCTTGCCCTGGTGCTGAGCCAGGGCCGTCTCCGCTTCTTCCCGCAAGGCGAGCATTCTCCGAGCGTATCCGTAGAGCAGGCGCCCGGCGGCCGTGGGGGCGGCTTCCTTGGACAGCCGGTCGATCAGGGAGCATTTGAAATGCGCCTCGAGATCCTTGATATGGCTGCTGACCGTCGGCTGTGAAAGATGAACCGCTTCCGCGGCCTTGGAAAAGCTTTTGCATTCCACGACTCGGCAGAAGATATGCAGTTGCCACAGATCCATTTCCGATGGGGTCGGCCTCAGTGCGGATTGGCGAGAACCGGGAACTTTTCCTTGAGGCGGGAGAGCACCAGCGGCGGCACCATGCCCTCGACGTCGCCACCGAACATGGCCGCCTCCTTGATGATGGAGGAACTCGTGTAGATCCAGCGCATGCCGGTCATCAGGAACACGGTCTGGATCTCCCGCTTCAGGCGCCGGTTCATGAGCGCCATCTGGAATTCGTATTCAAAATCCGACAGTGCGCGCAAACCGCGCAAAACCGCCTGAGCCTTGCGCTGCACCGCGTAGTCCACCAGCAGGCCGTCGTAGGTATCCACCTCCACGTTGGGGAAATCCCGCAGGCTGGTTACCAGCATCTCGATGCGGTCCTCGAGCGAGAAGAGGAACTGTTTTTTGGGGTTTTTCAGAATGACCACGATGAGCTTGTCGAAAATCTGGATCCCGCGCTCGATGATATCGAGGTGACCATTGGTCACCGGGTCGAACGATCCCGGATAGATCGCGGTGCGTTCCATGGCGCTGTCCTTTCCGAAGGGTCGGAGGAGTTGTCTCATCTCAGGAGCCGGTGACCGGTTGCCGCCTCATAGCACATAAACGAAAAAAGACACAAGCGTCCTGCCATACCGGCGTTGAGCGTGAAACCGATAGGGCATCACCGCTTCGGGCAGCGGATCGTCCGCGTCGTGCTCGATGACCAGCTGCGCGCCGTCTGCGACGCACTCGGTGAGGTGCAGATAGGAGAGAGTCGGTGCCACCAGGCCGTGCCCGTAAGGCGGGTCCATGAAGATCAGCTGAAATTTAGGCACGTGATTCCGCAGGCAGTTGAGATTGCGGGACGCATTCCAGCGCAGGACACGGGTTTTGTCGCTCAGCCCGCAGGTCCGTAGGTTGTCGACCAGCACGGCACAGGCCGCACGCTCGACCTCGATGAACAGCGCGGAGGCCGCGCTGCGGCTGAGGGCTTCAATACCGAAAGCGCCGGTGCCGGCGAAGAGATCGAGCACGTGGGTGTGGAGCACCGTCGCGCCGAGGATGTTGAAGATCGCCTCGCGCGTGCGCTCGGCGGTCGGTCGTGTCCGCAGGCCCGGAACCGTGCGTAGCCTGCGGCCCTTGAGCTCCCCGGCAATGACTCGCAGTGGCATTCGATGATTACTCCGCCAAACCCATGGTTCTAATTTGGTCGCCGCGCTGCGCCGGACACCCGCTCATAGTGCATCGATAAGCGCCGGAGTAATCTTATCTCAACTCGAGCAACAGGTGAGCTTCAATAGGCGAAGTCGATGATGTACCAGTCGGTCTGTTCGTCCCAGAACGAAACGAAAAACAGCACGTGGTGGAGATTGAACGGCAGGATCTTTTTGCTGACCTCGGCCTTGGCCCGAAGCTCGTAGCGGGTGTTTTTCTCCATCCGGCTCAGCGCAACAATCTTGAGGCCTTCGATTTGGTTCATCCAGCGCTGTGCCTCCTCGAAGGACGGGGTGGTTTCCGCTTCATAGCCGGTCCATGATCGCCGCACCGTGAACTCTTTTTTCACGCTGTCGAATTTGATGGTATGGATCACGGTGAGGTCGGCGATCTTTCGGTCCAGCCAGAAATCCTGCACCCGGCTGAGAAGAAGGCGGAACGCAAAGGAGGTCGTTTTCCCGGCCAGGACGTTTTGGCGAACGGCATTCGAAAAGGAGCCCTCCAGGTTCAGGTGCAGAAGCAGCTCCTCGCTGGTGTTGGAAACTGTAATGTTGCTCAGGGTCGGATGGCTGGCACCGACCGCCGGGGTTGCCGCCAGAACAAGAACCAGGAAGGGAATGCCCCAGGTATGGGTTGCACGCGATGTCATGGCGTTCCGAGGACCTCCATCCGCCCTCGCCGAACCAGAAGTAAACCCAGCGGGCCATCTTTCCGGCCGGTGGCCCCCGAAGGTGGAGATGGGGTCGCGAAATACTTCTGGATAGCCGATTGTCACATAATTAGCAATTGATTTTAGTGGCGTGAAAGCATTTTTTCGCATTCGTAGAAGGCGGCCGGCGCCGCCGGCATTCCCTTCCGGCCAAAGAGGCCTCTTGAACGCATTAAAAATGCACCTGACCCAGCCGCTTTTCGCCGAAACGCAGAGGCAGGATGATGGCCAGGATACTTAGGATGAAGGCCGCACCGAAGGCGGCCACAATCCAGAGCCAGACCAAGGCGGAAAGCGACCTTCCGTGCAGATCGGCCATGAACAGTCGATATACCGGCCCGGCCTGCAGCAGGATCACCCCGGCGACGTAGGCGGCGCAGGTGAGCATGAAAACAAGGCCTCCAAAGCTGCTGGCGGCCTGGGCCGGGTTTTCGGCCTTGAAATCCGGGTATGCGGCGCCCAGGCCGATGCCCATGGCGACGATCCCCGGAACCAGGAAGAAAACCGTGACGGTCGAGAGCGCCATCATGAATGGCGTCACCTTTAGCAGCAGGTTGGTGCCGACGATCAGGGTCTCGGTCAACGCCAGCAGCGGCAGGTAGTAGATGAAAAACTTGATCAGCAGAAAACTCCGAATAGACAGCGGTGAGCTCTTCACCAGCCAGAAAGCCTCCTTTTCCAGGCTCACGGCCGGGTAGGCGAAGCGGGCGGCCACCGCCGTCAGCACCAGCAGGGCGAGGCCCATGTTGAGGAACGCGAAAACGTTTTGGAGGTAGACGGTCTGGATGGGGGATTTCTCAAGGGGCAGTGCATCGAAGTTGTAGATGTAGATCACCAGCAGGGCCGCGATCAGGAAGAGCTGGGTCCACTGGGTCTGGTCGCGCAGAAAGGTCTTGATTTCTTTTACGGTGAACGCGCGCGCCGGCCCCGGGAAAAACCGGAAGATGCGCTCGCTGAAGCCTCGGCGGCGAATCACCGTCGAGGCGGCGGTCTGGGCTTTCGAGAACCCCTTGAAGTAGATGGCATCGGCGGTGATCACGGCCAAGCAGAAGACGAATACTGCAAAGCTGGCGCTGATGGCCAGGTGAAGCGCACTGGCCGCCATCGTGCCTGCCAGTGCGGCCTGGATGCTGTCGCTCGCCCACGTGCTGGGCAGAAAGGGCGCGGCCGGGGCCTGCAGGGAAGAGACATAGACCAGAACCGAATCGAACACCTCCGGATCGACCAGCTGCTCCGGCCGCATCAACCGGATGGCCAGATACAGCACCACGAACAGCAGGACGCCCATCAGGAGGACGACGCTGCGCATGCGGGTGGCGGGCACGATCATGACACCGACCAGCACCGCCAAAGCGCTCAGCGCCGAGGCGATGACGGCCAGCAGGAACATGGCAAGCAGCGTTCCGGCGTAGTAGGCGGCTCCGGCCCCGAAGGCCATGCCATAGGCTATGAACACGGGCATGGTGAAAACGATCACCATCCAGGAGCTGTCGGCGGTCGTGTCGATCCAGCGGGCGATGAAAATTCGGTGATCCGCGACCGGCAGGGAATGAACCAGCAATAGATCACGGGAAAGAAACAGCCGGGCCAGCGCGGTCAGGATGCCGCTGAACAGCAGCAGGGCGAAAGACACGACCAGGATCATCGACAGCAGTTTGTAGGCCAGCAGATCGCCGATGTCCTCAATCCCCTTGAAATAGCTCAGGACCCGCCAGGAAATCCCGAAAAGCCCCCCCCAGAATAAGGTTCCGACAATGCCGAGCACGATCAGGCGGCTGGCGCCGCCGCGCGCGCTCAGGGGCCACCGGCGCCGGAGCAGCGGCAGGGTCCGCGGCTTCAAGAGAAGCCTCACATCATATATAAGGCGGTTGGCCATCTTTTAGCTCTTGCCTAAACATTCGGCACCGTTTTAACCGATACCCGGCGAGCCGCTATCACAGCGCGCCGGTGTCCGGAACCCTTTGGAGGACCATGGTCACGCCGAATTGCCGGTCAGATTCAGAAAAACCTGTTCCAGATCGGCGCCGCTGACGTTGGCCTCCCGACGCAGGTCGTCGGTGGTGCCGCTGGCGATCAGTCGGCCGCGGCTGAGAATGCCGATCCGGTCGCAGATGTCCTCGGCGACTTTCAGGGTATGGGTCGACATGAAAATCGTGACGCCTTGGGAGGCCAAGCGTTTAAACAGGTTCTTCACCAGGATGATGGCCAGCGGATCAAGCCCGACCATGGGCTCATCGACGATCAACACCAGCGGGTCGTGCAGGAGCGCGGCGGCCATGATCAGGCGCTGTTTCATGCCATGCGAATAGGACTCGATCAGATCGTTCGACCAGTCCGTCAGGGAGAACATGGCGAGGGCGGCCGCGGCCTTGTCCTGAAACTGCTGCTCCGCCACGCCGTAGAGGTCGGCGGTGAACCGCAGGAACTCCAGACCCGTGAGCTTCTCGTACAGAAAGGGCCGGTCCGGGATGAAGCCGATCTGCCGTTTGGCCTCCTGCGGCCTTGTCTGCATATCGATGCCGGCGATGGTGACGGAGCCTTTGGTCGGCGCCATGATTCCGCCCATCATCTTGATGGTAGTGGTCTTGCCGGCCCCGTTCGGTCCGATGAATCCGAAGATTTCACCCTTGGCGATGCTCAGGCTCAAACCCTGAACCGCAGAATAATCGCCGTAGGTTTTAGTCAGATCCTTCAGCTCGATCATGTTCAATCCAGGGATTCGATCGTGATATTGCCGATGACCCCCAGGAGGTCCACCGGCTGCTGGGTGGAGCCGGTGGCCAGGCGCAGATGGGTAACGTCCGCAGGCAGTTGGCCGAAGAGGGCATCGGCCGTGACCCACCGACCGAGAAATAGCAGGTTCCAGGCGTGGTAGTAGAACCTGCCATTCAGGTACACCAGGCCGGCCTCGACCCGGGTCTGGAATGCCGGCGGATCTCGCCATGGCGGCGAACAGCATGGCGTGTTCGTTGCAATCCCCCATGCGGTTTTCCAGCGTGGAAAGCGCATCCGGCATGGACAGCACCGGGCGCTTTTCGATGTGGCGGCCGATCCAATCCATCAGTTGCCGGGCTCGGTCCACGGGTGCCGCCGTAGGTGTTTCCTCCAAAATCGACCGGACGAGAGATCGGATGCGCTCGTGATCGGACTGGATGAGCGCCTCCGGCTTCAAGTACACCCGCTCGAGCGGCGGCAGCTCCTCCGGTGTGGGCATCGGCGGAAGATCGGCGAGATCCTCGCGATGGACGGTGAGGATTCCGTCGGCAAAGTTCTGCCGTCCGCCTTTCAGCTGCAGTCCATCGGTTCGGATTCCGCCGATCCGGACCCGCAGGACTTCAAGCCTCTTCGGCTCCAAGATCGGCCGGTTGGGAGTAACCGCCGCCGCCTCGGCGAGATCCTGGGTGGCCGCCGCGCCTAAATCGCTCAAGGCTTGCTCAGGGGTTGTTTTTTCCAATCGCATCCCGAGCAGCCCGCGTTCCCGCAGCAACTCGCCGCTCTCACTGATCCAGGCCGTTTGCGTCATTCCGCGCAGACCCATGCTGATGCGGGTTGCCGGAACGCTTTCGCCGGCCACCTGAATGTGCTCGCGGCCGATGACTTCGGCCGTTACGGCCGCTTGCGCCATCAACGCCGGATCAAAAACCTCAAACGTGTAGCGATCGCCGGGGTTGAGGCTTTCCCCCTGCAAGCGGTCGAGCAGCGTTGCGGTCAGATACACTCTTTTTTTGAAGGGCAAGTCGATGGTGCGCCGGTGGCCCGCGGTTTCGGTGTGGATGCGGAGCACGTCGCCGGCCATCGCCCCCTGCGCAAGAAACTGAAAGACCCCCGAGCGGATGTCGAACTCAAAACGATCCAGCGACCCATCGGCAAGCAGGTCCGCTCGTGTGTGCAGGCCGATGTCCTGGACCATGCCCATGGTGTTGATCCGCATGACTACTTTTTCTTCCATTTCGTAGCCGGCGCCTTTCGGGAAGAAGCGCCTGTGCGCAAAACCGATCCTGCGCTGGTGCTGAAAAATGCTCATCCAGGATTCCCGCGCGGCGGCGCTTTGCACCGCCCCGTCCGTTATTGATTTCGACGCATGGAAGAATCCTCGGAACACATCCATCCGAATGAAAACCAGCGTCAAGAAGGCTGTGGCCGCAAAAAAACCGGTGATCCAGAAGCGTTTCATTCCTTGCCACCTCATATCTTCGAAGTCTAACATGTTTCCGGGAAAAGGCGAATGCCGCTGCTTTAGAAGCTGCTTATAGGTGTGAGTTGTTTTTCGGGCACAATATATAGGGTTCGCTCGAACCATCCGATATTTCCTCAAATTCAGCCAATTTCTTATTGACAATCGGCCCGTTTTTCAGGATAGTGGGCGTCATCGCGTAATATCAGCTTCTTGGTTGCTTCTGTGATGCCGTTTTGTAAGACCCAGCGATTTGTCATGCCCTTCGGTTGCCACATGATGCGCTTTTAAGCAGAGTCATTCATGACTCTGCTTTTTTTATTGGTGCGTTGGCGCGGACCATCCGCGGGATCATTCATCACACAGGGGAGGAGGAGCATCATGCCGGAAGGAGTGGTTAAATGGTTCAACGAGAAAAAGGGCTACGGGTTCATTAAGAAAGATGATGGCCAGGATATTTTCGTGCATTACTCCGCCATCAAAGGCAAGGGATTCAAATCGCTGGTGGAAGGCGACAAGGTGCGCTTTGAAGTCCAGCAGGGAGCCAAGGGCCCCTCGGCCTCGGACGTCGAAAAGCTGTGATCGGAAGAGGGTTCCATCCGCCGTTCCGCCGAAGCGGGGCGGCGGTTTTCATTTCTGGAGCAGTTCCCTGGCGTGTTCCAGGGTCACGCGGGTGATCTTCTCGCCGCCGAGCATGCGAGCGATCTCGCGGGTACGGCCGTCGGGTGTCAGGCGAGTGATCGCCGTGCGGGTCCTGCCTGCGGCCACCCGCTTGGAGATCCGGAAATGATGGTCGCCGAACTTTGCGATTTGGGGGAGATGGGTGATGCAGATCACCTGATGATGGCGGGCGAGCTCCGCCAGCTGGTGCCCGACCACCTCGGCCACCGCACCGCCGATGCCGGCGTCCACTTCGTCGAACACGATCGTCCCCACGGATTCGGTGGCGGCCAGGATGGACTTGAGCGCCAGCACCACCCGGGACAGCTCGCCGCCGGAGGCGATCGCTGCCAGCGGTTTGAGGGACTCGCCCACGTTCGGCGCAATGGTGAACACGGCGCGATCGATGCCGCTGTCGCTCAAGGCGCCGGAGCCGGCCGATAGAAGCGGATCGGCGGCCGCCCCAGCGGGAATGAGGGTCAACTCCACCCCAAACTCCGTCCCGGACATTTTCAATTGGAACAGCTCGTGGGCCACTTGCGCCGTAAAGCGCTTGGCGGCATCGCGGCGTTTCTTTGAAAGAGCGACGGCCAGTTTTTCGATGCGGACGTGCCGCTCGCGCAGGCGGCCCTGGGCCGCTTCGATCTCGGCCGCGATGGTTTCGATGGCCGCCAAATCGGCTGTGCTTTGATCCAACTTCGCCTGGACCGCTTCCAACGATCCCCCGTATTTGCGCTTCAGCCGGTTGAGCAGATCCAGCCGCCCCTCCACCGCCTCCAGTCGACCTTCGCTGATATCGAGCGATTTCAGATAGGTCCGCAGCGCCTCCACCAAATCCTCGACCCGATAGGCGATCTCGGCGCACGCGTCCGATTGCGGCAAGAGCACCGAATCGAAGCGACTTATCTTCTCCAGATCGCGCCGAACCTGGCTCAGGCGCTCGACCGCCGAGCCGGATCCGCCGTAGAGGGATTCGATGCTGCGTTGAACCGTTTCGTAGAGGATCTCCGTGTTCTTCAGCCGCAGCCGTTCCTGTTCGAGCTCGCGGTCCTCCCCGGGATGAAGGGCGGCGGCGGCGATCTCGCGCTTTTGAAATTCCAGGAGCTCGGTGAGTTCGGCCTGGCGGGCTCGGCGCGCTTGGAGGTCCGCGAGCTGTTTCAGTTGCGGAAGGAGCTCATGGTAGAGGGCCGAGACCGCCTCCCGCAGCGGCAGGAGGCCTGCAAATCGATCCAGGATCAGCAGGTGCTGATCCTCTTTGAGAAGTCCCTGGTGGGCGTGCTGACCGGAAATGCTGGCCAGGTTCTCCGTTACCGCGGCCAGAACCTGCAAGGTCGCCAAGCGACCGTTGATAGACACCCGGTTGCCTTCCGCGCGGGAGATGAGTCGTCGCACGAGAAGGCCCTCGGCGGCGTTGTAGCCCAGATCGCGGGAGGCGCGAACGGCGGGGGATGCGGGGTCGGGGTCAAAGAGCGCTTCGATCTCGGCCGACTCGGCGCCGGTGCGAATCATTTCCGCGGACGCGCGGCTTCCCAGGATCAGATTGACGGCATGGATGATAATGGATTTACCGGCGCCGGTCTCTCCGCTCAGGATCGTCAGGCCCGTCTCAAACTGAATCTGCAGGTCATCGATGATCGCGAAGTTGCGGATGGAAAGTTCTTTCAGCATGCTGACCGCCGCCGCAGAGAGGTTGGGGTGGCATCCACCGTGATGGGCGCATTATACACGCGCGGCGCTCGATGTAAAGATCGCCGCCGCCGCGCCGCGCTTGAAAATCGCTTGAATCATGGGCGTAAACTTTTTAAAGTAGTCATTACTCCGGCCGTCCATTCGATGCACCATGAGTGGATGTCAGGTGCAGCGGGGTGCCGGCCGCGGTGAGCCGCAACCAGGCAGTTTGAATTGCCGGAGTCATGAACGCTGGTTCACTCCCTAGGAAAGCGAGATGAGCGTATGGTGTCTAATAAGCCTCTTCTAGTGATCGCCACCCGAAACCGGGGCAAAACGGCCGAAATCCGGGATCTGCTTCAAGGGTTCCCCATGGAGGTTCGGGACGTATCCGATTTCGGGCGGATCCCCGAGGTGGAGGAGGACGGTCTGACGTTCGAAGAGAACGCCTACAAGAAATCGAGCTTCACCGCGCGCATATTGGGGTACCCCGCGCTGGCCGATGACTCCGGACTTGCCGTAACGGCGCTGAACGGCGCCCCCGGCGTATTATCCGCCCGCTACGGCGGGGAGGAGCTCTCCGATGCGGACCGTTGCCGCAGGTTGCTGTCGGAAATGAGGGGCCGCAGCGATCGCCGGGCCGCTTTCGAGTGCGTGCTCTCGCTGGCGGTGCCGTCCGGTCCGGCGCTGACTTATGAAGGTCGCTGCGAGGGCCTGCTCACGGAGGCTCCGGCGGGCGCCAACGGCTTCGGCTACGACCCGATTTTTTTATACCCTGAAGCCAACAAGACCTTCGCGCAGCTGACGCGCGAGGAAAAGAACCGCGTCAGCCATCGCGGCAAAGCCCTGCGAGAGCTGCGGGGCGAGTTTGAGAAGGTGATGGTATGGATCCGGCGGCACATGCCGCCGGCAGATCCCTGGAACCGGCGAAATGACTGACACCCTCAGCCGCCTCAGTTGAACGGATCCCGTGGCGCCCTTGCCTATACCCCCAAAAGCGTTCGGGGCGACTCTTTTTAGTCGCCGCATGCTGGTCGCCCTGCTGATGGGTTTCTCCTGCGGCCTGCCCCTGCTGCTGACGCTGGGGGTCCTGCAGGCCTGGATGAAAGAGGAAGGAGTGGATTTGACCTGGGTGGGGATGATCACCCTGGTGCAATCGCCCTACTCCTGGAAGTTTCTGTGGTCGCCGGTGCTGGACCGGTTTACACCTCCTTGGCTTGGTCGGCGGCGAGGGTGGCTGCTGATCGCGCAGCTGGCCTTGATGGTTTCCATCGCCGCGCTCGGTGGGTCCGACCCGGTGGCCCATCCGGGCTGGATGGTTGCGAGCGCGCTGCTGGTCGCCTTCTTCAGTGCCACTCAGGACATCGTGGTGGACGCCTACCGCCGGGAGGATCTGCCGGACGAAGAGCTGGGGCTCGGATCGTCCCTGTATGTCTACGGCTACCGCATCGGCATGTGGGCCGCATCCGGCGGAGGGCTGATCCTGGCCGATCATCTTTCTTTTTCCCAGGTATACTTGATCATGGCGTTGGGCTTGATCCCCGGGGTTGCGACCACTCTCCTCACCGCGGAGCCGCAGGTGGTGAGCAGCCCCCCGCGGTCGCTGCGGGAGGCCATTTGGGAGCCCCTTGCGGATTTTTTCCGCCGAGACGGCGCCGGGTCGATCCTAGCCTTCATCCTGCTTTACAAAATCGGCGACACCATGGCCGCCGCTATCACGACTCCCTTCTACCTCGAGTTGGGCTTTTCCAAGTCCGAGATCGGCACGGTGGTCAAGCTTTTCGGCTCCTGGGCCACGATTGCCGGGGCTGTCGGCGGCGGGGTTCTCATGCTGCGGCTCGGCATTCACCGCAGCTTATGGGTGTTCGGGCTGCTTCAGGCGGTTTCAACGGCCGGGTTCGCAGTTCTCGCGCGCATCGGCGGCAACCTGGCCGCCCTTTCCGGAGTGATCGCCTTCGAGAGCATTACCGGCGGCATGGGAACGAGCGCCTTTGTCGCCTTCATGGCCAGCCTGACCAACAAGAAGTTCACCGCTACGCAGTACGCGCTGTTGACGAGCATCATGGGGTTGCCGCGCGTGCTGGCCTCGGCGCCTACCGGATTAGCGGCCAAACATCTGGGCTGGGAATGGTTTTTCATCTTATGCACCCTGGGCGCGATACCAGGGCTGATGGTCCTCGCCCGCTTTGCGCCCTGGCAGGCGCGGCGCCCAGCTCCAGGCGATGAGCGCATCCCCCCGTGACCGGGTTGCGTTCGGGTGGCGCTGCTGGTAGGTAATGAGGGAGCCATAACGGCTGAAAGAAATGCTGCGGACGGGGCATTCAACCGCGATCCTTCCGGTCGCCGGGGCGGCGCCCCACCAAACATGAATCCGTTGCCAACATGACTGCAAACCTTCCCGACCCATCCATTCGTGAACGTACCGAAGCGCTTCAAGCCAAGCGCAGCGAGATCCTGTCGCTGCCGCCGGAGCGGGCCCTGGAGCGAATCCTTTCCGATTCCCAGCCGGCCGCGCTGGTGCACTCCTTTCCGGAGTCGGATCTCTACTTCCTGGTGCATGACATCGGCCCCGAGGATGCGCTGCCCCTGTTGGCGCTTGCTTCTGACAAGCAGTGGGACCACCTCGTGGACATCGAGAGCTGGGCCAAGGACCGCATCGAGGTGAACCACCTTACCCGCTGGATGAACCTCCTGATGGAGGCCGACCCCAAGCGCTTCATCCGCTGGTTTTTGCAAGAGCGCCTTGCCTTTGGCGAATTTTACCTGTTTCACACGATCGAAGTGCGGATCCGCGAGCACGACCAGGACCCTTCCGATTTCGGGGAGGGCTTTTTCACACTGGACCAGGTATACTACATGCGGTTATTGGAAATGCCGCCGCTCTCCGAACGCTCGGCCATCGGCGAGGAGGAGCGCAATGCGTTTTTGATGAAGCTCCTCCAGCGCCTGGCCGAACACGACCATTTGCTGTTTCAGAGCGTGCTCCTGGAGGCGACCCACGTCATTCCGGCGGAGACGGAGGAGGAGGAGTTCCGCTGGCGTAACGTGCGGCTGGCGGAGAAAGGGTTTGCGCCGTTTGACGAGGCCATCGGCATCTACCAGCCGGTCACCCTTCGCCAGCTTGAAGCGCAGCGACCGAAATCCATCCCTATCGATCGCGGGAGCGTAGCGACCCTTCTGCCGGTGCCGGCCTACCCGCTGCGTGAGATGAAAGACGATACATATTTCAGCCGAGCCCTGGCCCGGATCGAGCCGGGCCCGGTGCTCACCCACCTGCAGTGGGAATTCGCCAACCTCTGCAACCAGATCATCGTCGCGGACCGCAAGACCGTGCGCGACCGCGAGCAGCTGCGCGAAATCGTGGCCAAGGCCTGCGGCTATATCAGTATGGGCCTGGAGCGGCTGAGGGGGCCGGAGGACCCGGCGCCGGATTCCGCCCAGGCCGCGGCGGCGTTCACCCGCTATGCGCTCATCCAGCTTTTCCGCCTGGGGATCGGCCAGGCGCTTGAAATCAAATGGCAGGCCGAACGCTGGCTCAGCAGCAGCTGGTTTGCGAAAGCCGGTCTGAAACTCAGCTTTTGGGGGGAGCAGTGGATGGGAGTCCTCGGCGGAATCTTGCTCAAAAAGCCGCAGTACTACGACAACTACCAGACCGGCGTGCTTTATCGCGAGTTCGCATCGCTCGAAGACATTGCTCGTACCGAGGGCGTTTTAAGGCTGGTGCAGTCCGTTGATCACCTGCTGGCGGTCTTGAACGTCCGGCTGAATCCGCCCGCCAAGTATAGTTTCCTGACCTGGAAAAACTTGCTGCTGACCCAATGGGCCAGCCATTGCTTAGGCTTGAAGGAGGATAAGCTGAGACCGCTGCCGCTCGCCGTCTTTGCCCCCTTTTTCAGCAAGCTTCTGCCGGGAACGCCTTCTCCGGAGACGGCCGAAACGCGCCGGATCCCCGATCAGACGAAAACCGACTTCATCGCCTGGCTGGTGCACGAAACAGGGCTGAAGGACTTCGAGATCTCCGAGAAGCTCGGCCGGATCTTCGAGGATTTGTTTGCCGAGATCGAGGCCGAGTACGGCCGTGTGGCAGCCGAGGATCTGGACGCGCGCTTTGTGCAGCTGTTTCTGCTGAGAGCCGTTTAGGTCGAATGTTCAGCAGAAGCAGGTTCGGGGCCGATGCTGCCGCCCAACGGGATGGCCTCGTATGAGAGCTGCCAGTCTTCTGGAATGCGGGGGCTATTTCCAGGTCGCCAGGTTTTTCTGGATGAACTTGACGATGACGTTGTGTTCTTCCTTGCCGCTTCCCTGGACCCGCATGGGTTTCCCGAAGTGGATATGTACGGTTTTTGCGGGTCGGATCGGGCCGAAATCCTTAATTCGTCTTCCCAATCCCCACGCGTCGGTCTTCAGTGCAAAGGGCACTGCCGGCATATTACACCGCTTGGCCAGCTTGATCCCCAACGTGTTGAATTTGTTGGGGTCAAAATCCGCGTTGCGGGTAGTCTGGGGAAAAATGACCACCGAAACGTTTGCCTCCAGCCGCTTGCGGCCCTCCTCCAGGACGAGCTTGAGGTCCTCCCGCGGATTTTCCCGCCGCACCACCACCGGATTGCGGCTGCGCATCACATGGCCGAACAAGGGATAGGTGATCAGGCTTTCCTTGACGACGAAGGTTACGTCTCGATAGGGTTGGATCAGGCAGGGGAGAACGAACGTCTCCAGGATGCTCATGTGGTTGCCGATGAATACGGCCGGCGACTTCAGGTCTCGGACGTTTTCCAGGCCGCGGACCTCGAACCGGCCGCCGACGATCTCCAGTGACCGGACCGACGTCAGGCTGCTTTCGATCCAGCATTGATTATCATATAAGCCTTTTTTGGCCAGCCTGGAAGCGCGGTAGACGATGCCCAGGATCTTGGCGTAGAAGACGGCGGTCGGGCAGCAACGGCCTATCCAGGACGCAGGCGGTCCGGTGGTTTGATAGGCACTTTCCAAGGTCAAACACAGATCCGGCATTTCGCGATTCCCCTGCCGACTTTGTTTACCGCATTTCGCTCCCGAAGTCGATGCCTATCGACTGCAAACGAATGGTCTACGGCGGGGTTAAGGTCCTGGTAGACGCCTGAGCGTGCGGTGCCCGGCGTCAAATGCTCAGGAAGCTGTTACGGGATCAGGTGGATCAATGTTGTACGATTTCCTGATCGAGTCATAATGCTCTAGTTGGCCCTGCCGGCGTTTCCCCTGATGTGGTTATGGAGGATCGGTTGCTTAGTCTCCCGGTCCTTCGAGGTAGGCGCCGTTGTCCGCGAAATTATTGGGCAGTCCCATGGTGTCCAGAATCTGTGAGATCTGCCCCCGGTGGTGGGTCTGATGCAGGAACAGGAACTCGAAGGCTGAACCGGCCGCGGCGCGGCGGAGGGTTCCGCGCGAATCATTGTACTGGAACACCTCGCCGCAGCGCGACATAGGGAACTCCGCAAACCAGGCGCGAATTTTCGCGTCGACGAGTGCCCGGGCTTTCCGCAGGCTCTCGAAGTCTTCGTGGAGATCGCAGTCCCATGAAAGGCTGGGTGGGTCCAGTTGCGGATCGGTCAATACGGGGGATTCGGGTCCCATAATATGCCCCAGCTTTCTCCGCATAGAATTGAATCATCGTCGAAACCATCAGGACAGATAACGGCGGATAACCGACTGTAATTCCGCCAGGACCGCTTCGATGGTTTTGCCATCCGTATCCACAACAACATCCGCGGCGCGGAGGTATTTTTCCGCCGATTGCTCCCAGATGGTCCCAAGGTCTTCTTCCAGCGTGGCCCCCACGTTCACCCGCGGCCGCTGCTCCTTGCGCACGCGTCGCACCAGTTCGTCCAAGGAGGCGGTCAGAAGCACGAAAAAACCGGTGCCGCGCAGAACATCCAGGTTCCATTCATAGCGCACCGTGCCGCCCCCCAGGCAAATAAGGGATTTCTCGCGCCGTGCCAGGCGCTTGCAAATCGAATACTCCAGCTCGCGGAAGGCCACCCAGCCTTTTTCCTGAACCAGCCGGTGAAACGAATAACCCAAAATCTGGTCCATTTCACGATCAAGATCGCAAAAGGGCCACTCGAGTGCTTCCGCTAGGCGCCTGCCGATCGTGGTCTTGCCGGAGCCGATCATTCCGCAGAGATAAATATTGCCGGTACGTTGGGTCATCCGCGGTCGAGTATCTTGAGTTGGCAGTATCGGTCTCGCCGGGCGATGCGCTCCTCCAGCTCCATGCGCCCGAACCCGAAGATGGCTTTGCGCGCCAGCCTTTCGAAGTCGACCGCCGGCATGGCCTCCTTGAAGCTCCGATACAGCAGGGCAAACCATGTGGCGCGGTCCTTGATGGCCGCGCGCACCTTGGCGATCATTTCTTCTTGCGTCACCGGCTTGGTCATAATTCCTCTGGGATTACAGATGCGAGATGTTAAATCGTTTTTGGCCCGCGCGCGCGGCCGCCACTGCGGCGCGCACGATGTCGGGACTCACCCAGGTGTCGATGCTGCAGCCATTGGCCAGCAAGAATCTCCGGTCGCCGCCGAGCGCGACCCCCTCGGCCACGTGGTTCTTGATAGAAGCCGGCGAGCGCCGCGTGAGAAGGGTCTGGTCGATCCCGCCCATGACACAGCCGGGAATCCGCTGCTTGACGCTGTCCATCGCCGGGCCGTAGGGGCCGCGATCCCACCAGCTGAAAACGTTCACCGGGAAATCCAGGCATTCGTCCATGTAGAGGTCTTCGCCGTGGATGTGGGCGGTGTTCAGCCGTCCCCGGCCGGAAACCGCCTCGAAGACCTTCAGCGCATAGGGCTTGACGAAGGCCAGGAAGATATCGCGGCGGACGAGTTCCTTCGCGGCCGGGACGGACATGAAGATCCCAGCCGCACCGATCTCGAGCGACGTCTTGGCATAGGCGATGAGATTTTCAGCCACTACGCAAAGCGCCGCGTGCAGGGCGTCGGGCTCGTTTTGGGCGAGATGCTCCATGTTCTCGCCGGCGACGCTGCGCCGGATGCTCTGCCAGGGGTCGAACACCGTGTCGATGAAGTAGGCTCGTCCTTTTAGCTCCCGGGAGATGATGCGCAGGGCTTTGAACTGCTCGCGCCACTCGCAGCGCTCCACGTCGAAGGTCGCAAACTTCTGCAGGTCGGCCTTGGTGCGCACCGTGTCGAGGCCCGGCGGGGTCGGATAGTAATAGTCGTTCATCACTTTAAGGAAATCAAAATCGTAGTGTTTGAAGAACTCAAGCGTGATGCGGGCAAACGGCTCACCGCCGCCGTGCTGTACTCCGAAATGATACCAGAGGGAGATCGGCGGGTAGTCGACGTCCTCGCCCTTCAGTACACGATCCACTCTTTCGATCTTGTTCATCTCTTTCTCCAGAAAAAGTTTTAGCTTTTAAGTGTTAAGCGTTCAGCGTTGTACCGCGTCCGCGGCGGGCAATCGAAAGCGCCATGTGGGCGTTCTGCTCGACGATTAAAAACGGCGACGCCTTTTGGAGAACGGATGGCGTTGAAGTGCTTGCTGCTATCCGATAAAACGTCTCAGCCGCTCCATGGCCTCAGCCAGCCGTGCGGAGGGGTGGGTGAGCGCGATACGGAAGTAGCCTTCGCCGTGAACTCCGTACATGGACCCCGGGATCATCCAGACGGAGACAGCCTCCAGGGCCTTGAAGCAGAAGTCCCGGGATGTGGCGGCCCCCTCCGGCACCTCGGCCCACACGTAAAAGGTGGCCCTGGGCCGGTGGGCTGCAATGCCCATGGCCGTCAGGGCGTTTAAGACGACATCGCGGCGCTCCTGGAACGCACGGTTGCGCGCCAGCATGAAATCGGTGGGTCCGTTCAGGGACTCAGTGGCCGCGACCTGCAGCGGGTAGAACATGCCGCGGTCCGAGTGGGACTTGATCTTGTTCATCGCGGCAATGATCTCCCGGTTGCCGAGCATCATCCCCGTGCGCCAGCCGCAGCAGTTGTATGCCTTGGAGAGCGAGTTGAACTCGACCCCGACCTCCTTGGCGCCTTCCACCTGGAGAAAACTCGGCGGCCGGTAGCCGTCGAAGCAGATTTCCGAGTAGGGGTTGTCGGAGACCACCGCCACCTGGTGGCGGCGGGCCCAGTCGATCAGCCGGCGGTAGAAGCCCTCATCGGCCACGGCGGCCGTGGGGTTGTTGGGGTAGTTCACCCAGATCATGCGCGCCCTGCGCGCCACCTCGGGCGGAATGGCTTCCAGATCCGGCAGGAAGCCGTTTTGCTTGATCAGCGGCACCGGGTGCACCCGGCCGCCGGCGATCTTGACGCCGGCCACGTAGGCCGGGTAGCAGGGATCGGGTACCAGGGCGATATCGCCGGCATCGAGCAGGACGGTGTGGATGTGAAACAGGCCGTCGGCCGAGCCGAGCAGGGGGATGACCTCGCTGTCCGGGTCACAGGCGACTTCGAACCGCCGTCGGTACCAATCGGCGATGGCCTCCTTGAACGGCTTTAGCGAGTAGAAACTCGGGTAGTGGTGGCTGTTCACGTCCAGGCAGGCATGCGCCAGGGTCTGGCGCTGACTCTCCGAGGGCTGCACATCCGGGTCGCCCAACCCGAGGTTGATTATGTCCTTGCCCTCCGCCCGCATGCGGGTCAGGCGCATGTTCATCTCGGTTCCGAGGTAGGCATCAAAACCCTTCAGGCGCTCGGCTAATCGCATGGTCGCTCCCTCAGACGGACTCTTTTTCATAAACGTTGCAGATGCAGCATAGAAAGGTTGCCGGTTCCGTGTCGCTCAGGTTGCGCATGCCGTGCGGCTCCATACTGGGAACCACCACCGTGTCCCCCGCCGCGGCGACGCAGCTCTTGGTCTTCTGATCGGTTTGCGCATCGAACTGGTAACACTCGAAGCGGCCGCTCAGGATGTGCATGGTTTGGATATAAAAATGATTGTGAATCGGAATTTCTCCGCCGGGCTGGGCCGTGAAAAGCCGCAGACCGTATTCGGGGTAGCCGGTGCCGTCGTCTCCGAATTTCGACAGCCAGCGCACGCTGATGCCCTTCACGTCCAAGGGCTGACCTCTGTAAGGGAATTTGGCGATCTTGACGTCTTCCACGTCCTTCCATTTGACATGGTCCATAAGGTCCTCCCGCATATCCTAATAGATTAGGATGGTTCTATATTCCGAGAAGCCGAAAAATTTCAAGCATATAATCACAAGCCGGCTATGCTGGAACGAAATACGAAATTTGAAATTCGGTTTGTCTCCATGTTTAATTCACGTTGGCGTTTCAGGACCTAAAAGATCCAGCGCCACCCGGCAATGGGTCTCGACCCCCA
Source organism: uncultured delta proteobacterium (assembly GCA_963700055.1). Lineage (GTDB taxonomy): Bacteria > Desulfobacterota > Desulfobacteria > Desulfobacterales > SpSt-501 > SpSt-501. Next base: position 42,481 of record CAVOWH010000013.1, on the reverse strand, counting down.
GCAGCATAAGATCCTCCCCGAAGTCGAACTTCGGGTTGTGCAGGGGGACCGCGTCCTCCCGGCCGACGCCGATGCAGTAGTAGCACCCCGGCACCCGCTTCAGGAAGAACGCCATGTCTTCGCCGCCCATGGTGAGGTCGGGTTCGACCACCCGCTCTGCGCCCACTACACGGATGGCGCAGCGACGCACCACCTCCGCCATGCGGGCATCGTTGACGGTCGGCGGGTAGCCCCGTGTGTAATTCAGCTCGTAGCCCGCGCCCATAGACTCGCAGACCCCGCGCACGACCTTTTCGATGCGTCCCTGCCACGACGGCCAGATGGCTTCGCTGAAGGTGCGTGTGGTGCCGCTCATGACGGCTTCGGACGGGGTGATGTTGAAGGCCGTGCCGGCGTGAAAGCTGCCGACGGTGACAACGGCCGGCTCGACGGGATCCATGTGGCGGCTGACGATGCGCTGCAGGGCCGCCACCACCTGGGTGCCCACTTCCAGGGCGTCCACGCATCGGTGCGGCTGGGCGGCGTGGCCGCCCCGGCCGAGGATCTTGAGATCGAACCGGTCCATGGCGGCCATTATGGGGCCGGACCGGACTCCGATATATCCCTCAGGGCGTTCGGCCCATAAATGGCAGCCGATGGCATAGTCCACCGAGGGGTTCTCCATCACGCCCGCCGCGATCATCGGCTGGGCCCCGCCCGGGCCTTCCTCGGCCGGCTGGAAGACGAACTTGACGTTGCCCCTGATCCGATCCTTCAGCTGACCCAAAACGGCTGCGGTGCCGAGCGCCATTGCCATGTGGGCATCGTGCCCGCAGGCGTGCATGCAGCCGGGGTGGGTCGAGGCAAACGGCAGACCGGTTTCCTCGGCCATCGGCAGGGCATCCATATCGGCCCGAATCATCAAGGTGGGTCCCGGCCTTCCGGTTCGGAGCAGGCCGACCACGCCGTGCAGGGCGATTCCCGTTTGAACCTCAAGGCCGAGGTCTTTCAGCCGCGCGGCCACGTAGGCCGAGGTCTTCACCTCGTTGAAGCCGGTTTCAGGAATGCGGTGCAGGTCCCGGCGGACGCCGATCACGCGCTCTTTGACAGCGGTCACGGCTGCGCGAATGGTATCCATGTCCCCCTCGTCAATAGCAGCCCAAAATCTTCAGGTATTCGCTCTTGGCGGCGATCTCCTGGCGCACGGCCCCCAGGTCCGGCGATTGCAGGTCGCACTCCAGGTCGATGTAGAACATGTATTTCCAGGGTTCGCCGGGGATCGGCCGAGACTCGAGCTTGATCATGTTGATCTGGTTGTCGGCAAAGACCTGCAGGATGGCGAACAAGGCGCCGGGCTCGTTGCGCGCCGTGCAGATGAGCGAGGTCTTGGCGGCCCTGCGCTTCTCGATGGGCGCGGAGCTGACCACCACAAATCGGGTGAAGTTGCGCGGGTTGTCTTCGATGCCTTGCGCCGCGACCTCCAAGCCGTAGTGTTCGGCAGCGGTCTGATTGGCGATGGCCGCATCGCCGGGATTCTCGGAAGCGCTGACCCGTTCGGCCGCGCCGGCCGTATCGCCCACCGCCACGTGCTCCCAGTTGTGCTGGGAGAGAAACCGGCGGCACTGCTCGAACCCCTGAGGGTGGGACAGCACCCGCCGGATGGCGCCCAGCTCCGTGCCGGGCTTGGCCAGCAGGTTCTGCATGATGCGGATCTGAAGCTCTCCGATGAGCTGCAGGTCATACTCCCTGAGCAAGTCGTAATTTTCATGGATGCTGCCGGAGAGCGTGTTTTCCAAAGGGATCACGCCGTAGTCGATCTGGCCGGCCTTGATCGCCTCGAAGATGGAGCGGAAGGTGGGCAGCGGCAGCGCCTCGACCGTGTCCCCGAAGTACTGCCGGCAGGCCTTGTGGCTGAAGCTGCCGACGCGGCCCATGAAGCCCGCCCGCTGTCGGCCGCTGCCGTTCTGTCGCCGGCGCTCGATGACTCTCACCCGTTCCAGCTGGGCGGAGTCGAGCTGTTTGCCGATGACCGGTGCGATGACATAGAGGTCCCGCATGAGCTGGCGGAACTGCTGGGGGTACAGGCTCTGAGCGCCGTCTGACAAGGCGTGCTCCGGGTCGTGGTGCACTTCCACCATGATGCCGTCCGCGCCGGCGGCGATGGCGGAGCGCGCCATGGGGCTGACCTTTTCGCGCATGCCGGTGGCGTGGCTGGGGTCGACCATGATCGGCAGATGGGTCAGCTTCTTGAGGACCGGAATCGCCGAGAGGTCGAGCGTATTGCGGGTGTAGGGCTCGAAGGTGCGGATGCCCCGCTCGCAGAGCACCACCTGATGGTTGCCTTCGGACAGCACGTACTCGGCGGACATAAGCCATTCCTCAATCGTTCCGGACAGGCCGCGTTTGAGCAGCACGGGTTTGCCCATGCGGCCCACGCACTTGAGCAGCTCGAAATTCTGCATGTTGCGAGCGCCGATCTGGACCACGTCCACGTATTTCATCATGAGGTCGGCCTGGGAAGGGGAGGTCATCTCGGTCACCACACCGATTCCCAGGGTCTCCCGCACCTCGGCCAGAATTTTGAGGCCGTCTTCCTCGAGCCCCTGAAACGAATAGGGCGAGGTGCGCGGCTTGAACGCGCCGCCGCGGAACAGGGAACCGCCGGCCTTTTTGATCTCACGGCCGATGGTGAGCGCCTGCTCGAGGCTTTCGACCGCACAGGGCCCGGCGATGACGCAGATGTTCTCCCCGCCGATGACCACGTCGCCCACCCGCACCAGGGTGTCCTGGGGGTGCATCTCGCGGCCGACGAGCTTGTAAGGGGTCTTCACCCGGAGCACTCGGGCGACTCCGGGAAATCGCCGCAACTCCTCCTCCTCGACGCCGGGCTTGCCGAGGATGCCGATGCGCTCTACCTCGGTCGGCGGCAGCTCACGGCAGTCGCAGCGCTTGGCCTTGAGTTTGCGGATGAGCTCCGCCTTGCCCTCCGGCGTCAGATCCTTATCCAGTTCCAGAATCATGGGTCCCTGCTCTCCTTGCATGCGAGCGTTCAAGCGGCGTTTATTTCCAAAAAACACAAAGCCCCGAGCCTGGGGTCTCGGGGCATGCGGATAAGCGAAGCCCCGGATAGACCTCCATCGGTCCATCCGGGGCTGTATGTTATGGGATCAAGACGATCGGCCCGGATGGACGCCCCTAAACCACCAAAAGCAGAAGAAGCGTCCCATCATGATCGAAAAGGCGAAGTGTCCTTTTTTTCCGCTAGAATTAAGTAAAATTGATCCGGCTGTCAAGAGCTGTTTTTAGCGCGCCAGCCGCTTGCGGCTGGATGCGGTCACGGCTTGATCAGCTGCATGAATTTTTCGCCCGTTGCGCTGAGGACCCCTTTGCGGATGTTTTCATGGGCCACCCGGTCGCTCAGGCTCATGAGCTCGGCCGGTTTCAGCTGCCGGGTATCCGCGTTGTAGTCCACATAGCCGTAAAGGTATTTCATCCAAAAAAACGAGCAGAACTCGGCATCGATGCGACGGGCCACGTCCACCACCCGCTCGATGAAATGCTCGTCGAGCGGCTGCCAGAAGGAGTAAGCGTCCCGGCCGAAGGCCTCCAGCGGCGATATGCGGTTGAACTCACGGCCCCAGACCTTGTAGAGCCAGGCCTCGCCGATCGCGATGCCCTTGCCGTGGGTGCGGGCGATGTCCGCCGCTTTGGAGACCCGTTCGACGGCGAAGCCGTGCTGAATCGGGTAGATGTGCAGATCCAGGTAATCCAGCTCCGGAAGCTCGGCCAGCGCCTTGAAATACTCCAGCGCGGCCCAGCTCCCGGCGCCGGCCCCGATCCTGATTCCCTCCGGGTTCAGGCCGCGCGCCACGTGTCTTACGGTCGCTGCGAATTCGGCCGGGGAAAAGGCCAGTCCCGTGTTGCGGGTCTGGGTGTCCGGTTCGGACAGAAGGGTCAGGTAGTCCGGCCGGATGTCGGCGATAATGGCCTCGGCCATCTCGCGCAGACCGGCACTGAAGCGCTCGCGGCTGAGCCCGCGGTAGTCCGCCCCGATCTGGCTGAACTCGGGCTCACGGAAGGCCGATCCCATCTCGGCCACGATCGCCAGCCCGCGACGGCGGACCTCCGCGGCCAGGCTGCGGTAAAAGACCCGGTATTCGGGGGTTCGCGGATAGGCGCGGGTCAGTACGGGGTATCGCAGACTGAGGGACACGCAGCGCACGCCCAGGGCTTTCAGGCGGTCCAAAACGAGCGCACTCGCCTCCACCGCCTGTTGGCTCAGCAGGGCCTCGCCGCGGTGGCTGTCGGCCGCCAGCAGCTCCACCCCGAAGGCCGTTCGGCTGGCCTTTTGCCCCCATGGAAGCGGGACCAGCGGAAGTTGCCGATGGAACTCGGCATCCAGCTCGCGGTAGATCATTTGAAAGGGCTCGGGCACCTGGCCGGGAACGGCGTGAACGGGGACCGCCTCATGCAGCCGCCGGCAGCCCACGGTCGTCGATAGGCCCAGGATAACTATCGCGACAAGAATCTGTTTGAGCATGACACCCCCCTGCCGGGCGCCTGGTGTCCGCGCCTCGGATCCCGAACTTGGCTCCGGGGAGTCCTCCGGATTGGGACCGCGCCGAAGCGTTAGGCTAAACCAGGACACCCGGCTTTACAATACCGGACGAGGCATTAGCTTCGAATTAACAAAACAAGAACAACCACACTTAACTTTGATCACTCATGGAGACGCACCAATGACAACGCCCAATAAGGTATTCAGCATTGCGGCCGACCCCGATGGCAATCCCAAGCGGTTGTCCGCGCAGGACATCCCCGATGAGCTGCCGATTCTGCCGCTGCGCAACACAGTGGCCTTTCCGTTCACCATCATTCCGCTGTCGGTCGGGATATCCCGCTCGATCCAGCTGATTGAAGACGCCCAGAAGGGAGATCACCTCATCGGCCTGGTGGCCATGAAGGACCCCAGGATCGAGGAGCCTTTGCCCGGGCAGGTCTATGAGGTGGGAACCCTCGCCCGCATCGAACGCGTCGTGTCAACGGCGGAGAAACACCTGAATGTGATCGTGCACTGCCTGGAGCGCTTCACAGTCCAGTTCTGGACGACAGATCAGCCCTACCTGAAGGCCCGCATCGCACTGGCAGCGGACATCCTGGGCGAGGATCTCGAAACCAATGCGCTGCAGCGCAGCCTGCTGGACCTGGCCCGCGAAGTGGTGGCGCTTTCGCCGAATTATCCCAAAGAGGCCTCGGACTTTCTGGCCCAGATCGAGAACCCGCGCTATCTGGCCTATGTCGTGGCCAACTACGCCAGCATGGACATCGCCAAGGCCCAGGAAGTCCTTCAGGTCGACAGCGTCAAGGACAAGATGCGCCTTTTGATCGGCCACCTCAGCAAGGAAAAGGAGGTCCTGTCCCTGGGGCAGAAAATCCAGAGCGACGCGCGCGAGGAGATGGACAAGGCCCAGAAAGATTACTTTCTGCGTCAGCAGATGAAGGCGATCCAGAAGGAATTGGGCGAGTCCGACGAGGGCCGGCCGGAAATCAGCGACCACATCGAAAAGATCCAGAAGGCCGAGCTTTCGGAAGAGGCCCGCAAGGAAGCGGAGCGCGAGCTCAAGCGGCTCCAGGGCATGTCCCCGCACGCGCCCGAGGCTTCCATGATCAAAACCTACCTCGACTGGCTGGCGGACCTGCCCTGGCAAAAAACGAGCGTGGACTGCACCGACATCGACAATGCCCGGACGGTACTCGACGAGGACCATTACGGGCTCCAGGACGTCAAGGAACGCATTATCGAGTACCTGGCGGTGCGCAAACGGGTGACCGAGCTCGGCCTCAGCGTCAAGCCCGGCGATGGTTCGGTGTCCGAAGCCATGGGCGCGATCCTGTGCTTCGCCGGGCCTCCGGGCGTCGGCAAGACCAGCCTGGGCAAGAGCGTCGCCCGGGCGCTGGGACGCAACTTCACCCGCATGAGCCTGGGAGGCATGCGCGACGAAGCCGAAATCCGCGGCCATCGCCGCACCTATATCGGCGCCATGCCGGGACGCATCATCCAGGCGATCAAGCGGGCGGGCACCCGCAACCCGGTGTTCATGCTGGACGAGGTCGACAAGATCGGCATGGACTGGCGCGGAGACCCCAGCAGCGCGCTGCTGGAGGTGCTCGACCCGGCCCAGAACCATACCTTCCGCGACCACTACCTGGACGTGGACTTCGACCTGAGCGAAGTCATCTTCATCACCACGGCGAACCAGCTCGAAACCATCCCCGCGCCCCTGCGGGACCGCATGGAGATCATCGCGCTCGACGGTTACACCGAGTACGAGAAGCTGCAGATCGCCAAGCGCCACCTGGTGCCGCGGCAGCTCGGCGCCCACGGGCTCAAGGACGAGGAGATCACGTTCACCGACGACGCCGTGCGTAAGATCATCCAAGACTATACCCGCGAAGCCGGCGTTCGCAACCTCGAGCGCAGGATCGGAGCGGTCTGCCGCAAGAGCGTCGTCAAGATCGTCGGCCAGCAGTGGACCCATGTGGTGGTAACTCCGGAGCTGGTGCGTTCGCATCTGAAAAAAGAAGTGTTCGAGTCCGAGGGATCGGAGAACATCGAGATCCCCGGCATCGCGACCGGCTTGGCCGTGACGTCAGTCGGCGGCGACATCCTCTTCATTGAAGCCGCGCGGATGAAGGGCAAAGGCAATCTCACCCTGACCGGGCACCTGGGCGACGTCATGCGCGAAAGCGCCCAGATCGCCCACAGCTACATCCGCTCCAAAGCCGAGCCGCTCGGCGTGGACCCGGTCGTTTTCGAGGGCACCGACGTGCATCTGCATGTTCCTGCCGGTGCGATTCCCAAGGACGGACCTTCCGCCGGGGTCGCCATGGTAATGGCCATGGCGAGTCTTTTCAGCGGCAAGACCGTTCGCGGCGATGTGGCGATGACCGGCGAAGTGACCCTGCGCGGGCGAGTGCTGCCGGTGGGCGGGATCAAGATGAAAATGCTAGCTGCGCACCGGGCGGGCATGACCACCGTGATCCTGCCGAAACGCAACGAAAAGGATCTCGATGAAATCCCTCAAGAGATCCGCGATGCGTTGCGCATCGTCCGGGTGGAGCGGATCGACGAGGCCATGAACGTGGCCTTCGGCACGGAAGCCCGGCAGGAGTATTCCATCGCTGCGGGCGAATGAGCCTGCATGCGATTACATGAAAGGAGGCGCGGCTTGACAAAGCAGCGCGCTGCGCCTAAAAAGCACACAGGCAAGAAACAGTTACGATAGTACACTCAAGGTCATGTCAGGCACAAAAATGCCATCCCGACCGGTCGGGATGGCATTTTTTATTGGCGCACCCGCAAGGGTGCGCCGGGGAGAAGAGAGATCTTTTTGCCGGTTAAAGAGAGGATTGGAGGGACTGGAACGTGGCCATTAAAATCGTTATTCTTGCGGCCTACCTCCTGGTCGTGCTCGTCATCGGCTGGTTCGCGCGGACGCACTGGAAATCCTCGCTGGCCAGCTATTTCCTGGCCGACCGCCGGCTGGGCACCCTGATTCTGCTGGCCACCATGACCGCCACCAACTTTTCGGCCTTTACAGTCTTCGGCACCTCTGGTGCCGGCTACCGCGACGGCTGGAGCTTCTTTCCCATCATGGGGTTCGGCACCGGCTTCATGGCGCTCAGCTTCTGGGTCATCGGCCGCAAGGCCTGGCGGATCGCCCGCGAGCGCGGCCTCATCACACCTTCCGAGCTCGTGCAGTCGCTTTACGGCAGCCCGGCGCTCTCCGCTTTATTCGCTCTGGTGATGATCGTGTTCACGGTTCCCTACCTGGCGCTCCAGCCCATTGCGGCGGGGTATGCGCTGGAGGAACTGACGGGGCTCCCCTATTTTTACGGCAGCGTCCTGGTGACCGCCATCATCGTCCTTTACACGCTGCACGGCGGGATGCGGGCGGTGGCCTGGACGGACCTGTTCCAGGGGCTGCTGATGCTGGTCATGCTCCTTGCCGCCATCGTGATCGCCGCCGGTCATCACGGCGGCTTCATCGCAGCCAACCAGAAGGTCATGGCCATGAAGCCCGAGCTCTTTTCGCGGCCCGGCGCCATGAATCATTATCTGCCGGGAATCTGGTTCAGCTACATGGCGCTCTGGTTTTTCTGCGACCCCATGTTCCCGCAGCTGTTCCAGCGCTTTTTCGCGGCCCGGGATGAGCGCACGCTGGCCCGCATGATGCTCTGCTACCCTGTCGTCTGCACGATTGTCTTCTTTGCGCCGATTGCGGTGGGCGTATTAGGGCATCTTTCATTCCCGGATCTCGCCGGCAAGCAGGCGGACCGCATCCTTCCGATGGTGGCGACGGCGATCGCGGGAGACGCCATGTCGGCGCTGGTGATTGCCGCCGGCCTGGCGGCGCTCATGTCCACCATGGACTCGCAGCTCCTGACCTTGAGTTCGATCTTCACGCGCGACATCCTGCCGCTGGTGCGCCGGCGCCAGACGGACACCAGCCTGCCCGGACGGCTGTTCGTCGTCGGTCTGAGCCTTGCCGGTCTGGCCTTTGCCTATCGGCCGCCGGCGACCCTGCTGCAGATCGCCACCGAGGCCTTTACCGGCTTGGCGGTCCTGTTTCCGACCGTGTTCTTCGGGCTGTATCTGAAGCGGGTGTATTCCGGGGCCGCCATCCTGTCCATCCTTGGCGGCGAGGCCGCGCTGGCCGTCTTTCATCTGAAGTGGGCCTCCCCGGGGGCGTTTCTGCCGGTGGTGTGGGTTCTGCTGGCGGCTTTCGGCAGCTATCTCGGCGTGCATGCGCTGATGACGGTGCGCGAGGGGCGCCGGCGCGGCGCCCTATCCGGCGGATGGCTCAAGGATCGCCATGTCCTGATCCAGTCCGCCATTTTCGTTCTGGCGATGGACTTCTGGGCCTGGGGAAGCGTGCGGCCGCTTATAGGAGGCCTGCCGCTGTGGATCGGGTACTTCGTCCTGCTCTCGGCCCTGCAGACGGCGGCGATGGCCTGCATGGTGCGCCGCGCGTCGGCAAATCCTGCAGCGCCCTGAGGCGCCGGTTTTCGAGGCGGGTCCGGCCTTCGGCAGGGCCAGCACCAGAATGAGCATGCCGATCACGGCGCTGGCAACGGAACCCCCCAGGACGCCCACCTTGGCGGCGCCCAGCAGCGCGCCTTCCATGGCCAGGCTGGCGATGAAGATGGCCATGGTGAAGCCGATGCCGGCCAGGATGCCGCCGCCAATCGATGCGCACCCCCGCATTGGCCAGGGCGAAGATCGGCATGATCACGAAAGCCACCCAGGGGTGCAATCCGATTTCAAAGCGGCGCAGCGGCGATATGGAGCTGCGGGCGGCGCGCTCCATCTACCGCAGCGCGGCGTAGCGCCGCGCGGACGACCGCCAATCGGCGCCCTGCATGAAATGCAGGGCGCGGTCGATAATGCGCCCCAGGCGCCGTTCGCCGATCCAAGCTTTCGCAGGGGTGAGAAACGCGAGGATCACCCCGGCGATGGTGGCGTGGATGCCGGAGGCGTGGAACTCGAACCACACCGCCAGCGACAGGATGAGGTAGACGCCCTTGCTGTGCACGCCGAGCTTCATGCAGGTGACGATGAGCGCGATGCCGCAGCCGCTGAGCAGCAGCGCGGCCCCGTCGAGCTGCGCGGTGTAGCCGACGGCGATCACGAGAATGGCGCCGATGTCGTCGGCGATGGCGAGCGACAGCAGCATGATCCGCAGGCTGACCGGGATGCGCCCGCCCAGCATCGCCAGGCAGCCCACGACGAAGGCGATATCGGTGGCCATGGGGATGCCCCAGCCTCTTCCGCCCGGAGTCCCGTGCTGAAGAAATAGATAAACCGCCGCCGGCGCGAGCATGCCGCCCACGGCCGCGGCGAGGGGCAGAGCCGCGCGGCGCAGGTCGCGCAGCTCGCCCTTGACCAATTCGCGCTTGACTTCCAGCCCGATGACGTAGAAGAAAACGGCCATCAGGAAATCGTTGATCCAGTGCTGCAGGGAGAGCTCCAGCTGCACGGCTCCGAACCGCAGGCCGGCCGGAGTCTGCCAGAAGGCCAGAAACGCTTCGCCGGCCGCGGAATTGGCGGCGGCGATCGCGGCCAGGGTGGCGGCCACCAGCAAAACGCCGCTCGTGGCTTCGATGTGCAGAAAGCGCCTTATCGGCGCGATGATGGCGTCGATGGGCTCCCGGGGCATTAGATCGAGGGGTTCCGTAGGGTGCGGCATGGCTTTTCCTTGCGGGCGGGTTTCCGTCGTCGATTCACCGCGGCGCGGGCGTCCTTTGCTTTGGGCAGATTCGCACGCGGGGCGCGGCGCGTCAACCCGCTCGGAATGGTCCAGTCTCGGCATCGGGTTCGGGCAGGGTTGCAAAACGTCTGTGTCCGCTTAAATTGAAAGAATTGCCGCCGGGGTTCGTTGAAAGGAGGAAGTTCGCATGAAGCGCATACCGCTTTTCCCGCTTGGCCTGGTGCTGCTGCCGGGCATGGCGCTGCCGCTGCACATCTTCGAAGAACGCTACAAGTTGATGATTTCCGAATGCCTGGCCGCGGACACGCCGTTCGGGATCGTTTTTTTCGACGGCCATTCGATCCGGTCGGTGGGCTGTATGGCGCGGGTTTACCGGGTGCTGCATCGCTACGAAGACGGCCGCATGGACATCCTGACGCGGGGGGAGCGGCGCTTCTTCATCCACGAGATCATCGAGGAGAAACCTTACATGGAGGCGCAGGCGGTGTTTTTCGACGACGAGGCGGCGTCCGCGTCGGAAAACCCGGCCGAGGTTGTCCGAAACGCCCAGGCGGCGTTGCGGCAGATGAAAGATACCGGCCTGCCGGACGATATCTTGGAAGAGGGCGCCCTCGCCGATCCCAGTGATCTCGCCTTTGCGATCGCCGCGCTGGAGGGGTTCAGCCACGACGAGCGCCAGCGCTTCCTTGAAATGACGTCCAGCGCCGAACGGCTCAGAAAAACCATCGAGGTGCTGGGCCGCATTGCCGAGCGCGCCCGCCTGACGATCAAGATCCAGAGCATCATCGGCGGCAACGGGCATCCGCCGCACTCCATCCTCAAAACCCTTGCGGTCGACAAGGACCACTGATCAATCGAGTTTGATCACCAGCCGCTGGCCCTCGAGCGTCGCCGGGTAGGCGGTGAGGGGACCGGGGGCCGGGCCGCGGAGCGTTGCGCCATCGTAGCTGTAGGTGGATTTGTTCACGCTGCAGCACTGGATCGTGCGGGTGCCGGGCACGGGATCGACGCGGCGATGCCCCAGATGGGTGCAGCGGTTGTGGAAGGCGCGAAACCCGCCGTCTTCGCCGTGCAGCACCAGGAGACGCCGGGGAAGGCCCTTGCTTTCCAGGCGCAGCGCGCCGCCGGGCTTCTGCAGCTCCGGTGCCATCCCGAGATCGATCATGACTTTCCCGCCGCTGAACGCCCAGCACCCCGAATCCGCGGGCTGGGGGGTTGCGGGCAGGCCGAACAGCCGCTGCCAGAAGGTGCGTTGCAGGTCTTTCCTTTCCATGGGCCTCTCCTCCCGTTCTTGAACCGGCCGGCGATTGAAGCAGGTGCATGGCTAGTCGCCGGCCGGATGCCAGAGATAGTAGAAACCGCTCGGCAGCGACGGCAGGAGCTGCGCCAGTCCGGTGTCGAACAGCGCTACCGGGCGGCCGCCCTCGTAGGACGTCGTGGGGTTGTAGACGTTGTCGTCCGGGTACTCCGTCCGGCGATAGACGATGAGCTTGGCATCCTCCGGAAGCCCGGCGCGCTCCCTGGCCTGGGCCACGGCATCCTCCATGTAGCCGATGCGGTCCACCAGCTTGAGGGCAAGGGCCTCTTCGGCCAGGTAAACGCGGGCCGAGGACAGCGCTGCCAGCGTCGCGCCGTCCGTTCCGCGGTGCTTGCGGACGAGGTCGACAAATCGTTTGGCCAGCTGGTCCGTCATTTCCTGAAAGATCAGCGCCTCTTCCGGCGTGGTCGCCCGGAACGGCGAGCCGCTGTCCTTGTTCGGCCCGGACTTGCTCACCTCGACGCCGACTCCGATTTTCTCCATCAGCCCGGTGACCTTGGGCCGGATGAAGATCACCCCGACCGAACCTGTTAGCGTGGTGGGATGGGCCACGATGACGTCGGCCGTGAGCGCGATGTAGTAGGCGCCGGATGCCGCGACGTCCATCAGCACCGCCACGACCGGGCGGCCGGTGCGCTCTTTGAACTGGCGGACCTCGTTGTAGAGCACATCGCTGGCCGTCACCGAACCGCCGGGGGAATTGAACTGCAGAACGACGGCCTTGACCAGCGGGTCCTTTTCGGCTTTGCGCAGGTGCGAGACCGCCTCCTGAACCGTGCTCGGCTGAGTGCGCAGCAGGCCCTGCTGGGGGCTGTCGGAAATGACCCCGCGGATCGGCAGCAGCAGGATCTTTTCGGAGGCCTTGCCGGCAAGGGTGAATTCCTGCAGGGGGTCGGTCTGGCTCGGAAAGAGCTTGATGCGGGGGCTGGTGCAACCGGCCGCCGCCGTCAGGAACAACAAAGAAGCCGTTACGATCGCGAGCTTGCGCATGGTTTTTCTCCCGCTAGTTTCAGGGCATTCTCCAAAGCGGCTTCCGGCCGCGAACCGCGGCCATCGGCATCATGAAGAAAGGAGCCGGGCTTTCTTCAGGATCTCCCGGATCTCGCCGCGCTCCTTCTCGCTGGCCGGCAGGAGCGGCGGCCGCGGGTCGCCGCCGAAATACCCCAGCAGGTCGAGAGCCGCCTTCAGGCCAGGTACCCCGTAAGTGGCCGTGACCGCGGTGTTGACCGGCAGCAGCCGCAGCTGCATCGTGCGCGCCGCCTCGATGTGTCCCTGCTCCAGAAGAGCCTGGATTTGAACGCAGACCTCCGGCGCCACGTTGGCCAGCGCCAGCACTCCGCCCGCGGCGCCCAGAGTCAGCGCCCCGAACAGCGCACCGGCGGTGCCAACGAGCACGCTGAAGTCCTTGTCGACGGTTGCGATCATTTCCCCCAGCGAGCTGACGTTGCCGTTGCTGTCCTTGATCCCGATGATGTTCGGATGCTGCGAGAGCCTGGCGACCAGGCCGACACCGACGTTGATGTTGGTGAACTTGGTGACGTTGTAGATCAGGACAGGGACAGCGGCCTGGTCGGCCACGGCGGTAAAATGCCGAAACAGCGCGGCTTCGTTCATGCGACCGCCGTAGTAGAAGGGGGTGACCACCAGAGCGGCATGGGCACCCAGCTTGGCGCAGGCGTTGGTCAATTCGATGGTCTGCCAGGTGGATTCGCAGCCGGTCCCGGCAATGACCTTCATGCCCGGCGCGGCCGACTGTACGACGGTCTTGACGACTTCGAGCTTTTCCTGCTCGCTCAGGTAGACGTACTCGCCGTTCGAGCCGAAGGCCACGTAGCCCCTCAGCCCGGTCGTGTTCCACCGGGCGATGTTGTCGGCCAGCCTGTCGCAGGCCACCTTCCCGTCGACGAACGGAGTCGGAATGGGTGGAAAAATTCCATGCAGATCGGTGGGTTTCATTCTTGACCTCCCGCGGGAAAATGATCGAGCCAGCCCCTTGATGGTGACCTATAGCGCATGCCGGGCGGGAAGTCACGATTCTGTAACACCTTCTTTTTGCAACAGCGCCGGCCAGGGTGTATAGTGCCTCGGCTGGCGGATGATTGCGCCTGCAATTTCCTAACGCGGTCCTGTCGCCCCATGCGCAGCGGGGTCTCGGCCGCAGCGTGAAGGCGTCCGGAGAACAAGCGCTTCTAAGGGAGTTTTTTTCTGTGGGAGCGGCATCTTGCCGTGAAGTTGTCGTGGCTGGGAGCCACTCCCACAAGAGCAATACTTACCGAGTGAGAGAATGGCGCTCCGCGTCATGACTTGCTTTGAGGGGAGGATGAATGGCACGTCCGGTCAGCCAGTATGTTCGCTATGATCATCGTGGCACTATCTCTTACGGTATTCTCGAAGGTGACAGTATTTTCCGGATCAGCAGCGGTCTTTTCAGCGGCGGCACTCCAAGCGGAGTGAAAATCGGGCTTGGAGAGGTGAGTCTCCTGTGGCCTTGCGAGCCTTCAAAGATCCTGGCGGTGGGGCTGAATTACAAAAGCCATTTGGGAGATCGGCCGGCGCCGGTCAGGCCGGAGCTCTTCTGGAAGCCGACCTCCTGCCTGTTGGAGCCGGGCGGGACGATTGTTATCCCTAAGGGAGCGAATAACGTCCATTACGAGGGGGAACTGGTTGTCGTGATCGGCCGGAAAACGAAGGGCGTCTCCCCGCAGGAGGCGGCGGGCTGCATCTTCGGCTACACCTGCGGAATCGACGTCAGCGAGCGCGATTGGCAAAAGGGCGATCTGCAGTGGTGGCGGGCCAAGGGCGCCGACACCTTCGGGCCGCTCGGGCCGGCGATTGTCGTCGGCCTGGACTACAAGACGTCACGCCTGCAGACGCGCGTCAACGGCGAGGTGAAGCAGTCTCAGTTCCTGAGCGATCTGCTCTTCGACCCCGCGACGGTGGTAAGCCATGCCAGCCGGTGCGTGACGTTGCTGCCGGGAGACGTGATTTACACCGGCACCCCGGGGACAACCAGCGCTTTGAAGCCGGGGGACACGGTGGAAGTGGAGATCGACGGCATCGGCATTCTAAGAAACATGGTAGCGGCATGAGCCGCCACCATGTTTCTTAGAAATAGCCAACCGAACTAGAGCACTTCGGTGAGGTGCTTTACCTGGACTTTCAGCCCGTGGCGGCGCACGCCGTAGGATAACTGCACGATGCAGGCCGGGCAGGTGGTCACGAGCGCGTCGGCGGCGGTCTTTTTCAGGTTTTCCATCTTGCGGTCCAGGACTTGCATGGCGAGGTCGTAGTGGGACAGCGCATAGGACCCCGCTCCGCCGCAGCACCAGTCGGCTTCCGGAAGCTCGACGAATTCCGCGCCGGGCATTTGGCGCAGCAGCTCCCGCGGCGGCTGGACCAGGCCCTGGCCGCGCGAGGCGTGGCAGGGGTCGTGGAACGTGACGCGTTTGCCCCGCAGCGCGCTGGAGAAGGGGATGACCTCGGCCGCAAGCCACTCCGAGACGTCTCTGGCCTTGGCGGCGATGGCTTCGGCGGCCTTGCGCTGCGGATCGTTTTCGGAAAACAGCCGCGGGTATTTCTTGATGAAGGCGGTGCAGCTCGAACAATCGGTGACGATGGCGTCGATGCGCTCGGCTGCGAGCGCCGGCAGGTTCTTGCCCGCGAGCTTGCGCGCTGCGGGCAGGTCGCCGTAGGACCACGCCGGAAGGCCGCAGCAATTGTTGTCGAGGAGCTGCACGCTACGCGCATGGCGCCGCAGCAGCGCCAGGGTGGCCTCCCCGGCCGCCTGGCTGACCACATCGACGCCGCAGCCCACAAAATAGGCGACGCGCAGGCTGCGGCCCTGTCCGTCGAACACCCCGGGCTTGAAGCGCGTCCGGAACGCCTGCGCCGGCAGCTGGTCGACAATCGCTTCGGCCCGCGACAGATCGCGGCCGAAAATACGCAGCAGCCCAAGCGCCCGAGCCAGTTCGCTCACGCGGCTGTTCTTGCCCAGGGCCACGGCCCGGGCGGCCAGATGCAGCCGCCGGGGATAAGGCAGCAGCTGGTCGAACAGCAGGCGGTGGATGGATTTGCGCCCGACCCTGTCGAGGTATTCCGAGCGTGCCTTGATCACCAGCTCGGAGGTGGGGATCGCGGGAAAGCAGTTGCTCGTGCAGGCCCCGCAGAGCAGGCAGTCGTAGAGGGGCTCCTCGAGCTCGTCGCTCCACTCCAGCCGGTTTTCAATGATCGCCCGCAGCAGCGCCAATCGCCCTCGCGCCACGCCCGACTCATGGCCGGTGGAGCGGAAAATGGGGCAGGCAACCTGGCAGAAGCCGCAGCGGTTGCATTGCGCGATGGCGTCGTAGTGGGCGGATATGCTCATTGATCGTCAATCCCGAATAGGCGTTCCATCCGGCAGCGGTGGTTCTCTTATACCCGGCCCGGCATCCTTCCCGGCGCGAAGATATGCTTCGGGTCGAGGATGTCCTTGACCCGGTGCGTGAGCTTCCATTCCGGGCGGCTCGTGCCGAACACGTCCCGGTTTTTCTTGAATTCATCCGGCGCCTTTTCCAAAACCGCGTGCCCGCCTTCCCGGTCGGCCAAGCGGCAGATCTCCGACCAGGCCTCGGCGTCGAGCGCCGCTGCGCCGGCGGTGACCCGGCCGCAGCCGAAGTCGGCGAGCATGCCTTCCGCGGAAGCATGCTTGCGCAAGGCGCGGGCGGCAGAAGCCGTGCGGCCGGCGGCGGCACTCACGTGGATGATAAACGGACACGCCGCTACATGTCCATAGATGGCCGCGAAAGGCCCCTCCAGCAGGTCATAATCCTGCTCGGCGATGCTCGCGAGACCGGCCTGCCTAAAAATATCCCTGGCCTGCGAGAGCTGGGATTCGACGGTGTCGCTAAAACCTTCGAATCCGATGTGCAGCCGCCAACCGGTGTTTGCCGCTGTCGATTCAGCGGTCGCGAAAACCGCTCCGAGGTTGGATCTCAGAACCTCCAGCGCCAAATTGGCGCAGGCATCCAGGGGCCCGTCGGCAGAAATGGCGGCGCACCTTTCCGGCCGGGTAAGTGTTTTCATGGCAACCTGCGTGATCAGCCCAAGCGTGCCGGCCGAACCGGCGATAAGCCGGGTCATGTCGTAGCCAGCCACGTTCTTGACGACTTTGCCGCCGGCGTGGATGAGCCGGCCGCGGCCGTCCACAAACCACAAGCCCAGCAAAAGGTCCCGCGGGGCGCCGTAGGCAATGCGCTCGGGGCCGAAGGCCCCCGTGGCGACGATGCCGCCCAGCGTGCGCCTCAGCAGCGCCAGCGGCGGTCGCACGGGCAGCCATTGGTTGTGGGCGGCAAGGGTGTGCTGAAGGAGCTCCAGCGTCACCCCGCAACCCGACGTGACCACTTGGTTGGCCGGGTCGAGCTCGATGATCCCGCTGAGCGGCCCGGTCGCCAGCGCCGTGGCGGGCCGCTGCGCAAGATTGCCAAAGTCCTTCTGCGTCCCGCTTCCAAGCGGCGCGATGGCCTGTCCGGCCGCCAGCGCCCGACGGATGGTATCGACAACCGCCTTTTCGGCCGCTGCGAATCCGGCTGCGTCGGTCGTCTGCAGCGTTTGGGTTTTGAAGGCGAACGGTTTGCGGGTGTCGGGGAACATCTTGCCGGGGTTGAGGAGGCGGGCCGGGTCGAAGGCCCCCTGGAGCGAGCGCTGCGCGTCGATGTCGTCGTCCGAAAAAACAAACCGCATGGCTTCCAGCTTTTCGAGGCCGATGCCGTGCTCGCCGGAAATGGTGCCTCCGAGCGCGACGCAGGCCTGCATGATTTCCCAGCCGGCCTGGTGCACGCGCCGGAGCTGCTCCGGGTCGCGTGAATCGAAGAGAATGAGGGGGTGCAGGTTGCCGTCGCCGGCGTGAAAGACGTTGCCGTGTTCGAAGCCGTATTTCTTGACAATCGCGGCCACCTGCGCCAGGGCCTCGGGCAGCCGGGTGCGCGGGACGGTGCAGTCGTTGACGAGGTAGTTCGGCGCCAGCCGCGCCACGGCCCCGAAGGCCCCGCGGCGTCCCTCCCAGAGCCGGTTGCGTTCATCGGTGTTGGCGGCATCCCGGACCTCGCGGCAGCCGTTGCGCATGCAGATCTCGCGGATGCGCCGCGCCTGCGGGGCGAGCCCGGTCTCGGGGCCCTCCACCTCGATGATCAGCACAGCGGCCGCATCCCTGGGATAACCACAGGTGTAGCTGTCCTCAACCGCCCGGATGATGGGGGCATCCATCATCTCGAGGGTCGCCGGAACCATGCCGGCGCCGATGATGTCCGATACGGACTGGGCGGCTGCGGCGACGCTGTCATAAACCGCCAGCTGGGTGATCACGGTCTGCGGTTTGGGCAGGATGCGTACGGTGACCTCCGTCACAACCGCCAGGGTGCCTTCGCTGCCCACGAGAAGCCCACGCAGGTCGTATCCGGGAGGGTCGAGGGCGGGGCCGCCGATGCGCAGAATTTCACCGTCGGCCAGCACGATCTCCATACCGAGAATGTGGTTGGTGGTGACGCCGTACTTCAGGCAGCGGGGGCCTCCGGAGTTTTCGCCCGCATTTCCCCCCAAGGTGGCCACTTTTTGGCTGGCCGGGTCGGGGGCGTAGAAGAACCCTATCGGCGCAAGAGCGTTTTGAAGCTCCAGATTGGTCACCCCGGGTTGGACGATGGCCGTGCGACTTTCCGGCGAGATCTCGAGGATTCGATTCAAGCGCGAAAGGCAGACCGTCAGGCCGCCGTAGCGCAGGACCGTTCCGCCCGAGAGGTTCGTGCCGAAACCGCGCGGGACAAAAGGCACGCCGGCGCGATGGGCGGCCGCTACTACCTGCGCGGTCTCGCGGGCGTCCGCCGGGAAAACCACCGCTCCGGGCGCTCCCTTGGCCAGAGAGCCGTCATAGGAATACAGCTCGGAAGCCGCCCGCGAGACTGAAACGTTCCGGTCGCCGACGATCCGCCGCAATTCGCTGATAAGCTCCTTCGGTATCATAATCTATTTGGGTCTATTTTGGGTGGGAGCGGCATCCTGTCGCGATGATCGTGGCTGGAAGCCACTCCCCCACATTGATTTTCACTTTACGCAGCAGGCTTCCATGCCGGCGCTGCCCGTGGCCGAAATCGGGATGGTCAAGGCGTTGGCGGTCTGGAAAAGATACCGCAGCAGTTGCTGGGTTTCATTCATGATGGCCAGGAAATAGGGGTCGAGGTGGCCGATGCAGGGGGCCGCCATGGCCTGCAGCACCCGTGCGGGGACATCGCTCGGTCCGGGCCCCATGAGCAGCCGGTCACCGGGATGGATGTCTCTGAAATCCGTGGGATTGATGGTCGCCATGCTGGGGTATGCCTCTTTTTCAGAATAATCGCTCTCTTGAATCTCGCATACCAGTCCGCTGGTAGCCCAGAGTCAATCTAGACTATAGAAGAGCCCATGGTGTGTCAACAATAGGATTGCGCAGGATTTGCAGCAGTCGCCCCATCTGTTTTGACATTAACGGAAGTCGGAGGTAGACAACAGCCGATGCCGGATACTGGAAGCTGAATCAACAAAGGAGCCCGCCTTAATCATGCCCCGCGCCTGGCTCATATTCATCCTATGCTCCCTGCACCTATTCATCTCCCAGCTCTACCGGACGACGAACGCTGTCCTTGCCCCCTGGCTGCTTAAGGACCTGCAACTCGACACCGAAGGCTTGGGGCTCTTGTCGGCCGGCTTCTTCTATGCCTTTTCGTTGACCCAAATTCCGATCAGCATGTTTCTCGACAAGCTCGGGGCGAAGCGGTTGATGATCGGTTTTTCTTTCGTGGGGATGGCCGGCGCCATCCTGTTTTCTCTGGCGCAAGGCCTCGGGATGGGCCTGGCCGGCCGCCTGCTGCTCGGCGTGGGGATGGCCTGCAACCTGATGGGGCCCCTGAAGCTGCTCACGGAGTGGTTCCCGCCGAGCGGCTTCGCTACGGTTTCCGGGTTGCTTTACGCGATCGGAACCCTCGGCAATATCGTGGCCGCCACGCCGCTGGTCCTGATGGTGGAGCAGCTCGGCTGGCGCATGAGCTTCCAAGCCATCATTGTCATGCACCTGCTGTTGACGCTGGCGCTGTTTTGGGTGGTGCAGGATCGGCCGTTACAAAGGAGCTTGCAGGCGGTGCCGGCCAAAGCCGTTTCGCCCTTCGGGAACCTCGGTATTCTGATGCGCAGCAGAGACTACTGGATCATTTCCGCCGGTACATTCGTCCGTTACGGCACTCACGCGGCGCTGCAGACCTTGTGGGCCGGACCGCTTCTGATGGAAGCCTTGCGGTTTTCACCCGTGCAAGCGGGCAACATCTTACTGGCGCTGAACATCGGGCTGATCCTGGGGGGCCCATTGTGGGGAGCCGTTTCCGACCGGGCCTTCAAGACGCCTAAATGGGTCGTCGCCGGCGGGCTGCTGTTGCTGGCGCTGATCACGTTGGGATTGCGAGCGCTGCCTCCGGGCACCAGTGGTTTCATCGCCGGGGCCGTCTTTCTATCCTTCGGAATTGCCTCGGCCAGCGGCATGCATGTCTATGCGCACATCAAAGCTCTCGTTCCGAAAGAGATGGCGGGAGCGGCCATGAGCGGAACCAATTTCTTCACGATGATGGGCCCGGGCGTGTTCCTCCAGGGGTTGGGCATCGCCATGCAAAGCCTTTATCCAGAGGCATCGCGCGGACCGGATGCCTTCGGCACGGCGCTGCTGATCTGCGTCGTCTGCCAGGCGGGGATTGGGGCGCTGTATTTATTCACCCGGACGAAGCGAGAGTAGTCGCCGGCAATCGTTTCTCATCTGAACGGCGGAGGATACTGTAGCGTTTTGTAAGCGAGATTAAATGCTAAATGGAGACAGTTTTATTTTCAAACGCCATCGGGTGTTATAAATACGAAGCACGAAATTCGAAACAAATCCGAATGGCGGAATGACCGAAATGCTAAAAACCATCCTCAGATCGAGGTTCAACCGGTTTTGGCAATTCTCTTTTTGAGCATTTAAATTTGTTTCGAGTTTCGGATTTGGCTTCGGTTTGGGTATTCAGCATTGAGCTGCCCAAAGGCCTAAACACCTCAACAACAAAATGACCTGCTTGAAGATGGGATTGATAAATTTAGCCTCTCCTCTCGACCTATGCCGATTCTCGCGCCCCCTCCTTATCGGCCACCGAGGCTACCCGGCGCGCTATCCCGAAAACACCCCGGCTTCGTTCAAGGGCGCCATGGAGGCCGGCTGCGACATGATCGAGCTGGACGTCGCCCTGACAAAGGACCGCAAGGTTGTGGTGATCCACGACGACACGCTCGACCGCACCACGACCGGAAGGGGGGCGGTGAGGGGCTATACGCTTGGGGAGATCAAAGCGCTCGACGCCGGGAGTTGGTTCGATGCGCGCTTTGCCGCGGAGCGGGTGCCGGAGCTCTCAGAGGCGATCCAGCTGACCGCCGGCAGGTGCATGCTGAACATCGAAATCAAGACGAGTGCATTCGAGGCAGACTTCCCGGCCGATGCCATCGAACATCAGGTGGTGAACCTGGTAAAAACCAGCGCGGCGGCGGACCGAGTGATCATCTCAAGCTTCGAGCAGCGGATCTTAGAGCGCATCGCCGCCATGGATGCGCCACCGGCCATCGCCTATATATCCGACCACGGCGCAGACCGAAATGTCCTGGAGATGCTTCTATCCATCAAGGCCTTCTCCTGGCACCCCCGCTTCAAGGTCCTGACTCGCGATCAGGTGGAGATGCTGCATGCCGCCGGTCTGAAGATCTTCCCCTTCACCATCAACACCCGTGAGGAAGCAGAGAAAATGCTCGCCCTGGGGGTCGACGGCCTCATCTGCAACGAGCTGCGGGCCATGCGGGCGGTTTGAAGCGCGGGCGCCGTGCGATGGAATCCCTTTGCTTGAATCGTCTTTCCAATATCGATAGGAGTGGTTTCATGGCCTCGGATCACGGCCGCGGGCAAGGCGCAGTACGATTCGAAAGCGGAGCAACTTCGATAAGTTGTGAGCCTTTCGAGTGGCCTGCAACGCCGCCCCCGGCCGTCAGGCGAGGTTATGGAACCATTTCAAGGTATTTTCGGTTCAAACCAACCAGGGCTGCTGCCAAGTGTCGAGCAAGCGACTTGCCTACAAAATAGAAGAGGATCTTTCCAGATCCCTGGTTTTAGGGCTTCACTGGGAGTATGCAAGGGCCCTTCAAAAAGCACCGCAGGCCATTCGGCGGCGCGTTTCGAGGCGGCCCAACATCATACTGGCCGATATCGGAAAGCTTGGAATCGCCGATCCGGAAACCTGGACGATCCAGCTTAAAGGCACGTTTGCCACCACCCACCGCTTCGACGTTGTGCGCGACGTGTTTCTTCATGAGGTCGCGCACCTTTGGGCTTCGGTCTGTCCGGAAGGCCAGTGCGAAACCAGCCACGGCCCGATCTTCCGCACCATGTGCGCGCTTCTGGGGGCCGATCCGCATGCCACCAACAAGAATAGCCCTTTGTTCAGTCCAGAAGGCAAGAACCTCGATGACAGCACAGACCCGCAGGACCAGCTGCGGGCCAAGGTTAGCAAACTCCTCGCCCTTGCCGAAAGCCCGTACCCGGAGGAAGCCAAGTCGGCGGCTTCCAAGGCAAGCGAACTCATAACCCGGCACAACCTCAATCTGATCGAGGAGGACCGGGAACGCACCTTTACCAGCCGGTTCATGTGCGATCCGGCCAAGCGGCACCCGCGTTATACAAGCGTCGTTTCGAATATTCTTCAACGGTTTTTCTTCGTAGAGATTGTCTGGGTTCCGACGTGGGTCGTCTGCAAGAAAAGCGCGGGAAATGTTCCCGAGATGTCCGGGCAGCCGCACGACATCGAGTTTGCCTCATATGTCTTTGATTTCATCCAAGGGACGATCCGGGCACAATGGGATCAGGCCCGCAAACAGCACGGGTTTTCCGGCCGGGAGTTCGGACAGTTCGCGCTGGGGGTTGCAAACGGGTTTTATTCAAAGCTCGAAGACGACCGGCGGGCTCTATCCGACCGGATAAAGGCCGAGAGGAACTTTGCAGAAGCAGCGGCCCACTCCAAACGCGAGTATGTCTGCACCGATTTGGTTAGCGTTACCGACCCCAAGCTGTCCGACTATGTGAAGCGGCGCTACGGAAAAATACGCTCGGTCGGGCGGCTGAGCCGGGCCAGGAGATCATCTTACTATGTCGGGAAAAAAGTCGGCGAGAACATGGTGCTGCACCGAGGGATAGAGACGACTTCAACCGCATCCGGGCTTATGCTCCCGGAATAATCGATTCTGCCGGGAACAGTTTAACGGACTCTTCCTGGGAGCTAAAGTGGGACAAACAGGGAGCCTTTTTTAGATCCAAAAAGGACTACCCTCAAACGAATTTTTTGGCAACTGGAACCAAGACGAATTGTGGCGTTCAAATGGTCAAGACAGGTGCTGGATAAGATTAATAAATCACATGAACGTTTGGCAAAGGGATTCATCCGACGTATCACCGAAGCGCGAATGTTGTGATATGCTATTGCTGTGGGGTCTTATAAAGAAACCATCTAAGTCATTGTTGGAGCAGAGGAGAACATATGAGCCTGAAACCTAGCGATGTATTTGTGCCCGGGAAGTTCCCCTTAGACAAGTACAACATCTTCGCGGATCGAGGAAGACCACAGGAGGACTTCACCAAAGCCGTTGATCGTGCATTTGTACCAGTTGTGTTCGGTTCCTACGGTGTAGGCAAGAGCAGCCTTGCCCGTTTCTGTGCGAAGCCGTGGGAGCTGAACCGCCGACTGGCTTATATCGAGACTACATACGGCAAGTCACTAGCTGACATCCTCACTCGAGTACTCGAAATCTTGGGCTACTCTGTCACAGTCGAAACGACCACGCTGAAGGAAAATGAGTTAGGGTCAGAAGCCGGATTCGGCCTCGAAGGTGGAGTTCTCGGCTACCTCAAGGCTCGGATTGCTGGCAAGCTATCGAGAAAGCGAAAGAAGGCAATTGGAGCCAAAAGGGAACTTCTCGTTCGGTCTCCAACCGACAGCAAAATAATGGAATTGTGTGAAGAGGCCGGTTTGTTCTTGATGATTGATGAGATGCATCGCGGGTCGGAGCGATTACGGGTTGACCTCTCGGCATTTCTAAAGGCGTATGCGAATCGCAACCATAAACGGTTTCGAATTGCCATCATCGGAACAGAAACTGATGCCAACAAACTGGTGTTGAGAGATCCAGGCGTTGATCGAGTCCTGCAAGAGGTCGCCGTTCACACGATGAAGGAAAGCGAATCCAGGCAGCTCATTTTTGAAGGCATAGACCGACTTGGACTAAAGATGCCCGAGCCTTTAGGGCTGCGAGTCATAAGGTCAGGGGTGGGATCGCCATTTGTGCTCCAGTACTTGGCGGTAGAAATGGCAGAGCGTGCTCACCAACTCAACCTCTCGACCCTCACCGAAGATATGCACACAGAAGCACTTAAGTCCTATGCCAAGGCAAAGGCGCAAAGAACAATCCATCAATACCGCCTCGCGATTGAAACAACGGGCGAAAAGCGTTATCGCAAACGTCTTCTCCATGCGATGGCCCATGTCGAGGACGACTATGTGACCATGGAACAGCTCGTAGAGATCGTAAGCAAGGAGATGGGCGAGGCTGTGCCCAGCACGGCCCTTTCTGGTCCACTCCGCGACCTGAAAACTGAGAAGTTTGGGAGCGTCTTGACAGATATCGAATCGCACGGTGGCGGCGGCCGCGCTTATAACTATTCCACATTCGCCGATCCCGCAATGAAGTCGATCGTTCGGATGATTGAGGAATTGGCGAAACCGGGTGAGGACATTCCGAGAGAGCTCCAACAAGATGGTTAAGCCTATTGCATACCCGCTGCGCAGCTTGGCAAACGCTTACCCTTCACGTTGGACTAAAAAGGAGATGACATGACAAAGCGGAATTACTGGCTCGACCTATTCACCGGCGTCACGTGGACGGAATTCAAAGCAGCCGGTGCGAAGGTTTCGGGATTCCGCGAGTCTCGATGGAACACCGTCCAAAAGATCAAACCTGGAGACTACTTCCTTTGCTACCTCACCGGAGTATCGAGATTCATCGGCATCCTTGAGGTGACAGACAACCAATACAAAGACAAAACGAAGATTTGGAAGGATGAGGACTTTCCCTGCCGCCTGAAGGTCAAGGTCGTGGCCGAGCTTGAGCCGGATACCGCCGTTCCAGTCTTGGAACTCCGCGATAGACTATCTTTCTTTCAGAACCTGACCAGTCCCCATGCTTGGACGGGACGCTTTAGAGCCTCCCCGGCGAAGTGGGACGCGGCCGATGGCGAGGCTGTTGTCAAAGCCATTCTCGAAGCAGAGAAGAATCCAACAGTCCGCCCAGTCGACGAACGAAAGCTCAAGTACAGACCCAAGGCGCTGAAGGCAAAGATCGGCTCTGTGACGGTGCCGGAAAGCGAAGAGGACGACCTTTTCAAGGAGGAACCCGACGGAACATGTCAATGAAAATGAGACACCAGGTTACGGAAATTAGACTTGCCTATTTTCTTTCGGAGGCGGGTTGATCCAGACCGCCTCCGGTAGGCTATCAGGAACCGGCATATTGTATTTGAACCGGTTCGGGTGTTTTTCGAATGCCGATGCGAGAACCGTTTTTCGGTTAAGGGTGATTTTGCCGGCCAGTCCGTAATGGACCTGTTCAGGGGTCAGCATGGCAATGCCACTGTGGCGATGTTCTTTGTTATACCAGTTGAAGAAGTATTGGCAAAAGGAGCGGCTGTGCTGGATGCAGCCGAATCTTTCCGGGAACTGCGGGCAGTACTTGAGGGTTTTGAACTGGGCCTCCGAATAGGGGTTGTCGTTGCTGACGTAAGGCCGGCTATGGGTTTTGGTGACTCCCAGATCGGCCAGCATCTGGGCGACGAGTTTGGATTTCATACTCGGTCCCCGATCGGCGTGAACGGTGAGCTGTGCGGGCCGTATCGTTTGTTTCGTGCAGCTTTCTTGAATCAGTCGTTTGGCCAGGGAATCGAGTTCTCGGTGGGCCACCATCCAGCCGACCACCAGGCGGCTGAATATATCCAGGATCACGTACAGATAGAAGTAGGTCCACTTGGCGGGTCCCTTCAACTTGGTTATGTCCCAGGACCAGACTTGATTCGGGGCGGTGGCCAAAAGCTCCGGCTTGCTGTAGTGGGGCCGTTGAACGTGGCCTCGGCGCTCTTGGACGCCATTGTGTTCGGCGGACAGGATCCGGTACATCGTGCGGGGTGAACACAGGTAGCGTCCCTCGTCGAGCAGGCTGGCATAGATTTCCAAAGGGGCCCTATCCTGGAAGCGCTCGTTGTGCAGTTCATCGATCACGGCTTGCCGTTCGGATGGGCTCAAGGCCAAGGGCGGAGGCGGCCGTTTGTTGATCGGCTTGGGGTCGGCATCGATGCGGCGGTAAAAGCTGGCCCGAGAGACCCCCATTGCTTCACAGGCCGGCTTTTTGCCGACATCGCAGCTCAAGGTGGCGGCGGCTTGCATCAGTTGCTCCCTTGGCTGCTTTCCGGATTCTGATCGATGCCCAGGATCTCCGAGATTTTTTTTTGCGCCTCGATGATGATCTCGGCTCTTTGCAGCTGCTGTTTCAAGCGCTGATTTTCTTTTTCCAGCTGATCAATGCGTTCAGCAGAGGGATTCCTGGGCTTGGCTCTGCGCCCCCGCTTTTGAGGCGTGAGGCCTTGCAGGCTGCCCTCTTCACGCTGACGGCGCCAGGTGGTCAGGTGCGAAGAATACAGGCCTTCTTTGCGCAGCAGAACCCCGATCTGGCCGGGCTCCTCGCACTGGTCGGCCTTTTTGAGAATGCGCAGTTTATAGGCGGCTGTGAATCTTTTACGGGGCTTCTTCTCGGGCACCTCGGGATCCGCAGCCGCGACGGACATCGGTTCCTCGTGTGTTACCCCGTTTGGGGAGAGGGCTGTCGTCCTACGGACTCCATCCCTCTCCCCAAACGGGGTCGATGATGGAGTGCCGGGTTGGGACCGCTTCAGTGAATGTCGCATATCCATGGGTGATTCCCCTATCCGCCCTACAGTAATTTAACAAGGGGTAGGTGTCTCACCTTCATTGGCACAGAGGGCGAGGGAAAGAAGCCAAAGGAGCACACAGAGATTCAATGGCACCTCCTTAAACTCGGATCAGACATGGGATTTGACCTGTGGGTAGCCAGGAACGACAAGAACAAGTCTTGGGATGCAAAGAAGTTCACCGACTTCCCAAAACTCAAAGCGGAACTGCCGCTTCAATTCGATGAGGCAACAAATCGCACCATCGAACTGATCGACGTTCTCTGGCTCAAAGGCAACGCGATTGTCGCCGCCTTTGAGGTTGAAAGCACAACATCCATATACTCCGGCCTGCTGCGAATGTCAGACCTCGTGTCCATGCAACCGAATCTGGCTATCCCGCTTTACTTGGTTGCACCAGACGACAGACGCGACAAGGTAATCACTGAAGTGAACCGCCCCACATTCTTGAGGTTATCTCCGCCCCTGTCAGAGATCTGCCGATTCATCTCCTTCAACACGCTCAAAGAGCAGATCAAGGCAGTCGGACACATGCTGAGGTTCATCAAGCCGGAATTTCTTGAGGAGATTTCAGAGTCCTGCGAAATTGAAGAAGCATGAAGAAGTCCCAACCATCGGCTGGTGCGGACGCGCTACCGCGCGCCGCAAAGGCGCAACGTTGAGAATATCACCGCAAAACAGACTCCCAAGAACGATGTGCTTGTGACAGCGAAAGGCCACCGTATCAGATTTTTAAAAACGCCGTAGACGGCCAGTATCACCTATCTCGGTAGTCCAAGTGATCCAGTTTGGATTTGACACAAGCTGGCCAACGGAGGTAAGAATAAGATACACGGAACTAATCTGCAATAATTTTAGATTGTTGAATGCTTGAAATTTCATCCGACGTATATGCATAAGGGCTGATTTTGTGATATTTCGTGTACCGGATCGTTTTTTTAAAGCCCATGGCAATGGTTCTCCCAATTCTGATTAGGGTAAACTGACAGATGCTTTCGCGAGATCAATCCATAGGGCTTCTATCTGAGTATGGCAGGGGAGCCGCTTGGGTCAAGCACTGTCTCGCCGTTGCAGGTTCAGCCTCCAGGCTGGGCTACGTCCTGGAAAGTCGGTATCCCATTGACCAACATTATCTGTGGTCAGCGGCCTTACTTCATGACATCGGGAGGTGTGTCACGCACGATCCGGTTATGCATGGCGTCGAGGGCTACAACCTCCTGTTGAAACTGGGCCATGAAGAGGAAGCCTTTGTCTGCGCATCACACATTCTATTTGGTCTTGAGGCCTCCGAAGCCGTGCAGTTCGGGTTGCCGGCTCAGGATTTTATTCCGCTTACAATCGAAGAGCGGCTTATCCCGCTGGTCGATCTGATGATTGAAGGTGTTCAACCGACCACACTTGATCGGCGGTTCTCGTCGCTGCGTAAACGCTATATTGAAAACAGCTTTTTAACTGACAGACTTGATCGTGCCCAGCAGAGAGCAAGGTCGTTGATGATCCAACTCAGTGAGGAAATAGGAGAGTCCGTCGAAAAAGTCATCAGGGTCTGAATGAAAAATTACGGCTGGCAAAGGTTACAGATATAGATCAGCGCTGGGGCCTATTTACAATTGACCGTTGTGCCGGTGCTTTATCCGACATATCACCAAAGAGTAAAATCTGTGATTTTGTCCTGGTCCTCTGGTCAAATTGCAATAAATTATCTCCCACACCGTACCAAATCTTATGTTGTCTTTATTATTGTAGTATTTTGAAAGTCATTTCAAAAAATTGATTGACAAGTACAAAATTATTCATGTATAGCTCCCTCAATATTTAAAGCCGTACATTTTATAGGGGTTCTTCGATGATCAATCAAGGACCTATAAAGCCCGATCTGATAGCAAAAGCTATTTTTTCGGGTTTTTTATTTAATTGAAACCGACGTAGAGAAAAATTGATTAAGATATATTCATTTTAGAACAGAATTAGAGTCGCTCTTAGTAATGGTGAATAGAATTTAATCTTTAGCCAACAAGGAGGAGAAAACATGAAAAAAATGATTTTTGCTGCTATCTTTTTAATTTCCACCATGGCAGTTGGATGTGCGACAATGAATGCTGTAAATCCAATGCCTGCCGAAGTTGATGCAAAAGTAAAAAATATGCAAGCTCCCACCGGGAAATCACTTGTTTATGTTGTTCGGCCAACATTTACTAGGGAAACCATTTGGCACGGATATTACAGCTAACGATGAATATTTGGGAACAACCCAGGGTGGAATATATGTATATGCGGTATTGGCCCCAGGTGATTATAAATTTAAAGTTACTGGTCACGATAATGATCCCGAAATTATGCTTAAACTCGAAGCAGACAAAACATATTATATCTATCAAAGTGTTTATCCAGGCCTACTAAAAGGAATTGGAAAACTAGAAGTAGTTAGCAAAGAAGAGGGTAGAAAAGCACTTCAAGAATGTACGTTAGGAGATAAATTGGGAAAAAATATTGCAAATTAATATAGGCACTAAAAATAAAAAAAATAACATATTTCAAAATTTGACAGACAATAAAAAAAGATATTTAAATCGATTCCAAGTCGTTTTCATGAGGCATTTAAATAAGGTTGATATTTCACCGGTTTTTTTACTTATTGGCCTTAAAAAATTTGCTGACTTGGAGATACGTGATAGAGGTGTTTTCTAACAGTTGCGGTTGATGCCGGTGATCCCCAAAATTAGGACAGTGTGGTAAGCTCTGAATCAGACCTCTGAAGGAGGATTTTAGATGACCCCCATCAGGCTGTCCAAATAAAGGGGTCCACCGCCAAAATCGAAGAAGCTTTCAACTTGTTATGTAGCCAAATTACAAAACTTATCAGCTAAAAACCATTGCAGTCTTATCAAAAACTCAAGATCAAGTTCAGCGTATTCCTAATTTGGAAATTAGCCATCGAAAGACCAATCGTCGTGAACCCGTTTGACTTTATTCAGAAAGGTAAAAAGCATGAGACCAATTATAGCTGTAGTTTTTTCATTTATTATTACTTTGGTATTAGGTAGTGTTCTGCATGCGAGTATGTATTTCACGGTAGAAGGGGAGAAATCTCCTGACGGGAAGGGATTTAAGATTAATAAAAAAACGATCATAAACTTTCAGATAACGGAACAGTCGAGTATTGAACCCGGGAAAATTCCTGAAACAATCATCCTGTATGAAGACGGAAATACTTATCTAAAAAACGGGGTGTTTTTTATCTCTGATAAGGGCGAGATTTATCTAAAACCCGGATCATCTGTTATCTTTGAGGGACTACCACCAAATGTTATTATTAGTATCGGAGAACAGAAATTTGAGGCGGAAAAACTTAAAAATCGAAAAATCAAGATAATGCTTAAGAAAGCAGAAATATTACTAAAATAATTCATTGGGCACGGATCTAAAACTAGAAATCAAGATGAAATTTCAGAGGGCTACAAGAATTATAAATTCCAAAACACTTAATATCACAAAAAAACTGATGGACTTGAACTGGCGTTTGTGACAGCGAAAGGCATCATATCGATTATCTGAAAACGTGAGGTGCGCTTCATCTATCAACGGTAAAGCGGGGTGGCCCTCAAATGAGGATCACTCCTTTTTCATTCCAGCCTCAGAGATGCTCGATCCATTTCATAGCTTCGGTGTCGGTGATCTTGCCAAGGTGGGGGGAGAGGGAAGAGACGCGGCTTTTTTTGTTATTTGACGATTGAGCCGCTTTTCAATCTGCATCAAATCAAACCAGCGCCGAGCATTCTGTCAGCACAACAGGCCGCCCCAGAGAGAATCGAGAAACTACCGATAAGGGAGTATGGTCACCTCCCCTACCTGGCGGCAGCGAGTCTCTAAGCTGGCACATAGATAGCGCTTGAGCCTATTTTCTTAGGCCAGCGCATTCAGCGATTTCAGGTCGGAGGGCGCGATAGTTTCTTTGGTTTCCGCTTTTTCGATTTGTCGCCTTCATCGTCAAATGTCATGACATATGACGGCATGATTGCCAAAAAATAACCGTCTTCTCAACCGTTGACATCGACTGGGTTGGGCAGAACGAATTGCCTGATCTCCACCCCCCCCCTCCATTGCAGAACAGAAGCAAAAAGCTTATTGTAATCAAAATGGACGTATAGCTGCGTCAAAATCGTTCCAGAAGACGGTGCCCTGCCTTGCAGACCGGATAGGCTGCTCTGCTCGGAATGCTTGCGAGGTCATATGACACGGAGGACGGGAGCTGTAGCATGAGGCGTTGGATGAAGGGAACCGCGGCCGGAATCATCGGGCTGGGGATTGTTGGTGTTGGAGTCGCCTGGTATGTGCTGGGCGGCGGCGATTCGGGGACAGCCTACCGCACGGCCGCGGTGAAACGCGGCGACCTGCTGGTTTCCATCAGCGCCACCGGCACCGTGGTCCCGGAGGAGGTGATCGACGTCGGCGCCCAGATCGCCGGGCAGATCGTGTCCTTCGGCAAGGACGCGGCCGGCCAGAGCGTCGACTACGGTTCGGTGGTCGAAGAGGGAACGGTTCTGGCCAAGATCGACGACTCGCTCTATTCCGCGGACGCGGCCCAGGCCGAGGCCCAAGTGCAGTCCGGCCGGGCGGCGCTGCAGCGCGCCGAGGCTGATCTGGGCCAGTTGCGGGCCAAGCTGCACCAGGCCGAGCGGGACTGGCAGCGGGCGCAGAAGATAGGTCCCTCCGAAGCGCTGGCCGAAGCCAGCTTCGACGCCTACCGGTCGGCCTACGATACGGCCGCGGCCAACGTCGCCGTGGGCCAGGCCGCCATCTTGCAGGCCAGGGCCAGCCTGGCCCAGTCCGAAGCCCTCTTCCGGAGGGCCCAGCGCAATCTGAGTTACACCACGATCAAGTCGCCGGTCAAGGGCGTCATCATCGACCGCCGGGTGAACATCGGGCAGACGGTTGTAGCGAGCCTGAACGCTCCCAGCCTCTTCCTGATCGCCAAAGACCTCAAACGCATGCAGGTCTGGGTGGCCGTCAACGAGGCGGACATCGGCAAGATCCGCCCCGACCAGCCGGTGACGTTCACCGTGGATGCCTTCCCGGGCGAAACCTTCCGCGGCGAAGTCGGCAAGGTCCGGCTTAATGCGTCCATGACCCAGAATGTCGTTACCTACACCGTGGAGGTGGTCACCGACAACTCCAGCGGGCGCCTGCTCCCCTACCTGACCGCCAACGTTCAATTCGAGCTGAGTCGCCGGGCGGGTGTGTTCCAGGTGCCCAATGCAGCGTTGCGCTTCAGACCGACGGCTGAACAGGTAGCGCCGGAGTTCCGTGATGACTATGTCTCCGCCGGGGAGGGTAAGGGAAAACCCAAAGAAGGGCAGCGGCCGGCCTCAGGTCCGACTGCGGACGCCGGCGCCCCTGCGAGCCGGGCCAGCCTGTGGCTGCCTGCGGATGAACACGTGCGCCCGCTCGCGGTGAAGCCGGGGCTGAGCGACGGCACCATGACCGAAGTCGTCGGCGAACAACTGGCCGAGGGGTTGGAGATCGTGACCGGTGTGCAGCTGCAGGCCGGCGCTCAAACAAGCACCAGCAATCCCTTTACGCCAAGCTTCTCCCGCGGCGGCAGCAGCGCCGGGGCCGTACGTCCCAGGTAACGGCTTGCACCTTTTTCGGAGTTTACCGTTTCATGGAACTCATCGAGCTTCACAACATCTACAAAACGTACCACATCGGCGATATCGCCGTTCCCGTGCTCAAAGGGGTGTCGCTGAAAATCGCCCGCGGGGAGTTGGTAGCCCTGATGGGCGCTTCGGGATCGGGCAAGAGCACTTTGATGAACATACTGGGGTGTCTCGACCGGCCGACCTCCGGAGATTACTGGCTGGACGGCCGCGAGGTGTCGGCCTTGTCGGCGGATGAACGCGCCCAGGTCCGCAACCACACCTTCGGCTTCGTCTTCCAGAATTTCAACCTGCTGCCGCGCACCAGCGCCCTGGAAAACGTGGCGATGCCGCTCTCCTACACGGCCGGCCATCTCTCCGACCGCCTGGCGCACCAGCAGGCCAAAGATATGCTCGATCGGGTCGGCCTGGGGGACCGGCTGGACCACGAGCCGTCGCAGCTGTCCGGCGGCCAGCAGCAGCGCGTGGCCATTGCCCGAGCGCTGGTCAACCGGCCGCCGCTGCTCTTCGCCGACGAGCCGACGGGCAACCTCGACTCGCGCACGAGCGAAGACGTGCTGCACATGTTCCAGCAGCTCAACGAGCGGGATGGCATCACTATCATCATCGTCACCCACGACGCGCTCGTGGCGCGTCATGCCCAGCGCGTCATCCACATCCATGACGGAGTGATTGTCGAGGGTGCGTATGCGGCCGGATCGGAAGCCGCCGCCCGGTCCAATAGACCCGCAGCGCCGGCGGCGGATTCGGGAGGCGCCGGATGAAAGTTTACCGCACCGCACGCACGGCCATGACGGCCCTGCGCCGCAATCCGATGCGCGCGCTGCTGACGACCCTCGGCATCGTCATCGGCGTCGGGGCGGTCATCGCCATGATGGAAATTGGGACCGGCTCTTCGGCGGCCATTCAGAAGACCATCGCCACCATGGGCGCCAACGTTCTGCTGGTGGTGCCCGGCACGGCCGCCAGCGGCGGGGTGAGCTTCGGCGCCGGTTCCGTCACAACGCTGACCCCCCAGGACGGCGAGTCCATCCTGCGCGACAGCCCGGCCGTGCACAACGTGGCGCCGATCGTGCGCGCCCGCACGCAGGTGGTATACGGAAACCGCAACTGGGTTCCACAGCAGATGCTCGGCACGACCCCTGCATTTCTGGACATCCGCGATTGGGCCAGCCTGGCCGAGGGCGACGCTTTTACCGAACGCGACGTGCTCAATGCCAACAAGGTCTGCCTGATCGGGCAGACACTGGCGCGCGAGCTCTTTCAGGGTGAACCCCCCATCGGCAAGGAAATCCGCGTGAAGAACGTATCGTTCCGCGTGGTGGGCGTGCTGGGCGCCAAGGGAGCCAACATGATGGGCTCCGACCAGGACGACATCCTGCTGACCCCGTGGACCACGCTGAAATATCGGGTCACGGGCTCAACCCTCGGCAACCTCAACCAGAGCGCCGCCGGCAGCACCGGCAGCACCGTCAACACCCTTAATAAACTCTATCCCAGCGAGGCGCCGGAAATCTATCCCAAGCAGTCGGAAACTCAGGCGGCCAACACCCCGCTGACGGTGCGGTTCGCCAACATCGACCAGCTTCTGACTGCGGCGCGCAGCCCCGAGGAGATCCCGGCGGCCATCCAGCAGATGACCGGCGTCCTGAGGGAGCGCCACCGCATCCGCGACGGACAGCCGGACGACTTCACCATTCGCGACATGACCGAGATGACCAACACCCTCACCTCCACCACCCGGCTGATGACCAACCTGCTGCTGTGCGTGGCGATGATCTCGCTGGTGGTCGGGGGGGTGGGGATCATGAACATCATGCTCGTCTCGGTCACCGAGCGCACGCGCGAGATCGGCCTGCGCATGGCCGTGGGGGCGCGGGCGCGCGACATCCTGCGGCAGTTTCTGGTGGAAGCCGTGGTCCTGTGCCTGGCGGGCGGCGCCGTTGGAATCCTGCTGGGTCATGGCGGCTCGCGCCTGGTCGAGCTCCTGTTGCGCTGGCCGGTCGCCACGTCGCTGCCGGCCATTGCCGCGGCCGTCCTGGTTTCGGCCAGCGTGGGCATCATTTTCGGATTCTACCCGGCCTGGAAGGCGTCGCGCCTGGATCCCATCGACGCCCTGCGCTACGAGTGACGCGAGTGACCATCGAAACGTTCAGGAGCATTCTCCTTTCGGCCAGCCGGATTCGCCGGCGGTCGGCAGCTTTTTCAATCTTGTTATATGCATCCGCGCTGAGCGGATGCATCGTTGGCCCTGATTTCCAGCCTCCGCAAATGGCGGTTCCCGCCAACTGGATCGGGGCGGCACCCACCGCCCCGGCTGAGCTGCCGGAAGTCGATCTGGCACAATGGTGGACGGTCTTCGACGATCCGACGCTGGTCTCCCTCGAGGAAAGGGCCATCCGCTCCAACCTGGACCTGATGCTGGCCGAAGCCCGCATCCGCCAGGCGCGCGCCGCGCGGGGGATCGCAGTGAGCGGCCTCGGGCCCACCGTGGACGCCGTGGGGGCCTTGCAGCGCAGCCGGTCTCCGGGAAGAACCTCCAATTGGCAGAACGGCGAGACCCGAGGGGTCGTGTCCAATGCCTACGATGCCGGCTTCGATGCCGGCTGGGAGCTGGACATCTTCGGCGGCATCCGGCGCAACATCGAGGCTGCCGATGCCGACCTGCAGGCCAGCGTGGAATCGCGCCGGGACGTCCTGGTGACGTTGACGGCCGAGGTGGCGCGCAACTACATCGAGCTGCGGTCATTTCAGCAGCGCATCGACATCGCCCGGCAGAACCTCGACACCCAGCAGCACAGCGCCCGGCTGACGCGCCAGCGCTTCGAGGGCGGGTTTGTCAGCGGCCTGGATGTGGCCAACGCCGAAGCCCAGGTGGCGACCACCGCATCCCAGATCCCGCTACTGGAAACGGGGGCCCGGCAATCCATCTATGCCCTCGGCATCCTGTTGGGTCAGGCGCCGGCGGCTCTGGTGGCGGAGCTATCGCCGGCATCCGCCATCCCGGCCGCCCCCCCCTCGACACCGGCCGGCCTGCCCTCGGATCTGCTGCGCCGGCGGCCGGACATCCGCCGGGCGGAGACGGAAATTCATGCCGCCACCGCGCGGATCGGGGTCGCCACGGCCGATCTGTTCCCCAAATTCACGATCACAGGCGCCGCGGGAGCGCGCTCGGGCGATTTCAGCTCCTGGCTGACCTGGGCCCAGCGGTTCTGGTCCTTCGGCCCCTCGGTCAGCTGGCGGGTGTTCGACACCGGCCGCACGCGTTCCGCCATCGAGCTGGAGGAGGCTTTGCAGGAGCAGGCGCTCATCGCCTACCGGCAGACCGTGCTCACCGCACTGCAGGAGGTCGAAAATGCCCTGATCGCCTCCGCGAAGGAACAGGAGCGCCGCCAGTCGCTCGCCAGCGCTGTCACCGCCAACCGCAAAGCCGTGAGCCTGGCGAAAACGCTCTACACCGAGGGGCAAACGGACTTTTTGAACGTGCTGGAAGCGCAACGGTCTTTGTTCTTAACCGAAGAAACCCTGGTCCTGAGCACCAGCGCCATGTCGACCGACCTGGTGGCCCTTTACAAGGCCATCGGCGGGGGCTGGGGGGAAGAGTAGGATGCGGCCACGCTCCGATTCAGGCCAGCTCGCCGACTTTTTCCTCGACCGCACACAGAATTTCTCCGCTGCGCATGAGCTCCCGCATGGCGTTGATGTCGGCGGCGAGGAAACGGTCGGTGTCAAGGTGGGCAATGGACCGGCGGATGGCTTGGTAGGCCGCCAGCGTTCCCTCGCCGGGCTTCATGTTGGTGAAGAGATCGAGGGCCTGGGCCGCGCAGAGCAGCTCGATGGCGACCACGTTCTCGGCGTTGGCCACGATCTCCCGGCACTTGCGCGCGGCAATGGTGCCCATGGAGACATGGTCCTCCTTGTTGGCCGAGGTGGGAATGGAGTCGACGCTGGCCGGGTGGGCCAGCACCTTGTTCTCGGAGACCAGGGCGGCCGCCGTGTACTGGGCGATCATGAAGCCGGAGTTCAGGCCCCCGTCGCTCACGAGGAAAGCCGGAAGCCCGCTCAGCTTGGGGTTGACCAGCCGCTCGATGCGCCGCTCGGAAATGTTGGCGAGTTCCGCCACGGCCATGCCCATGAAGTCCATGGCGAGCGCCACCGGCTGCCCGTGAAAGTTCCCGCCCAGCAGAAACTCGCCGGAGTCGGCAAACATCAACGGGTTGCCCGTCGAGGCATTCATCTCGGTTTCGATCACCCGGCGGCAGTAGGCGATGGCATCTTTGGTGGCGCCGTGCACCTGCGGCGAGCACCGCAGGGTGTACGCATCCTGTATGCGGGAGCAGTCCTTGTGGGAGGAGATGATCTCGCTGTTGCGGGTGATGCGCTCCATGTTGGCGGCGGCGGCTATTTGGCCTGGGTGCGGCCGCACCTGGTGAATCCGCGGGTTGAACTCGGTGCGGCTTCCCATCAACACTTCCAGCGTCATGGACGCCGCAATGTCGATTAATTTGGAGAGCCGAATGGCATCGTAAACGGCAAGCCCGCCGATGGCCGTCATCACCTGGGTGCCGTTGACGAGCGCCAGTCCCTCGGCCGATTCGAGCTGCAGCGGCTTGAGATCGCAGGCGGCCAACGCGTCCCCGCCGCTCATGCGGCGCCCCCCGCAATACGCCTCGCCCTTTCCCAGCAAGACCAAGGCCAAGTGGGCCAGCGGTGCGAGATCACCGCTCGCCCCCACCGATCCTTTTTCCGGTACCACCGGAACGATGCCGTGGTTGAGCAATTCAAGAAGCCGCCGGGCGGTTTCCAGCCGGATGCCGGAGTGGCCCCGGGCGAAGTCCTTCACCCTGAGCGTCATGGTGGCCCGAACGGTCTCGGCTGCCAGCGGCTCGCCCACACCGGATGCATGGCTCATGAGGATGTTCTCCTGCAGGCGCCGGGTGTCTTTTTTCGAAATGGCCACGTCACTCAATGCACCGAAGCCGGTGGTCACTCCATAGATCCGGCGTTCCTCCGCCACCCACTGGTCCACCAGCGCCCGGCCGCACCGGATGCGCTCTTCAGACTCGGCGCTCAGCTGCACGACCGACCTTTCACGCGCCGCCGCAACAAGATCTTCGAGGGTCATGTTCTCCATGTCGAGGACTACAGTTTTCATTTGATTCAGTTCTCCGGGATTGCAGTTATGATAAGGGAATTTCATTCCATAATGGAAATTAAAAGCCTAAAAAGGGCGTTGCAATTCAACATATTGTAGGTTATAATGATGTTTAACACAATAAGCGGGCCGGCTAAACCTTACAAATTAGAGCCGCCTAATCCAAAAAGAGGAGGAAATGATGGCAACAGCAAAGAAGGCCGTAAAAACGACTAAGAAGACGGCGGTGAAGAAAACCACCGGCAAGTCCGCCACCAAGAAACCGGCGGCAAAAAAACCCGCTGCTAAGAAGCCGGCTGCTAAGAAAAAATAATAGCCATATTTTAGGGTATTTTATTGCAGAAACGGGAATTCGGGCTGATATTCGTCGCCATGGGCTTTCCCGTTTCTGTTTTATTTTCTTGCCATGCCGCGCGCCTCCTTTTTTTCGTCTCATGCCGCCATCCAGTCCAAGCCAAGCGCCTCCCCTCTGTTCATGTAACTCTGGCGCCTCTAAATTTGTCCATGAAAAGAGAGTAACGCGAGATACCTCTCTATTGGGTACTTTCCTACAAGCCTATTGAATTGCAATAAATTCTGTATTAGTCACAAGTGCTTGCCAGCCCTTTTTCGGGCCGGGTTTTCAACCCTGACCGTCGAGATTTCATTATTTTTATAGCTGACCAAGTCAGCGCCTATAATGACAAACACTTTCAGTCACGGCTTGTTTCCGTGCAAGGAAAGCCATCGTGATCGCCAACCATCATATCGCCAAGGCCATGGAAGTCCATCTCGGGACCCTATTCGATGAGCTGCCGCCCAGTCCGAATTTCGTCCAAGGCATCCGGCGCGCTCCGGCGCGGCATTTCAACCTGTCCCAAAAAGACACCGCACTCGCCCTCGGCAACGCCCTGCGCTACATTCCCGAGAAGTGGCATGCGACGCTGGCGCCGGAGTTCCTGGAAGAGCTGATGACGCGCGGGCGGATTTACGGCTACCGCTTCCGCCCGCCAGGGCCCATCAAGGGGCAGCCTATCGACGCCTATACTGGGACCTGCATCGAGGGCCGGGCCTTTCAGGTGATGATCGACAACAACCTCGACTTCGAGGTGGCTCTCTACCCCTATGAGCTCGTGACCTACGGCGAGACCGGCCAGGTCTGCCAGAACTGGATGCAGTACCGGCTGATCAAGCGCTACCTGGAGGTCCTCACCCGCAGGCAGACCCTGGTCATGGCCTCCGGCCACCCGGTGGGCCTTTTCGCCTCCTCGCCGCAAGCCCCGCGGGTCATCATCACCAACGCCCTGATGGTGGGCTGCTTCGATGATCAGGAGAACTGGCACCGCGCCATGGCGCTGGGGGTGGCCAACTACGGCCAGATGACCGCCGGCGGTTGGATGTACATCGGGCCCCAGGGCATCGTGCACGGGACCTACAGCACGATTCTAAACGCGGGCCGTGCCAAGCTCGGCATCCCGGCGGACCGGGACTTGTCGGGTCGGCTGTTTGTGACTTCCGGGCTGGGCGGCATGAGCGGCGCTCAGGGCAAGGCCGTGGTCATCGCCAACGGAGTCGGCATCATCGCCGAGGTGGATCACTCGCGCATCAAGACCCGCCTCGACCAGGGATGGATCGACCAGATGACGGACAACCCGGCCGAGGCCTTCACCGCCGCCGCCGACTGGCAGCGAAAACGCCAGTGCCGGGCCATCGCCTTTCACGGCAATGTGGTCGACCTGTTGGAATATGCCGTTCATCACGACGTCAAGATCGACCTGCTCTCGGACCAGACTTCCTGTCATGCGGTTTACGAAGGCGGCTATTGTCCTCAGGGGGTCAGCTTCGAACAACGCACGGAGCTGCTGCGCAGCGGCCACGCCGGGTTCAAGGAAATGGTGGATGCGAGTCTACGCCGCCACTACGAGCTCATCAAGACCCTGTCCGACCGGGGAACCTACTTCTTTGACTACGGCAACAGCTTTCTAAAAGCGGTCTACGACGCCGGCATCAAGGATATCTGCAGAAACGGCGAGAACCCGCTCGACGGGTTCATCTTCCAGTCCTATGTCGAGGACATCATGGGGCCGATCCTCTTCGACTACGGCTACGGTCCCTTCCGTTGGGTGTGCCTGAGCGGCAGAGATGAGGATCTCGCCAAGACCGACCGGGCCGCCATGGCGTGCATCGACCCACAACGTCGTTTCCAGGACCGCGACAACTACAACTGGATCCGGGATGCTATAAAGAATCGCCTGGTGGTCGGCACCCGGGCGCGCATTTTATACCAAGATGCGTCGGGGCGTATGAAGATCGCCCTGAAGTTCAACGAGATGGTGCGGACCGGCGAGATCGGCCCGGTCATGCTCGGCCGCGACCACCACGACACCGGCGGCACGGACTCACCCTTTCGGGAGACCGCCAACATCTACGACGGCAGCAACATCATGGCCGACATGGCGACCCACTGTTTTGCCGGCAACGCCGCCCGCGGCATGAGCCTGGTGGCGCTGCACAACGGCGGCGGGGTGGGCATCGGCAAGGCCATCAACGGCGGTTTCGGGCTGGTGCTGGACGGAACCGAACGGGTCGACGAAATCATCCGCCGCGCCATTCCATGGGATGTGATGGGCGGGGTGGCCCGGCGCGCCTGGGCGCGCAACGAAGCCTCCATCGAAACCTGCATCCATTACAACGGGCTGCGGCAGGGCTCGGATCACATTACGTTGCCGTATCTGGCGGACCGCGGCATGGTAACAAACCTGGTGGCGGATGGTTTCGCCCGCCGCGATGGCAACCGCTGACGGCTTTGGGAGCGGCTTCCAGCCGCGATCGCAGTGAGGACGGCCAACATCGCGGCTGGAAGCCGCTCCCAAAGAGCAACTTTTACTCAACGCGGCGGCTGACAAAGGAGCACCCTATGGCAGGCATGACTCGCATCGTCGAATGTGTTCCCAACTTCAGCGAGGGTCGCAACCTGGAGAAGATCGAAAAAATCGTTCAACCCTTCCGGGGCCGGGAGGGCGTCAAGCTTCTGGACTACCAGCGGGACGAGGACCACAACCGCTGCGTCGTCACCGTGGTGGGCGAACCCGAGCCGCTCAAGGCGGCCGTCCTCGAAGCCATGAGGGCGGCCATCGCGGGGATCGACATGCGCGCCCACCAGGGCCAGCACCCACGCATGGGTGCCGTGGACGTGGTGCCGTTCATCCCGGTGAAGGGCGTGACGATGAAGGAGGCCAACGAGTTGGCACGTCAGGTGGGGGAGGCCGCTGGGCAGGAATTCAATCTGCCGATCTTCCTGTACGAGGAATCCGCCACGGCGGCCCATCGCCGTAACCTCGCCGACATCCGCAAGGGACAGTTCGAGGGCCTGCCGGAAAAGATCCGGCAGCCGGAGTGGAAACCGGATTTCGGGCCAGCCGAAATTCATCCGTCGGCCGGTGCGACCGCCGTGGGCGCCCGCATGCCGCTGGTGGCCTACAACGTCAACCTCGGCACGTCCAATCTCGAGATCGCCAACGACATCGCCCGCAAGATCCGGCATCTCAGCGGCGGCCTGCGC
This sequence comes from uncultured delta proteobacterium, assembly GCA_963700055.1. GTDB lineage: Bacteria > Desulfobacterota > Desulfobacteria > Desulfobacterales > SpSt-501 > SpSt-501. Next base: position 1,472 of record CAVOWH010000013.1, on the reverse strand, counting down.
TACTGCAAAGCCCTCGGCATCGACCTCAAGGACCGCGGCATCGTCCAGGTGTCCATCAATATGACCGATTACACCAAGACCGCCCTCTACCGCGCCTTTGAGCTGGTCCGCATCGAAGCCCGGCGTTGGGGCGTGCCTGTGATCGGCAGCGAGATCGTCGGCCTCGTTCCCATGGGCGCCCTGATCGACACGGCCGCCTACTACTTGCAGCTTGATAACTTTAAAACGGAGCAGGTGCTGGAATCCAGAATCTATGAGTAGATTCTGGATAATTGAGGGGAAGAAATGAAGGGCAACCTGATTATCAAAAATGCCTCCGAGCTCGTCACCTGCAGCGGCTTTGCCGCAAAGAAGGGCAAGGAAATGTCGGAGCTCGGACTCGTCGCTGAAGGCGCGGTGGTGATCGAGCAGGGGCTGATTTCCAGCGTCGGCCCCACGGCGAAGGTCCTAACGGAGCTGCAGGCTTCGGGCAAAGACCTCTCGCAATTTGAAACCATCGATGCTACCGGCAAGGCGGTGCTGCCGGGGTTTGTCGACTCACACACCCACCTCGTCTTCGGCGGATACCGGGCGGCTGAGTATGCCTGGCGGCTCAAGGGCGACAGCTACATGGACATCCTGCAGCGCGGCGGCGGCATTCTTAGCACCGTGCGCGCCACACGCGACGCCACGCGCGAGGAGCTGACAGAGGCCGGGCTGAAGCGGCTCGACTCCATGCTATCCTTCGGGGTCACCACGGTCGAGGGCAAAAGCGGCTACGGCCTGGACCGTGAAACCGAGATCAAGCAGTTGGAGGTCATGGCCGATCTGAACCGGCTGCATCCGCTGGATGTCGTGCCGACCTTCATGGGGGCGCATGCGGTCCTGCCTGAATACAAGGGCCGCGAAGACGATTACATCGATTTCCTGCTGAAAAAGGTGGTGCCGGAGGTCGCCTCTCGCCGGTTGGCCGAGTTCTGCGACGTCTTCTGCGAAAAGAATGTCTTCTCCGTGGAGCAGTCCCGACGATTGTTGACCAACGCCGTTGAATCGGGCTTGAAGTCCAAGCTGCATGCCGACGAAATCGTGCGGCTGGGCGGTGCCGAGCTGGCGGCGGAGATCGGTGCGGTGTCGGCCGATCACCTCCTGCACGCTTCCGACGGGGGATTGCGCGCCATGGCGGCGGCGGGCGCGGTGGCCACTCTGCTTCCGGCCACGGCCTTCAGCCTGCGTGAGCCCTACGCGCGCGGTCGCTTCATGATCGACGCTGGCTGCGCGGTCGCGCTGGCCACCGATTTCAATCCGGGCAGCTGCTATTCAGAGTCCATTCCGCTGGTGGCGGCGCTGGCGGCGCTTTACATGAACCTTTCGCCGGAGGAAATCATTACGGCGCTCACCCTCAACGGCGCGGCCGCGTTAGATCGGGCGCAGGTCGCCGGAAGCCTCGATTCCGGCAAACAGGGGGATGTCATCATTATAGAAAACCCGTCCTA
>CAVOWH010000012.1:0-344308 GCA_963700055.1 uncultured delta proteobacterium | reverse complement strand
CCAACTGAGCCCGGAGGCGAAAAACCGCCGGAGGTACTCGGCGACGGTGCTTCTCGCAATGAGGGAGCTCTTGGCGATCTGACGCTTGGTCAGATGACAGTCGAAGGTTAGATGTAGCACTTCACGGATCTTTCGCATGGTTAACCTCGTGGCCGGCATGGAGCCTCCTCAAATGAGTTTTTTGGAGGTACTCTTTACCGGCTGTTTGAAGGTTTAACCAGCGTCGCTTTCAGCTCCGTGAATGGACCAAGACGGGGTGGCCGCCTTGCGTCGGAATCGGTGGCCGCTTTCGATCGGAATCGGTGGCCGGCTTCGCCCGGAATACCCACTTTATCGCCTATTTCGACAGAATGCGGTCCTATCTTCTCGGCGGTGAACTACTTTTTGCTATCAGCGGCTATTCTTTTTCTGACCAACATGTTAATGAAATTATCTTCAATTGCATGCGCCAGAATAACCGTCTGTTCGTTATCGCTTTCTTTCATAGTGACGAGGATTGGAAGTTTCCATAATTCTTGTTCGGCATATCTGAATCTTCACGCTTTCGGGCCGAAAAGGCCATTATCAACGGGGATTTGGGCGAGTGGCAGTTCAACAAAGAGGCGACCGAGCCGAACGAAATCACTACAACATTCTGGAGCGAGGATAAGCGCACTTGATGCTAGGCGACTTCAACGCGCTGGTTGCATTCCTTGTCGCAAGTTCAGGGAAACAGGATCGCGAAGATTCGGGGGACACATGATCAGCGATATTACCTACTTGGGCAAAGTGATTCGCGTTGACTCAAGCACAGTTGAGGTCGAGATATCTAGCGGATTCCCTCAGCAGCTCCGATCATCAATGCCGATTGTACAAGATCGGCCAGATCGGCACCTTTGTGAAATTTCCTGTTGGCAATATCAGCATCTACGGAATCGTGTCAGCGGTTAGCAATACACCAAATGCAGCGAGGGATGAGAATCGTGCATACTATCCAGGATCGAGATTCTTGTCGGTTCAGTTGTTGGGGAAAAAATCGGCGATGAGGACTTTCAGAAAGGCGTTGGCATATATCCCACAATTAACGACGAGGTTCATCTTGTGACCGAAAGCGATTTGTTCGACATATATGCCGGAAAGGACACAGATTCGATAGAGTTCGGAAAGCACTCCTCATCCGAGAACCTTAGTGTCAACGCAGACATTCACAAGCTTGTTTTGCGGCATAGCGCGATTCTCGGGTCGACAGGAAGTGGGAAGTCTAACACCACTGTAGTGTCTTGAGGGCGATCTTGGACTATCCAGGATCAAGAGTTATTTTGGTCGACCCGCATGGTGAGTATGCCTCGGCTTTCCCGAAGTCGCGTGTATTCAGGATCAACGATGCAGCCCATCCGTTCATATTCCCTTCTGGCTAATGACATTTGATGAACTCCTTTTTCCTTGTTGGTGCTGAACCGAAGGATGACCAACGCCCAGACTACAGAAAACTTCGCGAATTCGTGGTTGAAAGAAAAAAAGCAATGTGGGCTCATTAAGATCCGGGCTGTTGATCCTGATCGGGTTTCTGCTGATTCGCCGATACCCTTCAATGTCCGAGAACTTGGCATCACATCTATTGGTGGCTGAACGCAACGTTTAGCGAAGCGACTGCCGAAAAGCAGACCAGATAAAGCGCTGTATTGAAAGCAATGGCGACTATAACACGCTTGAACCGCCCTGCTTTAAGCCCTATGCAGTTGGAGCAGCTGCCCCCTATAAGTCAAAACTATACCAGGAATTCTACGTCTACGAAAAGCGTCTCATAAGCCGGCTTAGGGATTCAGCCTATGATTTTCTTTTTCATCCGGTGACTACACTGATGCCACATCCCCGAAAGATTTGCACGATCTGCTGAATGATTGGATTGGCGGTGATGAAAGGCTTACGATTCTCGACCTGGCTGGAGTCCCCTTTGAGGTCTTGACATAACTATTGGACTAATCACGCGTTTCGTTTTCGACAGCATGTTTTGGGGAAGACATGAGCCGTACACGGGCGGCAGAGACCGCTTTTTATTGCGTTTGAGGAAGCCCATTCTTACCTCAACAAATCTGAAGGCAATAACTACGCAAGGGATGCAGTAGAGAAGGTCTTCAAGGAGGGTGGCAAGTTTGGCGTTGGTGCAATGATCATTTCTCAAAGGCCGTCTGAGATTGCCGAGACGATCTTGGCGCAGGTCGGGACCTTCATCGCACTGAGGTTAACCAATTCGAGCGATCAATCGATTGTCAAATCGTCGCCCCAGATAACTTGATCAGCCTAATCGACTTACTCCCCTCATTGCGAACAGGTGAAGCACTTGTTATCGGCGAAGCGGTTACAATTCCTTCGCGCCTACGAATTCCGTTGCAAACGCCTAGGCCAACTAGTGAAGATCCCAAGCTGGTTGAGTGTTGGCGTAGGGCATTTGCACCTGGCGCTGATGATTATAAGGGCGTGTAACTTCGCAGCGAGAGCAGAAATTGGGGAGGTAGATATGGATAGAGATGTGGTCGATTCATCAATGGTAGCGAGTATTGGGTACGAGCAGTCTTCTGGCACTGTGGAGGTAGAATTTCGATCGAGTGGGCAGATATGGCAGTACTACGACGTTCCAGAGTTTACCTATAACGAACTGCGAGCGGCTGTCTCACTGGGAAAGGCTTTCAATGCGATGATAAAGGGACAATTTAGAGAGGCACGGGTTGGGTAGAATTGCTGCCAGATCTGCACCACTTACTTCAGGCAATGCAAACCAAACCAGAGCCGAACGGCTGAAGCTGGACTTGTTACAGCGCTGGCGCGCTGTAACAAGCCGCTTAGCTGTGTCGTTAGGCCACGAGGCAGGAATGATGATGCCCAAGGTCTTTATCTCTTACCGCCGAGAGGATACCGCCGCTCTGGCAGGGCGAATTTACGATCGACTATCGTTACATTTCGGCCGTGCGTCTGTGTTATGGACATCGACACGATCCCTTTCGGGGTCGATTTCCGACAGCATATCAACGAGGTAGTGAGTCAGTGTGACGTACTATTGGCCTTGATAGGCGATCGGTGGGCGGGGGTTTTACCAGACGGCGAACGCCGGTTGGACGACCCCGCAGACTTCGTTCGTATGGAGATTGAAACCGCATTGAATTGAGGAATCTTGGTGGTACCGCTTCTCATCGGAAGAGTATCGATGCCAAGCACAACTGAGTTACCTCCCTCTCAGTAACCTAGCATACCGTAACGCACTGCAAGTAGATCCTGGGAGAGACTTCCACAGCCACATCGATCGGTTAATCCATGGACTTGACCTGCTCTTGGGAGAGAGCATTACCCCATCGCCTTCGTCTCCGGCGATGGCGAGCGACTGGTCTGCGCATGATAGAGCGATGTTGGATTTTTATTACCCTTGCTTCGACAGGGCAGCCTTCCGAATCCCGTTCCTACTCGAAGTTCCTAAAGACATGATTGAAGCAATTGAAGACACCATCTTTGCCTTGGGCACCGGCATCAGGAAGACTAAAAGCGGGCTTATTATCGAGCGTGGTCGCCCGAAAGCAGAGTTTGAGAGCGAAGTGCTTCGGAACTGTTTTGATACCATTTCTGACCACCTGCAGGATATCAAGATAGTGTATGAAGTTGGGTCCTCGACTGGGCAGCTGGATGTAAGGAGCGGCGTTATCATCGGGAAGGATCCAGCGGTTCCGGCAATCATCGACGGCAAGAGAAATCTCGTTTTGGAGACTCTGAATGAGGTGTATTCCGGCCTCGGCCGCCCTGCGTTTCCGTTAATCCCTGAGGATCACGAAGACAAGCTTGTCCTTTTCGATAAACTTCGACGTCAATTCGAAAGAGGTTGAACAGTCTGAAGGATCAGATGTACGCCCATTGCCGACGAAGAGGTCGTGGTGGAAGTTCTGGTGAAAGCGTCAAGGCCTAACCACCGCGTCCAGCCGACGCCCTCCAGCGTCCGCTCCGCTCCCGCTTTCGGGCGCGGCTGACGCGCCGCGTTGTGTGTGAAGGACATACATGTATCCAATAAATCGTCAAATAGCTATTATCAAGCCCAAAAAGTTCTATATTGATTGGATTAATTCACTTCCAGAAATGGAAGGGAACTTCGATATTGGTTCCTTAACAAAAGATTGCACCGCCATTCTGTTGCCAGATGATCTGGATACTGACGAAGAGTCCATAAAATACATCAAGGCAATCTATAAAAAACTGTTTGAAATTGAGCTAAAAGGCTGGTGTATCGATAAGAATTTTTGGCCAAAGAATAGAAATTTTGCATTATTTAACGAATGGTTCGATTTGGAATTTCACTCAGAAATTTATGATTCACTCGAAACTGATATTGAAAAGGAAGAATACTGAACACACAACACGTCGCTCGTGCGGACGCAAAACAGACGCGCCGCACAGCTTTTCGTTATGCTTTAAGGGATAGTGATAAAAATGCCGAAAGAAATATTAGAATATAGGTGTTTGCTAATATCTCCTGCAGATGTCCAAGAAGAGCGAAATGCTTTAGGTGATTCAGTGACCCGATGGAATGCACAAATTGGGGAGACGCTCGGAGCACGTGTAGAACTAATAAGGTGGGAAATACACTCAGCCCCAGACATGTCTGCTCCACCGCAAAAGGTTCTAAACTTGCAAATTGTAGAGGACTGCGACTTCGCCATTGCAGTGTTTTGGTACAGGCTGGGAACCTCCACAGAAAAATACCCATCTGGTTCAATTGAAGAAATTGAAAAGATCAGAGAAAGCGAAAAAGAGTATTGATATATTTTTCCTCACAAGCTGTTCCTCAAGTGCACTAGATATAGATCAATATAAAAGACTTCAGGAAATCAAAAACAAATATCAACAGGAAGGCTTGCTCGGAACTTATAGTGATACTGAAAATTTGAATCGTAGTTTATCCTGCATCTTACAAAAGTAATTGCTGAATTCCTGTCAAAAGATCGCGGTAATGTTTCCCAATTTCGTGAACTACAACCAACCACGCTTCCAAAGCCTGATGTTCGAATCAAAGTGATTGGCGGGTTTGTAAAATGCCGACAAGTAAAATTGAAGATATTTTGATTTTAGAAGTTCAAAACCATTCGCCAATGACTGTATTTCTTGGCAATGTACAATTAAAATTGAAAGATAAAAGAATCCTTTTCCCACCGTCAGATGCTGTAACAAAGGAATTCCAAAGACGCCGTGAATTGAGGCCGGGAGAAAAGTTTTCATTTAACATTTTGCCCGAGATGATCTTGGAGAGTGTCCCAATAGATGATATTGATTGCGCAACAGTATCAGATGACATTGATCGGACCTACGAATCTGATAAAGAATCAATTCAATCTATTCTCAATAGCATCATTAAGAGACGGAAGAAATCATAACAATGGCTTGCACGCATTAGAATGATAGAATGATAAGGGACGTTCCTCGGATTAACGGTCTATAGATTCTGAAGCTTGTGATCCGGGAGCCGGCTTACGACTTTGGATGGTTGATGGATCGTGTGACGGGCTTATTCGGTCTTACCCCCAAGGAGTTCTTGACAGGCGGGAAGCAGGTAATGGCTATGTGCGTGTTATGATAGTGGGGGGGACGCGGGAACTTGGGATGAGCGCGGTCAAGATATCGAAAAAAGTGAACATCGCCTTCTCGACCGCATGCGAATCTGTGGTGAGGGGCTGGCAAATCATTCAAGCGCAAGGGTTGACCCTTCTAAATGCGAGCATATAGATAATTCGAGTATCCGAGGAACGTCCCCTATCATTCGCTTGCTTCGCGAGGAAATCGGAGTTATACTGTTCACAATAAATGTATAACACTACGGAGGTTGAATGTCTCTGGTGATTTCGGAAAAAGGCTGGGTTGTCATACCAGCTGCGTTGCGCAGGAAGTATGCGCTAATCCGGGCGCAACCGTGCAAATAGTCGATTACGGTGGCGTTTTAGCACTGGTTCCGACGCTGACTGATCCAGTTCGAGAAGCCGCAGGCATGTTGAAGGGGCGAAGTCTTTGACGCGCTCCCTTTTGGCCGAGCGTCGTATGGAGCGCCGGCGGGAGGCAACGCGTGGTCGCTAATGCCGCCGCCTACGCGCTGGATAGCTTTGCCGTTCTGGCTTATCTGGAGGGCGAGCCGGGCATGCCGCGTGTCCGGAAACTTCTTGCCGAGGCAAGGCGCGGGACTCTTTCCTTGTATTTCTCACTCATCAACCTTGGCGAAGTTCTCTATATCGTGGAACGGGAGCGAGGATTGGTTGCTACGCAACGAACTCTGGCGGCACTGGACCAATTGCCGATCCTGCTTGTACCAGTGACTCGCGCTGCAGTTCTTGCGGCGGCCCGATTGAAAGCCCGTTACTCAATATCTTATGCGGATGCGTTTGCAGCTGTAGCAGCTCAAGCGCAAAGTGCTGTGCTTTTGACTGGGGATCCTGAGTTCAAGCCGCTTGTTACTGACGGAATTGTGCAGACCGAGTGGTTGCCGCGTGGATAAAACCACTAGAGCGGTTTTTGCAAAGACCCAAATCCGCCTTCTGGCAGGTCGGTAGACGGGTCGAAAAGAGAATGAAAAGGGATTGCCGGCTTAAATATTGCCGGAATGACGCCGTGGACATAGGCCCCGATCGGTGATGTTACGTTTAGGTTAGCGCTTATGCCCTCTTCCGGCCGGCGGCGGCGACCCGCCGTCTACCGCCCCCCGGAGTTTAAGAAGCGTTCCACCGTTTCCGCAATCTGCGCGCCTTGCAGCCCGCAGAGCGCGAGAACCTCCTCGTAGGGCCCCGGCTCGACGAACCGGTCGTTCACGCCGATCATCTTGATGGGAACGGGGTGCTCGGCCGACAGGAATTCGGCGACACAGCTACCCATGCCGCCGGTCACGTAGCCTTCTTCCACCGTGACGATCTTTCCGGTTTCGCGGGCCGCTGTCAAAATCAGTTCCGTGTCGAGCGGCTTGATCGTGTGCAGGTTGATGAGGCGGGCGTTGATGCCTTTGGCCTTGAGGAGTTTCGCGGCTGCGGCGGCCTTGCTGAGGACAGTGCCGGTTCCGATGAGGGTAACGTCATTGCCGTCCTGAATGACGACTCCCTTTCCGATGCGGAACGGATAATCTTCATCCATGATAACGGGCATCGGAGGGCTGCCTATCTTGATATAGACCGGTCCGACGTGCTCCGCGGCCGCCTGCACGGCCTTGACGATGTCCACCGGATCGCCCGGGTTGATGACCGTTACGCCGGGTATGGTGCGAATGATGGCGATGTCGTCCAGCGACTGGTGGGTCGCCCCGAGATCGGAGTAGGTCAGTCCGGCCGAACGGCCCACCACCTTGACGTTCTGCCGCATGTAGCCCAGGTCGTTGCGGAACATCTCGAAGGGCCGCGCCGTCACAAAAGGCGCGATGGCCGCCACAAAGGGGACCTTGCCGGTCGTGGCGAGCCCGGCGGCAAAGCCCATAATCCCCTGCTCCATGATACCGAACTCGATGTGACGCTCGGGAAATCTTTTTTGAAAGGGCGTGAGACCGGAACCGCTGGAACTGTCCGCGGACAGCGCCACGATGGCAGGGTTCTTTTCAGCCGCGGCCACCAGCGCCTCCCCGAATGTTTTCCGAGGGTCCTTGAGAGTTTCCATCATCCGATTCGCTCCTCGGCCGCCTGCAGATCCCGCTCGGCGATCGCCAGGCCGTCTGCCGTCGCCTTCCAGTAATGGTACTCGACCTTGCCCTCCGCAAAAGAGACTCCCTTCGACTTGATCGTGTTGGCGATGACGACCGACGGTTTCCTCCTTTCAAACGGAATATTCGTGGCATGCGCGACGATCTGGTCCATGTCGTGGCCGTTGATCACCCGCACCTGCCAGCCAAAAGCCTCCCAGCGCTTGTCGAGGGGCTCATAGCCCATGACGTCGACCGTCGGGCCGCAGATCTGCAAGCCGTTGCGGTCCACGAAGACCAGAAGGTTGTCCAGCCGATGGTGGCTGGCCGCCGCGGCCGCTTCCCAGTTGGACCCCTCCGCGAGTTCGCCGTCACCCATGATCACGTAAACCCGGGAACCGATCCCATCCATCTTCAATCCCATGGCCATGCCGCCGGCGATGGATAGGCCGTGGCCCAGGGCGCCGGTATTGGTCTCGATGCCGGGGATTTTGTGCATGTCCGGGTGTCCGCCCAGCTTCGTGCAATGGTCCCCATAGGTGTCGAGTATGCGACGATCAAAGAAGCCCCTTTCAGCCAGGGTCCCGTAGAGGGCCAGACACTTGTGGCCGGCCGACAGCACAAACCGGTCGCGTTCCCGCCAGCCCGGGTTCTGCAGGTCAACCCGCATGACCTTGAAATACAGGGCCGTGAGGATGTCGACGCAGGACAGCGCTCCGCCGATGTGTCCGGACCGTCCGGGCTTCAGCATCCTCAGGACGTTGCGACGGATCCGAACGGCAACTCGCTCCAGTTCCTTTTTTTCAGCTGCGCTGATGAGTTCCACCTGGCCGCTCCGCTATTTCTGATGCTCGTGGGCGTATTCGGCGATCCGCTGGACCTTGGGTTCCGATCGGCCGCCGGGGACATACTCCGATTTCATCCAAACGCCGACCAAGGCCTTGGCGAGTTCAGGCCCCACCACCTGGGAGCCCATGGTCATGATGTTGGCGTTGTTGCTCTTGCGCGAACGCTCGGTCGAATAGACATCCGAACAGAGCGCCGCGTAGGCGCCCGGCACCTTGTTGGCCGCGATGCACACCCCGATCCCCGTGCCGCACAGCAAAATTCCGCGTTCGTGCTTTCCGGCGGCAACTGCTTCGGCGACGGCAAAGGCCACGTTGGCATAAATCGGGTCATCGCTGCCGTAATCCTCTGTCTGGTAGCCCATTTGCGCTAAATGCGTTTTCAACACCTGCTTGAGTTCGGCTGCATTGGGATCACAGCCAATGGCGACTTTTTTCATTTTCAAGTTTGTCCTTAACCAAAGTACGCTCTGATAAATTTCAGGAAGCGCTCATTTTCCTCATCGGTTCCGGGGGTCACCCGGAAATAGCCGGTCTTACCTTGAATTTCGCCAATCTTTTTAAGGAAGATCTTCTGGTCAAGAGCCGCTTTGAGAATCTCGTCGGTGGTTTTGCCGGTCATGGTGCCATCGATCAGCATATAATTGCCATGTGCCGGATATGGTTTGAGTCCCAGCTTCTTGAGCGCTTCTGCAAAAATGTCCATCCACTTGTTGTTGTGTTCAACCTTCGCTTTGACCTCATCGGGGTTGTCGATGATGGCTTCGGCGGCGGCAGCCGACATCCGGCTCACATTCCAGGGCAGAAACATGCGGTTGAAGGCGGCAATCATCTCTTCGGTGCCCAATACAAACCCGAATCGGATGCCGGCAAACCCATACGCCTTGGAAAAAGTGACCGACAAAAACACGTGGGGATATTTTTTGATGAGAGGCGCTTTGGAGGACCTGTCCGCATTGTAGTCCAAATAGGCCTCGTCCACACAAAGCGGAACCCCCGTTTCGCAAAACCGAATCAGGTCCGCATCGTCGATAAAGACGCCGGTGGGGTTGTTGGGATTAATGATCAATATGAGCTTGGTCCGTTTATTGATGGCCTTGAGCATGGCATCCACATCATACTGCAGGTCGCCGGCCCTCACCGGAATTTGAACGACCTTTGCGTTGCAAAGCTCCGCCCTCGGCGGAAACAGCTCGAAGGTCGGTGTGGAGAGCAAGAACTCATCTCCGGGTTGTAGAAATATCCGCATCATGGCGTCGATGGTATCCGAAGACCCATTGCACAACCGCACATTTTCCGGACCCAGACCGTACATCTTCGCGATTTTGGTTCGCAACCTCAAAAAACTGTCCGGATACCAGTTGCCGTGTCGCAGGGACTCCACCACCGCATTGATGACCTTCTCCGACGGGCCGAGGGGGTTTTCATTGAGCATCAATCGGGCATAATCCGGGTTGGCCAATGCCTTATCCAAAATACCTACATTGTACTCCCTCGACGCAAACAGCCAGGGAACGAACCAGTCCTTGAGATCTTTTTTCATTTTCCGCTCCTCTTCTATGTATTTATTTTAGATTTGATGAGTTAGAAAACAAGCATTTCCGACTTATTAAGAATTCATCAAATTGAATGGTTTCACAAATAAAAATTTAAATTATCACGTTTTTGCGGGTCCGTCCGTCAGCGGGTGGAACAGGCTCCCTGCAGGCATTTACCGGCAAACGCCACCATTTCATCGGTGGCTTTCGAGAACTGCTCGGCGGTGCGTTGCAGGGCCGGATGGGTGTTGTACTCATCACGGGTATAGCCGTCTTCCGCATAGGCCCTTTCAAAATAAGGAACCCGCATCAGCTTATCCATGGTCGACTTGGGGATATCCTCTAAAATACGGTCTTTTTTAAAGGTGATTTTTTCGACACCGGGCATGAAAAGCACCTGCTCAATAAAAACGGGCGGGCAGGTCACCACGACAGCGGCCCCGGCTTTTTCCTCCAGATGCCAGATTCGGTTGCTGCCGTTGACGACCGGGCCGAGCCTGAGCGAGCAGGAAAGCATCTTGCTGGGCAGGTTATGGTCCTTCAAATATTTATACGCTTTTTTGAAAATCGCCAATTCAGCCATCCGAACGTCGGCTTCACTAAGCTCAATGCCTTTTTCCTTGGCGAAGTCTCTCAGCCCGCCGAGGTCGCCATATCTGGATTCCATGTGGGTAATCACCGAGCGCCATCTGCTGAGATCGACACCGTTCTTTTGGGCGGTTTCAAGACCCCGCTTGACGCTCCGGGCGCAATCCAAAAGTTGGGGCAGAACAAAGGTGAGGGTGTTGTTGGTGGAAATTCCCTTGGCGGTCAGATGCTCGATCACCTCATAGCCTTGTTTCGTGCCCGGCACCTTGACCATGACATTTGGGTTGAGAGACGCAATCTCTTCGGCCTGTTGGATCATGGTTTGTTTATCGAACACCTTGCGCGGATCCACCTGACCGGACAGAAAGCCTTCCTTGAAGCCGCTGGCTTTAAACAGCGGGAGATACATGTCTGATCCGCGTTTGACCACTTTTTTGTAAAGTTTCCAGAAAAGGCCTTCCGGGTCGATTCCCGGATTCTGGTCGATAAGCTCACGGGCAACCGTTTCCCAGTTGGCCACATCCTCCTGAATGGCCTGTAACGACAGGGGAGGATTGGTGGTCACCCCGCGAAACAGTTGTTTTGTAGGGGACGTCGGAGCATACATCCGGTCAAACTGCTTCTGCAACCATCGGCGGTCCTGATCCGATGTTGCTTTGGCAAGTATCTTCTTGCACCAGTTAGCGAATATAACCGGCGATGAATCCCACCAAATTTCCATCCCCGGACTCACGTCCACCAGTCTTTCGAATAAATTCCTATCTTCCATTTTCGTTTCTCCTGTTCGTCAAAAATAAAATATTTTAAGCGTTCAATTCATTCAACACCTCTATCAATTTGTTGATATCGCGCACTACAAATTTTGCACCTTTTGAAAGAAGCAAGGTTTCCAATTTCTCTTTATCGGCTGCATAGGGCGGAATCACTCCAAGACCAACGACGCCCGCAGACGTACTCGCAGTCATATCATCAACTGTATCCCCTAAATAAATCGCACTGGAAGGAGTCTCTGCCAGTTCTTTTAACGCCAAACATATTCCGAAGGGGTCTGGCTTTTCATTGAGTCCGACATCTTCCCGGCAGATGATCGTATTGAAGTAGTGGTAAATTCCATTTTTCTTCAAGAAAAATTCAGCCTCCTCTTTAGGTCTCCCCGTTATTATCCCTAAAGAAAATTTTTTGCTCAGCTTTTCAATAACGTCTATATTCAAAATCAGGTTTTCGTTGGATATCAACCCTGAATTGCTTTTTCCCAAATACCTTTCTTGAAATTCACCCTTTACTTCTTCATACGTGATGTTGCTGTTTAATTTTACATTTCTCTTAACCAATTCAAAGGTTAATTTCCAATCATTATTGAATCCTCCCTCGTCTTTTAAACATTGGATTTCAAGATCAGATATCATTTTGCCAATATATTTTTCCGCCGTCTTCCTTATTGCTTCTCGATACGAGGCGGATACATCCGCAAGAACTCCATCGATATCAAAAAGAATTACTTTAATAGTATCTTTTAAAAATGCGGTTTTCATTTCACACTATGTTTTTTAGGTATTAAAGAAGCCGTTCATTGCCGGGAAAAATTTTAGTGGCGCTGATCCAAAGGATTCCCCAGGTTGGCAAACATCCGCTCGCGCCAGAGTTCCTGCCGTACGATGCAGACATCGCCCTGGTCGTCGCGCGTGGCGGCCACCGTGCCGAACTCTTCGGGCTTCACGAAGGCACAGGCCTGACCCGTCCAACCGGCGAAATCCGGTTTGACCGAAATAAAGCGCTCCATGGCCGCCTTGTCGACGGGGACAAAGCAACCCAGATCAGGCAGATAAATAGTGTCCTGATTTTTCCGCTGGTCGTGAACGAAGTAAGCGATCATCGTCGTTTGCTCCTCGCGTTGAAGTGGGTTTTTGGGTGTCACTATAATGCATTTCGGCGTGCTTGGCGAGGCATGACTGCTGAAAACACCATGATCGCACCATCCCCCTGGCCCCTCTTTGTCAAGCGCGGAAGCGGAAAGAATGGAGCCGATTGATTTCGTAATCGTGAGGATGGTGCTGTGAATCATAACCCGCTTTCGGGCAGGCGGCCATAGAGTCGGAGGGTGTTCGCGATCACCGCCTCCATCACGGCCTGCACCGGTAACGATTTGATCTCGGCGATGGCCTGGACAGCCCGCCCGAGGTTCGCCGGTTCATTGCGGACCGTCTGATCAGGGCCGAGCACCGGACTGTCGGTTTCAACCAATAAGCAGGTCAACGGGAGCCGTTTGACCAGTTTCTGTTTCTGACGGGAGCGGACGACCGAAGGCGGGATGGAGAAAAAGTAGCCCGCTTCCACCGCCGGCAGCGCGGTCGCGGCGCGGCCGTCGAAGGCGTGCAGCTGGACCCGGGCGGCCCCGCATTCCATCAGCAGGTCGATCGCCTGCCGTCCGGCCGAACGCGAATGCACGTTGAGCGGCAGGTCGAGCTCCTGGGCGAGCCCGATGAACCCCTTGAAGATCTCGCGCTGCAGCTCCCGGCCTTTTTCCTCTTTGACTGCCCAGTGGTCCAGGCCGACTTCGCCGATGGCTGAAAGCCCCGGCCGGTTCCGGCGAATGAAACGATGCAGCTCTTCGGCCTGGCCGGGTTCCAATACGGCAGGATAAAGGCCGGCCGCCAGCCGGATCATCGGGTACTGTCTGGAGAGTTCCAGGTTGCGAGCGGCATCTGCCAGGGTTTCGCCGACCGCGATGACAGCGGCGACTCCGGCGGCCTGCGCGCGGGATAGAACGGCGCTCAGATCATGAGTGAACTCCTGCGCGCACATGTGAGCATGGGTGTCGACGAGAGTAAGGAGAATTGAGTTCATCCGAATTTGTGGCGTCTATCCCAATTTGGATAGAAACTCTATTAGAGCCTCTCCGGTTGGCGCCGACAACCGTGTTGGCGGAAGACCGAACAGACGAATATCAGAAATCTGGCAGCATTTAAAACGCATTTTGGGCGATTCCCTGAGCTAATCGGCCGCATTTTGATTGCTGGGCCTTGTCCTGCCTTAGCCCGCCAAAGGCGAGGGGTATTTTTTAAGGGGCCTCCTGCAATGCAGGGAGCCTCTCGATCTTCCAGGCGAGGTATTTCTTCGGTCTCCTCCCCCTTGACGGGGGAGGCTGGGTGAGGGTGATTAACTGCGTACAGCCGTTTCCGTGTTAAACCAAATGAAAAAGCGGGAAAACGTTCGTGGCCACCTCCGCATGCGGCTTGCGGCTGTTGGGCGACTCCATGGCGCGCAGATCATCGGGCAGCCCCGAGGCGTCACCCAAGCGGCCCACGGCCATCGCCGCCATGATGTGGAATTCGTCTCTGGAAACCCCCAGCGTTTCGTTGGCCTTGTCCAGGTTGAACCCGGCCATGGCGTGCGCATACAGCCCGAGCTTGCGGGCCTGCAGCGCCAGCGCCATCCAGGCGGCGCCGGCATCGAAAGGCGCGTGGCGGTTCTCCTTGCCGGTTTTTTGAAAGTTGCGCCGGGCCAGCACAAACATCAGCAGCGGTGCCCGGCTGGCCCAGAGCTGGTTTTTGGCGACCAGGCAGGCGACGAGCTTCTGCCGCTGCTCCGGTGCGGTAGCATACACGAACAGCCACGGCTGCTCGTTGAAGCAGGAAGGCGCCCAGCGGGCAGCTTCAAAAAGCGTCTGGATCTCGCGTTCCGTGAGAGGGTCGCTCAGAAAGGCCCGCGGCGACCACCGATCGACAAACATGCTGTCGATGTCCCAATCGGGGGTTCTGGCATTCAGCGGCTTGGCGTTCATGCCTTTTCCTTCGCTTTTCTCTTCTTGGGCCGGACCTTGCCGTGCGTCCCCCGCCAGATCTTGCCTTTTTTCGATCGTTGATCCCCTTTGCCCATTCGTTTTCCTCCTCGGCAGTTGCAGTGAGTGTTTGGACTGCGCCTGTTTGTAAGATGCCCACGTCCGGCATGTTAAGTTGCCGGTCTGATGGGTTGGGCACCGCTTATATCACAGGCGCTCTCTGCAGTTCAATAGGCCGAGAAAGGCTTTGCCGGCCAGGTCTCGAAACCGCCCGACCCAATACGGGTTGAAGGGCTGGATCAGCAGGTTCGAAAGCGTCCCATGATGCGGGCGAAGAGATCTTCAAGCCGTGCCTCCGCCTGGGCAAGGTCTGCCGGCCGCTCAAAGGCGGAAGACAGCTCGCGCAAAACGGGATCAAGCGGCGAGACAGCAGCCCCCATGCGCGCGTAGTCCACCATCGGCCTGGGATGAAGGCCGTCGTTGAAGAAATAGTTTCCGGGGCCTTTTGCGCCCGGATCGCGGAAGGGCCAGTTCAGTTTGAGCGTCAAGAACTCAAGGACGGCTTGGCGCGAATCCCTGTCCGCCAATAGGTCGGCTGCAGAAAGGGCGCGGCCCAGGCGCCTTTCGATTTCGCCAAAAAAGGCGTTCATCAGCCGGTCCTCGGTGATCACGAGTCCGTAGAGGTACCAATCCGTGCAAACGGCTTTGAGGATCTCTTTGTGGGTCGCGGTTAGATTGCGGTAGGAAGGGCAGAAGTAATCACGGCAGGCCAGCCCGCCGTAGAAGCTGAGCCCGCGGTAGTCGATGCCGTCGTTGCCGACAGCCAGCGGGTGGAGCATGCATCCCACCCGGCCGCTGTTTGCGCCGATGAACCCCAGAAACGGGCAGTGGTAGAAATCGGGATACGGGCGCGGCCGGGGGTCCTGGCGATCCCTTTTCACCTGGAAGTCGCTGATGGCGTCCGGCGTTCGCGGAACTTGCCGAAAGGCCTCGGTGCGGCCGGCCATCAGATCCTCAAGGTGCCCGCGAGAGGCGCGGGCGCAGTTATAAAGACCGCAGCAGGCGCCGCAGGAGACGTTTTCACCGACTTGACAGAGATAGACGCCGCCGGGAACCGCGGCGGCGCAGGATTCATGCGGTGCGGACACCGCGGAGTTCGGGCTGTCCGCTGTTCCCCGTATTTTCCCACCTTCGGCCGTCATTCTGGACTTCCGCCTCCTGCCTTCCGAATTCCCTCTTCTCTGTTCCTCCACTCGTACAAGGCCACGCTGACCGCGGCGGCGGCGTTTAGGGATTCTACTTCCTGGCGGATGGGAATGCGCAGCGCGCTGCGTCGCCACGGCTCCGGAAGCCCCGGCCCCTCCATGCCTGCCAGCAGGCCGAAATCGGGCGGGAAGGCGCTCTGGCGCAGGTCCGCGCCCTCTGCCGAAAGGGCCACGATCGGCAGATGCGCCGGAAGCTCGCCGAGCGCCGGCCCCTGGCGCAGCCGAACGCTCAGCACGGCGCCGCCTGAAGCCCGCAGGGCCTTGGGATGGAAGGGGTGGGCGCTTTCGGCGAGCAGGATGACCTGGTTCACCCCAAAGGCCGCCGCGGAGCGGATGGCCGAGCCGACGTTTTCCGGATCCTGGAAGGGGATCAACAGACTGCAGCCGTTGTCGAAACCCTCCGCCGGCGACCAGGGGAGGATCTCCGGCAGCGTGATGAGCAGCAGCGGCGCATGGGTCCCGAACACGTCCAGTTCTTCATGCAGCGACGGTGAGAGCTGGATCCATTGAAGGCGTTCGGGGCCGTGCGGCGGGGGCGGTGTCTGGCCCTCGCAGCTGAGCCAGGCCTCGCAGCGCTCCGGGTGATGGGCCAGCAGGTCCGCCGACAATTTCGAGCCGGACGCCAGCGCCTGTCCGGTTTTGCGGATGCCCCGGGCGGTCAGAAGCTTCTTCAGCTCTTTGAAGAGCGGATTGTGTTCGCTGGTAATCGTGCGCACGGTGCGCGACCTCATGGCCGTTGCCCGCCGGCTGTAGAGCGGTTCGTCCAGACGTCTATATACCAGCAGCCGGCGCTGATAGCGAGTGTGGGGAATAATGTAGGGGCGATCCAGATCAAGCACGAAGCGCTTTTCCAATCGGCTCCGGGCGTGCTCGATCTCGGGGCCACATTGCGGGCCTTTCATGAGGATCACCCGGCCGTCGGCGGCGAGACACCCCTGGACGCGCGCCAGGGTGTCGGCGACAGGCTCCACCGCCCGCGTGATGACGCCGGCCACCGGCGTCTCAAAGCGTTCGGTGATCCGACCGGCCATCACGGTCAAGCCCGAAAGCCGGAGCTCCGCAATCGCTTCGCGCAAAAAATCCACCCGCTTCGCACGGCTTTCCGCCAGGATGACCTCCAGCTGCGGCCGGTAGATCTTGAGCGGGATTCCCGGCATGCCCGGGCCGGTTCCCAGGTCGAGCAGCGGCGAGGGCAGATCCAGAATCTCCGCGGGCAGCACCGAGTCCAGGTAAAGCTTCAGGACCATGTTCGTGAAATTGTGCACCCGCGTGAGGTTCAAGTCGGGATTGCGCCGGCGCAGCAGGCTGTGGTAGTCCCACATTTGACGGAGCTGGCCTTCGGACAGACGGATGCCGCTGGAGCGGAAGATGGCGTCCATCTTCGCGGCAGTGGCATCCCGGGACGGCGAAAGGCGCTCTTTAGGAGTCATGGGCATGGAATCGGGTTCGTTTTTCCATGAGCGCTGGCCGGTGTTCCATGAGGACAATCATCTGCTGGTCCTGTACAAACCCGCCGGGCTGCTGGCCCAGGGGGACGAAACCGGGGCCGCCAATCTCCTGGACCTGGCCAAAGGGTGGATTAAGCAACGCCACCGCAAGCCGGGTCGCGTCTTTCTCGGGCTGGTGCAGCGTCTCGACCGGCCGGTCGCGGGCGTCATGCCGTTTGCGCGTACGTCGAAGGCGGCGGCGCGGCTGAGCGCCCAACTGCGCACCCGTCAAACCCGCAAGATTTACCTGGCGGTGGTCGAGGGACGGTTGCCGGCGGCCGCCGGAGCGCTGACGCATCCCATCGAGCGCCGTGGCCGTCTCAGCGCCGTCGTCCCGCAGCCGACTTCCTCCAGCCGCGAGGCCCGGCTGTCCTATCGGGTGGTGGAGGCGTCCGGCGGCCGCAGCCTGGTTGAAATCGAGCTGGAGACCGGCCGCAAACATCAGATCCGCCTGCAGCTGGCGCATATCGGCTGCCCGATCATGGGGGACGCGCGCTACGGGTCTCAGGCGCCCCTGCCTTCCGGCCAGATCGCACTGCTGGCGCGGGAGGTCATGTTCGAACACCCCACCCGCCGCGAAATGCTGTCCTTCTCATGTCCGCTTCCGGCCGGCTGGCCCTGGCCGGCGGCAACCATTCCAGCGGATGCGCCGTTATGGAATTGGGCCGACTATGAGATCCCTTCGGGATCGTTTTAATTTTTAAGTGTCAAGTTTAAGCCACTCCCACAAAGAACAAACCTTCTTGCAATAAATTGGCTACGGGCACAATGACCCGCTTAACACTTAAAACGTAAAACTTAAAACTGTCTCCTATCTCGTCAACTGACGGTACTTGATGCGGTGCGGCTGATCGGCTTCCGCGCCCAGGCGCTTGCGGCGGTCGGCCTCGTAATCCGAGTAGTTGCCCTCGAACCAGACCACCCGGCTATCGCCTTCGAAGGCGAGGATGTGGGTGGCGATGCGGTCCAGGAACCAGCGGTCGTGGCTGATGACGACCGCGCAGCCGGCGAAGTCTTCCAGGGCTTCCTCGAGCGCCCGCAGGGTGTTGACGTCCAGGTCGTTGGTCGGTTCGTCGAGCAGCAGGACATTGGCCCCCGACTTGAGCATGCGCGCCAGGTGCACGCGGTTGCGCTCGCCTCCGGAGAGCATGCCCACCTTTTTCTGCTGATCGGAGCCCGAGAAGTTGAAGCGCGCCGCGTAGGCCCGGGATTTCACCTGAATCTTGCCGAGTTCGATGACATCCTCGCCGTCCGAGATCACCTCCCAGACCGCCTGATCCGGGTTGAGGCTGTCCCGGCTCTGGTCGACATACGCCAGGCGCACCGTGTCCCCGACGCGGATCGTGCCGGCATCCGGCGGTTCCTGGCCGGTGATCATCCGGAACAGGGTGGTCTTGCCCGCGCCGTTCGGGCCAATGACGCCGACGATGCCGCCGGGCGGAAGCGCGAACGCAACGTTGTCCATCAGCAGGTGATCGTTGTAGGCCTTGGAAACGCCCTTCGCTTCCACCACCAGGTTTCCCAAGCGGGGGCCGGGGGGGATGTAGATTTCGAGGTCCTCCTGGCGCTTGGCGCTGTCCTGGGAGAGCAGTTTCTCATAGGCCGTGATCCGCGCCTTGGATTTGGTCTGGCGCGCCTTGGGGCTCATGCGGATCCATTCGAGCTCGCGCTCGAGGGTTTTCTGGCGCTTGCTTTCGGATTTTTCCTCCTGCCGCAGCCGCGCCTGCTTCTGCTCGAGCCAGGAGGAGTAGTTGCCCTTCCAGGGGATGCCGCGGCCGCGATCCAGCTCCAGGATCCAGCCGGCGACGTTGTCCAGGAAGTAGCGGTCGTGCGTCACGGCGATCACCGTTCCGGGGTAGTCCAGGAGATGGTGCTCCAACCAGGCGACCGTTTCGGCATCCAGATGGTTGGTGGGCTCGTCCAGGAGCAGGATGTCCGGTTTGCTCAGCATCAGGCGGCAGAGGGCCACGCGCCGTCGCTCGCCGCCGGAGACGACCTTGACCGGGGTGTTCCCCGGCGGGCAGCGCAGCGCGTCCATGGCCATTTCAAGGCGCGAGTCGAGGTCCCAGGCCTCCAGGGCGTCCAGCTTTTCCTGGATGGCGCTCTGGCGCGCGAGGGTACGGTCCATCTCCTCATCCGACAGGGGCTCGGCCAGCTTCTCGTTGATGCGGTTGAATTCCTCGAGCAGATTGACGGTTTCGTGGACGGCCTCCTCCACCACCGCACGCACGGTCTTGGTGTCATCCAGTTGCGGCTCCTGTTCCAAGAACCCCACGGTCAGCCCGGGGGAGAAAACGGTCTGCCCGACAAACTCGCTGTCCACGCCCGCCAGGATGCGCAGCAAAGAGCTCTTGCCGGATCCGTTCAGGCCCAGCACACCGATCTTGGCGCCGTAGAAATACGAAAGCGATATGTCCTGCAGCACCGGCCGCTTGTCATAGAACTTGCTGACTCCGATCATCGAGTAAATGATTTTGTTGGCGGGTTCGCCCATTTCTCTAAACTCCCCTCAATAAAAAAGGGCCGCACGGCATGCGGCCCCATTCAGCCCAACCGTGTTGGGCTTATCCGGGAAACTCAATTTCGACTTTCTCCTGTCCGCCCTTGACCTTGATTTTCACTTTCAGTTCGAGGCTGTCGTTGCGCATCCCCAGGGCCAGAATGGTTTTCCCCGTGTCGCCCTCGATGTGGGTGATCTCACGAACGGCGGCCATGATCATCTGCCCCACCTCGGCGCCGGGCGACGGCAGCTCGGTTTCGCGGTATTTGGCGACGACCTTGACCTGGCCTTTGGGGTCCCGGCCGATGGTGATTTCTTCGGCGTTGTGGTTCACGCCGTGCAGCGTCGCCAAGGCCAGCCATTTGAGGGCGGCTTCCTCCTTGTCCTTGTCCTGTCCGAGTGCGGACATCTCCTTGAGAGGGTCCGTGGTGGCGTAGCAGTCGCACAGCTCTTGGACTTTTAAATGCAAGTTGCGCTTTTCCTTCATGAACACACCTCCTTTTGCGAATCATCTGAGCGGGTTTTTAGCGAGACGCTAGTTACTCTTTGGCACAATGCAAGCTCAAGGTCAATTTGCGATTTCAATCGGCTCGACGTCGAAAATCAACAGGCTGTTCGGGCCGATGACCCGGCCGGCGCCGCGGGCGCCGTAGGCCAGTTTGGAAGGCACCCACAGGCGATACTTGCCGCCGAACTTCATGAGTTTCAGGCCCTCCGTCCAGCCGGGAATGACGCCTGCGACGTCGAAGACCGCCGGCTGATTGCGGGCGTAGGAGCTGTCGAACTCCGTTCCATCGATCAGCGTGCCGCGGTAGTGGACTTTCACTCGGTCGTTTTCCTTGATGCCGGCCCCGGTGCCTTCCTTGAGCACTTGGTACTGCAGGCCGCTGGCGGTGGTGACCACTCCCTTCTGCGGTTTGTTCTTGGCCAGGAAGGACTCTTCCGCCTTTGCATTCTGGTCAGCCATGGCCGCTAGTTTCTTGGCCTGCTCCGCCTGCATCTGAGCGGAAAAATCGGTCTTGACCTGCTCTTCTTCTTCCTGTGAAACCAACGACTTGCGGTTGTTAAGCATGTCCTCGACCCCCCGCATGAAGAGGTTCAGGTCGATCTTCGACGGGGATTCGCTCAGCCCCTGGCCGACCTCCCGGCCGAGGACGTAGCTGAGCTTGTCCTGAAAGGTTTTAAGTTCCGGCGGCGGGTTTGCGGCCTTGTCCGCGGACCATGACAGAAACGGAATAAAGGCCATCACCACCATCACCAACATAGCATGAACGTATTTCATCCGATACTCCTTCTCCTTCTTGAGCGCAACGCTCGGCGTTGAGTCATTTACGTCAGTCTTCAAGTTTCAATTCGAATTTCTGTTCACGAATGCGTTGCCCCCACTGGGCCACGTCGTGCTCTTCACACAGGCCAAATCCGCACTTTTCGTAGAGGCGTCGAGCGGCCGCCAACCCTTGAAACGTCCACAGGAAAATCGCCGGGTAGCCCCGGCGCCGGCAGAACGCGACGGCGGTCTGCACCAGCCGGTTCCCGATCCCGCCGCCCTGGAACTCCGGGAGCACGAGAAACCACCTCAGCCGTGCGCCGGCGGTCCGGGCCGCATGTCCGTCGATGGCGATCGACCCCACCACGCGGTCCTCGCACGAGGCCGCCCACAGTCCGTCGCGGCGCGGATCGAACGATGCGACAAACGCGGACAGCTCCGTAGCGACCTGGGTTTCAAAACGAGCGTCGAATCCCCAATGCCGGTGGTAATAAACGGCATGGGCTTCGGTGACCCAGCCGACCACGCCGGGGAAATAGCCTTGCATTATCCTGGGCTGCACGCACGGTGCCCGTTTCGTATGGCGATTACGGAATCATCCGCCTCAAGCGCTGATATCAATGCGCGGATGAATCGCGAAGCGACTTTAACACACTTCTGACAGGGTGCAAAGCGCGTCCGTTGCGCCAAGCGCCGGATTTTTTCAGAAAACGGTCTTTCCGGCGGGCGGCGCTTCCTTGGATTTCTGCTGTTTCAGCGCCGGCTCGATTTCAACCCAGCGGCTCAGGTTCTGCGTGAAATAGATGCTGATGTGGTGGTCGACCCCCCCGAAGACGTCCGGCACCAGCGACACCATGAGGACATCCTGTTCCTTGTGCCAAACCAGCGACTGCCCGTTTTCGCTTTCCCAAGCGATGGTCTGCGGCGAGCCGTGTTTGGCGCGCAGGGCGTCGACCAGACCGGTTTCGTCCACCTTGAAGCGGATGCGGAAGACCAGCGGGGTTCGGGCTTGCCCGTCGAAAACCAGCTCGACATAGTCGAACGGGACGCCCTTTTTGCGGGCGTACCGGTACATGAGCTTGATCACATCATGGTCGACTCGCTCTCCCGGCGGGTGGTTCAGGCGGCGGTTAAGCGTCTCCAGTTCGGGCAGATGGGCCGCCAAAAAGCCCCGGTAGTTGCTTTCCAGGTCGATGATACTGCGTCGCTCGACGGCATCGTGGCCGAGTTTCTGGCCAAGATCCTTGCGCAGCGATTCGGAAAAACGGGAATGGCGGCCGATATCGAAGAACGTGAAACTTTCCGGTCCGGATGGGGCCGATCGTTCCGGGGCTTGTTCACCGTCCCCGCAGGCGAGGAAGAAAAACAAGCTCACCACGAGCGCGACGGGCATTAAACCGTTCGTCCGGAGGGCCCTATTCGCCGCTGTAAGTCTATCCATGAGCCTTGGCTGAAAGTCCGGTGCCATTCATTGTTTTCGGGGGAATTCCCCTTCCGCTGCTGGCCCGATGTCGCCGATGCTGAACGGAAAGGAGCCGGTCCGGCGATTGCGGAAATAAATTCGCAAGGTTTCGGAGATGACGCGGAAGGCGATCTGCTCCCAGGGGATCTCCGCCTCCGTGCAGAGCTTCACCTCCAGGCTTTCCTTGCCCGGGCCGTTCCCCATATTCACGACCCGGCCTCGGAACATGAAATAAATCTGGTTGATGTGGCAGATGTTGAACATCAGGTACGGTGACAGATCGTCGACACGAGCCCCGGTTTCCTCCCGGGTCTCGCGTTCGGCGCATGCGGACACGGTTTCGCCGTTTTCAAGATAGCCGGCCGGCAGAGTCCACTTTCCATAGCAGGGATCGATGGCCCGGCGGCACAGCAGGATCCGCTCCTCGACCTCCGGGATGCACCCGGCCACCACCCGCGGATTCTGATAGTGGATGGTGCCGCAGGCCTGGCACAGGAAGCGGCTGCGGTCGTCGCCGGGCGGGGTCGCAAAGGATAGCGAGCTGCCGCAGGTGCTGCAGAATTTCATTTTACACCCATCAACAGAAGATCCGCGGCCTGGTGGTCGACGGTCTGCGCGTCGATGCTGCCGGGGACCTCCGGCAGAAGCACCGTGACCGGAACCGGGGATCGTAATTTAATTTGACGGGGCAGCGCGCCTTTTTGAGCATGGCCGACTCCGGTGAGAATCACCACCGTGGTTTCCGGATGGTGCCCGAGATACTCCAGCGTGTGGACCGCCATCGCGCTGTCCCAGACCATCTGGGCTTCGCAGAAAAAGAGAAAATTCATATTGCCGTGGGCGTGGGCTCCGTGAGCCCCGCGGACATAACGCATGTATTCTTCGTCGATCTGGCAGGTCACGTCCGAAAGCTGGCCTCGTTGCGCCTCGGTGAGGGACTGGAACCCGCTGCGCGCCACCTGGCGGGTGATTTCGCGCGGAACATTGAGGCCGATCATAGGGATCTTGGCGGTGCGGGCATATTCAAAAATAGGCTGATAGGCCGGCCAGGGATAGCCCCAATTATCGCGGAAGATCTTCTCGAACTCCTGCGATCCGATGTCGCCGGAGAGCCAGCGGTCGAGATCGCCCTGGCTGTTTTTCCGGAACATTTCGAGACCGACCGCCACCTGGGCCCCGGCCTTGTGCAGGGCCTGGATAACCCCCAGCTGGGCGCGGTGGTGGACTTCTTCGGTATGCTGTTCGCCGACAAGGACGACCCGGCTCTTGAGCAATTCCGGGATCCGATCGGCGAGCGTCGTGTGCCGCGCCGCACGCAGGTCGTAAACGGGTTGAACGTCCTCGGCCGCCGCTGAACCCGCGCCGGCCGCCAACAAGGCCAAACTCATCAGAATAACGGTCATCATCGGATTAATCCCAGCGGTGGATGACGGGCGAATGCGTCACTGCCCAGGATCCCTTGTCCCGGTTTTGGCCGTCCTTGAAGGTGACGTAGCTGTAGCGGCCGTAATGAGTGATCTTGGCGGCGGCGCTCTCCGCCGCCGACGGCGGCCCCGGCAGGAAAACCGCCAAGACCCGCAGCGGGTCGCTTGGATGCGCCAATACGCCGAAGAACGTGTCGGCGTCTGCGGGCGTCGTCGAACCGTCCAGGGAGAAGCCGCGTTCGTCAAGCCGCAACCCGCTCGGAGAAGCGCGCAGAAGCCCCCGGTCGCGCGGTAGCCCCACTAGAATCACGTCGCGGTCGTCGAGGCGGCCGGGGCCGAGGTCGTCCTCGTCAACGATCGTGGAGTGGCGAAGGCCCAACGAACGCTGGATGACATCGGCCAGCCGCCGACCGCTGCCGGAAGCCTGGGCGCAGACCACCACCGTGGTCGACGGCGAGCTTTTCAGTGAATTGACGGTCGGCGGGATTTCGGCGGGATCCAGGCGGCGCAGGAGATGGTAATCCGGATCAACGGCCATCTGCTGCGGAGCCGCAACACCCGTGAATTCAAAGCGGTTGGATGCCTCCGAAATGCGGATGGTTTGATCCGTGCGGCCGTCACGCGTATCAAGGGCCAGTTCAATTTCGGCAGTAAAAAATGGTTTTTCCTGAACCACCTGGCCCGAGACAGTCCCTCCGCCGGTGAGCGCTTCGTTCTTGACCGCCTCCAGGCGAACCCGCGGGGCGCCCTTGCGCCTCACCCATTGATCAAAAAATTCACCCAAGGATTGCCCCGACCGTCGCTCAAACGCATGGCGCAGATCCTCCCAAGACACCGGCTGGAACAGCCTTTCACGGTAAACATCCCTCAGGCCCCCCCAGAAAGCGTCCTCGCCGAGCAACCGGCGCAGCATGTGGAAGACCATGGCGCCCTTGTCGTACCCCACGGCCTTGGTGGCCGTGTCGGTGCGGCTCACAAAACGCGCAAGCGGAAAATCCTTCGCCGGCGGCACGAGGGCGGCATAGTTGCGCAAGGCTTGGAGTCGATAATCTCTGGCTTCAGCCGGCGATTCCATTTCTTTGTATAAGTAGTCAGAGATGTAGGTGGTCAGAGCTTCGCTCCAGTTGCCGTATTCGAAGTCGACCAAAACACCGTTTCCCCACCAGCAGTGGGCGATTTCATGGCCCAGGCTGGTGGCAAGAATGAAAGGTAGGCGCAGCACGGTGCTGCCGAGCAATGTATAAGAAGGAAAGCCGAACCCCGTGGGGAAAAAATTCTCCACCACCGCGAACTTGGGGAAGGGATAGGGTCCGAACAGGTCCGAGTAGAGCCGCAGATATCGAGCGGAAGCCTCCAGGTAGGCTGGGGCCAAATCGTGGTTCTGCGGCAGGAAATACGTGGCGGTCATGACATCGCCGACCTTCAGCTCGCGCACCTGGTAGGCCGCAGCTGAAAGGGCCAGGCCACGCACGGGGTGGTCGATGCGCCACTCGGAATATGTCTTGCCGTCCCGGGTGACGTGGCCAAGGCTGTGCCCGGTCGTGACGGCGAGAACGCCCTCGGGGGCCCTCACCGTCAGCAAAAACGAGTCCTGACCGTCGATCAGATCGGGATACCAGCCCGCACCGGCCAGCAGAAAAGTTCCTGACTCCGATATGGATGCGGTGACGCCGAAGCCGGGGTTGTCGGTGTTGAGAGGATGCAAGGGCACGGGATCGTTGAATACGGCTTCGTAGGCGATGACGACCTCGACCGTTCGCCGGCGCTCGTCCGATTCGAGGGGGATTTCCAGCTCTGAATTTGAAAACTTGAAAGTGCGCGGCGTGCCTTCCATCTCGACCCGAATCTGGGTGACACGCTCAGAGAGCGAGAACACCAGCTTGTGACGGTCGTCGACGCGGATGCTCATCTTGTCAAAGCCCATCAACAGATGGGCGGAGGGGGCCAGCTCGATGGAAAGGTCATGGGCCACCGTGAGGGCAGCGGCCTGCACCGGTTGGCATACGCCCTGGAAAAGGAATAAAGCCAGTGCGGCCACCGCGAGCAGCCATCCCCCGACAGTTGCCCTTCCCATCTGCGCTATAGAGGATCGTTCCCTGATCGGAAAGAAGGGCACGGTTTTATTGCTCCGGCAATTCAATCTGTCTGCTGCGGTCATGCCGCTAATGGGCGCAGTGCGGTACGGTTGGCGACATGACCGCATTCAATCTATTTATTGAGCGGAGTAATAACTACCATATTCTATTTGTCAAAAACAGTCTTGATTTCAGGGGCGCTCCATGCGGCGGCCGCATTCATGTTCGAGCCCGCCGCCGGCGCAGGACTCCTCCTTTATTTTTCGAAAGCGATACGATATAAATCAAATCAAGAGGCCATCCACCAAACCCTCAACTCCAAGGGGAGAAAGTTCAGATCCATGATATCTTCGCAGAGAAAAAAAGGGCGCTACCTGATGGCGGGACTGATGTTCGTTTTGATTCTCGGCTTGCTTTGGCCAGCGGGCCAGCTCATGCAGGGGGCGCGATCCCTTGGAAAACAGGGTCATGACGCGGATGCGTCCACGCGGAACATGCCGCCGCCGGCCGCGACGATCCGAACGATCTCGGAATTTGGGCCTGGCGAGGCGCATGCCGCTGACCCCACCCCGCCGGCTCTCGTTCGCAAGAAACTGCCGGCGCCGATGCCTGATGCACCTCCCAGAGCAGAGCCTCCGCCTGCCCCCAAGGGGGCCATCGAACCTGCGACCCTGGGGCAAGAGAAACCGAAGGAGGCGGCACCTTCCGAGCCCGCTGCGCCGGTGGCGGCATCCATGCCAGAGCTGGGCCCTGTGCCTGCGCCGTCCGTTGCGCCTTCGACCAAGATAGAACCACCGAGATCCGAACCAAAACCCGTGCTGGGCGTGCGCACCGCTTACCCTTTTTCCATTCTGCTTTCCAGCTGCAAGGAGAAGCAAAACGCCTTGGCCGTGTTGTCCGCCTACCGCCAGAGGGGATTGACGCCTTATATCGTCCAGACCGACTTGGGCAGCAAGAGCCTATGGTGGCGGATTCTCACGGGTCACTATCGAACCCAGGCAGAGGCCGCTCAGGCAAAGAATGCACTTAAACTACCCAATGCCGTGGTGGTGAAGACCCCCTTTGCCAACCTGATCGGCCAGTACGGATCCGAGACCGAGGCCAGCGAAGCCGCTGCTCGAGTCGCTCTGAAAGAGGTTTTTCCTTATATCGTGAAGGGGCCGGGGAATTCATTTCAGCTTTTGGCCGGCGCCTTTCCGAACCAGCCGGCCGCCGAGATGCACCGGCGCGAACTGGACGCCAAGGGGGTCTCCGCCCGCACCGTCCAGCGCTGAGGAGGGGCGGCTTCGTCGGAAGGCCCAATTTCGGCGTTGCGCTTCGTCCCGCGGCTGCTGCGGCGTACAATGAGTACGCCTCGAGAAAGCGAATTTAGAAATGGCAAAGGCCACCGCGCCGGATCTTAAAAATTACGTTCGCAAGGAAACTGCCCTGTTGATTGTCCTGCTGGCGTTGGCAGCAGGTTTTTTCGGCGGAGTGTTTTTTGGGGTATACAAATCGGGGCCGAGCGTCACAGGCATGCCGGCCGGCATTCCCCCCGCCGCCGCTCAAAGGGAGCTCCAGGAGCAGATTGCCACTCTGGAAAAGGAGACCCAGCAAAACCCGTCGAATGTGACGGCCTGGGTTGAGCTGGGCAACGCCTACTTCGACACCGACCAATATGAAAAGTCCATCCAGGCTTATCGCAAGGCGCTCGAGCTCAAGCCGGACAACGCCGATGTGTGGACGGACATGGGGGTCATGCAGCGCAAAGCCGGACGCCCCCAGGACGCCGTCAAGGCCTTCGACCAGGCCATCGCCGTCAACCCCAAGCATGAGGTGTCGCGGCTCAACAAGGGCATCGTCCTCTTCCACGACCTGCAGGATACGGCGGGAGCGCTGCGCGCTTGGGAGGGGCTGCTGGAAATCAATCCGACGGCCATGGCCCCGGGCGGGGCGTCGGTCGACCAGATGGTGCAGGGGTTGAAGAAACAAGCCGCCCAGGCGCCGGAGAAGAAGTGATGGACAAAGGGTTCAAGGGGCCCAGGGGTCAAGGGTTCAAGTGGAGTGGTGCCGCTCAAACCCTGTGAAGATTTACGCGCTCTTTGAGAGCATAGATTCTTTTGCCGGATGGCCCTAAAAGTTAGGTTTTCGGCGTAAGCGCTTGTAGCACGGAGTGCCGGAGGTAGTTGCCCTCGACCCCTTGTCCCCTGGGACCCTTGAACCCTTCAATTGTCAGGATACCGGCGGCCGTATATCTCCTGAATCGCTTCCCGGCTGAACTCATAGGGCGTGTTGCAGTTGTGGCAGCGCATTTGGACGGGAAAGGGGCCGTTGTCATGCAGGTCTTTCAAGTCCTGGATCGGAAGCAGCATGAGCAGGCGCTGCAGCCGCTCCCGGCTGCAGTGGCACATGAACTCCGCGCGCCGGTCGGATAGGACGCGGGGGAGATAGTCGACGAAAGCCTCCAGCGCCACCCCGGCGGGCGTTTGCTCGCCGGCGAACACGTCGCCCAGCGACGGAAAGTTCAGCACGCGGGCTTCCATCTCGGCGGTCAGGCGTTCGGCGGCGCTGGGCATCGCCTGCAGAAAAAGCCCGCCGGCACCGCTGACCTCGCCTTCGCGGTCGAATTTGATGCTCAGGTTGAATGCCGTGGGAATTTGCTCCGAGGTCAAGTAGTAATGCGTCAGGTCCTGGGCGATGTTGCCGTGGCGCAGCTCGACCTGGCCGGTGAAAGGCTGTTTGGCGCTTTTGAGGTATTTCGTCACGGAAAGAATTCCGGCGCCGAAGAATCGCGAGAGGTCGAAATCCTCCACCGGCGCTTCGATCGGAATGGGCACCTGCTTCAGATAGCCCCGCACCTCGCCGAAGGCGTTCGCCTCCACGCTGAGCCCCTTGATCGGTCCGGAGCAGTTGATCTGCATGGCGATGCGGTCGTCGCCCTTCAGGCCGGCGGCCATGAGCCCGATTCCGAGATAGGCACGGCCCAGCACCAATGTCTCCAGAATCCCCAGCTCGTGATTGGTCCGCATCTCGTTCACCATGCGCGTTGCGTTAAGGATGGCCCCGCGCACGGCGCCGTCGGCCAGCAGGAAGGTGGCGATCCGGTCCCGCGCGCTGGCGCGGTACTGCTCTTTCAGAGTATCTCCATAAAGTTTCTTTTTTCTCATTCCGATCATCCGAATCGATGGCTTCGTAGAGAGGCCAAGTTCAAGGCGCGCGAATCTCATGTCGCGAGGCGTACTTTTGGTACGCCGCAGCGACAACGAGGTGAAGCGCAACGCCGAAATTGGACTATTTATGAAGCCATCAGAACTCCAGATGCTTGGGCGTCCGCGGAAACGGGATGACGTCGCGGATGTTGGTCACGCCCGTCATCATCATGAGAAACCGCTCGAAGCCCAGCCCGAAGCCGGCATGCGGCACCGAGCCGAACCGGCGGATGTCGAGATACCACCAGTAGCTTTCGAGCTTCATGCCGTTTTCAAGGATCCGTCGTTCGAGCACGTCGTGGCGTTCCTCGCGCTGGCTGCCGCCCACGAGTTCCCCCACCCGGGGAACCAGGAGGTCCATGGCGGCCACGGTGCGGTCGTCATCGTTCAGCCGCATGTAGAACGCCTTGATCTCCCGGGGATAGTTGTAGACGATGACGGGTTTTTTGAAGTGCTCTTCGCAGAGAAAGCGCTCGTGCTCGGTTTGAAGATCGACGCCGAAATCGACCGGAAACTCGAACGTGCGCCCCGAGGCCTTCAGGATGTCGACGGCCTCCGCGTAGGGCAGGCGTTCATATGGGTTGGCGACAACGGTTTCCAGGTTTGCCAGCAGCTGCTTGTCCACGAATTTGGCGAACAGGTCGAGGTCCTCGCGGCAGTTCTCCAGCACATGCGCGGTCAGGGCCTTCACGAGGTCCTCGGCGAGGTCCATGTTGTCGTCGAGATCGGCGAAGGCCATTTCGGGTTCGATCATCCAGAACTCGGCGGCGTGGCGCGGGGTGTTTGAGTTCTCGGCCCGGAAGGTCGGTCCGAACGTGTAGACATTGCCCAGCGCGCAGGCGAACAGCTCGGCCTCGAGCTGCCCGGATACGGTCAGGCCGGCCTCCCTGCCGAAGAAATCGGCGGCAAAGGGGCCCTCGCTATCGGAGGCTGCCGGCGGGCAGAGCGGCAGCGTCGTCACGCGGAACATTTCGCCGGCGCCCTCGCAGTCGGAGCCGGTGAGGATCGGGCTGTGAAGATAATGAAAGCCGCGCTCCCGGAAAAAGCGGTGAACGGCGAAGGCCGCCTCGGAGCGGATGCGGAACATGGCGCCGTACTTGTTGGTGCGCGGCCGCAGGTGCGCGATCGTGCGCAGGAACTCGTCGGTGTGACGCTTCTTCTGGAGCGGGAAGGCCTCCGGATCGGCGGCGCCGATCAGGCGCAGGTCGATCGCCTTGACTTCCCATTTTTGGCCCGCGCCGGGGGATTCCACCAGCGCCCCTTCGATCTGCACCGCGGCGCCGGTGGTCACCGCCGTGAGCCGGCCGAAGGCCGGGACCGTTTCGTCCACGATCACCTGCAGGTTTTTCAGGCAGGAGCCGTCGTTGATCTCCAGGAATGAAAATCCCTTGGAGTCGCGGCGGGTGCGCACCCAGCCGCTGACCTGGATGCGATCGAGGGCCGTGGCGCTGTTCAACAGGTTTTTAATCAGCATTCGCTGCATGGCTCTTTTCCCGTCAGCTGTTGCGTTCAAAGATCTGCCGGATCCGGCCGATGCTCCGAGCGGCTCCCAGCGCCGTCATCAACAGGATGCGCGCCTTGGGGCCCGAGAGCCGGCCGCCCAGGATGACGCCCTTCGTGACGAGGTCGGCGCCGCCGCCGGCATAGGCATACATCGGCCAGACGCCGCCCTCGGGGCAGCGGGTGGTCAAAACAACCGGAATGCCGCCGGCGACCGCCTTTTGCACGGCAGGAACCATCCCCGGCGGCACATTGCCGGCGCCGAACCCCTCGAGCACCAATCCAGCCACCCGCTGGTGGAGAAGATGTTCGATCAGTGATCCGTCCATGCCGGTGTAGCAGGAGATCATCGCCACATTCGGCTCGATCCGCCGGGTCCGAATCGGCGGGCGTCTTCCGGCCGGCACGTGCAGCGAGCCGCGGGTCAGCCGGACGTCTTCGCCGGCCACATAGGCCACGGGGCCGCTTTCGGGAGCCTCGAAGGCGTCGATGTTGAGGGAGTTAACCTTGATGACCTCCCGGGCGGCGAAGATGCGGTCGGTCATCAAGAGCACCACTCCGGTTTGGGGCGGAAGCGGCAGAAGGCAGGCCTTGATCCCGTTGAGCAGGTTGCGGATGCCGTCGAACCCCGTCTCGCTGTAGTAGCGCATGGAGCCCGTAAACACCACGGGCTTTTCCGTGCGCAGCGTCAGGTCGGCCATGTAGGCGGACTCGACCAGCACGTCCGTTCCGTGAATGACGACCGCGCCCAGCACGGAAGGCGCGGCCAGGGCCTTGTCGATGTCCCGCGCCAGCCGGAACATGTGCGCGGGCGTCATGTGCGGGCTGGGCAGGTTGGACCACAGCACCGGCCGGAAGGCCACATCCTGCACGTGCGGCTGCAGCTCGGCGAACAGCCGGTCGAACTCGTCGCTCGGAACCACTCCGCGCTCATCGGCCCGCGGCCTCATAGTGATGGTGCCGCCGGTGAAGAATACCACGACGCTCGGCGGTTGTATTTTTATCGGACGCTTCACTGTTGACTCTCTTTTTGCTTGGCTTATTGCGGGAAGGCCCGGGGCGTTCGCGATAAAGTCGCTTTATCTAGAAAAAAACCAATTTGCGAATTAGCCGAATCGCCCACTTTAGCTTTTACGTTGAGAGCAGCAGAAGATCAAGCCTGGCTCGTTTCTTGGGCTCCGAAACACTTGAAGATGCGGCCCAGTGCGTTCCGGTCAGGATGAGCGCGATCCATGCGGGTCATGCAGCAGGGCCTTGATGGTTTGAAGCGTGTCGGCGTCGGCGATGTCCTTGTCGGTGCGCAAGCGGGCGATACGCGGAAAGCGCACCGCGACACCGGAGCGGTGGCGGGATGACGGCCGGATGTCTTCGAAGGCGATCTCGAACACCAGCTCCGGCTTCACCGAACGCACCGGGCCGAAGCGCTCCAGGGTGTTGCGCCGGATGAACCGGTCCACCTCCCGAATCTCTTCGTCCGTTAAGCCGGAATAGGCCTTGGCGAACGGCACCAGCCGGTCACCGTCCCAGACCGAAAAGGTGTAGTCGGTGAAAAGCCCGGAGCGCTTGCCGTGCCCGCGCTGGGCATAAGTCAGGACGGCGTCGACGCTCAGGGGGTCCACCTTCCACTTCCACCAATCGCCGCGCCGCCGGCCGACCCCGTAGGGTGAGGCCAGGCGCTTCAGCATGAGGCCTTCCACCCCGCGCCGTCGGGCATCCTCTTTAAACCGCAGCAGCTCAGGCCAACTCGCGCCGCGCAGTTTAGGGGACGCTTGAAGGCGCGGGTCTTTCAGCGGGAGGATGATAGCATCCAGCTGCGAAACCCTCCAGGGCAGCTCCTGCCCGCGGATGTCCGCGCCGTTCCATTCCAGAAGATCATAGGCCATCAAAACCGCGGGCACGGCTTGCAGGACCCGGGGAGCAAGGAGCTTGCGGCCGATGCGCTGCTGCAGCGCCGCGAAGTCGAGCGGCCGATCGTCCTTCCAGGCCAGGATTTCGCCGTCGACCACCGTGCCGTCCGGCAAGGCCTCCGCAGCGCCCCGGATCTCGGGGAACTTGTCGGTGACGAGCTCCTCGCCCCGCGACCAGATGAAGGTCTGCCCCCGTCGCCGGATGACCTGGGCGCGGATGCCGTCCCACTTCCATTCGGCCTGCCATTCCGCGACCGGCCCCAGATCTTCCGGATCTCCATCCAGCGGGTAGGCCAGGCAGAACGGGTAGGGCCGGCTGATATCCGACTCGCCCGTCTCGGATGAGAACAACCGCTGGTAGAAGGAAGGCTCGGGGGTCCATTCGCCCATGAGGCGGTGGGCCAGGACGGTCTCGGGGAGCCCGCTGAACCTGGCCAGCGCGCGCGTGACCAGCTTCTGAGAAACACCCACGCGGAAGCCGCCCGTGATGAGCTTGTTCCAGACGAAGCGCCGGCCGCGGTCCATTTCCCGCCAGGCCAAAATGACCCGCCGGCGCTGAAGCTCTTCCGGAAGCTCCCGCAGCGTCAACAGGTCCTGCTCCACCCAGGCGTGCAGCGGCCGGTCCTCGGCGGCAGCTCCGGGCGGCATTAGCAAGGTGATGGTTTCGGCCAGGTCGCCGACGACGTCGTAGCACGCATCGAACAGCCAGTCGGGAATCCCGGCTTCTTCGGCGGCCCACTGGCGCAGGCGAGGGGCGGGGACCGCCTGGCGCGGCTTGCGGCCCATCAGCAGGCTGATGGCCCAGATGGCGTCCTCCGGCGGGGCGTTTTTGAGATAGTCGACCAGCGCCTCGACCTTGGCGTTGGTTTTGGTCGTTTCGTCCAGACTCGAATAGAGACGAGCGAAGCCTTTCATTCGTCGGCCTCGCCGTTGAAAGCCGCTCGCAGCGCCTCGGCCGCCAGCCCTTTCTCGCGCAGAAACTGCACGAGCTCTTCCGTAAATCCGTGGGCGACCAGGACTTTTTCGGCGCCGCTGGCAGATATAGTGTCCAGCAGGCCGCTCCAATCCGCGTGGTCGGAGAGGACAAAGCCGCGGTCGAGCGCCCGGCGCCGGCGGTTGCCGCGGATCTGCATCCAGCCGGACGCAAAGGCCCGGCCGGCGCCGGGAAACCGGCGCATCCACGGAGAACCCTCGGCCGACGGCGGTGCGATCACCAAGGCGCCGCTGAAGTCCTGCCGCTGCTGGGCCTCCGAGACCGGCCGGGTCGGGTGGAGGGGAATCCCGGTCCGCCGGTAGGCCTCGATCACGTGTTCCACAGCCCCATGAGTGAAGATCGGCCCGATGCCGGCGTCCACCAGCGCGGCGATCCGCTGGGCCTTCCCCATGGAATAGGCAAAGAGAATGCTGGGCTTGCCCTGCGCGCTGTTTTTCCGCCACCATAAATTGATGTCGGCAACAACGCCCCGCGGGTCGGGCCAGTTGAACACCGGAAGGCCGAAGGTGGACTCCGTAATCAAGGTGTGGCAGCGCAAAGGCTCGAAGGGCGTGCAGGTCGGGTCCGGGTGCCGTTTGAAGTCGCCCGTGACCACCCAGACCTCGCCGTCGCGCTCCAGCCGGATCTGGGCCGATCCGAGGATGTGGCCGGCCGGGTGCAAGGAAAGCCGAAGGCCGTTCACATCAAGCGGACTACCGTATGGCAGTTCCAGGATATGGATCGCATCGTTCAGCCGGGACCTGAGCAGGCAGGCGCTTTCCGGGGTCGCAAGATAGCTGCCACACCCCGGGCGGGCGTGGTCGGCATGGGCATGGGTGATGACCGCCCGATTCACCGGTTTCCAAGGGTCGATGCAGAAATCCCCCTGGGGACAGAACAATCCCGATTCCGCCGTCTGGATCAGGGCGGTTCTGTTGGATCCTCCCATGATGCACGGCGCTATCCGGCGATGGAGGCCGATTTCTCAAGCCCTGCCAATTGCCTGTAATCGGAATGCATTTTCTCAATCACCTCCCTCCACGAAAGAGGTGCCAGCCGGCATATGGCTTCCGATGCCCGACCGCACTCCAGGCTTCTTGCCAGCTGCCGGCCGAGGGCAGCAGCCAGCTCTTCGACAAAAGCCGGCAGGTCTTCGGCCACGGGCGTGTCCGGACCGATGAGCCGGGGCAGGGGCACGCGCTCCACGAGTCCCTCCGCACACAGCCCCTCCGGCATCCAGGCATCCAGCCCCGGCAGATCGGTCGTCACTACGCGGCAACCGCAGGCGAGCGACTCGATCACCACCAGCGGCAGACCCTCGAAGAAAGACGGCAGGACGAAGACATCGGCGGTCTGAAACACCTTGGCCAATTGATCCTGCGGCAGCGCGCCCAAAAAGACCACGTTGACCAGATCCGCGGCCTGCCGGCGGATGGCGTCGGCACCGGCGTCGCCGGCCGAGCCGGCCAGCAGCAAACGGACGCGCTTGCCTGGCGGCGGCCTGACCTTCCGAACGGCCTCCACCAGCCAGGGCACACCCTTGGGCGCGCTGATTTTTCCGGCATAGGCGATGACCAGCTCCTCGCGGTCGGCCGCAGGCGCGCAGGCCGGGTCGCACGTGAACAGGTCGTCGCGGAAGCCGGCGCCGACCACGCGGATGCGCGCTTCGGAAATACCGTATGCGGCTGCGATTCGGTTCATGTTGTCTGGATGCAGGGCGAACACCCGATCCACCGCGGAGCAGGCCGGAACGACATAGGGCGCCAGGTGGGCGGCGTTCGTCAGCTGGCGCAGCTCGGTGCCATGGCTGTAGACACACAGAAGAGTCTCCGGAAAGAGCAACCTCGCCAGGGCGGTCAGCAGCCAGAGATGGTTGGACTGGATGATATCTGGCTGGAAATCCCGGGTGGCATCCGTGAGCGCAGCCGCAAACGCCTGCAGGTAGCTCTCCAGCATATCGCCAGTGAGGGCGGAAAAGCGCGTGGAAGGATAGGGCATGATATCGCTCATGCCGGGGATCGCAAAGGGGACCGGCGGACGGTCGAAGCGGACGGGGAAAACATCGGCCGGCGCCAGCGGCGGGATGTCCGGCAGAGGCTCGATCCCGGGCAGGCCGATGACCGCGCGCTGCCGATAGCCCGCAGCGGCGCCGTGGCGCAGCATGGCCATCAGCGCCACGCCGCTTCCGGTCTTACCGGGCTGCTGCGACAGGAGATGCAGGATTTTTAACTGTTCTTCGGATTGCCGCTCCCGACGGCGCTTTGACGGCTTGAATGTAAGCAGCCGCTGAGCCAGACCCCCGCATGCTCCATGAACCTTCACGATGGGGGCATGCTCAGCGGCGCTGCGGGATGTCTTCATCGATTCAATCGGAAAGTTGGTCTTGACCGGCCCAAATTAAAAGGAAGCGGCGCACGCCGCTTCCTTTTAAACGAAGTTGAGAATCATGCTGTCCTTCGCGGTGTAAGGCTTGAAGGGCAGGTTCGTCTTTTGGGCCAGATACCCCGGAACCACCACGCCACTATCGAATTGGGCGTAGTTGACGAAGGTGCGGCCGTCAATGCGCACTTTCATCCCTTCCGTCGGCTGTTTCAGCGGCACGATGGCATAAACATCGTGAAACCGGCGCTTGAGATCGGAATACCCCAGGCGTTCCGCCCTCTGCCCGATATTGACTTCGCTGTAGTGCCGCGATCCTTCCAAGATGTCGTTGCGGTAGTCTTCAACGATCTGCTCGATGACTTCCTCCAGGTGAGCGTCCATTGGGTCCACCTCCAGCCTAATCCATTTTCAGGTCGAGCTCTTTCTTCATGCGGTAGGCGCGTTCGAAGAACGATTTCAGTTTCCTCTGAACTTCGCCGAACACCGTTCCGGGCGGAAAGTTGCCGTCGGAATCCGCTGTCCCTGCGGGAACCGCGGTCAGCACCTCGATGCCCTCGGCGACCGACGCGATCCGGTACACGTGAAAGCGCTTCTTTCTAACGGCCTCGATCACATCCCTGCGCAGCATCAGATGCTGCACGTTGGAACAAGGAATGATCACTCCCTGCTCGCCCGTCAAGCCCTTCTCCCGGCAGACGTCGAAGAAGCCCTCGATCTTCTGGTTGACGCCGCCGATGGCCTGAATTTGACCCTTCTGGTTGACCGAACCGGTGGCGGCGATGCCCTGCCGGATCGGGATGCCGGAAAGACTGGAAAGAATGGCATACAGCTCGCTGGCCGAGGCGCTGTCGCCGTCGATGTCGTCGTAGCTCTGTTCGAACGTGATGCTGATGGAGAGGTTGAGAGGATGGTGCTGGGCGAACGCGCTGCCGAGGTACCCCGACAGAATCAGCACGCCCTTGTCATGTGTGCGGCCGCTCATCTGCGCCTCGCGTTCGATGTTGACCACCCCCGGCTTGCCCATGAACGCCTCGGCCGTGATGCGCACCGGCCGGCCGAAGGAGTATTCTCCGATCTGGTAGACCGCCAGACCATTGATCTGCCCTACCACCGTGCCGTCGACATCCAGAATGATCGTGCCGTCGAGGTAGGACTCGTGCACCTTCTGCTCGTAGAGGCTGTAGCGGAAGCGATGTTCCTGAAACGCCCGGACCACGTGCCGCTCCGATACCACCTTGGCCTTCTGGCGGCGTGCCCAGTAATCCGCCTCCTTCAGCACCCCCAACAGCGGTCCGAAGCGGATGGACAGCTTGTTCTGATCGGAGACGTATTTTTCGCCGAACTCCACGATGGCCGCCACGCCTCTTGGATTGAAGGGCAGGAGCTTTTCCTCACGGCAGACCCGCGCGATGAAGCGCGCGTAAAGCTGCTCGGTTTCGGGCGTGCGCGCCACCTCCTGGTCGAAATCGGCCCTGACCTTGAAAATTTTGTTGAACTTGGAATCATAGTTCTGAAGCCACTCAAACGCTTCATAGCTGCCCAGCAGGAGAACCTTGGCCTCGAGCGGGACCGGCGCCGGGCGCAGGGAGGTCGTGCCGAGGGCCGATTCTTCGGTCACATCCTCGATCGAGAGGCTCTTGGTCTGCAGTGCGCGCTTGAGGGCCTCCCAGACATACGGGTGCGTGAGAAGCGGCTCGATTTCCATGATCAGATAGCCGCCGTTGGCGTTCAACAGGGAGCCGGCCTGTACGAGGGTGAAGTCCGTGTTGACCGTACCCATATAGGCGCGTTTTTCGATGCGGCCGAACACGTTGAAATAAGTGGGATTGGTTTCGAAGATGACGGGCGCCCCTTTCATCAGCTCGCGATGCACGAGGACGTTCACCTGGTACTTTTGGAAAGGGGCCTTGGGAGGCTGCGGGCACTCGCCGGCGGCCGGCGGCTCGCCTTTCTCGGCCGGCATGAAAAGGTTGAAATTCTCGACAATGTCCGCCTGAAGGCTTTCGAGAAAATCCAAAACCGGTCCGCGGCCCTTAAAATCGAGGCGGAACGGATCGAGACGCTTTTTCACCAGTGCGAGCACGATTTCGTTCATGAGGCGCTCGATGTCGCTGTGCAGCTGCTGGTTGAGCTTCTCGATCTTGCGGCCCGACGCTTCGATTTCCGCCTGCATCTCTCCAACCTTGGCGTCGATTTCGGCCTTCAGTGCGTCGGGGAGCTTCTGATAGTCTTCCGCAGCCAGGATTTTTCCGTCGACGACGGGTACCACGGGATAGTCCTTCTGGGAGGAGTCGATATGCAGGCTGCGGTCCACGGCGAAGCGTTCGATCTTTTGAAAGACGGATTGCTGCCGCGAGTTGAACCGCGTTTTGATCTGGGCCAGTTTTTTGAGGTAGGCTTCGGTTTCAAACGCCTTGGGAATTTCCTTCTTGAGGTCGTTGACCACCCGCTGGATTTTCTTGGCGAAAGAAGCCCCGCGACCGGGCGGCAGCGCAATGGCCTGCGGGCGGAATTCATCCTGGAAGTTGTTCACGAGGCACCAATCGTCCGGCACTGGCTGCGCCTTGGCGTAGCGTGCGGCCAGGTCCCAGACGATGGTGGATTTGCCGGTGCCCTCCGCGCCGGTGACGAAGATGTTGTAGCCGGCGCTGCGCATGTTCAGGCCGAACTCGATGGCCTGAACGGCCCGCTCCTGCCCGATCACCACGTCCAGGGGGACCAGCTCCGAGGTGTCTTTGAGTTTAAAAACCGAGGGGTTGCAGACGCGGCGCAATTCGGACGGCTTGAGTTCCAATCGTTCGGACATTTCCAGTTCCTTTAGCGATGATACCGGTTGACAATCGTCCCCCATCCAGGGTCCAGCTTAATCCAAACCCCTTAGCAAGACAAGCGCAGGCGCAACCGGCCGACGGCCGTCGACGCCTCAAAGCCATTCGCCGGAGAAGGCTTCCGGCGAGTGCATCGGACACGGGGTGCGCCTGCCCTCAGCGTGGTTCGGGAGACCCTGCGGCGGGGGCTGCACGAAGCGTTTCGGCCCAATTGAGGTTGGCGCGCGCATCCTTGAAATCCGGCCTGATCTCCAGCGCTTTTTGGAAGTGACCGATGGCGTCCGCGGGGCTCCCGAGACGGGCGAGCGTGATTCCCAGATTATTGTGAACTTCGGGGTCGAGGGGATTGAGCCGCAGGGCTTCCGCAAACTGGGTTTGCGCCTCGTCCAATCGGCCCGACTTGGCCAAGGCGACACCCAGGTCGTTGCGGGCCCGCAAATTGCCCGGGTTGGCCTGCAGCGACGCCAAAAAATGATCGATGGCCTCCGGCATCCGCCCCTGGGCCGCCTGGGACAGGCCCAGCTGGTAATGGGCATCGGCATAACGTGCGCTGCAGCAGCGCCGAAGGCAGTTTGCAGGCAGTTGGCCGGAAGCGCGAGAAGCTGCATAAGAGATGGAGGATGATGACCCTCCGAGGTCTGCCTGCAGGGGCTGGCCTCAAACCGCCCTCAGCGGCATAGGTCAAAAGCCCTTGTCGTGAGCGTTGAGGGAAAAGGCGTGCAAGACACGTCAGGTATGGACCAAGAAGGCGAACACCCGTGAACCATCGTTCAAGTGTCGAAAGTGCCTTAGACGCAATACTGTTCACTTTATTATTTGAATGCACTTTTCTACACAGACGGACTTCAATTTTGCATGCCGTTTCCGCAGCGGAAATTTGCTCATTTTGCGCTTGACGCCTCGCGGAATACTCCGATTGCGACTGGAAACCACTCGCTCCTGCAAGATTTCTTGTAAGACCGCCTCATGGAAAGCGATCCACCCCGCAGGGGGGAATAGCGCTGGACAAAGGCAGTTTGCGGCGCATAACCCGCACGGCGTGCAAGAACGACAACCTGTCTGGGTCCTCATCGGCCTTCAGGGCCGCTTCGTGCATCAGGCCCCGGATGGCAAAATGCGCCATCATCAAACCATAGAACTCCTGGTAGACCAGCTCCGGGGTCTTGCTGCGCAAAACAATCTGGGCTCCGCGCAGATGCGTCTTGAACTCATCAAGGGCGGTCTCAATCTCCCAGCGTTCGTGATAGAGCGCCGCCAGCTCCTGAGCCGGTGCCTGTTGAGGGTCCAAAATGCTCGTCAGCAGCCGATAGATGGGCTCGCTTTGCTCTACCCCCTCCAGCCGATACTCGATCACGCGCACGAGCACAGCATTTCTCTGGTGCCTGCGATCTCTCGGCGAAGCATAGATGCGGCTCAGAAACGAACCGTCGGGCAAACGCTGCTCGCAGGCCAAGCGCAGGTTCTTTTTGACCCGCCACAGCAGCTCAGCGCCCGTCGCCCGAGCCTGTTGCCAAAGCTCATAGCTAAAGAAGTTACGGTCTGCCAAACACAACATCCCGGTTCGCAGATGCGTGATGGTCTGACGCGCCAGAGCAATTTCACTGCAGCGGCAAGCTCCCACCTGAGTTCCGAACAAAACGTGGGTGCCGTTTTCAACCAGCGAAACAAACCGAATTTGCGGATACGCACTTGCTCCTCGGCTCGCCCCGGGACGGCCGAAGGTCTTCGCAGTACTGATCTCATCGGCGACATCCAGTGTGGCTCCGTCAATGCTCACTATCTGCCACTGGCGGTAAAACGCCCCGCGTGTCTCAGCCGTGGCGATCGGTCGGACCGTCTGATCATGCAACCGCCGCATCGGCTCCGATCCCAGTCGGCTGCGGGCTTGGGAAATGCCCGATTTGCCAGTCACTTTGATACCACCCGGATGCAGTTGCAACCATTGGACACCCTCCAACAGACAGCGCAGAACCTCGCGGTAGGAGCTGTTCATGTAAAGAGCCAGCGCAATCACATAGTAAATCACCACGTGTGCTGGCAGTTCCCGCTGCCGGAGGCTTTCTTTGCCTGTTTCGGCCAAAACCGATTGCAGCTTCTCCCGTGGAAATACCTTGGCAATCAACCCAAGACTGATGTAGTCCGTTATCCGGCTCCCTCTGGGGAGCTCTGCGATTGTTCGTGCCATACGCCCACCTCCCGGTTAGAGTTGGAGTAGGATAGCACGAATTTTTTATTAAGTGAACAGTATTGGCCTTAGACGACATCAAAACCGGGGAGGTTATGTTGACCCGGGATGAGCCCATCGGGAACCTGCTTACTGGGTGGGCGGTGTCCGGCATAGAGATGGCGCGAGCTTGGTCCGGGCTCTTGTGCGGAACTGCAGGAACCTGCGTTGCGATGTTAAGGGAGACGGCCAAGAATAGCCCTTTCAAGGCCCAGAGTACCGAAGCGCAGCGCAGGGGCGGACTGACTCATAGTAGCGATGAAGGATCTGTAATGGAT
Source organism: uncultured delta proteobacterium (assembly GCA_963700055.1). GTDB lineage: Bacteria > Desulfobacterota > Desulfobacteria > Desulfobacterales > SpSt-501 > SpSt-501. Next base: position 303,142 of record CAVOWH010000012.1, on the reverse strand, counting down.
CTGGAGCCAAGGAGTCAGGTTGTCCTGCCGAAGCATCTGCCAACCCGCGAGGGGAGGAGCGGATGAAAGCGGCAAAGTCGTATGAAATTCCAAAACGGCTTGTGTGGGAGGCGTACAAGCGGGTCAAAGCTAATGGAGGAGCAGCCGGAGTGGACGAGCAATCCCTTCTGGAGTTCGAGGGAGCGCTCGGGAACAACCTGTATCGGATTTGGAATCGCATGTCCTCGGGGAGTTACTTTCCACCCCCGGTCAAGGCGGTTGCGATTCCAAAGAAGTCCGGTGGTCAAAGGACCCTGGGGATACCGACCGTTTCGGATCGGATTGCCCAAACGGTGGTGAAGCTCGTACTGGAGCCGCAAATCGATCCGCATTTTCATGCGGATTCATACGGCTACAGGCCGGGCAAGTCGGCACACCAAGCCATTGAAGTCACCCGCAAACGTTGCTGGTGGCATGACTGGGTGCTGGAATTCGACATCCGGGGTTTGTTCGACAACATTGACCATGGGCTTTTGATGAAGGCGGTTCGGCGTCACACGGACTGTAAATGGGTGCTTTTGTACATTGAGCGCTGGCTCACCGCGCTGATGCAAAACGAGGACGGGTCGCTGTGCAGACGGGACCGAGGCACGCCACAGGGTGGCGTTATCTCCCCGCTGATGGCCAATCTGTTCCTGCACTATGCATTTGACCGGTGGATGGCGGCGAATTTTCCGAAAGTGCCTTTTTGCAGATACGCCGACGACGGACTAATCCATTGTCGCAGTCTCAGGCAGGCGCATTATCTCAAAAACAGGCTTGCCGAGCGGCTAAGGGAATGCGGCTTGGAGCTTCATCCCGACAAGACCAAAGTGGTCTACTGCAGGGATATCCATCGGCAGCAGGAGTACGAGACCATTCAGTTTGACTTCCTGGGGTACACGTTCCGGCCCAGGCGCTCCAAGGATCGGTACGGCCGAGTCTTCGTCAATTTCACACCGGCGGTCAGCCGGTCAGCGACGAAGGCCCTACGGCAAGAGATCCGAGGGTGGCGGTTGCAGTTAAAAAGCGACAAGTCAATGGAGGATTTATCCCGGATGTTCGGTCCGGTGATCCGAGGATGGATCAACTACTACTGCCGGTTTCACCCCTCAGCGTTCAAACCAGTGGCGGATCGGCTGAATACGGCTCTTGCACGGTGGGCCATGCGGAAGTTCAAAAGGTTGCGAGGCCATCAGCGCCGAGCCCGCCATTGGCTCGGCCAGGTGGCTAATCGCCAGCCGGGATTATTCCCTCACTGGCGAGCAAGGTTCGCAGCCGCGACTGGGACAATGGGAGCCGGATGAGCTGAGAGGTTCATGTCCGGTTCTGAGAGAGCCCGGCGCGGTGAGACTCCCCCGGGCTGACTCACCCGGGCCTCACCCGCAAGGCCTCGGCGTAACGGCGGCCGGCCTCTTCCGGTCTGCCGGCGCGCGCCAGCAGCAATCCCTCATTGTAGTATGCCTCAGCGTCCGTGGGGTCCAATTGCTGGGCCTGTGTAAAATGCCGAAGCGCCTGCTCCTCGTTGCCCAGTCGCGCGTAGGCCACGCCCAAGTTGTTGTGGGACGCGGCCGAAGACGGATCGATCCGCAGCACTTCTTGGAAGCATGCGATCGCTTCCGCCATTCGGCCTTTCAAGGCGTAAAGACCGCCCAGGTAAGCCAGCGAAGCCGACCGGTCGGGCAGGCGATCGAGGTTCCGGCGCAGGGTGTCGATCTGGGTCGAGGCGCAGCGCTGCAGGATGTCGTTGTCAGTAAAAATGGAGTATTGCACCTCGTTGGCGGCACAGTAGTCGTCCATCAGGCCGAGGAAACGTTCGCGCTGAGAGGGGTTGGCCCGCGTGAGATCGACCATGCCCCTGAAAGGACTGAAGACCGAGAGCGCATAAGCGGCAAAATCCAGCTGGAGATTCACATCGGTCTCCATCTGGCGCATGAAACCGCTGGCCGCCGCCGAAAGGCTCTGAGGGCCTCTCTCCTGGATCTTTTCGAGGATCTGGCGCTCGGTACGATACATCAGCTTTGGGGCCGCAAATTCGAGCAGAGGATGGCGGTCCGTATGCAAAGGACCCGACCCGCAAAGCGCCCCCAGGTTTTCGGAAACCACCAAACGCATGAGCAGCCGCGGATCCCGCAGATCGATATTGGCGGATCGCTGCACATAGTCCGCCTGGCGCGCGGCGGTCTCCGCGTTGAAACGTGCTTGGCCCCTGAAGCCGACGAGCATGTAGTCCCCGTCGGGCTTGGAGGGGTTCATGACGGCCAGCAGGTTGTTGGGAAAGACCTCGGCGAAGGTGCGCCCGACCATGGCAAACGTCTCCCAGTCCATCTGGTAGGCATGCATCCACTGCACGAATACGCCTTCCGCCTTCAACCGTTGGCGGGCTTGGGCAAAAAACTCCCGGGTGAAGAGCGCTGCCAGGCCCGCCATCCATGGGTTGGAGGGCTCGGAAATGATCACGTCGTAGGCCTGGTCGGTTAGCCGCAGGTGTGCGCGCGCGTCCTGAACGATTAGACGGGTCCGCGGGTCTGAAAGGACGCGGTTGTTCCAAGGGGTAAAAAGTTGGCTGGCGGCAACCACCTGTTCGTTGATTTCGAGGATGTCCAGCCTTTCAACGGGGTAGTGCAGCACTTCCCCCGCGGTGATGCCGCTGGCCAGGCCGATCACCATGACCGTCTGCGGACGATCATGGCACAGCATCGGGAAATGCCCCAGCAGCGTTTGGGTTTGCATGTCGTTGCGTGAGGAGGCATCGGTCTTGCCGCTGTTCGCCATGGCGAAATTGATGTTGCCCATGGAGTCGCTGAATTTCACTACGGTCGTAAAACCGCCGATCCCCTCCCCGTAAAACACCAGCTCGCTTTTTTCGGTTCGCTCCAAAAGGGTCGGCCCGTCCAGAAACGACTCCAGCCAGCCGGAGCCGATCAGGCTCGAACGGATTTTATCGAAATCCTGATATTTGTTGATCGAAAGCTGGCGATGGCTCCAGGCCGGGTAGAAAAAGCACAGCCCCAGGCCCACCATCATCGGCGCGGCAATCCCGCCGAGCCGGGACAGCCGGAGGCGCCTTCGGCTCAGCAGGGTGCCGATGACCAGAAGGCAAGCCAGGATTTGCAGGCCGGCGACTGTTTTCAGCCCCCATTCCTTGCCTAAAATCGGGATGAACAGAAACCCGGCGACCAGGGGCCCGCACATCGCGCCGATGGTGTTGAGCATGTAGGCAAATCCGATGGCCCTGCCCACGCCGCCCGCCGAGGGGGTGCAGATCTTCCCTACCAGGGGAAACGTGGCACCGAAAAAGAAGGTCGGAAGGATCATCAGCAGAAACAAGACGACCGCTTTCAGGAAATTAAGGAGGCCGAATTGTTCCTTGAAGGTGAAGATCAACTTGGCGAAAAAGAACTGGCTGTTGCCGAGGAAGTGGCTGACGATCAATATCAGCACGGCGGCTGCGGCCTGGGTGAAAAGCAAGGATTTCAGCACGTCGCTTTTGGTCCGGTCGGCCCAATAGCCGAACACCATACTGCCCAGCGCCAGACCTGTGATGAAGGTCGCCAATACGATGGTAAAGGAATAGGTGGTGGGGCCCACGATGAGTCCCAGCAGCCGGGTCCAGATGACCTCGCAGGCCATGCTGCTAAAGCCCGAGACCGCAAATATCAGCCAGGCGGCCTTCACCTCGGCGGTGTGGGCCCGCCGCCGGTCGTCTGCCGCCGGCGAGGACGGAGTTTCCGGCGATGTCCGCCGGCCAGCGGCTCGATCGGCAAAGGCGATTCTTGCCTTGAAGCCCAGCAGCAGACAGGCCAGTCCGATCATCGCGTTGATCAACACCGTGACCGCCAGCGTCCCGGTTATGCCCAGGTGATAAATCAGAAAGAAGCCGCACAGGATCGCGCCGAGGGCCGCGCCGATGGTATTCAGCCCGTAGAGCCGGCCGGCACGGGTGCCGAGATGCGCCAACTGACCGATGTAGAACCGGCACAGAATCGGGAGAGTGGCGCCCATGCAGATCACCGGTAAAAGGAAAACCGCCGCACAGGTGATGAACGTCAGCCCGTTGTAAAGGATAACGTGCGGATACCATTCGTTGTACAAGAAACGTTGCAGCGGAATGACGGCCTGCAACAGCTGCGGGATCAAGAGGGCGTAGGCGCCGATGGCCAGCTCCAGCAAGCCGTAAGCCTTGACCAGCGCCAGAGAGGACCCGATGCGGTCGACCACCTTTCCGGCGAGATAGCTGCCGAGCCCGAGGCCACCCATGAAGACCGTCAAGATGATGCTGATGGAAAACGGCGCACTGCCGATGATGTCCTCGGTCATCCGGGTCCAGAGAATTTCATAAACAAGGCCGCACAGGCCGGAGAGAAAAAAGCAGATCTGGATCAGCGTAAAATGACTGCGGGAGTTGTTTTGAGACGATTTGATTTTGGCCTTCGGAGATCGCACCATGTTTATGGCTCCGGCAATAAAATAGGTCTCAGGTGATCATGCCGCCCAACTGCGGCGTTCCGGCGTGACGGTTCAATGGTCGGAGTAACACCGCTAAGGGACTATTGCTGCTTCGACAAATACTGCTTCAGGCAAGCCGCCGTGCGGGACCCGCGTGCGGACCTCAGAAGCTCGAACGGCGAGCCCGCGGCCACGAGGCGTCCGCCCTGCGCCCCGCCCTCCGGGCCGAGGTCGACGATGTAGTCGGCCTCCTTGATGATCTCGAGGTTGTGTTCGATGACGGCGACCGTGTGACCGGCGTCCACGAGCGCCTGGAGCACGTCGATCAGGCGCCGGACATCGGCCAGGTGCAGGCCCGTGGTGGGTTCGTCGAGGATGTAAACGGTTTGGCCGTTCGACGGTTTGGCCAGCTGCTCGGCCAGTTTGATGCGCTGGGCCTCGCCGCCGGAAAGCGTCGGGCTCGGTTGGCCCAGGCCAAGATAGCCCAGCCCCACGTCGCACACGAATTGGACCGCCCGGCGGATGAGGGGCACCGCGTTGAAAAATACCAAGGCTTCGGCAAAGGTCATGGCCAGGACGTCGGCGATGGTTTTGCCCTTGTAAAGCACCTCCAGGGTCTCGGGATTGAAACGGCCGCCGCCGCAAACCTCGCAGGGCACGTAGACATCCGGCAGAAAGCTCATCTCCACCTTGGGTCGCCCCTGACCCAGGCAGACCTCGCAGCGTCCGCCGGACACGTTGAAGGAGAACCGGCCGGAGCCGTATCCGCGGGCACGCGCGGCCGGCGTCATCGCGAACAGCCGGCGGATGGCGTCCAGAAACCCGATGTAGGAGGCGGGCACCGAACGCGGCGTGCGGCCGATCGGGCTGTGGTCCACCTCCAAGACGCGCGTGACCGCTTTCCACCCCGTGATGTCGCGGCAGGCCCCGGCCGCGTCGCGCCGGTCGAGCAGGCGGTTGCGCAGGCCTTTGAACAGGGTCTCCTTGAGCAAAGAGGATTTGCCCGAGCCGGAGACGCCGGTGACGGCGATCAGTCTGCCCAGAGGAAAATTCACGTCGATCCCCTGCAGGTTGTTGGCGGAGGCACCCGTCAGCTGAATCGCGGGGACGCTCCGCCACGGCCGCAGCCGGGAGGTGACGCGGCGCTGGTGTCCGTCGATCAGGGCGCCGGTCACGGACAGCGGTGCGGCCTGGATTTCGGCCAGGGAGCCGGCGGCCACCACGTTTCCGCCTTCGCGGCCGGCGCCGGGGCCGAGATCGATGATGGTGTCGGCCGCCCGGATGGTCTCCTCGTCGTGTTCCACGACCAGGATGGTGTTGCCTCGGTCCCGGAGGCTTTTAAGGGCGTCCACCAGCACGCGGTTGTCGCGCGGGTGCAGGCCGATGGTGGGCTCGTCCAGGATGTAGCACACGCCCGTGAGATTGGAGCCCAGCTGGGCCGCCAGACGGACGCGCTGGGCCTCGCCGCCGGAAAGCGTGTTCCCGCTGCGGCCCAGCGACAAGTAGGAAAGGCCCAGCTGGTTCAGGAGGGCCAGGCGGGTCAGGATTTCGGAGACGACGGGCTCGGCCACGGGCTTCTGATGAGCGCGAAATTTGAGACTGCGCACGAGCTGCTGCACCTCGCCCGCCGGCCGCTGCACCAGATCCCAGATGGAACGGCCGCCGATCCGGACCGCCAGGGCCTGGGGTTTGAGGCGGCTTCCGCCGCACGGGCCGCACAGCGGCGCTTGCGCGGTTTCCTGGTTTTCCTCGTCGGCGATGGTCACCCCCAGCCCGTTGCAGGCCGGGCAGGCGCCCTGCCGGCTGTTGAAGGAAAACAAGCGCGGGTCGAGCGGCTCCAGGCCGATGCCGCAGGCCGGGCAGACCCCGTGCCGGCTGAAGACCTCCTCTCGGCCGCTGGCGTCGATGAGGCTGATGTGGCCGCCGCCTTCATCCAGGCTGCGGGCGATGAGGACGTCTGCGTCGCGGGCCGGAAGGCTTCCGATGACGAGTTCGATGGTGTGTTCGTGGTAGCGGGAGAGGGCCATGCCGGGGGCGAGCCGGGTAAAGCGGCCGTCGATGCGCGCTTCGGTGAAACCTTTTTTCACGGCGCGATCGAGCACCTCCTTGTGGAAACCCTTGCGGCCCAGCACCTTGAGGGCCAGCACCTTGGCCGAGCGTCGGCCGAATCGGCCGCGGACCTGCTCCAGGATGACGGCCTCGGTCTGGGCGGCCATGGGCCGGCCGCAACCCGGGCAGTGTTGTGTGCCGAGCTTGCTGTAGAGCAGCCGCAGGAAATGGTAGGTTTCGGTCAGCGTGGCCACGGTGGATCGCCGGCTGGCATGGCTGATGCGCTGCTCGATGGCTACCGTCGGCGCCAACCCCGTGACGAGATCCACGTCCGGCCGTTCCAGGATCTTCATGTACTGGCGGACATAGGGTGCGAGGCTCTCCAGGTAGCGGCGCTGACCCTCGGCGAAAAGGACGTCGAAGGCCAGGGTGGATTTCCCCGATCCCGAAACCCCGGTCAGCACGACGAGTTGGTTGTGCGGCAGGGTCAGGCTGAGGTCCTTGAGGTTGTGCTCGCGGGCGCCTCTCAGCTCGATCACGCGGGCCGATGGCCGGGCGTGATAGGCGGCGGTGGGCTCGGTCACTCGGCCGTCGGAAGGACCATCGGTTTTGAGGCGTCCCCACCCGTTGAGATACTCCGCGAGAAACCGGCCGGTGTGGGAGCGTTCGGCGGCCACGATGGCTTCCGGCGGCCCGGTCGCCACAACCTCGCCGCCGGCTTCGCCGCCTTCCGGGCCCAGGTCGATCACCCAGTCGGCCGTCTTGACCACGTCCATGTTGTGCTCGATCACGAGCACCGTGTGGCCGGCGTCGACCAGGCGGCGCAGGCAGGCCAGCAGGGTCTCAATGTCCGCAAAGTGCAATCCGGTGGTGGGCTCGTCGAAGATGAACAACTTGCGAACGTCGCTGCGCGCGTCGGCTCGCAGGTAGCGGGAGAGCTTGAGCCGCTGGGCTTCGCCGCCGGAAAGCGTGCTGATCGGCTGGCCGAGCTGCATGTAGCCCAGACCGACCTCCGCAAGCGGCCGGAGGGCTGCGACCACGGTTTTCTCGTGGCCGAAGAACCCGAGGGCCTGGTCCACCGTCATGTCGAGGATGTCGGTGACGGTCTTGCCGCGGTAGGCCACCTCCAGCACCTCCGGCCGGAATTTCCGTCCGTTGCATTCCGGGCAGGGGAGATAGACGTCGGACAGGAACTGCATCTCCACTTTTTCAAACCCCTCGCCGCGGCAGGTTTCGCAGCGCCCGCCGGCGACGTTGAAAGAAAAATGGCTCGGGCTGAAGTGGCGTCGGCGGGCGTCATCGGTTTCGGCCAACCGCCTGCGGATGGGATCGAAGGCCTTGGTGTAGGTGAGCGGGTTGGCCCGGGGCGTGCGGCCGACGGCGCGCTGGTCCACCAGCACCACCTCGTCGATGTGCTCGATGCCCTCCATGGCCCGGTACTGGCCGGGACGGCCTTCGGGGTCGCCCAGGGTGCGCTTGGCCGCCCGGTAGAGGACTTCCTCCGCCAGGGTCGACTTCCCCGAGCCGGACACGCCGGTCAGGCAGACCAGCAGACCCAGCGGGATGCGGACGTCGATGTCTTTCAGGTTGTTTTCGGCCGCGCCCCGGATAGTGAACCACTTGTCGCCGGGGGCTCGGCGCTGCGCGGGCAGCGGGATCCGGCGCACCCCACGCAGGTACTGGCCGGTCAGCGAGCCGTTCACCTCGGCCGTGGGTCCAAAGTACATCAGACGGCCGCCGCCTTCACCCGCCCGGGGCCCGAGGTCCAGAATGAAATCGCTTTCGCGGATAATTTCGGGATCATGCTCCACGACGACCACCGTGTTCCCCAGGTCCCGCAGGTTCTTGAGAATGCGCACGAGACGGTGGTTGTCGCGGGGGTGAAGTCCGATGCTGGGCTCGTCCAGCACGTAAAGGGAGTTGACCAGCGAAGATCCCAGCGCCGAGGTCAGAGCGACCCGCTGGACTTCTCCGCCCGACAGGGTGCGCGACTGCCGGTCCAGGGTCAGGTAGCCCAGGCCCACGTCTCGCAGGTACGTGAGCCGGCGGCGGACCTCATCGCGAACCATGCGCCCGGCCTCGTCGGTTGCGGGTATCGGCAGCCGGTCGAAAAAGGCGAGGGCCTGGTCGACGTTCAGGGCATAGACCTGGGCGATGGTGAGCCCGTCCAGGCGGTAGAGCAGGGGATCGTCCTTGAAGCGGGTTCCATGGCATCGCGCGCACACATCGTAGCTGCGGTAGCGCGACAGGAAGACGCGCACATGCATCTTGTAGGTGCGGTTTTCGAGCCAGCGGAAATAGCCCTCGATTCCATAGTAGGAGGACGTGCCCGCAATGATCGCCTGCTGCTGGGCGGCCGTGAGGTCCTGGAAGGGCTGGTTCAGCGGGATTTTCTGCTTGCGGCAGAACTCCGCCAGGTCATCGAACTCCATGCGCCCTTCCTGCCTTCCTCCGAAAGGCTTGATGGCTCCGTCCGCCAGGGGCAGCGAGCGGTCGGGGATGATCAGGCCCAGGTCGATGCCGATGGTGCGGCCGAATCCCCGGCAGACGTCGCAGGCGCCGATAGGACTGTTGAACGAGAACTGACTCGGCAGCGGGGGGCTGTAGGCGATGCGGCAGCCGGCGCATTCCAGTCGGCGGCTGAAAGCATGATGGCCGTTCGGCGGGATCCACACATCGAGCCGGCCGCCGCCGAATCGAAAAGCGAGCTCGACCGAATCCAGCGCACGCCGCTTCTCATGCGGCCGGACGGCCCACCGATCGGCGACGACGGCGATTTCCTTTTCATCCGGGCTCGGGTCATAGTCCTCGATGGGGGTGATGCGACCGTTGCAGTAGAAGCGGTCGAAACCGAGCGGCAGGAGTGTGCCGCGCAGTTCGTCGATCCCGGCCCCACTCAGGGGGTAGGGAAACGTGATGACCACCGCCGTGCCGTCCGGCAGGCCTTGCAGCCGCTGCCAGACGTGCTCCGGTGTCTCCGCCTCCACCGGCTTTCCGCAGGACCGGCAGTGCAGCCTTCCGAGGCGGGCATAGAGCAGCTTCACGTAGTCCGTGATCTCGGTCATGGTGCCGACCGTGGAGCGCGAGGTCCGCACGGGGTCCTTGCGGTCGATGGCGATAGCCGGAGGGATCCCGTCGATCCGGTCCACCTGAGGCCGGTCCATGCGGTCCATGAACTGGCGGGCATAGGGCGAGAAAGTTTCGATGTAGCGGCGCTGGCCCTCGGCGTACAAGGTGTCGAATGCCAGCGAGGACTTGCCCGAGCCGCTCACCCCGGTGACGACGGTGATCCGGTTCAAGGGAATGTCCAGATTCAGATTTTTAAGGTTGTGCTGGCGGGCACCCGTGATCTGGATAGCGTTTCGTCTCATGCTCAGCCTGGAGTCGGGTCAAATTTTCAAACAATGATGCCAAAAGCTCCGGACTAAAGTAATCTCCAAAGGTGGTTTTTGCAAACTTCGAAAATGAGCTTGCACCAAGCCTCCTGGATGCATACTATCAGCGTCAATCTCGCTCGCACCTCACCCTACTGTAAAGCGCCAGCGGTTTTAGCGATTCATTAGGATCGGAGCGGCATCGGAGCAGGCATTATGTACAGATTCGTCACCCCCATGCGGCTTGTCGGCGTTTTCGTCTTGTTCCTTGTCGCGTTTCCGGGAATCAACCGCGCCGCGGACGAGGTGTCCGTTCCGCCCGAGGTCTTAGCGGGAGCCGAGCACCTGTTGAGCTTGGTCGGCCCAAGCAACGGGGAAAAATTCCAGCCGGAGCGGATTGCGGGGCTCATGGAATTCGTAACCCGGCCCAAGAAGGAGAACGCGCGCTTTTCGGCGGGAAACGGAAATGGGCTATCTTCGAGCTACAACGAGGTGGATGTGGCCATCCGCCTGGCCGACCTGCTTCAGTATGCATTCAATCCCGCAATTCCCTGGTTTGCCACCAGTCCTGCCTCTTTGCGCAGCACCTCCTGGAAGCAGACCGACAAGCCTTGGACGAACCTGCCTCGTTTGTGGGAGCTGCTCGGAAAAGCCGACCCGCCGGTGGTGATCCGGGGCCTGGAAACAGTTGAAAACACACCGGACACCTTTTCTGGGGCTTACTACCGCTATGACCTCCACCGGACGTTGATCCTCTTTACCCGCGGGGCGCGCCGGACCGCGATTTCGATTTCCAAGCAGGCGGATGTGTCGGATGTCGGCCGCAAAGGCTACATCATCGGAAAGGATCAGGACTGGAACTACTTTTATTCCGGGGAGCCGGGCCTGAACGTCACCGGGCTGGGCTGGGTGAAATCCCACATGTTCGATTCCGCCGGGATATCCGTTTACACCGAGGCGGGACAGGGCCCAGCGCTCGTGCGCACCGCCAACTTCAAATGGCTTCGGGGGGGCTGGTCCAACATCAACGTGATCCAGAACGAGCACATTCATCAGGGCATGGTGCGTTTCGCACAGGCCTTCAAGCAGGTTCTGGAATCCCCGCGCCTGCCGGCCGTGAAGACCCTCGAAGATGCCTGTGGGCGGATTGCGAATCTGACGGATGCCGCGCTGCGGGACAAAATGAAAACCTACCGGCAGCTTTTAGCCGCACGCGGGGAAAGTCTCGAAGGCGGGGCCCGCCGGCATCTGCCCGAGGCTTTTTATTCCGACGACTACTGGCAGGGCCTAAAGCGGGAGGAAATGGAATCCATCCTGGTGCTCGAAACCCTCAAGGCCTATCTGGGCCGGTCCCCGGAATCGGACTGGCGCGATCTAGTCATGCTGCCATCCCCGCAGGCCTTTCACCAGGGCGGTTAGAGCCAGCGCCGTGATTCCGGCCGAAACCAGGCCGGCCCGCTCGGCATCGCCACGCCGATGGAACCCACTTGCCAATTTCGCCCCACCGATTGCGCTTGTCCCCCGCGCCACTCGCTTGACGCCCCGGCGGCAATGGTTACTGTTGCGCGCACATTCACCCTGTTGTAAACAATTCTCGCGGAGGTTTTGATAATGAAAAAGTTCGCTTGGGTGCTGCTCAGTCTTTTTGCATTCGCGGCGGCAGGGCTTACCGCTACCCATCCAATGCCGGTAGACTACAACATTCCCGATGCCCAGAGCTACAATGCCCACTTCGGCAACATGGACCCCAACAAGGACGGCAAGGTCAGCTGGCCGGAATTTAAGGCGTATTTTCCAAAGGCGGATGAAAAAGTGTTTGCTTCCATCGATCTGAACAAAGACGGAACCATCGACCATGACGAGTGGCATAAGTTCAAGGAAGCCCATGATCTGAAGCACAAGGATTGACGGCCTCTCTTAACGTTTTTCAGGGAGCCTTGCACCTTTATAGTTCGATGGCAAAGTTGGTTTTTATGTGGGAGAGGCTTTCAGCCTCGATTCAGCCGTCGCAGCCAAGGCTGCTTTGGCGAAGTCGGCTCATCGCGGCCGGAAAGCTGCTCCCACAACCCGGTTTCAATCCCTTGGAGTCACACTCTCCGTGGCGGGCAAGGGTTTTCGTCGGTGCGGCCCCTTCAGAAGGATTGCCCGATGCGATACGATCCGATTGACTCCAAGCTGTTCATCGAAAATCGGCGCCGGCTTGCCGCCCGGCTCAAGCCGAACTCCATCGCCGTCGTCAACTCCAGCGACGTCATGCCCACCAGTGCGGACGGCGTGCATCCCTTCGTCCAGCAGACCGATTTTTTCTACCTGTCGGGGATCGACCAGGAGGAGAGCACTCTCCTTCTCTTCCCGGATGCCAGGGAAGAGAAGCATCGCGAGGTATTGCTCCTGAGAGAGACCAACGAAACCATCGCGCTTTGGGAAGGGAAAAAACACACCCAGAAAGAGGCGGCGGCCGTGTCCGGCGTGAAGACCGTCTACTGGAACGCGGAGTTCGAATCCGTTTTCAGGAGCCTGGTCTTCCAGGCGGAGCGGATTTTCCTCAATTCCAATGAACACCTGCGGGCCGGCGCGGTCGTGGAGACGCGCGACGCACGGTTCGCCAAATGGTGCCGCGAGGCGTTTCCGCTGCACCGTTACGATCGGCTGGCGTCGATCCTGCACCAGCTGCGCGCCGTCAAAGCGCCCATCGAGATCGATCTGATCCGGCAGGCCGTGGCTATCACGGGGCAGGCGTTCCGGCGCCTGCTGGGCTTCATCCGCCCGGGGGTCTGGGAATACGAGATCGAGGCCGAGATCTGGCACGAGTTCCTGCGCCGGCGCTCGCGCGGACCCGCATTTCAGACCATCGTGGCCTCCGGACCCGACGCCTGCACCCTCCATTATATAAAGAACGACAAGCCATGCGCCGACGGAAGCCTGGTGCTGATCGATTTCGGCGCCGAATACGCGAACTACGCCGGCGACCTTACCCGCACGGTCCCGGTCAACGGGCGTTTCACTCCGCGGCAGCGCGCGGTCTACGACGCCGTGCTGCGGGTCCAGAAGGCCGCCATTCAGATGCTGCGTCCCGGCAACCGCTTCGAGGCATACACCGGGGAGGTGGGCCGGATCATGGAAGCCGAGCTCGTCGGCTTGGGTCTGCTCGACGCTGCGGCCGTCTCATCCCAGCCCAAGGACCAGCCGCTTTACAAGAAATACTTCCCCCACGGCATATCCCATCACCTGGGGCTGGATGTCCACGATTACGGCGACAAATACCGGCCGTTCGAGGCGGGCATGGTGTTGACCTGCGAGCCGGGGATCTACATCGCCGAGGAGGGCATCGGGGTGCGCATCGAAAACGACATCCTGATCACGGAGCAAGGCCCGGTCGATCTCGCGGCGGATGTCCCGCGCGAGGCCGATGAAATCGAAGCGCTGATGCGCTCGACTCAGGCCTGAGCGGCCTCCGGCAGCCCTTCTCCCGGCGCGCGCACGTGGACCTCGCGCTGGGGGAACGGAATTTCGATGCCCGCCTTCTTGAACGCTTCGAAAATGGCGAAGTAGAGATTGCTTTTGACCACCCGCTCCGCGTACGCCCGGACATCGATGCAGACGGCGAGATCGAAATTGAGCGAACTGTCGGCGAACTCCGAGAAAATGACGCGCGGATTTTCGTGCTTGTAGACCATGGGTTCCTTGGCGGCCACCTCCAGCAAAATCCGCTCGATCTGTCGCGGGTCCGAGCCATAGGAGACACCCACAGGGAGAGAAATCCAGATCGTAGGAGAGGACAGGGTGTAATTGATGATGGTGTTGGACACCAGGTTAGAGTTGGGCAAGAGGTATTCGACGTTGCCCCGCGTGCGGATTCGGGTCGACAGGGGATGGATGTCCGTGATCATGCCGACAGCCTCCTCGACCTTGATCCAATCGCCCTTCCGGACCTTGCCGCCAAAAATAATGATGAAACCGGAGATCAGGTTGGCGGCCATGCTCTGGAGGCCGAGGCCGATGCCGACGCCGATGGCGCCGGCAAAAACTAGGCAGGAAACCGAAATCCACCCCCACCGTGTCGAGGGCGGTCAGCATGCCCACCCCGAAGAAGGCCAGCCGGATGATCGTGTTGAGGGCATAGCCGGGGCCCTGCTCGACTCCGAAGGCCGGATACACCTTGTAGTCCAGGTAGGCCTGCAGTATGCGCGCGACGAATATGAAGAAGAGCAGGATCAGCACGGCCTTGACGATGATCCAGAAACTAAGCTGGCTTTGCCCGATCTTGAGCACGGGAAACGAGAACACGCGCTCGATCGGATCCAGCAGGCCGAGCATATTCAGCAGCAGGGCCGCGGTGCCGACCACCGCGGCATAGCTGAGAAACGTCTTGGCGGAGTCGACCAGGAACTGGCCCCGTTCGTCATCGGAGGGCACCCGGGACGACCAGCGTTCAAGCCCGACCCGCAGCGCGTGGTAGGACAGGGCCAGGAGCAGCAAGGCGCCGACCGTCGACCATATGCTCACCAGCAGGACACGGCCGAACTGACGGAAGCCGAAACACCACAGCAGGGCGAGCACGAACGAAAGCCCGATCAGGGGAAGATAGAACCTCCTGAGGATCCCGACATAATCCTGGTAGCTGCGGTATGGCAGCTCGGGCAGAAACGACAGGATCGCCCGCTTGTTGAGCATCAGCAGGAGAAAAAGGCAGACCACCGAAACCGTGATGGCGAACTGCAGGAACGCCAGGACATCCCTGCGGAACTGAAACGATTCCGCCCCCAGGAACAAAGCGATGCAGACCGCGCCGTAAAGCAGCAGGAGCCTGACCAGGCCGTAGACCTTGCGGCCGTTGGCCGTGGTGACCTGAAAGAGGCCGGCCGTCAGGAGTTCCCGGAAAAAGCCGATCGCCAGACCGGTCAAGGACCAGAGCACCAACAGCCGGCCCAGGAGCGCGAACCAGGCGGCCTGGTAGCTGATCAGGGAGTTGACCAGCGCATAGGCCCCATAGAGGATCAGGGGGATAGCGGCCGCTACGACCACGCGCAGGGCCGCCAGGACAAAGGGATAGACGGCCGCGGGAATGCGGTGGTGGATGGGGCCCAGCGCGGCTTCGATCCGGCGCATTACGCTCGCCCGGCCGATCAGGCTGTAAAGCACCGCCGCCACGAAGGTGAGGACCACGAGAGATCCGGCCAGGCCCAGCACCCGGCCTTGCGCCAGGACCTGCTGGATCAGCTCGGGCGCTCTCAGCGGCAGCTCGAGCAGCCACTCGGAGAGATAATCTATGGTCTTAAGATCCCATCCCAGATTCGACCTGAGGAAAAGCGTGCGAGCCTGCTTCTGAATTTCCTCCTTGACCCCGGCGGCTTCCTTGACGATGGCCTTGCCCATGTCCTCGGAAATGGAAATGGAGGGCGGCTCCTTGTCGCTGGTCGTTTCCTTGGTCTCGGCGGCGATTACGCCGATCGACCAGCCGGCGGCCAGAAACCACACGAAGCAGCAGAGAAGAAGACGGCAGGTGTTTGTCTTGCGGAAGGGTCCAGGCAAAATCGATCCTTAACTATCTGCTGTGGAGAGCGCAGCTATGGCATCAGCGTGCGGATGAAGCATCCGCCCCCTCCACCGCCCCCTCCACCGGAACCTTTGACGGAATCGTTGCAGAGTCCGATTTGGTCGCCGACCATGGCGCAGGCCGAATTCGAGAAGTAGCTTTCGTTCCCAGCGGTGTCATACGCCGTGGCCGCAAAATAATAGCTGAAGCCTTGTTCAAGACCGCTTACGGTGAAAGAGGGATTGTTGCGATCCGGAAGCTCTTCCAGGGCAATGTACCCGATCAGGTCATAGGGCGGGCCGTCGACGTCTCTGCGGGAATAGATTCCGTAGCCTGCCAGGTCGCCTTCGCTGTTCGGGCCCCAGGCGAGGTTGACATCCGCGGCTGCGGCCAGGCTTTCAAAGCCGATCAGCAGCCCGATTAAAAACAGGACCGGCCCCCGAAACCGGCGAAGGTCAAATAATTTTTGCATAGCGAGCCCTCTTCCCGAGCATGCTAAGAGATCATCCCGATAAAAGTCAAGTTTTTCCTTGTCGTGGAAATCTGTCGGCCGCGATTTTCCGAGCGTTCATGCCTTCGCACAGTAAAACAAAGCCATTCCTCCGGCAATGAACCCCATCCCGCCGACGTGAAAGAGGTGGATCGACTCGTCCAGCAGCCAAACCGAGAGCAGCGAGGCGAACGCCGGGATGATCTCCGCCACGCCTCTCGCCAGCACGATGTTTCCCGCCCAGCACAGCGGCGCCACGCTGAGAATTATGTATGGCATGAAGTTTTCTGCGAAACCCCTTGGTGGTTGTTTGATCATCTGTCCTTCTCATTATGTTCCATCAAAGCGATTCAAAAGTACACTTTTGGTGTGAGCAGAGCCGACTTTATGGCTTCATCGGAAAAACAGGATGCGGTGATTCGGCGTCTGGAAGTGATCGGAGAGGCGGCAAATAGACTTGCGGATGATTTTCGCAGTCACTAACCGGAGATTCCATGGAGCGGAATCGTAGGGTTGAGAAATGTGCTTATCCATGAATATGACTCGATAGACCTTGACCGCGTTTGGGAAACCGTTGTGAAAAACATCCCCGAGTTAGAACGCCAAATTCGAAAAATCCTTGAGTGAAACGTCCCAGCCCATATTTGTTATAGTTTTGCATCATGGGCCAGAACGATGCGCGCGTCGGCGACCACCGAGCGTTCCGCAGAGCAGAACACCGGGTTCAGGTCGATGGAATCGATCCGGTCGCCGAGCGCCATGACCAGCTCTGAGAACCTCAGCGCCATTTCGGTCAGCTTCACGAGGTTGACGGCGGCGAGACCGCGATGGCCGGTCAGCAGGCGGCTGCCGCGCAGGCAGAAGAACATCGACTGAACGTCGGATGCCTTGAGCGGCGCCATGCGCGTGGCCGTGTCCTTGTAGATTTCGACGGCGGTGCCGCCGATCCCCAACAGGATCACCGGCCCGAACTGGAAATCGATCTTGGCTCCGAGGATGAGCTCGTGCCCGGAGAGCATTTCCGCGACGATGATACCCTCGAACCCGGGCAGCCGACGGAAGCGTTCATAGGCATCCGCCAGGCCCCCGCTGTCGGCGATGCCGGGTTGAACCCCCTTGACATCCGACTTGTGAAGGATCTGCGGGGACACCACCTTGGCTGCGACCGGATAGCCGATCGCGGCGGCAGCCGCGAGCGCCTCGGCTTGGGACCTGGCCCAGGCGAACCGCGGGACCGGCACTCCGGCCATTCCGAGCAGGCGCAGGGCCTCCGGCTCCAGGACCCAGCCATGCGCCCGGCCTGCCTCTAAAATTTTAATTACATCGGTGCTCAGCATGGTCTGCACCTCCGCATGGCCTCCACCATGAAGGCCGCCCCGTCGATCGAGGAGGCCACGGGTACGTTGTTGAGTTCGAAGCCTTCGATCAGGATCCGGTATTTCTCGACGTGCGGCACATAGGCCACCAGCGGTTTGCCGCTCTGCTGGTGGACGTAGCTCAGCCGGGCGCCGAGGTCGGAGCTGATGCCGGGCGAGTACGGCAGCAGCAGGAGCAGGACGGAATCAACTTCGCTGGCCTGGCTGAGCACGCTGAGCGCCGCTACGAAATCATCGTCGACGGCGCTACCCGTGAGGTCGACCGGGTTTTCCAGGGAAGCGATGTCCCGGACGTTGGCGGTGAGGCCGGCGCGAAGCTCGCTTTTGACCGGTTCCGAAAGACGCGGCAGGCGAAGCCCCAGGTCGGCGCAAATGTCGCAGGCGAGCGCACCGTGGCCGCCGCTCACCGTGATCACCCCGACGTTGCCGTCGATCCCGCGCGGATAATGACTGAGGGATTCGCAGAAGCAGGTGAGTTCGAACTCGCTGCGGGCTTCGACGATGCCGTGCTGTGCCAGCACGTCTGAAAACACCTGGTAGTCGCCGGCCAGGGATGCGGTGTGGCTGCTCACCGCGCGGCCGCCTTCGGCCGTTTTGCCGGCCTTGAGCACGATTACCGGCTTGCGGATCCCGGCGGCCAGCTCCACGAAAGCGCGGCCTTCGTTGCGGCCGAACCCTTCAATATAAAACGCGATCACCCGGGTCTCCGGATCGGCGGCAAGGTGGCGCAGGAGGTCGATTTCGCGGATCAGGGCCTTGTTGCCGATGCTGACCGCCAGCGATAGTCCCAGGCCCTGTTCAGTGAACTTCACCATCTGGTCCACCAGCACCCCGCCGCTCTGGCTGACGAAGCCGACGTGGCCGGGGTTGGGTCGCACCAGGCGCTCGCCGGGCAGGAAAAAGGTGTCGAACTGCCCCGGCGAATAGATGCCGAGGCAGTTGGGCCCAATGAAAGGGAAATCCGCCTCACGGGCCATCGCGGTGATCCGCTCCTGGAGATCGGTGCGGCCGATTTCGGCGAAGCCGCCGGAGACGATCACCGCTCCGCCCACCTCCTGGCGGATGCACTGGGCAAGCGTCTCCGGCACGAGGTCGGCGCGCACCGCAATCACGGCCAGGTCGACCGGACCGGAGATCTCGTCCATGGAGCGGTAGACGCGGTCGCGCTTGAAGTTCCCGCCCTTTGGGTTCACCGGATAGACCTTGACGGGGTAGCGCAGGTGGATCTTGTTGTAAATGACGTTGGCGGGGTGCCGCTCGTTGGAAAGCGACACCCCCGCCACGGCGATGGTCGCGGGTTTGAAAAGCGGCGTGAAGTTCACCGACAACCTCCCTTATGAGCACCAATGAGCGCTGGGTTCCAAGACCGACAGCGCAGAACCTGACTTGGCCGGCACGAGCCGAAGCAGCCGGTCGCCGGCGACGATCAGGTTGACCTCGTCCCCCTCCTCGTCCGGGGCGTCGTTCCACGAGGGTCCGGGCCCGGTTTGGAAAATCAAACCGGTTCCCGGCTGCAGGCCACCCTGCGGCCAGGCCGATCTCCAACCAGGCCAGCAGATGTTTGAACCGAATGATGATTTTCTCTATTTTGAAATCGGTTGAGGTTTAACACAGAAGCCGCCGCCACCGCAACGAGATTGGTTTCAGGCCGCTGGTGTGCTATTACTGCGGCAAGAAAGCGTGCAAACGTGCGATGGAGCGCAGGCGGAGCAGGGTGCCGGCCGAGGCGAGACGCAACCATCCGATCGATTTGGAATTCGGCCGAAGGGCCATATCTTATTGACGTTGCATTTATTTTAAAGAAGCGTCAACTCTCAACCTGGCGTGTCGATACCATGGGCGAAAAGACTCTGGATACTTCGCTGTACCATCATCTGAAGACCTTGCGCACGCAACTGCCCCGGGTGGCCGATCTGCTCAAGATGGAGGCAGGACCGGAGCTGGTCTCCTGGTGCAAGATCATGGACCTGCGGCTGCTCACCCGGTTCGATCCGCAGTTCCCGCTGGTGGCCGCCATCTGCGGCGGCGGGTCCGCGGGAAAATCCACCCTTTTCAACTCGCTGCTCGAAGGGCGTTTTGCGCCCACCGGAGGTCGGGCGGGCATGAACCGGCGGGTCTTGTTCTCCGTCCCCGCGCAGATGGCGGAGCAGTCCAAGTTCATCGGCGCCCTGGTGGAGCCCTTTGCGGCGGCTCCCGAGCCGCTTCAAAAACCGAAAGACCTCCTGCAGCCCGGCGGCCCGCTTTTCCTCAAGACCGCGCCGGGCCTCTTCGATATCATCCTGATGGACACCCCGGACTTCGATACCGGGGCGGGCGGTCACTATGCCAACCGCCAAAGCGCCCAGGGCGCGCTCGAGGCGGCCGATCTGCTGATCTACGTTTTCACCAACTCCAACTACAACAACCGCGACAACACCGATTTCATCGCCCGTATGCTGACCGGCATCGGCCGCCGCAAGAGCTTCCTGGTGTACCGCTGTTATCCGAGCTTCACGGCCGAAGAGGTGACCGAGCATGCTATGACCGTGGCGCGCAACATCTACGGAGCGGACGCCGAGCGCTGGGTCCTGGGAATCTTTCGCGCCGACGAGGACAACCGCGTGGCCGGCGGCGAGCGGTTCATCGCCCTGCGGCCAGTGCTTTCGGGCGGGCGATCCTTTGCCGAGGTCATGAATGCGCTCGATGTGCAGCGGCTGCGCAGCGAGCTGCACGCCGTCACGCTGAACGACGTCCTGCGCGACGCCAATGGCATGCAGGACCGCGCCCGGAGCTCTCTGGAGGAGCTGCGCCGTTATGCCGCCGCCCTGCACGGCGTTCAGAACCTCTGTGTTCAGGAGGCGCTGCGCTATTTCCCCATGGACCGGGTGATGCGCCGCTTTGCTAAAATCTGGGCGGCCAGCGACCCGCTGGCGGTCAAGCTCATGCGGCGCACGGGCAGCTTGATCGAGTTTCCTCTCAAGGTGGCGATCGGCGCCGCGGGGTGGGCCCGGGGCAAGATGTCGGGTGCTGCGCCCGAGAAGCCCTCCGACCAGTTCGCCCGCAAGCTCGAGGAGAACCTCGTGACCGCGGCCACCACCCTGCACCAGCAGTTGCTCAGCCCGCAGCTTCCTTGGCCGGCGGTTCGTCCGGCACCCGGCGCCGACGGCGAGCGGCCGCCTCCCGCCGGGAGCGAGTCCT
Organism: uncultured delta proteobacterium; assembly: GCA_963700055.1. Lineage (GTDB taxonomy): Bacteria > Desulfobacterota > Desulfobacteria > Desulfobacterales > SpSt-501 > SpSt-501. Next base: position 282,673 of record CAVOWH010000012.1, on the reverse strand, counting down.
CTGCGGCCCAGGCGCATCCCGCGGCCGGGCCGGCCCAGGAGCGGCTGCGGCAAAAGGATTTTCCTGCCATGCTTAAGTCCGTGCTCGCGCGCCAGGCCGAGATCGGCGATATCGGCGGCGACATGGAGCGCGAGCTGCGCAGGCTGGCCGATCATTTTCGCAGCCGGATGGGCTTGTGGGACAAGGTCAGCCAGACCTTTTGGGCCTGCCTGAACGTGCTGCCCGCTGCCGCGGCGGTGACCTACGTGCTTTCGACCGGCGATCCGGTCGGCGGTACCGCCATCAAAGTCAAACTTGCCGGTCTCTTCGGTCTGAAGGATCTTTACGCCCTGGTCGCGATCCCCGTCACCCGCGGCATGAAGAAGGCCGACCAGAAGCAGCTGAAGGCCATGCTTGGCCCCATCGCTCAGACCTGGTTCAACCACAAGCTCCAAAAAGTCCAGGCGCTTTTCGAGCAGGAGATCTCCGGCGACCTGCTGCGGGCCGTGGAGCAGGCCAAGACCGAGGCCGAGCGCATGATCGCCGCCGTTGAAGCAGATCTCGAATCCGCCCGGGAAGGAGTCATCCGGTGAGGAAGCTGGAACGCCAGACGGCCTTGCTCCAGGCGCTCGGGCGCATCGAAGGCCTCACCGCCGAGATCGGCCTGCTGAAAGCCCGGCTGGAGGCGGTGCCGCTGTGGCGCCCGGCCGGCGGTCTCGTCCGCCAATGCGATGAAACGCTGCGAATGATCCGCGCGATATCCGCGCGGCTGGAACGCAACCTGGTGGTAACTGTCATCGGCCCGTCCGGCTCCGGCAAATCCACCCTGGTGAACGCACTGGCGGGTGGGGATGAACTCTCGATGGCCGGGCGCCGGCGGCCGACCACGGGGAAGCTGATCATACTGGGATCCGGCGACGAGGACGCCGCAGAGCTCGCGCGGGATCTGGGCAGGGATTCCGTTGAGATCAAACCGCTGCCCCAGCGGAATTTCCCGGCGGGGCTGTGCCTGATCGACACACCGGATACGGACAGCATGGCCTTCCCCGCGCACATCCCGGCGCTGGAACGCGTCATCGCGCAGTCGGACGTGCTCGTCTGCGTCTTTGATGCCGAAAACCCCAAACGAAGGGACCACGCGGATTTCCTGGTGCCCTTTGTCCAGCGGTTCGACGGCGAATCCCTCGTGGCGGTGCTGAACAAGTGTGATCGGCTGGACGCGCATGAGCTTAAAAACCATATTCTTCCGGATTTTCGGGAGTACATCCAGTCGGCCTGGCGGGGGGCGGTCGATCAGGCGCTGTGCCTCAGCGCCCGGCGTCATGTCAAGGCGCCGGGCTGGGACCCCTCGGCGCCGCCGCGTCATGATTTCGATCAGTTTGAAGACCTCCGGGATCTGTTGTTCGGGGCCGTCCCCCACGGGCGCTTCGTGGTCGATCGGCGCGTCGAGAACGCCCGGCAGCTGCATGCGTTCGTGGCGGGGGAGGTCGGACGGGAAATCAACGCCGACCGGCCGGCGTGGGAGGCCGCCCAGCTTGCTATTGCTGAAGCCGAGGCGGAGGCGACGGCGTCCGCTGTTTCGGCGCTGCGCGGCAGTGACCGCCAACTGTCCTCGGCCATGGGCCTCACGGTCTACCAGAGGCTGTGCCAGAGGTGGATCGGGCCGGTGGGCTGGATGCTGGCCGTGTGGACGCGCCTGGTCATCCTGGGAAGCGGGATCTCCTCCTTTTTTCGGATGGGCCGGCGGTTTCGGTTGCTTGCCCAGCCGGGTTCGGACCGGGAGGGAAAACTCCTGGCGCCGGATCAGCTGGAGGCCACGCAGCGCAGCTATCGCATCGCCCTGCTGCGCCGGTGGCCGGAGGCCGCTGATCTGCTGGTGCGCGGGCGTTTCGACCCCGCCGTGCGCAGCATCGATATGGCGGCCGCCTGCGGGGTCGCCGGGCAGCTGTCGGATCTGTGGGCCAAGGCCGTGGAGGGTGAAATCGAACGCGTCTCGGGCCGGCTCGGCGAGGGATGGCTGCAGATGCTTTTGAATGCCCCGGCCGTGGGCATTCTGGTCTATGTCGGGTGGGTCGCGGTGGACACCTTTTTCCGCGCGCAGTATTTGGGCGGGGACTATTTCCTGCACGCCTTCTGGGTGATCGTCATCGCGCTGCTGCTGAGTTTTTTCGCGCTTCAAGTCCTCATCCGCACGGCGGCGAGCAGCGGGCGGATCGTTGCGCGGGCCTTTAAACGCCTGCCGCAGGACCCGAAAAACTTCGATGGGCCGGCCGCCGGTCCGGTGCGATCGCAGCTCGAAGCGCTGCTGCAAATGGCCGCCGCGACCCGCGGCTGAGGACGGCCGATGTCCAGCAACTGGGTGGCCGGACAGGTCTGCGCCGCCGGCCTCCGCAGCGTGCCGATCGGCAATGCGCACCTGCGCAGGTAGATTCGCCTCCAGAATCGGACGCCCGCGCCTGGAATCCGCGGCGGCTAGGTGAGATGGCGGTTATACTTCGCGGCGGTCCGCTCCCACGAGAAGCTTCGTTGAATGTGCGCGATTCCCTCGGTCAGCAGCGCGAAATAGGGCGGTACGCCGCTCGCATCGGCCGGCCGGTGGTAGATCGCGATCGCGTCGGCCAGCGCGCACTCCAGCGCCGCGGCCATTTCCGCGAACAGGCGATACCGCCTGCGCTCGGCGACGCGGTCCTGGCCCGGTGCGGAGAGATAGCCGGCGGCATTGAAGGCCCTCCAGTCGCCCGCGATGTCGGGTAGCTCGTCCGGCTCGCGATACAGCAGCCCGGTCGCAGCGGCGGACGCCTGATGCCAGCGCATGGAGCGCCGCTCGACGCTGGCCGTGAAAGACGGAACGGCACGCAAAGGAACGATCTGCTGCAGCAACCCGCCCGTCGCGCGGCCGAGGCCGACAACGCCGTTCAGAGAGAACTCGTTCGCCATACCGAACGGTTCGTAAAGAGACGGCATGACGCCGAACGCGGCCCCCTGGAGAGCGGTCAGGTATCCCTCCTGGAAGATAAACGGCAACACCACAATGTTGGCGGGATAGGCGTCCGCGAGCGTACGCAGGAAGAGCAGCCCCTCCCGGCCCTCATCACCGGGAATCGGGAAGAAGAGGAACTGCGCCCGGGTGTCGTTTCCGGGCTTGCGCAGAAAAGCATGGATCGCCTCGGCGGCCACGTCGTAGCCTTTCTGCCGCGGGTCGTCCCGGCCGGCCAGCACGAACCAGGGCAGGTCGGCGCGGAACCGAGCCATCTCGACGAAGCGGGCGATGCGGCCCCACGCCGGGCGCTTGTCCTCGTCGGGGACGAAGCGCTCCAGCGCCGCGACACAGGCGGCTTTCTGCCGGGACTTCCACTCCCGCAACGGTTGGCAGTTGCGCTGCCGAGCCTCCGCCAGCCCGGGCTGTTCCGGCACGGCCAGGGACATGAAGGGGCCGTTGTCAACGCCGACCACCTTGGGCGGCCGGAGCTCCTCCTGCAGGTGGTCGGCCATGACATGCGATTGAAAAAAATCCTCGGTTAAATCCTGAGCGAACTGCTCCGACACGGTGAAGAGCGGCCTGTCAAGCAAGGGAATGGCGCGGCCCAACACCGTGGAGCGGTTCGGCGCTGCCGGCACGTCTTCCGGCTCGATGCCGACCGCCCGCAGATCCTCTGGGATGACGGGGCCGCTGTCGTAGCTGTTGTGCAGCGTGAGAAAGAGCCGCTGGCCGCCGAGCCGGTTCAGACCCGTGAGCGCAAGCGCGGCGCTGGCCGCCTGCCAATCCTGTAAAATCAGCGTCCATTCGGTAGCGGCACCCAGTTCGCGAAGCGCGCGCGCGACGGCGGCGCCGAAGAAGAGCGAGTCCCGGCGCAGGATCGCGCTCTGTTCGGCCGCATGGCTGCCGACGTCGTAGGGGTGGTTTCGGCCGCCGAAGAAGCGCTCGTCCGCGGGCGAGCAGCGGCGGTCCTCCGTCAGGCGGTAGTCGGAAGCGTCCAGAAAAAACCAGGGCCAGCGGTCGTCATAGCGGCAGATGGCCACCGTGACGGAATCTCCGAAGAACGGCACGGCGATTCTACCGACCGGCCGCACCGGGAGGATCCGAGTTTCAGGGATTTGATAATGGAACGGCGTCATGACGGAGGTCGCCATGCCGGTCGCGCTGTGAAGATGACCCGGCAGATGGTTCATCACGGCCGTGATCCCCCCGCAGCGGGCGAAGCGCGTCTCGTAGGTTACCAGGAGCAGCTCTTTCATTCCTCTTCACCCTATCCACCGGCGCCGCCGTTATGGGCGTGCGCGGTTCACTACGATCCCGCTAGCAGGGTCAAAGCTTGAATTGTGAATTAATACGCTCAAACAAAGTTCTGAGTTCTTTATCGCTGCTCAGTTTCCGTTTCATTTCCAGAATGCTGTGGCTTACGGCGGAGTAAGTGAGGCCGAAGAGCTTCCCAATTTGCCCGTTGGTGAACCGGCCCGCCTTCCAAACCCAATAGATCAAGGCATCTCGCTTTTCTTTTTCGATGCCCGACACCCGGCGCGCTTCGATCAGGCGCGGCAGATCGCAGCCGATCTGTTGCGCGGCGGCCTTAAGGATGACGTGCAGTTCTTTGTCTCTCGCCAGACGCAGCTGCTGCGGGACCGCGGCGGCCAAATGCTCCGGTAAAAACCGGTTGCGAACCGACGCCACAAACCTCTTAGATCCCATAATGAATCCGTGCCGGAAATCCCCCCACAACCGCGCTTCTTCCCGTGCATAGTGCTGCACCTTCTCCCGATAGGCCCGGTGGGGATTCGCTGCATTAAAGTGGCTTAAAATCAGCCGGGTCGCCAGCCACTCGGGCGGTTCTTGGCCATAGGCATAGACCGAATAGCTGCTCCAGCGATAATCGGCTATCCGTTGGACCAGGCCGGCGCGCAGCGGATTGCGATGGATATAACAGGAAAGTTGCAGGACATAGGCGAAAAGCTCGATGCCAAATCGCTCGCACCCCTCCCCCAGCGTCTCCAGAAACAGCCTTCGATCCGCATCGGTACGAAAAATGTCCCGGCGCTCATTGCCGCGGCATAAAAGATGAAATAGGCTCCCTCGTACTCGATCCGCCATGCCCTGGCCATACCTGCAACCTATCTTTATTCAATTACCCGGTCAAGTCTAATTCACAATTCAAGCTCTGACACCATTATCATTATCAAGCGCTGGTGAAATCTACAGCAACCCGCTGTTTTCACGCAAAAATATCGTTAGAGCGGCCCTGCTTGGGGAAGGATTCAACTGAAATGGGTGTTTTTTTCTAAACATATCGGGAGAACTTACCGATACTTTCAAAAGGGCAGGCAAAACAGATCCTCGTTTTTGGTGCACCGACGCTTGAGTTCTTTAGGACCGATGATCAAAAGCATTCACATGAGCCGGTCGGGGTTCACCCTGATCGAGCTCATTGCCGTTCTTGCCATCCTTGCGGTGCTGGCTTCGCTGTCCATTCCCCGCTTCGTCGAAGTCGACGCCAGTGCTACCCGGCAGGCGCTCGTGTCATCGGTTGCCGAGCTGAACAGCCGGGAAAGCCTGACCTGGTCCCAGGTCAAGCTTTCGACGACCGGATGGCTCGACGATGCGGGAGTGTTTTCGCAGGTCGATACCGACATGGGGCCGGGCTTTGGGTGGACCCCTCGAGCGGCCGTCGACGGTGGCAATCTCCAATTTAAGGAGCAGCTGCTGAAACTGGAGCGGGAATCCTCGCTGTCCACGCGCGCAGGCAAATGGAAAGAAAAAAAGTGACGATTGCTGAATCGTCGAATCTACATATCCTCCGGCCGAAATCCAACTTGCCGGCGCCGAACATCAACTCTCTGTTTTAAAAATCTTTTCGAACCATTGAATGGACGCCTCGTCGGCGATGCCCAGGCGACGCGCCACGGCCGGAGAGAAGACTTTGAAGTTGGCGGTGGCGCGGGCGCAGGCGTCGCCCCGCGGATCGTAGATCACTCCCTCGGTGATGGCGTCGTTCTTGCCGTCGGCCTCCCGCACCCGGGCCTCGGCCCGCAGCTCGCTGCCCACCTGGACCGGCTTGACGAACTCCACCGTCATGTTGCGGGTCAGGACGATGCGCTTCAGCAGGTGGATGGCCGACCAGCTCATGATTTCGTCCAGAATGGTGGTGAGCACGCCGCCGTGGACGATGTTGCTCCAGCCGCACAGATGCTCCGGAACCACCAGCTGCGAGTACACGGCCGCGCCGTCGGTGAGGAACCGCATCTGCAGGCCGGAAGGATTCACAGGACTGCAGCCGAAGCAGTTATGGTTGCGGCTGTTTGGAAGCTCTCTTAGGTTTTGGGGCGGCTTCATCGTTCGGATAGATCCGGTTGAACAGGTTGTCGGCCAGGTTGGAATCCAGCTTCTTCAAGATCTTGAACTGATCCAGGGCGCCGCTTCTGTCCCCTTTCTTAAGCAAGACAGTCCCAAAGGCGAAGTGCGCCGGAGCGAAATCCGGATCCACGCGGATCGCCTCTATGTAGGCGGCGAGCGCTTCCTTCTCTCGCCCCAGCTTGGCCAGCGCCTCTCCCATGGCGTGGTGCGCCGGAGCGAATTCCGGGTTCAGGCGAATAACGTTTTTCTGGGCGCTGATGGCTTCCTCGTACTTCCCCAGCTGGCTGTAAGCGATGCCGGCATTGTAATGGGCGGGCACCGCCTCGGGGTCGAGCCCGGCCACGGTTTCAAAGGACTGCCGGCCCTCCTCGTAGCGGCCGATGCGTACGTACACCATCCCCAGATTGAAATGGGCCGCTTCAAATCGCGGGTTGAGGGCAATGGCATCCTGGTACGCGACAATCGCGTCTTCGAAACGGCCCAGTCGGCCGTAATAGTTGGCGAGATGAAAATAGGAGGCTTCATCTCGGGGATTGGCCTCGATGGCCTGCTTGTAGGCCGTGATGGCTTCCTCGGAGTGGTTCAGCCCGGCGTAGCAGGATCCAAGCCCACTCCAGGCGGCTGAGTCGCCCGGGTCGTCTTCCGTGGCCTTCTTGAAGTACTGGAAAGCTTGCTGATCCTCACCGTTGATTGAAAAACTGAAGCCTTTTTCACAGAGCGCTTGGGCCATCCGCGGCTTGTTGCCCAAATGCTCGAAGGTCCACTCCGAAAGCGTCTTGGGAGCGCCGAATTTGTGCATTCCCATGATCAGGCGGGCCGCCACGGCAAAATTGAGGTTTTGACCCTGGACGAGCTGGAAGGTGGCGATCCCAACCACTTCCCCTCTGGTGTTGACTACCGGGCTGCCGCTCGACCCGGGCGATATGGGGGCGGACATCTGAAAGACGGTTCCGACCGGCGGAAGCTCGCGCACCGAGGACACGATGCCCTCACTTACGGTCTGCTCCAGCCCCATCGGGCTGCCCACGACGACCACGCGCTCGGCGATTTCAGGCGGTCGGCCTCCCATAGGGATCCATGACACGTCCTCCGGAGGGATGTCCACTTTAAGCCTCAACAGATCGGCCGCCTTGTTTTCGGCGAGAACGGTCTTTACCCGGTAGGATTTTCCGGCGGAGGTTCTGACATCGGCCTGGTATTTTCCAGCCAGCACATGGAAATTGGTGATCAGGTCCCCTTGTTTGTTGACGAAGAATCCGGTCCCGATGTTTGAAATGTTGCGGTCCATGTCGTATGCGATCACCGTTGCCACGGCGGGTTGAATTTTTTTCACCAGCCGCACAAGGGCCGTCTCTGCCGTGGCGATGGCGCTGCAGGCCAACAGCGAGGCTGCCAGGGTCAACGATGCAATCGGACGCTTGGACATATCCACCTCAATTCTTTTTCAATATAATTCATCCGTATGGCAGAATAAAGGCGGCCGCGGTCCATCCGCCGGCGATGCCTGTCAGCGCCGGCGACGCTTGCCGTTGGGTCACAGGGCTTGATTGAGAATTGAAAGCAGCTCGGCTTCGGTCAAATCGACAGGGTTGCCGCGCATGCTGCTGGCGTGCGTGGCTTTGGTGAGGAGATCCGCCGCATGCTTTGTTGAAAACCCGTAAACCGAAAGGGGCGGGATCTTGAGCCGGTGGCAGAGGTCCCGCAGCCAGGTAGCCGCTTCATCGGCGTCGGCGCGGGGGTTGTCCGTTAAAATGCGCGCCGCCTCCCGGAAGCGGGCGAGGGCAGGGGATTCGACGTCCCGCTCTCGAAGAGCGGCGATGTTGGCGGCCGTGACGAAGGGCAGCAACCGACCGCACACCGCTCCGTGAGGGGCCGGGAACATGCCGCCGAAGGGCCCGGCGACACCGTGGACGGCGCCGAGTTTGGCATTGGCCAGCGCCAGGCCGCCGAAGAGGCTGGCCAGGCACATGTCCTCGCGCGCGGCGTGGTCAGCGCCGTTGCAGAAGGCCTGCAATAAAGACCGGGCCGCTCGCGCCAGGCCTGCGCGGCAGACCGCGTCCGTCAGAGGGTTGGCGTTGCGGCTGACAAACGCCTCGAGCAGCTGCGTCAGCGCGTCGAGACCGGTGGCGGCGGTCAAGTCGGGCGGCATGGAATAGGTCAATTCGGGATCGACCAATGCCAGGCGCGGCAGCATGAGAGGGCTGCGCATGCTCACCTTGATCTGGTGGGCTCTGGATTCGAGAACCGCGTTGCGGGTGACTTCGGTTCCGGTTCCGGCCGTTGTGGGGACGGCGATGCAGGCTGCCGACATGCGTTCGAGGGACCGGCCGGCGCCGATCACTTCCAGGTATTCCATGAGGTCGCCGCCGTTGGTGAGCAGGGCCGCGACCACCTTGCCGGCGTCCATGACGCTCCCGCCGCCCACGCCGATCACCATGTCGCAGCCGCGGGCGGAAGCTTGGCTCACGGCTTCTATGACCAGGTCGGTGGTGGGTTCCTGCGCGACTCGAAACAGGGTGTACCTGACGTGATGGTATTCAAGCCGGCGCAGCAGGGCGATCGAACGCTCCGGCCGGGCGCCGGTCAGCACGAACGCATGCCGGCCCAACGCCGCGGCTTCCGCTCCGATGAGGCCCGCTGCGCCGCGTCCGAAAACGATCCGGGTGGCGGTGGCAAATTCAAAGTCCATGGCCGGGTTTTTACCATCTCGCATCCTCCGATTCAATTCGGATGACAGTTTTGGGCTGGAAAATTGACGAAATTTGTCACTCCCGGCGGCCTGAAAAGCGGCGCTGTGATTGTAACCATCAGAAAATTTTAACAATAAATAAATACCCGCCCTTGGCATGCTTGTTGAATAACCTGTATGGCAACTTCTCGGATGCGCGTGCATCTTCCGCGACGGGCTCTCTCGATTAAAAAGATTGGAGGATTGCACCGTCAGGAACAACGGCATCAAGGGAAGTTTTTCATTTCAACGCTCTGCCAAGGAGGCCGTCATGCTGCCGCCGCTCAATGCCAACCTGAAAACCGTGCAGGCCCAGGATGAAATGCTGGGCAACTTGCTGAACACCGTTGTCTGACGTCTATCTGCGGGAATACCTTCTTATCCGGTTGCGCGGACGGGGCGGGCTCTGCTAAAGTCGATTCTACCAAAGACCGTTGATGCCCGTTGTTAAAGACCTCCAGGAAAGGAAGGAAGGAATGGCGGCTCAACTTCCCCGCACACGGATTTTTCGATCAGCGCATGAGGACGCCCGGATTGCCGGGAAACCGGTCGCTGCCGCGCATTGCCAGTCCCCCAGCTACCGGCTGGCTTTTCAGGATCCGGACTTCTTGCTCAAAGATGAGCTGCGGCCCGTGCGGCTGCAGCTCGAGCTGCTCAAGCCTGAGCTGATTCTCCAGGAGCATCATATCGAGTCCACCATCGTGGTTTTCGGCAGCGCGCGGATCCCGGAGCCGCAGACGGCTCGGGAAGCCTTGCGCCAAGCCGAGGTCGAGCTGAAGCGCGATCCCGACAACCAAGCGCTTCAGCAGAAGCTTCGGCTGGCCGAGCGTAAGGTGGCCAACAGTCGATATTACGATGAGGCCCGCCGGCTGGGCCGCATCATCGCCACGCACTCCGATGATCATCGCTTCGTGGTGATGACCGGCGGCGGGCCGGGCATCATGGAGGCCGCCAACCGTGGCGCCCACGACGCTGGCGTCGCGAGCATCGGCATGAACATCGTTCTGCCCCACGAGCAGCTGCCGAATCCGTACATCACCCCGGATCTGAATTTTCAGTTTCATTACTTCGCCATCCGCAAGATGCACTTGATCATGCGGGCCAAATGCCTGATCGCCTTCCCCGGCGGCTTCGGAACCCTGGATGAGCTCTTCGAGACCCTGACTCTGATCCAGACCGGCAAAGTCCGCAGGATTCCGGTTCTGCTGTTCGGCAGGAATTTCTGGGAGCGGGTCATCCATTTTCAGGTCCTAGTGGAGGAAGGCACCATATCGGCGCAGGACCTGAGCCTGTTCACCTATGTGGACACGGCGGAAGAGGCCTGGGAGATTATCGCTCGATGCGAAGCCGGGCGGGGGTGAGAGCGTTGTAAACCAGGCCGATCGCTGCAACGTCAAAAAAGCTATGTGCGAGCGAATCTGGACAAACCGCAGCCGGGCTCTAAATTCGAAACACGCAACTTGAACCGATTAAACAGGGTATCCATGTGAACACAGGATGGCTTCCATGAAACGACATACAATCATCATCGGCCTGATGCTCGTCTTGATGGTCGGCGTTCAGGCCTTGGCCGATATCTACCGCTGGAAAGACGCCAACGGCGTGACCCACTTCAGCAACGAACCACCGCCACCCGCTGCGGCCGTCATCGAAACCATCGAGGAAGCACCTTACGATGCCGAGGCCGACCGCCAGCGCATCGAGGAGGAACGGCGGCTGAGGTTGGAGCGCCAGAAACTCGAGCTGGAGGAACGCAAGGCCGGTTTGGCCTCCCGCGAGCGTGAGGCGCAGATGAGGCTGGACGAGGCCGAGCGCCGGATGAACGAAGCCCAGCAGGTTCAGCAGAGATCGCAGGAGTCGCTGCGAGACGACGACTGCGACGAGGACTATTACTTCAGGTACGGCAACTGCGGCTACCCCGCTTACGGCCAGCGCTATTATCCCGGGCGGCCTGGCGGCCCGAATCTATATCGCGGGTATTACCGCGATAACAACAACCTCTACTATAAGGACCCTCACCGTCCCGGGCGTCCGCCGGGACCGCCCCCTTACCCCCGGCCGGGGGTGAAACCCGCTCCCAAAACAGACAGCGCCCAGAGTGCCGCCAAGGCGAAAAAACCGCCGCCAACGGTCGAAGACCCCACTCTCAAAGGACCGCCCGCTCCATCGCTTCCTGCGGCCCCGAAATAATAGGGGCCTTTCGCGGCTGGCTTTGCTCGCAGCCGAATGGATGTTGAAGAACCGCTGCATGCTTTCAGCGGCGCAGGGCGAAGCACACTCCATCTCTTTCCGGGGAATGGCCAGGCAAAAAGGCGAACAGGGAAACCGGCTGCCAGCCGGTATCGCTGAATATGGCGCGGTTGAATTCATCCGCAGCGGGGAAAGCGACGTTGTCCGCCACGAGCAATCCGCCCGCCCGCAGAAGCCGGTGGCAGTCGTCCAGGGCGCGGGCGTAATCGCCCTTGTCGATATCCATGAATATCAAGTCAAAAGGTCCGTCCAGCGCGGACATCCGAGGCAGCGCTGCGCCGCAGATGACGGTCGCGTGCCGGGCGAGACCCGCCCGTTCGAGGTTTTTTCCAGCCCGGGCGGCAAGGTTCGGGTCGATCTCCAGCGTTGTCAGCTGGCCGGCATTCAACGCACAGGCCCGGGCCAGATAGATGGCCGAGTAGCCCGTGGCCGTTCCCAGCTCCAAAATGGCTCGGGCGCGCAGCGCCCGCGCGAGGATGAAGAGAAGCTCCCCGACCACTGGCCCGACAATAGGGATTTTCTCCGCGCGCGCTTCGGACTCCAACTCCCGAAGCAGTGGATCGTCTCGGCGCACGAACTGGCTGAAGTAAATTTCCGGCTGGTCTACAATCCGTGACATGGCGTCTCCTTAAAACAGCTTCGACTGATCGCGTGGCACTTCGTTGATGTGGCTGATGAAAAGTTCGACTTGGCGTTTCAGCGCGTCAATGCGCTCCAGGTTCGCCAGCTTCCAGCGGTAGAGCTCGTTCTGCAGGCGGTGGCTTTCCTCGGCCAGGGCAGCGATGATCTGCTCGCGCGCCGGTTCCCAGAGCAGGCGGGCTTCTTCCGGGTTCAGGCCGATGCGGCTGAAATTCCAGCGGCAGTAGCGCTGCCACCACGGAGAAGGGTGATCGGCGTTGGCGCTAGCCCCCTCGAAATAGTAGCAGGACCACTCCAAATGGGGCAGCGGCATGTGAAGGTCTCGAGCGACGTCGCGCAGCACGCGTTTGCCTTCGCTCGTGTGCCGGTCGAAGACCACCCAATAGGGGAAACCGGACTCCCGGGAGAGTGCCGGCGCGGGGCAGGGGAACTCCTCACTCAAGGCCAAGTAGGCGGCGGCTTTGACCACCGCGCTGTCATGGGGGCGGCCGCCGTCCCTGTAGCGACGGGCGTTGGCGATCAGCGCCGCCTGCGGAGGGTCGACCGGCCGGCTGGAGATCCATTCCCAATAATCGGCCGGCTGTCGAACGGCCTTGGCGATCAACCTGACCATTCGGTCGTCGGGGTCCTGGGCCAGTACCGTCGTGTCCCCACGAGCCAGGGCATAGGCCAAAAACCCGAGGCCAGTGGCATCCCGGTATTTCGTCGCCACTGCCGCCCGGATCAACGCGGCGACTTTGCTGTGGAATTTGCGAGTGAACGCGAGCCCGGCGCCGAGAGGCCAGCAGTCCCCGAATACGATGAACGCCGCTCGCTTTTCAAACCATGCTTCCGTGTGAATGGCCTGGTTCTCGATCAGTGCGCTCGCCGCGTAAACCCACTCGGTGTGGCCGCGGCGGACGGCCTTCTGCAAAAGCGAGCGATAACGATCGTCAAATGGGGGTCGCTCTTTCATGGGTGTGCCGACAGCCGTCTGCAAGTCTTCGAGCGCGACGAAGGGCAATAAGGGACATACGGACAGCCGGTCAAGGGCGGGCAAAAGTTACCATATAGCGTATGCGGCCTGAACCACCCCACAAGATTTTGTAACGTTTCATCCATGGGCGGCATCTATACCGTCGGTTTAAAAGAAATGACCGCCTGTCACCGAGGCGGTTATTACCTGGGCAGTCCGTTTTACACCTCCTTTTAGGCCTGCCCAGGACTTTTAAACCAAAATTCGGTGAAAACCTCTCTCCTCCCCGAACGGGATGGCGGCCTCTGGCAACCATCCCGTTCCATTTCCCGGCATGCGGCACCCGTTGGGGGCTAGGGTGCGCAGATCTCTGCCTGGGCGTCTTTGCCGTTGGCAAGCAGATCCGCGAATGTGATCTGGTTCAGCCGCGAGAACAAAGCGTTGGATGCCTCCATCCACAGATAGCGGGTGGGGCATTGTTCCGCGCGGCTGCAGTCTTCTGGATTTTTGGAACAATGGGTCAGGATCGAGCCGCCCTCCAGCAGAGCGACGACCTCCCCCACGGTGATTTGCTCGGGCGGCTTGTTCAGCATATGGCCGCCCTTTGATCCGCGGAAGCTTTTGATATATTGGGCGCGCTTGAGCGGCCGGATGATCTGCTCCAGATATTTTAGGGATAGGTTCTGGCGTCTGGCGATTTCCCCCAGTTGAATGGGGGTCTTGCCATGGTGCTGGGCCATATCCAGTATCAATCTTGTGCCGTACCTGCTGCGCGTGGATAGCTTCATCGATGTTTTGTCTCCCCGTCCATGCCGTGTTGGATTGAATTGGTTCGCGAGGCAGCGTATAGAATTCACTCAATGCCGTCAAGTAAGATCCGAGGGGTGAACGCCATTTCGAATAGCGCGGTTTCCTTTCCGGAGGAAGGGTTTCCAGATGAAGAAAACACTCAGTCGACAGGGATCGTTCATGATAACACTAGCTCATCGCAGTTGATTAAGAAAGCTCCTTATGCAAGATGCGAACTACATCATCCAAATCTGTCTGTTTGTAAGCCGATATGTAAATCTCACTTAGACCGGTAGCAAGTTCGTCGTTGTCTTGATCCTTGAGGAAACTGGTGGCTCCTTCTATCATGGGACCGATGACGTCGACTGCGGGGCGCCCTCCTTGGCCGGTGCCGAATAAGGGCAAAAGAATACTTTTTACCATGCCGCGTTTTCGCGCGGCAAGCAGTTCCTGTTCTTTTCTTTGTTCTGTATCGGGCGGTGAGATCACCCCCTGTAGCTGATTGATCTCCATGACCTTTGACAGGGTTGCGCGAACACATGCCTCGATTTGGTGAGGCTGCCTGAATGGGATAACGATGCCCTCGGCGTCGACGGCTTGCACTGCGGCGACGTGAAAGATATACCGTGCTTTATTGATCTTGGACAACTCACTTCCAGGACCTCCCGCACTCGTCGCAAAGACCTCCGCAACTTGAACGGGCCGCCCTCGATCTCGTAGCTGCCAATCAAGTTCCTGCTGAATTGTATCCTCATACTTTCCATCGCGAATCCGTGCTCCGCGTCGCCGGAGCATCGAAGATACGGTTCTGCTCTCAAAGAAACGCGCCATTTGCATGTAGTCATTCTCCGAATTGACCAGTACATCGATATTGCGTACCTTGGAAATATCACCGCTTGCTACGTAAACCGGAATCGACCGTCCGCCAGCGCTTAAAGTAAACTGTGCTGCTTTTTGGTTGTCCGCCGCCTTTGAGGCCGGAGGATTCGATCGCTCGAACAGGTCACGCAGCGTTTCCTTTTGTTGTTTTTTGGTCAACTCATATGCACTTTGAAGGTCTGCGCTGAGTTCACTAAGCAGAACCTCCATTTTATTTAGTTTGATGTTGTGGGTGACCTTGGCCTGCAAGTGATCAATCTCTAGTGCCTTAAGTTCCTTTTCCAGTTCGGTTTGATTCAGATCAAAGCCAAGAGGAACAACCGTGATTCCGAGGGCGGAGGCGAGCGCAATTTCTCGTTTGACCCATTCCGACTCTGACGTTCCTGGGCCTATAAGAACCAACAAAACGTCGCTGATGAGTATTTGATGATAAATCTCTTTTTCCCAGGCCAGCCCCATCGGGAGCCCAGATTCGTCCATCCAAGGCTTGAATCTTTCTTCTCGATCCTTGGATAAGGTATAGTGAAGGATGCCGGCCTTCTCGTTTTGCCCCCCGGTCAGCTTTTTTTTATAGCAGATGAAAAGTTTGATTGGCCTATCCATTTCAGGACCTCCTCGCGACTTAATTCGGTGGCTGTCTTCGAAGGATGTTATTCCTCACACCGGCTGTAAAGTTTTGCATTTTGACCCATTCTATCAAGGGCGTAAGTGCTTGGCAAGATTTGAAAATGGTGAAAAAGATTGATATTAACGACCTTATCGGAGGAAATTAACTCCATCAGACCGTGCGGCTATATGTAACCGTTGACGGCGAATTGATTCATTATCAGCCACGCCTTGGCGTCGAATTTCGGCGACGGATTGCCGCATAGGCTGCCGGCCTCGTCTGGCGATAATAAAAGCACTTCAATGATCTCCGATCCCACGTTCTCCCGGTTGGTAGGCTCCCCTTCGCATTCAGCGTAAACCACGCTCATCGACTCATCGGTTATTCCGGCTGATGAGTAAACCGGTTGGCTCACCTTCAAGACTCGGATCAGCTCCAACCCGGTTTCCTCCCGTAACTCTCGTCGAGCGGTGTCCTCGGCAGTTTCCCTGTCTTCCAGGAGACCTGTTGGGAACCCATACTGATAATCCGCCAAAGCGACGCGGTATTCCCGGGTGACCACGATCCTGGACGTGGGCCGATGATACGCGACGATGATGACGGCGTCGGGCTTTTCGAACCGGCCGGTGGTGCAGCGCGGACGTGCGTTGCGGGTGGCCACCATCCAGGAGCGGTTGCCGCGGCCAGCGAGGCGGTAGTCGACTCTGAACAGCCGCAACCAGCGGGTATCTGTGAGGCGCTCGGCTGCGATGATTTCAGGCGTTGGTTTTTTCATCTCCGGATCGGTTCTCGCTTTCGTAAGATGCCTCAGTTTAAGACCAAGCGCTACCGGCGGTCAAGAAAAGACATGCGCAGATGTATATCGCAAGCAGATGAACGGCCCCAGCGATTCGCTCGGCCCAAAGGGTTCTCCCTCAGCCCATTCAAGTATTGCCTCGCGCCGGCCGATATGGTTAGAGTGGTCCCCCATCGCCGCGCTAACCGTTTCAGGCGCGGATCTCGTTTAAGGTACCGGGCGAGGCAGATCGTGTCGGCTGCAATTGGGCCGGCACATCGAGAGAAAAGGAGCGGTCCCATTGCCTGAGAACAATAAAACTCCATGCGTTCAGAAAGACGCCAGCGGCCAAGACGATAAGCTGCGCTCTGCCGGCGACCGGCGCCGGAAAGCGCTGCCGCCGTTGCGCTACCTGATCGCCGGCGGTCGGCGCCGGGAGGTTCGGCGCGTGGAGGACAGCCATCGCATCGTCCTTTTGGACCGTTACAGCCCCAAGCTCTTCGCTGCCATCCTCGGCATCCTCTGCCTCAGCCTGCTCGACGCCGTTCTGACGCTCTACCTGGTCGAGCAGGGGTCGAGCGAGCTCAACCCGGTGATGGACTATTTTCTGAAAAAGGGCCCGCTCATCTTCACCGTGGCCAAGTACGTTCTCACCTGCGTCGCCGTGCTTATCTTTTTGGTGCTGGCGAACAGCGTCGTGCCGCGGTCCAAATTTCGAGCAAAAAAACTCTTTCCCTATGCGCTGCTTGCTTTTGGGGTTGTCATCGTCTGGGAACTCATATTAATCTTTTTCCTGGCCACCCGGGTTTAAGCGCCAGCCTCGCCCCGCCGCACCCAGCCATTCAACAGGGCTCGACCATGCCATCGGTGGTTTTGTCGCAACTTCCCATTCCCCGCCAGAATTTCGGCCGTCGGACCGGCAATGTCCCTCTGGGTGCGGCTTGTTTGAAACAGGCGGTTCAGGATCTTGCGGGCGTGCGGGTGCGGATCCTGCCGCAGCACCTGGCGGCTTACCTCGGCGATGCGGCACTGCTCGAGCACCTCAAGGAAGCGCAGGCGGAGATCTACGGGTTCACGGTTTTCTGTTGGAATCTGCAGCGCAGCCTCTATTTCTCCGAAAAACTGAAGAACGCCTGCGGCGCTCGGATCATCCTCGGCGGGCCTGAAATAACACCCGATAACACCCTCGCGCGCTCGGCCGTGGTGGACTTCCATGTCTACGGCGAAGGCGAGGCGGTGTTTCGCCGGTTGCTCCAGGACCCCGGGGCCTGGCCGGCAGGCAGCGGCGCGGAAAGTGCCGCGGAATGGTTTCGGACCGCCGAAAGCCCCTATCTCAGCGGAATGATCGATCCGACGATCGAGAATCTGATGCTGCTCGAAACCCAGCGCGGCTGCCCCTACCGCTGCGGGTTCTGCTTTTACAACAAGTCGCGGACGGGGCTGGTCTTTGCGGAGGAAGGCAACCTCTTGCGGGCGGTGGCCTGGGCCGTTGAAAAACGGATCGGCGAGGTCTATCTCCTGGATCCTTCCCTGAACTCCCGGCCGCGGCTCAAGTCGCTTCTATCCGAAATCGCTCGACTGAACGCGGGTGAGGCGATCCGTGTGTTCAGCGAAATCCGGGCCGAGGCGGTCGATGAGGAGCTGGCGGACCTGCTGGCGGCGGCCGGCTTTTACTGGTTCGAAATCGGGCTGCAGAGCACCAATTCGAAGGCCCTTAAACTGATGCACCGGCCGACCCACCTGCAGCGCTTTGTCAAAGGGGCGCATCGGCTCAAGGCTCGTGGGATCACGCCGAGCATCGATCTCATCATCGGCCTGCCCGGCGACGACCTTCGCGGCTTCATGCGCAGCGTCGACTTCATCGTCGAACACGGGCTTCAGGACGATGTTCAGATCTTCCCGCTGGCGGTTCTGCCGGGCACTGACTTCCGGCGGCGGCACCGCGCGCTCGGCCTGCATTTCGAAAACCACCCGCCCTACACGGTAACTTCCAGTCCGGGGTTTAGCCCCGAGGATTTCCTCCTGGCGTATGATTACGCCGAGGGCCGTTTGGATGCCGTGTTCTTCCCGTTGCCAGACCTGGACGCGTCCTGGCGCGTGGATGCGGCGAGCGACATGGGTGCAGCGACCGATCTTCGCGTGCCGATCGGAGGCCGTCGCTACGTGGCCAAGCTGATGCTCAACCGAGAGCGGCCGCTCGATAAAATCCGGCGGCTGGCGGAGCAGCTCACCCAACCCTATCAACTGCTGGTCGGGCCGGGGGTCGGCGGCGCATACCTAAAGAACGTCCTGACGATCGTCACCCGTGAAAACCCGTTCACGCCGCTGGAAGTCGTGTTTTTCGAGCCTTCCGAGCCTCCCCGGACGCGCGCGCTCCTCGCGGCCGTCCACCTGCAGCGGCCGCACTTCCTGGACGGCGACCTGCGCTTCCTGTTCGCCAAACCGGGCAGCCGCGCCGTTCTGTTCACGCTGGTTTCCGTCGACCGACAGCCGCGGTTTCAGGGCGATATGGAGCGGCAGGTCTTCTGGTGGCGCCAACCAACACCGCCGGAGCTGGAAGATTTGGCGCAGTTCGAGGACCTGGACGGGATCCTGATCGATGTCCCGGCCTCGGCTGCGGAGACCCTCGAATGGCAGAATCGCCTCGGCCGGGAAGCAGCTCAAAAACATCACATCAGTTTCGCCGACGCCCACCTGCAAAGGCGCTGGCTGCTGCTTTCAAGTCCGGACGAGTATGTGGAGAAAGTGATGCATTGGAGGGCAGGTTAGGGGCCGCCGATGCATTGACAAAATGGAAACACGAAGCCATTTTTTGCGAGCCGTGAATACACCAGAGGATATCTTCTTGCGGGGAAAGATGAAACGCCTCGACAACGATGAAAAAGAGAGGAACCACTCATGCCGATATACGAGTATCAGTGCAAGGCCTGCTGCCATTGCTTTGAAGAGCTTGTTTTTTCGTCCAAGGCCCCGCAACCCAAGTGCCCCCAGTGCGACTGCGCGGACGTTCAGAAGCTCATGTCGGCCGGATGCGTGCGCGCTCAGGGAATCCCCGCGGGATCCGGCGGATTCAAAGCCACCGCCTGCAAGCCCTCCGGCTGACGGATCTGACCCCGCCCCCTCGGTTCGAGGGGCATACGCGAATTAAAAAGGCCGTTCGAAAAAGCCGTTGCCTGCGCAAACAGGCAACGGCTTTTCTATGGAGGCTGACCGGCTGCCGCTGCAATGGCCGCCGGTCATAACCTCAATCCAGCCCCAACGCGGATCACTCTCATGGCTTGGCCGGCCGCAGAACCCCGTTGGCATCCCGCTGCAGCGGGAAGGGCTGCTTGGGAAGCGGGGCGCCGGGCGCTTGCGCCACGGTCATGCCGTACTTCCATCCGGGCGGGCAGATGGCGATGTAGCGGGCATACCCTCCGGTGCCGCCCTCCGGTTTGGCAAACCCGATAGCGATCAGCGCCCCCGCTTCGGGCACTTGATCGAGGTTGGCCACCCCCTCCGCCTGACAGAAATGGTTGTGCATCAGCCAGGCTTCGCCTTCCAGGGTGGGGGTCGTGTCGGTATCCAGCGGCTCATGGCCGTGAAACAGGATCTTGCGCTCCAGGTGCAGGAATTTCAAGGCATCCAGCTTTATCCCCGGGAACGGCTTCTGGTTGAATCGCGCCACATCGGCCCACTGCTTGTACCAGTCGGAGCGGATCATGACCACGGCGCCCGCCGGGATGCGGCCGTGTTTCTTCTCCCAGCCCCTGATGTCCTCGACGGAGCAGTGATAGCCGGGGTCCTGCGCCACCTTGGCATGCGTGTCGATGACCACCAGGGGCCGGACGGCAAAGGTGGCCGGGAGGTCGCTGATGGTGGCGCCGTATTCATCCCAGTGGGCCGGCGGGTCCAGCTGGGTTCCGTATTGGTCGGTGGGCAGCTCGTAAGCCGTGGCGATGAACCCATGCTTGGCGTAGGTATACTCTTGGCCTTTTTGCACATAATTGGGGATGTCCGCCCCCGCCTGGGCCGGCTTGAAGGTCCCGTTGCCGAACCCCGGCCAGACCGCGATGGTCGGGTTGAACGCATGCGTGAGATCGACATACTTGCAGTTCTTCAGCACCGAATCGTAAAGCGACCAGAGCTTCGGTGGGTCCGCCGCAAATGCGATGCCGCTGCTTGCCAGAAAGCCGGCCACCAACAGGATTGCGATGATGCGTCTCATGGAACACCTCCTTTTCTCGCTGAGTTGCGGTTCAGTGCGCCTGATCCCGAGACGGATGGCTTTGCGTCCCATCCCGCCGTCAGACTTGGATCGTATCCCCCGGTTTCATCACCGCGACCTTGGCCGCCGTTTCCTTTTCCACCCGCGCGGCCCAGGCGTTGGGATCCTGCTTGATCACGTCGAAGGTGTTGTAGTGGATCGGCACGACCCTTCTGGGCTGGATCAGCTTGACAGCCCGCAGGGCGTCGTCCGGCCCCATGGTGAAGTTGTCGCCGATGGGCAGGATGGCCAGATCGATGCCCTCATCACCGATCAGTTTCATGTCGCCGAAGAGCCCGGTGTCGCAGGCGTGGTAGATTTTCTTGCCGTCCAGATAGAGCAGGAAGCCGCAGGGGTTGCCGCCGTAGGAGCCGTCCGGCATGGCTGAGCCATGCAGGGCGAGCGTCAGTTTGACTCGGCCCCACGGGTAGTTGAACCCGCCGCCGATGTGCTGGGGGTGGACGTTCTTGACTCCCTGGGCCGTCATCCAGTTCTGGATCTCGAAGTTGGAGATGACGGTCGCGCCGGTGCGCTGGGCAATGGCCACCGTGTCGCCCACATGGTCGCCGTGGCCGTGGGAAACCAGGATGTAGTCGGCCGAAACCGTCTCGGCCTTGACCGGGGCCAGAGGATTGCCGGTGATGAAGGGGTCGATCAATAATTTGGCCATGCCGCTTTCGATCAAAAAACAGGCATGGCTGTACCAGGTGGCTTTTACGGTCATGGGGCCCTCCTTTCAGGTTGAGGTTCTTTTACGAGGTAAATACCGGGCAGGCTGGCCAGGGTCACCAGACCTTTCAGGATCACGTTGGCGGAAAAGATCGACCAGACGACCACCGCAGGCAGGGCGCCGCCGAAAGCCCCCCAGCAGAAGAGCAGGCTGTCGACCGGGATGCTGAGGGTGTTGCTGGCGAGCACCCGCATCCACTGGAAGCGTACCGTCACCCGGCCGACCCAGAGGCGGTAGACCTCGGTGTCGATGAGTTCGCTCACCACCTCGGCCACGATGCTGGCCGCCACGATGCGCCAGACCGGACCGAGGATGGCCTCGAACTCGCGTCCCAAACCCCATTCGGGGTCTGCCGGCAGGCGCACCACCAGCTGGAAAAAAGCGGCCATGAACAGATTGATGGCGGCCGCCAGGATGACGACGGTGCGGGCCGCCGCAATCCCTAAACGCTTGTGGACCAGATCGCGCAAAGTGAAGGTGAGCGGGTAGATGAAGGTTCCGGCGTCGATGCTGAATCCGGCCACCAGGGCGATTTTGAGGCTGGCGATGTCCGAAAGCATCTGCGCGGCGATGTAAAGGCCGACGACGACGATGCCGTCGGCCGGCCGGAGCACCACCAACGGGGTTTCTGGCTGCAAGCCTTTCACATTCGCTCGTATAGTACAAGCATCGTAGTCTGTCAAAACATACATATTTGTTAAAAGTAGAGTCAATATTTTACAGCTCTGTATTATTTAGGCGCCGGCGAGAGAGGCCTTGCAGGGATTCCGGTTGAATCTAACTAACTGAAACTAAATATATAAAATAAGCCATCGAACACTCCGGGGAAAATGGCACGGATGTTGTTTATTGTTATGCCGAAGCAGTTTCCGCAATGAACAGAAGAAGGGAATGACCATGCGGGTAAAACCGATGACAGAAAAAGAGATCAAGGACGCGGGCGAGATCCTGAAATGCATCAGTTGCGAGCGCACGCTGAAAGACCCCTCGGAATGGGTTCGAAGCTGCAAGAGCGTCATGTGCGTCTCCTGCTACGAAAGCCTGCTGAATCCCTTCCCGAAGTGCTGCGCAGGCGGCGCAGCCCTGTAGACACTGACCGGATTCCGTTGTCAGCGCCTATCTCCGTCGGCGAGACTTGCGCGTCTTGCCCGGAGTGCCTGTTTTTTTTGGCGTCGCAATGTTGCGCCGCAATCTTTCCCTGCGTTTGACATCTCCGTATTTGCCGTACCTCCCTGCCACGCTGCCCTCCCCCTGCTGACGCGGTGATGGTTTCCTTTGCTCTGCGGACCCTATCCGCATCGAGCGTAACCCATTTCTAGCCGAAATTTAATGCCAGCGAAACCATTCTGCCGCATTTTGCCGGCAGTCATAAAAAGCAACGTGGAATACCATTTGATGTTGGAGTGAGCCCCATGTCTGTCAAATTTTTTCGCAGCGATCGCTTCCTGTGCATGTTCGACCCTGAGACTTTCAAGATGTTCTTATACCGGGATGGTCGTTGGATCGAATCCAAGGATCCGGCAATCCGGGAGGACATCCGCCTGCGGTCAATCGAGCTCAGCCGGAAAGAGGCCCTTGGACACGCCTGCGCCTGACGGACCGCGATCAGGATAGACGCCAGTCCGCCCCGTTTACCGGCTGAATAGAGACCGAAGTTTCAGGAGCAGCGAGAGGTCGCCCTCCACGGTGTATTTTCTGGCCATGAACGCCTGCTGACCGTCCAGTTCGCCCCGGCTGATGGCCAGCCACACGTCGGCAGGGGTCTTGATCACTACGCCGGGTTGGGGTGCCGGTCCGTCATGGTAGCCGCAAGTCCCATCGCTGATTTTCAAGTGGGCGGTGAACGACTCATCTCCCGAGATCTCAAACTGATAAACGGCCGCGAGCCCCTGGGCGGCGGAAGGGTCAAACCCGAGGGGCATCATTTTCAGAAGCTCCCGGCAGGAGGATGCCGGCGCGGCGACGGCCGCTTTCGGGATTTCCTTTTTTTGGCCCCCGCGTTTGGCCTTGTGCTTGGCGATCAGCGACTGTATCCAAGCCTTGCGGATTTCGGGATCATGTGCTGATTGTTCTCTTTTTTGCTGGATGTAGGTTTCAAAACCAGCGAAGAGACCATGCTTTTCCCAGTGCGCATAGTCGTCGTTCATGATGGAACCCCGGTGGCGCTGCACCAGGCTCCCCATGAATTGATAAAAGCGCAAGTCCGCGTCCGTGGCCGGATAACGCCGCTTCTCCCGAATCGCCTGCGCCAGGTCTCGGGCTAAATTCTGGGCTTGGGCCTCCACGGCCTCGCGGCCTATAAAATCCCCGGGAGAGTTGGCCATGGCCGTCAAGCGCCCCACCGGGAAGGCGCCGTAGACTCGCAGAAGCCCCGCCAGATAATCCGCTGTCTGGGTCTCCCCGAGGCCGGCCGAAACGCTGACAGCAAGCCCCGGTTTCCAATCGGGCCTGGGTTTATGGCCCCATGCAAGGCTTCGGTCGAGAAAGGCTTTCATCTGGGCGGTGACGTGCAGAAAATAGACGGGAGAAGCCAGGATGACTCCGTCCGCGGCCAGTAGATGCTCCACGATGGCATGATGGTCGTCGGAAATCCAGCATTGGCCTTTTTCCATGCAGAGCGCGCAGCCCGTGCAGTATTCGATCTCTTGCTCGCAAAGCATGATCACCTCAAGGCCGCAGCCTAGCTCGGCGAGAGGCTGCCGCAGCATCTCGAGGATCCGGGCGGTGTTGCCCATGCCCGCATGAGGTGAACCGTTGACGGCGACGACGGTGAAGCGGCTTTCCATGTTTGTCTTCTCCTTATTGACGATTTGGATTGGCAGCTGGGGAGTGGATGAACCCTTTCCCGCTGGACCGGAGGCAGTGCCCGTGTCCTTGACCGGCGCCAGCCAGAATCGGCGCTGATAGTATGTCGGATAACGTCGGTTGGCCGGAACCCCGATGCCGAGCATCAGCGCGGCCGGCACATGGCACATCAGTCGAGCCAAGGCTCCGGTTACTCCCGCTCCGCCGGCGGCGTTTCCTTGAGGTCTTTCATGGCCGCGACGCGGTGCTGAAATAAACGGTCGATGATGTACACCCGGCACATGCGGGCGTTTTTTACCATCTGGATGGTGGCCGCCGCATCCTCTCGATAGGGCAAGCCGCCCGTCATCCGGTTGCGCAGCTGCATCTCCCGGTCCACGATCTTTCCGCCCAACTCTGAATAGTAGGCGAGGTCGGCTGCCCGAATACCGAGGTTGAATGCGGCCCGGTACATCCGGCCCATATCGATGTCCTGTGCGTCATAGCGCCCCTTCTCGAACGGCAACAGCAGCCTCGCCAGCAGCAGCTCCTCCAGTTGGAGGGCGTTCAGGCCAGTTTCGCGGCAAAAGGCTTCGGCCGCAAGCAGGCGCTTGGGGCCAAGGGTTCCAAACACTTCATCGTTGAGTTCAATGTAAACCCCGAGCTCGGCCCCCCGATTCGGGTCGTTCAGGCAGTCTTTGATTTCGGCAATGGTGAGGCGATGGCGCTCCTGCATCTGCTGGATCAGCTTGATGCGCTCGACGCAAACCGGGTCGTAGTAGGCCATGTTGCGGCTCGTCTTGCGGGGTTTGGGCAAAAGCCCCTGGCTTAAGTAATAGAGGATGGTGGATTTGGGAACGCCCGTGGCCGCGGTGAGTTCGTTCATTTTCAGACCGGGTTGCGGCCAATCTGATTTGCGGTTCAAAGGGCGTCTGGACACGTTCAGGCCTTCTGTTTTCAAATTAGCAAAAAGGATACTGTTTATCCGGAATCCCACCGCCGGAGGATAGCTACTAAAATGGTTTGCCGGTAAAAGCCCTCAACGGTGGGTGAAACGAGTATAGGAGAAAATTAATTAAGTGTAAAGTGTTACTTGACACTTTGTTTCAAAAAGAGGGAACTTGAACTGGCCTACCCAAATCGGTGGCCGGTCTTTAGGCGCGCTGGGGTTCCATCGTCGCCGACGCCATTCGTTTGAGACGTTCCAGGATGGAACTGGCGTCCGCTGACGTAGGCTTCGGCGGCAGCTGGGCCAGGATTCCCAGGCCCTCGCTGGCTTCATGGAAAGCTTCGTGAGGCAACTCGCTGATAATGACCGTGTTGATCAGGGCGTTGATCGGAAGAAGCCGGCGCACGAGTTCGAGCCCCGGCATATCGAGCAGGTTTTCGTCGATGATAACGCCGAGTGGGGGGTGTTTGATGACATCGGCGATGGCCGACTGGCCGCTTTCCGCCCATGCCACCTGCACATCCTGGCTTTCCTCCAGGGCCTCGGAAAATGACGATAGGGATTTGCGCTGGGGCGTGACGATCAGAATTCGATGCATGCTGAAAACCTCCAGTTTATTACCCCGGCAAGAAAACGCGGCTAATCCGGTGATGTCGCTCATCGTCGCAGCGGGGTTTCGGCTTATGGTGCGCCTGCCGGAGTAATAATAAACTCTCAAAACGTACGCCCGCAGCACGATCCGGGCCCGGCGCAGCCGGCTTCCGCCGGCCGGCTGCCGCAGCAGCCATGGTCGCGGGGGCCCGGTACATGGCGGCGGGTGCCTCCGGTGAGCGTGCTGGTCGGCGACATTTGTTTTTCCGGATGAGACCCCCCACAGCCGGGACACGTGAGGGGGTCTTCCGACGACAGAACGAGCACTTCTCCCCGATAGCCGCAGCCGGGGCAGTGGATATCAAATATGGGCATCGGATGGTTTCTCCTTTATGGTTGCGTCGTCCGTCGCTATCGACGGCGCACGGCGTCGTCGATAGCAATCTGCAATGGCCTCTCCCAACGTGTTGACCGCCAGGCGCGCGCAGTGCAGGTGGTCTTCCGGCAGACCGCCAAGTTCGGCTTCCACGTCATGCGGTGAAATATCCAGGGCCTGCTCCAGCGTGCGGTTCCGGGCCAGTTCGCTCATGGCGCTGGCGCAGGCGATGGTGAAGGCGCAGCCGCGGGGCTGGTGGCGGATGTCGGCGATCCGCTCGTCGATTACCTTGAGCGTCACCTCGACCGAATCCCCGCACTGGCCGACACCCACTGCACGTCCCGAGGGCGGCTCAATGGTTCCAAGATTGGACGGCACGTTCACGTGCCGGATGAAGCGGTTGTCGAGCTTGCTATAGTCCATGGCCATATCAGCGTGCGCTCATCGGGTGCCCGCCGCCTCCGCCGCAGGTGTGCTGCTGTCCGAACTCCGGCAGGCGCCCCTCGCTGAAGGCCTGCACCGCTTCGCCGACGGTTCTGGCAGGCCCGCAATGAAAGACCTGGATGCCCATCTGCTGGAAGCCCATGAGCGGCCGCATGCCCATGCCGCCGGCCAGCAGGACCCGGACCCGGTTTTGGGCCAGATGGCTCACCGGCGCCATGCAGCCGCCCTGCTCGTGCGGGACGTTGGGGATGACGTTAACGGCGGCGATCTTGTCGTCGTCAAGGGTGATGAGGGTGTAAAGGTCGCAATGCCCGAAATGGGCTCCCAGGCCGGCATCCAGGCCTCCGGGGGATTCAGACGGTACGGCAACGATGGTGCTCATGTGGTAGGTTCTCCTTTCACGCATGGGTGTCTATGACAATGATTTTACGATTTCGATGGTGCTTCCCGATGGTGCTTTCCGGTGTCCAAGCTCAATGATTCGTCGCCATGTGCGGCGAATATCCATGGAAAGCCCATCGGCACTGAACTCGGTGACGGTCTGGCGCTGCACCATGGCCTCGGTAACGGCTGGATCGTAAGGTAGTGCAGCCAGGAATTCGGCCCGGACCGCATCGCACCAGCGCTGAATGTCCAGGGTGTTTTCCGGGTTCAGATCCGCCTTGTTCACGATTACGCCGGTGGGGATCTTGAAGTGCCGGCAGAGCTCCGCCACGCGTTCAAGGTCGTGCCGTCCCGACGGCGTCGGCTCCGTCACCAGGACGGCGAAGTCGGTCCCGGACAATGAGCTGATCACCGGGCAGCCGATACCGGGCGCGCCGTCAGACAGAATCAGGCTGCGCCCGGATTCCTGCGCCAGCGCTCTGGCCTTCTGGCGTAAAAGCGCCACCAGCCGTCCGGAGTTTTCGGCGCCTGGAAACAGTTGGGCATGGACCATCGGGCCGAAGCGGGTTTTGGAGATGAACCATTCGCCGCAGTGGCGGTCCGGGAACCCGATGGCACCCGCCGGGCAAAACTGCACGCACACCTTGCAGCCCTCGCATTTCAAGGGGTCGATCCGGTATCCCGTGGGCGGGTTGGAAACGGCCCCGAAACGGCACATCTCCGCGCAGAGCCCGCAGGCCGTGCAGGTCTCGGGGTCGATCACCGCTTCGTGGCCGGAATAGAAGTCCTCGCGTACGTTGATCTCGGGCTGCAGGATCAGATGCAGGTCCGGTGCGTCTACATCCAGGTCGCAAATGACCGCGTCGGCAGCCAGGTGCGCAAAAGCCGCGGTGAGGGATGTTTTGCCGGTGCCGCCCTTGCCGCTGATAACGATGATTTCACGCATGGGCGGCCACCTCCCCCCGCCGTGAGGTTTCAGCCAACCCGCGCAATGCGGTCATCAACTGCTCGAATACGTTGTGCATGTTCGGCAGGGCGTCGGCCAGGACCCGCCCCTTCGAGTAGGCTTCAGCCAGACGGCGGTCGAACGGGATCTCGGCCAGAATGGGCAGCTGCCGGCTGCGGCAGAAGTCCTGAACGGATCGATCCCCCAGTCCGGCCCGGTTGATGACCACCGCCATCGGCTTTCCGAGCGGGGTGAAGGCCGCGTGGGCCAGTTGTAAATCATGGAAACCGAAGGGTGTCGGCTCGGTGACGAGCAGGATCAGGTCGCTCGGCAACACGGCGTTGATCGCCGGGCAGCTGGTGCCCGGAGGGGCGTCGATGATGACATCACCAGCCGCTTCGTGTCGCGTTTGGTCGAGCTTCACGATGACGGCCCGCATCAGAGGCGGGCTCATGGCCTCGCCGACGCGCAGCCGTCCCATGAAGAAGCCGATTCGGTTGGAGACCGTTCCCCATGAAACCTCGCCCAGTTCGCGGGTGCCCGAAGACAACGCTTTTTCGGGGCACACGGCCAGGCAGCCTCCGCAGCCGTGGCACATTTCCGGGAAGGTCAACAAAATCGAACCGAGCACGCTGATTGCCTTGAACTGGCAAAGATCGGCGCAGGCCCGGCAATAGGTGCACTTGGATTCATCGGCCACCGGCACCTCCATCACAGCGGTTTCACGACCGACGATATCCGGCTTGAGAAACAGGTGCAGGTTCGGCTCCTCGACGTCGAGATCGACGACCGTTACCGGTCGGTCCCACACCCATGCCAAGGACGCCGCCACGGTGGTTTTGCCGGTGCCGCCCTTGCCGCTGGCCACTGCGACGATCATTTTTGTCCTCCGGCAGCGTTGCGGTTGGGTCCTCCGGCCATCGACACCTGGCCGGTCTTGTATTTTTCAACCGCCTGGCGCACTGACAGGTTTTCGAGGTTTTGGCCGATTTTGATGCTGGCCGCCGCCAGCGCCTGAAATGCCTTGGGGCCGACGTAGCCGGTGAGGACCACCCCCACGCCGTGCCGGGTCATGAGCTCCGCCGTTTGAATGCCGGCACCCTGGGCCATCCCCTGCGAGACGGAGTTGTCCATGTATTCGCTCGCCATGGTGTCGGGGTCGACGATGACGAATCCAGCCGCCCGCCCGAACCGGGGGTCGACCGGGCCGTCCAGGTCGGGGCCTTCGCTGCTTACCGCAATTTTTCGCATTTTCTTTTTGCCTCCGCGTGATTTTCTTTCGGGATGTCGCACGGGCTTATCTGAAGCCATGCAGGCGGTAGCCGGATTTATGCTGCCGTCGACTGCCCGGCATTCCCCGCCCTCGATGCGCAGCACCAGTCCTTTGACAATGGCCTCGGTCACCGCCTTGCGGGCCTCCATAAGAATGCGGCCGAACGTTTGACGCGAAATCATCATGCGCTCGGCCGCTTCATCCTGTCGCAGGCCCTCCAGGTCCGCCAGTCGCAGAGCCTCGTAACCTTCAACGGATAAATAAACTTCCTCGAGCAGGCGGGCGGGAATCCCCTGGGGCTTGAACAGCCGCACCCCGGGCGCGGCATCTACCATTCTGCATTTTTTGGGTCGAGGCATACGAGGTCTCTTAATTTGAGCTTATGCTCATTACTAAATCACATGCTGTTTGTTGTCAAATATTATTTTATGATCTTTTTCTCATAAACAAGCCGATCACGCTTGCTTGGGCTCAACGCCGGCCCCCTCCATTCCGGCCAGCCGCATTTCAGTTGCCTCCAGCCTGCGCCGGAGTTCCGCTGCCTCGGCTTGCAGGTCGGGCTTGGCCGGGTCCGGCTGAATAGTTCCACCGGCCCGAAGCGGCCCAATCCCCGTCACGCCGCCGGCCGCCCCCCGCCGGCAGCGACGCCGTCCCCGGCCGCAGGGCGGTGCCTCGCCGGTGAATTCGTAGTTGCCGCCCTCGATGCGAATGGCCCAGCCGTTCACAAGCCCCTTGGCGATGATTCCGCGCGCTTCCGCCAGAAGGCGTGAAAAGGTAGGTCGTGAGACCCCCATTAGTTCCGAGGCCGGCTCGTGTTCCATTCCCTCGGCGTCCGCTAGGCGCAGCGCCTCCAGGCCGTCCAGGGTCAAGGTGACCCCGCGCAGCCGCCCCAGGGGTACGCCTTGGGGGACGTAGAACTGCACCAGGGGTTGATGACGGATCCATCGATTCATTCTGGGCCTTGGCATGATGCCTCCATATTATGCACATTTGTTCATAATATACTTTTCATAAAATGGATTGTCAAGTTTTATTTTGAACATAAGTTCATAATTTTGGTGGCCTGCAGAAGCCCTCCGGCGGGGAAGCCTGGATGAGAATATTTTTTCTTTTTCAGGAAGTGTGGTATGGACAATCATCCTCTTGTTCGATTGTCTCAGCTCGCGCCCGGTACTCAAGCTGCGGCCGGGACCCTTTTATCCGGCCGCTCGAGGAGAAACGGCCATGCCTGAAACCTGGGCCATCGTCCTCATCGATGACGAGGAGGATATCCGCGAGGTCATGTCGCTCGCCCTGACGGATGCCGGCTATAATGTCCGCACAGCCGCCGACGGCGAGGCCGGAATCCGGATTTGCACCGAAGCCCCCCCGCAGATCGTCATTACCGACATCCGCATGCCCGGCATGGACGGCATCCAGGTTCTAAAGCGAATCAAGCATCAACTCCCCGACACCGAGGTCATCGTGGCGACCGCCTTTGGCGAGATGGAGCTGGCCATTCGCGCCTTGCAGCTGGATGCCTCGGATTTTATCACCAAGCCGATCGGCAGCGACAATCTCTTTCTCGCCCTGCACCGCGCCCGCGAACGGTACACCTCCCGCCGGCGGCTGAAGGATTACACGCTTCTGCTCGAAAAGGAGAAGGCCGAAACCAGCCAGCAGCTGCTCAAGACCATCGCCTTTCAGCGCAACCTGATCGAAAGCTCCATGGACGGTATTCTGGGGGTGGATGAACAGCAGGTTGTAGTGATTTACAACCGTGGCATGGAGCAGCTCCTCGGTTTCCCCCGGGATCAGGTTCTGCATCGGATGACCCTGCCCCGGTTTTTCCGCCCGGACGAGGCCGTGCGCTTCCAAGCGGAGCTTCGCGGCGAGCGCTTCGGAGGCAAGAACAGGCTCTTTCTTTTCGAAACGCTTTTGAAAACCGAATCCGGCCGGGAGATACCCGTTCAAGCGTCCGCCGCCGCCTTGATGGATGACGGACGCGAAAACGGATTGGTGGGATTCTTCCGGGATCTGCGGGAAATCCGGCGCCTGGAGCGCGAGCTGGCGGACCAGGCGCGCATCCTGCACCAGGACAAGATGATGTCCCTCGGGCGGTTGGCGGCCAGCGTTGTCCACGAGATCAACAACCCCCTGTCGGGCATTTTGAATTATCTGCGGTTGATGGCCCGGCTGCTGACGCAGGGGCCCTTCACGGACGAGCGCCGGGACAAGTTCAGTCGTTATCTGAACATCGCCGAAACAGAGACGAGCCGCTGTTCGCAGATCGTCTCCAACCTGCTCAGCTTTTCGCGCCGTTCGCCCGCGGCCTTCGCGCCGGTGGACCTGGCCGAGCTCCTGCGGCGCTGCATCATGCTGAGCCAGCACAAGCTCGAGTTGAGCCAGATTCGCCTGGAATCCCGCGTCCGGCCAGAACTTCCTGCCGTCGAAGGGGATTTCAACCAGCTGCAGCAGTGCGTGATCAACCTGATTTTCAACGCCATCGACGCCATGCCGCAGGGCGGCACCCTGACCCTGGATGCTCAGACCGACGATCAGGCGCGAACGGTGTCCATCCGCGTGAAGGATACGGGTCCGGGGGTCCCTCCGGAGCACCTGTCCAGCATATTCGAGCCCTTTTTCACCACCAAGAGCGAGGGCCATGGACTGGGGCTGGGTCTTTCAACAGTCTACGGAATCGTGGAGCGGCATCATGGAACGGTCGAAGCCCGCAATCTCGATGAGGGCGGTGCCTCGTTCGTAATCACGCTCCCGGCGGCCTGGTCATCCTGAACTGCAGACCGACTTCGATTGCCAAGGACGTTCAGCATGATTCACACTCCTGGGTTCTCGGGGAAAACCATTGCCTGCCTCGACTGGCTGGCCATCCTCGACGAACTCAACATCGCCGCCTTCATCGTCGGCCGAAACCGCCGCATCGAGTCGCTGAATCTGAGCGCGCAGGCCATGATCGGCGTGCGGGGCAACGACGCCATCGGCAGGGACTGCCGGGAGGTTTTTCTCGGCGTGCCCTGTCTGGTCTCCTGCCCGTTCAAGACCCTTCAGGACTCCAAGCAGGCGGAGTCGATGTTGCGGCTGCCGGGCAAAGACGATGAGAGCTACCTGGTGACCCGCATCGCCACGCCCGTATATGACGCGGACCGGCAGGTCGTGGGGTGCCTCACCATCCTGCAGGACCACGCTCCGATTGCCGACCTCGTCAACCGCATCCACTACGAGGAGCGCAGTCTGAAGATCATCCTGGACAATCTCGAGGTAGGCATCTTCACGGTGGACCGAGGGGGGGTCGTTACTTTTTTCAACACCGCGGCCGAGAAAATTACCGGCTTCGGCCGTCAGGAAGTCCTGGGTCGGCCGTGCGCCGCGATTTTCCGAGAAGGATCCGCCGCCGATTTGGACCTGCTCAAGGAAACCATTGCCAGCGACAGCCCGCGTAGCGGCATCGAAAGCCGGATCCTCACCCGCGAGGGCGTCGCCGTACCCATTCGGGCCACCTACCTGCCGCTGCGCAACGAAAATGGAATCGCCGTGGGGGGCTTGGCCACCTTCAGCGACCTCACGATAGTCCATCAGCTGAAGCAGGCCATTGAGGACCGTTACAGCTATTACGACATGGTCGGAAAGTCCCCACAGATGCAGCGGATTTTCGAAAATGTACGGGTGGTGGCCAAGACCGACGCCACTGTTTTGATCGAAGGCCCTACCGGAACCGGCAAGGATTTTTTGGCCAAGGTCATCCATTCGGCCAGCCGGCGAAGTGCAAAGCCGCTCGTGAAGGTGAACTGTGCAGCCATCCCCGACACCCTCCTCGAATCGGAGATGTTCGGCTATGTCAAAGGCGCTTTCACCGGCGCGGTGCAGGATCGCATCGGCCGGTTCCAGACCGCCGACGGCGGAACCATTTTTCTGGATGAGATCGGGGACCTGCCGCTCGCCCTTCAGGCCAAGCTGCTGCGGGTGATCGAGGAGAAGATTTTCTTTCGGCTCGGCACCTCGCAGACCACCAAGGTGGATGTGCGCATCATCTCGGCCTCCAACCAGCATCTCGAACGTCTCGTTGCCCGCAAGCGGTTCCGGGAGGATCTGTTCTACCGCCTCAACGTCTTCCGGATCGAACTCCCCAGCCTGAAGGACCGCGCGGCGGACCTTCCCTTGCTGATCGGCCACATTCACCGTCGCCTGAGCACGTCCAAGGGCGTGGCCCCTCCGGAGATATCGGAGAACGCCATGCAGCTGCTTCTGAACTACACCTACCCCGGCAACATCCGCGAGCTGGAAAACATCCTGGAGCATGCGCTCATTCTCTGCCAGGAGAGCGTCCTACGGCGTAAGCATCTGCCCGACTATCTTCGGCAGAGGCCTCCGGCGGCCGGCGGCCGCCCGGAGAAGACCCTATCGTCGGATTCAACCGAACGCACCCGCATTCTATCCGTGCTTCGTCGGCACAGCGGCAACCGCTCGCTGGCCGCCCGCGCCCTGGGCATGGACCGCAGCACCCTGTGGCGCAAAATGAAAAAATACAATTTAATCGATAAATCGCTCAAATAACCTCTGCGATTGTGGCAAATGTGTTGCAATAATAATTGCTGAAACACGCAATTATTATTGATATCAATAAATTGATTAATTATACGCGTTGCAAATTATGCAACGCTCCTGCCTGTGGCCCCCTCAATGTTCGCCGTATAACCTGCTTCAACTCAATGTATCCATTAGCAAAAAGTAAGGATTGGCGGTTTTGGTACGTTCCATGCTCAGGCATTGGTGGCAAACGGCGGCATCGGCCCAGGGGCGATATGAAAAAGAACATCAAAGTTCTAATCGTCGACGACGAGCCTGACATGCGGTTTTTTCTCTGCAACCTTTTGGGAGGTTGCGGGTATGCAACCATTCACGCCGGCGACCGTCGGGACGGGCTGCGAAAAGCCAAGAAGGAAAAACCGTCCCTGATCATCCTGGATGTGATGATGCCCAACGAGGACGGACTTCAGCTCTATCGTGACCTCAAGGAAGACCACCGTCTGAGGAGCATCCCGGTCATCATGGTGTCCAGCATCGGCAGGAAAACGTTTCTGCAGTATCAGAGATCCTATTGCACCCTGCCGGATGAACACCCCACCACCCCGGGCGCGTATTTGAAAAAACCTTTGAACGCGGAAGAGCTTATCGGCTGGGTCCATGCCCTGACCGAGGTTTCACCGGCAGCTTGACCGCTTACGCTCTATGGTGATGCGCATGGCCAACCGTATCGGTTTCTACATCTGTCATTGCGGGATCAACATCGCCTACCGGGTGCACGTACAGGAAGTGGCGGCCTTTGCCCGGCAGTTGCCGAACGTGGCCGTCGCCCGCGACTACAAGTTCATGTGCTCGGACCCCGGCCAGGAAATGATCGAAAAGGATATCCGGACCTGCAGCCTGAATCGGGTGGTGGTGGCCTCGTGCTCGCCGCGACTGCATGAGAAAACCTTCCAGGCGGCTTGCCAGCGCGCCGGCGTCAATCCCTATTTTTTCCAGATGGCATCGGTGCGGGAGCAGGTTTCCTGGGTCACGACGGATGAAGACGACGCGACCCGCAAGGCCAAGACCCTGGCGGCAGCCGCCATTCAGCGCGTCAACCGCCACCATGCGCTGGAAACCCGCGAGGTGAAGGTGCATCCCGACGTGCTGGTGGTGGGCGCCGGCATCGCCGGCATGCAGGCCGCGCTCGACATCGCCAACGGCGGGCACAAGGTCTATCTGGTCGAGAAACAGTCCACCATCGGCGGCCACATGCTGCAGTTCGACAAGACCTTTCCCACCCTCGACTGCGCCGCCTGCATCGGGACCCCCAAGATGGTGGAGGTGTCGCAGAACCCGAACATCAAGCTCTATTCCTACAGCGAGGTCAAAGAGGTGAGCGGGTTCATCGGCAACTACACCGTCACCGTCCGGCGCAAACCGCGCTACGTGAAGGAGGGTGTCTGTACCGGGTGCGGCGAGTGCGCCAAGGTTTGCCCCGTGGCCATTCCCAGCGACTGGGACGTGGGCATCGGGACCCGGCAGGCCGCCGGTCGGGCCTTCCCCCAGGCCATTCCCATCACCTTCGACATCGCGAAGAAGGACCGCGCCCCGTGTGTCGCGGCCTGTCCCGCGGGGATCAATGTCCAGGGCTACGTCCAGCTTGTCGGCCAGGGGAAGTATCTCGAGGCCGTGCGGCTGATCATGGAGCGGCTGCCGCTTCCCGGCGTGCTCGGTCGAGTCTGTCCGCATCCGTGCGAAAGCCGCTGCCGGCGCGCCGAGATCGATTCTCCGGTGGCGATCCGAAATCTGAAGCGGTTTGCGGCCGATCAGGTGGACCCGTCGAGCTTGCCGCTGCCGAAGATCGTGGAACGCCCGCAGCGGGTGGCCGTCGTGGGCTCCGGGCCGGCCGGCATCACGGCGGCTTACTACCTGCGGCTGCGGGGCTATGCGGTGACGATCTTCGAGGCGCTGGATCAGCTGGGCGGCATGCTGCGGGTGGGGATACCCGACTACCGCCTGCCGCCGGAGGTCCTCGACCGCGAGATCGCTCACATTCTGAAAACGGGCATCGACGTGAGAACCGGCCGCCGGCTGGGTCGGGATTTCAGCCTGGAAAGTCTGAAAGCCGAAGGCTTCCACGCGGTGCTCCTGGCCATCGGCGCGCATTTGGGGCTGCCGGCGGGCATCCCGCGGGAGCGGGATCTCGAGGGCGTCATGAATGCCGTGGACTGGCTGAGGGCGGTCAACCTCGGAGGGCGTGAATGCCCGGGCCGGAAAGTGGTCGTCATCGGCGGCGGCAATGTCGCGGTGGACGCCGCGCGCGTGGCGCGCCGGCTGGGAAGCCAGTCCGTAACGATCGTCTACCGCCGTACCCGGCAGGAAATGCCTGCCTACGCCGAGGAGATCGAGGACGCGCTGGCCGAGGGCATTGATATCCGATACCTGACGGCGCCGTTGAGGCTCTGGGGCCATGAGGGAAAGGTAATCGGCCTCGAGTGCATCCGCACCGAGTTGGGGCTGCCGGATGAAAGCGGCCGGCGGCGGCCGGTGCCGAAAGAAGGCTCCGAGTATGTGGTCAAGTGCGACGCGGTCATTCCCGCCATCGGCCAGCGAATCGACCTCGGCTGGGCCGATGGCCGCGAAGAGCTGAAAACGACCGGTCGGGGCGGTATTGCGGTCAATCCTTACACGCTGCAGACCTCCTTGCCGCAAGTGTTTGCCGCCGGCGATGCCGTCAGCGGCCCGGCGACCGCTATCGAAGCGGTGGCCGCCGGACATAGAGCGGTGGAGGCGATCGACCGGTTCATCCGGCAGGAAGACCTGGCCGGCTTGGCGGCCGAGATGGCGGCGCGACCGCCGGCTGGAGAGGATTGGACGGATATCCCCAAAGGTCCCCAACGGCAGGAGCGTGCCAGCGCGCGCCATCTCGGCGCGGCCGAGCGCATCGCTGGGTTTGCCGAGGTGGACCTCAATTTTGGCGATACGGAGGCGCGGCGCGAGGCGAACCGCTGCCTCAACTGCGGTATCTGCTGCGAATGCATGGAGTGCGTGCGAGTCTGCGAGGCCAAGGCCATCGATCACCGCATGCCGGCCGAGGACCTGCAGGTGAAGGTCGGCAGCATCATTCTGGCCACCGGCTACGACCTGATGGATCCCAGCCCCATGCGGCAGTTCGGCTACGGGTTCTACCCGAACGTGTTCACCAGCCTGGAGTTCGAGCGGCTGAGCAACGCCACCGGTCCGACCGGTGGCCGGATCCTGATCCGCGACGAAAACGGGAAGCTCACGCGTACGCCCGAAAGTGTCGCCATCCTGCACTGTATCGGCAGCCGCGACGTGAACTACCACGAGTACTGCTCGCGGGTGTGCTGCATGTACGCGCTCAAGTACACCCACCTCATCAAGGAGAAGGTCGGCCACGACACCCGCGTCTACGACTTTTACATCGACCAGCGCTGCTACGGCAAAGGCTACGAAGAGTTCTACCGCCGCTGCCAGGAGGAAGGCACCGTGTTCATTCGCGGCAAAGTGGCCGAAATCAGTGACCAGGCCGCCTCCGTTGCGGAACAGGGCAAGCTCATCGCCATCGCCGAAGACACCCTCTCCGGCATCCGCCTGAGGGTGCCGGTGGACATGGTGGTGCTGTGTGCGGCCATGGAGTCGCGTTCGGATGCGGCCGAGGTCGGCCGGGTCTTCGGCGTCAACCAGGGCGCGGACGGCTTTTTCTTAGAAGAGCACCCCAAGCTGGGCCCGCTCAACACAGCCACCGACGGTGTTTTTCTGGCCGGCGCCTGCCAGAGCCCCAAGGACATCCCCGATACCGTGGCCCAGGCCTCGGGGGCGGCGGCCAAGTCGCTCTCCCTGGCGACTCGGGGCAGAGTGGTGATTCCCTCGGCCATCTCCTGGATCGACCCAGACATCTGTGCCGGCTGCCAGACCTGCATCGGGCTCTGCCCCTACTCGGCCATCGAGTTCGATGCGCGGCGGGCGGTTTCGGTGGTCAACGAAGCCCTCTGCAAGGGCTGCGGCAGCTGTGCCGGCGGGTGCCCCAGCGGTGCCGCCCAGGTTCGGCATTTCAAGAAAGACCAGCTTTTCGCCGAATGCGATGGGATCATGAACGCCCTGAAGGCAGTCGGCATTTGAATGGAGCCCGCTCCATACAAATCTCAGGTTTCAAATTTGA
Organism: uncultured delta proteobacterium; assembly: GCA_963700055.1. Taxonomy (GTDB): domain Bacteria; phylum Desulfobacterota; class Desulfobacteria; order Desulfobacterales; family SpSt-501; genus SpSt-501. The sequence continues at coordinate 245,314 of CAVOWH010000012.1, read as the reverse complement.
AATTTCAAATTGGGAGCTTGGGGTGGCAGGAATCGGAATCGGACAGTTGCTTAACCATGAGTTCACGTATCACCCAACTAATTCCCAAGCGACCCGAGGAGGAGGCATGCAGGACTTCGAACCCACGATCGTCGCCTTCGTCTGCAACTGGTGCACTTACACGGCCGCCGATTTGGCCGGGACCTCGCGGCTATCCTACCCCAAGAACGTGCGCCTGATCCGGGTCATGTGCACCGGCATGGTGGACCCGCAGTACGTGATCAAGGCCCTGCTGCAGGGCGCGGACGGCGTGCTGGTGAGCGGCTGCCATCCCGGGGACTGCCATTACATCAACGGCAACTTCAAGGCCCGGCGGCGCATTAAGCTCCTGAAGGAGATTCTACCCAGGTTCGGTTTCGAGGAGGAGCGGCTGCGGCTGACCTGGATCGGGGCGAGCGACGGGATCCGCTTTGCCGAGATCATGCGCGAGCTCGTCGCGCAGGTCAAGGAACTGGGTCCCAGCCGGGCGCAGCTCGCGATGGCAATCTAATATTCGGCAAGTGGAAGGAGAGCACATGGCCAGCACCAATCGTCTTGAGGTGAAGGACGGCGACATTGTGGCGGGGCTGCGCGGCTTTGTGCAGCGCCTGCTGTCAACCGAGGCGGTTCGCGCGGTGCTGGTGCCCCAGCACCTTCCTATGAAATCCATGGTGATGCCGACCCTGGTCACCGAGCCCGACCGGCTGGAAGGGGCGGATCCCCTGGCGCCCTGCTTTCCGATGAATGCCGCGCGCATCGCTTCCCGTCTCGCCCGCAAACCAATGGGGGCCAAGTGGGCGGCATTTCTTCGACCTTGTGAAATCCGGGCGCTGGTGGAGCTGGTGAAGCTCAAGCAGGCCCGCATGGAAGAGGTCATTCTCATCAGCGTCGACTGTCTGGGGGCCTATCAAAACAAGGACTACCTGCGCGTTGCCGCTGCGGATCCCGCGGCGACCACATTGGATTTTGTCCGCAAGGCGCTGGCGGGGGAAAGCCTGGAAACCGATCTGGCGCCGGCCTGCCGGACCTGCGAGTTCCCCGTGCCGCCGCAAAGTGACATCCATATCGGGATTCTGGGATCCGACGGGAACGGCTCCCTCATGCTGGAGGCAAGGTCGGAGGCGGGCCGGCAGTTGATCGATGCGTCAGGCCTTGAAGCGTCTGAAGCGCCGGCCGCGCGCCAGGCGGCGCTGGATGCGCTGATCGCCCGGCGGGCCAGCCGACGGGACGAAATGTTCGCCCGGACGGAGGCGGCCATCGACGGCGCCGAAAAGGCGGCGGCCTATTTCGCCAACTGCATCAACTGCTACAACTGCCGGGTGGCCTGCCCGGTGTGCTACTGCAAGGAGTGCGTGTTCGTCACCGACGTTTTCAACCACGAGCCGTCGCAGTACCTGCAGTGGGCCGGCCGTCAGGGCGTGCTCAAGATGCCGACCGACACCCTGTTTTACCATTTGACGCGCCTGGCGCACATGAGCACGGCCTGCGTCGGCTGCGGCCAGTGCTCCAATGCCTGCCCCAACGAGATTCCCGTGATGGAGGTGTTTCGAACCGTCGCGCGATACACGCAGCAGGCGTTCGGTTACGAAGCCGGCCGCAATCTGGAGGAGGCGCCGCCGCTGTCGGTGTTCAGGGAGGCGGAGTTCCCCGAGGTCGTAGGAATCAGCCGGCGGCAAGCCGCCGGGGGATAATTCCATGATGCAGAGACGGGATTGTCATTTCGACGTTTAGCGGAGGTGCAGGTGTTTAGGATTGAAATCCGAAATTCGAATATCGAAATCCGAAACAAACCCCAAACTCGAATGACCGAAATTCAAAACGGGTTTAGAACATTGGGATTTTTTGAAATTTGGATTTGTTTCGAATTTCGGGTTTCGTGCTTCGAATTTTTAGGGGTGCCACCCCGAGTTTGATGGAGGGTGTCATGAAACGTAGAATCGGCACGGCCATGGTGGTTGGCGCCGGGATTGCCGGCATTCGGGCCGCCCTGGATCTGGCCGAATATGGCTACGGCGTCACCCTGGTGGACCGGGCCGACCACATTGGCGGCATTCTGAGTCAATTGGATTATCAGTTTCCCACCGACCATTGCGGCATGTGCCGGATGCTGCCGCTGGTGCAGCGCGACGCCGCCTCCCAGCACTGCCTGCGCCGGGGGCTCTTTCACGAGAACATCGACATCCTGCTGTCTACCGAGATCACCGGTATCGAGGGAGAGCCCGGTAAGTTCCGCGTGACGCTCAAACAGCAGCCCCCGTGGGTGGACCCGGACCGTTGCGTCGGCTGCGGCCGCTGCACCCCGGTCTGTCCGGTGGAGGTCCGCGACGGATTCAACGCCGGGCTGGCGATGCGCAAAGCCATCCACCTGCCGGTGCCCCACAACCTCCCCAACGCCTACGTCGTCGATCCGACGGCCTGCACGCGCTGCGGGGCCTGTATGGAGGTTTGTCCCACCGGCGCCATCCGCATGCCGGAAGCCGAGCGCAGGAAATTCCGCATCCTGGTGGTGGACGATGAACTGGTGGTACGCGACTCCTTGAAGGAGTGGCTGGAGGAAGAGGGGTTCACGGCCGCCATGGCCGGATCCGGCGCCGAAGCGCTGGCTGCGCTGGCCGTCGAACCCTATCACCTCATGCTGCTGGACATCAAAATGCCGGGCATGGATGGAGTGGAGGTGCTCGAGCGCGCCAAGGCGCTGTCGCCGGAGCTCGCCGTGATCATGATGACCGCTTATGCCACGGTGGAGACCGCGGTGGAGGCCATGAAGATCGGCGCCCTCGACTATCTCATCAAACCCTTCGAGGTCGAGAGCCTGATGCCCAAGGTGGCGGCGGTCTACCAGAGGGTCGAAGTCGCCCAAGCGCGCCAGATCGAAACCGGTGCGGTGGTGCTCTGCGGGGGGACGGCTTTCTACGATCCGACGGTCGGGAAGAACCCCCTGGGCTGCGGGGTGGAGCCCAACGTGCTCACCCAGATCGAATTCGAGCGGCTGCTGAGCGGCGCCGGGCCCACGGCCGGACAACTCGTCCGCCTGAGCGACGGCCGACCGGTCCGCCGCATCGCTTGGATCCAATGCGTGGGCTCGCGCGATGTGCAGCTGGAGGCCGATTTCTGCTCGAACATCTGCTGCATGGTGTCCATTAAAGAGGCGCTGCTGGCCAAAGAGCGCGCCGGAGGCGATTTGGACGCGACCATCTTCTTCATGGATCTGCGCACCTTCGGCAAGAGCTTCCAGCGCTACCGGGATCAGGCCGAGCGGCATCACGGCGTGCGGTTCGAACGCGCCCGGCCGCACTCCATCGTCCGTGATCCGGCCGGCAACGGCCTGGCGATCCGCTGGACGGACCCGGCCGGCGCCTGCCATACGGAGATCTTCGACATGGCGGTGCTGGCGGTGGGGCAGCGGCCGGCGCCCGGATCCGCCGAGCTCGCGAGCCTGCTGGACCTCCCGGTCAATCCCTGGGGATTCATCGAGGGCGAGCCGTTCTCGCTGAGCCGCACCCGGCGTCCGGGAATCTTCGTCGGCGGCGCCTTCAGCGGTTTGAAGGACATCGGGGAGACGGTGATTCAAGCCTCATCCGCTGCCGCCAACGCCTCCCGGGTCATTCATGCTTCCGGTGGAAGCCTGGCGCTGGAAGAGCCGCCGCCGGTCCTGCCGGAGGGCCTGACGCGCGAACCGTCCCGGATCATGACCGTCCTTTGCCGTTGCGGCCGCGGAGGCTCGAGCCTGCCGCAATCGGATTTTCTATCCCGCGCCCTGCAGTCCGACCCGGCCGTGGCGGCCGTCGATAGCGTTGAAAACCTCTGCACGGCGGCCGGGTGGGAGAGCCTTGTTGAACGCGTGCGGAAGGCGAAACCGAACCGTCTGTTGATCGGCGCCTGCCTGCCGCATGTGCACCAGCGCAAACTCCAAGAACTGAGCCGAGAGCTTGAGTTGAACAGCTCCCTGATCGAGGTGGTCGACATCGCGCCGTGGTCCTCCGCGGCCGAAAATGAAATACCGCCGGCGGCCGGGGCGCTCGTGCAGCTGCGGTCCGGGGTGGCCAAGCTCAAGTGGGTGGAACCGACTCCAGCCGCTGAAATCCGGATCACTCCCCGGGCGCTGGTTGTCGGCGGGGGCATTGCCGGCATGACCGCCGCCCTTGCGATTGCCGAGCACGGCTGCGGGGTGGACCTGGTGGAGATCGGCGAACGGTTGGGAGGCAACCTGAACTGGCTGGTCCGTACGCTGGAGGGCCACGACGTCACGGGGCTGCTGAACGACACCGTGAAACGCGTCGAGAAGCATCCCCGCATCCAGGTGCACATGCGCTCGCGGGTGGTCCACGGCCACGGGGAGGTCGGCTCATTTTCCACGGTGCTCGAAGGCCCGGAAAATGAGGTCCACAACCTGACTCACGGCGTCGTCATCCTGGCGACCGGCGGCAGGGAGGCTGCGACCCGGGCGTTCGCCTGGGGCGCCAGCCCGGCCGTCCTCACGCAGTCCGAGGTGGAACGCCGGCTGGCCGACGGCCGGCTGGATGCCCATGCGCTGGAAACGGTGGTGATGATCCAATGCGTGGATTCCCGGCAGGAGCCCCGCAACTACTGCAGCCGGGTCTGCTGTGCCGCGGCGCTGAAGCATTCGCTCGCCATAAAGGAAAAAAGCCCGCAGGTCCAGGTGTTCGTCCTGCACCGGGACATGATGGCCTGCGGTTTCAGCGAAGCGGCGTTCACGCGTGCGCGCCAGGCCGGCATCGTCTTCATTCCCTACCGCTTGGACCGCCCGCCGTTGGTCGAACCGGCTGAAGGCGCGGTGACGGTGACGGTGGAGGAGCCGATCCTGCAGCGGACGGCTCAGATCGAGGCGCAGCTGGTGGTGCTGGCCACCGGCATCGTCCCCACGCTCCCTCGGGAGTTGGCCGAAGCCTATGGCGCGCATGTCGACCCGGACGGTTTTTTTCAGGAGGCCGAATCGAAGTGGCGGCCGGTGGATAGTCTCAAGGAGGGCGTGTTTGCCTGTGGGCTGGCGCTTTCACCGCGTTCCATCACGGAGTCCATCGCCACGGCCGAGGCTGCCGCCCAGCGCGCGCTGCGCATTCTCTCGCGCGAATGGCTGGCGACCGGTAAAGTGACGGCGGGCGTGCGGCACAGCCTGTGCAGCCTCTGCGAGCAGTGCATCAACGCCTGTCCTTACGGAGCCCGTTCTCTGGATTTGGAACTCGAGCAGGTGCTGGTGAACCCGGCCATGTGCCAGGGCTGCGGCGCGTGTGCCGCCGTGTGTCCGAACGACGCCTCTTTCTTGGAGGGTTATCCCGCCCAGCAGATGCTGGCGATGATCGATGCCGCCATTTAATTTTTGTTGCCGACGTTTGGCCGGCAACAAAAATTAAATAAACGGCAGGAGGGAATGGGATGAATCCGTCAGCCGTTACAGATAGCCCAGCGACTCATGCATTCGACGATTTGGAACACGTGCGGCAGATGGTGCAAAGCTGCATCCAGTGCGGCACCTGCAGCGGGTCCTGCCCCAATGCGTTTGCCATGGACCTGACGCCGCGGCAGCTGTGGCGCCTGGTGCTGCTCGACCAGCGAGAAGCGGTGTTTCGAAGCCGTACGTTCAGCCTGTGCTCGGCGTGCTATTTCTGCACCCTGCGCTGCCCCCGAGGGCTTCCGCTGACCGAGGCCATGCACGTGCTCAAGCAGACCGCGTCTCGGGAGAAGCTGCAGCGGTACCGGCCGGTCACGGCCTTCTACCGCCATTTCATGGGCAGCGTCCGGCGGCACGGCCGGGTGAACGAACTGGAGTTCATGACCTATTATTTTGCCGAGATGATGAACCCGATGCTGCCCTTGCGCTATTCGGGCCTCGGCCTGCGGCTGGTCGCCAAGGGCAAGCTGTCCCTGCGCTGGCCGCTGCGGCGGACCCAGCCCCTGGAGGCGCTTTTTCGCAAAGTGGCCGAACTGGAGGATGCGAAATGAAGTATCACTATTACCCCGGCTGCTCCCTCGAGGGCACGGCGCGCGAATATGACCAGTCCGCCCGGGCGCTGCTGGCGGCGTTGGACGTGCAGCTGGCGGACATCGAGGATTGGACCTGCTGCGGGGCTTCCGCGGCTGAAGCCACGAGCGGCCTGCTGGCCCTGGCCCTGCCGGCGCGCAACCTGGCACTGGCCGAGCGCCAGGCAGTTTCCATGGATGTCCTGGTGCCGTGCAGCGCCTGTTATCTGAATCTCAAAACTGCCGCTGAAAAGACGCGCACGGATGCGCAGCTGGCGGCGCAGATCAATACCGTGCTGGGCGCAGAACAGCTGCATCTGAAGGGGCGGCTGCGGGTACGCCACCTGCTGGACGTGCTGGCCACGGACGTGGGGCCGGCGGCGATCCGCGCCAAGGTCGTGCGGCCGCTGACGGGGCTGCGGGTCGCCCCCTACTACGGCTGCCAGTGCCTGCGGCCGTATGCGGACTTCGACGACCCTGAAATGCCGGTCTCGATGGAGCCGCTGATCCGGGCTGCCGGGGCAGAGGTGTTCGCCTGGAAGATGGGCGGGCGTTGCTGCGGGGCGTCCCATATGAGCACCCAGCGCGAGGTGGGCACTGCCCTGGTGGCCGGCATCCTGGAAGCCGCGCGAAGGGCGGACGCCGTCGTAACGGTCTGCCCGATGTGCCAGATGAACCTGGAGGCGTTCCAGGGTCTTGCCGGCCGCACGGCGCACAAGGACCTGCACATCAGCGTCTTATATCTGCCGCAGCTTATCGGCCTGGCCTTGGACCTGGATGGGGCCAGGCTGGGGCTTCAGTTGAATCTATCATTCGATGCAGCGCTGAAGAGAAGGATTACTGTCGCGGCCTGAGCCACAGGTCCGCGGAGGGCGGTCGGTCAAAAGCCCGATAGGGAAGCCGAACCAACGAGGTTTCAGGGGTGCAGAGGGAGTCATGCGAACCAAATCCATCATGGACCTGAGGCATCGGCTGGCTTCAAAGCTCATCTTCACCGTGGGGGTTACGCTTCTGGTGGCCATATCCACCTGGTCTTACTTCAGCATGAACTACCAAAAGAACAAACTGATGGAAAACGTGGTGGCTGCCACCGACCGTCTGACCACCACCATCCGGCTCGGCACGCATTACGCCATGATGCTCAACTCCCGGGACGACATCAATCAGATCATCAACAACATCGCCAAGGTCAAGGAGATTAAAAACATCCGGATCTACAACAAGGAGGGACAGATCAAATACTCCAACCAGGTCTCCGAGGTCGACAGCCGCACGAATATTAAGGCGGAGGCCTGCGACATCTGTCACCGCACCGAGCCGCCGCTGGTGGATATCGGACTGGATCAGCGCACGCGTATTTTCACCTCCAATGAAGGTTATCGCCTGCTCGGCATCATCAGCCCCATCGGCAACGAGCCTGGCTGCTCATCGGATGCGTGCCATATCCACCCCACGGACAAGAAGATTTTAGGCGCCTTGGACGTTGTGGTGGCTTTGGAAGATATCGACCAGGAAATCCGGTTGGCGGAAACAGCCGCCATCGGCCTTGCTGGGGCCGTATTCCTGATTCCCTCCACCATCATTTTCTTCTTCGTCCTCCGTTTCGTCAACCGGCCGATCCGCAAGCTGATCGACGAAACCCACCTCATCGGGCAAGGCCTCCTTCCCAGCCACATCGAACTCGGCCAGGCCGACGAGATGGGCCAGCTCGCCGTGGCCATCAACCAGATGAGTGCCGAGATCGCCCGCAAGCAGGCGGAGCTGAACAAGCAACGGGACGAATACCGGACCCTTGTGGAACGCGTGCCGTGCCTGATCACCGTCCAAGATTGCAACTTGAGGCTGCTCAGCTGCAACGGCGAGTTCCGGCGGCGCTTTGGGCCCGATCCAGGCGAATACTGCTACCATGCCTACAAGGGCCGGGATGAGAAATGCAGCAACTGCCCGGTCGAGAGAACCTTTGAAGACGGACAGCCGCACCAGGGGGAGGAAACCGGTTTCAACCGCGACGGCAGCAAGGTGCACTGGATTTTCAGGACATCTCCCATCAAGAATACCGAAGGCAAGATCGTCGCCGTTCTGGAAATGAGCCTGGACATCACCGAGCGCAAGCAGTTGGAGCAGAAGCTTGAAACATCCGAACGGAAATACCACGAGATCTTCAACCACATCCCCAATCCGGTGTTCGTGTTGGATTACGATTCTTTGGAGATCCTGGACTGCAACAAGAGCGTCACGGCCGTGTACGACCTGACACGGCAGGATATTCTCGGCCGTTCGTTCCTGGATTTGTTTCTGCCGGAGGAACGGAGCCAATATGCCGCGGACATCCGCACGGCCTCCGAACTGAACCAAATAAAGCACCTGCATAAAAACCAAAGTCGGCTCGTCGTTAACATCCGGATTTCGCCCGGCGAGTACCCCGGCCGCAAGGCGCTGCTGGTGACCACCAGCGACATCACCAAGCGGCTGGAGACCGAGCAGAACCTGATCCAGGCCAGCAAGATGGCTACGCTGGGGGAGATGGCCACCGGCATCGCCCACGAGCTCAATCAGCCGCTGTCGGTCATCAAGACCGCCAGCAGTTTTTTTGTTAAAAAGCTGGACCGGCAGCAGGCCATTGATCCGGACACCCTGGGCAGCATGCTCCGGAAAATCGACGGCAACGTCGACCGCGCCACCCGCATCATCGATCACATGCGGCAATTCGCCCGCAAGTCCGACCTGAAGCTGGAACGGGTCCAGCTCAACGAGGTGATCCGGCGGGCCTTCGAGATTTTCAGCCAGCAGCTGAAGCTGCGCAGTATCGAGGTCGTATGGGAGATCGACCCCGATCTGCCGAAGATCGATGCGGACCCCGGCCGGCTGGAGCAGGTCTTCATCAACCTGCTGCTCAACGCCCGAGACGCCATCGAGGAGCGCTGGGGACCGTCGGAATCTGCTCTGGGGCTGAAGCGCATCATCATCCGCACGCACACCTCGGAGCAAGCCGTGGTCTGTGAGATCTGCGACACGGGCATGGGGATCCCCGCCAACATGACCGAAAAGATATTTGAGCCCTTCTTCACGACCAAGCAGGCGGGCAAGGGAACCGGGCTGGGGCTATCGATCAGCTACGGCATCGTGAAGGACTGCCTCGGCAGCATTAAGGTCAAGCCACATGCGAGCGGCGGGGCCTGTTTTCTCCTGGAATTTCCCGTTCCGGAAAAAGCGCATGGAAAAAACAATCCTTTTGGTCGATGATGAAAAGGACATCCGCGATGTCCTGCGCCTGCCGCTGTCCGACCTCGGCTACAAGGTCCTGGAAGCGGAAAACGGCGAGGACGCCCTACGCCTTTTTGAAAACGCTCAACCGCCGATGATCCTCACCGACATCAAGATGCCCGGGATGGACGGCATCGAGCTGCTGCAGAAGGTCAAGCACGTAAATCCGGAAACCGAGGTCATCATGATCACGGGTCACGGAGACATGGACCTGGCGGTCAAGAGCCTCAAATACGACGCCACGGATTTCATCACCAAACCCATCAACGTGGACGTCCTGGAAATCGCTCTGCGCCGGGCGGCCGAGCGAATTATCACCCGCGAGAAACTCAAGGAGTACACCCTGAACCTCGAACGCCTGGTGGCCGAAAAAAGCGAACTGCAAAGCCATTTGTCGTCCCTGGGTCTCATGCTGGGATCCATTTCGCATGCACTGAAGGGATTGCTCACCGGCTTGGATGCGGGCGTCTATATGGTGAACGGCGGGCTATCCAAAGGCAACACGAGCCAGCTTCAGGAGGGCTGGGAGATCGTCAAGCAGCGCATCGACCGGATCCGAAAGGTCGTCCTGGACATCCTTTTCTACTCCAAGAAGCGCGAGTTGAAACGGGAACGGATGAACGCCATCACTCTGGCCGAAGAGGTGGCGGCGGCGGTGGCCGGCAAGTTCACCGAAACCGGGGTCGTCTTCGTGAAGGAGTTCGATCTGGGCAGCGGCGAGTTTGAAGTGGACCCCGCCTACATTCAAGCCGCCTTGCTGAACATCCTGGAAAATGCCGTCGACGCCTGTCTGGCGGAAGGGGCCCGCAAGCCGCCCAAGGTGTTATTCAGCCTGCGCCGCAAGAGAGACCACCTGGTATTCGACATTCTCGACAACGGCATCGGCATGGACCCGGCTACTCAGGAGAAGCTCTTCACCCCGTTTTTCTCCTCCAAGGGCGACAAGGGCACCGGCCTGGGGCTCTTCATCGCCAACAAGATCGTGGAGCAGCACGGGGGACAGATTACCGTATCTTCCGCCCCGGGCCGGGGTAGCCTTTTTCGGGTGATGATTCCGAATATAACCTGTTGAAGGGAGGCCTCCCATGGAAACGTTGAAAGCAAGATTTCGATATCTTGATCCCCGGTTTTTCCCTTATTTGGAAAGAGTTCTCAATCGGGTGCCTCCAGGGATTAGGGAGGACATCCTGAAACGGGAAGACTTCCAGTTAATTGCCGACGATGGTTTTCTTGACCAATGCGTTCTGCGGCAGACGTTCGAGCATCCCGTGCACGCATTCTGCTACATCAACACCAAGATCCTGCGAGAACCCGACCACCGCATCCTTCTGGCAGTTGCCTCCCAGATAGCTTTTTATTGCTGCAGCCGAGCTATGCCAGAACCTGAGTGCCAAGACGCCGAGCAAGTTTTGAAGGAATGGGGATTTGAGGAAGAGCTGGACGCCGTGCGGCGTGATGAAATAATCGCCCAGTCCGAGGGGTACCAAGTCGGTTACAGGTGGGCCAAGGGACAAAACAAAGACTACTTGGTTCAGCATTTTGGTTTGTATTTCGATCAGTGGAACACCCGCGGATGGGGCCCAGGATCGGAAGAGCTGGAGAAAGAAATTGAACGCCGGAATGCGACGTCTTCGCTTCTTGAAGAGCTCACCGAGGGAAGGACCTATGCCGCAGCTGCCGCTAAGGGCAGGACCGCTACCGGCAGCGCTTCGCCGCCGCGGGCGGTATTAGCCGGGATCATGTCAGCCCTCAAGGAAATAAAGCTTCTGGAACGCTATCACCCGCCTGTGTGCGAGATGGCAAAAAAATAGAAAAGAAAGGAATGTGCAAGGAAGGCTTAATCAGGCAACTGCACGCCTGCTCAACGACCGCGTGCTGGCATCCCATTTGAAGGAGAGTTGCTTCTACCGAATATCCGGCCGCGCCGCAGCGAAATGCTCCTCCTTATCCAACCGCTTCCGGCGCTTTTCGATGAACCAGATGGGGCAGGCCGAGCGGTTTTTGCAATACAGCTCCGGGTCTCGGCAGCTGAGGCATTCGTCGCACAGCCAGACGTTGTGCTTCAGGCACTGGAACCGCGTTTCTTTCTCCGGATGACAGGTGCATTTTCCCATGCTGCGGTAATCCCCCTTGACTGCTGAATCGCGCTCTCGACCAGCCGACCGCTGGGATCGGATCAATTCGCTAAACCATGCCAAGAAACACCTCAGCCCGGATGGGCGACTCCACCCGGGCCGAGGTCCCCTCATGAAAGGGGAGAAAGAGGACTCGAGGTAGATAATGCCAAGTTCCTCTGGCAGCAAATAAAGCAATATCAGTGCCAGAGCTATTTTTCTGGACCCCTCTTGCTGTCCAGGTTGAAGCGTTTCATTTGATTCCAGATGCTGGTGCGCGAGATCCCCAGCCGCCGCGCTGCCGCAGACTGGTTGCCGCCGGTCTCCCGCAGGGCCTTGATCAGCCGCTGCCGCCTCACCTCATCTAAACTGGGCGGGGCCTGCGCTGCAACCGGGGCGACCGCACAGGCGGCGGCCACGTGGGGTGGAAGATGCGTTGGCTCGATGCTCAGGCCCTGGCAGGCGACGATCGCATATTCGAAGGCGCTCTTGAGCTCACGGATATTCCCGGGCCAGTCGTAGGCCATCAGAACATCCAGAGCGACATTGCTGATTCCCTCCACGGGTTTGCCGCTTTTCAACTGAATCCGGCGAAAGAAGGAATCGGCCAGGAGAGGAATATCTTCCACGCGCTCCCTGAGCGGTGGAATCCAAATTGGAATGACGTTAATGCGGTAGAAAAAATCTTCTCGCAGGGCGCCCCGTTCGATGAGCTGGGCGAGATTACGGTTGGTGGCCGATATGATCCTGACATCCACCGTGATCGGCCGGTTGTCGCCGACCCGCTCCACCACCTTTTCCTCCAGGACCCGCAGCAGTTTCACCTGAGTAGACAGCGGTAGATCCCCAATCTCATCCAGAAAAATATCCCCCCGAATTGAAGGGACGTTGTTTTGTTGTTGACATAATATCTCGCCTTTGGTATCTACCCTGCATGCCCCGCCAAGCGCGCATCGATGCTCCTGGTGCCCTGCATCACATCATCATCCGAGGAATCGAACGGACGGCGATTTTTGTCGATGATCGGGACCGGGAGAATTTTCTTGATCGGTTATCCAAACTGCTCACCGAAACCCAAACCCCCTGCTATGCGTGGGCGCTGATGGGCAACCACGTTCATCTGCTGCTGCGTACCGGAAGCGTTGCGGTTGCAGCGGTCATGCGCCGACTTTTGACCGGCTATGCCGTGAGCTTCAACAAGCGGCACCGCCGCCACGGGCATCTTTTTCAAAACCGCTACAAATCCATTCTATGCGAGGAAGACCGGTATCTGCGGCAATTGGTGGCCTACCTCCATCTCAACCCCCTGCGCGCCGGGATTGTGAAGGATGTGGCGGCGTTGAAAGATTATCCGTTTACGGGTCACAGCGCGCTGATGGACCGAGCGGTTCGATCTTGGCAGGATACGGAATATGTGCTGAGGGTTTTCGGTCGCAGCGTTTCCGAGGCACGGAGAAACCTGCAGCGGCATATCGTCAAGTGGTCCCTGAAGGGGCGCTGCCCGGAATTGACCGGAGGCGGGTTGATTCGCTCGGCCGGCGGTTGGTCTGCGGTGAAGGAAGCATACCGGGATGGGATTCGGCTTGCCAGCGACGAACGGGTTTTGGGCAGCAGCGAGTTTGTTGAGAGCACGCTGAAAGGGGCCGGCGAGACCTACGATCGTCGCATGCAGTTGCAGAGTGCCGGCCTGGGTTTATCGGAGGTGATTGACGCGGTCTGTCAATATTTTGGAATCGACGAGATGGAATTGAAGTGCTTGACCAAGCGGTCAGCGGTCGCGCAAGCCCGTGGATTGATCGGCTACATAGCTACGCGAGAGCTGTCGATTCCCGGAAGTGTGGTGGCGCGCCGGTTTAACCAGGACCGTTCGGCTGTAAGTCGGGCCGCTCAGCAGGTCAGTCAGAATGCAGAGCTGCTGGGGATCGCAAGGAGGATCCTGCAGCGGTTCGGCTCGAAATAAGTCAACTATGCAACAACGTCCCTATTTTCTATTCATCTATGTTGACGGCATCAGTGCCGCAATCGGCTGGATGATCGTGCGCATTAGGGCCGCCGTGGGGGAGGCGGCGTAGCGGCGGACAAAGGCCTGGCCGTCGTCGCAAGCCTCGGCGATTTGGGGGTCCAGCGGAATCGAACCCAGGAAGGGCACCCCCATGTCGTTGGCGATATGCCTTCCGGCTCCGGAACGAAAGATCTGGGTGACTTCCCCGCATTTCGGGCAGGCGAAGCCGCTCATGTTCTCCACGACTCCAAGTACCGGAACATGCAGTTGGCGGCAGAACGTGATGGATTTGCGCACGTCCACCGCCGCGACTTTCTGGGGCGTTGTCACGATGACCGCCCCGTCCAGCCGGCCGATCAACTGGCAAACCGATAGCGGCTCATCGCCGGTGCCCGGTGGGGAGTCGATCACGAGAAAATCCAGGTCCCCCCAGGCGACATCCTTGAGGAACTGTTTGATGGCCCCCATTTTAAGCGGCCCGCGCCAGATGATGGCATCGTCCGGGGAGGGAAGAAAAAGGCCGATGGAGATCACCTTCAGCCCATCCACATCCGCAGGGGCGATCTCGCCGTCGCTGCCACCCAGCGTGTAGTGCTCCAGCCCCAGCATGGTCGGTATGCTGGGGCCGTGGATGTCCACATCCAGCAGTCCCACCCGCCGGCCCGACATCATCAGCGCCACTGCCAAGTTGACGGCCACCGTGCTCTTGCCGACGCCGCCCTTGCCCGAGAGCACCACAATTTTGTGCCGGATGCGGCACAGCCGTGCTTCCAATTTCTGACGGTCCGCGAAGTCATTGTCGCTTTCATCCGGACGGCGCTGCCCTGCTGAACAGTCGGTCTTGCTGCACGTGCGGCAGGCGGGGGCGGACGCATTTTGTTCCTGATGAAATGTCATGCTCACTCCTTGGGTATTGGGATTCAGCAAAGGCCTTGATCTGCCGGCGCATGTCGTACTCCGTAGAAAAGGTCGCCGTCCTTTCGCAAAACAGATACATCACCGGTTTTCAATAGCGAATACAGGCGCTTGGTGGCTTCCTGGAGGTGCAGGTTCAAGCCGGCGGCGACGCCCTGCGCGGTGCAGGGGCGTCGCGCCAACAGACCGAGAATCTCCTGATCCGTCACCGTGGCGCATTTCACTGGCAGCGAGGTTGCGGGCGGCGAATCGCAGATGACTTCCACCGCCTTGGGGAAGAGCTTGGATAGAGCCGATAACCGCTCGGCAGGAACCGGCCGGGCAGACGCCTCCGCGGGAGGGCGGGACACGGTGTTCAGCTGCACGCGCCCCGGTTGGATCCGTCGGGTCCAGGCTGCAATTTTTTCCACTTCTTTTTCGCTTCCGGTGAGGCCCTCGACCAGAAGCACCTCCAGCCACACCAGCCGCTGGAACCGGGCCGTGAACTTGGCCAGCCCATCGACCATCATCTGAAAAGATATTTCGGGGTGAGGCCGGTTGATGCGTTGAAACATCGACTCGTCGCCGGCATCGAGAGAGGGCATGACGAGGTCCGCCTCCATCAGTGCCTCCTGAACCTCGGCCGCCCACAGCAGTGAGCCGTTGGTCAGAACAGCCACGGGAACCCGTGTCAGGTGTTTGATGCCATCGATCAAATCGCCGATGCGGGCGTGCAACGTCGGCTCCCCCGAGCCGGCCAGACTGATGTAATCCGGCCTGGGTTCGAGCGCCAGCTTCGCCTTCAACTCGGCGAGCACCGCTTCTATCGGAACGTGTTCGCTGCGCAGGGTCGTCTGACAGGTGGTCCGTCCGAGCTGACAGTAGACGCAGTCATACGTGCAGGTTTTGAACGGCACCAGGTCCAGCCCGAGCGAGCGGCCCAGCCGCCGGGACGCCACGGGTCCATACGCGTATTTGAAATTCGATGATACCATGGAGCATTTTACCAACGACCCGGCCGCCGCGCCTACGGGTGTCAGTTGGAGCGGCGTTTTGGGCTTTTGGCCTCAAGCTGAAGGATGCGCTGTTCTTTTTCGCGCAGCTGCTGTCGGAGTTGCTCCGCCTCGATTTTCAGGCGGTTGGCGGCGTTTTCAGGGACGGCATCCTGCCGTGGCAGCTCGCGAAATGTCTCGGCCCTGGAGCTCATTCCACAACGCCGGCCCATGCCGCGGCCTCTGCCCATTCCTCGGCCGGCTCCTCGGCCGGCCAAGCCCAGAGGCCGGCCTGCGAGGGCCCTGCCCGTGGAGGACGGTGGGAGGGGGTCTGGCGCCGGCCCGGTGCTGCCTTGCAGTGCCTGGGCAGATACGGCCGCCCCGGAGCGAAACCGTTCGATGGCCTCACGCACCGTGCCCGAACAGCCGTCGACAATCCGAATGCCGGCTGCCGAGAGCACCTTCTCGGCATTGGGCCCGCAGCGGCCTGTCAGGACGTGGCTGACGCCCCGGTCGGCGACGCGTTGGGTCGCTTCAATCCCCGCGCCGCCGCTCGAATTTTTGCTGGTGTTTTCGATTGCCTCGAAGTCAAAGGTGTCGGTCTCGACGATCAAGAAGCAGGCGCAGCGGCCGAAACGAGGATCTACCAGATCATCGAGGGAAGGGCCGGCGGCACTGGCGGCGATTTTCATAACCATCTGCCTTTCTTTTTCGGTTCATCGGCGCAGGCCGGGTTCATGGGCCGGGGGTTTTTTAGTCTTTTCCGATTTAAAACCGGAGTGCTTTCCGATGTGGTTTGCATTGCGCGCACGCCCGTCATCCAACTTTCCTCTCAGAAAAACGCTAATGACGTTTTCCAGTTCACCGCCGAGAAATGCGATCACGCGGATGCCGGCGCCGATCATGGCTTTTTCCAGAATCAGGGAGACGGCCCCGCACAGAAGCATCTCCACTCCCAATTCAGCCAGCTCCTGCGCCCGTCCGAAAGGGTCGCGGCGCACCAGACGCAGGCTTTCGCGATGGACTTCGCGGCCGTCCTCAGTGTCGAGCAGCAACAAACGATCCGCCACATCAAAAACCGGCGAGACGCGACCCTGCCAATACGCAATCGCGATCTTCATGGACTACAGCTTGAGCAATCGGCATGCCAGTTGGTCATTCATCGGCCAACTTATTGAAACAAACAATTTTAGTGACCTTCGGAGGGGAAAGCCATTGACATGAACAATGCAATATGCATACACTTATAATTAATTTAGATGCATAATGCATGATTCTACACTCCATGGCCAAATGGAATTTTGAAAGAGTTGGCCTCTGAGGCGCACCGGAGCTCAGATGAAAGACGCCATCATCGGACGCAGGCAGGAGGTCATCCTGGACTCGATCAACGAGGGGGTGTTCACGGTGGATCCGCAATGGCGCATTACCGCCTTCAACCGGGCGGCCGAGCGGATCACGGGCGTCGCGCGCAAAGAGGCCATCGGCAAAGCCTGCTGCGATGTGTTTCATGCCAGCATTTGTGAAAGAGACTGCGCGCTGAGAAAAACGTTTGAGACCGGCCGGCCGATCGTCAATGCCACCGCCCACATCATCAACCAGCAGGGCCGGCGCGTGCCGATCCGTATCTCCACTGCCATTCTGAAGGACGACGACCGTCAAGTCATCGGCGGGGTGGAGACGTTTCAAGACCTGAGCCTGGTCGAACAGCTCCAGAAACAGCTCCGCAGCCGTTACACCTTCGAAGACATCGTCGGGCGCAGCCCGGCCATGATGCGCCTGTTCGAGCTGCTGCCCCAGATCGCCGCCAGCCGCAGCAGCGTGCTGATCGAAGGCCCCAGCGGAACCGGCAAGGAGCTTTTCGCGCGCGCGATCCACAATCTCTCGCCGCGCCGGAAAAAATCGTTCATCGCTGTGAACTGCGCGGCGCTGCCGGACACGCTGCTGGAGAGCGAGCTTTTCGGCTACAAAGCCGGCGCCTTCACGGACGCCCGGCGCGACAAGGCCGGCCGCTTCGCCCTGGCCGACGGCGGCACGATCTTCCTGGATGAGATCGGCGACATCTCACCGGCCCTGCAAGTGCGGCTGCTGAGGGTCCTGCAGGAGCGGGTGGTGGAGCCCTTGGGATCAGTCCAGGCGATTCCGGTGGACGTCCGCGTAGTGGCAGCGACCAACAAAGACCTCGCCAAACTCGTCCGGGCAGGCAAATTCCGCGACGATCTCTACTATCGCATCCGCGTCGTGCACATGCAGCTACCGAGTTTGAAGCAACGCAGGGAGGACATCCCGCTGTTGATCGACCACATCGTTTCCAAGTTCAACCGCCTGCAGAACAAGGACATCGCCGGGGTGTCGCTGGAGGCCATGGCCCGGCTCATGGATCACGACTTCCCGGGCAATGTCCGCGAACTGGAGAACATCATCGAGCAGGCGTTCGTCTTGTGCCGGGGCGGCATCGTTGAACTGCACCATCTGCCTCCCGAGCTGCGGCCGGCGGCCACCGGTCCCTCGGAAGCCCTCAGCCCTATGAGCCTTCAGGCCATGGAGGCGCTGATGATCACTGAAGTGCTCCGGCGCCACAAAGGCAATCGGCGCAAAGCAGCCTATGACCTGGGCATCGACGCCAGCACGCTGTATCGGAAAATCAAGAGCCTTCGGATTGACGTGCCCGAAACCGACGGCCGCACCCGCCGCAAGTAGTCTTGCGCTTTGCAATGATAGGTTGATTCAGGGTTTTTTCTTCCGCCCTCATTTGTCCCACCGCGCGTTCCAATCATTTGAAATCATATATGATATGGCTCATAGCGAAGCCTTTATGCGGCATGGCATGTCCCTTGCGATGCCGGGATGCGGGTAGCTGCATCCAAAGACTACGCCGGGACTGTTTTTACGAAACCGAGGGGTGGCGCCATGATCGTTCAAGATGCTTCCATCGATGGAGTCGATGACCTGCGAGCCAACACCCAATCGGAAGAAAGACGCTCGAACCGCAGGCATGCGCAAAGCCTTCCATTGACCCTTTCTGTGTTCAACCAGGACACGATTTTTAAAGCCCGCATGGTTAACTACAGTCCGGAGGGTGTTTGCGTGGAGGCCTGCCAGTGTATCCTGCCGGGGACGAGCATTTATCTGCGCATTGATAAACGCCCGGCCGCTACGTCAGAAAGTGTCGTTTGCCATTGTTTCCGAACCACCGCTCTGGGCGAGGTGAAATGGTGTCAGGCGTCAGGCCAGGATCCACCGCAGCGATATCTCATCGGCATCCGGTACTATTCGTATTATTGAGGTCTGTCGTTTAACAGGTGAACGCGGATGGCGTTGTGTCGGTTTGCCGGAGCATGGACATGAAGGCCGACCGCGTGGATCAAGGTTGGAGTGAAATCCCATTTCATAGAGGAGGACCACACATGGCGGAAGTCAAGCAATCCACGGATTCAAAGCCCCCCAAGCTAGCCGATCCCGAAGCGGCGTCGATCGATGCGGCCACGCAGCAGATGATCCAGCGGGCGCACGAACTCGGCGTCGAAACGGCCTTCGACCGGGCGGTGACGCTCAAGCCCTGCAACATCGGCAATCAGGGCACCTGCTGCAAGAACTGCGGCATGGGTCCCTGCCGCCTGCCCCTGACGAAGTCCGGGGCGGAAGGAGAGGACGGCCGCAAGGGCATCTGCGGCGCCACCCCGAACACCATCGCGGCACGGAACTTCATTCGCATGATCGCCGGCGGCGCTGCGGCGCATTCCGACCATGGTCGAGCGGTCGCCGAGGTATTCCGGTCAGCCGCTCGCAAGGAGACCGATGCCTACCGGATCAAGGACACGCGCAAGCTGCTCGATGTGGCCCAATGGCTGGGGGTGGATACTACGGTGGAGGTCGACGGACAGGTCATGGCCCGGGACATGGACGAAATCGCCTTAGAGGTCTCTGAAAAGGCGATGAACGAATGGGGCAAGGCCGAGGGAGAGCTTTTGTTTGCCAAGCGGGCGCCCAAGCCCCGCTACGAACTTTGGAAGAAGATGGGGGTCGTGCCCCGCAACATCGACCGCGAAATCGTCGAAATCATGCACCGCACTCACATCGGGGTGGATCAGGACTACCGCAACCTGATGAAGCAGGGCACCCGGGCGGCCATTGCCGACGGCTGGGGGGGATCGATGCTGGCCACCGATCTGCAGGATATCCTCTTCGGTACGCCTACCCCGCTGACTTCGGAAGCCAACCTGGGAGTGCTGAAAGCCGACATGGTCAACATTGTCATCCATGGCCATGAACCCGTGCTTTCGGAGATGATCGTCGCCGCCACCAACACCCAGGAGATGCAGGACTATGCTCGCTCAAAGGGGGCCAAAGGGATCCAGCTCTCCGGCATTTGCTGCACGGCCAACGAAATCCTCCAGCGGCACGGGGTGCCGTTGTGCGGCACGTTTCTGCAGCAGGAACTGGCGATCATCACCGGCGCCTGCGATGCCATGGTGGTAGACATCCAGTGCATCTTCCAAAACCTGGCCAATGTGGCCAAGTGCTTTCATACCAAGCTGATCACCACCCACCCCATCGCCCGGATGGAGCAGGACAACGTCATCCACATCGAATTCGACGAGCATTACGCGATCGACGACGCCAAGCAGATCGTCAAGCTGGCCATCGACAATTTCAAAAACCGCAAGGCCGAAGTCATGATCCCGCGCCAGAAAGCCCCCATGGTGGCCGGGTTCGGCGTGGAATCCATTGAATACCACCTCGGCGGCAGCTTCCGCGGGTCCTACCACCCGTTGAACGACAACATCATCAACGGACGCATCCGGGGCATCGGCGGGGTGGTGGGCTGCAACAACGTCCGGACCCGCCACAACGAGGGCCACATCCAGGTGGTGAAAGAGCTGATCAAAAACGACGTCATCGTGCTGACCACCGGCTGCAATGCCATCGCCTGCGCCATGGAGGGGCTGCTCACCCCCGAATCCGCCAAGGTGTTCTGCGGTCCGGGTCTGGCCGAGGTATGTGAAACCGTGGGAATCCCGCCGGTGCTGCACTTGGGCTCGTGCGTGGACAACAGCCGCATCCTGCTGGCGGCGGTCGAGGTGGTCAAGGCCGGCGGCCTCGGCAACGACATCAGCGATCTGCCCGCGGCGGGCAGTGCGCCGGAATGGATGAGCGAGAAGGCCATCAGCATCGGCCACTACTTCGTCGCCTCGGGCGTCTACACGGTCTTTGGCGTTACCCTGCCGGTATCGGGCGCGCCGGTGTTTCAGAAGTATCTTTTCGAGGAATTCGAAAAGCTCTACGGCGGCATGTGGGACCTGGAAGTCGATCCCCTGCTTCATGCCCGGAAGATGATCGCCCACATCGACAAAAAGCGCAAGGCGCTCGGCATCGACCGGGCGCGGCAGCGCATCATGATGGACATGGCTTCGCGGCGGGCGCTCGAAACCGCCTGAGCATGTCCGGCTTGCTGAAAAAAAGCCTCGCAGCGGGCATCAAGGAACATGCTCAAACTGAGAGCGGAAATCGACTTTAAAAGGAGGAGCAAAAATGGATGAAAGCGTAATTCGGCTGGGCGGAAAAAAACGATCAACCTTCATGGACCAGGTCAAGGAACTTCTGCCGGAGGGCGGCAATTTGAATCTTTGTCTCACCTGCGGGGCGTGTTCTTCGGGCTGCCCGGCAACTGGGCTCGATGGGATGGACCCGCGGAAGTTTCTGCGGATGGCCGCACTTGGAATTGACAATGAGATCCTTACGTCGAATTGGGTATGGATGTGCACCATGTGCCAGCGGTGCATTTATGTCTGCCCCATGAAAATCGACATCCCGCGGCTGATATACAACGCGCGGGCGAGCTGGCCCCGGGAAAAGCGGCCTAAGGGCATCCTTGGATCGTGCGACATGGCGCTGCGAAACGACAGCACCAGCGCCATGGGTGCCTCGCCCGAGGATTTTCAATTTGTCGTGGAGGATGTGCTCGAAGAGTACCGCGAAGCCCAGCCGGAATTCGCCGACATGCAGGCCCCCATCGACAAAATGGGGGCTGAGTTCTTTTTGAATCAGAATTCGAGGGAGCCGGTGACCGAACCGGATGAAATGGTGCCGTTGTGGAAAATACTTCACCTGGCCGGGGCCGACTGGACCTATGGCTCCAAGGGGTGGGGCGGGGAGAACTACTGCATGTTTCTCGCCGACAGCGATGCGTGGAAGCACACCACCGGCATTGCGGTGAAACAGGCAAATGATTTGGGGTGCAGAGTCTTTCTCAACACCGAGTGAGGGCACGTGACCTTCTCGGTCCTGGAGGGACTGAAAAAGTTCAACCTCGAGCACAAGTTTGTGGTCAAGAACATTTACGAATACTACGCCAAGTGGATCCGCGAGGGCCGGCTCAAGGTCAGCTCCGACTGGAACAAGGACCTGAAGATCAAGTTCACGGTGCAGGATCCCTGCCAGATCGTGAGAAAGAGTTACGGGGACCCGATTGCCGAAGACCTGCGCTTCGTGGTCAAATCGGTGGTGGGCGAGGAAAACTTCATTGACATGCAGCCGAACCGCTCCAACAACTACTGCTGCGGCGGCGGCGGCGGCTTCCTGCAGTCCGGGTTCAAGGACCAACGCTTGGCCTATGGAAAGTTGAAGGACGAACAGATCAAGGCCACGGGGGCGGACTATTGCATCGCGGGCTGCCACAATTGCCACGCCCAGATCCATGAACTGAGCGAGCATTACGGCGGCGGATACCCCGTCGTTCATCTGTGGACGTTGATATGTCTTTCCCTGGGAGTGCTAGGGCCGAACGAACGGACCTATCTGGGGGACGATTTGAGAGAGGTTAACGTATTTCACCCGGAGACAGGCAAGTAAAAACAGGACCCGGCCGGAGGAACCCGCCCTGCGGTTCTCCGGCCGGGCTTTTTTATTCGAGGTGTTTCCGAAAAAGTTGATTTGAAAATCCCCCTACCCCCCCCTTTTTTTTTGTCAAAGGGGGCAACGGAGGGAAGACCTGCGCGAAAGCGGGTGATGTGCGTGGGTTCAATCTTCGTCCGAATGCGTTTCGCCTTCCGGTACCGTCTCCCCCGGGCGCCAGGTTTCGAACTGGCGGGGGGTCACCGAATCTCCGGCTTTGATTTTTTTCTCAACCCAAACTATGCGCATGTTGCATTCTTGGAATTTTTTCCCGTGGATTTCACGGTGTTCGCTGAGCGCAGCTTCAGCGTCATTTCTTGTCCGATGAACCGAGGTGACTCTTTTCAGGGGTTTTTCCAACTCGTGCTCGTCAAAAATGATTGCATACATAGCGATTCTCCTGGTCGTGAACCTGAACTGAACTTGGAGCTACGCGTTGAAAACGGCCTTCCGCACCGTTGGCTTCACGGGACGCTGACAGGAACCCCCTCATAGGGCGTTCGTTTGGTTGACTTGAGCAGTTTCGGGTCCCGCATCGATTTAAGAATTTCGATGCTGTGTTTATAGCCCCTGGAGAGCCGGGCCATGTCAATCGCCATCCCGGCAATCTGGGCCACCGCTTGAACGAGATTGACATCGTCGATGGTGAACTCCCAAGGTTCGGCGGTGTAAACCCGCAGGGAGCCGATCACCTGGCCGTGGATCGCAATCGGCACCGACAGAAGGGAGGCGATACCCTCTTTCCGTGCCTCTTGCGGGTATTGAATGCGCGGGTCGTCGCCGACGTCGTAAATGGCCACCGGCCCTTTTTCGAGCGATTCGGCGATGGACTTTACAGCGCTGAGCGGGCCCTTGCCAAGATATTCGCGGCTGAGGCCGTTGGCGGCGGCAAGTTCCAGTTCATGCGACTTTTGATTAACCAGAAACAGGGCTGCGCCCTTGGCTTTTAGGGCGGTTTTTACGGCTTCCACCGTGGTCACGACCACGTCCTCGGGGTCTTTGCTCATCGATATGGCTTCGGTCACCTTCAATAGGGTTGCATAATGCATCGAATGCTTTTCCATGGCATCCTCCTCTATGATGGTGGTTAGGATCAAACCGGCTGGATCTGCCGGAGAAATTTGGAATCGATCGGAGTTCGCCGTTGATATGAGAAGCAGGATGAGGGCAGCGGTGACTCAGTTTAACCAGCGTACGTTTCCGGGTCGATGGAACTGGAGCAAAAAGGGCGAAAGCCTGTTCATAAACGATAATTGAGCAATCGCCGTGCCAGCACAGGACGATTGACGATAACCTTCTGAAAAATAGAGTATAAGCCCTATTTCTCAGCACATGGCCATAGGGAATAAACGTGCATTATGCAACTATAGCCTGCTGAACAACCCGCAACGCACACGACATTACATTATAGTCCTCTTTTTACGTGCCCGCATGCTGCGCGCTGAAACAGGCGAAACACAGCCGGCGGCTTCGGTCCTCGCGCAAACGGCTCTCCATGACCGCCTCGCCGCAGCAATCACAGATCAGGCTGGATAGAATCCTCGCCTTGGCCGGCGGGTCCGCCTGCACCGGCTTGAGATCAAACAGGTCTTCAAGCCGCGCCTGCATCACGTTCGCGGTGATTTTTGTCCGTATGGCCTGCCAGCGTTTCTGCTCCTCCTGGGTGAGACCCTCGGAATTCATCTTGCGATGCAGCCCGGCCAGGGTTTCCACCTCGTTGCCCAAAATGGAGGGCTTGGCGACCACCCGCAGCGATTTGCCGTCCGCTCGCCGGTAGAATGAAAATGCGTTCTTGCCGTAATCCAGATGGATCAGGTTCCCCTTGCCGAAGGTGCAGCCGGTCAGGTACTGCACGGCGTCAACCCCGCACATGTCCGTTTCCACTACGGCGAGGATCTCTTCATCGCCGTCTCGTCCGACTTCGCGCAGCCCGATTTCAGCGGCGCGGATGCCGATGGCCAGCCCCGGACACATGTGCCCGTGAAACCGGATGGTGGCATCGATCAGGTCTTTCCCAATACTGCATCCCATGGGTCAATTCCTCCCCTCTTATTTTCTTTTACTCTCGCTGCTTGCGAAGAGTGTTAGAGGCCCCGGAATCAATTAGTCTATGATTTTGACCACCATGACCGTGATGTCGTCGGCCTGTTCGCCGGCGTTGCGAAATTCCTCGACCGCATCCAATACGGCGATGGCGATGGCTCTCGCCGGTTCGCCGGCGTTGTCCCGGATTACTCGCATCCAGCGGTCTTTTCCGAACATCTGCCCGGCCGGGTTGCGTGCCTCCCAGATCCCGTCGGTGCCGATGACGATCACCTGTCCGGCCGCTATCCGCATTCTGCGCTTTCGCCTGCCGGAGTGAGTCGGACAGGAAGAATAGCGCCATGGCCAGGCGCTCCCGCTCCATGTTCAGGGCATTTTTGTAACTCTCCAAGACGCCATGAATGTCGTTTCGGGCGCCCGCCAGGCGGTTGGCCTGAACCTCTTCAGAAAGGGCGTCGGCCATGGTTTGGACGTTATGGATGCCGAACGTCCTCAGGGCCACGATCGGCAGGATTGAGGCCAACAGCATCAGCAGCAGCAGCAGTTTCAAGCGTAATTTCATTGCAGTACTTTTTTCAGATCGACCCCGTATTTGCGCATGCGGTTCCACACCGTGACCCGGTTGATGCCGAGCAGCCGGGCCGCCCGGGTCTGGTTTCCGTTCGTCGAGGCGGTGATGGAGGAGTGCGATCTGTGCCGGCAGATGCGGCTGCGCGAAACCGGGCTGGGGATCAAACACATCACCCACAGCTATTTCCTGCTGGACAGCCCGATCATCAAGAAGACCGAGGACCGCTATGGTCCCGTGCGCTTCAAGCAAAGCAAGCATGCGGCCCAGCTCCAGGACTGCGCGCTCTGCCATCACCACCGCCCGCTGGACGCCCAGGCCAAGGAGACCACGCGATGCTCGGCCTGCCATCAGGACGCCTTCCGGCCGGATCAGCCCGAACGCCTTGGGCTGAAGGCCGCTTTTCACCAGCAGTGCACCGGCTGCCACCAGGAAATGAAGAAAGGCCCGACCGACTGCCTGGGCTGCCACCGCAATAACGTGCCGGACCATAAGGAGCTGGTGAAGCTGCCGGAAAAGCCCGAGCCGAGCCAAGTGACTCAGGAGTGCCTGCGCTGCCACAAGGCCGCCGGCGAGGACATGCTCAAGACCGCCCACTGGCTTTGGAAGGGGCAGTCACCTTACACGTTGAACCGCAGCAAGCACGTCAATCACGGCAAGGCCACCACCGCCGTGAACAATTTCTGAATCAGCATCCACAGCAACGAGGCTCGTTGCACCAGCTGCCACGCCGGATACGGATACAGAGACCAAACCTTTGATTTTTCAGATATGACCAAGATCGACTGCCTGGTGTGCCACGACCGGACCGGTACCTACAAGAAAGTGCCGACCGAAGCCGGAATGCCCGATCCCAAGGTGGACCTGGTCAAGGTGGCCAAGAGCGTCGGCCGCAGCAGCCGCATGACTTGCGGCGAATGCCATTTCAACGGCGGCGGCGGGGAGGCCGTCAAGCACGCAGACATGTCCAGACAGCTCCTCGACCCCGACCGCAGCTGCGATGTCCACATGGGCGGCTACGATTTTCAGTGCTCGGAATGCCATCAGACGCGTAACCACAAAATCGCCGGCCGCAGCACCTCGGTGCCGGTGTCCGAAGGCGGTTTCAGCTGCGAGAACTGCCACAGCGAAAAGCCGCACTATGGCGAAAGCCTGTTAATCCACCACCTCAACAAACATGCCGAGACCATCGCCTGCAACACCTGCCACTCGCCGGTGTACGCCAAGTGCAAGCCGACGGTCGTCAACTGGGATTGGTCCAAGGCCGGCGACAAGGCCCGCAAGCCCCAGAAGGACAAATACGGGATGGAGGATTACGACTGGAAAAAAGGTGAATTCATCTGGCTCGAATCGGGCAAGCCGATCTACACCTGGTATAACGGCTCCATGAAGCGTATGCTCTTGGGCGACAAGGTGGACCTCGACGCGCCGCACATCAACATCACCGAGCCGGTGGGGTCGATCAAGGACCCCGGGTCCAAGATTGCGCCGTTCAAATACATGCAGGGCACCAATGCGTTTGACCTCGAAAACCGATATCTTGTAGTGCCGCATCTGTTCCCCAAAAACAAGGACGATACAACAGCGTATTGGAAACATACGGACTGGCAGAAAGCCAACACTGCCGGCATGCAGGCGGCCCATCTGCCGTACAGCGGCAAATATAAGTGGGTCAAAACCCGCATGTACTGGGGCATCGAGCACGAGGTGATGCCGGACAACATGGCGCTTTCCTGCGTGCAGTGCCATGATAGCCTGAAGGGCGAGCGTACCTGCAACCGCTGCCATCAGGACAACAAAGATGTGGACTTCAGGAAGATCGCCCAGAAGGGAACCGACTTCAGCTATATGGCATCCAAGGGCCGAGACGTCAGCCACCTGATCGGAAAGACGGACTACATTGACTTCAAGGGTCTGGGCTACAAGGGCGATCCGATCATCCATGGCGGCCGTTTCAAGAAGCTGCCCATGGGGTACAAGGCCCCCTAACAACCTTCTCTCTCACGGCTAAAATTGGCATCCGGGAGCTTTCCAAACCCGGATGCCTATTCTTCGTCAATAATTATATTCGTAATGGTTTTCGGGAGGTTTTTATGACTTTTTTGATTTCACGGCGCATGTTTTTAAAAAGCGGTATTGCCGCCGCGGCCGGAGCCGCTGCAACGGCCTTGCCCGGACTCCAGGCGCCGGCGGGTGCCGACGAACGCGGCTATCTGGCCACGCTCATCGACATCCGTAAATGTATCGGCTGCGAGGCTTGCGTGCAGGCCTGCCGCGAGGCCAACACGTCCAAACTCCCCGAACCAAAAAAACCATTTCCCAAAATGTATCCGTCCCGAGTGAAGGTTTCCGACTGGTCCGAGAAGCGTAACGTCGATGACCGCCTGACACCTTACAACTGGCTGTTCATCCAGCATGCCACCGTGAAGATCAACGGCGAGGACACCGACCTCACCCTCCCGCGGCGCTGCATGCATTGCGTGAACCCGCCCTGTGTCAAGCTCTGCCCCTGGGGTTCCGCCAAGCAGCTGGAAAACGGGATTGCGCGGATCGATGCGGACATCTGTCTCGGCGGCTCCAAATGCAAGAACGTTTGCCCCTGGGACGTCCCCCAACGCCAGACCGGAGTAGGGCTGTATCTGGACCTGCTGCCCTCGCTGGCCGGAAACGGCGTTATGTACAAGTGCGACCGCTGCTACGACCGCATCGCCCGGGGCGAACTGCCGGCCTGCATCGAAGCATGCCCGGAGGAGGTGCAGACCATCGGCCCGCGGCAGGACATCAGCACCAAGGCGCACGCCATCGCCAAAGAGACCGGCGCATATGTCTACGGCGAAAGCGAAAACGGCGGAACCAACACGATCTATGTCTCGCCCGTGCCGTTCGAGGAACTCAACCGGGCCATCACCAAGGGCGACGGCCGACCCCATCTCGACCCGGTTCAAGATGCCATGGCGGAGGCCAACAATTTGGCGGCGGCAATGGTGATCGCACCGGTGGCCGGTCTGGCCGCGGCAGCCGTTCAGTTTTTGAAAACCAGGAGCACGAAAAAAGCGCACGGCAACAAGGAGGAAGCAGAGAATGTCTGAGGAAAAACCGCGAGCGGCCGCCCTTTCGCGCTGGGTCCGGACCCTTTACGTCCTGACCCTGTTTTGCATGGCCCTGACCGGCTTCGGGCAGATGCCGATCTACAACCGTTACTATATGAGCGACATCCCGGGATTGGGTTGGCTGGCGGATTTTTACATCACGCGCAACGTTCACTACATCGGAGCGGTGATATTGTTGGGCTTGGCGTTTTATGTCGCCTTCGATTTCATTCTGTCAAAGCGGCAGCAGGTGATGCTCAACGCAAGCGGATGGGTGCGCGCGGTACTTCTATTCGCTATCGTCGTTTCCGGAGCGCTGATCGTCATCAAAAACTTCCCCTACGTGCATTTTTCTGATGGCTTGATCATAGGATTGAACTTGTTTCATCTTGCCGGGGCGATTGCCTTCCTGATGACCAGCATGGTGTGCCGGATCGCCAAAAAGGAATGGGCGGGCGCCGTTTGACGATTGTCCATTGGCTGCTAATGTGATTGAAAGCCACTTTGGCCAAATCGGCAACCGGGTTAAACGCATCAGCTGAAGACGGTTTGATCGCTGCCGGCTCAATTGGGTGACCGGTCGCTTCTATAAAATCTTTAAACTCCA
This sequence comes from uncultured delta proteobacterium, assembly GCA_963700055.1. GTDB lineage: Bacteria > Desulfobacterota > Desulfobacteria > Desulfobacterales > SpSt-501 > SpSt-501. The sequence goes on along the minus strand of CAVOWH010000012.1, from coordinate 216,850 downwards.
CGGGATGAGCCAAGTCGCTCTCTGGATGATAGAGGCCGCGGATCACGGCTCGAATGTCAGGCGGGCGCACTATGCAGCCGATCAGCCGATTCCTCCTTCAACCGTTGGCGTTTCCGGCGCTTTTCGATGAACCAGATGGGGCAAGCCGAGCGGTTTTTGCAATACAGCTCCGGGTCCCGGCAGCTGAGGCATTCGCCGCACAGCCAGACGTTGTGCTTCAGGCACTGGAACCGCGTTTCTTTCTCCGGATGACAGGTGCATTTTCCCATGCTGCGATCACACCTTGCATATTTGAATAGGAAGTTCAAAAACGCAAAACCTTAAAAACGACGGACTACAGCCGAAATGGCGAGCCGCCTTTGCCGTACATTTTTCTCCAGGGCTCCCGCTGATTGGTGCGCGCGTCGGCGAGTGCGCGGTAAAGAGCACCTACGGCTAATTCAGCACAATGGTGGTGGGCTTTGGGGAGAGTTTCCAGGAATTCGATCACCTTCTCCGAGGTCACTTCCCAGGCTTCCTCAATCGGCTTTCCTTCAATCAGTTCGGCCACGGCGTTGGCGCTGGCGGCGGTGTTCATGCAGCCCTGCGCCTGGAAGGCCACCTGGGCGATAGCGTCGCCCTGCAGCTTGAGGAACATCTCGACGGTGTCGCCGCAGTCCCCGGTGTGGCGCCCGATGCCGTCCGCGTCGGCCAGGGGCTCCAGGCGGTCCGTCTTGAACGCCATCTCCAGGTATTTGATCGAGTGGTCCTGCCAGAAATCAAACGGCTCTGGGGTCATGTCGCCGCATTCCTCGGATCATATTATTTCTCTTTCCAGACCGGCATCCGTTTTTCGAAAAAGGCCTGCACGCCCTCCTTGGCGTCATCGGCCGTGCACAGCCGTGCGAACGCCTCGTTCATGTAAGCAAACTGCTTCGCATAGTCCATGTCTTCGGCGTTGTAAAATGCGCTCTTGGCGATTTGGATGGCCACCGGGCTTTTCTGGGCGAGTTCCTCGGCCCATTGGCGGGCTTGCGCGTCCAGTTCGCCCTTTGGCACGATCTTGTTGATCAGGCCCAGTCCGAGGGCCTCGGCGGCGGAAATCAAGTTGCCATAAAGCAGCAGCTCGAGGGCCTTCTTGCGGCCGACGCACCGGGCCACCGGGATGACCGGGCCCACACAATTGAGGCCCACGTTGATGGCCGTCAGCCCCATGCGGGCGTTATCGGCGGCAATGACCAGATCGGCCGAGGCGGCGAGCCCCATGCCGTTTGCGGCGGCGACCCCGTGCACCTGGGCAATGACCGGCTTCTTCATCCGGGAGACCGCGACCAGGGGGCGCTCCATGCGCTCGATCCATTCGCGGTACTCCAGGGCCGATTTGCCGGCCAGCTCATTGACGTCGATTCCGGCGCAGAAGGCCTTGCCGGCGCCTTTCAAAAGCACCACGAGCAGCTGCGGGTCGGAATCCAGCTCCATCAGGGCTGCATAGAGCTCCTCGGCCATCGGACTGTCTAATGCGTTCAATTGATCCGGGCGGTTCAAGGTCAGTTCGGCAACATGATTCTGGCCTTTGGAGACACTGATTTTCTCATAAGTCATTTCAGACCTTCCCATGGTGATTATGCCGGCGAGGGAATTTAAAAATCAAGACCCAGGACATTGTCCGGCGTTACATGGCTGCGGGCCACGCGCGTCCGTTTTCAGTCTCATAGGGGATTCCGTCATATTTTGCAAACAATCGAATCTAAAGATTCGGACGCCGAAGCCGGAAGAAGCAACTCGGCCGGAATGCCGGCAGGGCCGGCGGATACCAAAGGGATTTTTCTTGGAGGCATCCGGCCGAAGGCCGGAGGCCTGAACGGATCATTTTGCGGCGCAGGGTGTTCTTATCGATGCCGAGCTGTCTGAAATGAAAAACGTGCTATCTCAGCGCTGCACATCAAGGACGAGGTTGACGCCCGCCCGGTTGACATGTGTACCCACGTGATGTAGTATCTACCTATGGATACACTACACCGCACCCAGGTGCTATTGGCGCCCAAAAATGTTCGATATATCAGCGCCCGTGCCAACCAGGAGGGCCTCAGTATGTCTGAGGTGATTCGTCAGATCATCGACGATGCGGAGGCGCGTGAGCCCGTGGCGATCGAAAGCGTTTGGACTATGGTTGGGATCGGCGCTGAGGAGCCGGCGTTGATCGGTGACGTCGCGGTTAGTGAGAATACCGATCTTTACTTGGTCGAAGCCATCTCGCCTAAGTCCGTTCGAAAGAGCAGCTCCCCACGACAACGCAAGGCGAGGTCCTAATCCGCTCGGTCATCATAGATACCGGGGCGATCTATGCCTTGGTTATGCGTTCGGACAAGAACCACGACGCCGCTCGTCGGTTTCTGCAGCAATTGCTGAAGGGACCGGCGAGTTTGCTATTGCACGAGTGGGTATTTGTTGAGGCCATGACGCTTCTCAAGGTGCGAGGCGGGTCCGGAGTGGCGATTCGGGCCGGTGAGGAGATTAAGCGAAACCCGCTGTATCGCTGGCAGGCGTCGACTCCGCAGCTTGAGCAATTGGCCTGGGGAATCTTTGAGCGCTATAGCGACAAGGATTGGTCATATACGGATTGTGCGCTGCTGGCGCTTTCGCAGCAGATGAAGACCTCGGAGATCTGGACCTACGACCAGAACCTGCGGCAAGCGACGCGCTGGAAGGTCGTGGGGCGGTAATTCCTGCACCGGCATAGCAGGCGGCGAAGGATATCAGGTCCGGGAGGGACCTGCTCTCTATAACGCTCTTTTCGGGGCCGAAAAAGAGGAAATAGGCCCTGGAAAAACCTACCTTCGGAACGTTAAACCATAAAAATCAAATGGATGCCTTGGCTCGACCCCCGGGTAACCTAAACCCGGGTCCCCGCCTCAGCCTTGACAGTTGACCTGTTTATGGACTAAATTAAGTCATACTTCAGAAATGGAGGTGTTCTCATGAAACTGTCAAGTCAGATCAAGCCCATCAGCTACCTGAAGGCCCATGCCGCCGAAATCGTCCGAAACCTTGCCGAACAACAAGAGCCGATGGTTATTACCCAGAACGGCGAAGCCAAGGTTGTCATACAAGACATCAAAAGCTACGAGCAAACCCAGCAAACAATGGCTCTTTTGAAAATCCTGGCACTCGGGATGCGTCAGGTTGAGGAAGGCAAGGTTCTATCCGCCGAGAAGGTGGTTAGGCGTCTTCGCGAACGGAGGGAGGCTCGGTGATGCCGTTCAAGGTTTTGCTGACTCACGATGCCGCACGTGATCTTGACGAGCTTTATGATTACATCGCGTTGCATGATGCGCTTCAAAAAGCGGACTACGTTTTGGAGCAGATCGAAAAAACTCTCTCCAGATTGTCCGAATTCCCCGAGCGGGGAGCTTACCCGAAAGAACTGCTGGCGATAGGGATCCGTGAATATTGCGAGATTTTTTTAAAACCTTACCGCATCATTTACCGTGTTGCGGATAAGAACGTCTATGTGCTGCTGGTTGTCGATGGCCGTCGTGACATGCAGTCGCTGTTGCAGCGGCGATTATTGGACGCCTAATACAACGTCTCGGATGCCCAGGCGGATCATCTTGCGGCGCAGGGTATTCTTGTCTACGCCGAGCTCCCGGGCGGTTGCGACTTTTTTGCCTCGGTTGCGCTGCAGGGCCTGGAGGATGGCCGCCTTTTCGATGTCCTGCAGGGTCACGTCGTTTGAAACAGCAACGGAGTTGCCGACGGGGTGCAGGTGTTCCGGCAAGTCCTCGAGCCGAATGAGGTCGTCCCGGCAGAGGACGAACGCATGTTCGACGGCGTTTTCCAACTCGCGTACGTTGCCCGGCCAGTCGTGGAGCATGAGGGCGGACATCGCCTCCCGGGAGACGCCCGCCACGCTCCGCCCCTTCTGGTGGTTGAACCGCTCGATGAAATGGTCCACCAGCAGCGGGACATCCTCCCTGCGATCGGATAGCGGCGGCAGGGTGACCCTGAACACATTGATGCGGAAATAGAGATCGTCCCGGAACTTTTCCGCTTTCACCAGATCCTCCAGGCGGCGATGGGTGGCGGCGATGACGCGGGCATTGGTGGGGACGGGTTTGCCGGAGCCGAGCGGCTCGTAGACCTTCTGCTGGAGCACGCGCAGCAGCCGCACCTGGACGGCAGGAGAGATGTCGCCGATCTCGTCCAGGAAAATCGTGCCGTTCTGGGCCAGGGCAAACCGCCCGGGCTTGTCCTTGCGGGCATCCGTGAAAGCCCCCGCCTTGTAGCCGAAAAGCTCGGCCTCGATCAGCGTGTCGGGCAGCGCCCCGCAGTTGACCGCCACGAACGGCCCCTCGCGATGAGGGCTGTGGTTGTGGATGGCGCGGGCGATCAGCTCCTTGCCGGTGCCGCTGGCGCCCTGGATCAGAACGGTGCTGCCGCTTTCGGCCACCTGGGGCAGGAGGCTGAAAATTTTGATCATCCGGGGGTTCTTGCTGACGATATCCTCGAAGGAGTGCTGCCGCCGCAGGGCTTTCTGGAGTTCTTTGATCGCAGAGATGTCCTGAAAGGTTTCCACCCCCCCGACCACCCGGCCTTCCACATCTTGGAGCAGGGCGGTGCTGACATTGATGGGGATCCGCTTCTTGTCGGCGCGGTAGATATGCACCGGCATGTTCGACAAGGGAATTTGGGTCTCGATCGTCCGGCGCAGCATGCAACCGGTTTCGCAAACGTCGGCCCGGAAGATCTCGAAGCATGGCCGGCCGAGCGCCTGCGCCCGCGGGATCCCGGTGATGATCTCGGCGGCCCGATTGAAGGAGGTGATGCGCCATTTCAGATCCACCGTGAACACCCCTTCTGCGAGGCTGTCCAGGATCAGTTCGTGATGCCGCTGCTGAGAGGTTTCAGGTTTTTCTTCCATTTTTCAAACGGCGAGAGCGTTTGCCTGAGCCTTTAGGGTGCATTCTGTTCCCATTTTTAATCGGAGTCAAGCATCGGCTGGCGCGACGACCCACCGACAACGCTCCGGCGTTTGTATGCTTTCCCCCTCCAACACGCCTGAATTCAATCAAAAGCATGATCGGGCGCCTTGATCGTTCAATTGCGGGCACACTTGTTGCTGAAAAAACGGCAGGCCTGATTTTCGATGAACCTTACTCCTGCGCTCAATCCATGCCGATGAGTCCATGCATCTTCTGCGACAGGTCGATGAAACGAGCATCAAGCAATGGGATGCCTCGACAAGCCATCCCGGCGGATCGGCCGGCATCATCACCCCTAACCGCCGTTCCCGTTTTCAGAGGCAGGGTTTCACCGGTTCTGGACACCTGCACCCGCTTGTGCCTGCTGGAACCGGACGGGCAGCAGGAAACCGCTCGCCGAGCGATTCCGATAAAACGCGATTCTCTTGTTGAACGCGTCCGCGAAATTCAAAAGCTGGGCATCGGCATCATCATCTGCGGTGCGGTGAGCGACTCCTTCTACAATCTTCTCAAGGAGGCGGACATTCACGTGGTCTGCGGAATCACCGGGGACATCGACGAGGTGATTGACGCATACCGCAAAGGGGCGCTCGATCAGCCGCGCTTTCGCATGCCGGGTTCCGATCAGCCTGCATAAACCCAGGAACATTCTGCACCGTTATTGTCTTTTCCAGGCCTTCAATTTGTTCCCACTCAAATTTTTCCAGGCGGAGGTTTTCTTCTGAATATTGCAATAATCGTAATTAAATCGGTAAGCTACTGAGCCTCGTCGACAAGCCTCGCAGGTGGCACTGCTGTTGCTTGATGAGTGTAAAGTGGTTGGGGGGGGGCAGAACCATATCTGCGACCATGGCGGCCGAACCTTTTCCGGAATTACACCTGTGCTCTCCAGAAAACAATTTTTGAAAGACCTGCTTTTTCGAGGAGTGCGGGCCGTTAATGGCCTGACCGCCGGATATGCGGATCGATCTGCAGAGCATGACCAATCCGGCCGCGAGCCCGGTCTGTCGGCGACCGAGCTCAGCCCCTCGCTGCTGGCGATCGAGGCGGAACTGCGGGGAGTGCGGCTGCAGGCCGGTGATGCTGAGGAACTGCAACGGGAGATTTACCAGGAGCTTCTTCAAACTCAAATAGACCCGGTTACGAAAGGAGGCTGAAATGGAGCGATTTGGCACAGGTTATCTGGAGGAGCGCAAACTGGTTAAGCGCTGGCCCCAGCCGATACCGGCAATCGTTGCGCTGGTGCTGACGCTGGCCGTGTTTTACGCCACGTGGTGGATCTTCCAAGACCCACGGGGCTGGATGCGGATGTACACCCCTTACGTGGGCTACATGTACACCCGCTGGTGGCTGATCATGCTGATCTGGATGGTCTACATCTTCAACTACTGGCCCTTCAAGCGCAAGTGGCTGGAGGACACCCACCCGGTCGTCAAGGGTGCGGTCCTGACGGTGATCTCGGTAGTGATCCTGTGGGTGCTTATCAAGGGGTTTTTCGAATCCCTTCTGGGCAACTATGGAGTTGCCTATTTCAACCCCGACAACCTGATGAAACTGCCGAGAATGACGGAATTCTTCGCTTTGGAGTATGCGGCGCTGGCATGCCTGATGTTTGCAGCGATCGCCTCGTGGCTGAGCCCGGCCTGGGTGGTGGCCTGCGAAGAAGTTCCCTGGCAGAGCTTGAACCAGCCCGGCAAGGGCATCAGCATCCGTGGCCACCTTCTTTTTAAGCACCCTGATTTTCTTCATGACCATGCACTCCCACATGGGCATTCTCTACTATCCCTGGCAGTATTTCACAGCGATCGCTCCGCCTTACTGGGAACAGTTCGCCAACACGGTCTCGGGCAACTTCCACGTGGCCTGGATCATGTGCTGCACGGTGACGGTCTGGATCGTGGAAACCATCTGGGAGCGGTTTCCGTTCAAACTGATCCGCACGAACTGGCTGCGGCGCATTGTAGCCTTTTTCGGCATCATCGCCATCGCCTGGGCCATGCACCTGTTCTTGTATTTCGCGCAGGAGCTGACCTGGGGTCCGGCCATCCGCGGCACCCGCTTGATAAACGCCCCCGACTGGCGCTGGCTGCATGTGGGCGAGATGGCGGTGTTCTTCCTGGTTCCGGCTCTGTTCATCACCTTCTACTGCGGCAACTGGCCCCAGCGCTTCAGCCTGCCGGTTAATGTCTTCATCCGCACGCTGATCACCATCGCCGCCGCTATTCTTCTCTATATTTTTTACTACAAGACTTCCCACGATTACCTGGGCACCCAGAAGGGTTTCATGCACGAACAGCAGTTCCCCATGATCCCGACTATCTGGCTCATCAACATCTGGCTGGTCCACCACTGGTTCATGGACAACTGGCCAGGTTGGAAGATGGTTCCCAAGACCGCCGAGGAGATCGCGGCCGATCACGCTGCCGAAAAGGCGAAGCTGGCGGAGGTCCGCTGGGACCCGGCCCTGGGCTGGGGATTAGGGGCCGGCGCGATCTGCGGGGTGGCGATCTACTTCATCACGCTGAGTGTCCTGCCCTGGGCCTACAAATCCATCACGGTCATCAAATAGATGGCGACAAGGAGGAACCATGTCTGAAGATAAAGGCAAGATCAGCCGCAGGAACTTCTTCAAAGGGGCGGCCATGGGTGTGTTGGGGGGCACCGCGCTGGGAATGGGCCTGTTTTCATATTCTCCCTGGCGGAAGTCTTATTTTCCCGAAGTGAAGCGCAAGCTCGCCGATATCGGTGCCTGCAAATCGCTCAAGGTGACGAACATCTCGGAAACCAGCTGGTTCGAAAACGCGGTCCTCATGGGCGACATCAAGGGCGCCGGTGGACTCTTGGTGAACCAGTACAGTTACAACTGGCCGCCGTTCGGCGACGGCACGGGCCTCGGCAAGGGCAGCTACGAGAAGGGCATTGCCAAGATCAAGCACCTGCTGCCGAACAATCTCGAGGAGGCCTGGGCAATCACTGAGAAACTTTCAGTGAGCCCGCAGAACGCGGGCGGGTTTGCCGCCCTGGTCGAGATAGAGGAGCTCAACGGTAAAAAACGAAAATTCCTGCTCGACAGTGGCTGGTCCTACAAGTGGATGGATGAGAGCTTCAAGCGCGAGGGCATCGACCAGATGCTGAAGAACAAGGAAATCGAGGCCTTGATCATCTCCCACGAGCACTTCGACCACTACTGGGGGGTGCCGGTCACCTACAAGTATGACCCGACCATCACCACTTACATCCCGGATGGGTTCTATCCCGAAGGGCTGCAGTATCTCCAGGATGCGGGCCACAAGGGCAAGGTGGTCAAAGTTAAGCCGGGGCTCAATCCTCTCATCCCCGGACTAGCGACCTTCGTTTTTGCCGTTCCCATCATCTGCCGGGTTTATGGGGAGCAGGCGTTTTACGTTAACGTCAAGGACCTCGGGTTGGTCAGTATCACCGGATGTTGTCACTTCGGCATCATCCAATTCTCGGAGACCGCTTTCCGGGAGATCAAATACGAGAAGGACCAGCTCTACGGCATCTACGGCGGCCTGCACATCTCCCCCTTCGAGGACTGGGATCCCAAGTACGACGACCTGGTGCTTTCCCTCGGCAAATACGGGTTCCAGAAGATCGGCTGCAACCACTGTACCGGGATCCTCTGCGCCAAAAAGTTCATCGAAAGGGGATACCCGGTTCAGAAGGGCACGGCCCGGCATCGTTCGCCGGACTCGGCTTACCTGGGCAACGGTGACAAGATCGGGTACGGGATCGAGGTTTAAAGGGTGTCAGCCATCAGCGGCGGGAGGCTGGCGGTCTCCTGCCGCTGAATTCACGGGGAGGTGAACGATGGCGAATTACCGTTACGGTATGGCAGCTTTGGTGTTAGCGGCCTTATTGCTGGTCGGCATCCTGGGGTGCCCCAGTTCCCAGGTCATTCCAGAAATGAAGGGTGTGATCGACAACTTCACAGACCGGGCTAAACTGGCCGCGTTGCTGCAAAAGTACGGCGAACCCGGAGTGGTGCCCCCAGAGCTGACGGTGTGCGACATGGCCAAACCGGTCCTGTCCAAGGTCGAGGAAAAAGACGGCATTACCTATTACACGCTGGAGTCCCGGGTGGAAAAGTGTGATCAGCATTCCGAAACGGCGGTGGGCACGGTGCGGATCTTCGCCATGGGGTGGAAGGGTGGAAAGATCGTGAAATTCGTCTGGGGAGGTCCGAAGAGCGGGAAGGTGGAGTACTGACCCAAGGGCAAAGGGATGCTTTTAGTGTTCGATATCTTGCGTCGGACGAACGGCAGCTCGGTGCCGCGTTTGCAAAATCGTAGAAACGCACCGAGCCAACCGAGGAGGGGAGGTGGGTGTATGAGAATTTTCAAGCGCAAGGGAAAGGCTTATGAATTGGATTCAGAAGGATTTCTTCTGAACCCGAAGAAATGGGAACCGGATTTGGCCGAAGGCCTGGCAGTTGAACTCGGTATTCCCGGGGGCTTAACCAAGGAGCACTGGGACGTCATTCACTTCATCCGCGGCGAGCTCGAAAAAACAGGCAAATGCCCCAACTTGTTTGAGACCTGCCGGGCCAACAATCTGCGGCGCAACGAACTGAAGCGGCTGTTCCCGACGGGCTACATGCGCGGGGCCTGCAAACTGGCCGGCGTCAGCTACAAGGAAGCTTACCTCGGTGCGGACTACATGGAGCACAGCGCCAAGGACCTGCACGCCGTTGCCACAAGGCAGGAGTACCGGGTGGACGTGCGCGGCTTTCTCGTGGATCCCGATGAATGGGACGAGCACTACGCTGCCCATCGGGCCTATGAGATGAAAATTCCCGGCGGGAAGCTGGGCAAGATGCACTGGAAGATTATTCGCTTCCTGCGCTCGACGTTTTACAAAACCGGCAAGATTCCAACGGTGACAGAGACCTGCGAGGTCAACGATATCGATATCGACGAGCTTGAGCAGCTGTTCCCGGACGGCTACCACCGGGGTGCGGTCAAGATCGCGGGTTTGCGGTTGCGGTGATGAGGCTCTGTCGCTGATGTCCTCTGACCTGAACTTGAGTCACTTTTTCAAAGGGGATTTCCTGGCATCCCCCGACATGGCTGTCCAGGAACTGATGCGGGCGATCCTGATCCGCACCCAGTTTCTGCCCACGGTCCGGCATGTCATCGGTTGGCGGGGCCTGAAACAGTCAGCGGCCGAGGTGGAGGCGTGGACCGCAAGGGTCAGGAACTGCGCCGGGGTGTTCGGACTGTTTTTCATGGGACTCGAACCCACCCCGGGGTGGACCACCGGTCTCTTCGGCCTCTGCTATTTTCCCGACGCTGCCGAGACGCTGGTCGAGCGATGTTCCCTGAGGGCCGCCGCTTTCACACAGACTGATGACTATCGACACTGCATTCGCGATTTCCTGCAACACCCGGAAATGTGCGAGCTTTTCGGTATCGGCAGCCTGCTGCTTTCCGTTCGGTCTGACCGGCGCGCGCTGGCGCTGGTCATGGAAAGTGTATCCTCGCAGCGCACGGTGGCCCGTGAGGGTGTGCACCTACCGCAGGATGGACAGATGGCTCAACTGATCGAACCCGGCGGGTTCGATCAGGACTTTCCCTCCTTCGAGACGGCCGCCGCGTTTTTCGATGTGCTGGCCGCCTCCGTGAGCTTCAATCTCGAGCAGCCCCCCGGCTGCCTCATCGAACGGCGGTATCCGGCGACCCAGCGGGTGTACGATCGTTCGGGCACCGTATCTTCACAGGATGCCCCCGACCTCTGGAACGGGCTCGTGGTGCTGGGCTACGGGGAGGGGGATTTTGATGCCCTCTGCTCGGCGGTTTCGGCGACGAAGCGTGCCCCGACCTCGGCCGCCAGGGCGGACGGTCCCGAGACGGCCCCCCTCGATTACCGGGACCGGCTGTGGTGGCGCGCGCACCAGCTTTCGGATTCCAAAAGCGTCGATAAGAAAATCCTGGGCGTGGACGAGCGGCCGCCGCTCATCATCCTCACGGGGTTTCTGGGCTCGGGGAAAACCAGCTTCCTGCAGCATTTCATCGAGCACCAGACCCAGCGCAGCCGCTTCGTCGCGGTGATCCAGAACGAGATCGGCAAAATCGGGCTCGACGGCAAGTTGCTGGACTACGCGGTCACGGAAATCGACGAAGGCTGCGTGTGCTGCAGCCTGGTCGGAAGCCTCAAGCGCGCCATTCATGGCATCCTGGAAAGCTTCTCGCCGGATTATGTCATTTTGGAGACGTCCGGTCTGGCCAATCCCTTGAATCTTCTCGATGAGATGGCCGGCCTGGAGGACACGGTTCGATTCGACTGCACGGTTACCGTCGTGGACGCCTTGAATTTTGATGAAGCGCTGGCTGGCTACCGCATTGCGGTCGACCAGATCCGGGCGGCGGATGTGTTGATTTTGAACAAGTGCGATCTGGTCGGTGATGCGCAAGTGCAGATTCTTCGGCAGCGGCTGTGCGAGCTGAAGCCGAATGCCCCGGTCCTGGCGGCGATAGGGGGGGATGTGAATCCGGCATTGATCCTCGATGTGGAGGAAGGCGCCGCGGAGGCCGGCAAACACCAGCCGTCCGTTCCCACCGGGTCAACGAAAGGTGCGTCCAGCCAGACGCATGTTCAAGACGGACTCTGGTCGCGAAGCTTGACCTTCACCCGGAAGCTGGACCGCGAGAAGTTCATGAAGGCGGTCGAATCGCTTCCGCGCTCCATCTTTCGCGCCAAGGGCATCATTGAAATTGCGGATCCACACCAGACGATGCTCTTCCAGTATGTGGCCGGCCGCTACGAGCTTTCCGCTTTTCCTCAGGCCCGGACCAGCGATCGTTTCCTGACCCTCATCGGAAAGGCGGACGACACCGGCGGCTTCGACCGGACGGAGCAGTTGATACGGGCCGCCGAAGCGTGAAAGATTCAGCCCTCCGCCAGGCCGGGCTCACGCAAAGACTTTAGCAGAGCACTTTCGCCATGCGGACTGCGGCCGGCACTGGAGCTGTCGTATTAGGGGAATTCATGTCAACCATCAGGAGGAAAATATTATGAACGGAAAAGGAAGTGGTGGAAGGGGACAAGGCGGTGGGCGGGGTCAGGGCCGAGGCGGCCAGAGGCCCGGCCGTATGGGCGGCCCCGGTGAGGCCGGGCCATCCGGCGATTGCGTCTGCCCGAAATGCGGGCAGAGAGAGCCGCACGAGCGCGGCGTGCCCTGCATCGAGCGCAAGTGCGCAAAGTGCGGGGCCGCGATGACCCGGCAATAACCAACAACTTCCATGAGCTGACGGGATTCTCACAAGAGGTGTCCGAGATGGAAAGAATAGGCATCATCATCTGTGCACGTTACCGGGATTGCGGCGGCGGCAAATGCTTCCGGGCATTGCGCGAACGACGCGGAGCATTTTCGATCTACTTCCGCAAAAATACATGGACGCTCATGAAAACCGCCCTTTTGGCGGGAAAACGACATGGCGGAACTATCCCGGTCGCTTCTGGACGAATCTCCGGAGATCAAGTCAGCTTATAACTGAGTAAAGTGACTCTCGGTTTTCTATGACCCGAGAAGCGGGTCGATTTCATGCAAGACGGGGAGCACGAATGAATTCCGCGCCTGTGGACATTGCGATTCTGGTCGACAACCTCGCCGGAGACGACCTGGTCGCCGAGCATGGCTTATCCTTGTGGATAGAATCCGACGGCCGACATGTGCTCTTCGACACCGGACAGGGGAGCGCGCTGCCGCTCAACGCGGCATCGCTCGGTGTGGACTTGAGACAAACCGATACGCTGGTGCTGAGCCATGGGCATTTCGACCATACCGGCGGAGTCGCCCATGTGCTTAAAACCGCCGGACCGATCGACACCTATTGCCACCCCGGGGTCGTGCTGCCGCGATACAGCATTCGAGACCTCGCGCCGCGCCAGATCCAGATGCCGGGAGCTTCCATGGTCGCCATCGACAGATTGTCCCAGCAACATCTCCATTGGGTGCAGCAGCCGATATGGCTTTCCGGGATTATCGGTATCACCGGGCCGATACCGCGTGAGACCGCCTTCGAGGACACGGGCGGACCGTTCTACCTCGACCCGGGAGGAAGACGTGCCGACGCCATGGACGACGACCTTGCTTTGTGGATCCGAACCAGCCGGGGGCTGGTCGTTTGCGTCGGCTGCTGCCATGCCGGCGTGGTGAACACCTTGAATCACATCCTGCGCTTGAATCCCGGGTCAAAGATACGAGCGGTCGTGGGCGGGATGCATCTGCTGAACGCGAGCGAAGTTCGTCTGGATCAGACCATTGCAGCCTTGCGATGCCTGGGACTGGAGCTCTTGGTTCCCTGCCATTGCACCGGAGAGGGGCCTGTTGAAAGAATGCAGGCCGCCTTCGGCGATCGAACTCGTTGCGGGCATTCGGGGTTGAGGCTCAAATTTTAGGATTGTTGATAAACCGACTACGGCGGTGGAGTGCTGCAGGGAGAGAAGCAAAGATGAGCGATCCCTTGGATAGTTTTGTGGAGAGTTGACACCCGACCGGGCTTACTTAAATTATGACTGAACAGGAGGCGGGCGATGATATTGGGAATTGACTGAACATCCGCTTCTGAAGCCACAGCGCCCGCCCTTGTGGGAAACATCCACAGAAAGGCGGTCGATATGATTCTCCACTATGTTTTCATCGGCATATATCTCGCGGCCATTTTGGGGATAATCCTCGCAGTCGTTCACGCCTCGCGCCAACGCGACGGCAGCTCCCACCGGCACGGCCATTGAAGGCAAAAGAAAATGGCGTGTCCTGCCGACGGACGGCTCGGAGTTGTCGGCAGCGGCGATTCGGGAAGGGATTCGTTTCGCCAAGAGCATCGGTGCGGAGGTGACGGGCCTTTGCGTGACGCCCATGCAGATCCCTTTTTTCTACCAGAAGAGGATGCCCAAAGAAGCGCTGGAGCTGGTGTACCGCGGAATATGAGAGCAGCACGTGAGGCTGAAGGTCCTCAAAATCCTTTTTCAGCCAGCCCCACTTCATGCCCGCTGCTCTCCAACCACGCAGCCAGGGATTCCCGCATGACCTCTTCATCATCGACGACCATAATATTCAGCGTGCTTATGGCCTCACGCCTGTAAGCGCTCCCTCGACACCGCCGGAAGCGAAATGCAGAACTCGGTCCCCCTGCCTTCCTCGCTCTGCACGGCAATCTCCCCCTGGTGCTCGCGGATAATGCCATAGACCATGGAAAGCCTGAGTCCCGCCCCGAAACTCTCGCTCTTGGTCGTGAAAAACGGCTCGTCGATGTGGAGCAGGCCCTGGGGCGCGATGCTGATTCCCGAGTCGGAAATACGGACCCATTCCCGAATTGAAAACCTGGATCGTTTTGGGTAATAAACCCACCTGTAAGCCTGTGATGGGGGTAGAACGTTTTGAAGGCGGGGTGCATTCATGACGACTGGCGCTGACCCGCACGAGGGTCAAGGGAACACCAAATGCCTGTTCTGTGGAGAGCTGGTGAAACGCACGTGGAAAGTCTGCCCGGCCTGCGAGGCGCCTCTCGGCCGGCCGGCATGTCCGGGCTGTGGCATGGAAGTCAAGGAAAACTGGAAGATCTGCCCGGAGTGCGAAGCACGGTTGAAGTGCCCGGCCTGCGGCCGGCGGCTGCCGCCCGGGCAATTAGCGTGTCCGGCATGTCAGAAATCCGGAGCGGAACCTTCGGATGCCCCGGCCGCTTTTATCGAACCGCTCACAGGCATGGAATTCGTCCTCGTTCCGGCCGGGACCTTTCAAATGGGGGACCTCCACGGCGACGGCTGGGGCAATGAAACCCCGCTGCGGGAAGTGCGTCTCGCAAGCTTTTATCTCGGCAAGTATCCGGTGACCCAGGGCCAATGGGAAAAGGTGATGGCGGAAAACCCATCCATGTTCCAGAGAGGCCCCAGGCACCCGGTGGAGCAGGTCAGCTGGTTGGACGTCGCCGGGTTCACCCAGCGGTTGAATGGGCTGTCGCCCGGCGCAACCGAATTTCGGCTGCCGACCGAAGCCGAGTGGGAATACGCCGCCCGCAGCGGCGGTAAAAAAGAGCTTTATGCCGGCGGCGACGACCCCAAGGCGCTGGCCTGGTACTCTGATAACAGCGAAGGCTCCACCCGGCCGGTCGGGCTCAAGGCACCCAACGGTTTGGGGCTGTTCGACATGAGCGGCAATGTATGGGAATGGTGCCAGGACATTTATGTTGCCGGGGAAGCTGCCGCGCCCGGCCGGGATCGGCCGGGCGAAAAGATTGAAGCATGCGAACGTGTCATCCGCGGCGGCAGCTGGAACCTCGATGCCTGGAGCGCACGCTGCAGCCGGCGCTTTGGGCTCCGCGAAGGTTATTTCGGCGCCGGGCTGGGCTTTCGTCTCGCCAAAGCCGCCTCCTCTGCGGGCGATCGCCGGCTGCCGAGGTAAAATGAGAAAAAAGTGGAATCAGGCCCTGATCGGGTCTTGCGGGGAGGGCCGGGTGCAATGGCGAAGCTGTATTATCGGTTAGCGGCTTCCAGCCGCGCCACGGGGTTGCCGAAGCTGCAGGGCATCATGGCCGCGCACTTGCCGCAGACGTGGGTGGTTTCCGGCAGGTCGGAAAAATAGTCGATTCCGGCGCGGTTCTCCTTGAGCCGCTCCCAGCAGCGCCGCCGCTCGAAGCCATTGGTTTTGAGTGCTTGCACCGGACAAGCCTCGATGCATAGGCCGCAGGCCTTGCCGGCCTTGAGCAGGCAGGCCTCGCGGGTTTCGATCAGCGCATGCTCGCCGAGATCCGCCTCGGTGACCAGGCTCCCCAGCCGTCCGCCGCAGCCGGCCGGCGTGATGAGCATGTGGTGGGTGCCGAAGCGCCCCAGGTTCACGAGATGGCCCAGGTGCTTGTGAGACCACCGGGCCATGAGTTTGGTTTCGTTGAAGTTGTGGGTCGCCGGCGTCAGGCTGCTTCGGAACCCTCCTTCCTCCAGCCGATCTCCCAGGCACTGGCTGAGACGGTTGATCAGGTCGTTCGTCTGGACGTAGGCCAGGCCCCAGTTGCGGCAGGGAAGTTTACCCTCGCGGTTTTCGCGGACGAGATCCTTGCGAAACGGAATGAAGAAGACGATCACCGAGCGAGCGGTCGGCAGCAAGTCGCGGGGATGCAGATGGTCGTCGGCCGCGATCCGTGCGAGCATCTCGAAGCGTTCATCCACCGGCGCCGTCGCCAACAGCGGCGGACGCCACCAGCCCCCCGAACCTATCCGCGCAGGTTCGTCCGCCACGAACCATTCCGCCGTCCGCCGCAGATCATGCACGCCGAAGGATTGCACCGATTCCTCCGATCTCATTTTCATGTCTCAACCCCGGAAGGATATTCCTTCGCCGAATAGATTCTCCCTGCCGCCAGCTGCGGGCAGAATTCATTGCGATACAGATCTCTTTAATTGAACCGCAGCGGCTAGTCAACGGCTTCTCGAGGTCATCCTAGCTGCCGAGAGCTGTTTGAAAGCGGCGCACACCATCCTCGGAGCAATAACGCTTGGCGAATCCAGGAGAATGGTTTAAACTGGCTGCAACTTTACCCAGAGGCGGATCGCCATGAGAAGGACATGCCTGACTGTTCTGGCGGCGGCACTGCTCTCGGCCGCCTGCGCATCGACTTTCGATTTCAGGAGGGAGGAGCTCTTTGAGGATATGGCCAAGCGGTACGGCCGGCTCATCCGCTGGTCCGAGTTCGACGCGGCCAAGCCCTATCTGGCCGCCGACGCCCCCAAAGAAAGAGGGACAGTTCCCGCGAGCGTGCGCGTTTCCGATTACGAAGTCCTGCAGGTCGCGTACACCGAAGACAAACGACAGGTCCTTCAAACGGTGAAAATCACCTATTTCAAGCAAGACAACCCCCGGCTGCGGACGATCGAGGACCTGCAGGTCTGGGAATTCAGCGCGGACCAGGGCGCGTGGTTTTTGAAAAGCGGGTTTCCGGACTTCAAGTAAAGAGGCGAATGAAAATCTGCTTCTACGCGCCCTTCAAGCCCCTCAGTCATCCTCAAGCCTCCGGGGACCTAGTGACGGCCCGCGGTATTGTGGAGTTTTTCAAATCCCGCGGCCATGAGGTGGTCCCGGCCAGTTCGCTCCGCTGCCGCTGGATCTATTGGAAGCCCTGGCTGTGGCCGCGGCTTCTGCAGGAGCGGCGGCGAGTGGTGCGGCGGTCGGCCGGCGGAGGCTTTGACGTCTGGTTCAGCTATCATTCTTATTACAAAGCCCCGGATGTGCTCGGGCCTTACGCTGCCGCTCGCTTGGGCGTTCCCTACGTCCTTTTTCAGGGCGTATTTTCCACCAAACGCCGGCGCGAGTGGAAAACCCTGCCCGGGTTTTATCTCAACCGCAAAACCTTGCTGGCCGCGCAACGGGTCTTCACCAACAAGCAGGTCGACCTCTGCAATTTGAAGCGCCTGCTGCCGGAGGGCCGCATCCAGTATGTGGCGCCCGGGATCCACCCGGATGATTTCAGCTTCGACCGCAAAGCCCGCGATCGGTTGAGGGTTGCATGGAGGGCCGGCGACGAGCCCGTGGTGCTGGCGGTCGCCATGTTTCGTACGGGGGTCAAGACCGAAGGGCTCACCTGGGTCATCCGCGCCTGCGGCGAGCTGAGACGGCGCGGGCAGCCGTTGCGCCTCGTCATCGTCGGTGACGGCCGGGAGCGGGCGCCGCTCATGCGCCTCGCCCAGGCGGAACTTTCGAACCAGGTATGTTTCGCCGGCCAGGTCGACCGTAGCGAGCTTTACCGCTACTACAGTGCGGCCGATCTGTTCGTCTTCCCGGGCATCCAGGAATCCCTGGGCATGGTTTATCTGGAGGCCCAGTCCTGCGGGCTGCCGGCGGTCGCTTTTGAAAACGCCGGCGTCCCTGAAGCCATCCGCAACGGGGTCACCGGCCTGCTGGTTCCGATGTACGACGGCCGGCGGTGGGTGGAGGCCATCGCGCGGCTGCTGCAGGACGGCGAGCTGCGGCGGCGGATGGGGACGAACGCCAAGGCCCATGTCCGCCAGTTCCACGATCTACGCAGGAACTATCAGGCGATGGAATCCCTGCTCCAAGCCATGGTCAAGATATGACGTTGTTCCAGCGCTCGGCATCGGGAAAATCAGATCCGGCCGGGAGTCTCATGCCGGCGGATCAGGCCGTTACCCGCTTCGGGCTCATCCGGCACGCCGAGACGGCCTGGAACCGCGAACGGCGTGTTCAAGGGCAGCTCGACTCCCCGCTGACACCCGCGGGCGCGCAGCAGGCCGAGCGCTGGGGCCGGATGCTGAAATCGCTGCCGTGGAACCGCATCCTGGCGAGCGATACGGGCCGGGCGGTAACCACCGCCGCGATCATCAACGCCCATTTGAACCTTGCGGTCGAAACAGACCCCCGGCTGCGGGAGTTGGACTGGGGGCGCTGGACCACCCAGATGATCGCCCGGCTCCGGGCCGAGAATCGGCAGGAAGTCGAGGCGCAGGAGGCGGCCGGGTGGGAGTTCCGTCCGCCGGGAGGCGAATCGCGTCGCCAGCAGATGGAGCGCAGCCGGCAGGCGCTGATAGACGCCGCCGGCCGCTGGCCGGGCGACTGCATCCTGGTGGTTACGCATGAGGGCGTGATCAAGAGCCTGGCCCAGCACCTCTGCAGCCGGGCTTACGTGGCGGCCGAGGCGGTCGACCTTCACCCCTATCATCTGCACTGGCTGGCGGTCGCGGGCGGGCGGTTGGCGCTCGCCGGGCTGAACGCCTGGGCGCTGGTCTGACGCGTTCCCGCCGGTGACCGGAGGCCTTTGGAATGGATGTAGTGATGTTCCATGATCTGCGGCCGGAGCATTTCGAGCTTCCGCTCGAGCGCTTCCGCCTCAGCTTCGACGACGGGCTCTATTCGCATTATTACTACTTCCCCCGCTTGGAACACCATCCGCTGGCGTTGACGTTTTTCATCACCACTTCATTCATCCGGCCCGGAGCGGCCCGACCGATTTTGGCTGGCCGCCGGCTCGAGTACCGGGAGGCAGCCTTCTACGCGCAGCGTGCGTTGATCGATCGGGACTTCAGCGGTTTTATGACCGTCGAGGAAGTCCAGCATCTCGCCGCGCGGCCGAACGTGCGGATCGGTGCCCACAGTCATTTCCACGACGTGACGCTGACCGATGTGCATCCGAAAAAACCCCGACCGGCCAGCCCCTGGCGTCTGGCGCGGTTTGCGCAGGTGCCCGCCAACCTGCTCCAAGCCATGAGCATCCGTTCGCGGCTGGCGTTCCAGGGGCACGAATTCAGATCGGGCCGACTCCAGTCGCGGTCCGAGGCCGGCTGGGAGGACTACATCCGGCGCGACACCGAGCTTTGTCTGGAGTGGTTCGCACGGCACCTCAATCTACAGCCGGACCTTTATGGATTTCCTTTCAACGAATATTCGCCCAAGTTGATCACGATTCTCAAGGCTTACGGCTTCAAAGAATTTTACGCCGGATCCTCCGTGAAGCACGCGGAGGTGGTCGGCCGGATGGATGCCGATGAGCTGATATCCGGGCGAAGTGATCAGCGCGGGGCGGATGTCTTCAAAGGAAACTGATTTTTTTTGTGGAAGCGGCATCTTGCCGCGACGGTATCGTGGCTGGAAGCCACTGCCACAAGGCGGGCGCTTTATTACCGATAGGATGGCGCTGCCCGTCATAACCGGCTTAGAATGAAAATTGTCTTCTACTGCCAGCACGTGCTCGGGATCGGGCATTTCTTCCGCAGCCTGGAGATCTGCCGCGCACTCGACCGGCATCAGGTGGTCCTGGTGACGGGGGGGGCCGGCATAGGTGTCGACCTGCCCGGCCATGTCCGGGAGGTGCAGCTGCCGGCGCTGGAGATGGATCGCGATTTCAAAGCATTGCGCGCAGGGGCCGGGGCTGACCTCGACACGATCCGCGGGCAGCGCAGGGACCGGCTGAGGGCCTTGTTTGAAACCGAAAAACCGGACCTGTTCGTCGTCGAACTTTACCCCTTCGGCCGTAAGGCCTTCCGTTTCGAGATCGACCCGTTGCTGGATGACATGGCCGAGGGCCGCCTGCCCCGCTGCGGTGTGGTATGCAGCGTGCGCGACATCCTGGTGGAAAAGGATGCTCCGGAAAAGCATGAAACCCGGGCCGTTGCTGCGCTCAACCGGCACTTCGACGCCGTCCTGGTGCACGCCGATCCAAAACTGGTGCGGCTGGAGGAGACGTTCAGCCGCTGCCATGAGATCGCCGTGCCGCTGATCTATACCGGGTTCGTCACTCCCGGGCCGGCGCCGGATGCCCGGCCGCGGCGGCGCGCGGAGCTGGGGCTGGCCGAGCGGGACCGGCTGATCGTGGCCAGCGCCGGCGGCGGCAGCGTGGGCGCACCACTGCTGGATGCCGTCGTCGGTGCTTTCCGACGCCTGAAGCGACGGAGGTCATCCCGGCTTCTGGTCTTCACGGGTCCGTTCCTGCCGCCCGAAGATTTTGAGAGCCTGCAGCACGCCGCCGGGGAAGGGGCAAGTGTCGCAAGGTTCACGCCGGACTTTCTGTCCTATCTGGCGGCGGCCGACCTGTCGGTGAGCATGGCCGGATACAACACCACCATGAACCTGCTGGCGGCCCGCGTGCCCGCCTTGGTGTGGCCCTTCGGCCAGAACCGTGAGCAGCGTCTGCGCGCGCAACGCCTCCAGGCGCTGGGAGCCCTCCGGCTGATGGCGGACGCGGAGTTGGAGCCCCTGTGCCTGGCGGATTTGATGGAGGCGATGCTGAAGCGCTCCGAACGACCCGATCCCGGTATTGATCTGAACGGGGCGTTGGCCACCGCGGCCTGGGTCGATGCATGGCCCTCGGGGAGCGGGGGAGGGCGCGCGCGGTGACGATCGTTTTTTACTGCCAATACGTGTGGGGGATGGGGCATTTTTTCCGCAGCCTCGAGCTGGCGAGGGCGCTGGCCGGCCATCGGGTTATTCTCGTGGCCGGCGGGCAGGAGGTCGCCGTGGATCTGCCCGGCCACGTCGAGCTCGTCAAGCTCCCCGAGCTGCACATGGACGAGCACTTTACGACCTTGCTGGCTGAGGCCCCCGGCGCATCGATCGCGGCGATTCAGCGCGAGCGCGCGGCCGCGCTGGCAGCGGTTTTTCAACGCACCCGGCCTCAGGTGTTCATCGTCGAGCTCTACCCCTTCGGCCGCACCGCCTTCGGCTTCGAACTCGAACCGCTCCTGGAGGCGATCCGGCGGGGAGTCTACGGCCGGGTCCGCAGCGTGTGCAGCCTGCGGGACGTGCTGGTCGAGAAGCGCGATCCTGCCGCCTATGAGGCCCGGGTGTTGGATGCCCTCCACGCGTGGTTCGACCTCCTGCTGATCCACTCCGACGAGCGCCTGCTGCCGCTGCATGAAACCTTCAGCCGCTTCGGGGACATCCGGATTCCGAAGGCCTACACCGGGTTCGTGGCTCCTCGCCCGGATCCGGAAAACGGCCGCAAGCTGCGCGGCGAGCTGGGACTGAAGCCCGAGGAGAAATTGGTGATCGCCAGCTGCGGCGGGGGGCGCTCGGGGTATCGCCTGATGAGAGCCGTGCTGGAGGCTTGCCGTCGGCTCACCGGCCGGCCGTTGCACCTGGAGGCGTTCTGCGGGCCCTTCATGGATGCCGAGGAATTTGAAGATCTTTATGCCATGCGTGCGGCTGGGCTGGGCGTTCAGCGGTTCACCCCGCGGCTGATCGATTATCTTTCGATCGCCGACCTTTCGATCAGTCTGGCCGGCTACAACACCTGCATGAATCTGTTGACCACGGGGGTGCCGGCCCTGGTGTTGCCATACTCCCGCCAGCGTGAGCAACCTTTGCGGGTGCAAAAGCTCACGAGCTGCCTGCCGCTGATGGTCCTGAGCGAGGACGACCTTGAACCGGGACGAATAGCCCCCTTGATCGAAAGCGGTTTACAACTCCAGCGCCGCGCAGGTCCAATAACTATAAATCTCGAAGGGGCAGCAACCACCGCCCGTCTTCTGCTCGATCGATGAAGAACGTCGGTTCTATGCTTGAACAAGAACCCCTCATCCCGCTGAACCCCGACCATGTGATGATCCAGACGGTAACGGGATGCAATGCCGACTGCCTCTTCTGCCCGAACCGGAAGACAGCGTTGTATATTCCGCAGGGGCTCCGGATGAGCTGGGACCTCTACCGCTCCCTGGTTGACCAGTGCCTGGAGCTGGGCGTCCGGCGCTACACGCTTTACCTGATGAACGAACCAATGCTTGATCGTGAACTCCCCCAGCGGGTCGCCTGCGTCAGCCGGCGCCTGCGGAAACCCCAATACATAAAAACAACCAGCCACGGCGGGCTGCTAACCGAGCGCATGGCGCAGGGTTTGCTAGAATCGGGCCTCGACAAGCTTAAAATTTCGGTCCAAAGCCTGACCCCCGACCGGTATTGGGACATCATGCACCTTCGGCTCGAGAAAACCCTTCGCAATATCGATCGCTTTCTTGATCTCAAAGCCAGGGGAGGGTACAAGCGGCCTAAGCTGGAAATCGTTGTGGTCGACTCCATTCACAATCACGACGAGATACCGGCTATCCGGAAATACTGGCACGAGCGGGAGGTTAAACTGTTTGTTGCGACCGTGGAAAATCGGGCAGACCATGGTACCATCCGCGGGACCGCTTTAGGAGTCAGAGCACTCCGCCCGTTTGGTTGGTGTCGGCGGCTGAAGGAGCAGCTCAATGTCCTTTACGATGGGCGGATGCTTATCTGCTGCGTGGACTGGGAACAGCAAGGGGTGGTGGGGGACTTGAAGGCCACCCCCCTCGCGGATATCTGGCGCGGCGCTCATTACACGGAATTGAGACGTCGATTTGCCGCCGGCGACGTAGGGGGGACGCTCTGCGAGAACTGCCGCAAACAGAGCTGATATTCTGAAGCAGAGCTGCCAATGAGCCTCGTGCAGGGCCGGGTTCCTGGGCGAAGAGGTGACGGCGGGCAAATTCCATCCAAAAATATAGATTTGCAAAACCGCTTGGAATTTGAAGAACCATTCTTATTTACTTATTTAAAGCTGTATGTTATCGGCTTTAAGTCTCGGAACTGGTTCCATCGATTATGCAAGACCCCATTTTTTCAAATCTGGCTGAAAAATCTACCCGGACCAACCGCTTGGTAGTTTTGCCGTTCGGCAAGTCGGTGGAAATTGCCTACAAGAGCATCAAGGTGCGCTTTTCCCGATCCCTGATCACCACGTTGAGCCTGGTCCTGGCCGTCTCTTTTTTGAGCTTTACCGATGTGAGCAACGATCTGGCGAACGGCATGCTGGCCAGCGGTTCGGCCGATCTGCGGCAGACGCTCCTGCGCGCCGGCTATGATCTTGGCCCGGAGGCCCACAATGTGGCTTCCAGCCCGAAACAACGCTGGATCATCATGCTCTCGCTGCTCGTGTGCACGGTGGGCATCGTCAATGCGCAGCTCATGGCGGTCACCGAGCGCTTTCGCGAAATCGGCACAATGAAGTGCCTGGGGGCCCTCGACCGCTTTGTGCTGAGGCTCTTCATTCTGGAAGCCGGGATGCAGGGCTTGGCCGGATCCGTCGTCGGAGCGCTGACCGGCGCCGTCTTTGCGCTCGCGGCGGGGCTGATCCGGTTCGGAGGCCAGGCGGTCCAGCAGTTGGCGCTGACGGAGGTGGCGGCGTCGCTGGCCTCCGCCGCCGGCATCGGCATCGGGTTGAGCCTGCTGGGCGTCCTGTATCCAGCCCTGGTGGCGGCGCGGATGCAGCCGGTGGAGGCCATGCGGGTGGAGCAATAAAAGGGTTCAGGAGAGGAACCGAGGGAAATAGCATGCCCGAAGTCAGCAACGTCGTAAGGGTCTCCAACGTCACCAAGAGCTTCCGGCTCGGCAAGATCGAGGTCCAGGCGCTGAAGGGCGTCGACCTGCAGATCGCCCGGGGGGAGTATCTCTCCATCATGGGGCCGTCCGGCTCCGGTAAGAGCACCCTTTTCAACATGATCGGGGGCCTGGACAAACCCTCCTCCGGCAAGGTCTTCATCGACGAGGTCGACATCGCCCAGCTCGACGCCTACGAACTGGCCTGGCTGCGGTGCCGCAAAATCGGTTACATTTTCCAGACGTTCAACATCATTCAGGTCATGACCGCTCTGGAGAACGTCACCCTGCCCATGATCTTCGCCGGCATGAACAGCGACGCCGCCGTGCAGAAAGGCATGAGGCTGCTGGAGCAGGTGGGCCTGGCCGATCGCCACAGCCACAAGCCCTTCGAGCTTTCCGGCGGCCAGCAGCAGCGGGTGGCCATCGCGCGGGCCCTGGCGAACGATCCGGCCATCATTCTGGCGGACGAGCCCACCGGCAATCTGGACCTGACGACCGGCGAGGAAGTCATCGCCCTTCTGAAGCGCCTGAGCCAGCAGCGGGGGGTCACGGTCATCTCCGCCACCCACGACTTCAAGATGCTGAACGTCTCCGACAAGGTGGTTTGGATCCGCGACGGAAGAATCGACAAAATTGAAAACCGCGAGGAGCTTTCGATCTCCATCGGGCGGATCGGGACGCGGGAGTGAGCGCAGGAATCGGACAGGTGAAGCCTTACCCCCCACCCCTCCCTTCACGGTCGGTCCGGTGGAAACCACGGGTTGCCGCCGCCGCGCTGCTGTGCGCCTGCCTTCTCGGAACCGGAATCCGCCTGGCGGCCGCTGCGGCGGACGGCGGCCTCTTCGCGGAGACGCTGCGCGCGCTTTCGTCCTTGGGCGACCGCAGCACGGGCACGCCGGGAAACGAGACGGCCGCGGCCTACATCAAGAGCGAACTCGAGCGGCTGGAGATCGGAGCGGTGGCGTCCCAACCGTTTGCCGTTCCGGTCATCCGCCAGGGCGAAAGCGAGCTCAGCGTTCCGGCGCGCGCGGTCACCCTCCCGATTCGCCCCTTCACCGGCAACGCCATCACCCCCCAGGCCGTTGCCGCCCCCGGACTGGCCGGGCCTCTCTTCTATGTCGGCAGCGGCGAGCTCAGCCGCTTGAACGGCAAGCGGATTGAAGGCGCCGTCGTGCTGATGGAGCTGGATTCGGCTAAGAACTGGCTCGGCGCCGCCGACTTGGGGGCCAAGGCCCTGATCTACGTGGACCGCGGGCTGTCGCCGCGGACGGTGTTTGAAGACAAGTTTGAGCTGTCTCCCATTCAGTTCCCGCGCTTTTGGATGCCGGCCGAGGAGCTGCGCCGGATCTTCGGCGACTTCGAGTCGGCTGCGGACGGCGTGGTGGCGGGTGAGGTGCGCCTGCGCTCGGAGGCGGTCTGGCAGAACATCATCTCCGAGAACATATACTGTCTTGTCCCCGGGAGCTCCGCCGGGCGCGGGAAAGAAATGCTCCTGGTGGAGGCGTTCTACGACAGCACCGCCCGGGTGGCCGGAGATTCTCCCGGTGCCGACGAAGCCGTCGGGGCGGCGACGCTACTCGAGCTGGCGCGGTTTCTCAAGCAGAACCCGCCCGAAAGAACCGTCTTGCTGGTGGCGACTTCCGGCCACGCCCAGGCGCTGGCCGGCCTTCGGGAGCTGGTCTGGACTTTTTCCGCGCGCTCCAAGGATCTGCGCGACGCGAGAAACGAGCTCCGGCGCTTTGTGAAAAAAGCCCGCCTGACCTTGCGCGCGCTCAAAGATGTCCGCTTCGATGAGGAACCCTCCAAAGGGGAGGGGCCGGCGGAGGCCGCCGGGGCGCCCGACGATACGGCCGAGGAGGATGTCGGCGGCGATGCCCCTGGGGATCTTCTCAGGGCCGCCCTGGAGGAGCGCCTCAAGACCGATGCCGACCGGCTGTCCCGCCGATTGATGCAGTTGCGTATGGTCGAGCACGGCCGCGATCCGAAGCTCATTCAGGAGCTCAGCGTCGAGCGGCAGATCATGAGGCGCCTGACGTGGCGCGTCTCTTTTGAAGGCCTCTCCGCTGAAGAACGGCGCCTGCTGCAGCAGACGGCCGCGCGGGCCCGCCAGGACGAGGAAGTCATCCTCTCCGATGCGCGCGCGCAGCTGCGCTTGATCGAGGGCGCCTACACCCTGCGCAGCGCCCTGCAGGACTACGAGATCGCCGCTGCGGTGTCGCTGCACCTGTCCAGCCACGGCGACGGATTCGGCGCCTTCAACTACGGGTGGCTCTATCCCTTGCGGCCCCGGATCAACCGCGTTCCCGCTTACGCCGCGTTGGAGGAGGCGCTGCAGGCGGGGGCCCGAAGGATGGAGCAGGAGCGCGGCGGGACGGGAATGTTTAAAGACACCCTGCGGCCGAGCCGGCTCAGGCCGTGGCAGAGCTATTTCCTCGACCGGCCGGCCTTGGGCGGCGAGGTCACGGCGCTGGCGGGCTACCACGGCATCACCTTCGCCACCACGGGTGACGCCCGTGCGGCGTGGGGAACCCCCGGGGACCTCCCGGACCGGGTCGACACCGAGTTTGCGGCGAAGCAGAGCGCCGGGGTCTGCGGCCTCATCGGACATCTGACACGGGCCGCGAAGCTGCGCGAGGAGGAAACCCCGCGCAACGGATTTTCAACGGTCACCGGTCGGGCCAAGTTCCTGCGCCACGGTGAGCTTTTCCCCGACCAACCCGCTCCGGGGACCGTGCTGCTCTGCTACCAGGGGCCTTCACGGTTGTATGCCATGGTGGATTCCCAGGGCCGTTTCAGCCTGAAAGGCGTGGCGGACAAGACCCACAGCTTCTTCAAGGTGGTGTTTGAGGGGTACCGTTTCGACGACCGAACCGGGCAGGCCATGTGGGTCATCGACAAGAAGCTCACCGGCAAGGACGCCTATCGCGTCAAAATGAACCGGCGGGCCATGGAAACCGACCTCGTCATGTTCGCCGCCAACGGGATGACGATGCTCAACCTGCTCGAGCCCCGGACGTTCCGTTACATGACCAGGGCCGACGTGCTCGACGGGCGACGCGAGGCCGAGCCGTCGCATTGGTTCATGAGCCGACTCGACACCTGGTCGTCGATCATTACCACCGTCTTCCTGGAACCGGGGACGCCCCTCAAAATGACGCTGTCCGACACCGTGCTGCGGCGCAAACTCATTCTGACCAATGCCACCGAGCAGTGGCCGATCGGGGTGGGCTACGAGGTGGAGGACTTCCCCCGGCTGCTGCGCACCGCGAACCAGGTGGCCCGTGACATGTGGACGCTGCTGGTGCCGCGCATCGCCAATCTCGAAGCGCGCGGCATCTTCAATGAGCGCATCCGCCGGCTTGAAGACGAAGGGCTGGCCGCCTTGAAGGCGGCCGAGGCGGCGCTGGCCGATCACGCGTACGACCGGTTCGCCGATGCCAGCTCACGCGCCTGGGCGCTGGCCACACGGGTTTACGACGACGTGGAGAAGACCCAACGGGACGTGCTCTACGGCGTGCTCTTCTACATCGCGCTCTTCGTGCCGTTCGCCTTCTGTCTGGAGCGGCTGCTGTTCGCCTATGCGGACATCTATAAACGCATCCTCGCCTTCAGCGCCATCCTGATCGTGCTGATCGTCCTCATCTATAATGTGCACCCGGCGTTTCAGCTGGCCTACAGCCCGATGGTGGTGATCCTTGCTTTTTTCATCATGGGGCTTTCCCTCATCGTGACGCTGATCATCTTCTTCCGTTTCGAGCAGGAGATGGCCGGCCTGCAGAACCGCGCGCGCATGGTTCAGGTCGGAGAAATCAGCCGCTGGCGGGCCTTCGTCGCCGCGTTCCTGCTGGGGGTGAGCAACCTGCGCCGGCGGCGCGTGCGGACGGCGCTGACCTGCGTCACCCTGGTCCTGCTCACCTTCACGATCATGAGCTTCACCTCGGCCAAATCCATGCGGCGGCATGCCCGCATCCTTTACAGCCCGGAGGCGACCTACCAGGGCTTCCTGCTCAAGAACGTGAACTGGACGACGCTGCCGTCCGAGGCCTTCGCCTCGATCGCCGGCGCCTTTGCCGGCCGCGGGCTGGCAGTGCCGCGGGCCTGGCTGGAGGCAGACGACCTGACGCGGGCGAGCGTGATCCCCCTGCGAGCCAACGGCCGCAGCGTCGACGCCCAGGGGCTGATGGGCCTGTCGCACGCGGAACCGCAGGTCTCGGGCCTGGACGCGATCCTGGTCGGCGGCCGCTGGTTTGCCGAACATGAGCGGCAGGCCGTGCTGATTCCCGAGCGAATGGCCGTCAGCCTCGGGATCGACCCCCGGCACCCGCAAGGCCATGCGATCTCCCTGTGGGGCATGGACTTCGCGGTGACCGGGGTGTTTGCCGGCAAACAACTCCAGGACCGGCTGGATCTCGACGGCGAGCCGCTGACGCCGATCACGTTTCCGCGGGAGATCTCCGCGGAGATGAGCGAAGAGGAGGTTGAGGCGCTCGAATCCGGAGAGGACGTGCGCGAGTTTCAAAGCCGCTACCAGCACACCCCGGGCGAGCTCACCGTCATCATCCCCTACCCGGCTCTGATGGCGGTCGGCGGAAGTCTCAAGGCCGTAGGGGTGCGCAACGACTCCCGGGAGAACGCGCAGGCCGATGCCCAGGAGCTGATCGACCGCTTCGGTCTGTCGCTTTTCAGCGGCGAGCCGGAGGGGACTTTTCTCTACCACGCCAGCGACACCATGAGCTACAGCGGGGTGCCCAACATCCTTATTCCCTTGGCGATTTCGGTGTTCATCGTGCTCAACACCATGATCGGAGCCGTTTACGAACGCAAGCGGGAGATCGCCGTTTATACCTCCGTGGGGCTGGCACCGTCCCACGTCGCCTTTCTTTTCATCGCTGAAGCCATGGCCTTCGCCGTGCTGAGCGTGGTGTTCGGCTACCTCCTGGCTCAGACTACGGCCAAGCTGTTTGCCGAAACCGCGCTTTGGTCGGGGATCACCGTGAACTACTCCTCGCTCGCCGGCGTGCTGGCCATGGTGCTGGTGATCGCCGTGGTGCTGCTGTCGGTGATCTATCCCTCGAAGATCGCCGGGCAGATCGCCATCCCGGATGTGAATCGCTCCTGGGTCCTGCCGCCGGCGCGCGGCAACGCCCTCGAGATGGTCTTCCCCTTTCTGATGACCTTTAAGGAGCACGCGAGCGCCAGCGGGTTTCTTTACGATTTTTTCGAAGGGCATTTCGATGTCTCCCACGGGCGGTTCTCGACCTCTCACATCGATCTGGCCTTCGCCTGCGAAACCCCGCCGAGCGTGGCCGCCGCCGCCGACAACTGCCCGCAGGACAAGTGCGAGTCGCCGGAGTGCCTGCACCTCAAGTGCCGGGTGTGGCTGGCGCCCTTTGATTTCGGCATCATGCAGCGCGTCGAGCTGCGTTTCACTCTGGCGCGGGATGAGCCGGGTTTTGTTGAGATCCACGTGGTGCTGAGCCGGGAATCCGGCGAATCCAACGCCTGGCGGCGAATCAACAAGGGATTCCTCGACACCATTCGGCGCCAGCTGCTGATCTGGCGCTCTCTGGACGAAGCGGCCAAGGTGCACTACGAACAGCGGCTGGCGCAGGCGCGCGCGCGACTGGAGCGGGCCGCGGAAGGGCCGCCGCCCTCGGCGCCGCCGGGCTGAGACATGCACGCCGAAAACCCACAACCCAGGCGCAAGGAGAACGCGATGGCCGACGCTACCCGCCGCTCGGTTGAGCCGGCGCCCGCAACCGGGGATGGCGAATCCATCCACGGCGAACGGATTCGTCTGCGCGCGGTCTTAATCGGTTCCCTGCTGGCCCTGCTGATCTGCCTGCTGACCCCCTTCAACAACGCCTATCTTAAGGGAACGCCGCTCGGCGGTGGCCAGTTCCCGCTGGCGCCGTTCTACCTTCTCTTCTGGATGATGATCCTGACGGCGGGGCTGCGTTGGGTGTTCAAGGGCCGCCGCCTGCTGAGCGGACGGGAGCTGCTGGTCATGTGGGCACTGATGGTGCTGCTGTCCGGCATCGCCTGGACCGGGCTGGCGCGCACCTTCTTCATCAACCTGACCGCCCCGTTCCACTTCGCCACAGTGGAAAACCGCTGGGAAGACGTGCTCCAGCCCCTGCTGCCGAAGGGATGGTATCCCGCAAGCCGAGGGGCCGTCGATGGTTTCTACAACGGGATCTCCGGCGCCCGGCAGATGGACTGGTTCGAGGTGGTCCGGCAGATCCCCTGGGGGGCGTGGGCGGGTCCGCTGCTGGAGTGGACCGGTTTCATTCTGCTGTGCTATTTTCTGATGATCTGCATCGTCAGCCTGTTGAGCCGGCAGGGGCTCTACAACGAGCGCATGAACTTCCCCTTGCTGCGGGTGCCGATTATGATGCAGGAGGCGCTCGACGAGGACCGGCTGGGAGCGTTCTTGACTCAACGCTACCTGCTCGCCGGCCTGATGGTGCCGGTGTGCCTGCATCTGATCAACGGTCTCAGTTTTTACAACCCGTCCATCCCATCGATCCCCACCCTGATCCTGGCGGGGAAGTTCTTCCCCAAAACCGGCCTGTTTTCCGGTTTCTACAAACTGAAGATCTACATCTATCCGGCCTTCATCGGCTTTGCGTTCCTGACCGCCAAGCAGGTGTCTTTTTCCCTGTGGTTCTTTTTTCTGGCGGGCGCACTGCTGATCGGCCTGCTGAACATGCTGGGGATCAACATCCCGGCGGCGGCGCTGGGGGTGACCTTCGGCGCGACGCTCTCCCGCCCCGAGGAAACCCAGGCGATCGGCGCCTATCTGGTGTTTTTCTTTTTTCTCGCTTGGCTGGCGCGCTTTCACTTTCTGGACATCTTTCTGAAAGCCTTCGGCCGCCGGAAAGAGCAAGACCCGAAGGCCGAGTGGATTACCAGCCCGCCCGCCTTCTGGGGGGTTGTGGCCGGCAGCATCGGGCTGGTCGCATGGTGTCATCACTACGGACTTCCGATCGGGGCCGCGGTTCTGGTGCTGATCGCCTTTTTCATGTTTACGCTGGTGGCCGTGCGCGTCATTTGCCAGGGCGGGATCACCTATTTCACCCTCACCGCGGCCCCCCTCGACGCTGTGACCGCCTTTTTCGGTTCGCGCTTTCTCACCCAGGCCGGCCTGGTAGTCGCCGCCGTGACCCAGAAAGTGCTTTTTCTGGACATGCGCGAAGCCCTCATGCCCGCGCTGCTGCACACCCGCAAGGTGACGGACGGCGCGCGCAATAACCATATGGTCGCGATCGCCATTGGGCTTACCCTAGTGGCCGGGGTGGCGGTCTCCTTCGCGGCGATGCTCTCAGTCGCCTACAAGTTCGGCGTACGCGAGCTGGAGATGGACTGGGCGACCCGCACGACCGTCGCGGTCTACGAGAACATCTTCAGTTTGTTGGAGTCTCCGGCGGAGACCAACCGCTGGGTGCTGATTTTCATCGCTTGCGGTGCGGCCGTGATGCTGGCGCTGGTGGTCTGCTACCACCGTTTCTACTGGTGGCCGATTCATCCGATCGGATACCTTACGGCCTACAGCTCGGCCATGTGGACGCTGTGGTTCAGCTTCTTTTTAGGCTGGGTCTGCAACGCCCTGTGCATGCGCTACGGCGGGACGGCGCTGTTCAAGAACCTGCGATTCTTTTTCATCGGGATGATCATCGGCGATTTTTTCATGGCGGGAAACTGGGCCATCTACGGGTTGTTTAGCTATGCGAGCTATACGGTGCTGCCGGACTGATATGCATAGAGCATAGGGCATAGAGCATAGGGGAAAAACCAACAACGGTCTGTCTTTTACGCTATGCCCTCTGCTCTATGCTCTATGCCCATTGATAGACGGGCCAACGCGACTTATGAAAGAAGATCGGGAACTCCAAGAATACCGCGATCTGCTGAAGACCCCGACGCACTTCGAGGAGGGCTTCGACTGGAAGACCATCGTCGGGGCGATCTTCATCGGCTTTCTGATGATGCCCGGCAGCATGTACCTGCAGCTGGTGATCGGCGCGGGCATCGGGCCGGCCGCGCGCTGGGTGACCATTATCCTCTTCGCCGAACTCGCCAAGCGTTCCTACAGCGACCTGAAGCAGCAGGAGATTTTTCTGCTGTATTACATGGCCGGCGCGGCGCTGCACACCCCTTTCCAGGGGCTGTTGTGGAACCAGTATCTGGTGCAGTCCGACGCGGCGCGCATGCTGGGGGTGACGGAGTTCATCCCCTTGTGGGTGGCGCCTCCGATGGACTCCTCCGCCTTGGTCGAGCGCACCTTCTTTCACCGCGACTGGCTGATCCCGATCCTGCTCCTGATCGGCACCCAGATCATCACGCGCGTCGATCAATTCGGCCTGGGCTATGCGCTCTATCGGATCACCTCCGATGTCGAGAAACTGCCCTTTCCCATGGCGCCGGTGGCCGCTCTGGGGACGATGGCGCTGGCCGAATCCACCGAGGAGCGGGAGAAGAGCTGGAAGTGGAGGGTGTTTTCCATCGGAGGCATCATCGGCCTGGTGTTCGGTGCGGTCTATGTGCTTCTGCCGGCATTGTCCGGCCTGGTCTTGATGGAGCCGATCCGCCTGATTCCGATTCCGTGGGTCGAGCTCACCGCGCATACCGAAGACTGGATTCCGGCCGTGGCCACCGGCATCCAATTCGATCTCGGCCTGGTGTTCATCGGCATGGTGCTGCCTTTTTGGGCCGTGATGGGCGGCCTGGGGGGGCTCATCATCACCATCATTGCCAACCCCATCCTCTACCGGCACGGGATCCTGCATCGTTGGCACCCAGGGATGCGGACCGTCGAGACGGTCTTCGCCAACAACTTCGACTTTTACCTGAGCTTCGGCATCGGGCTGGGGTTGGCGATCGGCCTGATCGGGATCTGGCACGTCGTCCGATCCTTCGGCCGCCAGGGGCCGGGCGAGCGCGGCCGCCTGCGCGACCTGTTTCGGCCGCCGCCGGGAAGGGGCGACATCAACTTTTGGCTGTCGATCGGCATCTACGTCTTTTCGACCGTCTCCTACGTGCTGCTGTGCGTCTGGCTGGTCCCCAATTTCCCGGTGGTGTTTTTTGTGATCTACGGGTTCCTATACACACCGGTGATCTCCTACATCACGGCGCGGATGGAAGGCATCGCCGGCCAGTTTGTGAGCCTGCCGCTCGTGAGGGAGGCCAGTTTCATCGCCGGTGCGAAATACTTCGGCTACCAGGGGATCGAGATCTGGTACGCCCCCATCCCCATTCATAACTACGGCAGCGCCACGGTGAGCTTCCGCGAAATCGAGCTGACCGGCACCAGCATCCGGGGCATCATCAAGTCGGAGATCGTGGTCTTCCCGGTCGTGATGATCGCCAGCCTGCTCTTCTCGCAGTTCATCTGGCGGCTGGCGCCGATCCCCTCCAGCGCCTATCCCTTTGCCCAGGAGCTCTGGCACCTGCAGGCCCTAAACTCCCTGCTGATGCAGACCTCCACCCTGGAGGGCAACTCGCTGTTCTTCCAGGCGCTGAACTGGGTTTACGTGGGGGCCGGGACGCTGCTGGGCGTCATCATCTATATCTTTCTCACGCTCTTCGGGCTCCCGGTGATGCTGGTCTACGGGCTGGTCCGGGGGCTCGGCCAGAGCACGCCGCACGGCCTCATACTGGAGGTGATCGGGGCGCTGCTGGGCCGCTACTTCTTCCTGCGGCGGTACGGCGCCATGTGGCGGCAGTACTCGCCGGTGCTGCTGGCGGGATTCTCCTGCGGCATGGGGCTGATGGGCATGTTTTCCATGGGGGTCACGCTCATTTTGAAGTCGCTCGCCCGACTGCCCTATTGACATCCCATCGAGCCGCCATCCGGTATGGTTGCATTTGCACGGTTTGCGCTTTAGTTTGACGGCCAATGGTTTGCAACACGAGACGCACCAACAAGGGAAATGGCTATGCAAAGGTGGATATTGGCGGGATCCATCGCGGCGTTCATGGCGATGGCGGTCTGCGGCTTGGCTGGTGAGGTTCCGCTGTCGGTCGCCGGATTCACGATGGGAAGGCCGATCGGTGAGGTCGCGGACCGGGTGATCATGGAAACGGCTCTGCCGGTGCGTTACATGGAAAACCTGCAAGAGGTGGAAGTCCTGCCATCTCCAGGCTACAAAAGCGGACTGATCACCTTCGGCACCTGCCGCCAGCCGCACACCATCGTTCGCATCAAGCTCAAATACGAGGACGGCAGCGTCGAGTTCTTCGATGAGCTCCTGCGGCGGTTCAAAACGAAATTCGGCGATCCGCATGAATATCAGGGAGATCCCTTCGGCGTCTTCATCAGCTGGAAGTGGTCTTTGTCCGATGCCCTTGGGAACCGGATCAGCCTCACCCTTCAGCACAACCTGCAAGACGAAGAGGAAAAGATCGGCAATGCCGTCAAGCTGACCCTGCACAACCGTCTGGAGGAAGACACCCGGTGTTTCAAGGAAGCGCGCGGCGATCGGCGCGAGGCGCTCCGGCAGCGCCGCGCCGCGGCCGACCGGCCCGGTGCGCCGGCGTGGGAGCTCTTCGTACCGAAGTGACGAGCCGCCGATCGGATCGTCTGATGCGCTCAAATTAGGTGCGACTTGGGTGTAACGGATTGGAAAACCATCGCGTGGAACGGCGTGCGCTTCGCGGTTCCCGGCGATTGGGAGCCGGCGCGGGTCGGTCGGCGGCACCTGCTGATGGAGTCCGATCCGGGGCCGGTGATGGAGATCAAATGGTCGGCCGTGCGGGGCCGGTTCTCCGGACGACGCCAGCTGCGAGCGCTGTCCCGCCGCGCCGGGCGCCAAGGCGCGGTCTGCCAGGAAATGACTCTGTCCGAGAATTGGCGAACGGCGGTCGCAGGGTTTGACGCCCAGGGGTTTCAATGGAGGCTCGGACGGGAGCGGGCCGTTGGGGTGCTGCTCTATTGTCCGACCTGCCGCACCGTCGGCCTGATCCAGTTCCTGGAGAGATCCGGCGATGACATCATTGCTCGCAACGCCACCCGCATTTTGGCATCGTTCCGGGACCATCGCAACGACGGCCAGGTGGCGTGGGCGCTTTACGACATTGCCGCGCTTCTGCCGCACCATTTCGTCCTTGAACGCCACCGCTTTGAGGCCGGCCGGTTTGTCCTGGCGTTCAAGGGGCGTGGCCGCCGGCTGACCCTTTACCGGTGGGCGCCGGCCGAGGTTTTGCTCCAGAACCGGAGTCTCGCCGCTTTTGCAGAGACGATCGCGGGCGAAACGAAGTTGACCTTCGAGTCCCTGACGATCGCCGGCCATCCGGGCGTCGAGGGGGGTGACCCGTTGCCGTCCGGGCCCGGAGAGCGCGTGCGGATGCGGCTGGGAATGTCCTGGTTCCGCCGAGTGCGCCTGTGGTGCGTGGTGGAGCGCAACCGGATCCTCGGCGTCCGGTTGGAAGGTCGCCGGCCGATCGATGACCCGGACATGCATACCGTGAGTGGCGGCTATGGGCTGGTTGGAGAAAGACCGCTCGACACCGATGCGGACCCGCCGTGAGGCGCTCGCCTGCATTCCGGTCAAGAACCGGCAGGTGAGGGAGCAGCGCCTGGAAAACGGCGAGGTAGTGGTCCTCTACCCGGTGACGGTGCGGCCCTGGATGGCGACACTGGCCAGATGGATCGGGGCGGGAGTCTCGCCGCCGCGGACGGCAAAGCTTCAGCTGGACCGGCTGGGGACGGCCGTCTGGGCCATGCTCGACGGCCGAACCTCCCTGCGAGGAATTGCGGCGGCTTTCGCCGAGAGCCACCGCCTGGAGCGAAAGGAAGCCGAGGTCGCGGTCGCCCAGTTCATCCGCGAGCTGGGCCGGCGCGGTCTCGTCGGGTTGAAGGGCGATTCGCCGACCCGAGAGCTGTGAGGCGGCCCGCCGCCGGCCGGCGGGGGTCATGCGAGGAAGAGGGGCGCGCGCCGGTCAAAATGCCTTGACCGCGTCGTCCAGGGTGGGGACGATCGGGAGGAAGGAATCGAAGCCCGCGATTTCGAAGACCTCTTTGACGTAATCCTGCATCGCGCAGAGCATGATTTTGCCGTCCTGCCGTTTCAGGGTCTTGGTGGCCTTCAAGATGACGCGCAACCCGGCGCTGGAAATGTAATCGAGCTCCTTGAAGTCGATGATCACATTATTGGAGCCGTCGGAAATAGCATCCAGGAGCCTTTTTTCAAAAGATTGAGATGTGTTGGAATCCAGCCGTCCCTGAAGCTTAAACGTGCTGATCCCGCCCTGTTTTACCTCGACGATGTCCATGGAGATCCCTCCCTTTGCGTATCGCCAACTAAAGCGTTCAGGTCTTTTCGATGAATTTCTTTAGCGTCAAAACATTCGTGCCCGCCCGGCGTTCATAGGCGACTTCATCCATCAGGTTCTTGACCAAATGAATGCCCAGCCCTCCCACCTTGCATTCGTCCAACGTGCAGGGCAGTTCAGAAGGGATGCGCGCAACCGGGTTGAAGGCGATGCCGTCGTCTTCCAAAACTACGGTCAACACGTCGCCGTCCGTGGAAATATTCACCCGGATGAAATGCTCGGACTGGTCCTGGAACCCGTAGGAAATGATGTTGGTGAAGAGCTCATCGAGCGCCAAGTTGATTTCAAAAAGGCATTTGCGCGACAGCCCCAAGGCCTGGCCGACGCCCTCCATTTTTTCGCAGAGGGTCGCCAGCTCGGAAAGCGTATTGCGCAGCTCGAACGTAAGCGAACCGGATGTGTTCATGACCCCTGCGCCTTTGACGGCTCGATCCGCGGAATGTTCACAGCAGGCTGACCCCCAGCTTCGGCAGGCACCCTTCGCACGCCTCGGCCATGCCTTCCAGGAAGCTCTCTTCCCAGTCGTTGATGGCGCTGACCACGACCTTGAAGATCCGGTGCCGCTGCCCTGGAAACTGATCCAAGGTTTTGGTGAACTTGTCGCGGCTCAGAACGAGGCAGACCGTTTCCTGCAGGGCTTTCAAGGAATACAAACGCCGCGTTTCGCCGATCAGGCTCAGGCCGCCGATGAACGCCCCGGCCTCATAAGCGCGGATCGGAAGGGTGGCCTCCGGGGTGGTTCGCTCCAGTTGAACCCTGCCGGAGAGGATGCAGAACGCCTCGCTGTCATCCTCGCCTTGGCGGAACAGAAGGTCCCCTTCTCTGAATCTTTCCCGGGTGCAAAGATAGGCGAAAATTTTTAGCGATTCAAGAGGAAGCCCCGAAAAAAAATAGGTCTGGCGCAGAATGTCAAGGTTCTCCTGGTATTCGCACGAGGGGATCGGGCTACTTTCGTCCAACGAGCTCATACAAGGCTCCTTTCCGGGCGATCAGCTCATCATAGCGGCCCATTTCAACGATCTTCCCGGCTTTCATGACCGCAATCCGGTCGAATTTGCGGATGGTGTCCAGACGGTGAACGACGGCGACCAGGGTGCTCTTGCGCTTCCAGCGTGTTTCGAGCAGGTTTTGAATTCGCGCCTGGGAGGTGTTGTCTAAAGCCGAAGTCGCCTCGTCCATGATCAGCAAGCGCGGCGATTTCAGGAAAATGCGGGCGATGGCCAGCTTCTGGCGTTGGCCGCCCGACAATTGCTCGCCCTTGCTGCCGACATTGTAACGCATGCCGATCTCCACGATGGTCTCCAATAGATCCTTTTCGATCAGCAGCTGGATGATGTTCTGGGTGATGACTTCCTGACCTTGAGGCGTAGCAGCCTTGGTTTTTCCAAAGAAAATGTTGTTCAGGATGGTCTGTGAATAAATATAGTCATTCTTGCTGTAGAAGGCGAAGGCGTCCGGCAGGTCCCGCGATATGTTCGCGCGGAACCGGGCGCGTTTTTCCAGCAGCCGCTTTTGGAGGTCTTCACCCAGCCCCACCATCTTGTGAATCCCGGGGGTGAATCGCAGCGCAAGGTCCAGCAGCCGGAGGTAGTCGTCCGGCGCCAGCTCGGCAGCCTTGCGGCGCCGCAGCTGCTCCAGCATCAGCCGGTAGGCCGGAAGCTCTTCGGCCGACATCGGGCTTTGCTCGAAAAAGACGGCGTCCGCCGGCAGGTTGCCCAAGATATCGACCGTCTGCCGTGCGAGCTGCACGCCAATGTTGATGAGCAGCTGCAGCAGGTCCTCGTCGCCCAGAAACTTCATGAAATAATCGTTTCGGGATAGGCGGGGGTTGGCGAATTCCGGCCGGTTGGCAGCCCCGAAGGTCAGGTTCTCGGCGACGCTCGAGTAGGACAGGTAGGCGTTCTCGTCGAAGAACTCCACGTAGTCGGAGAGCTTGGCGCCGAACTTTTCCTGAAACTTGCGCCGGACGCGGATGATCGACTTGACCAGTTCCGCGTGCTGCTCGGGCGTCAGCAGCGTGTTCAAGCCGAAACGCAGCACGTCCGCGAACAGGCCGGTCTGGTGCAGGACGGCGATGATGTCGTCCAGGGTCGGCGGGCCGCTGGTGCCGCGGCCCTTTTCCCCGGCCAGGGCCTCACAGGCGTAGAGCAGGTTTTCGGCGATGGACCCTTCAAAAATGAAAGGGTTCTGGGCCACGATTCCGACGTTGGCGACCACGTCCTGCCTCGTCAGCTGCGAGACTTCCTGGTCGCCGATCAGGACCTGGCCGGCGCTGTACTTGTTGAGCTGGCCGATGCACAGCGCCAGCGTACTTTTGCCGCTGCCGGAGAACCCCACCAGGGCTAGGTGCTCGCCGGCCTTGAGGCTGAGGTTCACATCGTCCAGCAGGTGGATCCCGCTGTCGGTCACGAAGGAGAGATCCCTCACCTCCAACTTGGGCTCTGAGCTCAAGCGGCCCGCGGCCTTCAGGCTCCAGCGCCCAGTCCGGCTCGGCATCGAAGAACTCCATGGTGCGGTCGTACGTGATTTTGCCGTCCTGATAGACCTGGTAAAACTCGATCAACTCCTTCCACGGGTCGTAAAGTTTCTCCTGGGCCGACAGGAAGGCCACCAGGGCCCCCAGCTCCAGCTGTCCCTTGATGGTGAGATAGCCTCCGAGGATGAACACCAGAAAGGGGCCGAGGCTGGTGAAAAAGTTGTTGGTGGATTTGACGGCAAACCGGTACAGGCTCCATACGACTCGGATTCTGCGGAGCTGTTCGACCAGCCGGTTGAACTTTTTCATTTCGAGCCGGTAGGCGCCGTTGCCGTGGATTTCGTGGATGCCGCTGATGGACTCGGCGATCCGCCCGGAGAAGACCCGCGCCGCGTCGACCCGCTGCTGGTTGGCGATATTGGCCCGCTTCTGCAGAAGCGGCAGCAGAATCATGGCGGCGGGGTAGGCGCTGAGGGAAACCGCGGCCAGCAGCGGGTTCAACCAGAGCAGATAGCCGGCGAAGGCCAGCAACGTCAGCACGTTCGACACGGGCGCTGATACGGCCGAGCCCACGAAGTTGGAGGGAACGGCCAGTTCGTTGGCCACGGCGTTGACCACCGTCCCCGGTTGCGTGTTCCGGAAAAAACTCAAGGGCAGCGAGATGATATGCTCCAGGAGCGATGTCCGCATGCGGGCGAGCACCTTCTGGGAGATGAGGGTCTCCAGGACGTTGATCAGGTACTTGCAGGCGCTGGAGACAATCACCGCGGCGAGATAGTAGGCGCAGTATATCAGCAGCAGGTCCAGCTTGCGCAGGCTGATGGCCTGGTTGACGATGCGTTTCTGCATTTCCAGGGGCAGCACCCGCGTGAACACGGTTACGGCGATGATGGCCAACAGCAGGACCTGCCAGCGGACGTTGCCTTCGAACACCCATGAAAACAGGGACCGTTTGACAATCGGCCGATCCACCTTGGCCATGAGGCTCTCCTTGGCACCTCCCGCGCACTCTCTGCGCGGGGAACCCTTCGGTTGCCGAAGGGTTCGCATGCCGTCTTCATACTATCAAGT
Source organism: uncultured delta proteobacterium (assembly GCA_963700055.1). Lineage (GTDB taxonomy): Bacteria > Desulfobacterota > Desulfobacteria > Desulfobacterales > SpSt-501 > SpSt-501. The sequence continues at coordinate 177,147 of CAVOWH010000012.1, read as the reverse complement.
TCGCGATGTTGACAAGGAATTATTCGGCCGTTGGGGCCGCCGCCCTTGGTTTCCAACTTGACTCCGCGCCGCAGACATCCTATGAAATACTTGTTTTCCCAAGCGTTGCAGGCTGCTTCCTATCCGTTTCAGCCTCGAGGCGTGCGCCCCGGGGTGGCGTTGCAGGACACCTTTTCCCAATAACCTTTCAGCCGAGAGGAGGATTCGACCATGAAAAAATGGAACATGCTGGGTATCCTTGTCGTCGGGTTGTGCGGCCTGGTGTTTCTGGCGCCGCCCGTTCTGGCCGGAGAGACCATGGACAAAATCGAGAAGACCGGCAAGATCAAGGTCGGCTTCCGCGAGGACTCCATTCCGTTCGCTTTCATCGACCCTAAGGTGGGCAAACAGGTTGGATTTTCCGTCGACATGGCCGGGATCCTGGCGGAAAACCTTTCCAAGTACTTCGGCAAAAAGATTGAAATCGAGCCCGTCACCATCACCGGCAAGACGCGCATCCCGATGATTGTCAACGGGACGACCGATGTCGAAATGGGTTCCACCACTTACACCCAGGAGCGCGAGGACGTGGTGGATTTCAGCCTGACGTTCTTCTTCTCCGAGACCAGCTTCCTGGTGCCCAAGGACAGCCCCATCAAAACCCAGCAGGACTTGAACGGCAAACGTCTCGGCGGCGCCCGCGGCACCACCAACCTCAAGGCCATGGAAGATCAGGCGGCCGCCGGCCTGTACAAGCCCAAAGAGATCGTGACTACCGAAGGCCATGCCCAAGGGTTTTTGTCTCTCAAGACCGGCAAGATCGACGCCTACGGCACGGACCGTAGCCTGCTGGAAGGCCTGCGCATGAAGGACGAAAAACCAGATGACTGGCGGACGGTAGATTTTGCCATCGCTTACGAACCTTATGGCTTCATGATGCGCGAAAACGATTCCGATTTCCGGGATTTCGTCAACAATACCATATTGTGGGCGATCAAAACTGGTAAGTTCTACGAACTTTACGACAAATGGATGGGCCCGAAGGCCATGGTTCCAATCCCCATGTCCCAGGCCTTCAAGGATTACTTGACGCTCATCGTCTATCCCATGGACGAGGGGTGGCTGAAGAAAAAATAAAGGAGCAGGATTCGAGGGTCCGAGGGTTCAAGGGTTCGAGTGGAGGTGAAATCCTTCATTGCGTTGACCCCTTGACCCCTTGACCCCTTGACCCCTTTTCTTATGCTCGCCTATAAATTCGACTGGGGCGTGCTGTGGCGCCAGCCCTACGGCGAATGGCTGCTCCAGGGCCTCTGGCTGACGATTCAGATAGGGGCCCTGGCGTGGGTCATCGCCCTCACCTTGGGCATCTTTTTCGGGACCTTGCGCTCGGTCCGGTTCTGGCCTTTGCGAATTTTAGGGTCCGTGTACGTCGAGGTCTTCCGCAATATCCCTTTCCTGGTCCAGCTCTTTTTCTGGTTCTACGCCGGCCCCATGCTTTTCGGGAAAACCCTGCAGTTCAAGATCAACGCCCTCTCCGGCCTCAACTACTATGTGGCCATTTTCGCCCTGGGACTCTACACGGCCTCGCGGGTGGGAGAGCACGTGCGCGCCGGCTTCGCCTCTATCGGGCACGGACAGTACGACGCGGTGCTGTCCACCGGCATGACTGCCGTTCAAATGTACTGGCACGTGATGATCCCCCACGCCCTGCGGCTCATCATCCCGCCCCTTACCACCGAATTTTTAACCATCTTCAAAAACTCGGCGGTGGCCATGACCATCGGGGTGGCCGAAACCACCTTCATGAGCTACAAGATCGACGAGCAGACCTTCCACGGCCTGGAGGCTACCACCGGCGCCATGGCCATCTATCTGGTCCTGGGAATGACCGTGGTCAAGCTGATGAACGCCATTGAAGCCCGGTTTCGGATACCCGGGCTGTTCACCCGGTAGCCATGTTCGACGCCGTAATGCAAAACCTGCCCTACCTGCTCGGAGGGTTCCTCACCAACGTGCAGCTCGCGGTCTTTGCTCTCGGGGGAGGGCTTTTCCTGGGCACGCTCGTGGGTCTCGGCCGGATCTCCAAACGGCCCTGGGTGTATCATCCGGTCACCCTGTATGTGAATCTGCTGCGCAACATCCCCCTGATTCTGGTCATTTTCTGGTTTTATTTTGTGATGCCCATCCTCGTCGGCCGAACCATGGACCCGTTCGTGTCGGCCGCGGTTTCGTTCATCGTGTTCGAGGCGACCTACTTCGGGGAAATCTTCCGTGCCGGTTTTCAATCCATCAGCAAGGACCTGGTGAGCGCGGCCTATTCCACGGGGCTCAACTACCGGCAGACGGCGGCCTATATCCTGGTGCCCATCGCTTTCCGGCGCATGCTGCCCAGTCTGATCACCCAAAGCATCATCACCTTCCAGGACACCAGCCTCGCCTACGTCATCGGGCTTCAGGAGATGGTCCGGCGCACCACCATCGTGGACAGCATGGAGGTGCGCTCCATCCAGCTTTATAGTTTCGTGGCGATCCTGTTTTTCATCATCTGTTTCGTCGGCTCGCGCATCAGCCTGCACTACGAGGAGAAGAGCCGCAAAGCCAAGGTCTTGTGATCCCATGATCGAGATCAAGAATGTCAGCAAGTGGTTCGGCGATTTCCAGGTTCTCACCGATGTCAACGAGGTGGTCGAGCGCGGACAGAAGGTCGTGATCTGCGGGCCGAGCGGCTCCGGAAAGAGCACCCTTTTGCGTTGCATTAACGGCCTGGAACCCTACCAAAAGGGCGAGATCGTCGTCGATGGGGTCTCGCTGAGCGACCCCAAGACCAACCTTTACAAGCTAAGGCAGAAGATCGGAATGGTCTTCCAGCGGTTCGAGCTCTACCCGCACATGACGGTCATGCGCAACATCGCCCTGGCACCCATGAAGGTTAAGAAGCTGTCGCGCCAGGAGGCCGAAAAGAAGGCCATGGTGCTGCTTGAGCGCGTGGGGATTCCGGACAAGGCCGGCGCTTTCCCTGCCAACCTCTCGGGCGGCCAGCAGCAGCGGGTGGCCATCGCCCGCGCCTTGGCTATGGAACCGGCCTGCATGATGTTCGACGAGCCCACCTCGGCCCTGGACCCGGAGATGATCCAGGAGGTCCTGGAAGTCATGATCGGCCTGGCCAAGGAGGGCATGACCATGCTGGTGGTGACCCACGAGATGGGTTTCGCCAGAGAGGTGGCCGACGAGATCATCTTCATGGACGAGGGCCGCATCGTCGAACGCGGCCGGGGCGAGGAGTTCTTCAAGAACCCGAAGAGCCAGCGGACGAAAGACTTCCTGGGGCAGATACTGAAGTGAGCAGTCGAAAAACAGGACCTTGTTCGGCCTTTTTGCGGCGCGTTCGATGAGAGGGCGGGGCGGTCTTTAAAATGCAAACATCTTCTGCAATACTGAAATAACGTCTAATTGGGCACTTGAATCAATCGTTCCAAGCCGTTTAATGAGCCGTGTTCTATCTATCGTGCGCATCTGATCCAATACGATATGACCTTGTTTCTTTCTGAATACACAAGGAACACGGGTGGGGTAATCTTTACTTGTAGAAGTCATTGGCGCGACGATGACGGTACGAATATTTTGATTCATTTCATCAGGTGAGACAACCAGGCATGGTCTGGTTTTTTGAATTTCTGATCCAACAGTGGGGTCGAGACCTACCAAGTAAACGTCAAAGCGTTTTACTACCATTGCCATTCTTTCTCATCCCAAGAATGTGAAATGTTTTTTTCATCGATTAAGAGCTCATCATCGCCCTTTTCCCCCATCATTTTAAAGGCGTTATCCCACCCATCCCGGGCATTTTTGACCGGCCGAATGATGATTTGATTTTTTTCAACCTCTATTTCAACATCATCCATGATCCCTGTCTGTAAAAGGAGAGGTTTCGGGATACGTAACCCCTGTGAATTGCCGATTTTTATTACACGCGCCCTCATTGTGTAACCTCCTTGAAAGGTGAACACATTGTAATTACATTCCTTTCTAAGGTCAAGTCAAAAATCGAACAGGTCTATTTTATCAAATCCCCGGTTCAGCGGCGACGCGTCAGCGCCGTCCGCTGGAACCGGTTGTTGGGCCGCTCACTCGACAGTGCGCCCAAACGAGCAGTACCGACAAATCACGGCTGGAGTTCGATCTCTCCGGGCCGCCAGGTCTTGTTGAACCAGGGCTCCAACGGGCCGTAGAGGCGCAGGATCATGAACCAGCCCTTGCCCGGAATTGTCTGCACCCAGTTCCTCTCCATGCCGGGCGGGGCCTTGGGGCCGAACCAAACGTCTACCGAGCCGTCGGCATTGGTTTTAAAGTCCTTGTCCTGGCTGCTCACGCTGGGCGCCGTCTGGTCGGTCTGCAGCATCGAGCGCGTCTGGTTGTCGTAGACGATCACCGACCAGAAGTCTTTCACGGGGACATTGGGCGGCAGGCGCAGCTTGTACGATTTCCCGCCGTCGAAGGGGTTGCCGTTCGAGTCCTGCACGGACCAAGGATACTGCGAGCCCTGGCCGACCATCTTCATCTCCATGGCGGGAGTGATGCCGGTGGCGAAGTAATAGTAGAAGATGTAGCCGTCCATGTTGGTCACGCCGGGCGAGCTCTCGAACTTGTAGCCGCCGAAGAACGGCAGGCGCCACGGGCTATTCGGGTAGAAGTAGGCTTCCGGTGAGCGGACTTTGAAGGCGATCGTGCGGGCGGTGACGGCGCCGATATTCGCGGCATCGGTGAGGATCTTCTTCATCCGCTCGTCCGGGGCGAATGGCTGGCCTTTGACGATGCCGATCGAAGCGAACAGTCCAAGGGTGGTGGGGTCGGAGCCCCCCGGCGGTTCTTCCTGAATCACCTGGTTCAGCAGGGTCCAGAACGAGTAGTCACCCGGGGCGACGAAGTTAGCTGGCACGCCCGAGGCATTGGCGAACTTGATCGCGGGCGGATTGGCGGCGTCGGAGAGCTGATAGATCTTGAGGTTTTTCTTCACTGACTCGACGCCGGGCTTGGTGGAGCCATCGACGAGAAAGGCGCGGAAGAAGAACCAGTTGCCATAGGTGCTCGGGCGCAGGACGATGTAGCCGGGTGGCACCTCGCCTTTGTAATCGGGAGGCAGGACGAGGTACTTGCCGCCTTTGCCGCGGTCCTCGCCTGTGATGCCCACATCGCCGACCCAGCGGTACCAGAAGTCATTGACGCCGCCTAACACTGCGGGCGGAACTTCGAGAACGAGCGGGCCTTTCTTGGTGTCGATCCAGATGAAGTTGTAGATCGTATTGTCGTTGGCGGTGAGCTCGACAGTGCGGGGATCGACGAGGTTTTCCCAGATGACATCGGTCTGGTTGTCCGGCCCGAACTTGCGGAGCGAGTCGCGCATGCCGGCCTGGTTCACGATCGGGATGGCCATGAGATAGGCCTGCAGGGCGCGCGAGCGATCGAGGTTGTCGTAGATTTTCTCAACGGTGTCGGCCGAAGGGTAGCCGTAGCTCAGGTTAAGCGTGCCAATGGAACTTTCGATCTTGTCGGGCACGGCGACGCCGGGGGCGATAGGCGTCGTCATCTTGAAGGTCTGGGCCGAAGCCGTCGTGACAACTCCCATGACAAGGGCTGTCACAGCCATCCACATGCTTAGTTTGCTAAATGTCTTCACTTCCTCTTCTCCTCGTCTTCGGTGAATGATCATTCGGAACCTCCGCACCTCGTCTCCTTCCGACGACTGCGGCCCAACGAAAAGCTCAGCGGCAGCGGGCACGCTGTCCGCTGGAGTGACTTGTTAAACATCAAGAATTGAAGAGATTTGATGTTGAAGTATCGGGATGCGATTCTGCACTACGTCCCAGACAAGCTCATAATCCACGCCGAAATAGTCGTGAATGAGACGGTCTCGCATACCGGACATCGCTCGCCACTCGATATCTGGATAGTTCGTTCGAAACTCCTCTGGAACTTTCTTCGCTGCCTCTCCGATAATTTCCAAACTTCGGACGGTAGCGCGCCTCAGCGTTTCATTCGCCAAGAACTCTTCCAACTTTAAACCGGCGCATTAACCTTGCAGGTACTTTACTTCCACTTGTATGTGGCGAAGGTAATCACGCGGCTCGTATGACATCTTGTGCCTCCGCCAAGATATGGGGTCCAATGAATGGTGAGAGCGCCTCTGTGGTGACAAGCTCGATCCGTCGCCCGAGGTTCGATTCTAAAAGTTCTGAAAGTGCCAGGAACCGTTCGAATGTCTTCGATCCTATAGAGAACTGGACGAGGATATCAACATCGCTATCTGGGCGGTCCTCGCCACGTACGACAGAGCCGAATACCGCAAGCCTCGAAACCCCGAGAGCACGTATTTCAGCCTCTAAACGGCCGATGATTTCAAATATCTGATGTTTTGTGAGCGCTGCCATATGCAAATCTATCGTATTCGCCGGGCCAAGCAAAGTCCGACGCGGGGCTTAACGTGGAAATCAGCCGCCGAGTTTACGAGGCCGGCTAGACTTACTTGTTCGCCCTGAAATTCTTTTTTTTAGCTCAGCAATTCCAATAGTCGGAGCGTCCCCCTCTGCTATCTTAGCTTCTCTAAGGCATCGAAGGTCCTCGTAAGAAGCAAGCTCTTCCTGTATTTTTTGAAATTCGTCATAGGGTAAAACGACAAATTCATTTTTCCCGTTTTTTTTAATTATTTGGGCAGTTAATTCCATAAATACTCCTTTCATCGATAAACTTCTTTGCGATGACGAACTCTATAAACAATTATGCTTTCATTTTCGATTTCAAACAGAACCCTGTAATCCCCTACTCGCAAACGGTATTCAGGGGTAAAATTTGTAAGTCGTTTAACATCTCCCGCCAAACCATCGCCCATTTCCTCAATATTTTTGATTATTTTTGTCTTCATGCGCGACGACAGCTTTTCGATATCCTTCACCGCTCTTGGTTTGAATTGTATGTCATATTTCATATTTTTACGAATCCAATCTGCAAATCATCATTTTATGGGCGAACGAATAGCATAGAGGCAGCGACTACGCAGTCCGCTATAGCGGCCTGTTAAAATTGATTTTCCTCGCATTGGCAAACCTGCTCCAATGTCAGCAAAAAATAATGGACTTTAAATATGTCAACAATGCAACAACGTCCCCAAACTTAGAAGTGGATTCGCTTGATCCGCCCGCTGTTGCAGGTGAGCGCCGAGCAGGCGGAAAGGGCGATGGCTACAGCAGCGTGAGGGTCAGCGTGAGGGTCGCATCTTAATTCTTTATTATTTGAATTAGATAGTGTTCATCCATAAACCGGCATTTTTGAGTTGCCCGGCCAGACAAAAAACGCATGTTGTTGCGTCGCACCCAGCCGGTTCGATGTCAGATAGGCGGTGAGAGCAAATTTGGTTCAGTTTCGGCTATGTCAGGATAAGGCTCACCTTTTGAAACACGAAATTCTTCATTCCAGATATGCTTTATACCGCTTTGGCCCTAGCCAACGTAATGAGGTTGGCGGTGACTGTCGACAGCCATACATAGCTTTCAAACGAGCGCTGTCCCTTCCAGGTGCAACGGTCAAAGCCCAGAGAACGCTTGATCCAGGAGATGACCGATTCCACCCCGGCCCGGAAGCGCCGCAGGCGGTTGTAAACCCACTGACTGCGGCACATCTGCTCCACTTCCAGTCCGCGCTTTTTGGCAAAACACACATCTTTGATCTGACGCTGCTTGGCGGCGGCCAGGTTGGCCTTGGAAGCAAACCCGCCATCCAGCGCCACTTTCAGGGGGTAGCGTCCATAAATCTCCCGCTGGCGATCCAGCATCGTGAGCGTCAGCTCGGTATCGGCCGGATTGCCATCGGTGATCAGGCAGTCGGTAATCAGGTTGGAGGCCCCCACACAAAGACACACCTTGTGGCCATAGTAGGTGTCCCGGCGGTCTTTGACGATGATGTCGGTGTGGGGCTCGAAAATCGAAACGATCTTCTCCGCCGCCGGGACCCTCTCGCCCTTGAGCACCCGGCGCTCGGTCTGCTCGATCACGTTGCGGCTAAGACCGACATAGCGCTCCAGCTCGGCCCCCAAGGCCAGGCCCTCAATGCCTGCGTTGCTCTTTGCCAGCGGGATCGCCGCGGTGGCATAGCCCACGGTTTTGCGCGCCAGCTTGAGCATGTCCCGGTAGGCCGCCGTGCGCTGCCCCTCTTTCTTGGCATACTGTACGGCCAGCAAGCGCCGCTTGGCACGACGGCTATGATCGGTAAACCAAACAGGCACCCCGTACTCCCGCAGCGCATCCAGAATCCGGGCCAACACCCGCACACTGTCAAAGAGCAGAGTCGAGTCGCTGGGCGGATGGATGTTGCTCTCCACCACCGTGCAGTCGAAGCGCGCCTGTCGACCCTTTTCGATCTTCTCCTCTTTACCGTAACCCACCAAGCTCCGGTTGATCTGCTCCCAGGTGGTTGGCGATATTCGCTTGATGTTCTTCGCAATGGCGGATTTCTTGAAGCCCTTCTCAGCAATCCCGATGCGGCAGAAGGCGCGCAGCGAGATGGAGTCCGCCAGGTGAAACGGCAGCAGCTCGTAGCTGTAGCCAAACATCTGCTTGACGATGGCCGCGCGCAGGACCTGCTCGGCGCTCATCCCATTGGCGCCGGTATCACGCAGCTCCTGGCCCCGGCAAAGGTCTTGATGAACCCAATCGGCTGTGGTAGCTTCGGCATCGAGAATGCGGCTGATACGCTCCAGCTCCCGGGCTTGAGGGTGATCGGAGCTGAGGTGCATCAGCGGCAGTTGTTTTTTGCTCTTTTCGCGCATTTTGTGGTGGCCCCTTTCTTCATTTTGATAGTACTTTCGATTGCTTGGACACTTTCGTTATACTATCAGAAGCAAAGAAAGTCCACTGCAAAATGCGCTTTTTTTATGCAATTCAGCTAGTTATTCCCGTGGATGGACACTAGATAATTAATATTTGAGATGCGACCCCCTCGTCTCTTTGAATCAAAGCCTTCAGATCAGAGAGGTTCCCGGTCAGGATTTGGGCTTTTGGGTGAAGAGACAGCATGGTTCCAAGTGCGATGACGCTAAAAAATCACAAACCCGCCCAACAATCAATCGCTTTTCGCACCACCGGCATCAGACAAAAGAATCCAGCGCTTCGCGCATCAACCTCCCGTAAAGCACTTCCGGCGGCATCATTCGCCCAGTTTATATCTCGCCACTTGACATCCAGTTCGGAATATAAATCTTGATCCTCTCACTCGGCCCAGCCTGTCCGTAGACCCGACACCACAACGGCGGCGTTGAGCACGCTTCGGGCTTAGGCCGCAGATGACATCCATCGTTAGGCTGACAACCATGGCTATCGTCGATAGCCATAGAAAAAGGAGAAGTAAAATGGCTCAAAATCCGGTAGGTTGGTTTGAAATTTACGTTCAAGATATGAAGCGGGCGAAAACATTCTACGAGGCGGTGTTTAAAGCCAAGCTTGAGCGCCTGGAAAGCCCGGGGGGCATGGAACTGGAGATGTGGGCCTTCCCGATGAACATGGAAAGCCCGGGGGCGTCGGGGGCGTTGGTCAAAATGCCCGGTGTTCCCTCCGGCGGTAACAGCACCCAAGTCTACTTCACTTGCGCGGATTGCGCAGCCGAAGCCGGCCGCGTTTCGAAAGCGGGCGGCCGCATCGAGAAAGACAAATTCTCCATCGGCCAGTACGGCTTCATTGCCATGGCCTATGACACCGAAGGCAATATGTTCGGGCTGCACTCGATGAAATAAGCCCGCATCCCCTCCGGAAACCCCTCACCGGCCCATCGGCGCGACCTTGAAAGCATCCATGGCAGCCCATGGGCCGCAGCAAGCCTCTAAAGTATGCACTCTCAAAGGAGTATTATGAACCGCGAGAAACCTTACGAAACGCTTGATCCGCAAGATTGGGGCGAGATGCGGGCGCTGGCCCACCGCATGGTGGACGACGCCATTTCCTATATCGAAACCGTCCGTGAGCGTCCCGTCTGGCAACCGGTGCCGGATGAGGTCGCCGCCCGATTCGATACGCCGGCTCCCGACAAGCCTGTCGGCGCCGAGACGACCTATCGGGAATTCGTGGAGAACATACTTCCCTATCCCATGGGCAATATCCATCCGCGCTTCTGGGCGTGGTACATGGGCAATGGAACGGTGTTCGGCGCCCTGGCGGATTTCATGGCCGCCATCATGAACCCCAATCTAGGCGGGGGCAATCACGTGGCCAACCTGGTGGAGGCGCAAGTCGTCAACTGGATGAAGGCGATGCTGGACTTCCCGCCCGATGCCAGCGGCCTGCTGGTGAGCGGCGGCTCCATGGCCAACTTCGTCGGCATCGCGGTGGCGCGCAACACCAAGGCTGGGTTCGACGTGCGGGAGCGCGGCCTGACCGGGGCGCCCCAACCGCTGACCGTCTACGCCTCCACCGAAGTGCACAGTTGTAACCAGAAAGCCGTCGAACTGTTGGGGCTGGGCAGCGCCGGTCTGCGCAAAATCCCCGTGAAAGAGGATTTCACCATCGACCTTTCCGCGCTGGAAGCGGCCCTAGCGGCCGACCGCGCCAAGGGTTTCCGGCCCATTTGCATCGTCGCCAGCGCGGGCACCGTCAATACCGGGGCCATCGACGATCTGAACGCCATTGCCGATCTATGTGAGCGTGAAGGGCTCTGGTTTCATGTGGATGGCGCCATCGGTGCCGTGGCGGTGCTGGCGCAGAATGTGAAGCCCAAGCTCCTCGGCATCGAACGGGCCGATTCGGTGGCGCTCGATCTGCATAAATGGATGCACATTCCCTTCGAGGCCGGCTGTGTGCTGGTACGGCACGCCGATGACCATCGCCGCACCTTTTCGCTGACGCCCGAATACCTGGCGCACGAAACGCGGGGGCTGGCCGCCGGGCACCTCTGGTTCACCGACTATGGATTGCAGTTGTCGCGCCAGTTTCGTGCGCTCAAGGTGTGGATGTCCATCAAGGAGCACGGTCTGGAACGGTTCGGGCGGATGATCGCCCGCAACGTCGAACAGGCCCACTACTTCGGGAAATTGGTCGAGAAGGAGACGCAGATGGAATTGCTTGCACCCATCGTGCTGGATATCGTCTGCTTCCGCTTCAACCCCGGCGGGCTGGACGACCAACGTCTCAACGCCCTCAATAAAGAGATCCTGATGCAGATTCAGGAGCGGGGAATCGCCGCGCCCTCCTATACCACCTTGCACGGGCGGTACTGTCTGCGGATCGCCATCGCCAATCATCGCAGTTCACTGGAGGATTTTGACCTACTGGCACGGTCGGTGATTCGCATCGGCGGGGAATTAACAGCCCAATTCCGATGAAAGGAGAATTTTCATGACGCCGGAAGAACGAAAGCGCAAGATCGAAATCTATGGCATGGCCCATTCACAACTGCTCTCCGCATTGGAGCGGTTCCCGCGCGAGATGTGGCAGTTCAGGCGCGGGCCGGATCGCTGGACGATCCACGAGATCATCGTGCACATTGCCGATAGCGAGGCCAACAGCTATGTGCGCTGCCGGCGGTTTGTCGCGGAACCCGGCAGTGGCGTGATGGGGTACGACGAAAATGTGTGGGCCCGCGAGCTACGCTATCATGCCCAAAGCACGGAAGACGCCCTGGAGCTTTTCAAATATCTCCGGCGCGCCTCCTGTACCCTCATCAGGGGATTGCCCGAATCGGTCTGGTCCAACACGGTCCATCACACGGAGAGCGGCGTCATGAAGATGGACGAGTGGCTCGATATCTATACGCGCCACGTTTACGATCATATCGCGCAGATGCAGGCCGTTTACGACGATTGGGCGGCTCAGGGGAAACCGAGTTAACAGCAGCGTGAGGGTCGCATCTTAATTCTTTATTATTTGAATCAAATAATTAATATTTGAGATGCGACCCTCTCGTCTCTTCTGCTTCCGACGACTGCGGCCCAACGTTGCTTTTCAGCCGCGCGGTTTTTTGCGTCGGCTGCAAAAGCCTTGTTATGCAGTTAATTTCTTGACCTGTTTGGCTTTCCACTGATCTAGGAGCGTGATGAGCCCAGTAACGACTTGCGGGGCCTCTCGTGCGACAAGCTGAAACTTCGACTTGTCAATTCCGGGCGAGAGCTCTGGTGTCCAGTTGCGTTGCATGTGCATATAGAACTTGGCGGCGTCTCCACCCGTGTCCGCTAGCGGAAGAACCATGCGGCCGAACTTCAGTGCATACTCTCCAGTCTTCCAGGTGCCACCGATTCCGCCGATCAAGACAACTGCGTCTGCGCGCTTGACTGACGCTGTCCATTCTTCCTCGCCGCGGTGCACGAGGACCAGATTTCCTGCAGGGAAGCCGGGAAGTTCCTCCTCGACTACAACTTGGATCAGTCGGTCCTCCAGAGGGATGCCATCGCGTTCCAATTCACGCGCAAAAGCCCGAGCTGTCACCTCGTCGACGCCAGGCCAGCCGCCGGTAACGATGCCATAGCCAGAACGAGCGAGTGCCGCACCAAGCGCGATGCAGGTTTGTTCTACTTTCTCTTCCAGCTTCCGCTTTGTTGTCCCAGTACCGGCAACTAGCACCCAACCGTGCGGAGCGCTGACTGCTGTCGCGGGCTGGGAATTGCCTTCCAAGACCGCTTCGATCTCCACATCACGACTTACGAACTTAGGCGGTTCACCCAATTGCGGCGGCGTAAACGCAGGCGCTCCGAAAATCCGCCGTAGTAACTGATCGAGAGCCTGCCCATAGGAGTTGTCATCTCGGAAATCAATAAAGAGACGACTTCGCAGGTAGAGTGGGAGCGCTTTGGATGGGTCTCCTGATCGAAGGATAGGCAGAAACCGTGAGCTTAATTCGCGGCTCATGAGCAGCTCGCCTACGAAGACAGCCTGTTCGTATCCCACGCCGCCGCTTCGGTCATTCGCTTTCTGAGCGAACATTTCGGTACACACTAGGACGATATATGTGGCTTTCTTCAGAGATTGCTCCATGAATGCGCCGACATCGTCGCCCACATGCAAATGCCATTGATCAAGCGTCGTTTCTACGCCATTTTTCGTGAGATCTTCAGCTAAGCGACGCACCCAATGCCTATGGGCATCGCTTTCGTGCGAGTAACTCAAGAACACATGAGGGAGGTCAGATTTCGTCATTCCACGTGCTCTTCCGCGGTGATTTCCTGAACTGCCTAACAAGTGATTACCTGAATTTTGCACGCCATAAGGGTTGAAAAATAAAATACCATCTGGGATCCTGTCATAGCAACGGTTTGCCTAAACCTAAACAGCTATAACAGGAGGTACCCAGATGGTAAAACAACGTAAAAAGAGTAGCAGGAAACGCCGCGGTGGTAAAGGATCTTGTGCCCATCGCGCCAGGGCCAGAAGAATCAACGCTTCGACCGAATTTGAGACCTGCAGCGAGCAATTGAGCCCATTTGGCGGGCTGTTGGCGCTGATTAAATTTTTCGATCTGGTCGGTTTTCGGGAAATTTTTCACTTTGCTTACCAGCCGCCCTGCCGGCAGCCCAAGCGGGGCCACTATTCGATGATGGCAGGCATTTTGATGCTACTGTTTATCGGGTTCAACCGGATCTGGCATTTCGTATACGTTCGCTTGGACGCGATGCTCTGCGGCTTTTTCAGAGTCAGCCGGCTTCCGGCGGCCAGCACCTATTGGCGTTACCTGGACAGCCTGGGAATCAATCAGGCCACATCGGTCTTGAAGCTCGCCGATATGCTGCGCGAGCGGGTCTGGCAATTGTGCGGTTTGCAATATGCCCGGATCCGAATCAACATCGACACCACCGTCAAGACGGTTTTTGGCAACCAGCAGGGCGCCCGCAAGGGCCACAACACCCAGCACCGGGGCAAGCTTGGGCTGCGACCGCTATTGGGTTTTATCGAAGAAACCCGTGAGTATCTGGTCGGCAAGCTGCGAAAGGGCGTCACCGTTTCCGGCCAAGAAGCCGCTGCCTTTATTGCCGATATCCAAAACCACCTGCCCGGTTGCGTTCGGGAGGTGCTGCTTCGGGCCGACGGCGAATTCCTATCCTGGGAAAGCGTCCGGGCTGCGCTGGCGGCCGGTTTTGATTTTATCATTGCCAATCGCGGATGTACCCCGGTCTTTGATCCCGGCAGTTGGTATCGCCCCTGGAAGCGAAAGGCGGTTGAATTCAATAGCTGCTTTTATCGGCCAGGCGGTTGGGAGCACGCCTGCCGTTTTGTGGCCATGCGCATTGCAAAGGAGCACAAACCGCCATCGACGCAACCCCAGCAGTGCGTGCTGTTCGAAGATGACCAATACACCTATCGGATCTTCTGCACGAACATGGCCGGCGCTGCCCACCACATCATTGTCGAATACGACCAGCGCGCCGATGTCGAAAACCTGGTGGGCGAAGCCAAGCGCGAGGGCCTGGACATGATCCCCTCGGTCAAGTTTAAAAGCAACTACGCCTTTTTCCAGATCGTGATGCTGGCCTACAACATCTGGCGTTACATGAAGATGCTGGCCCAGAAAAGTGTGTCGGCCGCCTCGGGAAAGGTCAGCGTCATGAAGGGCATCGTGGCCAACACCGTTCGCATTGCCCGGCTGAAGTTACTGTTTATCGCCGCCAAGGTGGTCCAAGACGGCAATCGAGACAAAATCAAGTACTCGGTTCACGATGCCAGAACCCCGGAGATGCTTTCCTTTCTCCGTTTTTTAGACAACCGACGCGGCCAAACAAAACCCTGGATTGCCCCTGGCGGCTGGCCGCAGCGTTTTGCCCTGCCGGTGTAGGCAAGAATTTTCTTGCACGACCAAAAAGCAACGCAAAATCATTATGTTGAAGACGACTTTTGGCTGCTGGATGTCCAGCGATAGCCCCGGCTGAGGGGCTGCTGGTTCCCCACCCACGATCAGCGGGGTTGAAAGAAAATTTTCCCCCGCCGATCATAACGGTGATTTGCGTGCAAAATTCAGGGATTAAGTGGTTTCTGGTGATCTCCAGGAGGGCAGAAAAGGTATGCGCGCTCCTGAAAGGGCTCAACGCTCTGTGCTCAGGAACAGCAAACATCGCTTAGTGGCTAGGATAACTGACAATTCGATTATACTAAGTGGGGCGGTCTTGACAAGCTCTTTTAGACGGCCTAGAAAAATCATTCTGGATATCATGCGAAAACAGATGATATAAAGATCTGTATAGTCAGCCGATGATAAGTATCCCGCCTTCACTGGAAGCCGACTTGGAGCGATGGCTGCGGAAGAAGGCCATTCCTAGTGGGAATCATTCGGTTGAGGAAAAGGCTTCTTGCCGGCGAGCACCCACCAGAAATGCGAGCGAGCCGGCCGATCAGCGAACCCGTGAGCGATGAGAAGCACCTCTCAGTGAATGAGCCTGGCGTAGAATCATTCTCTCCAGGCAGGGCAGCAGTAGAAATGGCTGGCATCCCCAAGCGCGCATCGGCGCATACGTTTCGCCACAGTTTCGCCAGCCATTTGCTTCAAGCCAACTACGACATCCGCACGATTCAAGAGCTGCTTGGCCACGGCGATGTGAGAACCACAATGATATACACGCATGCCGTACGGAGCGTAACCATAAAAGAGGCAAAACGCCCGCTCGATTTCACTGCCCAATAGGAGTTTCATGTTTTCCAGGTGGTAAAAAAAGCTGAAGCGTAACCAGGCTATGCCATAGGTTACAGCCAAAAGTGGAGAATATGACGGAAAAGACCATCGGCATATTGGGCGGCATGGGGCCGGAGGCGACCCTGGAGCTTTTCGGCAAGATCATCGCCAACACCCCGGCCGCCAGGGACCAGGACCACCTGCGGGTGGTGATCGATTCCAACCCCAAGGTGCCCGACCGCACGGCCGCCATCCTGAAAGGCGGGGAGTCGCCGGTGCCGGCGATGCAGGCCGGCATCGCGGCCCTCAAGCGGGCCGGCGCGGATTTCGTGGTCATCCCCTGCGTGTCGGCACATTTCTTTTTCGATCAGCTGCAGCGGGAAGCCGGGCTGCCCATCCTGTCCATGTTCGAGGTCACGGCCGGACACATCCGCCAGCACCATCCGCACATCCGAAGGGTAGGAATGTTGGCCACGACCGGAACCCTTCAGGGAGGCCGCTTCCGGGAAAAGCTTGAGCTCGCTGGGATTGAAACCCTCACGCCGGCGGAAGCGGACCAGAAGCGCGTCATGGCGGCCATCTACGAAATCAAGGGGGCCCCGGGCGCCAGGGAGCGCGTCGCGATCGGAGCCGAGATCCGCGCCATCGCCGGTCGGCTGATCCAGCGCGGGGCCCAGGGAGTGGTGGCCGGGTGCACCGAAATCCCGTTGGTGTTGAAACCCGGAGACCTCGATGTCCCGGTGTTCGATACACTGCTGCTTTTGGGCCGGGCGGCGATCGCCGCCGCCGGCCGCACCCCCCTTTAAAGCCTCGTCTAAGGCCCAATGGCGGCGTTATCCCTCGGTTTGAAATGCTCACGTACTTGCGTACGCTCCGCTTTCAAACCTCGGGACGCCTTGCCCTTGGGCCTGATCCGAGGCTTTAATCGAAGATCCAGTGTCCAGCATCGAGCATCCGACTTCTTTTATATCAGCTTCACTACAACGAGAGTGACATCGTCCTCCTGGGGGGCTTGCCCTCTGAAGCGTTGGACCGCTTCGATGACGGCGGCCTGGATGTGGGCGGCCGACCGAGCGGCGTTGGCACGGACGATCTGGCGGACGCGCTCGGCCCCGAAGAACTCGCCGGACTGGTTGCGGGTTTCGGTGATCCCGTCGGTGCCGATGACGACCACCGATCCGGCTTCCCAGCCCTGCTGGGTGTTGTCCCGGTATTCGGCCGTGTCCAGCACTCCCATCGCGATCCCCTCACCGCCCAGCTCGCGGAAGTTGGCACTGATCACGTTGTAGACCATGGCCGGCTCGTGTCCGGCGCGGACCCAGCGCAGCGTTTTCGCGGCCGGGTCGATCTCCAGGAAGAACATGCTCATGAAGCGGCCGGTAGGGGCGCTGTCCCGCGTCACGTAACGGTTGACATCCCGCGCAAGCAGGGCGGGGCTTTCAAAGCGCTGAGCTTCCGAGAGCAGAAAGGCCCGGGCGGAGGCCATGAAGAGCGCCGCGTCGATCCCGTGGCCGGAAACATCCGCCACCACGACTCCCAGCCGGCCTTCGGGCAACAAGAAGTAGTCGTAGTAATCACCGCCGGTTTCCTGGCAGTAGATACTGGTCCCGGACAGGTCGAGGCCGGGAAATTTCGGGGGATGGGCCGGAAGCAGGGTGCGCTGCACTTCCTCCGCCAGCTTGAGGGCCGAGATGAGCTCGATGCGGTGACGCAGGCCCTCGATCATGGTGTTGGTGTGGCCGGCGATCAGGCCGAACTCGTCGCGGGTGGCCACCGGCACCAGCCGGCTCAAGTCCCCGTTGGTCACCCGCTCCAGCACGCCGGTTTCGTTTTCAAAGAGAAGCTTCAGGTTGCGGGAATATGAGACGATCAGGTTGATGGCGAGTCCCAACAGCACGGTCATGATGAAAAGCACCTCGTAGGTGACCGACAGGATGGCCTCCCGGGTCGCGCCCGGGTCGGTCCCGACCGTGGTCAACCAGGACATGTCGCGCGCAATCACCGAAAGGTTGACCACCGACACACAGAGCGCCGTCGCGACCGCCACCAGCGTGTAGCGCCGGGTCATGGAGTAAAGGCGCTTCGGGGGCGGCTGGATCGTGTTCTTCGCCAGCGCGTTCAGGATGATTCCCCGTTCACGGGCCAGGGACATGTCCAGAGCGATGAAAAAACTGTAGATCAGCACGCCGTAAATCAGGCTGAGCGCGCTCAGCGCAGGAAAGCCGTGCACGGCGACGTTCAAGGCCGCGGCCAGCAGACCTGCCGTAAGGCCTAGCATGAAGTCGAAAACAAATTGCCGCTTGGGCTGCGACACCTCGTTGGAGTTCTCTACCAGGCGATTTTCGAGAGGCCGGCGCAGAATCAGGACCGTCGTAAAGGCCGCCAGAATGTGCACCCCCAGGCTCACGGGGGGTAGCTCCGCCATGAACGGTCAGACCTGACCGCCATAGATGGTCAAGATCGCGACGGCAATTAGGTAGTGAATGAGGATGCGCATGAGACCGCCTTTTAGTTCGATTTAGGCTTGCGACGGGTGACGATCGGGTACATGGATGAGTATTAAGACACGAACGTTCAGTGTCAATCAGGGAGCCAGCCGAGGGCCAGTTCTCCCGGCGGGATAGCGGGAATGTTTTTGACAAAGGATCTCCGCGGACGGTATATAGAACGACGCGCTCTCCGGCGGAGCGCCTGCGGTGGGACGGCCGCCGAGGATGCGCCGGGAGCAGGATCGGAACATGGAATATTTCCTGTGCGTTCTCGGAATGGTTTTGATCGTGGAGGGACTTCCCTATTTTGCTTTTCCCGCCCGGATGAAGGATTGGATCGCCCTGATCGCCGCCACGTCTGAAAGGCATCTGCGACGGGTCGGACTGGCCCTCATGGCGGTCGGGCTCTGGCTGGTGTACCTGGGGCGACCTTGACCGGCTTCAGTGGGCGCGATCGCTCCAAATGCCACGGGTCGGGCGGGCAGATGTATTCGATCACTGACTACGACTACGAGCTTCCCCCGGAGCTGATCGCCCAGCAGCCGGCCGAGCGCCGGGATCGTTCGCGCCTGCTCAAGCTCGATCGCGCGGCGGGTGCGGTGTCGCATCAGCGTTTCGATGCGCTGGGGCGTTTCCTGTCCGCCGGGGATGTCTTGGTGGTGAATGACACTGCCGTGATCAAGGCCCGGTTGCTGGGCAGAAAGGAGAGCGGCGGCAGGGTCGAGGTGTTCCTGATGGATTACGCCGGAGGCAGCCGCCCAGACGGCCCCGGCCGGTTTGCCTGCGAGTGCTTCGTCAAATCCTCGAAGCCCTCCCGGGTGGGCACGCGGCTTTTTTTCGATGCCGGCTTGGGCGCTACGATCATCGCCGAGGGAGACGGGACCTGCCGGGTCGAATTTTCAGGGGATGAGGATTTCGAGACGGTGCTCGACCGTATCGGGCATGTGCCCCTGCCCCCTTACATCCGGCGCGACGATGTCCCGGCGGACCGCACGGCCTACCAGACGGTCTACGCCGCCGCGCGCGGAGCGGTGGCCGCCCCCACAGCGGGGCTGCACTTCACGCCCGAACTCCTGGGCGAGCTGAAAACCCGTGGAGTGGTCATCGCACCCGTCACCCTGCACGTCGGCTACGGCACCTTTGCCCCTGTGCGGGTAGCGGATATCCGCGCGCACCGGATGCACCCGGAGCGGTTTACGATTCCGGCGGCAACGGCTGCCGCCGTCCTTGCCGCCCGCCGCAACGGCAAGCGGGTCATCGCCGTCGGCACGACCACGGTGCGTACGCTGGAGTCTGCGGCCGATGCGGCCGGCACAGTGAGTGCGGGCAGCGGCTGGTGCGACCTGTTTATCTACCCGGGCTTTCGTTTCAAAGCGGTCGACGCCATGATCACCAACTTTCACCTGCCGAAATCGACCCTGCTGATGCTGGTCTCCGCCTTTGCCGGCCGCGAGAACATTTTTAACGCCTACCGAGAGGCGGTGGCCGAGCGCTACCGGTTCTACAGTTACGGAGACGCGATGTTGATCGAGTAAATGGCATGGAGCAGAGAGCATAGGGCATAGGCTAAAAGATAGACCGATTATAGTTTTTTCTCTATGCTCCATGCCCTATGCGCTTTGCCAACACCGGACGGCTATGGGAAAGGAAATATTCAAATTTGAGATTGTCGCGGAATCGAGACAGACCCGCGCGCGGGCCGGCGTTATGCAGACGGCCCACGGTCCGGTGGAAACCCCGGTGTTCATGCCGGTGGGCACGCTCGGATCGGTCAAGTCCATCACCCCCGAAGAGCTGGTGGCCTGCGGCGCGCAGATCATCCTCGGCAACACCTACCATCTCTACCTGCGGCCGGGCCGCGAGGTCATCAGTCGGTTTCACGGCCTGCACCGGTTTATGAACTGGCCCCATCCCATCCTGACGGACAGCGGCGGCTTCCAGGTGTTTTCCCTTGCCAAGCTGGCGCGCATCACGCCGGAAGGGGTCGCCTTTCAGTCGCACATCGACGGATCGACCCACCTGTTGAGCCCTGAAAAGGCCATCGAAATCCAGGGCTGGCTGGGCGCGGACATCATGATGTGCCTGGACCAATGCACGGCCTATCCGGCTTCTTTCGAGGAGGCCCGCACCGCCGACGACATCACCTTCGAGTGGGCCCGGCGCTGCAAAGACGCCTGGAGATCGACCGGGAACGGGCACCAGGCCCTGTTCGGGATCGTTCAAGGCGGAATGCATGCCGAGCTGCGGAGGAGATCGGCGGCCCGCCTGGCCGAGCTCGACTTGAGCGGCTATGCGTTGGGTGGGCTGAGCGTCGGCGAGCCTCTCGATCGCATGCTGGATACCGCCGGCGACGCCTTGCCGCTGCTTCCGGAGGGAAAGCCCAAATACGTCATGGGGGTCGGACGTCCGGAAGACCTGATCGATCTGATTTGCCTGGGGGCGGACATGTTCGACTGCGTGCTGCCCACCCGCAACGCCCGCAACGGACAGCTGTTCACCCCGCGCGGCGTCATCACCATCAGCAACGCCTGGTACCGTCAGGATCCGGATCCTCCGGACAGAACCTGCCCCTGCTACACCTGCCGGAACTATTCCCTGGCCTACCTGAGGCATCTGTTTCTTTCCAGGGAACTGCTGGCCTACCGCCTGAACACGATTCACAACGTTCACTATTTCGTCCAGTTCCTTCGGCGGCTGCGCGCCGCCATCTTGCTCGATGAGTTCGAGGCGTTTAAAAAGCGCTTTTATGAAAACCGGGAAATCTGATATAGGTGCACATGCGTAAGGCGTTTGAGCGATCCGGCAAAGGAGGACGAGCCATGAAAGCAAAAGTGCAGGCGGCCATCGACAAAATCAGGCCGATGTTGCAGAGGGACGGAGGCGATGTGGAGCTGGTCGACGTGCAGGACGGCATTGTCACGGTGCGCCTGCGGGGCGCCTGTGCCGGATGCCCCATGTCCCAGATGACCCTCAAGAACGGGATTGAAAAGTTGCTGAAAAGGGAGATCCCGGAAATCGTAGCGGTGCAGGCGGCGCAGTAGGAAAATTTGAGATTTGAAATTTAAAATTTGAAATTGAAAGGGGGCGGGCATGAAGATTCTGAAAATCGACCATCTGGGGATTGCCGTGAAGAGCATCGAGAGCGGGAAGAATTTTTGGACGGATGCGCTGGGCCTCAAACTCGAAGGGACCGAGACCGTGGCCGAGCAGAAGGTGACGACCGCGTTCCTGCCGGTCGGGGAGAGCGAGGTCGAACTGCTGGAGTCCACCGCACCCGACGGTCCGATCGCCAAGTACCTGGAAAAAAAGGGCGAGGGGATCCAACACATCGCCTTCCGCGTGGAGAACATCGAAGCGGCTCTGGCCGAGCTCAAAGCCAAGGGGATCCAACTGATCGACGAGAAACCGCGCCAGGGCGCCGGCGGGGCCAGGATCGCTTTCCTCCATCCCAAGGCCACCAGCGGAGTGCTGGTGGAGCTGTGCGAGCGAGGCGGGCACTGAAAAAGGCAGATAATCGAACGATTCGATAACCATCAACGGAGGAGACCATGGCCCCACACCCCGATTACACCAAATGGAAAGACCTTGCTTCCAAGGAACTGCGCGGCAAATCGCCGGAGTCGCTGAACTGGAAGACCCCGGAGGGTATTCTGGTCAAGCCGCTATACACGGCCGAGGACCTCGAAACGCTCGAGCACCTCAACAGCCTACCGGGGTTGCCGCCTTACGTGCGCGGACCGCGCGCCACCATGTACACCCACCGGCCGTGGACCATCCGCCAGTACGCCGGCTTCTCCACCGCCAAGGACTCCAACGCGTTCTACCGCCGCAATCTGGCTGCCGGTCAAATGGGGTTGTCGGTCGCCTTCGATCTAGCCACTCACCGCGGCTACGACTCCGACCACCCGCGGGTGTCGGGTGACGTCGGCAAGGCCGGGGTGGCGGTGGACAGCGCCGAGGACATGAAGATCCTCTTCGATCAGATCCCGCTCGACAAGATGTCGGTGTCCATGACCATGAACGGCGCCGTGCTGCCGGTGCTTGCGGGCTACATCGTGGCGGCCGAGGAGCAGGGGGTCGGCCAGAACCAGCTCATCGGCACCATCCAGAACGACATCCTCAAGGAATACCTCACCCGCAACACTTACATCTACCCGCCCGAGCCTTCCATGCGGATCGTCTCGGACATCATCGCCCACTGCTCCAAGCACATGCCCAAGTTCAACACCATCAGCATCAGCGGCTACCACATGATGGAGGCCGGAGCGAGCTCGGTGCTGCAGTGCGCCTTCACACTGGCCGACGGGCTGGAGTATGTGCAGGCCGCGCTCAAGACGGGGCTCGGCATCGACCAGTTTGCGCCGCGGCTGTCCTTTTTCTTCGGCATCGGCATGAATTTCTTCATGGACATCGCCATGCTGCGGGCCGCGCGGTTCCTGTGGCACAAGCTCATGAGCCGGTTCAACCCGAAGGACCCCCAGTCCCCCATGCTGCGCACCCACTGCCAGACCTCCGGCTGGAGCCTGACGGCCCAGGACCCTTACAACAACATCATCCGCACCACGCTGGAGTGCCTTTCGGCGGTGCTGGGAGGCACCCAGTCCCTGCACACCAACTCTTTCGACGAGGCCGTCGGGCTGCCCACGGACCTCTCGGCGCGCGTCGCCCGCAACACCCAGATCATCGTGCAGGAGGAGTCCCAGGTCTGCCGCGTCATCGATCCGCTGGCCGGTTCCTACTACGTGGAAGCGCTGACCGACGGCATCATCCGCGAGTCCTGGAAGATCATCCAAGAGGTGGAGGAGCTGGGCGGGATGTCCAAGGCCATCGAGACCGGCATGCCCAAACTGCGGATCGAGGAGGAGGCCGCCCGCCGCCAGGCGCGCATCGACCAGGGCCTGGACGTGATCGTCGGGGTGAACAAGTACCAGATCAAGGAGGACGTGAGCCTGGACATTCTGGAGGTGTCGGCGAGCGTGCGTGACGAACAGATCGCGCGGCTCACGGAGATCAAGACCCGGCGCGACAACGCGGCCGTCAAGCAGGCGCTGGAGAATCTCACCCGGGGCGCCGAAAGCGGCGCCAACCTGCTCGATCTCAGCATCCACGCCGTGCGCGCGCGGGCGACGGTGGGCGAGGTCTCCGACGCCCTGGAAAAGGTCTTCGGCCGCTTCGTGGCGACCACCCGCTGCGTGTCCGGGATCTACTCGGCCGAATACGGCGACAGCGAGATCATCCAGACCCTGCGCAAACGCACCGAACAGTTCAAGGACCGCGAAGGCCGCCGGCCGCGGATTCTGGTCGCGAAAATGGGGCAGGACGGACACGACCGCGGAATGAAGGTGATCGCCACCGGCTTCGCCGACCTGGGGTTCGATGTGGACATCGGTCCGATGTTTCAGACGCCGGCGGAGGCCGCCCGCATGGCGGTCGAAAACGACGTGCACGTCGTAGGAATTTCGACCCTGGCGGCGGGCCACAAGACCCTGGTCCCCGAACTGGTGCGGGCGCTAAAGAAAGAGGGCGGCGAGGACATCCTGGTGGTGGTGGGCGGAATCATTCCTCCCAAGGACTACGATCCCCTTTACGCCGCCGGGGCGAGCTGCGTCTTCGGCCCCGGCACCCCCGTGACCGATTCGGCCAACCAGGTGCTTAATACCCTGGAAAAAAGGAAGTAACGATACCCGTATGACATGAAACCACTTGACCCGCAAACCTACATCGACGGTGTGCTGGCCGACGACCGCCGCATGCTGTCCAAGGCCATCACCCTGATCGAAAGCGCGTTGGCGAGCCACCAGGAAGCGGCGCGCCCGATGTTGAGCGCGCTGCTGCCCAGGACCGGCGCAGCGGTGCGCCTGGGGATCACCGGGGTTCCGGGCGTGGGTAAGAGCACGTTCATCGAGAGCTTCGGAACGATGCTCGTGCGCGAAGGCCACCGGGTGGCCGTGCTGGCCGTAGACCCCAGCAGCGCCCGCAGCGGGGGCAGCGTCATGGCCGACAAGACCCGCATGGAGAAGCTTGCCATCGAGTCCCGCGCCTTCATCCGGCCCTCGCCCTCCGGGGGCACCTTGGGCGGGGTGGCGCGCAAGACCCGGGAGACCATGCTGGTATGCGAAGCGGCGGGCTATGACGTCATCATCGTCGAGACCGTGGGAGTCGGCCAGTCCGAGACCGCCGTGGCCTCGATGGTGGATTTCTTTCTCGTGCTCCTACTGGCGGGGGCCGGCGACGAGCTGCAGGGGCTCAAGAAGGGCATCCTGGAGCTGGCCGATGCGCTGGCGATCAACAAGGCGGACGGCGGCAACCTGGGCCCTGCACGGAAGGCCGCCAAGGTTTTCGAGCTGGCCCTGCACCTGCTGCAGCCCGCCTCGCCCCGCTGGACCCCGCCGGTGCTCACCTGCAGCGCCCGGGAGATGACCGGCATCGATACAATCTGGCAGACCGTCCTCCGGCACCGCCAAGTCTTCTCCGCGTCGCATGAACTGGAGGAAAAGCGCCGCCGGCAGGCCGTGGACTGGATGTGGTCGCTGGTCGATGAAGGCCTCAAGGAGCGCTTTGTCCGCCAGCCGGACATCAAGAAGCAGCTGCCGCGCATCCTGCGGGAGGTCGAACGGGGCACCCTTGCCTCCACCGCGGCCGCCGACAAGCTGCTTTTTTTGCTTGACAATAAATCCTATGAATAGGATCTATTTAACTTTTTAAACAGCCGCCAGGAAAGGAGTGGCAGATATGGGCATCACCGAGGACAAAATCAAGGATTTGAAGGCCCGCGAGGCCAAGCTGCTCAAAATGGGCGGGGACAAGGCCGTGGCCCAGCACAAGGAGAAGGGCAAGCTCACGGCGCGGGAGCGGCTGAACCTGCTCTTCGACCCCGGCACGTTCCGCGAGCTCGACATGTTCGTCACCCATCGCTGCGCCAATTTCGGCATGGAGAAGGTGGAAATCCCCTGCGATGGAGTCATCACCGGTCATGGCTTGGTCAACGGCCGGCCGGTGTTCGCCTTCTCCCAGGATTTCACCTCGCGCGCCGGCAGCCTCGGCGAAATGCACTCCAAGAAGATCTGCAAGGCCATGGACTTGGCCCTGAAAGCCGGGGTGCCCTTCGTCGGCATGAACGACTCCGGCGGGGCCCGCATTCAGGAAGCGGTCGACGCCCTGTCCGGCTACGGCCAGATTTTTTTCCGCAACTCGGCCTGCTCCGGCGTCATCCCGCAAATCTCGGCCATCATGGGGCCGACCGCGGGCGGGGCAGTCTACTCACCGGCCATGACCGACTACGTCTTCATGGTCAAGAACACGAGCTACATGTTCATCACCGGCCCGGAGGTCATCAAGGCCGTCACGGGTGAGGAGATCAGCTTCGAGGCGTTAGGCGGCGCCAAGGCCCACAACGAGAAGAGCGGAGTGGCGCACTTCGCCTGCGAGAACGATGCCGACTGCATCGCGCAGATCAAGCAACTGCTCTCCTTCCTGCCCGCGAACAATATGGAGGACCCGCCCGTCGTCGCCGGCGGCGACGACCCGCGCCGCGCCGCGCCGGCGCTTGACAGCATCATCCCCGATCAGACCGGCAAGGCTTACGACATGAAGGATGTGATCCGGGCCATCGTCGACAACGGCGAGTTTTTCGAGCCGCACCAGTTTTTCGCCCAGAACATCATCGTGTGCTTCGCGCGCCTGAACGGCCGCTCCATCGGGATCATCGCCAACCAGCCCAAGAACCTGGCCGGTTGCCTGGACATCAACGCCTCGGACAAGGCGACCCGCTTCATCCGTTTCTGCGATGCCTTCAACATCCCGATGCTCACCATCGCCGACGTTCCCGGCTACCTGCCGGGCAGCAACCAGGAGTGGGGCGGCATCATCCGCCACGGGGCCAAGCTGCTGTGGTGTTATTCCGAGGCCACGGTTCCCAAGCTGCTGCTGGTGACCCGCAAGGACTACGGCGGGTCCTACCTCGCCATGTGCTCGCGCGACCTGGGCGCGGACATGGCCTTCGCTTGGCCCACGGCGGAGATCGCCGTCATGGGGGCCGAGGGCGCGGCCAACATCATCCACCGCAAGGAGATCACCGAGGCCGCCGATCCGGGCGCCAAGCGCAAAGAGAAAATCCAGGAATACGAAAACTTGTTCTCAAACCCGTATGTCGCCGCCAGCCGGGGCTACATCGACGCCGTGATCGTGCCGAGCGAAACCCGCCCGCGGCTGATCGACGCCCTGGAGGCCATGTGCGCCAAGCGGGAACTGCGGCCGCCCAAGAAGCACGGAAATATTCCCATGTAGGCAGCGGGCCTAAAGCCGCCCGCTGCCTACATGGGAATAATATTGAAAGCAAAGCAGGTGCTGCCTTTGCAGCTTCAGAATTTTGGTCCCGAGAACGGGCCACGAGAAAAAAGAATGTGAGGGGCGCATGACCGACACCCAGAAAAAAATCACCGCCGCGATTGCTGCGGTGATGCAGTATTTGAAGGCCGAAGAGGAGCTGGCTGCGCTGCAGTTCGCGACTGCGGACGCGGCACCGGCTGCGCCTGCAGGTCCGAAGCTGTGGGCCCTTAACGGGCGCCAGGCCCAGATGCAGCTGCGCAGCCTGATGCAGCTGCGGACCTTCGGCCGCAGGGCATGAACCGACCGCTTTCTATGAAATCATAAAAGGAGACCCTGGAGATGAATAAAGAGATCGCCGTGAAGATGACGAAAATGAACTACGACCCCAAGCGACCGAAGGCGGAGAACCCCGTCAAGATCGAGGACCTCTCCCTGCGCGACGGCCATCAGTCGCTGTTCGCCACGCGGGGCCGTACCGAGGACATGCTGCCGGTGGCCGAGATGATGGACCAGGTGGGGTTCTGGGCCATGGAGGTCTGGGGCGGTGCGACCTTCGACACCATGCACCGCTTCCTGAACGAGGACCCCTGGGAGCGCATCCGGACTTTGAAGAAATACATCAAGAAGACCCCTTTCTCGATGCTGCTGCGCGGCCAGAACCTGGTCGGCTACCGCAATTACGCCGATGACGTCGCCAAGGTCTTCGTCGAGCGCGCGGCGGCCAATGGAATGGACATCTTCCGGACCTTCGACGCGCTGAACGACTACCGCAACTTTGAAATCGTCGTGCCGGCCATCAAGGCCGCCGGCAAGCACTTCCAAGGCTGCATGTGCTACAGCATGACGGAGGCGCGCATGGGCGGCGATGTCTACAACATCGACTACTACGTGAGGAAGGCCAAGGAACTGGAGGCCATGGGGGCCGACAGCATCTGCATCAAGGACATGGCCGGCCTGATCGCACCATACGACGCCTTCGAGCTGGTCGCGGCCCTGAAGAAGGCCGTCAAGCCGCCGATCCATCTCCACAGCCACTTCACCTCGGGCATGTCCGCGCTGTCCATGCTCAAGGCGGTCGAGGCCGGGGTCGACATCATCGACACGGTGATGGCGCCTTACGCCTACCGCACGGCGCATGCCGCCATCGAACCGCTGGTCATGGCCCTGATCGGCACCAACCGCGACATCGGCTTCGACATCAAGCTGCTGGCCAAGATCAACGACGTGCTCGAGAAAGAGGTCATGCCCAAGTACAAGCACCTGCTCGACGACACCAAGATGTCCATCATCGACATCAACGTCCTGCTGCACCAGACCCCGGGCGGCATGCTCTCCAACCTGGTCAACCAGCTCAAGCAGATGGACGCCGTCGACCGCATCGACGACGTCTTCGCCGAGCTGCCGCGAGTGAGAAAGGACCTCGGCCAGATCCCGCTCGTCACCCCGACGAGCCAGATCGTGGGCGTGCAGACGGTGAACAACGTGCTCTTCGACACCAAGGACGAGCGCTACAAGATGATTACCGACCAGGTCAAAGACCTGTGCTACGGCCTCTACGGCAAGACCGCCGTGCCCATCAACTCCGACGTTCAGAAGAAGGCCCTCAAGGGCTATTCGCGCGGGGAGAAACCCATCACGGCCCGGGCGGCCTCGGTGCTCGAGCCCGAGTTGGAAAAGGCCAAGGAAGCGACCAAGGGCCTGGCCAAGGACATCGACGACGTTCTGATCTATGCACTGTATCCGGTCACCGGCCTGAAGTTCCTCAAGTGGAAGTACGGCAAAGAGGCTGCTCCGGCCGAGACCAAGGCGCGCACGATGGAAGCGGTCCGCGCCGAGGACGAGCTGGTCCGCAAGGCCAAGGCCGGCTTGCTGGTTGAAAAGCCGCAGAAAAAGGCGCCGGCGGCGAGTGAAAATCTGCGCCAATTCAACGTGTTCGTTGACGGAGAGTATTTTGAGGTCGGGGTGGATGCGATCGGCGGCGCCCCCATGGTGAATTATGCGCGTCCGATGGCGGCGCCGGCGGCCATGCCGGCTCCTGCGCCGGCTCCCGCCCCCGCCGCGCCGCCGCCTGCGGCGGCGGAAGCACCGAAAGCCGAGGCGCCCAAAGCGGCGTCCGACACCAAGGGGACACCCCTGGCGGCGCCCATGCCGGGCATGATCGTCAAATATCTGAAGAATGTGGGCGACAAGGTGAGCGAGGGTGAAACGCTCGTCGTGCTCGAGGCCATGAAAATGGAAAACGCCCTGCCGTCGCCGGCCTCCGGCACCGTCAAAGCGCTCAATTTTGGCAGCGGCGATTCGGTCAAGAAGGGCGACGTCCTGGCGGTGGTGGGGTAGCGCGATGAAAATCCACGAATACCAGGCCAAGGAGCTTTTCAGGAAGTACCGCATCCCCGTGCCCAGGGGCGGGGTCGCCTTCAGCCTCGACGAGGCCCAGAAGGTGGCGGCCGGGCTTGACGGTTGGCCGGTGGTCGTCAAGGCCCAGATCCATGCCGGCGGCCGGGGCAAGGGCGGCGGGGTGAAGCTGGCGCGCTCCGCGGAGGAAGTGACGCAGGCGGCCGGCCGGATTCTCGGCATGACCCTCGTGACCCACCAGACCGGCCCCGAGGGGCGCCTGGTGCGCAAGCTGCTGGTGGAGCAGGGCTTGAACATCGCCAAGGAGCTTTACCTCAGTATCGTCCCCGACCGGGGGACGGCCAAGATCGTGATCATGGCCAGCGAAGCCGGCGGCATGGACATCGAGGAGGTGGCCGCCCGCAGCCCGGAGAAAATCATCAAGGCCTTCGTCAACCCTTTGCTCGGCCTGCAGGCCTACCATTGCCGCCAGCTGGCCTTCGGACTCAACCTTCCGCCGGAGGCAGCCAAAAGCTTCACGCCCATGATCCAGAATCTCTACCGGCTGTTCGTGGAGTATGACTGCTCACTGGTCGAGATCAACCCGCTGGTCCTTACGACCGCAGAGGCGGTCATCGCGCTGGACGCGAAGATCACGCTCGACGACAACGCGCTCTTCCGGCACAAGGACCTCCTCGAATTCCGCGATCTCGACGAGGAAAACGCCATGGAGGTCGAAGCCTCCAAGTTCAATCTGAACTACATCACCCTCGACGGCAACGTGGGCAACATGGTCAACGGAGCCGGGCTTGCCATGGCCACCATGGACATCATCAAGCTGGCTGGGGCCGAACCCGCGAACTTCTTGGACGTGGGCGGAGGCGCCAGCGCCGAGATGGTGGAAAACGGGTTTCGCATCATTCTCTCCGACAAGAACGTGAAGGGCATCCTGATCAATATCTTCGGCGGGATTCTGCGCTGCGACACCCTGGCCCGGGGCGTGGTCGAGGCGGCCACCAAGACCGGGATCCAGGTGCCGGTCGTGGTGCGCATGGAAGGCACCAACGTTGAGGAGGGCCGGCGCATCCTGGCTGAGTCCGGCCTGAACCTGATCACCGCCGCGGACCTCAAAGACGCCGCGAAGAAGGTGGCGGAGATCGTGAAATAAAATGTGGGAGTGGCTTCCAGCCACAATACCTTCGCGGCAAGATGCCGCTTCCACAAGAAAATTAAACCTCCACGGAAGGGAAAAACCGTGAGCATCTTCGTGAACAAAGACACGCGGGTCGTTGTGCAGGGCATCACCGGCAAAGAGGGCCAGTTCCACACCCGCAACTGCGTGGCCTACGGCACGCGGATCGTTGCCGGGGTCACCCCGGGCAAGGCCGGCCAGGACATGGACGGCATCCCGATCTTCAACACGGTGGCCGATGCCGTGCGCAGGACCGGCGCGGATTGCAGCCTGATCTTCGTCCCACCGGCTTTTGCCGCCGACGCCATCATGGAGGCGGCCGATGCGGGCATCCGTTGCATCGTGGCGATCACCGAGGGCATTCCGATCCTGGATATGATGAAGGTCAAGAACTACATCGACGGCCGGCCGGTCCGGCTGATCGGTCCCAACTGCCCGGGCATCATCACCCCCGGCGAGGCGAAGATCGGCATCATGCCGGCCCCCATCCACACGCCCGGCGGTCCCATCGGCGTGGTGTCGCGGTCCGGGACCCTGACGTACGAGGTGGTGCACCAACTGACGCGGCAGGGGATCGGCCAGACCACCTGCATCGGCATCGGCGGCGACCCGGTCAACGGGACCCACTTTGTCGACTGCTTGTCGGCTTTCGAAAACGATCCCGCCACGCGCGGGGTCGTCATGGTGGGCGAGATCGGAGGCAATGCCGAGGAGACGGCCGCGGAGTTCATCAAGACCCAGATGGCCAAGCCCGTGGTCGGTTTCATCGCCGGGCTCACCGCGCCCCCGGGCCGCCGGATGGGCCACGCGGGCGCCATCATCAGCGGCGGATCGGGCACCGCCCAGGCCAAGATCGCCGCCATGAAAGACGCCGGCATCCACGTCTGCGAAAACCTCGGCACGTTCGGGGAACTTTGCAAGAAAGTGTTCAGCTAATAGGACCTATAGGGCCTATAGGGCCTATTCTCATGCACGAAATGGGCATCGCCCTGCAGATCATCGACATCGCTACGGCATCGATCCCGTCGGACCTGCCTTCCGCCCGGGTGGAACGCGTCAATTTGAAAATCGGCAAGCTCGCGGCGGTGGTGGCGGACAGCCTGCGGTTCTGTTTCGACATCGTTTCCCAGGACACCCGGCTGGCGGGCGCCGAGCTCGCCATCGAGGAAACCCTCGTGGTCGCGCGCTGCAAGGACTGCGACGCACGCTGGACCATCGCCGAGCCGGTCTTCACCTGCCAGGCCTGCCAGAGCGGCGCGCTGGAGATCCTCTCCGGCCGCGAGCTGGACATCGTTTCAATCGAAATCGCGCCGGAGGAAAGCCATGAAACCGGTGGAGGATAAGAAGGCCACGCGCGAGGTCAAGGTCGTCACCCGCGTGCTGGCCGTCAACGAGCGCATGGCGGAACAGAACCGGCGGCGGTTTTCCGAGAAAGGGGTCTTCGTGATCAATGTCATGAGCTCCCCCGGATCGGGCAAGACCACGACCCTGCAGAGAACGCTCGAGCGCATCATGCCGGAGATCCGGGCGGCGGTGATCGTGGGCGACGTGTCCACCACCCTCGATGCCGACCGGCTGGCGGTCAGCGGCGCTCCGGTGGTCCAGGTCAATACCGACGCCTTCGGCGGCGACTGCCATCTGGCGGCCCACGTGATTGAGAAAGCCGTCGATGCCATCGACCTGGACGCCATCGATCTATTGATCATCGAAAACGTGGGCAATCTGGTGTGCCCGGCGGAGTTTGACATCGGCGAGGACGCCCGGGTGGTGGTTTTGAGCGTGGCCGAGGGCGAGGACAAGCCGGTGAAGTACCCGACCATGTTCCGGTTGTGCGATGCGGCCCTGCTCAACAAGATCGACCTGCTGCCCTATCTCGATTACGACAAGGCGCAGGCCATTGGTTACATCCAGCAGGTGCACCCGGGCATGCCGGTTTTCGAAATCTCGGCCCGCAGCGGCGCAGGCATGGAGGCATGGGTCGACTGGCTAAGAGAAAAGATTCGCGTGAAGCTCGCAGCTCAAAGCAAATAACCTTTCGAAGCTCAAACTGACAAAAGAGAGCCGGGGGCCGGATGGCCGGAGCCTGGCTCTCTTTTATTATGTGCATTCAGCTGACAGCTTCGAGCTTCGCGCTTTTCCAGAACGGCGACATCTCCCTCAGCCGTGCGATGATCGGCGGGAGCTTCTCCAGGACCAGGTCGATTTCCGGCCCCGTGGTGTACCGGCTCAGGCTGAAACGGATAGAGCCGTGGGCTGCGGTGAAGGGCACCCCCATGGCGCGCAGCACGTGGGAAGGCTCGAGCGAGCCCGAGGTGCAGGCCGACCCGGAGGAAGCGCAGATTCCGTGTTCGTTCAGCATGAGCAGGATGGACTCGCCCTCCACATACTCGAAGGCGAGGCTGGTGGTGTTCGGCAGGCGGTTGGCCCGGTCTCCGTTGACCAGCGTGTTGGGAATCCGCTCGATGAGCTCGCATTCCAAACGGTCGCGCAGTTCGTCCACGCACCGGTTGACCCCGGCGTCGAGGTGCTGTTTGGCCAGTTCGGCGGCCTTGCCCAGGCCGATGATGGCAGCCGTGTTTTCGGTCCCTCCGCGGCGGCCCTTTTCTTGATGTCCGCCGATCATGAACGGCGAGAACCGGGTCCCCTTGCGAAGATACAGCACGCCGATGCCCTTGGGAGCGTGGATCTTGTGGCCGGAAAGCGAGAGCATATCCACCCCCGTCGGCCCCACGTCGATGGGGATTTTGCCCGCCACCTGCACCGCATCGGAGTGAAAGACGATGCCGCGTTCCTTGACCTTGTGCGCGATGTCCTCGATGGGGAAGATCACCCCGGTCTCGTTGTTTGCCCACATCAGGCTCACCACGGCCGTGTCGTCGGTGAGGCTGTCGTAGAGATAATCGAGGTCCAGGCGGCCTTCCCGATCCACCGGAACGAAGGTCGCTCGATAGCCTTTTTTGGCGAGCGCTTCAAACAGGTTTTTGATGGCCGGGTGCTCGACCCGCGAGGTCACGATATGCCGCTTCATGGGATAGGACTCGATGGCCGCTCGGATCGCCGTCCCGTCGCTCTCGGTGCCGCAGCTCGTGAAGATGACCTCCTCGGGCGAGGCCCCGATCAGCCGGGCGACCTGCTCGCGGGCGTGCTGGATGTTGGAGGCGACCCCGCCGCCGAAGGCGTGCATGCTCGATGGGTTGCCGTAGTATTCGGAGAAGTATGGCAGCATGGCCTCCAGGACTTGAGGATCCACCTTGGAGGTCGCGTTGTTGTCCAGATAGGTCACTTTCATCACTGCACCTCCTCAACCACCAGCTCGGGGGCTACGAGTTCGCGCAGTTTGGATTCCACGTAGTGTTTGAGCGTGATGTTGGACCTGGCGCAGGTGGCGCAGGTGCCTTTCATGCGCACGATCACGCGGTGGCCGTCCACGTCCACCAGCTCCAGGTGCCCGGCGTCCTTCTTGAGGGTGGGGTTGATCTCGCGTTCGATGCTGTCCTCGATCAACCTGATCTTTTGAAGATTGGTGAGCACCTTCGGTTTGATCAGCTCCAGCCGCTTCCCGCCGAGGACTTGATCGATGATTTCTTGAATGCGGTCGTGGCATTTGCCGCAGCCGCCGCCGGCCTTGATGTAGTCGGTCACATCCTCGACGGCCTTGAGTTGGTTTTCGCGCACCACGCGCTCGATCTCCCGGTCCGTCACCCCGAAGCACTCGCAGACGATCTCTCCCTCGACGATTTTGGCGGCCTCGCCGCGATGGCAGGCGATGGCCTTTTCGAGCGCCTCGCGGCCCATGACCGAGCAGTGCATCTTCTCCTTGGGCAGCCCGCCCAGGAAGCGGGCGATGTCGTCGTTGGTGATCCGGGCGGCCTCGTCAAGGGTCTTGCCGATCACGATTTCGGTCAGGGCCGAGGAAGAGGCGATGGCGCTGGCGCAGCCGAAGGTCTGGAACTTGGCATCTTGGATCCTGCCGTTCTCATCCAGCTTGAAGTAGAAGGTCAGGGCGTCGCCGCAGGCGATGGAGCCGACTTCGCCCACCCCGTCGGGATTTTCAATGACTCCGACATTGCGCGGGTTGAGAAAATGATCCTTCACTTTATCAGTGTATTCCCACATGAGCTCCTCCTGGGGGTTAGCGGTTTCAGAACAACATTAACCATCATGACGGCAAATTAAAGGCCCGCGTCAGAGGAGGTTGACTTGCGCTGGGGGATGGCCTAGTATGCATTGTAAAGGATATCCGATGGCTTCCCCCGTCAGGCGTGCTGTTTTTGCCGGCAGTTGGTACCCCGCTCGCGCCTCCGAGTGCGAGCGGGAAATCAAGGCCTTCGTCGAAAAGAGCGGAATCGCATCCCCGCGCAACCGCAGGCTCGTGGGCGGCGTTCTGCCGCATGCCGGTTGGTATTTTTCTGGCAACATCGCCTGCAACGTCATTCACTGCCTGATGAAGGCCGAATCGTCGCCGCCGGACCTGTTGGTGCTGTTCGGCATGCACCTGTCGCCCGCGTCCCCGAACATCATGATGCCCAAGGGCGCGTGGGAAACCCCCTTCGGTCCCATCGAGGTCGCCGAGGAGCTGGCCGCCGCGATTGCGCAGCGATTCCCCTTCCACCTGGAAACCACGGAGCGTTTCACCCAGGACAACACGATCGAGCTGCAGCTGCCGTTCGTCAAGTATTTCTTTCCCCGGGCGAAAATTCTGGCGATGGGGGTTCCGCCCACCGATGCCTCGCTGGACATCGGAAGAGCGGTGGTTGAGACAGCGCAGCAGCTTGGCCTCACCCTCGTGGTGATCGGTTCAACCGACCTCACCCATTACGGCAGCAGGTATGGGTTCAGCGGCCACGGGAGCGGACCATCGGCGGTCGCCTGGGTGAAGCAGGAGAATGACCGACGGATGATCGAGGCCATGCTGGACCTCGACTCTCGGCGGTTGATGTCCGAGGCGCTGGAAAACCAGAATGCCTGCTGCCCGGGCGCCGCGGCGACCGCGATCGAGGCCGGCCGGTGCCTCGGCGCCCAAGAGGCGGAGTCGATCAGCTATGCGACCAGCCACGACCGCAGTCCGGGGGAGAGCTTCGTCGGGTATGTAGGCATTGTTTTTTAAAGGATCAGAGGGATGCCAACGAGCCAAGGGCCCGGGGCGCATACTGAAAAGCGACAAGCTCCGAGAGGCCGGCAAAAAGGATGGTCCTTAAGAAAACGAAATCGGGGCGGCTTTGACCGGCTCTTTAGGTTCCCGCTGCTGCGAGGCGACCGCGACGTTTTCAGGATCGGTGGATCAAACAACCCGCCGGAGTCCCTCACCACCGCTTTCAATCCGCAATAGTCCGATGCGCCCCTTTCAACGCTTGCAGGAAGCCCGAAATCACCCCTTTTATATCCCGGTATCTGTTCTCCTCCATAGCGACGCAGCCAAAAAAATCCAAACCGGAATAACGCCGCATACCGCGATGGGATGCACCGAGCTTTTCGACCCGAAGCCGAAACCGTCTGGGTGCCGGTGATTTCGAAGCAAGCCGGCCCGACATTCATTTCTGAACGTAAGCCGCCCCGATTTCGATAGGCCATCTTGTCGCCAATTTTCCAAAATAAATCAAGAAAAAAGTGAATTTCCCCCAAAACCGGGTCATCAATGGCGGTGGCGTTTTGGATTTTAAATTGGTATCATAAAAAAATTGAGCCCAGCGCCGGTGGGGCGCTTTTTCTAGCCCGGTCATCAAATCGAACCGCCAAAGGAATCGTCGAGGGATCATGAACATCTGCATTATGGGAACGGGGTACGTCGGCCTTGTGTCGGCGGCCTGTCTGGCCGAGACAGGCAACGAAATCGTCTGCGTGGACAGCAATCCGGCAATCGTTGCCGGCCTAAGGGAGGGCGTGGTTCACATCTTCGAACCCGGTCTTGAAGCGCTGGTCAGGCGCAACATTGCCGAAGACCGATTGAGGTTTTCGGCCGATCTGAAAGAGGCCATGGAAAACGCCCTCTTCATTTTCAACTGCGTGGGCACTCCGCCGCGCGACGACGGCTCCTGCGACCTATCGCAGGTGCGGGAAGTGGCCCGCCAGATCGGGGCGGTCATCACGGAATACAAGATTATTGTCAACAAGTCGACCGTGCCGGTGGGCACCGCCGATGACGTGCACCGGATCATCCGCGAACAAACCGAAAAGCGCGGAATGAATCTTGAGTTCGATGTCGTCTCCAACCCCGAGTTCCTCAAGGAAGGCGATGCGGTCAGCGACTTCATGAAACCGGACCGCATCATTGTTGGAACCGACAATGTGCGCACCGCCAAACTGCTCGAGACCCTTTACGCTCCGTTCGCCCGCAGCCGCGACAAGATGATCGTGATGGACGTGCGCAGCGCCGAAATGACGAAGTACGCGGCCAACTGCATGCTCGCCACCAAGATATCCTTTATCAACGAAATTGCTAATATATGCGAACGGGTGGGGGCTGATGTGGGAGCGGTCCGCCGCGGGATCGGAGCCGACCACCGCATCGGCCACCACTTCATCTACCCGGGGATGGGCTATGGCGGATCGTGCTTCCCCAAGGACGTCAAGGCGCTCATCACCACGGCGCGCGGCAGCGGCTACGAGCCGGAACTCATCACCGCCGTGGATGCGGTCAACCACCGTCAGAAGCAGATCCTGGGCCAGAAGATCATCGCTTATTTTTCAGACCGGGGCGGTGTCAACGGACGGGTGCTGGCGCTCTGGGGGCTGGCCTTCAAGGCCAACACGGACGACATGCGCGAGGCCTCTTCGCTGGAAATCATCCGCGAACTGACGGATGCCGACATGGCCGTGAAGGCGTATGACCCCGTTGCCGGCAGCCGCGCAAGAAGCCTCCTCGCCGCCAATTCTCTCGTCCACATCTGTGAAAATCAATACGAGACGCTGGAGGGGGCCGATGCGCTGGCGGTCGTGACCGACTGGAACCAGTTCCGCAACCCGGATTTCGGCCGGATACACAAGCTATTAAGAATACCGGTCATTTTCGATGGCCGTAACCTCTACGACCGCGAATTCACCGTCGGCATGGGGTTTGACTATTTCAGCATCGGGCGAGCGTCCGTTGCTCCTTCCCGGAAAAAGGCCACATAAACAAGAAAGGAAAAGGTATGCCGCGTTCATCATCAAAAGCCCGTTCCAAAACCAGGGCCGGAACTTCCGCTGCGCTTGTGTCCGTATGCCCGAATAACGAGAAGTTCCCCCTGCCTTCAAGCGCCGCTTATAAGCAAGAATTCAAGAGGTTGCAGCGTATCGTGAGTCAACAGCGTCGCATGGGCCGCGAAATCGTGGTCGTCATGGGGGTCGGCTTCGTCGGCGCGGTCATGGCCGGCGTGGTGGCCGACGCCGTCGACGCCCAGGGTCGACCGAGCAAATTCGTCATCGGCATGCAGCGACCTTCGCCGCGCTCCTTCTGGAAGATTGCCTACCTCAACCGGGGGGTCGCTCCGGTCGAGGCGGACGACCCCGAGGTGGCGCGCATGATCCGGCGTTGCGTCCTTGAGAAGAAAACGCTGACGGCCACGTTCACCTATGACGTGCTCGGCCTGGCGGATACGGTCGTCGTGGACGTGCAGTGCGACTACCACAAGGACACCTTCGGAAACGTCCGCCAGGGCCGCGCCGACATCCAGGCCCTGGAGGAGTGTCTGAAGATCATCGGGCAGAAGATCGGGCCGGACTGCATGGTGCTGATCGAGACCACGGTTCCGCCCGGGACCACCGAATACGTGGCTTACCCGATCGTCAAGAAGGAGTTCGAGCGCCGCGGGCTCGGCGAGCGCGAGCCGCTCCTGGCCCACTCCTTCGAGCGCGTGATGCCAGGCCGGAACTATGTCGCCTCCATCCGCGATTTCTGGCGGGTCTGTAGCGGAGTCAACCCGGAGGCGCGCGAGCGGGTGGTCGCGTTCCTGAGCGAAGTCCTCAACGTCGAAAAATTTCCGCTCACGGTGCTCGACCGGCCGCTCGAGAGCGAAACCTGCAAGATCGTCGAGAACTCCTACCGGGCCGCAATCCTAGCCTTCACGCACGAGTGGAGCGTCTTCGCCGAGCGCAACGGGGTGGACCTCGTCAAGGTCCTCAAGGCCATCAAGGTGCGGCCGACGCACTCGAACATCATGTTCCCCGGCCCCGGCATCGGCGGCTACTGCCTGCCCAAGGACGGCGGTCTCGGGTTCTGGTCCTACCACACCTTGATGGGGTTCGAGGACGACATTTTCAAGATTACCCCCACGGCGATCGACATCAACGACACCCGCGGCCTGCACGCCGCCCAGCTCGTGCGGGATGCGCTGCGCAACATGGGCAAGATCGTCGCTGCCTCGCGGGTGGCGCTGCTCGGCGCCTCCTACCGCGAGGACGTGGGCGACACGCGCTACTCCGGCTCGGAGGTCGTCGTGCGCAAGCTCGCCGAGATGGGAGCCGACGTCGAGGTCTACGACCCCTATCTGAAGCACTGGTGGGAGTTCGAGAAACAGGACAGCTACCCCGCCCCCGGGCACTCGCTCGCGAGGTTCTTCCGCAACCAGCAACGGCTGGAAGAGCTGCGCATGCACCGGGAGATGGCATCCACCCTGAAGGGCGCCGACGCGGTGGTCTTCGCGGTGCGCCATGAAGCCTTCCTGGGTATCGACCCGGAGGCGGTCGTGAAGATGGCCGGCAAGCCGGTCGCCGTGGTGGACTGCTTCGGCATCCTCGACGACCATCAGATCCGCCGCTACTTCGAGCTCGGCTGCGAGGTCAAGGGCCTCGGCCGCGGGCATGTCAAGCGCATCAAGGACGAAGTGCGCGGCGAGCCGGCCGGCTGACCCGCGTGCCGCCGAACCCGGCGGACCCGGCGCGAGGACGGCTTCGAGCCCCCCGCCGCTTGCCGGATCCCCTGAGCCTATGCTATAGCCCGAAGCGAATGGACATCCCGAACGGCATGGATGGCCGCATGCAGCGGGTGCGAAGGTTCAGCATGTATCGGTGGGTGGTCGGGGGCATTGGCTTGGCGCTGGCCGGTGTGGCTGGTTTTCTGGTTTGGGGAAACGATTTCCTCAGCATGGAACCCGGGCAGCTGGCCGACAAAGCCGATCTGGCGGTGGTCCTGGCCGGTGCGCCGCCGGAAGACCGTGAGCGGGTGCTGGTCGCCGTTGATCTGGTGCAGGCCGAAGAAGCCCGTATACTGCTGCTGCCGGTGCGCCACCGCGCCCTTGAATGGCCCTGGTTCGTGCGCAAATACCGCATCAAAGCCCACCTGCCGGAGGACCGGGTGCTGATCGGCCGCGAGGAAAGCCCCAAGTCAGGGACCTGGCCCGACCTCGGCGGAACCTTCGCCGAGGCCCGCAAGACGCTGGAGATCATGCAGCAGCATGGATTGCGCTCGGCCATCATTGTCAGCTCCAACTACCACATGCGCCGGGCCCGACTGGCGTTCGAGCGCGCCAACCAGGACCCTGCCCTCGTCTTCTACTTCCACCCCGTCGACTACCGCGATCCCGAGGACTCCGATCCGTGGTGGTGGGACGGCGCCTATGTGACGAAGGTGGCCGATGAATACGTCAAGCTGCTGGCGGGGTATTTTTTCTATCGGTAGGCGTCGATTCGACGTGACATCACGACATCGATGCTCCCCCCGGTTGAACTCCCTTTGCAACGGCATGGTTACCGTGATAGATTATTGTAGGAGTTTTGGGGCGTAGCGCTATTCTCTCGATAACGAGATCGAGAGGATCTAATCCCTTGGTTTCCCCCTTCGGAAAAGGGGGCCAGGGGGATTTAAAAATCGACTTCCTTAGAAGGCATTTGATCATAAGAATGTTAGCATCATCTCACTATTTGCAGGAGATTCGACAGCTTCTGTTAAAACGCTTGGAAGGCCGTCGGGCCAAGATTTTTCTTTTCGGGTCAATGGCTACAGGGCAGTCGCGTCATACGTCCGACATCGATTTGGGCGTCTTTCCGCTGGAGACCCTTCCAGTGGGTCTTCTAAGCGAAATTCGAGAGGAACTGGATGAAAGTTCCATCCCCTATCGAGTCAAATTGATCGATCTATCCAGAGTGCCTCCCCAATTTGCGGCTCGCATCCAAAAAGAGGGGGTTTTGTGGAGCGACTGACCCAAAGGCTAATAACTGCCAAGAAGGCGCTGGAAACCCTGCAAAGCAGTACTTGCAGAAAAAGAGATCACGCCCATCCTGCGCGATGCGGCCATTCAGCGGTTCGAATATACTTTCGAAGCGGTCTGGAAGGCGGGGCAAATTTTTCTGAGGGAGTATGAAGGGCTGGAAGTTGGTTCCCCAAAAGGAACGGTTCGGGCCTTTTTCCAGATCGGATATTTCAGCGAAGACCAGTCCAAGCTGGGGCTAAATATGGTCGACGATCGGAATTTGACATCCCATACCTATAACGAAGGCGTAGCGGCGGAGATATTCAAACAGCTTTCGACGTATTCCGATCTCATGGAAGCCTGGTTGGTGCGCATGAACCAAGCGCTGAAAAGATGAAGAGCGTTATGCCCGGCTATTTTTCTTCCCCTCTTATCACGCCGTGTTCCTTTTTGACGATTTTGGCCCAGGTGTCCCGCAGGGTCACGCTGCGATTGAAGACCAGACGTTCCGGCCGAGAATCCCGTGCATCCGCGCAGAAATAGCCCAGGCGTTCGAACTGGTAGGGGCTTCCCGGCGCCGCGGCCGCCAGGCCGGGTTCGAGGCGGCAGGCCGTCAGCACCTCGAGGGATGCCGGATGGATGAAGTCGGTGAAGTGCTTGCCGGCCGCGACGTCGTCCGGGTTTTCCTGCGAGAAGAGATGACTGTAGAGACGCACTTCGGCCGGCACGGCGCGTTCCGCCGACACCCAGTGCAGGGTGCCCTGGACCTTGCGGCCGTCGGGGGCGTCTCCGCCGCGGGTGGCCGGATCGTAGGTGCAGCGCAGCTCGGTTACCTCGCCGGTGGCAGGGTCCCTGACGACCTCCACGCAGGTGATGAAGTAGGCATAGCGCAGGCGCACCTCCCGCCCGGGCGCCAGACGGAAAAACTTCTTGGGCGGGTCCTCCATGAAGTCCTCGCGCTCGATGAGGATCTCGCGGCCGAAGGGCACCTTGCGCGTGCCCATGGCCGGGTCCTCGGGGTTGTTGATCGCATCGAGCTCCTCCACCTGCCCCGCGGGATAGTTCACGAGGGTGACCTTGAGCGGACGCAGCACGGCCATCACGCGCGCGGCGCGGCGGTTCAAATCCTCCCGCAGGCAATGCTCCATGAGGCCGATGTCCACCGTGCTGTCGGCGCGGGCGACCCCGATGCGTTCGCAGAAATTGCGGATGGCTTCGGGCGTGTAGCCGCGGCGGCGGTAGCCCGAGATGGTGGGCATGCGCGGGTCGTCCCAGCCGCTGACGATGCCTTTTTCCACCAATTCGATGAGCTTGCGCTTGGAGAGCACGGTGTAGTTCAGGTTGAGGCGCGCGAACTCGATCTGCTGCGGATGGCAGGGCGTCTTGAGCGTATCCAGGACCCAGTCGTAGAGCTCGCGGTTGTTCTCGAATTCGAGCGTGCAGATGGAGTGCGTGATGCCCTCGAGCATGTCCGACAGGCAGTGGGTGAAGTCGTACATCGGGTAGATGCACCAGCGCTCGCCGGTGCGGTAGTGAGAGACCCGCTTGATGCGGTAGAGGGCCGGATCGCGCATGACGATGTTGGGCGCGGCCATGTCGATCTTGGCCCGCAGCACGCAGGCGCCGTCTGCGAACTCGCCGGCCCGCATGCGGGCGAACAGGTCCAGATTCTCCGCCACGCTGCGGTCCCGGTAGGGGCTATTCCGGCCCGGCCGGGTGAGGGTGCCGCGGTACTCGCGGATTTCATCGGCGCTCAGGTGGTCGACGTAGGCCTTGCCGAGTTTGATGAGCTGGACGGCGAAATCAAAAAGCTTGTCGAAATAGTCCGATGCGAAGAAGACC
This sequence comes from uncultured delta proteobacterium, assembly GCA_963700055.1. Taxonomy (GTDB): domain Bacteria; phylum Desulfobacterota; class Desulfobacteria; order Desulfobacterales; family SpSt-501; genus SpSt-501. The sequence continues at coordinate 135,253 of CAVOWH010000012.1, read as the reverse complement.
CTGTCCTTCCAGTCGAACCCCAGCCAGCGTACATCCTCCTTGATGGACTCCACGTATTCCATGGACTCCTTGGCCGGGTCGGTGTCGTCGAAGCGCAGGTGCGTGATGCCGCCGAACTCCGCCGCCAGACCGAAGTTGAGGCAGATGGACTTGGCGTGGCCGATGTGCAGGTAGCCGTTCGGCTCCGGCGGAAAGCGGGTCACCACCCGGCCGTCGTTCTTGTGGGTCGCGACGTCGGCGGCGACGATCTGCTTGATGAAATTGGTGGGGACGCTGGGTTCAGCCGGCTTGACCGATGATTTCGACATAAAGGGTTCCATGGATGGGCGCCCTAACGGCGGCAGTTTCTTTTTGTTCAAATTCGACCTGTTACGAATAGAGTTAAAAAGAAAAAATGTCAATTGTCGAACTTGACATACAGAGGCTTTCCGTTGTCCTTACCTGAAAGTAAGGAAAATAATCGCGAGGATAGGCCATGATCAAGAGCACCATCACATCCAAAGGACAGATTACCGTTCCAAAGGAAATCAGAGAGTTTCTTGGCGTGGGAGACTCAGACAAACTTGCCTTTACACCGGTTGAAGACGGCAAGGTGATGCTCAGCGTCTTGCGGCCTTCGGCTAAATCCCTTTTTGGAATGCTGCGTTTCTATAAGCGCCATCGACCGGTATCGCTGGAGGAAATGGAGAATGCAATTTTCGAAAAACGGGTACGCCGAGGGATAAAATGATCGCCCTGGATACCAATCCCGACGATTTCCTGAATTTGTTTTTTGTGATTTTGAGAGAATCAAGAAGCGTTTTCAGTAGAAGGCACTACAACTTAGACCCCGGCTCAGGAGGGGCGAGAGAAGCCAAGAGTTCGAGACCTAATTTACAGGGGCATTTGATTCAGGTTCAGGTCCAGCTGGACGGAGTTGCCGCTGATCGAAACTGCGTGGGCGTGCGTGACGGCTGACGCGGATACCTTCACCAGCTTGCTCTTCAAGTCGAGGGAGCCTTTCTTGGCGGCGATCCGCCGTCCAAGCTCCACGTTCTCCAATTCCAGGTCTTCCAACTCCAGCTCTGATTTTTTAACATTCAGATAAGCCTGCCTGGCCCGGCATTTGACGAACTCCTTTTCGTCTTTCATGATGAGCCAGGTTAATCCGTCCAATTGCACACCGGAGATCATCTTGATGCCGTTTGGGTTGAAGTTGTTCGTGGGCATTTCGACCTTCGGGAACGAAAACCCTTGCAGATCATCGGCGAAGGCGGATTTTGCTGTTTCGCTTTCGGCCTCGCGCCGATAGGTCGTGATCCTGGAGTTCTTCAGCACCATCTCGTTGAACGGTTTAAAATTGAACATGTTGAATTTCTTTGGAATTACCTTGAACTCATCGGCTTCGATCCGGATCACGCGATCGCCGGCATACTGGGTCATGGAATATCCCTTGAAGTGCAAAAGGGACTTGCTGCTGGAGAGGCGTTGGACTAGCTCTTGGCTGGTTCGGTCTTCTGCTTGGTTCTGAAAATAATAAATCGCAATTACGCCGAGCAAAGCGCACGCAATTGAAACCATTATGATATTTTTAGGGATGTTGGCCGCCATGCTCGCTATGGATTTCGAATATGGGGGTCGCCGCTAATTTGCCGGCGGCCCCCCGCATTACATAATTGAAATGGTTTGGATTGATTTCACAACATCTAAAAAGGGTTTACGATTTGATTCCGGTCCTTCAAACCAATCGCCATTGCTATTCTCCCTCGTTATGGATACGGCCAGCCCGTGAAGGGCACGGGACTCAATCCTGCATTCTCTATTATGTCTGGGATGGAGTTTGCGTTGCTGTCTTGATTTAGATTCAGCTCATCCGAAGGCAAGACTCCACTCATGGTCGGGCTTGGGAAGCCGCTTGCCACGTTGTTGCCGCTGAAGCTTGGGAGCAAGGCGCGTAGGCTGTTAATCGAGCCGGCAAAGAAAGGATTCAGGTTCAGCGTAAACGCCTTGCTCGGATCTTTGTTGTCGTTTACAGAAGTTGGGCTATTGAGCGAATTCAGCGCATCGGCAATGTCCGCTTTGGCCTGGGCAATGTCCGTCGGCGTAAGGTCCGCAAGGGTGACATAGTCGTTCGTCTGGTCGTCGGTCTCGCTTTGCATGGCATCGATCGCAGACCTGAGGTTAACCAGTGCGCTGTTCGCATATGTTTTCGACTGTGACAAATTTGTGGAAGCACCGGATTTGATAATCCCAAAGGATGGGTTGGCCGTCAGAAACGTCTGCACGGTCTGCTTGCTGTTGGCCTTTTCATCCAGGTCTGAATCCAGGTCGTAGGCGGCTTGGGCGTAGAGGGCCGACAACATGCCGTCCAAGGCAGCCCTGCAGAGCAAGGCGTCACCGTAATCGCTTTCGACGGATTCATTCACCAGCGGCTCGGCCCAGATCACACTGAAGGAGCTAGAAATCTTTTCGGCAGCAGTTTTCGCCTTGAGCACCTCAGGAAGGACTTTAGCGACGGCAAAAGCCTGGAGGTCAGCCCCCGTTGCGGCGTTTGTCGACAAGGTGGCGGGGATGGGATATTGTTCTGCGTTGATGCGAACGTCGTCGGCGGCATTCAGGCCGAAAGAATCCAGGATATCCCCGAGGTTGTTCAGCCCGTTGCTGGTGCTGTCGGACAAACGATCGAATCCAAACGCCATCACAGTGGTCGCGGCATAGAAGAACCTTGCCGTGTCGGCCCGATTAGACGTTTCGGAGCCGGCCAACTGGTCGGCGGCTTCGAAATAGGTGCGGGTTTTCAAAGTCGAGCCCTCGTTGAGCGCATTCAGGCCGTTGGCGTTTAGCTGTTCGATGCTAAGCCCGGAGATGTCCGGCTCGAACAGGGCGGCGGGGATGGAAGCAATCGCCGCTGCGCATTGGATACCGCCGGCTGAGCAGGGAGAATTCACGGGTGCGGCAGTGTTGCCGGCGGTGCCCTTAAGAAGGGTCACGAATCCAAAGTCAAATGGCGTTTCGCTTCCAAGAGAAAAGACGTTGGTCGTACCTGTCCCGTTTGCGAAGTAGAGCGGATAAATCCCCCCCTTGCTCTCCAAATAAATGCGGAGGTTCTGGTTCAAGGGGATGTTTCGAAGGGTCAGTCGGTAGGCATCGTTCGTTCCGTCTCCATCCCTGTCTACGTCCATAGTTTTTCCCTGTGTGCTGTCGCTTGATACCGCATCATTACCGGAAAAAACCGTTATGGTGGTCCCGCTTACGGTTATACTGACGGACCCGGTGGGGCCAGGAGGAGGGGTGGTCCCGCTCGAGTCGCTTCCGCCGCCACCACCGCCGCAACCCCAAAAGGAAATAATGACCAATGAAGCAAGAACTACCAATTGAACCCGTTTCCATTTCATCATAATTCTTATCCTTTCAGCTTTGAGAACAATTGTGTTTGGTTGCACCCTGCTCGACGCAACCGAGAAGAGGGGGAAGGAATTGTCCTTCCCCATCATCATACAGAAAATTTCAAGGTTTGTGGAACTTAATGTGAATAGCCTCTCGCGTAATTCATGTTATTGGCATCATATGCACGGGTCTGGATCGTCCAATATTCTATGGGCCCCTTTCCAAGGCTTTCTGCCTGGCTTATCAGAGATGCTGGAATGATTACAGTCTCGACAGAAGAATTGGCCCTGACATAAACCAATTCGGTATAGGCTGCATCTCCAGCCATTAGAATAATACGCAATTGGTCCACTTCACTCCAGTTGGCAGCGCCTGTTGGGTTGATCCAGTTTAGCACCCAATCACCGTTAGCTAATAAAGAACTATTCATGGTAGTGCTTGGCACAATCGGTAGCACCAATTGTCCGGGATATTCGATGTCTTTGTAAAACTTTTGTCCATCGGAGGCTTCGACTTCGTAACGATACTTACCTGCAGGAATATTGCTAAAATTTACCGCATATCCGTTCTCCATTATAGCCTGAGGAGAAGTACAAGGGGTGGTACTGCAATTATAGTAATAGTAATGGCCTTGAGCGAAGCTCGAACTGGTGGGAGTGACCGCATTGCCAACAGAGTCCGTAATTTTAAACCCAATCACGTCCGTTGATTGGGCTGGTCCGCCATCTTTGGTGACTTCTATCCATGCCGCATAGCGGTTTTTGGCCGGATCCGGGTAGTTGCGATATTGCATGTAGGCGCTTTTAATTGCATTTGAAGGCAACACACCATCGTCACCCGAGTCAACACTTTCGTGTTCTGCGTAATCAGACACACTTCCTTGTGCCCAGCCACAAAGAGTAGATATTGACCAGGAAACATCAATTTCAGCGGTGGTTGCACTTGTAAATTCTACGCTAATTTTTACTTCTGGCAACGTTCCACCCGGAGGAATTGGCCATTCATAGGTAAACTTATTGTCTAAAACTTGGATATTTGCGCCTGTGGTTTCTTTTGTACGTTCGTAAGTGCAGGTTCCGCTGGCGTCGCTATTTTGGCCCTCAAATGTCACGGATAATTCATCAACAATCAAAGACCCCTGTTTTAATGTGAATGAAATGTTTTCCCCTGACCAAGAGCCAAGAGTTGGTGAAAATGTCGTAGGCTGTACAGGCTGATTAGTAGAGCTATCGCTGCTGCTCCCACCACCGCCCCCACCGCATCCGCTGATGATGAGAACTGCTCCAAGCAAAAACCCAAACACGCCGATGACGCCTGATCGTTTTCTACTCATAACCATGGCCTCCTTTTCGGTTCAATCTTAATTTCTTGCATTTACAATGAACCCTATCGCCATATGGCTGTCACTTCCCATTCATTGGATTTGATCGACCTGAGTAATTTTTCCATTTCAATGCGAAGAACTATCTCCCGCCTCGATGAAACGGGGAATCTTGTCAAATTGATCCGCTGAAAACGGCCTTGATTCGTATTAACCGACTGGAATAGATCTCCATTCTTAAAAATAACGGTGTGTTGTTAAGAAAAAAGCCGGGCGCCTTTTTCATGGCAACCCGGCTTTGCAGTTAGGATCAACGCAGCTCAAACCCATAAGCCTCAGAAAATCAAGTAAGCGTATGGCAACCAGCCAGTTGATTCTAAATCTATTTGATTTCCATCCCTCGTTCCCTGCTACCTGAGATTCGGCTTCTTTTTTTGTTATGAAAACGATTATCAATGAGGATGAGTCACAAAGTCAACGCGGTAAAATACGGTAGAAACTGGGTAGATATATTCCGCAGTCTCGGTTCTGTTGGCGAAGGGCTCGATGGCAGATATGGATGACCATTTTCCGGTCTCCATATCCTATAACATGCGAACATGAATTGAAAAACAGATTGACAAGGCATCTGTTTGTCGGATATGTTGCGTCTGCTTTTTTTTGCGCGGCAGCTCCAATTAAAAAAATGGGCAGGTGAGGAAACACGACCAGCGGCAGAATTTTTTTCACATAAAGCATATCGCAGAAGGGTGCCGAGAAGATGGCGGAAGAATCAACAAACGGCCCTTTTTGCTCCGATGGCTCTCTCCCACAAGCCGCCTCGATAAGCTGGACGCATCCCATACAAAGCGTAGCTGCCGGCCTTGACCTTCTCCAACACCTCCTGGATTCATCTCCCTTCGGAATTCTCGTTCATGACGCTGACGGAAAAATTTTGATCTTTAACCGACAGCTTGAAGAAATTACCGGCTATTCTTCTGTGGAAATCCCCAGCATCCATACCTGGATCGAGAAACTTTATCCCGATCCCGCTTACCGTCGAATTGTGCTGAAAGAGCGGAAGGCGCCTCAGCCGCCACTTACTTTGCATGAAAGAGATGCCGTAATCACCCACCGCGACGGCACCAAGCGCCTGTGCCATTTTATTTCGTGCCAAGACGAAAAAGGGATTCGCACCGTATTCATCCGCGCCGCGCATCGCCGCGGCCAGGATCTCAAAGACTTATTCTCAAGCTGGGATCGCTACCGCACCTTTTACCAATACGGCCCGCTGCCGGTATTGTCCTTCCAACATTCGGAAGTTGATTTTGTCCTGGTGAGCTACAACTATGCTGCGGCCGGGGTTTTCGGTCCGAAGATCTCCGGCTTTCTCGGCGCGTCTGCCTCCAAGATCCTTTCTGACCGGCCCGATATTTTGGGATGCCTGGAAGCATGTTTTCACAAACGCGAGACGGTCCGGCAGGAATTCCAGGTGGACATCCCGCCCGATGAAGGCCGCAAGAATCTTTCGGCCACTTTTCTGTTCGCCGAGCCCAGCTTTGTCATTGCCCATATCGAAGACGTGACGCCCTTCAGGCAATCGGAGGAAAAATTCGCTTTGGCCCTTGAACTCAGCCCTATCAGCATGGCTATTACCACCTTCGAGGAAGGCCGCTTCATCGATGTTAACTCAGCTGAGTGCAGTATGCGCGGTTACAGTCGGGATGAGCTTATCGGCCGCACCGTATTCGAGTTGGGCATTTGGGCGAATCCTGCCGCGGGTCGTCGCATGCGGCGGCTATTGGAAAAGCACGGCATGGTCCAAAATTTTGACTACCGATTTCGCCGAAAGTCCGGCGAGATCCGTTACGGACTGATATCGGCTTCAATAATCACCATTCGCGGGCAGCGCTACATACTCTCAGAAGTTGTGGACATGACTGAGATCAGAAAAGCCGAGCAAGCCCTTCAAAAAGCGCACGACGACTTGGAGCGGCGTGTTAAAGAAAGGACTCTGGAGCTGCAGCGGACGACCTGCGATCTCGACGAGGCCAACACGGCCCTGCGGGTCCTCTTGCGGAAATGCGATCAGGAGCGGCAGGAGCTGGAAGAAAAGGTGTTTTACAATGCGAAACGCCTCATCCTGCCTTATGTCAAAAAATTAAAGCGTCAGAATTTAAACAAAAACGCCAGAAACATCACGGCCGTCATCGAATCCAAGATCAAGGATTTGATCTCACCGATCGGCAAGACATTGGGGCATTCCGCCTTCGGATTGACCCCAATGGAAATCCGCGTGGCCGACCTGATCCAGCAGGGGTCCTCCTCAAAGGAAATCGCGGCCCTGCTGGGCTTGTCGATTCGAACCATCGAATCTCACCGCAAGAGCATCCGCGCCAAACTGGGCCTCGCAAATAAAAAAGAGAATCTGCGGGTTTTCTTGCTATCCTTATGGGGAAGCCTGTCCGATAGCTCCAGCACCGGGGCGAGCGTTGTCGTTGAAAAAACCGGGACTGAAGCATTCCGCCAAGGATGCGGGCTTGGCAGCGGCGATTTTAAAGGAGCGCGATCGTGAGGACGCTCCCTGACCCTTGAGTCCTCAATGAGCGCCATTGCAGGTGACAACTATCCTGACACAGGGGGCCTCTTCCGGAATGCCCTTGTAAAACAAAAAGAAGCTGCAGAGGAGGCTCTGCAGCTTCTTTTTGTTTTGGCTGAGGGACTAGGATTCGAACCTAGGTTAACGGGGCCAGAACCCGTCGTCCTGCCGCTAGACGATCCCTCAGCAGGTTTGCAGCTAAAATAACCGACCGGGTAGATTCAGTCAAGAGCCAAATCGGTGTGGGGTTGTTTGGGGGCCGGGGTGTTTTGGGGCTTGCATAGATTTTCACCCCTGAGAGGTTATGTGCGCGATAGCTCTGCGCAGGCGCGCAAGGGTCTTCTGCTTGCCGATGATGGCCGTGATCTCGAAGATGCCGGGGCTGGCCGCGCGGCCGCTCAGGGCGACCCGCACCGGCTGGGCGATCTTGCCGAGCTTGAGCCCGGTCACCGCCATCACGGCCTTGAATGTCTCTTCGAGGGCCTGCTCGCTGTAGTCCTCCAGCGCTTCCAGCTTCGCTGTCAGGGCTTTGAGCGCAGGCAGGGACTCGGCCGTCAGGAACTTGCGCGCGGCGTCCGCCTCGTAAACGACCTGGTCCTGGTAATAGAAGCGGGCCTGATCAGCCATCTCTACCAACGTCTTGCTGCGCGGAGCCAGGGAGGCGACCACCTTCTCGGCGGTTGAGCTTTCAACCAGCTCCACGCCGCGGGCTGCCATGAACGGCCGGAGGGTTGCGACCAAGTTCGGCGGCGGGGTCGCCTTGATGTGGTCGGCGTTGAGCGCCGACAGTTTTTCCGGGTCGAAGACCCCGGCCGCCCGGCCGATGGCTTCCAGATTGAAGACCTCGATCAGCTCCTGCCGGGTAAAAAATTCCTGATCGCCGTGGGACCACCCCAGCCGCACGAGGTAGTTGATCATGGCCTCGGGCAGAAACCCCATCTCGCGGTAGGCGGTGACCGAGGTCGCGCCGTGGCGCTTGCTCAGGCGCGCGCGGTCCTTGCCGAGCACCATGGGCACGTGGCCGAACACGGGCAGCGGGCTGCCCAACGCTTTGTAGAGCTGGATCTGCTTGGGGGTGTTCATCACGTGGTCGTCGCCGCGGATGATGGTGTTGATGCCCATGGTGATGTCGTCCACCACCACCGCGAAATTGTAGGTCGGGGCGCCGTCGCTGCGGCAGATGATGAAATCGTCCAGTTCCTCGTTTTGAAAGACGATGCCGCCCTTGACGACGTCGTCCAGGACGGTCGTGCCGGCCAGCGGCGCCTTGAAGCGCACGGCCGCCCCCGCGCCGTCCGCAAGCCCCCGATTTCGGCAGGTGCCGTCGTATTTGGGTTTGCCGCCCGTGGCCATGGCCCTCTGGCGCATCGCATCGAGGCGCTCCGGCGGACAGCTGCAGTAGTAGGCGTTGCCGGAGTCGAGCAGTTTCTGGATGTATTGGCGGTAGACGGGGAAGCGTTGGGTCTGGAAATAGGGCCCCTCGTCCCAGTCGATGCCGAGCCATTCCAGCGACTCCAGGATGGCGTCCACGTATTCCTGTGAGGACCGCTCGGTGTCGGTGTCTTCAAAGCGCAGCACGAAGCGGCCCTTCATGCGGCGCGCGTAAAGCCAGTTGAAAATCGCCGTGCGGGCCCCGCCGAGATGCAGATACCCGGTCGGGCTGGGCGGGAAACGCGTGATGATTCCGGACATAACACTCTCCTCGGACGACTGCATGAAAGCGGAAAGGAGGCGGTGCAGATACGTCTCCTCCCTGCCGCTTTTTCTATATGATCTGGGTAGTCAGCGTCGATGCGACTTTCGAATTAACTATCTAAATCTAAATGACAATACCGCCTGGCTATTTCTACGGATTGTCTAAGATGGCCGAGTAATCCTGTGGTGCCGGCCGGCCCGGGCGGGGCGGCTCTCACCATCCAGGGGAAAAGGGATTTCAGCGACCGCCGGATATCCGCAGCCGGTAGGCCGAAGCGCCCCATTTATTCACAAAAATAAAACTATATCAATTAGTTAAAATAAAAAAGCGCCTGCATGCGGCGACGGAATAAGACCACATATCACAGTTTGTACACCTTCTCAAGGGGACTCCAGCGGGCGCTTTTTTTTGAAAAAGGCTTGACATGCCGAACGAATTAAATTACTTAGTTCAAGACTTATAATTAGGTAGCTTGTAGATATTTATTCATTTAAACTCAATTAGTTAGGAGATTACTCATGGGTCTGCCTAAGCGAAAAGTGTCCAAATCCCGGAGGGACAAGCGCCGGACGGGAAAACGCCTTTCGGCGCCGTCTCTTTCCACCTGCCCAGATTGCGGAGAGCCCGTTCTTCCCCACCACGCCTGCTCCAGCTGCGGTTCTTACAAAGGCCGCAAAGTGGTCAAGACCAAAGAAGAATAAGGAACAACGGCATGGCATTCCAGGATAAAGCGCAGGGCCGGCCGCTGGCCGGATTGGACCCTGAATCCAGGCAGATGGTCCTGGACACGGTGGCTCAGCTCAAGAAGCGGCTGCTGACCAAGGAGCGAATTCGCGAGTTCGACCGCCAGGAGATCTTCCCCGAGGAGGTCATCCGGGAGATGCTGGGGCCTGAGATCGGCCTGCAGCTGCTCATGATCCCGGAAGCTTACGGCGGCTTGGGCGGCGGGGCGCGGGACAGCTGCGCACTTACCCGTGAAATGGCCAAAGTCTGCCTGGGCGTCACCACGGCTTTCTTCGCCATCCAGCTCGGAGCCGATCCGATCATCGTCGGCGCCACCGAGGAGCAGAAGCGCAAATGGCTCGGCAAGATCGCCGCAGGCGAGGCCCTCGTGGCCTATGCGGTCACCGAACCGGACGCGGGCAGCAACGTCGCCGCCCTCAAGACCAAGGCCGAGCCTGTGACGGACGCCTCCGGCCGCATCACCGGCTACCGCATCAACGGCAACAAACAGTTCATTTCCACGGGCGGCTATGCGGACTTCATCACCGTGCTGGCCGACGCGCCGGAGGGGCCGAGCTTTTTCATCGTGGAGAAGGACACGGCCGGCTACCAGCGCGGCAAAGGCGAGGAGAAGCACGGGATCCGGGCCTCCAACACCTCACCGCTGACCTTCAGCGACGCCTTGGTGCCGGCGGAGAACCTGATCGGCGGGGTCCCCGGCCAGGGCCTGAAGCAGGCCAATGCGGTCTTCGGCTACACCCGCTTGATGGTGGCCTCCATGGCCCTGGGCGCCGGCGAGGCAGCGTTGGAAATCGCCATCCCCTACGCCCAGGAGCGCATCCAGTTCAAGACGCCGCTATCCGAGAAGCAGGGGTACACCCATAAGCTGATCGTGCCCAACGTGGTGCGCCTGGCGGCGGCCGAGGCCTACATCGATGAGGTGGCCGAGCGGCTCGACGCCGGCGAGAGAGATCTCGAGGTGGAAGGCTCCATCGCCAAGTGGTTCGCCACCGAGGTCGGCAACCGCGCGGCCGAGGACGGCATCCAGGCCCTGGGCGGTTACGGCTATATCAGCGAGTACGGGGTGGAGAAGATCAAGCGCGACGTGCGCATCACCACCATTTACGAGGGCACGAGCGAAATCCAGCAGAACATCATCAGCACCTTTCGCTGGAAGAAGAGCCGCAAGACCAAGGGGGGGTTCTACGGAGCCATGGCGGCCGAGATGGAGCAGCTGGAGAAAGCCCGCACCGGCTGCGGCGGCGGCTTTTACGCGCTCGCCGCCCGGGCGCTCAACCACCTGATTGTGGTGGCCGACACCCGCCGGCTCACGCGGCAGCAGATCCTGATGTTCGACCTGGCGGATCTGATGGCGCATGTCGAAGTCGGGGTGGCCGCTGCACGCAAGGCGGCGGACCTGGCTGCGGCCGGCGACCCCCAGGCGGAGCGCGCGGCGCTCGTGGCGCGGATTTTCGCCTGGGAGGTGTGCCAGCTCTTTGAGCGCAACAGCCTGCGGATTCTCACCGGCACCGGCGAGATCGACGCGGCGGACGTGGTCGGCTCGTTGGCCGAGATCCGTTTCAGCGAGTTTGCCGGCAGCTGCCGCAACGTGATCAAGGACATGGACCGTCTGGCGGACGTCGTCTTCGGGCGGGCCTGATTGCGATCCAAGTGCCGGGCGATGGTGACATCCGGATGAAAGGCCCGCGGCCATAGGAGGTAACGCATGAGATTTAAAGATAAAATAGTGATGGTTACCGGCGGAGCGGCCGGGATCGGCCGGGTGACGGCCGAGGCCTTTGCCAGCGAAGGCGCCAAGCTTGCGATCTGCGACCTCAACCTCGAGGCCGGGGCCGAGGCGCTGAAAGCCCTTGGATCCGAGGCTTCCTTTGAGCAGGTGAACGTGGCCGATGAAAACGCCGTGTCGAAATGGACCGAGCAGGTGGCCCAGCGCTACGGCCGCATCGACGTTCTGGTGAACAATGCCGGGATTACGCGCGACGCCCTGCTGCTGCGAATGAAGGAGTCCGACTGGGACCTGGTTCTCAGCGTCAACCTCAAAGGCGCATTCCTGTGCACCAAGGCGGCGGTGCGCTACATGGCCCAGCAGCGGTCGGGGCGGATCATCAGCGTGGCCTCGGTGGTCGGGGTGGTCGGCAACGCCGGCCAGGCCAACTACGTGGCCTCCAAGGCCGGTCTTATCGGCCTGACCAAGACCGTCGCCCGGGAGTTTGCCGGCCGCGGCATCACCGTCAACGCGGTGGCGCCGGGCTTCATCGAAACCCAGATGACCGCGGTACTAAGCGACAAGATCAAGGAGGGGTTCCTGGCCCAGATCCCGATGGGCCGGGCCGGGACGGCCGGGGACGTGGCTGGCGCGGTGACGTTTCTTGCCTCCGACCAGGCGGCCTACCTGACCGGGCAGGTGCTGCACGTGAGCGGAGGGATGTACATGTAGGGGAAAAGGGTTCAAGGTTCAAGGTTCAGAGTTCAGGGGTCAAGGGATCAAGGGTTTGAAGCTTGAGGGTCAAGCGATCCTTTCAACGTCAGAGCCGGGCACAAGCCCCAAGCCCCAAACCCCAAACACAAAACACAAAATACCAATCTCCCAAACACCAATAAAGCGACTCATCGAACTTCACGGAGGAAATCAAGATGTCCAACAAAGAAATCCAGGAAAAGGTCAAGAAGATCATCGCCGAGAAGCTGAGCGTGGATATTGCGGAAGTCAAACCCGAGGCGTCCTTTGTCGACGACCTGGGTGCCGACTCGCTGGATCTCGTCGAGCTGATCATGTCCATGGAAGAGGAATTCGGGGTCGATATCTCCGATGAGGATGCGGAGAAGATCTTAACCGTCAAGGACGCGATGGACTACGTCGCCAAGAAAAAGTAATTGCGTACGAGCGCGATGAACGATCGAGGAGGCCTTTTGACGAAGCGTGTGGTTATCACGGGTGTTGGTCTGGTCTGCCCGGTGGGGATCGGGGTCCAGGAGAGCTGGAAAGCCATATGCGCCGGACGATCCGGCGTGACGCGGATCACTCGATTCGACCCATCGCTCTACGAAACCCAGATTGCGGCCGAAGTCAAGGGATTCCGAGCGGAAGATTTCATGAGCAAGAAAGAGGCCAAGCGATTTGAGCTGTTCATTTCCTATGCGATTGCGGCCGCCCGCATGGCGGTCGACGATTCCGGGCTGCCGATCACGGAGGAAAACGGCGGCCGGGTGGGCGTGATCACAGGCTGCGGCCTGGGCGGACTGCGCTTCATGGAGGACACCATCCTGAACATCCACCGCAGCGGTCCCAAGCGCGTCAGCCCCTTCTTCATCCCGATGATGATCGGCAACATGGCGCCGGGCATGATCTCGATCCTTTTCGGGGCGAAGGGGCCCAATCTTTCACTGGCCACGGCCTGCGCCGCCGGTGCACACGCGGTGGGCGACTCCTTTAAAATCATCCAGGAGGGCCGCGCCGACGCCATGATCACCGGCGGCACGGAGGCCGTGATCTCGCCCTCCTGCGTCGCCGGATTCAACGCCATGAAGGCACTGTCCACGCGCAACTCGGAGCCGGAGCGGGCGTCGCGGCCGTTTGAACGCGACCGCGACGGGTTCGTGCCCGGCGAAGGCTCGGGCATCCTGGTGCTCGAAGAAATGGAGCATGCCCGTCGCCGCGGCGCCTCCATCTATGCTGAGGTGGTGGGCTACGGACTCACCGGCGACGGGTTCCACATGACCGCGCCGCCTCCCGACGGAAACGGGGCCAGCCGCTGCATGCAGATGGCGCTGGACGATGCCGGCCTGCGCCCGGAGGAGGTGGACTACATCAACGCCCACGGCACCTCGACGGAGCTGAACGATCTCTACGAAACCCGCGCCATCAAGACTGTTTTCCAACAGCACGCCTATCGGGTGGCGGTCAGCTCCACCAAGTCCATGACCGGCCATCTTCTCGGCGGGGCCGGCGGCGTTGAGGCCGTGTTCACGGCTTTGGCCATCCGCGACGACATCATCCCGCCCACCATCAATTACGACAACCCGGCGGAGGAATTGGATCTGGACTACGTGCCCAACACCGCCCGAAAGACCCGCGTGAACGTGGCCATGTCCAACTCCTTCGGCTTCGGCGGGACGAATGCAGCGCTGGTTTTCAGGAAGTATAACCCGAACTGAGCGTTGCGGCCGGACGGGCCTTGCCCGCGTTGACGGGGCAGTAGCTATCCCATCGAGAGCATAGGAAAAAGCGTACGGAGGCCATGGGTTCCCGTGCGTTCTTCCCTGTGCTTTTTGTTTTCAGGCAAGATGACGGCGGCCGTTGCAAACCGGGATTGCGATCCGGGCTATTGATAGATACAACATTTTGTTATAATTAAAAGCGTTACAACCAAGAGCCGATTGATCGCGGGTCTTAACCACGTTTATCCGGACCTTTTATGAACAGCTCCCATCGCCCATCCTGGGAAACGTATTTCATGGACATCACCGCCCTGGTGGCCAAGCGCACCACCTGCCTGCGCCGGGCCGTGGGTGCGGTGATCGTCAAAGACAAACGCATTCTGTCGACCGGATACAACGGCGCTCCATCCGGAATCCGCCACTGCGCCGAAGTGGGGTGCCTGCGGGAGCAGCTCAAGGTCGAATCCGGCATGCGCCATGAACTGTGCCGCGGCATTCACGCCGAACAAAACGCCATCATCCAGGCGGCCTATCATGGGGTGTCCATTAAAGGCGCCAGTCTGTTTTGCACCAACCAGCCCTGTTCGATCTGCGCCAAAATGATCGTCAACGCCGGCATCGTCGCCATCTACTACCGATCCGGCTATGCCGATGAGCTGGCGCGGGACATGCTCGCGGAAGCCGGCGTCCCCATGATTCAGGTCGGTGAATCTGAAACGCAGAAGTATCGGGAGTCCTAACCGGTCCACCCTGTTGGCCAAAGGAGAGAGGGCATGAAATGTCCGTACTGCAGCGAGATCGAGAACAAGGTCATCGACTCCAGATTGAGCAAGGACGCCAGCGTGATCCGCCGGCGCCGCGAATGTCTGACCTGTAGCCGGCGCTTCACGACGTACGAGCATATTGAAGAGATCCCGATCATGATCATCAAGAAGGACGGGCGGCGCGAGCTTTTCAATCGCGACAAGGTGCGCTCGGGTATGCTCAAGGCCTGCGAGAAGCGCAACATCAGCATGAACAGCATTGAGGAGTTCATCGACGACATGGAGCGCGACCTGCGTGAGGCGGAAGAGAAGGAGATTCCCGCCTCGGTCGTCGGCGAGAAGATCATGGCCAAGCTGCACGAACTGGACGACGTGGCGTATGTGCGTTTCGCCTCCGTTTACCGGGAGTTCAAAGACGTCAACGATTTCGTCTCCGAGCTGAAAAAACTGTTGAGCACCGACAAGACGGGGAAGGCGGCCGAGTCCGCGGAATCTTAATAGATCAGCTTTGATCTCATGAACGATGAGCATTACATGCAGATGGCCTTCGATCTGGCGGAGCAGGGCCGGGGCTGCACCTCGCCCAACCCCCTGGTGGGGGCCATCGTGGTCAAGAACGGGATCGTGGTCGGTCAAGGCTACCATCAATTCGCCGGCGGGGCGCATGCCGAGGTGCATGCCATCGACGCCGCCGGCGCCGCCGCGCGCGAGGGCACGCTTTACGTCAACCTGGAGCCCTGCAACCACACCGGCCGGACCCCCCCGTGTACCCACAAGATCGCAGCGGCCGGGATTGAGCGGGTCGTCATCGGCATGCGCGACCCCAACCCGAGGGTCACGGGCGGCGGGGTCGAGTTCCTGGAAGCCAAAGGGATCCGGGTCACCTGCGGGGTGTGCGAGGAGAAGGCGGCCGCGCTCAACGAGGTTTTCGTCAAATACATTCGCACGGGCCGTCCGTTCGTCACCGCCAAGTGTGCCGCCACTCTGGATGGGCGGATCGGCACCCGCACGGGAGATTCCCGGTGGGTCAGCGGAGAGGAATCCCGTGCGTTCGTACATGAACTGCGACACGCGACGGATGCGATTATGGTGGGGGCCGGGACCGTCGCGGCGGACGATCCTCTGCTGACCACACGCATGAAGGGCCGAGCCGGGAAGGATCCGATCCGGATCGTTCTAGACCCCCGGCTGCGGACCGCGCCGACGGCCAGGGTGTTGAACCATTCCTCGCAGGCGGAAACGTTGCTCGTGGCCGGCAAAGAGGCGCCTGCGCCGGCCCGGGCCCGGATGCACATGCAGGGCGTGCGCGTGATCGAGGCCGAGACCCGCGACGGCCGGATCGAGCTTGACCGGCTGATGGATCAACTGGGGCAGATGGGCGTGACCAGCCTTCTGATCGAAGGGGGCAGCCGGGTGCTGGGATCGGCCTTTCGGGCCGGCATTGTGGACAAGGCCTGTTTTTTTTATGCGCCCCTAATTTCGGGCGGCGACGACGGCCTGCCGATTTGCAGCGGCGCCGGGGCGCAAAACATGCGGGACTGCCTGCGCCTGGATCGCATCCGCACCCGGCGTTTCGGCGACGATGTAATGATCGAGGGGTACTTATTGATCCCTCCGGCAGTTAAACATGTCCAAGGCGGTCATTTCGCAAATGGGCACCCCGCCGGGCCTGAAATCAGCGCCGGGCGCATCAATTGCCGGGGTAATAAAAGACGCTGAAAACGGAACGGTCGGCGTGCCGCTTTGCGCCTCGAGATAGTGCTTATGTTTACGGGGGTCATCGAAGGATTGGGAACGGTCGGCGCGGTTCGCCCGGCAGGCCCCGGCAAACGGCTGGCCATTGCGGCCGGCTTCGATCTGGCCGGCACTAAGGTCGGCGACAGCATCTCGGTCAGCGGGGCTTGCCTGACCGCGGTCGCGATTGCCGGGCGGCAGTTCGAGGTCGACGTATCCCCGGAGACCATCGCCAAGACGACGCTCGGGTCCGTTCGGGTCGGCGAGCGCGTGAACCTCGAGCGCGCCCTGCGCCTGTCGGACCGGATCGACGGCCATCTGGTGTCCGGCCATACGGACGGTACGGGGGCCATCGACTCCCGCGAGGCCGTGGGCAATGCCGTCATCGTGACCGTGACCGTGGCGGAAGCCCTCACCCGTTACATGATCGTCAAGGGGTCGGTCGCCGTCGACGGGGTCAGCCTGACCATCAATCATATCGAAGCCGGTCGATTCTCGGTGAGCATCGTCCCCTACACCGCCGCGCTGACCACCATCGGCTTAAAGCAGAAGGGCGAAGCGGTCAACATCGAGGTCGATATGATCGGCAAGTACGTTGAAAAAATCTTATCCGCTCAGCAGGGCCGCCCGGCGGCCCCGGCTTCGGGGGTGAGCATGGAGTTGCTGGCGAAGAAGGGGTATATTAAATAGGATTAAGGTTGAAAGTTTAAGGTTTAAAGGGGGAAAGCCCGGGGCTATATTCTTTGAACCTTAAACCTTAAACCTTAAAATTTAAACGGTTTTTGGAGCCTTTTATGCCCCGTATTTCCATCGAACAAGCCATCGAAGACATTCGCACCGGCAGAATGGTGATCCTGGCGGACGGAAACGAACCGGAAAGCGAGGGGGATTTCTGCCTGGCGGCCGAGAAGGTCACCCCGCCAGGCATCAACTTCATGGCCAAGCACGGGCGCGGTCTCATCTGCCTGTCCCTTTCGGTCCAGCACGCCAAGAAGCTGGACCTGCCGCCGATGGTGGACAACAACACCTCGCGCTACGGCACCGGGTTCACCGTCTCGATCGACGCCCGCCACGGAGTGACCAGCGGGGTGTCTGCCGCCGACCGGGCCTTGACGATTCTTGCGGCTGTGGCGGACGCGACCCGGCCGGGGGACCTTGTGCGGCCGGGCCACGTGTTCCCGCTGCGCGCCCGGGAAGGCGGTGTGATCGTCCGGACCGGGCAGACCGAGGGGTCCGTGGACTTGGCGCGCTTGGCGGGCCTGAAGCCGGCCGGCGTCATCTGCGGGATCATGGACGAGGACGGGGCCATGGCCAACATCGCCGTTCTCGAGGAGATCAGTGCGGCGCACGGGATCGGCATCTGTACCATTCCGGATCTGATCGAATACCGCATGCGCACGGAGTCGTTTGTGCACCGGGTGGCCGAGGCCGTCATCCCCACCGTCATCGCGGGGGAATTCAAGGCCATCGTCTACGAAAACGACGTTGACGACCTGCTGCACTTCGCTATGGTGAAGGGGGCCATCGACCCCGAGAAGCCGGCCCTGGTGCGCGTGCATTCCGAGTGCCTCACCGGCGACATTTTCGGATCGATGCGCTGCGACTGCGGGCCGCAACTGCACCGGGCGATGGCGATGATGGAGGAGGAAGGCTGCGGGGTGTTGTTGTACATCCGGCAGGAGGGCCGGGGCATCGGGCTGGTGAACAAGATCAAGGCGTACGCGCTGCAGGAAAAAGGACTGGACACCGTGCAGGCCAACGTGGAGCTGGGGTTCCAGCCGGACATGCGCAACTACGGTATCGGCGCCCAGATCCTGGCGGACCTCGGGGTGCGCCAGATGCGGCTAATGACCAACAACCCCAGGAAAATGGTCGGCCTTCAGGGATACGGCCTGAGCATCGTCGACCAGGTCCCGATTGAAATCGAGGCCAACGAGTTCAACAAGTGCTATCTCGAATGCAAGAAGATCAAGATGGGACATATGCTGTCGTTGGAGAAGACACCGTAAGGGATGAAAGGGTTAACCTGAGCAGTTACGAGAAGAGGAGCCGGAATGCCGAAGATCATCGAAGGAAAACTGAATGCGGAAGGCAAGAAGTTCGCCATCGTGGCGAGCCGCTATAACGATTTCATCACCGAGAAGCTCGTGGGCGGCGCTCTGGACGCCTTGAACCGCTGCGGCGCCAAGGACAAGGACGTCGAGGTGTTCAAGGTTCCGGGTGCGTTCGAGATTCCCCTGGTGGCCAAGCGGGTGGCTATGAGCCAGCGCTTCGATGCGATCATCTGCCTGGGAGCCGTGATCCGCGGAGCGACGCCGCATTTCGACTTCGTGGCGGCCGAGGCCTCCAAGGGCATCGCCCAGGTGATGATGGAAACCGGGCTGCCGGTGATCTTCGGAGTGATTACGGTGGACACCATCGAGCAGGCCATCGAGCGGGCGGGCACCAAGCTGGACAACAAGGGCTTCAGCGCGGCCATGGCGGCCGTGGAAATGGTCAGCCTCTTCCAGGCGGTGTGAGCGGCCCATGGGTGCCAGGCGCAAGGCGCGCGAGACGGCCATGCAGGCGCTTTTCTTCATGGACGAACGTCGGGATTTTTCGGCCGAGATGTTCGAGCGGTTCTGCGAGAATTTTGCTCCCAAGCCGGACGCACGGCCATACTTCCTGCGTTTGGTGCAGGGCGTGCTCAGCAACAGGGCCGATCTGGATGCCCTGATCGAGCGGTTCTCCGAGAACTGGAGCCTGAGCCGCATGTCCGGCGTCGATCGCAATCTGATGCGTATGGCCGTGTTCGAACTGGTGTGGTGCCAGGACATCCCGGCCAAGGTGAGCATCAACGAGGCGGTGGACATCGGCAAGAAGTTCGGGACCGAAGAATCCGGAGCGTTCATCAACGGGATCGTGGACAGCATCCGAGCGGCGCTCGAAAAAGGGGAAATCGAGGTTCCCATTTCCGTGCCGGAGGAGCCCGGCGCGGAAATGGGTGTTTAGATATTTTGCTTCATTAGAGGTTTGGCAATACACCCAGACACCCTGTTGCCCACCCCGGGCAAGCAGGAGCCAAATTCGAAATACGAAGCACGAAACTCGAAACAAATTCAAATGTTCAAAAGGATAATAACCCAAACCGGTTGGGCCGCGATCTGAGATGGTTTTTTACGTTTTGGTCTTTCTGTCATTTGGATTTGTTTCGGATTTAGGATTTCGTGCTTCGAATTATAAAACTATATGCTATTTTAAATTCAAATTGTCTCTAATTTGCATTAAACATCACTCTTAAAGGACTGACTACAGAGGGTTCATATGATCATCAAGAAACTGGCGGTGGGGCCGATCATGGCCAACTGCTTTATCGTCGGATGCAAGCAAACGCGCGAGGCGGCCGTCATCGACCCGGGCGACGAGGCCAACCGGATCCTCCTCGCCCTGGCTGAGGCGAAGCTGACCGTCAAGCAGATCATCAACACCCATGGGCATTTCGACCACGTCGGGGCCAACAAACGCATGAAGGCCGCGACCGGCGCGCCGATCCTCATCCACGCCCTGGATGCGCCCATGTTGAGCATGCTCGCCCGCAGCGCCGCGGCCTGGGGCATGTCGGCTGAGGATTCCCCTTCTCCGGACCGTTTCATGGAAGAAGGGGACATCATTGAAATCGGCGCGATCCGCTTCCAGGTCATACACACTCCCGGGCATACTCCCGGGGGCGTTTCACTGCTTGCCGACGGCTGCCTGTTCGTGGGCGACACGCTTTTCGCGGGTTCGGTGGGACGGACGGACTTTCCGGGCGGAGACTTCGAGACGCTGAAATCCAGCATCCAGAAGAAGCTTTTCGCCTTGGGCGACGAGGTGAAGGTCTTCACCGGTCACGGACCGGAGACGAGCATCGGCGAGGAAAAACGTCACAATCCCTTTGTGGGGCTGGGCGCGAGGGGCTGAAAAGAATAGGTCCTATTGGTCTTATAGGACCTATAATTCCCTTGCCTCAATCGACCAAGGCCGCCGCCGTGGCTCGTGGGTCGGCCTTGGCCAGGGCGGTGTCCAGCTCCTGGCGCTTGAGGATGTCGTAATAGATCATGATGTGCTTGACATAAGCGACCGTGATATCCCCGCGGCAGAAGCCCTGTTCGGCCTCCTGATAGTATTTGCGAAAGCGCAGCAGCGGCAGAGTCTTGGCCAGTGATTCCCAGCGGTTGGGGTCAAGCCCCATTTTCGAAGCCAGCCGGCGGGCATCCTGGATGTGCCCCGGGCCGGCGTTATAGGCCGCCAGCGACGTCAACAGCCGATCATCCTCCTCCATGCCTTCGAACAGGTCGTACAGCCATCTCAGGTAATGGACGCCCGCCTTGATGTTGGCAACGGGATCCCACAGATCGGCCACCTTCAGGCTGCGCCCGGTGAGCGGCAGGATCTGCATCAGCCCCTGGGCGTCGCTGGCTCCGCGCGCCAGCGGATCCAGGTGGGATTCGCGGTAGGCTTGGGCGGCGATCAAACACCAATCGAAGCCGTTCCTTTGGGCCGCATCCTTAATGAATGGCCGGTAGCGGGGCAGCCGCGTGCGCGTGCGCTCGTGGAAGGTCTTCAGGTCGATGTAATCAAAGTCCCCGATATTCCAATGGTATTTTTCGTAAATGTCCTCCAGTCGCCCGCTTTGACTCATGATCCGGAAAAATTCGTTAATTTTTCCCAACAGATTCCGGGCATCGTGGCGCACGGCCCAGCCGAGCGGAATGGTATCGCGGCCGAGGGGCCGGACGGCGGCCGATGGGTAATAACGCCGGATCATGAGGGCGATGTTGCTGTTGGCGACGGTGAAATCGACCTCGCCCCGGGCCACCTGCTGGATCAGCACGTCGTCGGATGTGTTGTCATGGACCCGGATGGACACGTCGATCCCCTCGCGCCGAAGCTCTTCCAGCCGTTCGTGCTGCGCCGAGCCTCGACTGACATCCACCGTTTTGCCGGCCAGGTCCTGGAGGCTGACGATGGGGGCCAAGCGGCGGTGCGAGATGAGGTGGGGCTGCACCTCGCGGTAGCCGTCCGAGAAGGCGGCCTGGCGCGCGCGGGACCGCGTGATTTCAGTCCCGGCGGCAATCACATCCCCTCGTCCTTTGTTGAGCGCCGCCAGCATGTCCGCCCATGTGCGGCACGGCACCACCCGGAGTCGGACTCCCAGGCGTTCGGCGAACCCTTTGGCCAGCTCGTAATCGAACCCTCCGGACTGGTTGCGATATATGTAGTAGCTGTGCGGTGAGCTGCTTGTAATGACGCGCAGCTCGCCCGCCGCCAGGATCCGATCCAGACTGGGATCCTGAAAGCCGTCTGCCGGAAACGCACCGGCATGAAACGTGGCAACCGCTCCCGCAGCCATCAGCACAGCCGGGACTCCGACCCGTAAGACTCTATTGCGCTTAATCATTTTTCGCATCATTGGATTTGATTCCTTTGCATTCGATGTCAGGCGCCGCCGTAAGCCCTTAGAAGGCGCCGAGCTGGCAGGGCTTGATTTTAACGCCCAGCGTTTCGCAGGCGGCGCTCACCCCCATGCGGGACATTTGGAAAGCCTGGGCAAGGCTCCAGGCTGTCTCACAAGCAAGCGTGCCGTTTTCAAGCCGGCGGCGGATGGCGTCTTCAAGACCCGGGTCGACCGCTGGGGCGGCCTTGACAATTTTTTTCTCGGGGGTGTACCCGAAGAGGCCCAGCTGACACTTCACCAGTCGAATGCCGAGGAGGTCCGCCGCCTCGCCGATCGCGGCCGGCGGCTTTTGAAGCTCGTCTGCCAGGCGGAAGGCCACCGTACAGGGCAGCTCGCCCTTTTCAGAATTGCGCTCCAGGGTTTCGCGGATCGCCGGTTCGATTTGCTCCGGAGGCTTATGGCCGTGTTTGGCGGCCAACGGTCTGCTTGCTTTTTGGGTCATGAACAACTCCTCGCTTGATGTCGGCTAACGTGTTTGATAGATAGTGATTTTAGATACTCAGCTTGCTCTTTACACCCAGCTCAGATCGCACTACATAACTGGTGTTCGGAGGGCGCGACGGGGTGATGACCGCTCTGGACCGCTGTGAACCACCGGAGGAAAGATTTTCGCAGGACCATACCACAGAAGGGGCGGGGTGGCAACCCCGCCCACAAAATCGCGGTATTTCATGTTGCGAATGAGCCAAGGTATCCAATGATCCAGCGTCGCATCACACGACAGATCAAGGTCGGCGGCGTTCCCGTGGGCGGTGCTGCCGCGATATCCGTGCAGTCCATGACCAACACGCCGACCCAGGACGTGGCCGCGACCGTGGCTCAAATCCGGCGCTTGGAGGCGGCAGGCTGCGACATCGTGCGCGTGGCAGTGCCGGATACGGCGGCGGCCCGGGCGATCGCCGCCATCAAGGCTCAAGTCCTGGTTCCGGTCATCGCCGATGTTCACTTCGACCACCGTCTGGCCATTGCCGCGGCGCGTGCGGGCGCGGACGGGCTGCGGATCAACCCCGGAAACATCGGAGGGCCGAAAAAGGTCAAGGCGGTGGTCGACTGCGCCAGGGACTATGGGATCCCGATCCGCATCGGCGTCAATTCGGGGTCGCTCGAAAAGGATCTGCTCAAAAAATATTATGGAGCCACGGCGGAGGGCATGGTGGCAAGCGCTCTGCGGCATGTCGAACTGCTGCGCGCGCTTGATTTCCATGCTATCAAGGTGTCGTTGAAAGCCTCGGACGTGCGGCGGACGGTGGCCGCCTATCGCCAGCTGTCCGCGCGCACCGACCTGCCGCTGCACCTCGGGGTGACCGAGGCCGGCACCCTTTTTTCCGGGCTGGTCAAATCCGCGCTTGGGATCGGGACCCTTCTGGCCGAGGGGATCGGCGACACGCTGCGGGTCTCCCTGACCCGGGACCCGGTCGAGGAGGTGCGGGCCGGGTTCGAGATTCTGGCGGCGCTCGATATCCGCCGGCGGGGGCCGGAAATCATCGCCTGCCCCACCTGCGGCCGCACGCGGATCGACCTGTTCGGGATCGTCGAGCGGGTTGAAAAGGCGCTCGCTACCAGCGCCGCCCCGATCAAGATCGCCGTCATGGGCTGTATCGTCAACGGCCCGGGGGAAGCCCGCGAAGCCGACATCGGGATCGCAGGGGGGGACGGCGTGGGGGCGCTCTTCCGGAAGGGGAAGGTGGTTCGGACGTTTCCCGAAGAACAGCTGGTAGAAGCGCTGCTCCAGGAGGTGGCGAAGTTCGAAAAGAAGCGCCCGGCCGAAACAAATCCAGATGACCGAATCCCCGAAACGATAAAAAACCATAAACGGTTCAAAATCACAGAGAGGAAATCCGAAGAAGATGGGTAAACAGCCGAAATCCGCCATATCACCGACGCGTCGCGAAGACTATCCGGAATGGTACCAGCAGGTGATCAAGGCCTCCGACCTAGCCGAGCGCTCGCCGGTGCGGGGCTGCATGGTGATCAAGCCCTGGGGGTACGCCCTTTGGGAAAACATCATGCAGGCCATGGACACCATGTTCAAGGAAACGGGGGTTAAGAACGCCTATTTTCCGCTTTTCATCCCGCTGAGCTTCATGCAGAAGGAGGCCGACCACGTCGAGGGGTTTGCCAAGGAGTGCGCCGTCGTCACCCACCACCGCCTGGAAAAGAACGATCGCGGCGAACTGGTGCCGGCGGGGCTGCTGGCCGAGCCGCTGGTGGTCCGGCCCACCTCCGAAACCATCATCGCCGACGCGTTTGCGAAGTGGATCAACAGCTACCGCGATCTGCCGATCATCCTCAATCAGTGGGGCAATGTCGTGCGCTGGGAGATGCGCCCCCGCCTCTTTCTGCGCACCAGCGAGTTCCTGTGGCAGGAGGGCCATACGGCGCATGCCAGCCGGGAGGAGGCCTGGGAGCGCACCGTGATGATGCTCGACATCTATGCCCGGCTGTCCGAGCAATACCTGGCGATGCCGGTCTTCAAGGGTCACAAGACCGCCGCCGAGCGTTTCCCGGGGGCGGTGGACACCCTTTGCATCGAAGCCATGATGCAGGATCGCAAAGCGCTTCAGGCCGGCACCTCACACTTTCTGGGCCAGAACTTCGCGCGGGCCTCTGAAATCAAGTTTCAGTCGGCCGAGGAGCGGGAGGAATACGTGTGGACCACCTCCTGGGGCGCCTCCACCCGGTTGATCGGAGGGGTGATCATGACCCACGGTGATGATGACGGTATTATCCTGCCGCCGCGGGTGGCTTCGGCGCAGGTCGTGCTGTTGCCCATCTTCAAAAAGGAGGAGGAACGCCACGCCGTGATGATCTACACGGAAAGCCTGGCGAAGGAGCTGAAAGCCTGCCGGTATTATGATCGGCCGATCACGGTCGAGGTCGACCCGCGGGACATCGGCGGTGCCAGGGGTTGGGAGTGGATCAAGAAAGGCATCCCCCTGCGGATCGAAATCGGTTCCCGGGAGATCAAGGAGAATACCGTCTTCCTGGGGCGACGCGACAAACCGCACCACGAGCGGGTTGCGCTGAAGCGGGAAGCCTTTGTGGCCGAACTCCCCGGGATTCTGGACGATATCCAGAACGCCTTGTACGCCCGCGCGCTCGCCTATCGCACCGAAAATACGGTGGTGATCGACGACAAAGGTGAATTCTACGACTATTTCACGCCCCGCAACCTCGAAAAGCCGGAAATCCACGGCGGCTTCGCGTTTTCGGGATGGTGCGGGGACGCCGCCTGCGAGGCGCGGATCAAGGAAGACTTGACGGTGACCATCCGCTGCCTGCCCTTCGACGCGGAAGGGTCGGCCGGTCGATGCATCAGCTGCGGCAAACCCGGACAGCACCGCGCGGTGTACGCGAAGGCTTACTAATAGAACCGATGCGGGATAAGGGATGCTCGATACTGGATAAAACAAGCAACAACCCATAATTCCTTTTTTCAGTTATCCAGTATCCAGTATCGCTTCCGTTGTGGCCGGCTTGCTCACATCCAAGAGAGATAGCGCTGCGAGCCCTCTGCGCTTTTGCTGAAGAGAAATGATCCGAATCACCAACATTCTCGACAAGCTCACCGATGGTTGTCCGGGTGCGGATGTGGATGTGGTTGAACGCGCCTACGTCTATTCCGCGCAGGTCCACGCCGGGCAGGTGCGGCTTTCCGGGGAGCCTTACCTGATGCACCCCCTCGAGGTGGCCAACATCCTGGCCGATATGCGGCTGGATCCCATCAGCGTGGCCTCGGGCCTGCTGCACGACGTTCTCGAGGACACGCGCGCCCAAGCCGATGACGTGGAGGCGCTTTTCGGCCCGGACGTGCTGCGCATCGTCTCCGGCGTCACCAAGTTGAGCCTGATGCCGACCTCCAGCTCGCAGGAGCGGCAGGCCGAGAACCTCCGCAAGATGTTTCTGGCCATGGCCGACGACATCCGCGTGATCCTCATCAAGCTTGCCGACCGCCTCCACAACATGCGCACCCTGCGTTTCCATTCGCCGGAAAAACGCAAGGCCATCGCCCAGGAGACCCTGGACATCTACGCCCCGCTCGCCGCTCGCCTCGGCATCTATTGGATCAAGAACGAATTGGAGGAGAACTCCTTCAAGTACCTGAACCCGGAGGAATACGCCCGCATCGAGCTGCTCGTGGCCAAGTCCAGGATCGAGCGTGAACGGTACATCGACACCGTCAAGGCCACCATCCTTGCCAAGCTGCAGGAGGCCGACCTGAAGGTCGAGGTCCTGGGCCGCAGCAAGAATTTTTTCAGCATCTACTCCAAGATGAAGGTGCAGAACCTCACCTTCGAGCAGATCTACGATCTCATCGCTTTCCGGATCATCCTGGACACGCTCCCCCAGTGCTACGAAGCGTTGGGCCTGATCCACTCCATGTGGAAACCGATCGACTACAAGTTCAAGGACTACATCGGGCGGCCCAAGCCCAACATGTACCAGTCGCTGCACACCACCGTCATCGGGCCCGTCGGCGAGCGCATCGAGATCCAGATCCGGACCTGGGAGATGGATCGCGTGGCCAAGTCCGGGATCGCCGCGCACTGGAGCTATAAAGAGGGCCGGCGCATCGACGAGAACATCAGCAAGAAATTCGCCTGGATCCAGGACATGGTGGAGAACCAGGAAACCTTCCGGGACCCCGGGGAGTTCTTAGAGAACGTCCGCCTCGATCTTTTTCCCGACGAGGTCTACGTCTTCACCCCCAAAGGGGATATTCGGGCCCTGCCGAAGGGGTCCACGCCGGTGGACTTCGCCTATCTCATCCACACGGAGATCGGCCAAAAATGCGTCGGCGCCAAGGTCAACGGTCAGATGGTCAGCCTGCCGTATGTGCTGCAGACCGGCGACATCGTCGAGATCGTCACTTCGAAGAACCATACGCCGAGCAAGGACTGGCTGAAGTTCGTCAAGACCATCAAGGCGCGCTCCAAGATCCGGCAGTGGATCAAGACCCAGGAAAGAGAGCGCAGCATCAGCCTCGGCCGGGAAATGCTGGACAAGGCCTTCCGCAAGGAACGGCTGAACTTCACCACCTTGTCCAAGACCGAGAAGATGGAGGAGGTGGTGGCCTCGCTGGGGGTGAAGAGCCTCGATGACCTGATCGCCAATGTCGGCTACGGAAAGCTGACGCCTCTTCAGGCGCTCAGGCCGTTCACCGCCAAGCCGGTATCGCCGGACAGCCGGGAGTCGCTCCTGGAAAAGCTGATGAGCCGGGTGCGCAAGAAAAAGTCGCGGGCGGGGGTGCTCGTCAAAGGGCTGGAGGACATTTTGATCAAATTCGGCAAGTGCTGCCAGCCGGTACCCGGAGACCCGATTATCGGCTACATCACCCTGGGTTACGGGGTGACCGTTCACCGCGCGAGCTGCGTGAACGCTCTGCGCAGCAGCCCCGAGCGGCAGATTGAAGTCGAATGGAACACCGAGTCCGCCGACTCCTATCCGGTCAAAATTCAGATCATCTCCTATGACCGGATGGGGCTGTTGGCCGATCTCGTGGGCAGCATCAGTAAGTTGGGGGCCAACATCCTCAACGCCAGTTCCGACACCAAGGAAAACAAGACGGTGGAAAGCCTTTTCACGATCAGCGTCGCGGACACCGGGCATCTGGAGAGAATTCTGGCCGCGATACGGACGGTGAAGCAGGTTCAATACGCCAAGCGGATCGGCTAGTCGACTAAGGAAGCTGACCCTGTCCGCAGGCGCAGCTACCCGTTATTACGGTGCCTTCTGCACGCGGCCGGACTTGAGGCAGGCCGTGCACACCAGCATGGTCTTGGTGCGGCCCGTGGCGATGGCGCGTACGCGCTGAAGATTGGGGTTGAAGCGGCGTTTGGTGACATTGTGGGCATGGCTGATATGGCTGCCCACCATGGGTTTTTTCCCGCAGATTTCACACATCTTGGACACGGCTGAACCCTCCTGAATGTTGACGCCTCCGCAAAACGATTCCGTTCTGCGTTGCGGCTGATTCAAAATTTTTATATTTACCGATAATTATAGCAGGAATCAAGAAATTTTAACGCCCTTACCCGTTGTCAGGCAGGGTTAGCGATGGTTCCAGGGCCGGGGCGTCGGCACCCTCCCCCAATTGGGACTTTTCTTCAGATATTTTTTTCTCGCAGGCCGGGATGAGCTGTAATGCCGGCTGATGATAGCCGACGTCGGGATAATCGGCCACCACTGCACGAAAACGGGCCAGCGCGGCCTTGAAATGGTTGGTTTTGAAATAGAACGCTCCGACGATAAACTCATGTCCCGACAGGCTTTTGTAGCAGGCCACCATGTGAGCGGAGGCGCTGCGGGAATAGGCATCGTTCGGAAACTGCTTCTGAAGCCGGATAAATGTATCCAGCGCCTTGCGGGCAGCGGTTTGGTCTCGGTCGGGTGTCGTGATGCGGTCGAAATGGCAGCGCCCGATCTGATAAATCACATAAGGGATCGCCTCGTTGCGAGGGTGAAGCTTCTCAAACTCCTCGTAGGCGAAAACGGCATCCTCGTATTCGCCGAGCATATAGTGGGCGTCTCCGAGTTTCAGCTCTGCCTAGTATGGAGTATTTGGAAAAGGGGTATATATCCTTCAGCCGCTGGAAGTGCTCGATCGACTTTTTGTAATTCCCTTCTTCGAACGCCTCCATTCCCTTGATCGCCAGTTCCTCGGCGCTGAGATTTTCTTCCGCTCCCCCGAAAAAATTAACCACCGACTTTTTGATGTCGGTGGCGGTCTCGCTGATCGTGCTGCAGCCGGTGGGCAACAGCGCGACCAGCACCGCGATGGCAAAAGGCCGCAAAAGAGTCGCTTTCATCGTCATCCGTTTTCGCTGCTAGGAAGGGGAAAAAAGGCGATCGCCTTTACGGAGACCGCTTTCAGCGGAAAGGCTGCCTGCGTCAGGGGATCGACCACATGCTTAGGGTGATCCCACCCGGTGTTTCGGGAGGCGGTGCTCATGCGTCGAGGCTAAACCAGCTTGGTGAGGGCCTCCTCCAATTTGGATTTGGCCACCATTCCCGTGATCTGGTTGGCCACACTGCCCGCTTTGAAAAAAATCAGGGTGGGTATCGCTTTGATGCCGTATTTCGCAGGAGTGACGGGGTTGTTGTCGACATTGCATTTGGCGAATTTAATCTTGTCCCCGTAGCTCTTGGAGAGTTCTTCAACCAGCGGCGCGATCGCCTTGCAGGGGCCGCACCACGGCGCCCAGAAGTCGACCAGCACCGGTTTGTCGCTCTTCAGCACTTCCGCCTCGAAATTGCCGTCCTCAACTTCTATCATGCCTTCCGCCATTTATCCGAATTCCTTTCTTGAAAATTAAATACGGGGTGATAATAGAGTCAAAGCCTATCGATGTCAACCCAGGCGGGCTTGTGCCAGCCTGCCAGGAGATCCGGTGGGAACGCAATCAGATTCGATTCGAGTCTGTTCGGCAGACCGAGCGAGGCGGCGGACGCGGTGCGCCGCCGCCCACCTTTTGAACAACCCGCATGCAGGAGGTACCCATGAAGAAAAAGATCCGTGTCGGCGCTTTGATTTCGGGGGGCGGCACCAACCTTCAGGCGATCATCGATGCCAGCCGCACAGGGGCGATCGATGCCGACATGGTCTTCGTCGGCGCGGACAACCCCGCCGCCAAGGGCCTGGAACGGGCCCGGCGGCATGGCATTCCCGACTTTGTGGTGGACTACGCGGCAATCCTCCGCGCCTGCCGGCAAGACTCCGGCCAAGTGAAGCCGCCGGAGGATTTCCGGCTGGAGGACGTGCGCGTCAAACAGGCGATTTTTCCCCCAGCGGCCGATCGAAAAACCGTGGACGCCTACCTCGCCTCCCGGGCTGTGGCCGAAGCGCATTTGCTGAAGGCGATGCCGCCCGACGCTTTTGACCTGCTGGTCCTGGCCGGGTTCATGCGCAATTTGACGCCTTACTTTATCGACCGAGTGAACACGGATCGCGACCGGCCGCGGATCATGAACATTCATCCGGCGCTGCTGCCGGCCTTTCCGGGCACCGATGGATACGGCGACACCTTCCGTTACGGTTGCAAGGTGGCGGGCTGTACCGTGCATTTTGTCGATTATGGCGAAGACTCGGGGCCCATTATCGGCCAGCGTGCCTTCACGGTCCTCGAGGAGGACACGCTTGACACCGTCCGTCGGCGCGGGCTGGAGCAG
This sequence comes from uncultured delta proteobacterium, assembly GCA_963700055.1. Lineage (GTDB taxonomy): Bacteria > Desulfobacterota > Desulfobacteria > Desulfobacterales > SpSt-501 > SpSt-501. Next base: position 105,247 of record CAVOWH010000012.1, on the reverse strand, counting down.
GAATGGCAGCTTTACCCCGAGTGCATCCAGCTGTATGCCCGGGGCCGCCTGCGGACGGAGCGCCTGCGGTATGAACGGCCGGGCGGGGCGGTCTTCGAGAGAACCGTCGTCAAGATCCGGCCCGAACCGCCGGATCCTCATAAACCGGATCCTCATAAATAGGACCGCGCGCCCACGTATCGCGCCCTGAAGTAGTCGCTGGACAAAGAGGCGGTTTGAATCGTGCCGCCCCGCCCGGGAGCATGTAGAAAGAGGTCGCCGCCGAGATAAATTCCCACATGGGATATGGTCTTGCCGCCGCGGGTGGCGAAAAACACAAGGTCGCCCCGAGATAGGTCATTCGGGTCGACCGGTCGTCCGACACGCCATTGGTCCGCGGATGTGCGCGGCAGCTCCAGCCCGTTCAACTGATAAACCACCATCGTGAGCCCGCTGCAGTCGAAGCCGTCCGTCGTGGACTCCCCGCCCCAGCGGTAAGGCACCCCGATGAAGCGCTCCGCGGTTCGCAGGAGCTCCTGTCGCAGCCGGGCGTCGCCGGTGCCTCCGTACATGGACGCTGCGTAGTCCCCCGGCGAGAGGATGAAGTAGTCTTCGATGACGCGGGCGGATTTCAGGCGCTCGGCTTTTTCGAAGGCCTCCTCGCGGGACGGAAAATTACCGATGCGTACCTTGTAGAAGCCGGACTCGTCGATGAAATGGTAGGCGAGCAGCTTGTGCGCCAGCAGCTTGCCGGTCAGGCGCACGGCGTTGTCGATGTTCTTGAAAGCACCGGCCTGAATGGCATAGCGCATTTGGGGCAGGGCCGTCCTGGGCCGGATCGCCGGCGGTTCGCCTCCCAGCCGGGTCTGCCCGGCACAGCCGCACAGCGCCAGCAGGGTCAGGCATACGGCCAAGGCCGACCGGCCACCGGCCCCAAGCCGCTTCAAGGCGGTTGAATGCGCCCGGAGCAGGGACGAAACGTGGCAGCGATCGCACGCCGAGGGCACAGAGATCGTTTTGTGCATTTCCCTTGCGTTGAGCCATCCGCCTTGAGCCCGGTTTGGCGGGCTCAACCGAGCAGCATCTTCACGATCACGGGGAAGGCGACCAGAGTACCGATCGATGCCCCGATATTGGTGAAGGCAACCACCAGCAGGATGCGGGTGACCTTGTTGCGCCAGAACCCCTTGAACGAAAGAATGTCGTCCGGGAGGCTTTCCAGGTCCTTGACTTTTGGCTTGCGCGAGAGGGCCTCCACCATCCCCGAAATCCAGCCGGCGGCGATCATGGGATGCAGGGTGGTGAACGGGGCGACGATCACCGAGGAAAGGACGGTGGCCGGATGGGCCAGCGCCAGCGCGGCGCCCAGCCCGGCGAGCGCGCCGGTGCAGGCGCTCCACAGGACCAGCATGTCGGTGCCGGCGGCTTGGCCGCCGTAAAAGAATCCGGCGATGAACACCGCGACGATGCTCGCGGGCAGCCCCCACTTCAAGATGGCACCCGTTTTCCCCGGCGGCGGCAGTTGTTCCAGGGCGGGCAGATCGACGGCCTCGTTCCAGTGTCGCTTGATCCCCGGCACGTGGCCGGCACCCACCACGGCGACGATTTTATTTCCGGGGGCTTGGCGGATCTTGGCGGCCAGGAACCGGTCGCGTTCGTCGATCAGGATCGTTTTCAGCATCGGCAGGGAGCGGCCGACCTCGGAGAGCAGGGCTTCGAGTACGTCCTGCTGCTTCATGCGCTCGATCTCCTCTGCGGTGATGTCCTCCGCCTGGCCCATGGAGACGAGCAGCTGAAAGACGAGCTTGGCCTTGCTCCACGCGCCCATGGCGTGCCAGGCCCGCGACAGGGTCGTGCGGATATCCCGATCCGCCAGGCAAAGCTGCGCACCGGCGGCCTCGGCGATTTCGATCGCCTTGAGCATTTCGGCACCGGGGGTCACATCCATTTTCTTGGCAATGCGCTTCTGGAATGCAGCCAGCAGGAGATTGGAGAGCAGCAGGAAGGCCTTTTTTTCCTTGATGACCTTGATGATGTCCATGTCCTGCCAGCGGTCTTTCTGGCGCAGCGCCTGATAGCGCGAGGCGCAGAGTTCCACGCAGACGGTCTCCGGCGTTTCGGCCCGAATCACCTCTTCGACCAAGTGCACGCTCTCGCGGGAAACGTGGGCGGTGCCGACCAGGACGATTTCCTTGCCGTCAGCGTTCAGGCGGTGGACCATCACATTAGAGTTGTCTGTCATACGGCTCCAGGTATATAGGGGAACACCGGGTACAAGGGTTCAAGGGGTCATGGGTTCAGGGTCGTAAAAAGCGCTCAACACAGGTGGCAGTTAAAATGAGTCTATTACATCCTGGCATATATGGCAATGTTGAAGACTTTATGATTTAAGAAATTCCGCCTGTGGAAGCGGCATCCTGCCGCGATGCGGGCGCGGCGGCAAGCTGTTCCCAACAGGGTGAAAGTTCATCGGCGATTCGGTTGACGCCGAGAGGAGGGGGGCGCAATGGCGCTGGAAAGCTATCGCATCGATCGGGAGCCCTACTATCTGCCGGCGGGCGGCGAGATCGCCATTTTTGAAGCCGCCTACGCCTCACGTCTGCCGGTCCTGCTTAAGGGACCGACCGGCTGCGGCAAGAGCCGTTTCGTGGAGCACATGGCCTTTCGCCTCCAGCGGCCCCTCATCACCGTGGCCTGCCATGAGGACCTGTTCGCCTCCGACCTGCTGGGACGTTATCTTATTCAAAACGACGAGACGGTATGGATGGACGGGCCGCTGACGCAGGCCGTTCGGTCCGGCGCCATCTGTTATCTGGACGAGGTCGTCGAAGCCCGCAAGGACACCACCGTGGTCATCCATCCGCTCACGGACCACCGCCGGCGCCTGGTGGTCGACAAGACCGGGGAATACGTCGTCGCGCATCCGGATTTCATGATGGTGATTTCCTACAACCCGGGGTACCAGTCGGTCCTCAAGGACCTCAAACAGAGCACCCGCCAGCGGTTCGTTTCCCTGGAGTTCGACTATCCCGAGAAGGAAAAGGAAGCCCAGATCGTGGCGCAGGAGGGGCAGGTATCGGCCGAGTCTGCGTTGAAGCTGGTGACCCTGGCCGCCAAGATCCGGGGCCTGCGGGAACAAGGCCTGACCGAAGGGGCCAGCACGCGGCTGCTGATTCACGCCGCGCGCCTGATCGGGCAGGGCATTGCCGAGCGGGAGGCCCTGCGCACCGCCGTCTGCCTGCCCCTGACCGACGATGAGCGCATTCTGGAGGCGCTCTACGATCTGATCGAAGATGTTTTCTGAATCTTTTGAGAATCTCATGCGGGTGAATCCCGGCGTGGCTGAATTCATTGCGGCTCAGCTGGCCGAAAAGCCGGTCCCGGTCGAGCCGGAGCTGATCGAGTTGCTGGCATCGGAAACCCTGTGGGCGCTGGCGATCGAGGCTTCCTTCGGCCGGACCGTGGCCGCGGGATATGTCGAGCTGGTCGGCGCGGTTGGCCTTGAAAGCGTGGACGCCTATCGGCGGTGCGTCCGCGAGGCGGGCCGGGCCGGTGCCACGCAGGGGGGCATCATGGCCGAATGCCTGCTGCCGGCGTTGGTGCATGGCGATGCCGATCTCGTGCGGCGATTTCGTTCGGCCTGGGCTGCTCTTGTGAGCAAGGGGACTTACGCACTTAAAGCGCCGCTGCTGGCACTCGGCCGCCTGCTCAAGAGCGGCGATCGGGCGGGGGCCGCAGCCTATCTGGATTTGCTGGATGTGGCCTTCAGGCTGGACCTATCCTACGAGGAAGCCCGCTATTTCATCGGCGCGTTGCCCCAGGCGGCGCTGAGGCTGGCGCCGCCGCGTCGGCGCTGGCAGCTGGCGGCGTTGGGCCGCGTCCTACGGGTCGACCATCGGATGGTCGAACCCTTTTTAGCGGGGCTTGACAAGGGGCTCCGGCTGTTGGGGGAAAAAGAACTTGCGGCATTTATCGACGTTGCCCTGCGGAAGCACGCGCGCCACCGTGATCTCACGGCGCGGGGCCTGGCGCTGGAATTGCGGTCCAGCCAGGAGGCCTTCGCCGGATGGCAGGTGTGCGTCGGGTTTGCCCAGGTTCAGGACCGTCTGAGACGCTACCTGCACGTCCGCACCGGCCGGGCGCTCGCCATACAACCTTTATCGGCCCTTCCAGCCCTTTATTCCGGAGCCATCGGGCGGGATCGGCTGGTTTGCTCCGACGGCGCGGCCATTTATGTCCCGGATGAAATCGGTCGGTTCGACCGCAAGGAGGAGAACCTCGCCCTCTACGCCGCGCTGGTGGGCCTGGAGGCATCCTTCCACGAGTTCGGTACGACCGATTTCGATCTGGAAAGAGCGGTCGAACACTACCCGTCGGTGCGCGTGCGGTTCGAGTCGGGCGCGGCTGCACCGCATCCGGAAGGCGAATCCACGCCTGCGACCGAAAGCGGCCGATCCCCCGATGGGCCGCAGAGCTCCGATCTCGGCCGGTTCTTCAACCGGTTCCCGGACAGGGAACTGGCCGCCGATCTATTCACGGTATTCGAGCTGGGCCGTATTCGGCATTGCCTTCAGCGCCATTATCCCGGCCTCGTGCGCCGCTTTTACCCCAGACTGCGCGAGACCGCGCTGGCGACGCTGCGCCGCAAGAAATGCGCCATGTTCTGCGACGGGCTGCTGCTGCGGGTCGCCCTGGCGGTGCCGGGGCAGGAGTGGGTCCACCCGGACGCCGCGGTCGATAAGGCGCTGGGCACTCTGGCCGAGGTCTTCGAAGGCGGGATCTCTGCGGAGAGCCCCGTGGAGGCCAGCGTCGAGCTGGCCGCACGTTTTTTCGAAGTGGCCCGTGCGCCCGGTGCCGGAGACCCCGGCGCCGGTGGCGGGGATCCTCCGGACGGACTTTGCCTGCCGTTCGGCTGGCGGCCCTGGCCCAACCCGGCCGCGGACGGGACCGCGGCGTTTGGACCGGCGGCGCGCCGGCTCAAGGCGTTGTTCGCGGCGGCCGGACAGACGGCGTACACGGCGGACATCCGCCGCCGGCTGGCGGCGAATGCCGGAACCCTGACGCCGGCGGACATCCGTGCGCTGTTCGGGAACCAGGAAGTGAGCGCGATGCGGTTGGAAGAATTGCTTCAACTGGCGAACTTAGATGCGGCGGCGCCGTCCGATCTTCCGGCGGAGAACGGTCCGGCTCGACACTACCCGGAATGGGACTTGCGCCTGGGGGACTACCTTCAGGAACACGTGCACTTGCGGGAGAAGGCCTCTGCGCAGGATGGCGGGCATTTCTATGCCGAGGTGCTGCGACGGCACCAGGATCTCGTGTGCCGCGCCCGGGCCGCGTTCGAGCGCCTGCGGCCCCAGGGTCTGAAGCGCCTGAGGCGCTGGCGCGATGGTGACGAGTTCGATTATCGCGAGCTGGTCGAAGCCTGTGTCGACCGCCGCACGGGTGCGGTGCCGTCGGATCGGCTGTTCATCAAACGCCTGAAAGACCGGCGCGAGGTGGCCGTTTTGCTGCTGACGGATGTGTCGCGATCCACGGCGAACCGCGTGCCGGGGACGGACGCATCCGTTTTGGATATCGAAAAGGAGGCCATCGTCGTTTTATGCGAAGCCCTGTCCATTTTAGGGGATGACTTTGCCGCGGCGGGGTTTTCTGGAAGCGGGCGGCGGGGAGTCGAATATTTCCATATCAAGGAATTCGGCGAGCCCCTTTCGGAGGCCGTGCGCGGACGGATCGGGGCGCTCCAGCCGCAGCGCAACACGCGCATGGGAGCGGCCATACGCCACGCGGCCCATCAACTGGCGAATGCGCCCGCCCGGGTGCGCCTCCTGATCATCCTCAGCGACGGGTTTCCCAACGACACCGACTACAAGGGGGCCTATGCCGTTGCCGACACCCGCCAGGCGTTGCTCGAGTTGGGCGCACGGCATATCCGCTTCCATGCCCTGACGGTCAATCTGCCTGCCGATCCCAAGCTGGATGAGCTTTACGGCAAGGCGCGGCACCACGTCATCTCCGATGTGCGCGAGCTGCCGGAGAGGCTGCTGCGCGTCTACAGCGCCCTGACGCGCTGAGGGGCGGCTGCGCCCAAAGCCCGACTTCGGCGTTGCGCGGCGCCCCGCGGGCCCTGCGGCGTGCAGGAAGCACGCCTCGGGCCGCGAAGGCTTGCGCGCCTTGAATTCGGGCTTTGGGCGCAGCCGCCCATCGGCGGTGCGGATAAAACGGTTCCGGTGGGTTCCAGCGTTCGACATAAAAGCGGAAGAAACGAATTATGCTGATTCATGACGGCATTTTTTCTTGGGAAGGGTTCGGGGGCAAGCTCAAGCTTTCCAGCGGGCGCTGCCGGCTGCGGCTTTACGATTTGAGCCGGGACCCCACCGGCGGTGCGGCCCATCTGCGGCCTTTTATCGCCATCGTCTCCGATGTTCCGGAAAGCCGCATGTCGGTCCGCAGCTGCGCCGGCCACGTCGCCACCTCGGTGGCCAGGGATTTCAAGATCGACCCGCAGCGCATGCTGTACATCGAATACTACCCGGAGAGCATTTACGGGGTGCACGGGGAGCGCACGATTCCCGAGAAGTACGAGGCCGTCGATTTCAGCTGGACCGAGGGCGGGGCGATCCAGCCCCGCTGGCGGACCCTTCAGCCGCCGCTGCTGGATGTGATTCGGCGGATCACAGAGTGATGGCTTTGCAAAAAACCCAATCTCGGCGTTGCGCTTCACCCCGCGCTCACTGCGGCGTACAGGAAGTACGCCTCGTTCGACGGGGTTCGCGCGCCTTGATCTTGGTCTTTTTACAAAGCCATCGAAATGGATGACGTTTTACAAGTCCATCAGGATTATTTTATTGGAAACACGGCAAAGATGACTGTGCTCCAGATGGAGTGCGAGAGGATGACCGGCGCCAGGCTCCCGAGGCGCGCATACATGGCGCCCCAGAAGGCGCCGGCAACGGCCGCGGCGCCGACCAGCATGAAGTTGAACGACCAGATGTGCACGCCGGCGTAAATGGCCGTGGCGAAAGCCCAGCCCGGCCAGCGGCCGAAGCGTTCCATCAGGCTGCGCTGCAGGTAGCCTCTCCAGAAGATCTCCTCGCTCGGGCCGGTCACGAAAAAAAGCAGCAGGGCGATGGTCAGCATGGGAGTGCCCGCGCCCTTGTGGTAGATTCCTCCGATCTGTTGACCGGCAAAATCGAAGAGGGCCGTTGATATCGTCTTCCCGGTCCAGAAGATGAAATACAGAGTCGCAGCGGAGAGGATCCCGAGGAAGACGGCCCGGCCGGTGAACCGGAAGTCTTCGCGCCGCGGGGGGCGCAGGATGACGGAGATCACGGCCAGGAGGGCGGCGGACAGGGAGATCTTGATCCAGAAAGAGGTCCACCCCAGCGCGAAGGTGATGAACCACAGGCCGGCGGCCAGGAGCACCGTGCCCGCCAGCGGCAACGGTCGAAAGCGCGCGCTGCTCACATCCAGACCTTAACGACCAGCGAGAGGACCAGCAGGAGCCCGAAAGCCGTGTCGAGCTTGGCCGTCTGGGCGTCGGCGTCGAGCGGGATGTTGTGGGCCATCTGGCGCAGGAGCTTCACCGCCAACGGGGTGGACAGCAGGACGATCAGAGACCAGATGGTCAGGGGTCCGAAGATCGACATGACCACGACCGCCAGATAGGCTGCCACGATCAGCCCCAGATACACCGAGATTCCCTTGCGCCCGCCCAGCACGATCGGCAGGGTGAAAATGCCTTTGCTGCGGTCATACGCCACGTCGCGGATGTTGTTGGCGAGCAGCACGAGGGCCACGAGCACGCCGAACGGGATGGAGATCAGCAGGGCGTCGGCGCTGACGGCCTGCTGTTGAACGTAATAGGCGCCGGTCACCATCAGCGGCCCCCACATCAGGAACACCGAAAATTCCCCCAGCGCTTTATATTTGTAACTGATCGGAGCAGCCGTATAGGTGATCCCCGCCGCGGTTCCGATCATCCCCAGCCACAGAACCAGCATTCCGCGGGTGGCCGCCAGAAAAATGCCGATCACGGCTGCGAGGAGATAAAGCAGGTAGGCCGCCATTCGAACCTGATCCAGCCGCAGGCGTCCCTCCATCAGAGGATGCGGGCGGTAGCGCGCCGTGGGGACGTCCGGGCTGTCCACGCCGTGGCGCACATCGTCGAAGTCGTTGATGAGGTTGCTGGCGGCGTGCATCAGGATGGCCCCGATCAGGGCCAAGAGATACAGGGGCCAGGAGAAAACCCCTTCTATGGCGGCCACCGCGCTGCCGACGCTGATGGAGATAGCCGTCATCGTGAACGACCACGGCCGGGCCGCCAAGAACCAGTCGCGATAAACGTTGACCATATAGATGCCTGCCTCGAATCACACGAAGGCATTTCCCATGAACGCACGAATCTTCAGCCCCTGCGCTTTTATGGTTTTTCTGCCTGGGGCTGGCCGACGGCGGTGCGGGCCTGCTCCGATGCGGCCCTGGCCTTATCGATGGCCTTCTGGGCTTCGGCCCGGGCCGCTTCGGCCTTTTCTTCCTCGGCCCTGATCTTGTATTTGAACTGCTCCCTGCGCGACGGCGTGTTGCCGAAACGCTTGCGGAACTCCAGCGCCTGCTGGGTTTGCTCATCCGCCCTCCGGATGGCTTCCTGCGCCTGTTCATCGGCATCCCGCACTTGGCGCAGGGAGTCCTCCAGATCGGAACGGCGCTTTTCATCCCGCCGCACGTCGTCGCGTTGCAGGCGTTGTTGCTGCCTCTGCCTGGCTTCGGCCGGCGCCACCTGGGGCGTTTCCGCAATGTCTTTGATGCTGGCCTCAACCGGCGGGGGGTCGTCCGTGATGTGCAGCTTCCCCTTGGCGTCCGTCCAGGTGTAGACCTTGTTCTGGGCCTCGGCCGGCGAGGACGCGGCCACCAACAGAAACAGTGTGACACCGATCAGAATGGATTTCATTGCTCCTCTCCTCGAAACCCACTTATTCAATTAGTCACTTAAAAAACTATAGGAGAAAACCCGATTGATGTCAATTTGAACCGGCTGCAGCCTCGCCGGTGTCATCTCCAGGGCGCCGCTTCTCGGCGTTCGAAAAAGGCATGTTTTAACTGACGGCCGACTGCTGGGGAAGCACAGGGGGTAAACGGGTGCGGCGCCTCGCACAGGGCGCGAGGCGCCTTCACCGAATCTTAGAGTGACGGCCTGCCGTGGCAGCGGCTGCAGGCCACGAGGTCGCCCTTGGGGAGGCTGACGGTTCGGTCTTCCACCCGGAAGCTGCGGTCGGCTGGAATCCGGGCCAGTACCGTCCCCTCCAGGTTTTCGCCGTGACAGGCCTTGCAGCCGGCTTTGTTGCGCTCGTAAAAGCTCCCGTGGTTCTCGTCCACCCAGCGGCCGTCGTTCACGTTGTGCAGGCCGTGGGGCCCGTTGACGGTCAGCGCCAGGCTGCCCTGGGTGTGGCAGACGGTGCACTCGATGATCTTCCCGGAGTATCCCTGCAGGGTTTTGGCAGCCACGTTGTCGTTGGCGGCGTCCTCCGCAATGGGCCACTCGGCATGCGTGCTGCCATGACAGCTTTCGCAGCGGACTCCGCCATGCCCTTTGCTGAAACGGTACAGCGTGTTGTCCTGCTCGGCGAAGCGCTTGTTGTTGGTTGCCAGCAGGGGCGAGGCCGAAGGGTCGCCCGTGAGATAGGCCTGGGTCAGGCGGATGCCCGAGCCGGAAGGGACAACGTTGGCTGCCCCCGTCAGGTTGTCCAACGCATCCCCGGAGTGACAGGACTGACAGCGCGGCAGGTCCTTCCAGGGTCGGCGGGGACTGCCGTCGTTGGTGCCGTCGATGCTGCCGCCGGCCAGCAGCGGAAAGTCGCCGCCCACTGCGCGCATGCCGCCGTGGCAGTCGATGCAGTCCAGCCCGCCGGTCTTCATGGCGCCCCGCTGGCACTGAGTGATGTTTCCGGGGTGGCACTCGTAGCAGGATGAGATATTGGCCGGAAAGAGCGGTTGTCCGCCGGTGGTGAGGTTTCCGTGGTAGCTGTGCATCACCTTCGAGAAGGTCGGCTTGCCAACTTGGCTCCCGGAGGGCCCGGTGCCGGCCAGATCCAAAGCAGGGGAGTAATGGCACCCGGCGCACAGCACCGGGGTGGAGGTTTGCAGCGTCGTGCCCTGGACGGCATCGTGCAGTTTGAGGATGTTGCGTTTGCTCTGCACTTCCAGGTCGGGGTCCGGGGAAGTGATGCCTCTGGGTGCCGATCCGACTCCTCCGTTGCGGTGACAGCTTTGACAATCGGTTTCTGTGGCCACCGGCACCACCACCTTGAGGCCCCCTATCTGCTGGCCGGTCTGTTTGTCGTGGGCACTTACCTCCATGAGAGGGTAGGGGCTGGTGCGGCTGCCGTCATCCGTCGGAGTGATGGGGATGCCCTCGGCCCTGAACCAATCCGAAGCCAGGTTGTACGCCATGGGCTGCGTCCCGCGGTTCTGCGGATCGTCGGCAGGCATAAAAAGCCCGGTCAATCCCTCCCCGTTTACAAGGCTCGCTCCGAAGAGGCTGTTGGCATAAGACCAAAAATCGGTTTTGCCGCGGCTGTATGAGTTGATGGATCCCAGCGCATCGGTTGTCGCCCCATAGCGGACGTCCACATCCAAGTCGTCCAAGAGCACCGGCTTGCCGTTGGCGTCATGGCCGATCACCTGGGCGTTGACCACGTTGAAGGGCGGCAGGATGGAGAAAATCGAGAATTCGCGGTCCATGCAGTGCATCCCGAGGTCGTTTGCGGCCAGCACAACCGTTGATGCGGTCGGGGGAGGAGGAGTCCCTCCTCCGCCGCCGCCGGTACCGGAGCCGTCGCTGGAGCTGCCGCCGCCCCCACCGCCGCAGGCCGATAAAAACGAGAGCAGCGTCAACAGCAGAATCATTCGGTTTCGCATGATTCGTTTCCTTCAATGGGTGAGAGGCCCTGATCGATGGAACTGTAAAAAATAGGGACCTGGAGCAGAAGACTTACCGTACAAGGATGATGAACCGTATCATGTCCCTCGGGTGGTGTCCATATTCCGCTGCACGGCCGATGGGCGCCTTCGGGTAGCTGTTCCTGCTGTTTTTCGCCGGTGGCGCACTGGCAGAAAACTTTCAACTTTCCCTCGGGGGTTCGGCGGGCCATGTCATGGTCGGCTTACCAGAACCGGCGAAGTTCGGCGGCAAACTGATCATGATTGCCGACCCGCACCGGCCTCCATCCCTCCGGCAGCAGCGCGCGATAGTGCTCAGAGCCGTAGCGCTGGTCGATCAGGAGCACCACCCCGCGGTCGGTCTCGGAGCGGATCACGCGGCCGGCAGCCTGCAGCACGCGGTTGATGCCGGGGTACATATAGGCGTATTCGAAGCCTTGCTCCAAGCGGTCCGCGAAATAGTCGCGGATCAGCTCGCGCTCCAGGCCGACGGCCGGCAGCCCTACGCCGACGACGGCCGCGCCGGAGAGCCGAGTGCCGACCAGGTCGATCCCCTCCCCGAAGATGCCGCCCATGACGGCAAAGCCCACCAGGGTGCGCGGGTTGTCGGTTTCGAAGCGCGCCAGGAACGACTCCCGCTGCCGTTCGCTCATGCCCGGCTCCTGCACGACGACGTCGATGTCCGGGCTCGCTGACTGAAACGTTTCCAGCACCATGCGCATATAGTGGTAGGACGGGAAAAAGAGAAGGTAATTGCCCTTGTGCGGTTGCACCAGGCCGCGGAGGATGTGAGCCACCTCGGACTTGGTGCGGTCGCGGTGGCGATAGTAGGTCGACAGCCGGTCGGCGACGAACACGGCCAGGTTCTCGGCTGGAAACGGCGAGGGCAGTGACAGGGCTTCGGCGGATTGGCTGGCAAGCATGGTTTGGAAGTAGTCCAGCGGAGTCAGGGTCGCCGAGAAAAACACGGCCGAGCGGCAGCGGTTCAGGGCGTCGCCGATCTGCCGCGACGGGTCGATGCAGAAGAGCTTCACGCGCAGGTCGTGGGACAGTGCCTCGTAGCAGGCGGCGTAGCCCTCGTCGAACTGCTCGGCCACCCGCAGGAAGCCGCCGGCCTCGAAATAGCGCTCCAGGAGTTCCTCCCGGAAAGCGGATGCGACGTTCTTCTCGAGCCACTTTTCGGCGGCGGCCATGAAATCGCGCAGCAGGGGATAGAGCTCTTCCGGCGCGCCGCGCTCGGCCGTCGGCGCTCCCGCCATCTCGGCAGGCTTGCGGGCTGCGAGCATCCAGGCGTTGACCTTGCCCAGGCAGCGGTAGACCGCCGGCAGGGCGCCCTTCACCGCCCGACGCAGTTCCAGGAACGGCTGCTTGCGGAGTTCGGCCGAGAACATGTCCCGCGAGCGGTCCACCAGGTTGTGGGCTTCGTCCACCAGAAAGGCGTAGTCGCCGGTCTGCTCCAGAAAGAAGCGCCGCAGATAGGCGCTGGGGTCGAAGGCATAGTTGTAGTCGCAGACGATCAGGTCGGCCCACAGCGAAAGATCGAGCGCGAATTCAAAGGGGCACACCTGAAACTGCTGTGCGGCCGCAGCCACCGCCGTGCGCGTCCAGGCATCCTCGTCAAACAGGGCGCGGCGGGCCGCGGGGAGCCGGTCGTAGTGCCCTTTGGCGAAGTCGCATTCCTCGGGGCTGCAGGCACGGTCGGGGTTGAAGCAGGCTTTTTCCTTGGCGATCAGGGAGAGGCTTTTCAGGCGCAGGCCCCTCGCCCGCAGTTCGTCCACCGCTTTTTCAGCCGCCAGGCGGCCGGTGGTGCGGGCGGTCAGATAGAAAACCTTGGCGCAGGCGCGGTCGGCCATGGTGCGCACGGCCGGGAAGAGCACGGCCATGGTCTTGCCGATGCCGGTAGCGGCCTGAATAAAAATCCGGCCGGCCTCCTGGATGGCCTCGTAGACCGCGTCCACCATTTCGCGCTGGCCCGGGCGATAGGCGTCGAAGGGAAATTCGAGGCCGCGGATCGAATCGTCGCGCCGCCGGCACCAGTTGGTGATGACCGCCGCCCATTCCAGATAGCGCGTCACCAGGTCTTCGAAAAACAGCTGCAGTTCGCCTACGGCGAAATGGCGGCGAACCTCGCGGGTGTCGCCCGTGTCCAACCGGGCGTAGGTCAGCTGGACGCCGATGTCGGTCAGCCTGCGTTCCGCGGCGTAGAGGAAGGCATAGACTTTGGCCTGACCCCAATGCAGGGGGTTCTCCTCGCGCAGACATTCTTCGGGGTTGCGGCGGGTGGTCTTGATCTCGTCAATGACCGGAACGGCGGCGCCTTCGAACACGCCGTCGATCCGGCCGCCGATGGCGAGCAGCAGGTCGGGCGTTTCCACCTGGTGAGCGATGACGACTTCCGGAGCGTAGCCGGCCGGCCGCATGAACTGGATCCTCTGGTGCAGCCGGATGGCGTCGGCCGCGCGGGAGGCCCCTCCGAACTCGACTTTCAGATCGCCGCTGCGCAGCACGAACTCGACCAGTTCGCGCACGCCGATGGCTAAATTGGTTTTCATGAATGGAATGCAACCTTTACCATGCGCCGGAAAAGCCAATTGCGATTTGCAGGAAAAACTGCTATCAGAAAAACGTCGGCAAATCCACCGACCGCTCGATGGACCGCTATCTCGGGAAAAATTCCATGAGTAGCTCCAACCCCTCGTCCACTAAGATCATCTCGATCGGCTCCTCCCCGCAAACGGCGTTTAAGGACATCGTCGGCCAGAGCCCGTCGATGAAGCAGATCTTCCGCATCGTCGAGAAAGTGGCCGGCAGCGATACCACCATCATGCTCAATGGGGAAACCGGCACCGGCAAAGGGATGATCGCCCGGGCCATCCATGAGTGCTCGCCGCGCCGCAGCAAAGCGCTCATCCAAATCAATTGCGGCGCGACGCCGGAGGGCCTGCTGGAAAGTGAATTTTTCGGGTACCGTCGCGGCGCTTTCACGGGCGCGGTATCGGACAAGCCCGGCAAGTTCGAGATGGCCAACGGCGGCAGCATTTTCCTGGATGAGATCGGTGACATGAGCGCGGATCTTCAGGTGAAGGTGCTGCGCGTGCTGGAGGAGGGGGAGTTCGAGCGCGTCGGCGGCCGCGAGACCATCAAGGTGGATGCGCGCATCATCGCGGCGACGCATCGCGACCTGGAGGAGGAGGTCCAGAAAGGCCATTTCAGGGAAGATCTCTTTTACCGGCTTTACGTCATCCCCATTCTGCTGCCCGCCCTCAGGGAACGCAAAGGCGATATTCCGTTTCTTGTGTATCGCTTTCTGGAGGAGTTTGCCCGCAAAAACCAAAAGACGGTCATGAACGTCGCACCGGAAGCCATGCAGCTGCTGATGAACTATCCATGGTACGGCAACGTGCGGGAGCTCAAGAACCTGATCGAACGTATCGTGGTCCTCAAGGAGGGGGATACTGGGGATACTTTAGGGGCGGAAGATCTTCCGGAGAAAGTCCGGGTAAGCGATACGCCGGCCGGCCGACGGGGGGACGCACCCGGCGGCGAGAAAGGCATTTCGTTTCAGACGGCGGTTTCGGAGTTTGAAAAGGCGCTCATTCTGAGCGCCCTGGAGAAAACCCACTGGGTCAAGAACCGCGCTGCGGATCTGCTTCAAATCAAGCGCACCACGCTGGTGGAGAAGATCAAGCGGTACCAGCTCGAAAAACCTGCGGGAGATGCCTAATGTCTGCGAGCCATGCGGAAATTCTCTTTGTGGACGACGACCGTGCGATTCTAGATCTGGTCCGAGAATATCTTTCGGAAATCGGTTACCAGGTGGAGGTGGTCGACAACGGCATGCAGGCCCTGGAGCAGATCAAGGCCCATCCGTACACCATCGTTTTTACGGATATCAAGATGCCCGACATCGACGGCCTGGAGCTGCTGTCGGCCATCAAGGAATACCGCCCGGAAACCGAGGTGATCATCGTCACCGGCCACGGTTCGATGGAATCGGCCATCAAGGCCATGAAATACGGAAGCTACGACTATCTTCAGAAACCGTTCAAATTGAATGTGCTGAAGATCATCATCGACCGCATTCTCGACGCCAAGAAGCTCCAACAGGAAAAGATCGTACTGAAGACGCGGCTCAAGGAGCGTCACCGCCACGAAGGGCTGGTAGGCATCAGCCTCAAGATGCAGGAAATTTACGAGACCATCGAGCGCATGCGGTCCACCAGCCCGAATGTCCTGATCGAAGGCGAAAGTGGAACCGGCAAGGAGCTTTGCGCCCACGTGATCCATCGCGTGAGCGCGCGCCGTCGGCAGCCCTTCGTGACCGTGGCCTGCAAGAGCCTCTTCAAGGGCGCCGCGGCGGATAGCCAGGCGGCGCGTCTGCGCGAAGTGCTTCAAGGCGCGGAGGAAGGCACCCTGTTCCTGGATGATATCTGCGAACTGCCAGAGGCCGCCCAGGCTCTGCTGGCGGAGCTCTTGCGTGAATGCCGTTCGGCGGCTGAGAGCGAAGCGCGGCCCTGCGCCCGGCTTATCGCGGCCACCAACCGAGTCACCAAAGAGGCTCTGGCGAAAGGCGTTCTCGATAAAGAGCTGCATGCTCGCCTGGCAGAGGTCTTCATCCAGATGCCGCCGCTGAAGGATCGCAAGGAGGACATCTGTCTGCTCATCAATCACTTTCTGGAGCAGTTCAGCGCCAAAGGCGGTAAGAAGGTGCTCGCCGTGGCGCCCGAGGCTATGGACTTTCTTTTGACCTATAACTGGCCGGGGAACGTCATCCAGCTGGAAAATGTGATTGAGCGCGCCTTTGCCCTCGGCGTGGAGCTGGTGATCCAGATCGACGATCTGCCGGCGGAAATCAAGACCGCCGGAGAAATCGCGCGAATGCACTGAGACGACAGCGCTCGTCTGCTGCAGCCATCGTCGGACTCAGGCTTAAGCGCTTTGCGCTTGGCCCTATCCATCAGCCATCGAGCAGCGGGTCCACCCGCACCTGTACGTGCAGCCGCACCCCCCCTCAGGCCGATATCTTCCAGCGAATACGACACCGCCGGATCATCGGCGGTGCGGGGGGGGATGCTCAAAGAAAATTTGCGCTCGGTGCTGACACAGCCGCGTCCGATGCCGACCGGGCAGAAGAACCCGTCCAGGAGCCCGGCACAGGCGCACTGCGGGCAGGGCTCAAGTACCGGGGAAGCGGATCGGGAAAAGTCCGCCCTCACGCGACTCGCGGAAGGAGAGGATTACCTCGAGGAGGATCTAGTAATTCTTGGCCATGCGCCGTCGCCCCAATCAAGGCGTGATTTTTTCGAAAAGCCCGGAAGGTTTGATGCCAAGCAGTGGCCGGAACCCCAAATATTGGTACTAATGGTACGTGGAGTTCCGGCCACAGCAGCATTAAGCCGCCTTTATGACAATTTTGCGGGGAGTGGCCTTCTCCACCTTAGGAAGCGTCAGGCGCAGAACCCCGTCGCCCAGCTTGGCATCGATCTTGTTCTGGTCGATCACCTCCGAGAGTGTGAACTGGCGGTAGAATCGTCCAGTCTCGTACTCGATGAGCACATCTTCTTCGCCGGCCGACTCCACTGCTTCGATGTCTGCCGTGATGGTGAGAACGTTATCGCGCAGGTCGATGTTCAGCTTATCGGATTTGACTCCGGGGATATCGGCCAATAGGGTGAGCTCCCTTTCGGTTTCAAAGATATCCACCTGTGGTGTGAACACCATGCCCGGGGTCGTCTGTTCGGCCGGCGTCGTCAATTCCTGCTTTTCTCTCACTTTGATATCCTTGCTGTCTGCCATTTTGCTGTCCTCCTTTCACGGCTATCGAACGGCGATCTGCCGCGGCTTGGCAACTTCCGCCTTGGGGACCACGACGGTGAGAATGCCGTTGACCATGCTGGCGTCCACCTTGTTTGGATCGACCTCGCTGGGCATGGCGATCATCCTGGAGAACTGGCCGGCTTCACGCTCGCGGCGGTGCCAGCTGGCATCCTTTTTTTCAGCAGGGAGTTTGCGTTCGCCGGTGATCGAAATGCTGTTGGCGGTCGCCTGGATGTCGAGGTCTCCGGAACCTACCCCGGGCAGTTCGGCCCGGATGAAAAAGCTGTCTTTGGTTTCCGTCAAGTTGATAAGCGGGAACACACCGGCGTATGGCCTCTGATTGGGACCGCCCAGGCCTTCCATCAACCGATCCATCTGGCGTTTCATGCGCTCAAGCTCTGTAAACGGGCTCCTGAATTCCCAACTCGGAAATCCCAAAAATCTTCTGTAAATCATATCAAGGCCTCCTTCTCATGATTTTGGTTTTCGTTTTTTCTCGCGTTACCGTTAAAAATTTAAAATCGATAATCAATATGTCAAGATAAAAATTTTATAATTTTATAAATTACGAAACAATTTCAAAAAAAATAGTAATGAATCGTAGCTGGTTCATTCTGAAAGCCTCAGCGATAGCGAGGGAGGCTGGATGGGGTAATCGGCCCACTGGGAGCTAAAGTTGCGGGACTCTGTGATGCATGCAGGTTTAAGGGGACAAAAAAAGCTCCGGGCTGTCGCGGGAGCCGAACCGGAGCTTAGGGGTTAAAGACGAGTGAAATCGAAGCGGCGAAGCCGAACTCAACCGGCCTTGGTTGGCCCGAGTACCAATTGCTGGCCCGGCTTGATTGGATCATTGGGTCCGAGCTTGTTCAACTTCAGCAATTGGTCGGCCGGAATTCCGTATTTCCGGCTGATTCCGTAAATGGTTTCCCCTTTTTGGACCTCGTGAACCCTGGCCTTGGCATCTTTCTCGGCTTTGGCGGGTGCGGCGGGCTTCTGCGTTGCGGCCTCCGGTTTTTGCACCGCACCTTCCGTTCGGGCGACGGAGGGTTCCGGCGGCTTGGGTGCCGGTTTGGTCATATCCTTTGACAGCTGGTCGACTTTCTTGGATAGGGTACCCTCAAGCTGGGCCATGCGCTCGGAGATGGAAGCGATTTCTTTTTCCTTGCGCTCCAGCCGGGCCATGCCGGTATCAATCCATTCCAGCTTTGCAAATTTTTCTTCAATGGCTTTCAGCCGCGTTTCGAGCCCCTTGATCAGGTCTCTTTCGGCGGTTTTGGGCGCGCCCGAAAGAAACATCAAAATGACGATGACGGCTACGAGGAGAATGCCTCCGCCAATCAGAACGGGTTTCATGGACTTATGCCGGCTGCCGTCCTCTGTCTGGGAATAACCGTAGGACTCCTCGCGGTCATCAGTGCCCGCCTGCTTTCCGCTCATGACGAAATTTTCTTTGGGGTTGCCGTCGTGGTCGTGCATTTTTGGCCTCTTTGCTGGCTTTAGGAGAAAGCCTGACATCGGGAAGATGCCGTTATCAAACCCCCAAATAGGGGGCGCACACTATAGTGTATACAATATATAGACGCTTTTTGATGTAAAGGCAATAAAAAAATTAGGGGGTTTTTAAGGGTGTTTTGACGTTGCCTTCGAACGGTTCGGGATTGTTGAAATAATCGTCGGGGTTTGTCAGGAGGGTCTCCAGCCGGTACTGATAATAGCCGATGCGAACGCGTTTGTTTTTCTGTGAACCAAACTGATCGAGCGGCAATGCTTCGAGCTCCATGATTTTCTTTTCGAGATTTTCCCGCTCGATCGCGATCATTTCCTCGCGGCGCAGAGGCGCACTCGGCTTTGTCGGCTCGGCCTCTTGGCGGGCCTGCTCCTCCCGCTGCCCTTCTTCGTCGAGCCCCCGAATGATCGCCTCCAGGCTGCTCGAATCATCTTGCTGGGCAGCAGGTGCGGCTCCGGCGCCGGTGGTCGCCTCTCGAAACATCAGTTTTACGTTACTGGCGTTCGAAGGGGGCTGGTTGCCGTAAACCGGGTTGCCTTTCGAATCCGTCCAGCGGTAAATGTCCGCGCTGAGGTAGGAAAGGCTAGGAATTACAAAAAACAACGCCGCGATCAGGATACGATATTTCATTTGGTTCCGATCATCTCGTCCATGTTGCGTTCAAGGGCGCCGACCGTCCGGTATCGACGCACCCGCCGCAAGCCTGCTGTCTATTCAATCTCAACATATTTTTGGATGGCCTTGCCATCAGGTTTGTGTATGGCTTCGAATTTCACGCCGAACCCCTGGGGGCCGCTCCAGGCAATTCTGCCGGCCATGGTAAAAGGCTGGGACAGGCTGGGCAGGGTAAAGTTGAGGGTGATATTTTCACCTACCGGAACCCGTTCGCTGGTTTCGATGAAAACCCCTCCGATGCTGATGTCTAGAATGTAGCTCCGAAAGCTGCTTCCCTGGATGCGGTAATCGGCATTGATGAGGCAGGACTTGCGCGGGTTTTCGCGCATGGACGGCTCGGTGCCTTCCAGGCTGATGGTGGTCTCGGGCGCCTCGATTTCCAGAGGGTGGCCCATCTGCTCCAGCAGAAGAAGCTGCTGGTCCTCGGACATTTCGACAATCAGCTTGAACAGGTGCTCGGTGAGTTTGCCGCCTACCAGCTGCTTCAACAGGATCAGTTGCTGGTCTTTGGGCAGAAGGCCGATCAGACTGAAAAGCCTCGCGGTGATGCTGTATCTACCCGCCTGGGGGTCAGCGGTAAGCATGAAGACCTCCCCTTGGTGATGGTCCTTATGATCGCGAAGGCATGCGGCCACGCCATGCCCTGCTGGAGTCCTAATCTATATGCTGTTATTTTATCAGCAACGGCGTCGATAGTCAAATCCATACTTAAATTAGATGGTTATGCCTCCAATCGGGCGATCGCGGATACTTGCTGCCGACAACGGTCTTGGATGGAGCTGAAAAATCGCCTCTTTTTAAAAAGTTGAGGCTACCGGCGCGCGCGGATCATGGCGCCATGACGATTTCGAATTCGGTGGTTATTTGGGCCACCCCGCGGACCGTGGCGGCCACCGAACAATACTTTTCCTGGGAGAGGTTGATCGCCTGTTCGACGGCCTTCGGCGTCAGCCCCTGTCCTGCCAAGCGGTATTTCAGGTGGATCTTGCGGTAGGGCCAGGGAGGCTCCGGGTCGCGCTCGCCAGTGGTCACCACCTCAAGCAGCGTGAGCGTCAGGCGCTTTTTGGCGAGAATCTCGACCACATCCACGGACGAGCAGGAAGCCAAGGCGATCAGGAGCATCTCCGATGGTTTGACACCGATGCCGTCGGCCTGCCCGGAGAGAACCACCGAGTGGTTGCCGGAGTCAATCCCCACAAAATGTTTGTCGTTTAGCCAGCGCAAGGTTGTCGTTACGGCCATGAGCCTCCTTTTGGCGATGAAAGACCCGCCAACAAGCTCCTCTCCCCATGCGGGGAGGGGATGGTTTTGATGCGTCCTAATGTCCCTGAATAGAGATAAGGTTGAATTAGCTCAATTTGGGTGAAAAGTCGAGATCGGAGAATCGATTGACACCCATGGGTGTTTCGAGGTTAAATGCGCGCGAATTCGTCGTGCGAAACGCTTCCGCCGGCGCACTCAAGACAAAAGGAGGGGGGTCATGGCAGAACTTTTGCGGACCGTGTTGCATGATCGTCATGCGCGCCTCGGCGCCACCCTGGTGGAATTCGGGGGTTGGGAAATGCCCGTGCAGTATCCCGCGGGCATCGTGCAGGAGCATCTGGCGACCCGTCGCCAGGCCGGCCTTTTCGATGTGTCCCACATGGGCCGCTTTCGGCTGCGCGGCGCTGACGCGCTGCCCTTGCTGCAGCACGCGCTCAGCAACAATGCCGCGGCGCTGGAGGTCGGCGAGGCCCAGTACACCATGATCCCGGCCGCCGCCGGCGGGGCGCTGGACGACGCCTACCTCTACCGGTTTGTGGCCGAGGAGTACCTGCTGGTGGTCAACGCCTCCAACCGGCAGAAGGACTGGGAACACCTGAATGCCCTATGCCGGAGCTATCCGGCGGTGGAGCTGACGGACCTCACCGCGGAGCTCGTCATGCTCAGCCTTCAGGGCCCGGCCGCCAGGAACCTCCTATCCACGATCCTGGAATCGGGCCGCCTGCCGGAGCCGCTGCGCAACCGCTTGGGAAGCGGCGCATACGACGGCGCACCGCTGTTGCTGGCGCGCACCGGATATACGGGCGAGCCGATCGGTTTTGAGCTTTTCGTCGATGCGCCCAAGGCGCCGGCCTTGTGGGACCGGTTGATTGCGGCAGGCGCCCAGCCCGTGGGGCTGGGCGCACGTGACACTCTGCGCCTCGAAGCCGGACTGCCGCTTTACGGGCACGAGTTGGGGCCGGATCCCGACGGGCACGACCTCCCGATCTTTGCCTGCAGTCTGGCGCGATTTGCCGTCAGTTTTTCCGAGCTCAAAGGGGACTTCATCGGCCGGGAGGCACTGGGCCGGCAATTCGCAGCCTACCGGCGCATCCTGGAGCGCGACTTCAGCCGCCGCGCCGATCTTCCGCGTTTGATTCAACCCATCGCCATGGTAGACAAGGGAATTGCCCGGGCCGGCGCACGGGTGCTGCGCCGCGACCAGTCGGTCGGCTTCGTCACCAGCGGCACGATGGTGCCTTACTGGCTGAGCGCGGGCGAGGGCATCGATTCGGTGCAAACCGAGGAAAAAGGCATGCGCGCCATCGGACTGGCGCTCCTGGACAGCGATCTGCGGGAAGACGACGAGGTCGAGGTCGACATCCGCGGCAAGCTGACCCGCGCGGTCATCGTGCCCTATCACCTGCGCAACGAAGCCCCGCCGCGGGCCTGGCCGATTCCATGGAACGAACAGCGTCGCGGCCGGCGTACGGCCGGGGCGGGTGCCGATCCGCTGCCCAAGGTCCGTGCGCTGGTGGAAAAGGCCGCGCGCAACCATGCCTGGCGTCAGACGGAATGCATCAACCTCATTCCCTCCGAGCAGACCGCTTCGCCCATGGTACGGCTGCTGTCGATCACGGACCCGGCCGGGCGCTACGCCGAGCACAAGGCGGTCAAGGCGTTTAAGGAGGCCGACGTTTTCTATTACCAGGGGACCGACTTCATCGCCGAAGTCGAGCAACTGCTAGCGGCCGAGCTCAAAGCCTACCTGGAATGCGGCGAAGTGGAGGCCCGGACCATCTCCGGCCAGATGGCCAACACGGCCGTGTTCAGCGCCATGGTGGACTACCTCAACCGCGCCGACCGCAAGCGCGAGCAGGGCCGCCTGCGCAAGGTGATGAATCACCACATCATCCGGGGCGGTCACCTCAGCGCTCAGCCCATGGGCGCGCTGCGGGATTTTGTCATGCGCGACCGCCGCTGGGAGAAACCGGCCGTCGTGAATTTCCCGGTGCTGCCGGAGAACCCTTTTCAGGTCGACCTTGCTGCAACCCGCGCGCTGCTGGCCGAGCACCGGCCGGAGCTGATCATCCTCGGCAAGAGCATGACCCTGCACCGCGAGCCGGTCGCCGCGATCCGTGCGGCGCTGACCGAGCTGAAGTGCGACGCGGTCCTGATGTACGACATGGCCCATGTGCTTGGACTGGTGGGCCCGCATTTCCAGCGTCCTTTCCAGGAAGGCGCCGATCTCGTGACCGGCTCGACGCATAAAACCTATTTCGGGACCCAGCGCGGCCTCATCGCGGCGAACGTCACGCCCGAGCACCCGCGCTACATGCTCTGGGAGGCCGTCCAGCGCCGCACCTTCCCAGGCAGTCTCAGCAACCACCATCTCGGCACCCTGCTCGGGCTGTTGCTGGCGGCTTACGAAATGAACCATTTCAAGGCGGCCTACCAGCCAGCCGTGATCGCCAACGCCAAGGCCTTCGCGCGGGCCTTGGCGGACGGCGGACTGGACGTGGCCGGCGACCCGGCGATCGGCTTCACCGAGACCCATCAGGCCATTGTGCGGGTCGGCTACGCCAAGGGCGCCGGGATCGCCCGGCGGCTGGAGGGCAACCATATCGTGCTCAACTATCAGGCCGCGCCGGACGAGGAGGGCTTCACGGCCTCCGGCGCGCTGCGCATGGGCGTGCAGGAGATGACGCGTTTCGGCATGCAGCCGGCGGACTTTGCCGAGCTGGCGCTGCTCATGGCCGAGTGCATCCTCAAAAACCGAAGCGTGAAAGACGAGGTGATCCGCCTGCGCCGGCGTTTCCTGGATATGCGCTATTGCTTCACCGGCAGCGAGGCAAGCGAGCTGATCCAGAAACTGCATGCACTGATTTAGCTCAGTTCGAATTTTAACGCTACGTGCCATTTGAAATTCAAAACGCTTCCATTTTGGATCGCATTTAACTCGTAGGGGGAGAGGCCCGTTAACGGGTCGAGAGAAGGCCATGCCCGAAATCAGGATGACCGGAGAACTCCGAACGGATTACGACTGCGAAGCCAGCGGCCTGCCGGCCGAACGCTGGGCCGAGGCGGTCTTCAAGGTGGGCAGCGAGGAGATCGTTCTGGAGATCAGCGTGGAAAAGGACGTGATCGTGGCGGTCACGGTCGGCGAAGGTGCCGCCTGGAAAGGCACGCTGGAAGGGCTGAAGAAAATCCTGCGCGGCGAAATCAGGGCGAAATAGCGGCTCGTCATGGTCGATCGAACCGTCACCACCGTCATCGACCGCGAGCGCTGCATCGGCTGCGGCGAGTGCGTGCGGGTGTGCCCGTCGCAGACCATCGCCATGCGGGACGGCAAGGCCGCGGTGACGGGCGAACGCTCGCTGGGCTGCGGCCACTGCGCCGCGGTCTGCCCGGTGGAAGCCGTCCGGGTGGAGGTGCTCGACCCGCACAGTTTCCGGTTTCATAACTTTGACTGCCAAACGGACTGGCTGCCATACGGCGCTTTCAATGCCGCCGAACTGGTGCGGCTGATGGCCTCGCGGCGCTCCTGCCGGTGTTTCGATTCGAAAGCGGTGGATCGCACGCTTCTTGATGATCTCGTCAAGATTGGAACCACCGCGCCATCCGGAACGAACAGCCAGAGCTGGACGTTTACCATCCTGCCCAGCCGCGCTGCGGTGCTGGAGTTCGGCAACGCCGTCGGTGCCTTTTTCAAGCGCCTGAACCAAATGGCCCAAAACCCCTTGCTGCGCCATGGCCTGCGCCTCATCGGCCGGCCGGAGCTTGCGGATTATCACCGGGACTACCACCAGAGCGTGGCAAAAGGACTGGCCGATTGGGAGGAGCGTGGCCGTGACCGGCTCTTCCACGGGGCAACGGCCGCCATCCTGGTCGGCTCGGCGCCCGGCGGGAGCTGCCCGGCCGAAGACGCCCTGCTCGCCACCCAGAACATCCTGCTCGGAGCCCACGCGCTGGGTTTGGGCACCTGCCTGATCGGGTTCGCCGTCAGCGCCATGCAGAAAGACGGCCGGCTAAAGGATTTGCTTAAAATCCCCCGGAAGGAAGCCCTGCACACCGTGATTGCCGTCGGCCATCCGGCGGTGACCTACCAGCGGCTGACGGGCCGGAAAAAATCCGTGCGGAGATTCGCCGAGCCTTGAAGCGGCCTGTGCTCTGCGGGGAGCAAAGCGCATTACGAAACCGCTCTTATCGTCGAGGACAACCAGGCGGATGGCAGCTTTTTGCTTCCCCTCTTTTCTCGTTTACGATCGACTTCGTTTTTGACTTTTAACAGATCAACAACCAACATTTGAATGGAAGTGTCTATAAGTGAATTTGGAATTTTAGTCAAAATCGCTACTTTTCCCCCCTCTTTGGGGTATTTAGTATTCCAAATCATATACCTAAGACCGGATTTCAAATTATTGGTCAAACCCGTTCTTGCCAGTTCGTTAATAATAAAAGCAATAGGAATGCGATGAAGCCCTCTTGATCTAAGTTGTTGAAATAAATATACATAGCACAAGTCGTCATAGGTTAGCAGATTCTTGTCTCCTCTTGCCATCGCTTTGTGCCAAGATGGTATAATAAAACCCTTCACTATCCAATCACGTGCTCTTGATTTTTCAATTCCCAATATGCGCGAAGCATCAAGAGTTGAGTAGTTAGTCATTTATGACCTCGCTTAATTGTTTATGCCTTGGGCATATGGACCGTCGCCGCAGCAGGAACAAAAAGACTTTTTATCCTCCTTAGAAATAGTTTTTTTCCGGATGGTGCTCTTAGCAGAAAAGTCTTTTCTCAGGAACGATGCAGGCCTAATTTTAAAGGATACTCCATGCGGCCCCTCCTTCTTGGAGGTTAACGGTATGAGAGCACAGAACTATCTGAGCTTAGTCAGCATGCGAAATCTGGGCCGGATTTTCGGTTTTTGCAGTTAACTATTTCAGACACTTAGAAAAATGGCATTTCAGGGAAGCATGGAGGTGGGTAGTTTAATTTTATTTCTTAAGTAAAAAAATCCCCACTTTATGGCAGAAATTAACACACGCAAACCTTAGCACAAGAGTTAGAAAATGGGTCTTTACGTGGCGAAGCGTCAGTAGCTTATGTTAAATGTGGTCTGCGATCGTATCTTCGAGAGTCCTGAAAAATCCGCTGTAGAAGTGGTCAGCGTCGGGGATCACCTCGAAGGCGGCCGCGGGGTTCCATTGATCCTTGTAGGTCGATATCATGCGGGCCGGGGCGATGTCATCCCGGCCTCCGGTGACGATCAGGTGAAGGCTTGGAATAGGCGTGGGCGGATCGAAACTGATGAAGGCGACCGGCGGCGAAACCATCAGCATGCGCTGGAAGCCTGCGCTCAGGCCGGCATTGACCCAGCTCCCGAAGGAATAGCCGGCGAGATCGATGGCCGTTTTTCCCCGGCCGGCGAGAAAGGCCATGGCCGCACCGACATCCCGACGTTCGCCGGTTCCGTTGTCATAGCGGCCCTCGCTTTCGGCCACTCCCCGAAAATTGAAGCGCAGGGTGCTGAACCCCAGACGGGAATAAGCGCGCCGCAGGGCGATGACCACGGGGTTGTCCATGTCGCCGCCGTAGAGGGGGTGCGGGTGGGTGATGACCACCCCGCGGGAGCCCGAGGCGGTTGCGAGCATGCCTTCGATGCGCCGCTTGCCGGAGGTGAAGAATACCTGTTCTTCCACGCGTCCCTCAGCGTTCTTTTTGCAGGGCGGCGAGGATGTCCTTGCCGAAGGCTTTGCGCTGCCAGTTGCGCAGCTCGGAAATTTCGGCGAGGTCCTCCGTTTTCGAGGGCCGGCGTTCGGCGATGGCGGCCATGGCCGCCTTGGAGCAGATCAGGGAAGGTTCGATTTTCAGTCGCCGGGCCTGGGCTTCACGCCAGCGCCGCAGGAGCCGGATGCGGTCCGACACGACCGCGGGCAGCGTTTTCGGCTTGCGGAACGGGTAGCGCGGCAGTTCGGCGGTCGGCAGCCGCAGGGCCTTCTGGATGGCGGATAGGATGTCGCCGCCGTGGCGGTCGATCTGGGCCGGGCTCAGGGCGCCGGTTTTTTCCAGCGCGCCAAGGCTGGTCGGTCGGGCCTCGGCCAGCCGCAGCAGGGCGTCGTGGTTGAAGACTTTGAACAAGGGGCGGTCCATGCGCAGGGCGATTTTCCGGCGCAGTTTCAACAATTGCTCGAGCACCGCCAGGCCGCAAGGGTCCAGTCTTCCGGCGCCTTTGCAGTTCAGGAACAAGGGGCCGTCATCGCCGGCCGACGGCCGTACTTTGCTCAATAGCCGGCACTCCTCCCCCAACCAGGCCAGCCGGTCCTTGACGGTCAGCGCCGCTTCCAGCGCCTGCGCCAGAGGCAGCAGGTAGCGCACATCGGTGGCCGCATAGGCCAGCATCTCTTTCGGCAGCGGCCGCCGGGACCAGTCTTTGCGCTGGTATTTCTTGTCTAGAGCCACGCCGAAGAGCTGCTTGACAACGGCTTCGAGGCTGGTCTCCTTGAAACCGAGAAAACGGCAGGCGCATTGGGTGTCGAAAAGGTTGCTGACGCGGATATCGAAGTCCCGATACAGGCAGCGCACGTCGTAGTCGGCGCCATGGAACACTTTGCGGATGTCGGGGCTGCGGAACGCGGTTTTCAGGGGGGACAGGTCGGTCAGCAAGATGGTGTCCACGACCACATTGCGCTTGCCGCTGGCTATCTGCAGCAGGCAAACCTTTTCCTGGAAATGGTACATGGAATCGGCTTCGAGGTCGACGCCGAATACGGTTTCAGCTTCAAGCTCTGCGGCCAGGGATTGGAGGTCCGCCGGAGTCGCAACAATGTCGTAGCGAAGAGATCCCTCGGGAGGCATTTTTTCTACTTGACCCGCTGCTTCCTTTTTCTTAAATGTCAAATTTCGCCGAGCGATAGCACCCGCTATCCGGCGGCCGTTGTGCCATCCGGCGAATGGGTGTAACATGTCAAAAAATGCTTGCAGGGGAACGTCTTGCGATGATCAGCATAACACTTCCGGATGGGAACATAAAGGCTTTTGATCAGGCGGTTTCAGGCCTGGAGCTGGCGGCCAGCATTTCCGACGGACTGGCCCGCAACTGCGTCGCCATGGAACTGGACCACCGTTTGGTGGACCTGAACCTGCGCATCGAGCGCGATGCGACCGTGCGCCTGGTCACCACCAGAGACCCCGAGGCGCTCGAGATCATGCGCCACAGCGCGGCCCATGTCATGGCCCAGGCCATTTTGCGTCTTTACAAGGAAGCAAAGCTGACCATCGGCCCCGTGGTCGCAGAAGGCTTTTACTATGACATCGATATGCCGCCGGTGTCCGAAGAAGACTTCCCCAAGATCGAGGCGGAGATCCAGAAGATCGTCAAGGCCAAGATCCCCATCCAACGGCGCGAGGTGACCAAGTCCGAGGCGCTGCAGGCCTACCGGGACGAACCCTACAAGCTGGAGATGATCCAGGACCTGGCGGAAGGCACCATTTCGGTCTACGAACAGGGCGAATTCGCCGATCTGTGCCGCGGGCCGCACGTGCCGCACACGGGCTTCGTCAAGGCCATCAAGTTGCTCAAGGTTTCCGGGGCTTACTGGCGGGCCGATCCCACGCGCGCCCAGCTGCAGCGCATCTACGGCACGGCCTACTTCGACAAGAAGGAGTTGGACGCCTACCTGCACTTCCTGGAAGAGGCCAAGCGCCGCAACCACCGCAAGATCGGCCAGGCCCTGGATTTGTTCAGCTTCCACGACGAGGCCCCCGGCATGCCCTTTTTCCACCCCAAGGGCATGGTCGTCTGGAACGCGCTGCTGGACTACTGGCGCAGCGAGCATCGGGCGGCCGGCTACGTGGAGACCAAGACTCCGATCATTCTCAACCGCGCGCTCTGGGAGCGCTCCGGCCACTGGGCGAACTACCGCGAGAACATGTACACGACCTGCATCGACGAGACCGAGTACGCCATCAAACCCATGAACTGTCCCGGCGGGATGCTGTTGTACAACCGCAAGCCGCATTCCTACCGCGATCTGCCCCTGCGGGCGTCCGAAATCGGGCTGGTGCACCGCCACGAGCTGTCCGGGGTGCTCTCGGGCCTCTTCCGGGTGCGGGCCTTCCACCAGGATGATGCCCACATCTTCATGACGCCGGAGCAGATCGAGCAGGAGATCCTGGGCGTGCTGCGGCTCGTGGAGCGGATTTACGGGACCTTCGGCCTGGGCTTTCATTGGGAGCTCTCCACGCGGCCGAAGAAGTCCATCGGGACGGACGAACAGTGGGAGCTGGCCACGAACGGCCTGAAATCGGCGCTGACCGCCTACGGCCAAGATTACAAGCTGAACGAGGGCGACGGCGCCTTCTACGGGCCGAAGATCGATGTGCACATCAAGGACGCACTCAACCGGACCTGGCAGTGCGGCACCATCCAGCTCGACATGTCGCTGCCCGAGCGTTTCAACCTGCACTTCGTCGACAAGGACAACGAGCGCAAGCGGCCGATCATGATCCACCGCGTGATCTACGGCTCCATCGAGCGGTTCCTGGGGATTCTGGTCGAACATTTCGCCGGACGGTTCCCGCTGTGGATGGCGCCGGTTCAAGCGGTGCTGCTGCCCATGAACGACGAGCTGGCGGCCTACGCCGACGAGGTCAAGGCGCGCTTCGACGCCGCCGGACTGCGCGCCGAGGTGGACAGCCGCACCGAGAGCCTGAACCGCAAGGTGCGCGAGGCCCAGCTGAGCCAGATTCCGCTGACCCTGACGATCGGGCCGAAGGAAAAAGAGGGTGGGACGCTGGCGGTGCGAACCCTCGACGGCAAGGTGGCCTACGGGGTTTCGCAGGAGCGCTTCATCGCTGCCGTGCGCGACCATGTGCTCCGCCGCGCGCTGAACTTCGAAGGGTTCGGCGCGGAGGACCGCCAATGACGTTCAAGGCAGCGCGCCCGCCGCCCAAACCGCCGGCCAATGCCGGCGTTTCGACCTGCCGGATCACCTTCTGCGACCTGCGCTGCGATTGCGCGGACTTCGCCCGGACCGCCGCGCTCGACGGCAGCTGCCGCACCTTCATTTCGGTCTGGTGCCGCAAGCTGCGCCGGCATGTCACCAAGAACGCGCCCTGCGAGGCACGCTATGGGCGCCGCCGGCCGACGACGGGATTCTGAAGGTGGAAGGGGGAAGAAATGAAGGCGGAAGGTGGAAGGTGGAAGTCGGAAAAAAATTAGCGGATGTCCATGACAGCCGTCCTTCTGCTTTCCGCCTTCTCCTTTATTACTGGCTGCCGCTGGTTGCCTACAGTGCCCTGATCGTGATTCAATCGCACTATCCGACGCCCGAGTCGATCCCCCGGCTGCCGTTTTTCGATAAGCTGCTGCACACCGGGGGGTATGGGCTGCTGGGGCTGCTGTTCTGTCGGGCCTTCCGGTCGCGCTGGCCGGCGGCCCCCGGCCGGTCCCTGGCGCGCTCAGCGGTTCTGTCGGCCGCTCTTTTCGGTCTGAGCGATGAGATCCACCAGTCGTTTGTTGCGTTTCGCACGGCGGATGCGTGGGATGTTCTGGCCGACGCCGTCGGCGCCGCCCTCGGTGTCGGCTTCTATTTTGCGCTGCTTTCGATATCCGGCCTGCGCGTCGGCTCGAAGCGGATTGACAAAGAGGGTACGTTCGGATAGAAAATTGCTGCGGGGCTATCCGATCCGGCTTGAAAGAAAAATAATCTTTTCAGATGAACACCATCAAACCTACCCCCTAACACGCATCACATTCCAAAGGACCTATGACCACTCCAACCGAACCGATCATCATTAACGGCAACCGGTTCAGCTTTGAGCCGGGTGAAACCATTATAGATGTGGCCCGCCGCAATTCCATCGACATTCCAACGCTATGCCATCTCAAGGGGGCCTCTCCCACCGGCGCCTGCCGCGTGTGCGTGGTCGAGATTCAGGGCGCCCGCTCCTTGGCGGCCTCCTGCGCCATGCCGGCGGCGGCCAAGATGGTGGTTCAGACCGAATCCCCCAAGGTGATCGCCGCCCGACGCATGGTGATACAGTTGCTGCTGGCCTCGGGGAACCACAACTGCGCCGTGCGCGGCTCGGACGGCCGCAATTGGACGGATTTTCAGATGGCCGTCCAGCGCGCCGACAGCAGCCAGGAACTCTGTCCGGTGTGGGGGGACTGCCGGCTTCAGGATTTAGCCTACCGATACCAAGTCAACGGCGAACGGTTCGAGCCCACCCCGGCGCGCTATCCCATCGAAGAAGTCAATCCCTTCATCGTGCGGGATTTCTCGCGCTGCATCCAGTGCGGCCGCTGTGTCCAGGCTTGCAACGACGTCCAGGTCAATCAGGCGATTCATTTCGGCTACCGCGGCGCCCGAAGCAAGATCATCGCTGCGGGCGACCGCCCCTATCGGGACTCCGACTGCGTCTTTTGCGGGGAGTGTGTCCAGGTGTGCCCGGTGGGAGCCCTGGTGGAAAAGGACGTGCGCTACAAGGTGCGGCCGTGGGAGCGGCGCAGTGTGCGCACCACCTGCTCCTACTGCGGGGTCGGATGCCAGATGGAGCTGCACGTCAAGGACAACCGGGTGGTGCAGGTGACCGGAGCGGACGAGGCGGCTCCGAACTACGGAAGCCTCTGCGTCAAGGGCCGGTTCGGGTTTGACTTCATCGGCGCCCCCGAGCGGCTGACCAAACCGCTCATCCGGGAAAACGGCGCGTTCAGGGAATCCAGCTGGGATGAAGCGCTGGACACGGTCGCCCGCCGCCTGGGTGAGATCAAGGCGGCCTCCGGCCCCGAGAGCATCGGGGTGCTGACCTCGGCGCGCATCACCAACGAAGAGAACTACATCGTCCAGAAATTCACGCGCGCGGTGCTGCAGACCAACAACATCGACCACTGCGCCCGTCTTTGACATTCCTCCACCGTGGCCGGTCTGGCCGCGGCGTTCGGCAGCGGGGCGATGACCAACACCATCGGCGACATCGAGCAGGCCGACGTGATCCTGATCACCGGGTCCAACACGAGCGAAAACCATCCGGTCATTTCCAGCGCCGTCAAGCGTGCCGTGCACCTGAAGGGCAAGCAGCTGATCGTGGTCGACCCGCGCCGCATCACCATGGCGCGTTACGCCCGCAAGTGGCTGCGGCCCAATCTCGGCACCGACGTGGCCTGGATCAACGGCCTGATGCATGTGATCATCGCCGAGGGTCTGCATGACCAGGCGTTCGTGGAAAACCGCACGGTGGGCTTCGAGGCCCTCCGTCAGACGGTTGAAAAATTCACGCCCGCGCATGTTGAGACTATCACCGGCATCCTCGCCTCCGATCTGATCGAGGCCGCCCGTTTATACGCCGGGGCGCAGGGTGCAAGCATCCTCTACTGCATGGGCATCACCCAGCACACCACCGGCACCGACAACGTCAAATCGCTCGCCAACCTGGCCATGCTTTGCGGCCATATCGGCCGGCCGGGCACCGGGGTGAATCCCCTGCGCGGCCAGAACAACGTGCAGGGCGCCTGCGACATGGGCGGGCTGCCGGATGTCTTCTCCGGCTACCAGAAGGTGACGGACGAAGCCGCCCGCCAGCGGATGGCGGCCGCCTGGAAGGTCGACCGCCTGCCGGCCTTCGCCGGCCTGAAAGTTACCCAGATGATGCCGGCCGCCCACGACGGCAAGCTCAAGGCCATGTACATCATCGGCGAGAACCCGCTCGTCTCCGACCCCGACCTGAACCATGCCGAAAAGAGCTTGCGCCAGCTGGACTTTCTGGTGGTCCAGGACATCTTCCTTACGGAAACCGCAAAGCTGGCGAACGTGGTGCTGCCGTCGGCGTGTTTCGCCGAAAAGGACGGCACGTTCTCCAACACCGAGCGCCGGGTGCAGCGGGTGCGCAAGGCGGTCGAGCCCCCGGGCGAGGCGCGCGAGGACTGGAAGATCGTCTGCGACGTGGCCACGCGCATGGGATATTCCATGTCCTACGCGGACAGCCGCCAGATCATGAACGAACTGCGGACCGTGACCCCCTCCTACGCGGGGATCAGCTACGAGCGCATCGAGCAGCAGGGCATCCACTGGCCCTGCCCCAACGAGGAGCACCCGGGCACCCCGATCCTGCACCGCGAGCAGTTCACCATCGGCAAAGGCGTCTTCAGCGCCATCGAATACATCCCGCCGGCGGAGACGGCCGACCGCGAATTTCCGCTCTTTCTCACGACCGGCCGGCTGCTCTACCAGTATCACACCGGCACCATGACCATGAAGACCGGCGGCCTCAACGAGATCGCACCCGAGTGCTTCGTCGAAATCTCGCCCCAGGATGCGCGGGACTTCGC
This sequence comes from uncultured delta proteobacterium, assembly GCA_963700055.1. Lineage (GTDB taxonomy): Bacteria > Desulfobacterota > Desulfobacteria > Desulfobacterales > SpSt-501 > SpSt-501. Next base: position 72,761 of record CAVOWH010000012.1, on the reverse strand, counting down.
TCTCCAGGACGGCGCGCTGGTGCGCATCGCCTCACGCCGCGGCAGCATCCAGGCGCGGCTCAAGGTCTCCCCCAAGGCGGTGTCCGGGACGGTTTTTCTGCCCTTCCACTACGCCCAGGCCGCCGCCAACCGGCTGACTAACGCGGCTCTCGACCCCATCTGCGGCATCCCCGAGTTGAAGGTCTGTGCGGTCAAGCTGGAGAAAGCGGCCTAATAGAGGCAAGGGGCAGAGGGCAGAGAGCATAGGGTTTAAAATAAAAAAAGCAGCGCCGGTTTTCCGGCGCTGCTTTTTTTAGTTAACTCTTTGCGCTATGCCCTCTGCGCTATGCCGCATTTTATTCTTCCGCTTCCTTCGTTTCCTGCATCAGCAGGTCCGCCAGCTCCTCGCCGAGGTAGGTGCGTTCGTTCGGCCCGAGGATCCCCATGGACAGGCAGATGAGCGTCCACAGGTGCACCGTGTGGTAGCCGCCTTTATAGTGCTCGCTCAGGTCGTGGATCTGCGAGTGACAGTTGTGGCAGGGAGCGACGCAGTAGGTCGCCCCCGTGGCCAGTATCTGGTCTAACTTGAGCTTGCCGTAAGTCCGCCGCTCTTCGGTATACCCCGCCTGCAGCGCACCCCCACCGCCGCCGCAGCAGTAGTTGTTGGAGCGGTTGGGGGTCATGTCGACGAAGTTCTCCTCACCGACCACGGCCTTGGTCACGAACCGCAGGTCCTCGGCATAGGCGTCGCCGAAGGTCTTGCGCACCTGGTTGCAGGGGTCCTGCACCGTGAATTTGACCTTCAGGTCCTTGTTCCAGTCGGAATTGACCTTGAGCTTGCCCTCGCGGATCCATTGGGCGTAAAGTTGAACGATGGTGGTGATTTCGAACTTGTGGGGGATGTTGTACTTTTTCAGTCCGGCCCGGACTGCGAAGAGTTCGTGCCCTCACTCCGTGTTGACCCAGTATTTACAGCCCAGGTCGTCCACGGCCTTGGCCTTCACCTCCACAATGTGCTTCCAGCCCTCGTCATCCGCCAGGAACATGCAGTAGTTTTCCGCCGCCCAGCCCTTGGTGCCGTAAGTCCAGTCGGCGCCGACCTTGTGCAGGATCTTCCACAGGGGCACCATCTCGTCCGGTTCGGTGACCGGCTCGCGCGAGTTCTGGTTGACGTAGTACATGGCACCCTGTTTATTGATGGGCGCCTGCAGGTCCTCCCAGCCCACCTGGGTGTTGCGGACTTCCTCGACGACGTCCTCCACCACGAACCGGAAATCCTCCTCCGAAGCCCCCATGGCGCTGCAGCTGTCGTGCTTGAGCGCCATGTCGCAGGAGCCGCGGATGCCCTTGGGGCGACTTTCGCGCGGCCAGCTCTTGCGGGTGTGGAAAATGAGTTGCGGGATGTCGATCTTCATCGGGCAGACGTACAAGCAGCGCCAGCACATGGTGCACTGCCAGGCCCAGTCCGATTTCAGGATTTCCTCGTCCATGCCGAGGGCCGCCATGCGCAGGAATTTGCGCGGGTCCATGCCGGACAGGCCCGTCGCCGGGCATCCGGACGAGCAGGCGCCGCAGGTCAGGCAGAGGTTGAGATTGCCTCCCTCCGGCAGCACCTGCTTGACCTTGTCCATGAAGGTGCTCTTCTTTTTACCGCTGATTTTGATCGCTTCTTCAGCCATTCCGATTTTCCTCCCTAAGGGATGTCAGGGGTTTTAAATTCAGCCTTTAAGCATACAGAACCCATACCAAATTACAAGCGAAATTTTAACGGAACCGGCGGTTCGGGAAACCGTCGTCCACCCGAGCCTGTCATCGCTTCCCTGGGCATCGGAAGGGGATGGATCACAGGGTGAAGATGGAGGACCCGGTAGTCTTGCGCCCCTCCAAATCCCGGTGGGCGCGGGAGGCCTCGGCCAGCGGGTACGTGCGGCGCACCTCCACCCTGACCGCGCCGCTCTGAACCACTTCGAACAGGTCGCGGGCATGAACCAGCAGGTCCTCGCGCTTGGCGGTGTACGTCATCAGCGTCGGCCGGGTCAGAAAAAGCGAGCCCTTTTGGGCCAATACCGCAAGGTCGAAGGGCGGCATCGGTCCCGAGGACTGGCCGAAGGATACCATCATCCCCATCGGGCGCAGGCAATCGAGCGATTTCATAAACGTCGCCTGCCCGACCGAGTCGTACACCACGTCGACGCCTCTGCCGTTCGTGATCTCCTTCACGCGGCCGGCAAAGTCCTCCCGGGTGTAAACGATGGGGTGCTGGCAGCCATGCGCCTTGGCCAGTTCGGCCTTCTCGGGGCTGCCCACCGTGCCCAACACCGTAGCGCCCAGATGCCGGGCCCATTGGCAGACGATCAGCCCTACACCGCCGGCGGCCGCATGGATCAAGAGCGTCGTGCCGGGGCCGACCTGCCAGCATCCCTTGAGCAGATAGCGCGCGGTCATCCCCTGCAGCATCATGGCGGCGGCCTGCCGCGCGGAAATGCCCGCCGGCAGCTTCACCAGACGGTGCGCCGGAATGCGCCGCACCTCGGCGTAAGCGCCGGGCGGGATGCCGGCGTAGGCCACGCGGTCGCCGACGGCGACCTCGCTCACACCCGCACCGATCGCTGCCACCACGCCGGCGGCTTCCAGGCCTGGCGTGGCCGGCAGCGCCGGCAGAGGGTAAAGCCCGGTGCGGTGATAGACGTCGATGAAGTTCAGCCCGACGGCTTCATGCCGCACCAAGGCCTCGCCGGGTCCGGGTTGCCCGGCGTCGATCTCCTCCCACTTGAGGGCCTCGGGTCCTCCATGCTGATGAATGCGGATGGCCTTGGACATCGATGCCTCCTTTGGCTATTGCTGAATCTGTTATTCCCCAATTACCTTGACCAGGACTCGCTTGCGCCGGCGGCCGTCAAATTCACCGTAAAAGATTTGTTCCCAGGGTCCAAAGTCAAGCCGGCCTTTGGTAACGGCCACCACCACCTCGCGGCCCATGATCTGGCGCTTCAGGTGCGCGTCGGCGTTGTCCTCGCCGACGTTGTGGCGGTACTGAGACACCGGTTCGTGCGGGGCGAGCTTCTCCAGCCAGACCTCGTAGTCGTGGTGCAGGCCGCGCTCGTCGTCGTTGATGAAGACCGAGGCTGTAATGTGCATGGCGTTGACCAGCACGAGCCCCTCCATGACACCGCTATCCTTGAGGCACTGCTCAACCTGACCCGTGATATTGATGAACGCCCGGCGGGTGGGAGCCTCGAACCAGAGTTCTTTGCGATAGGACTTCATGATGCCTCCGGGTGTCGGTGCAGCGATGTCTTCTAATAGCAGCCGCAGCGCAATATGCCAAGCAGATTTCCTTCCATCCGAACCATCTCGATTTGTTGTGAAAACCTAAAAACCCTGATACCATGCGAACCATTCGATTCTCCATGGATTCAAATCAAAGGACTGCACGAGCGGTGGATACAAGGGAACAGGTCATCACTGCAGTCAAGAATGTCGTTGAAGAGGACCAGCGGTTGGTGTTTGCCTATATCTATGGATCTTTTGTTCGTGGCGAAGCTTTCCGGGACGTCGACGTGGGGGTCTACCTTCGCGATTCTGCAGAAAATCCGTTTGGCGTCTCCTTCGACGTGAAGGAGCGGATCTCGCGAAGTCTCCGCAGTTCGGGGATCGATGCAGAAGCAGATCTTTTCGATGTAAAAATCCTCAACGGCGCGCCGTTTACGTTTTTAAAGCGGGTCTTCGTTGAAGGAATTTTGCTACTGGATCGCGATCCGGACCGTCGAACCGACTTGATCGAGTACGTGTCCGTAAAATACCGTGAGTGTGCCGGTCTTCTGGCCGAGGCATCGCTGTTATGAGCATCGACACTGAAAGAATCAATCGCTTTCTGCTCGAAATCAAATCCCGTCATTGGGAAATCTCGGCTCTGCTGGCGGAAAACACCGACGAAGAAGTCCTGCAGGAAATCTGGAGGCTCAAGGGGCTGAAGTACAGCCTGATCGAGGTGGCCGAGGCCATGGCCAACATACTGCAACACATTCTGGCCAAGGACATGGGAGAGCCCGTCACCGGCTACGCAGAAACCATCATACGTGCCGGCGAACTCCGGATTTTACCCGCGGAACTGTCGAAGAAACTCAAGCCGTTTTTCGATTTTCGAAACTCACTGATCCACAGATATTGGGTCATATCGGATTCGAAGCTGCTTTCTTTGGTGCGAGAAAACAGCGCTGATTTCGTGGATTTCATCGGGGCCATCCAGACCTACGTATCGCCAAAGGGAATCGCATAGAGCACGAAGCCGGTTGCGGTTTCCCCAAGCTCCCTCATGGCCTCTGATCTGCAGGCCGAAGCGGACTTATCCCAACTCGCAATGCATTCAATGTCATTTGCAAGCACGAATCATAGATCAGTGGTTTCTGCGGATTTCAGGATACGCCGCATTGAGGCGCTGTTGCCCAAGGCCATGGCCCGTGATCGCGAGGCCGTTCGGCGCAGCCTGGCCAAGCTCCGGCGTGCCAGCGGCGGGCCTCCAGGTGACGGCGCGCTCGATCGGATCGAAGCAAGGTTGGCGGCATCCGTCGCTGCGAAGGCCCAGCGCCGGCAGGGCCTGCCACCGCTTGTTTTCCCAGAGGACCTGCCCATCACGGCCAAGAAGGACGAGATCATCGCCGCCATCCGACGGCACCCGGTGGTGGTCGTCTCCGGCGACACCGGCTCGGGCAAGTCCACCCAGATCCCCAAGTTCTGCCTGGCGGCCGGCCGCGGCATCGACGGGCTGATCGGGCACACCCAGCCCCGGCGGATCGCGGCCCAGGCCGTGGCGCGGCGCATTGCCGAAGAGATGGGGCAGGGCATCGGCCAGGCCGTGGGCTACAAGATCCGCTTCCAGGACACCACCCCGCCGCAGGCCTATGTCAAGGTCATGACCGACGGCATCCTGCTCGCGGAGACGGCTGGCGACCGGATGCTCTCTGCCTACGATACGATCATCGTAGACGAAGCCCACGAGCGCAGCCTGAACATCGACTTCATCCTGGGCTATCTCAGAACCCTGATCCGCCGCCGCCGCAGCCTGCGCGTCGTCATTACCTCGGCCACCATCGACACCGAAAAGTTTTCAAAGGCCTTTGACGACGCCCCGGTCATCGAAGTCTCCGGCCGGATGTACCCGGTGGAAGTCCGCTACGAACCGACGGCGGGAAACGGTGACGAAAGCGACTCCACCCCTGTCGAGCAAGCGTCGGCCGCCGTGCGCCGGCTCCTGCAGGAGCGGCGGCCGGGAGACATTCTCGTCTTCATGCCGACCGAGCAGGACATCCGCGAGGCCAGCGAGATGATCGCGGGCGTCAGCCCGACCGGCACCCTGGTGCTGCCCCTTTTTGCCCGCCTCAGCGCGGCCGAGCAGGGGCGCGTGTTTCACCCCGCCGCCGGCCGCAAGATCGTCGTCGCCACCAATGTGGCCGAGACCTCGCTCACCATCCCCGGCATCACCTTCGTAGTGGACACGGGAGTTGCGCGCATTCCACGATACTCGCCGCGCACACGCACCACCGCCATGCCGGTGGCGCCCGTCTCGCGCAGCAGCGCAGACCAGCGCAAAGGGCGCTGCGGCCGCGTCGCGGACGGGGTCTGCGTCCGTCTTTTTTCGGAAGAGGACTACCTCGGCCGGCCCCTTTACACGCCGCCCGAGATCCTGCGGGTCAACCTGGCGGAGGTCATCCTGCGTATGCTCGCCCTCAATTTAGGGGACGTCGCGGCGTTTCCCTTCATCGATCCGCCCGACCCGAAGAGCATTGCCGACGGGTTCAACCTGCTGTTCGAACTGGGGGCGGTAAGAGAACGGCACACGGCGCAAGGCAAACGGCGCAGGGGAAAGGAAACGGAAGGCGGGGCAGAAAACGCCGGGCAGAAACAAGCTCCGGGCGCTGGAGAGTCGCAAGGCAGCGCAGAGCTTACGGAGATCGGGCGGATGATGGCGCGGGTTCCGCTGGACCCGCGGCTCGCGCGGATGCTGATCGAAGCGCGCAAGGAAGGCTGCGTGGAAGAAATGACCGTCATCGCTGCGGCGCTCAGCATCCAGGACCCGCGCGAGCGGCCGGTGGAAAAAACCGCCGAGGCCGATCGCGCGCATGCCGCCTTCAACGACCCGGCCTCGGATTTTCTGACCCTGTTCACCATCTGGAAGCGTTTCCGTCAGGCGCGCCAGACGGCCGGCAGCCACAGCGCACTCCGGCGTTTCTGCCGCGAGCACTTTCTTTCCTACCGCCGCATGCGCGAGTGGGAGGACATCCACCGGCAGGTCCAGGAAATACTAAAAGAATTCAGGATGCGGAAGGCGGAAAAAACAAGTCCTTCTCCCTACCCCCTTCCGCCTTCCGCATTCGGTAGGGTCCATCGGTCGATCCTGAGCGGCTTTCTCGCCAACATCGCGCAGAAAAAGGACAAAAACGTCTATCGCGCCACCCGCAACCGCGAGGCCATGATCTTTCCGGGTTCGGGCCTGTTCAATAAGGCCGGCGAATGGATCGTGGCGGCCGAGCTGGTGGAAACCTCGCGTCTGTTCGCGCGCACCGTGGCCACCATCGATCCCGGCTGGCTGGAGCCGGCGGGCGGCGGGCTCTGCCGTGCGAGCGTTCGCGACGGCCGCTGGGATGCGAAGCGCGGCGAGGTGGTGGCCACCGAGCAGGTGACGCTCTTCGGGCTGGTGATCGTACCGGCGCGGACCGTTTCCTACGGCCGCGTCAGCCCCGCCGTCGCTACGGATATCTTCATCCGGCAGGCGTTGGTCGCCGGAGCGATTGGAAAACCCTGCGCTTTCATGGCACACAATCAGACCATGATCGCGAAGGTTCAGGGGATCGAGGAGCGGCTGCGCCGCCGGGACCTGCTCGTAAGCGAGGAGGGCGTGGCCGACTTCTACCGTCGCCGGCTGGCTGAGGTCTATGACCTCCGCAGCCTCAGCGGGCTGATCCGGCAGCGCGGGGGCGACGGCTTCCTGCGCATGGCGGAGCACGATCTGATGAACTATCGCCCGAATGAAACGGAGTTGAACCTCTACCCGGAGCGGTTGAAGGCCGGCGGTCTTTCCCTGGGGCTGCGCTATCGCTTTGAGCCGGGTGCGGAGGCGGACGGCGTCACCCTGCAAGTTCCATCCGCGCTGGCCGCCGCCATGCCGGCCGCGGCCCTGGACTGGCTCGTGCCCGGCCTGTTGCGCGAGAAGGTGGCCACTCTGCTCAAGGGGCTGCCCAAGGCCTTGCGCACCCGCCTGATGCCGCTCAAGGACACGGTGGATGTTGTTCTCGCTGAGATGCCCCACGGCCAGGGGCCGCTGGCGTCCACCCTGGGGGAGTTTCTGCACCGCCGCTTCGGCGTCGACGTGCCGGCGTCGGCCTGGCCGTTGGACGTGCTGCCGGATCACCTGAAGATGCGGGTGGCGATCACGGCGCCGGACGGTCGTGAGCTGGGGTCCGGCCGGGATCCGGCCATCCTGCGGCTCCAATCGGCGGCGACCCGGATTCCGCCGGAAGTGCGGCAGCGCTGGGAGCGCACCGGGATCACCCGCTGGGATTTCGGGGACCTACCGGAGGTGCTCACCAATCCTGAAGACGAGCGCGCCGTGTGGGCGGCCTACCCGGCCCTGTGCGCGCAGTCGGACCGCATCGACCTGAAGCTGTTTAACAGACGGGACCAGGCGCTGGCGGCTCACCCCGAAGGGGTGGCCGCCTTGCTGGCACTGCATTGCGCGCGTGATATGAAGTTTCTCAAGCGCAGCCTGACGCTGCCGGAGGAGCTGCACCCGGCCGCGCATGGTCTCGGAGGCGCCCGACGCTTGGAGGTGGCCATGGCGGAAAGGGTGGTCCAGGATCTGTTGGCGGTGGACCTGCGCTCCGAATGCGCATTCGACGATCATGCCGCGGTTTCCGCACCGAAGCTTCTCCCGGCCGGACGCGAGCTGCTTTATGCGGTGATCCCGGTCATTCAGGCCTATGCCGCCACATCGGCCGACATCGCCGCCCTGGCCGGTGCCAAGGGGCCGCTGGCTGTCATCCATGGCCGCCTGACCGAAGCTATTTCGCACCTGCTTCCGCAAAACTTTATCGCGCTTTATGACCGGCCACGGCTCGCGCATATCGAACGCTACCTGCGCGCCCTGGCCATCCGGGCCCGCCGGGCACTCGTGGATCCTGAAAAAGACCGTCTCAAGGAACAGGGCCTGCAAACCTATTCCGAACGTTTAAGAGGTCTTCTGCAGACGCTCGGTCCGCAATCGTCGACGGAGAAACGAGAGGCATTGGAAGAACTGGCGTGGATGCTCGAGGAGTACAAGGTATCGATCTTCGCCCAGGAACTTAAAACCACCGGTCCCATGTCGCCCAAGCGGTTGGAGGAGAAGATCCGGGAGATCGAGAGAATCGCTTGAAGAATAGGACTGAGGACTGAGTGCTGAGGGCCGAGTAAAAAAAGGATCGTTTGCCGTCCTTTACTCAGTCCTCAGTCCTCGAACCTCAGTCCTTTTCCAATCTCTTTGGATAAAGGCTCAGGCGTTCGCATATGCCAAGCAAACCGGAATTTCCTTTAGTCAGCGTCATCATCCCCACCCACAACCGCGCCTGGTGCCTGCGGGAGGCGGTGGACTCCGTGCTGGCCCAGGAATTCAGGGACTTCGAGCTCATTGTGGTCGACGACGGATCCACCGACGAGACCCCGCAGCTGCTACAGGAATACCGTGATTCGATCCGGGTGCTGCGCCAGGGGAACCGCGGCGTCAGCGCCAGCCGCAACGCCGGTGTGGCCGCCGCCGGCGGGGGCCTGATCGCCTTTCTGGATTCCGACGACATCTGGCTGCCGGGCAAGCTGGCGCGCCAGGTCGACTTCTTCAGCCGGCACCCGGAAGCGCTCATCTGCCAGACCGAGGAGCACTGGGTGAAAAACGGCCGCCGGGTGAACCCCGGCAAGCGTCACCGCAAGCGGGGCGGGATGATCTTCGAGCCGTCGCTGGAGCTCTGCCTGGTGAGCCCCTCGGCGGTCATGCTGCGCCGCGGGCTGTTCGACCGCGTGGGTCTGTTCGATGAGCGCCTGCCGGCCTGCGAGGACTACGACCTCTGGCTGCGGGTCAGCTGCCGGTATCCGGTGGAGCTGATCGAAACGCCGCTGATCGTCAAACGCGGCGGCCACGCCGACCAGCTCTCGCGCGCCGGCGGGCTCGACCGATACCGGATCGAGTCCATCGCCAAGCTGATTTCCGGCGGGACCCTCACCGCAGACCAGCGCCGCGCGGCCGCGGCTGTTCTGCAGCAGAAATGCAGGGTTTACGCGGCCGGCTGCCGGAAGCGCGGGCGCATGGCGGAGGCCGAGCGCTACGACCGGCTGTCGCTATCCATTGGCCCTACGTAACGAGCTGCGGCCGGCGCTGAGTCAAGGGCGCTGCGCGCCATTTTTGCTTGGCCGAAGCGGCCGTTCTCGTGGTATAATCAAGAAAAATGAATTCCGGGCGCGCCGGCAAGCTCTCGGGCCTTTGAAATGAGGATGGGGCCGGACCGGTGCCGGCCGGAAAGAGGCCGTCCAACCGCTGCGGCTGCCTGACCGAACCGCGGCCGTCGTTCGGCCGGTAGACCGAGTGCGGATGAAAAAAGACTTGACCGTCGTTTTTTGTTCTTCCGACAAGCAGGCTGTCCGCGACGGCATCCTTTTTCCGCTGACTGCGGTGGACTGCGCCTACGCAGCCGGCCCGGTCCGCTACGTGACGACGAATCTCTTGGAAAAGCTGGGCTATCTTGTCCCCAATGCCTTCGGCGGGCGGATGATCTCGCCCCAGGTCAGCGAGCTGTTTTCGGCGGCGCTCGAAATCTTCAAGAGGGGGGAGCAGACCGAGCCGGGCGACTATCCCTACGTCGGGGAGGTCGAATCCCCGACCGGAACCCATACCGTCTGGATCAGCCCCAACCGCGCCCGCGGAAAGCACACGCTCTATTTGCCGGAGGATTGCTGACCGGCCCGGCCGGAGAGAACGCCCGCAGGCCTCCGCGGCGCGGAAATTCATCGTGGCCGGCGGCCATCCCCCGAACGCATCCCCCGTCGTCCGCCGTTACCCTTGAGTCACCCGGAGGACCTCTTCTAATGTCGTCACTCCATCCAGCACCTTCTCTATGCCGTCGTCGCGCAGCGTGATCATCTGCTCCTGGACCGCCAGCGCCTTGATGCGGTTGGAGTCAAAGGTCTGGAGGATGAGGGTCTTCAGCTCCTCGCTCATCACCATGATCTCGAAGATGCCGATCCGGCCGCGGTAGCCGGTATGGAAGCATTTCTCGCAGCCGACCGCCTTGAAAATGGGCTTTTCCGCAAACGCTTCGGGGCGCAGGCCGATGCTTTGCAGATAAACGGTTTTCGGGTGGTAGGGCTGCTTGCATTCGGCGCACAGCACGCGCACCAGGCGCTGGGCGAACACGGCCAGGACCGAGGAGGAGATCAGGAACGGCTCGACCCCGATGTCCACCAGGCGCGTGATGGCGCTGGGAGAGTCGTTGGTGTGCAGGGTGGAGAACACGAGATGTCCGGTCAGGGCCGACTGCACGGCGATGTCGGCGGTCTCCTTGTCGCGGATTTCGCCGATGAGGATGACGTCCGGATCCTGCCGCACGATGGACCGCAGCCCTCTTGCGAAGGTGAGATCGATCTTGGGGTTGACCTGGATCTGGCTGATCCCCTTCATCTGGTATTCCACCGGGTCTTCGATGGTGATGATATTGATGCCCGGCTTGTTGATGGACTGCAGGATCGCGTAAAGCGTGGTGGTTTTCCCGCTGCCGGTGGGGCCGGTGACCAGGATGATTCCGTTCGGGGCGGCGGCGAGTTTCTGCAGCAGGGTCATGCGTTGCGGCGACAGGCCCAGGTCCGGCAGTTCCAGCAGGGAGCCGGATTTGTTCAACAGGCGCAGCACCAGGCGCTCGCCGAAAGACGTCGGGATGGTGGAAACGCGCACGTCGATGTCCTGGTCGCCGACGCGTACGTCGAAGCGGCCGTCCTGAGGCAGGCGCTTTTCGGCGATGTTCATCTTGGCCATGACCTTGACGCGCGAGATCAAAGCCGGCTGGATCCATTTCGGCGGGGTCAGCAGGTCGTAGAGGATGCCGTCCACCCGGTAGCGCACCGTGAAGCTGTTCTGGTAGGGTTCGAAGTGAATGTCGCTGGCGCGGGCTTTAATGGATTGGGAAATGATGTGGTTGACCAGCTTGATGATCGGCGCGTCGCTGGTGTCATCCAGGAGGTCGGCGGTTTCCTCGATTTCGTTGATGATGGTGCTGCCGTTCTCCTCCATGTTCTGGACCAGCTGCTCGGCGGAGTCCCGGCGCAAATCATACTGCAGGTGGATGGCCGACAGGATGGCGTCGCGGCTTGAAAGCACCAGTTGATAATCCGGGATGTTCAAGATCCGCACCAAATCGTCCAGAGCCTGGAAATGCAAGGGATCGCGGATGGCGATCACGCAGCCTCCCGCGCTCAGCGACCGGCCGGCGTCGGCAGGGTCTGTTTCCTCCAGGCCGCACTCCTGAGCGGTGAGAGGTCTGCGGTAGTTCAGCGGAACCAGAGAGTGCTTCTTCAGGAACTGGATCGGGATCTTGGCCACCGGGTCGGCGTCGATGTCGTTGAGCGGCAGCTTGGGCCAGAACGGGATAGCGAACTGGTGGCTCAAGGCCTTCAACAACTCGGGCTCGGTGATCGCCTTCTGCTGAATGAGGATCTCGCCCAGCTGGCCGCCTTTTTCCGCCTTGGTTCGTTCGGCCGCGGAAAGCACTTCGGTGTCGACGCCGTAGCGTGAGGTCAGGATGTCCGCAAGTTGGGTCATGATGTGTCCGGTCAGGGTCAATTGTCCTTGTAGAGCTTGATTTCGCCCCCTTTGAACTTCTCGGGGATCGAGTCCGGCGGTTCTTTTTTGTCAGACACCAGCTTGTCGGCCTCCTCGGGGCTTTTGATCACGCGGGGGGTGAGAAAGACATACAGGTTGGTCTTTTGGTTGGCATCGCTCTGGGTCTTGAACAGCCACCCCAGGAGGGGGATGTCGCCCAGACCCGGCACCTTGGTTTCGTTATTGCTGCGGTTGTCGTCGATCAGCCCGCCGATGACGACGGTGTGATTGTCCTGGACCAGCACGGTGGTGTCGATCGTGCGCTTCTGGGTGACCGGCCGGGTGGCCGTGGTGGCGACGGTGGCGAGCCGGTCCAGGCTGGTCACCTCGAGCGACAGCTTCAGGCGGACGTTGCGGCCCTCGCTGACATGCGGGGTGATCTTGAGGATCTTGCCCACGTCGCGGTATTCGAAGGACTCGTAGCTGCCCCCGGACACATCGGTGGTGGCGCGGGTTTGAAAGGGCCGGTTTTCGCCCACGGTGATGCGGGCCTCTTCGTTGTCCGTGGTCAGGATCTGCGGGGTGGACAGGATGCGGAAGTCGTCGTCCCTTTTGACGGCGTTGATGATGGCGCCGATGTTCGACAGCGTGACCCCGGCGAAGGTAAACGGCTCGGTCAGCACTCCGACGGCAAGCCCCGTAGGACTCAGGAGGTTGGCAGCGGCGTCAAGAGCGCCGCTGCCGCTGAATGTGCCCCCGTAGACCACGCCTTTGTTGTTAACGTTGGTCTGGTCGAAAAGCTGCCACTTGACACCGAGGTCTAAACTCTTGGTGGCGTTCACCTCCATGATCAGGGATTCGATGTAGACCATGGACCGCGGGATGTCGAGCTTCTTGATGACCGCTTCCACCACCTCGTAGTCTTCCTTGTCGGCCATGATGATCAGGCTGTTGGTGGCCTTGTCGGCATTGATCTGGACTTTGCCCATGACGACCGCCGCCGGCCCCCGCGAGGCCGCGGTGGTGGCCGCCCCCCCCGCACCGCCGACGGCTCCGGAACCGGCGCTGGCCTGCTGGGAGGGGATCTCCGACAGCACCTTGGCCAGGTCTTCGGCGGTGGCGTGCTCGCAGTAGTACACGTGGATCTTGCCCTTGCCGCGCGGGGTCTCGCGGTCGATCATGCCGATCAGCTGTTTGACGCGCAGGGTGTCCACCTCGCTGGCCAGCATGACGATGGTGCTGGTGCGTTCGTCGGCCACGATGACCGGTTGCTTCTCGCTGGAGCCGGCCTGTTGGGGCTTTGGGGTGGTGGTTTTAAAAAGATTGGTGAGCAGGGTGACGAGCCGGGCGGCGTCGGCGTGCTGCAGCGGTATGACGGAAATCTGCTGGCCGGCCCCGGGCTGGTCGATCTGCTTGAGGATTTTCATCAGCCGCTGGATGTTCGACTGCACGTCGGTGATGATGACCGTGTTGGCCGGCCCATAGCCCAGGATCACGCTGTTCTTGGACACCAGCGGCGTGAACAGGCGCTTGATCTCCTCGGGGTCCGCGTATTTGAGCGGGATGAGCTGGGTCACGACCCGGTCTTCGGGGCCGGCCTTTTCCTGTTCGAGCAGCGTCTGGATGTTGCGGGAGCGGGCTTCCGGCGCCGGCAGGATTTTGACGATTTGACCGGCGCCGACCGTGGTGTAGCCGTTGACTTCCAGGACCGACTCGAACACGCGGTAGGCCTCGTCCAGAGAGATGCGCGCCGGAGAGATGATCGTGACCTTGCCCTTCACGTTCGGGTCGACCACGAAGTTGGTCCCCGTCAGTTCGCTCATGAACTTGATGAAAAGATTGATGTCGACATTGTTGAAATCAATCGATACGAACTGGTCCAGCGGCCGCTCGCTTTTCGCGCCGATATTCGCCGGCTGAGCCGCCGCAGCGGCCGCACCGATCAGGATCGCCAGGATGGCCGCCAGGCACGCCGCCAGGCGCCGTTCGGATTGGAATCGCACGTTCATTCATCTACTCCCTTTGCGGGCGTGCCGCGTTCATTCGAGTTTATACTCAAGGGTTTCCTCGCGGCCCCGGCGCTTGATCTTGACCTGGATCGGTGAGTCGGTCGACAGGGTTCCGAAGACCTTCATGGCGTCTTCGACCGAGGCGATCGACTGATCGTTGACCCCGGTGATGACGTCTCCGTTCCGCAGCCGCAGCTTGCGGAAGACGGCGTTGGGTTTGATGCCGGTGATGGAGATGCCGGCCGGCTGGCCGTCTTCGAGGTGCGGGCGGAAGGTCGCCTGGCTCATCAGATCGCCCAGGCTTTCCATGGCCTTCTCGATCTGCTCCTCCTTCACCGTGACCTGCTGGACCGGCTCGGCCGGCGCGGGACGGGTCGCCGGGCCGGCGTCGGCACGGGCGGCCGCTCCCGGGCCGCTGGCCTTGACGAGGCCGGGCTCCTCTTGGATCAATACCTCGTCTTTGCCGTTCACGGTCAAGACCACCTTCTCGCGCAGGATCAGTTTGATGGTGGCGTTTTGAAGCGTGTCGCCCGTGCGGTACATCCTATGCTCGCGCGTCTTGGGGTCCTCGATGAATGCGGCCGGCGCCGCTTCCACCTGGCCGGCCGTGGTGCCCAGGAGCTTCACTTTCAACTCGGTCTGCTTGAGCTTGTCCAAATCGAGCGCCGAATCGCCGCTTTTCTCCGCCGCGGCCAGCGCCTGCTTGCCGGAGTTGAAGAGATTGCGTTCGACGATGACCTGGTAGTCGGCCAGTTTGGAAACCGGGGCCGTCTCAACGGCGGTTTCCGTGCGGCCGGCGGGCAGCGGTGCCGGGCTGCCGGTCAAATTCGACGCCACGACGGCATAGAAGATCGACACCCCGAAATACACCCCGGCGGTGATGAGCAGCAGGTTGATGGCTGTGAAATATCGGTTGACCATAATCGTAATTATGCCGGAATATCCCCTCCGGCTCAACTCTTTTAATTCAGCGAAAACCCCGGGGCGTCGAGAGAACCGCTGATCCGGAACGGGATCGCGGCCCGCCGCCGCAGCAGACCCGGGGGAATACTGCCCTCTGCGCGCGCCAGGAACGTGTGGTGGGGCGTCACGCGGCCGGTCAGGTTCATGGCGCCCGCCGCCTGGGGTTGATCCAGGGCGATGGTGCCGGACACCTCCGCATCCAATTCGTTGCCCTTCAATCGGCCGCTGCGCAGGAGCAGGCTGCGGTGCTGCAGCGTCAGGTCCGCATCCACGGTTCTGAACGTGAAGCGGCTCTGGGCCAGCAGCGGCGCCGCCAGCTCGATCTGGCCGTCCGTGAGCGTGAATTTTCCGTTCAGGGCGCCGGCCTCGGTGGCATTCAGCTGGCCGTCCAGGCGCCCCGCCAGACGACTGCCGTAGATTCCGCGCAGCCCGTCCAGCTGCTGGATCAGAATGCCGCCGATGCGCGCGTTCCAGCTGAGTTTGGGCGCCGGCCCCGCGGTGTCGACCTCGGCCCGGCCAATGATTTCGCCGCCGCCCAGCGACCCGCTGAACGCGTAGCCGCTTCGGACCTTGAACAGGGACAACAGCTCCGGCTGAATGCGTACCTGCTCGAGGACGGCCACGGGCTTTTGCGCGTGGGAGATGCGCACATCCTCGAGCACCAGGCCGGCGAACCAGGAAGGGCGCACCGCGCCGACCCCGACGGAAAACCCCGGCAGGCATGCGCTCAGCCGCTGGCTGGCGTAGGCGCGCAGCGCCTCGGAGGGAAATCCGATGTAAAGGAACACGGCGCCGGCGAGCACGATGTAAAAAATCAGCAGCGCGCGCCGCAGAGCGGGCGTCATGGGGATCGTTTTCACGGTTCCAGCGTGTCTACCTGCAGAATAGCGTCGAGCAGGCCCTCTTTCTGATCCCGGCGGGTGATGGACAGCTTGCTCACCGAGACCATGTTCTTGGAAGTTTCCACCCCGTGGAGGAAGGCCGTGAGCTGCTCCAGCGTCACCGCTTCCAGCTTCATTTCCACCCGCGAGAGCTTGAGCGGGCTGTTTTTCTGCTCGGTTTTCGAAGGCCGCATGTAGCTGACGCGTTCCTTGACCCGGGCCTGGCCGGCCAGCTGATCCAGGAACGAGAACAGGGTGAAGCCCTTGTCCCGCCGGGTGAATCGCGCCTCGGACTGCTTCGTGCGCGAGCTCAGGCTGTCGTATTCGGATTTCAGGCGCTGCATGTCGGCGAGGATCTGGGTCTTGGACTGCACCGCGCGTTTCATGCGCGCGTTGCGCTCGAACACCGGCACGATCACCACCTGGATCAACAGGAAAAGGACCAGCAGGCCGCTTCCCCCGCCGACGATGACCTTCTCGCGGCGGCTGAGCTTGCTGAGATTTACGCGCTTGAGGATCGATTCAAACATCATGCATACCCTCTATCGCGGCTCGAAGCCGCGCCCACAAGGTGCCGCCCGAGCGGTGGCGCCCAAAGCCCAAATTCAAGGCGCGCGAAGGCGGCGTTGCGAGGCGTACGGCATGTACGCCGCAGCAACCGACGTCTGAAGCGCAACGCAGAAGTTGGGGTTTCGGCGCCGCCGCTCTCATAGGTCCACCTTGAGCTGGAAGTTGACCTCTTTGCCCGAGCGATCGGTGTTGGCCGAGCTGATGGTGACCTTCTTGAACCCGGCGACCCGCTCCAGATGGCCCTTGATTTCATCCACGGAATTGAAGGCGGCCGTGCTGCCGGATATCAGGATGCTTTCCGGACCGAGCACCATGCGTTCGAAGACGACCTTGATGTCTTCCGGGATACTGTCGCTGATATACTTCAAGACGTCGATGCTGCGCGCGATGGGCAGGGCTTCGCCTGGAAGCGCCGCGCTTTTTTTAAGCTCCTGCACGCCGATTTGCATCTGCTGGTAGGGGTCCGCCGGCTTCTTGATTTCCGGAAAGGTCTCGCTGAACACGGCGGCGATCTGCTGGTCCAGCTCCGCCAGTCGGCCTTGCTGCAGGTAGGATTGGATGAGCACGCTGGCGAACATCAGCAGGAGGACAGCGGCGGCCAGAACCCCGGTCTGGATCAACGGCGTGCGGTAGCGGGAAACGATCTTTTTCCCGGGGAATTGGCTGCGATGGAAGTTCAGGCACTCCAGGCCCTCGATCTCCGCCAGGGCAAGGGCCAGTGCGCCGTCCATGCGGGCAGGGTTCCAGGCGGATGAGAGCTCGTCGTCGTATAGAACATTCAGGGTTTCGCGCAGGTTCACCGGCCGCAGCACCAGCGGCAATGAGGCCGCCAGCGCCTCCAGGTCCATCTCTTCCAGGCCGTCGCCGGTTACGATGACTTCGCCGGGCTCGCGCGGCATGCCCGGCATCTCGCCCAGGGCGCTGAGCGTGGTGCGGATGTGATGCTGAACCGCCCGCCCGCGGGCGGGGCCATCGTTCGGCAGGGGAAATGACCGGATGAGGCATACGCGGTTGGCCGCGATAATGAAAAGCGCCCCGAAGGTCCGGCCGATGTCCAGCAACACGAGAGCCTCCTCGGGCGCGGCCATACGGCCGATCCAGGCCGCGGCGGAAAGACCGCTCAAAGTGACCCGCTCCGGGTCGATGGCGACGCCGGACAGCGCATCGACGACGGCCGAAAGCCGGGTTTTTTCCACGGCGACCGCCAGCACTTCGGTTTCACCCGAAGGGGAGCCGCCCGGCAACATGCTGAAATCGATGGCCAGGTCATCGACCTGAAAGGGCAGGGACGGTTCGATTTCAAAAGGCAGGACCAGCCGGATCTTCTTGGCGCCGGGAAAGGGCACCCGCAGGTTGCGGCTGGAGAAAAACACCGCCGGCAGGGCCACGGTGCAGTCGGCGCCGTCCAGGTCCATTTTTCCGGCGATGGTTTCCAGGCCGGCCCGCCAGGCGCTCGACAGGTCCGGTCCTGCTTCCGGGATCGGAACCGACAAGCAGGCGGCGATCCGGCTTTCGCGCAGGCTGCTCTTGACCAGGACGGCGCAAATGCTGTCGGAGCGTATATCCACACCGAGGACTTTTCGGCTCATGGTGTTTCCTAATTGACCCGCCAACTCAACAGGCGGCAGCCCCACTTGCCCGATTGGGAGGTCTGCACCCGCTCGACGACGGCGGTGATGGTGGCGGCGGCATCGTGCAGCGTCGCCGTGGACTCCACGCGGAATGTGTCGCTTTTATCGGTGATCAGCTTCGGGTCGAGCCTGATCTCTCCCAGCCCCGGCACCTGGCTCAGCCAGTTTGGGCTTTTCAGATCCACCGTCTGTTTGCCGGAGGCGATGTCGCGGCGCAGTTCGTCGATGGTTTCCATCAGATCCCGGTTTTCAGCCGGCAGCAGCGCGAACAGCACCGGCAGCTCGGCGGTGGTCAGGTTGATCCGCCCCTTGAATTCGATGCCGGTGCCCGCGCCCGGCGCCAGCCCGTGAACCGTAAGATAGCGCCCGATCCCGGCCAAATCACGGGTCCCGTAGTACAGCTCCGGGGTGATGCCCTTGACCAGTAAAAGCTCATCCAGGTCCGTCAGCGGCCCGTTGCGGCACGGATAGGGCGGTTCCCTGTCCTTGTAATAGCTCGTTTCCGCCCCGCTCAGACCGGTGATCGCATCATCGTCCCCGCTGTCCATCCAGTCTTTCAAGGAGTTGAGGATGGCCTGGGGTTCATTGTCGTCTTTGAGGTCGAGCTTGAGATCCTTGCGGTCGGCATAATACTGTAGAAAACGTTCCCACAGCGTGCGCTGGGATTCGTTGAACTGCTGGCCGTTCGGCTGATTGACCAGCGCGTTGACCTGGATTTTGCCAAGCTCGTCTTCGATGACCACCGCCACCTGCCCCGCTTCGAAAGGAAACGCTTTCAACGCCTCGGCGATTTTTTCCGGGTTGGCCCAGTCGTCCATCGGTGTGTCGGTGTCGTTCTGGGTCTTGTCCTTGGCCAGGATCGCCATGGCCACTTGGACGCCGGCACTGGCCATTTCAGTCATGGTCAGGTAATCCCGTGCGGCGGCAGCGGCGATGACGGCATAGCGCGCCCGTCGGTTGTATTCCAGCGCCATCGACACCAGCAGGGTGGTCACCGACAGGGTGATCAACAAAGCAACCCCGCGTTTGTTGCGCAGCAGGCAGAGGCCGGTATTCATGGATCACCCCGATTTCCGGCGGGTCGTCGACAGCGCCACGGTGGTCTGAAACACATAGGCGTCGTTTCCTTCCGCGACCTCCAGCCTCACGGCGACCATCACCGGGGTGGCGTACCCGAATTTCGATGCTTCCGAATCCCATTCATCCGTAGCGACCCCTTCGGCATCTACGTACTCAAATGCCAGGGATTTGACGTTTTCGCACAAGACCGGGTCGGAACTGCGCTCTTCAAAACGCGGGTATGGATACAGATGATCGGCGCGTTTCAATCGCAGGCTTCCAGCCAAGTCCGTTTGAAGATAATACACGATTTCGGCGATCCCATCCCGACGGGATGGGCTGAGCGGCACATGGGCTCGGCTTGCGAATCTTAGTTTCGCAAGTCTCATGCCACCATAGCTGTCGGTGCTGCCCTGGAAGCGATAGGGGTCCGGCGGACCGTCCACGGCCGGAGGCTTGTAGATCGGTCGGTCGAGCACATATACGTTCTCGATGTCGTGAACGATTCGGTTCAGGCTGGTCTTGCCCGACTCCAATATGGCCGCGGAGGCCGAAAGTGCGCCGGTGGTCGAAAACACCATGTTGAAGGAAGCCAGCACCGTCGTCACCACCACCCCCAGGATGAACACCGCCACGAGGATCTCGAGGAGTGTAAATCCAGGACTGAGGACTGAGGATTGAGGACTGAGCAGCCGACGGGCAAAAGACTGAGGACTGAGGACTGAGGACTGAGGGCGGAGAGTTAAGGACTGAGCATGTAAACAGAAAAAATATGCACGGGGGCATCGGGTTATAACGTTATCATCCTGCTGATAATTCGGACAAATAAGAGTGCGTGCTGAGCTATACATCGTTTCAGGCGCTCCTTCGTTGTCCGGCGACCGATGCCCTTAGCCCGCCGATTATCTTCCCGACCTCTTCAGCTTGATGCAGAAGCGTAGTAAAGCTGTCCTCCTTCAGATATCCGACATCCAGGGCCACATAAAGCCGGGAAGGGACCTCGGCGCATGAACCTTTCGCAATTGAAAGAAAATGTTCGAATTCGCCACGCTTGCCGCGCTCGAATCCTTCAGCGATATTGGACATAATGGAAACCGTCGCCTTGGTAATTTGGGCTGTCAATCCAAAGTTTTTTGAGAACGTTCCCGTTTGCGCGGCTCGGTAAATATCACGAGTTAATATTCGTGCCTTTTTCCATGCGATCAAATCTTCAAACCGGGTAATCTTCTCCATTAGCCATCCATTTTCATATTTTTTTGCTCAGTCCTCAGTCCTCACTACTCCCTACTCACGCTTGAACCGGTACGTTCGAAATCCGTAGGAGTATTCACCGTCGTTCAGGGTCACCAGCACGTCGATGCGTTTCATGTCGCGCGAAAGCTCGGCGCCGAGGGCTTCGGAAGGCGCCTCCGCGACTGTGATCTTCCATTGGTAGCCGGGGAACTCCCGGCCGAAATCCCCCTGCCCGGAAATCATTTCGCGCTCCTTGGACTGCTCAAGCCGGGCCATGGCGGTGCGGGCCAACAGGGGCGCCTGGGTGTAGAAGCGGCTTTCCATGCTCATGCTGATCGTCTGGGACTGGAGGCGATAGACGCTGACGAGCACGATGGCCATGATGCCGAGCGCCACCATCACCTCCAGCAACGTGAACCCCAGGCACGATACCCGGGGAGGCTCTCCGGTCAAGGAAGACCAATTGGGTTTTAAACGCATGGCGTTGGACTCTTTTTATGCAACGACGTCTTTCCGGGCTGTCCGGGCGGCGGATGCCTGCCGGCGCGGTCAGCCGGGATGCAATCGGCTCTGCGTCAGCGCAGGTCATTGAAACCGACCAGGTAGTCGAACATTTTCACCTGGGCGAGAAACGGCTCAAGCAGAAAGGAGCTGTATGCGTCGCCGTGCTGCAGATGGATCAGCGCCTTGTCGCTATGTCCGTCCCCATAAAAGTAAATTTCCGCGCGGCCGGAGGCGATTCGGGTTTCCGGCGGGAACTCGACGCCGACTACACGCGCCCCGCCGGGATCGCCTGCGCCCGGCGCATGGCGAGCTCGATCTCATCCATGGTCATGGATTCCGTCCTGTGCCACACCCGCTTGGTGTCGAAATCGAAAACCAGGATGTGCTGGCGGCGGGTGCGGAGTGCCTCCTCTCTCAAGCCCTGAAGCTTGCCGATCAGCCAGCGGGCGCTTTGTTTGGCATCGTCGAACAAAAAAGACCCTTCAAAGCGCGGGACGGCGAAAAAGAACACGATGCTCATCAGCGCCATGACCACAATGAGCTCGAGCAGGGTGAAACCGGCCCCGCGGTGCTTGATCATTCCGTGTCCCAGTTGTTGATGTCCTTGTTCTCGTTCTCGCCGCCCGGGACGCCGTCGGCGCCGTAGGAAATGATATCGAAGTCCCCTTTGAGGCCGGGGGAGAGATAGATGTAGTCGTTGCCCCACGGGTCCTTCGGGACCTTGCCCTTCTCGAGGTATCCGCCCTGCCGCCATTTTTTGGGGATCACCCCGGCCTCCGGTTTCTGCACCAGGGCCTGCAGGCCCTGTTCGGTGCCGGGGTACACGCCGCTGTCGAGCTTGTAGAGCTTGAGCGCGGTTTCCAGGGCGGCGATGTCCATCTTGGTCCGCACCTGCTTGGCTTCCTCCGGCCGGCCCATGAGCTTGGGGGCGACATACATCGCCAGGATCCCCAGGATGATGATGACGACCATAATTTCGATCAGGGTGAATCCCTTGTCGCGTGCGACTTCGCGGAAGCCCCAGCGTTTGCCTTGGGTCAAAGCGGGAAGCGGGAAGCTTGAGGCTGGAAGCTTGAGGCTCCGAAAGGGTTTCCGTCCCTGCTTCCTGCTTCGAGCTTCGAGCTTCGAACTCTCAGCGCCGTTGTGGTTGCATTCAATCAGCATATACGACTATCCCTTCTTCTACCTGATCAACTGGTTCATCTCAAATATGGGCAGGCAGATCGACAGCACGATGAACCCCACGATGCCGCCCATCACCAGGATCATGACCGGCTCCAGGTAGGACGTCAGTCGCATGATAATGGTCTCCACCTCGTTTTCGAAGACATCGGCGATCTTGTAAAGCATTTTCTCCAGCTCGCCCGACTGCTCACCCACCTGGATCATCTGGATGGACAACATGGGAAACGCGCGGCCTTCGGACAGGGACAGCCATAGGCTCTTGCCCTTGCCGACGTCTTCGGCCGCATGGGCGACGGTGTCGGCGATCCGAACGTTGCCGACGATGTTTTTCACGATGTCGAGCGCGACCAGCATGGTAACGCCGTTTTCCAGCAGAGATCCCAGCGTGCGGCTGAAGCGAGCGACGGCCAGTTTGCGGGCCAGGTTGCCGAACATCGGCAGCTTGAGCATCGCGCCGTCCGTCCAGTAACGCCCTTTCCGGGTTTTGCGGAATTGGCGGGCTCCCCCGACCAGCGCGGCCGCGAAGATGAGAAGCGTCCACCAGTAATTCCTGAAAAAGGAGCTCAATGCGATCAGAACGCGGGTGGGCGTCGGCAAGGCCTGCTTCATGTCGGCGAAAATCGAGGTGATCGTGGGCACGATGTAGGTCAGCAGGATGAACAGAACCACCGCTCCGAAAAAAAGCATGAATACCGGATAGGCCAGCGAGGCCTGGATCCGGTTGGAGAGAGCCTGCTGCTTTTCGGTGATTTCAGCCAGCCGTTCCAACACGATTTCCAGGGTCCCGGAGGTTTCACCGGCCCGCACCATGTTCACGTAGATCGGCGGGAAAATTCCAGGAAACTGCGCCAGGGCATAGGCGAAGCTGTTGCCCTCGACCACGAGGTCCTTCACCCGCGCCAGGGTGCGCTTCAGGGCGTGGGAATGGGTTTGAGGCAACAAGGCGTCCAGGGCCGAAACCAGCGGGAAGCCGGCTCCGATCAGGGTGGCCAGCTGGCGGGTGGTCATGGCGACGTCGGCGGGTTTGACGCGTGAAAACCAGGCTCCGAGGCCGATCTCCTTGCGGGACTTCTTGGCCAGGACTTCCTGGGTCTCGCGGATGGAAACCGGGAACTTCCCGGACGCCCGCAACTTCTGGCGGGCGGCCTGGACTCCATCGGCGTCGATGATGCCGGACGAGGTCTTGCCCCTGGCGTCCAGCGCGGTGAATTCGAAAACTGGCATGTAAACCTGCGTGGTTTGTAAAATATTGCAATGATAACAGTTTGCTAAATTATTCGCAAGCCTGAAAGCCGGCCGACCACGCGGGTTAGACAGAATCCGTCTGGGGTAGCCGAGAGTTTGCGCAGCAACAGATGAAATCGGCTTTAAACAAAGCCGTTATTCTTCGGTCGGGGCCGGCACGGTCTCCAGGACCTCGCTCAGCAGGTCCCCCTCGGTGCGGCCCTTCAGGCGGGTTTCGGTCTTGAGGATGATGCGGTGGGACAGGACCGGCACGGCCAGCGCCTTGACGTCGTCCTCCGCCCTCTGGGTAAAACAACGGCACGGCGCCTCACATTTTCCTCAATCGATCATATTGGGCAAATAGAGCACCCAGCTTGGCAACAGGATGCAAACCGCCAACCCGATCAACATCAGAATCAAGTAAGGAACGATTCCCCGATACACATCCATGGTCGTCACCCCTGGCGGCGCAACCCCTTTGAGATAGAACAGGGCGTAGCCGAAGGGCGGGGAGAGAAACGAGTTCTGCAGGTTTACGCTCACACAGATGGTAAACCACAGGGGGTCAAACCCGAGTTTGGTGATGATCGGGAGAAAGATGGGGAAGGTGATAAAAACGATCCCGATCCAGTCGATCAAGGCGCCCAGGAGGAATATAATAAGCATCATTATGGTTAAAATAAGCCATTTATTCCCCATGCCGAGGTTGAAAATCAGATCGCTCAGCACCTGCCCTCCGCCGATCCCCATGAAGACCCCCGTAAAGCAGGAGGCCCCGACCAGAATGATCATGACCATGGAAACGGTTCGACCGGTGGAGAGCACCACCGCTTTGAGCATTTTCCAGCTGAACCGCCGGTAAGCAATCGTCATGATCAAAGCCAAGAAGGCCCCGACGCCGGAAGCCTCTGTGGGCGTTGCGATTCCGGAAAAAATGGTCCCCAGAACGCCGAGGATCAAAAGCGAGGGGGGCAAGAGGTTCGTCACTGCCATGGAGATTCTTTTTTTGACCGGCACCGCCATTCTCTCTTCGAGCGTCAGGGGGGGACCCATTGCCGGGTTCAACCCACACTTGATGGCGATATAACCGATATACAGGGTCGAAAGCAGAATCCCCGGAAAGAGGCCGCCCAAAAAAAGTTTGCCGACGGACAATCCGGTTTGATCCCCCATCAAAACGAGCATGATGCTGGGGGGGATCAGGATCCCCAGGGTGCCGCTGGCGCAGATCGTGCCCGCGGTCAAGCTCTTGTCATACCCGTATTTGAGCATCATCGGCATGGCCAGCAGCGCCATGGTCACCACCGAGGCGCCGATGACGCCGGTGCAGGCCGCGAAAATCGTGCTCACCACTACCACCGCCATGGCGACCCCGCCCCGGACGGGACCCATCAGATAGCGCAGCGATAAGAAAAGGTTATCCGCCACCCCGGAGTGTTGCAGCAGATTGGCCATGAAAATAAACAGGGGGATGGCCACCAGGATGAAGTTGTCCATCACCCCGACGATACGGTTGGAAAAGGTGAAAAAAGCCAAGGGCCCCCAACTGATATAGCCGAAAAAAACCGCCAACCCGCCCAATATGAAAGCCAATGGATGGCCCATGAAAAGGCCGATGAGCAAACCGGCAAACATCAAAAACGTGATCCACCCTGGGCTGAGATCTATCATTGGAATTCCTTTCCCTTGACCAAAAAATAAATGCGGCGGTAAAAAATGGAGAATCCCTGGATGATGAGAAGGCCCGCCGTCACCGGTGTCACCGTCTTTAACAAAGGCATGATGATAGGCAGCCGGGCGGTCAATGTGGTTTCACCCGTTGCCCACGAAGCGGCGGCAAGGGATGCGCCCACCTGCAAGAGGACAATCAAGAAGGGAAAGAAAAAAATGATGTATGAAATCAAATCCAAAACCACCTGGGTCTTCGGGCTCAAATTCTGGTAAAGGACGTCGACGGAGACATGCCCTTTTTTCAGCAGGGCATAGGGGGCCAACAGCATGAAGTGGGCGGCATAGAAAAAGGTGATGATCTCGTATGTCCACACATGGGGCTGCCCGAATATCCGCCGTGTCACCACCTCGTAGACGACGATTGCGGTTACGATGCACAGGGCCCACATGGCCGTTTTGGCGACCCATTCGCTGATGCCGTCGAGGAATCGAATTAAGCCTTGCAAGGATCCCCCCTCCTGAAAAACAGTTATCTTCGGCCGCTCGCGGCGAGCGGCCGAAGAGGTTGCTGGGCCAGGTTAATAAACCGGCAACAAAATATATTCAATTGCGGCCATATCGCTCATCGGCGGGGCTGGTTTTCGGCCGCAGCGCGCCGCCACCAAATTTTCAGGCGACCCTGCCACGCCCCCCAGCCGTCTAGAGCAACCGCGCGCAGGCAGAGACGGATAGCGGCTGCGTGGGCATCGGTCCTCCGGGGCTGCCCGGAGTCATATGAAGCGGGCTTGCTGCCGTCCGCTGGTTCGTTGAACGGATGGTGGCGGCGCGCTGCGGCCGAAAACCAGCCCCGCCGGACCTCGGTTAACGTTGAACCTATTTGATTGCCGTACTAATAATCCATTTCCAGGTCAATCCAGTTTGGGGTAAACGGTCGGATTGCGACCAAAGGACCATTCTCCTTGCCAATCCCGGACGACTTCGTAGCCTTTCATGTAGGCCATCATCGATTGGGCCATCTTCTTGTAATCCGGGTTTTTGGCTGCTTCTATCTCCATGAATTGAACCGCCAGTTTTTCCAGCTTGGCCAAGTCCTCCGCCGGGAGCTTGGTGATGGTTGTGCCTTTCTTGACGAACTCATTGGTGGCGGCGATGTCCGTCCAGTTCCCGTAGGCGTTGCCCCACAAAACAGTGGCTTTCCCGGCTTCTTCCATGATGGCTTTTATATCATCCGGCAGCTTTTTCCAGGCATCCAGGTTGATCATGAGGCCGAGCAGGGATGAGGGCTGAAACCAGCAGGGGACGTTCCAGTACTTGGTCACCTCCTGGAATTTCATGCCATAGTCAGCCGAGGCGTTGGAAAATTCCGCGCCGTCGATTGTCCCGAGCTTAAGGGCCATGTAAATTTCACCGCCCGGAAGCTTGACGGGGTTTGCGCCGATCTGTTGTAGAATCCACATGGTCTGGGCCAGCGGCGTCCGCAATTTCAGCCCCTTGTAGTCCTCCAGGGATTTAATCGGCTTGTTGGTCCGGAAACCGGATTCCGAGGGAGTCATGCCGGTGGGGATATAGTAGAGGTTGTATTTCGCAAAAAGTTCCCGAATCAGCTCCAGCCCGCCGCCCTGGTAAACCCAGGTGTAGTAATCGGCGGGTGTGAACCAGAAATTGACGGATCCCAGAAGATCGAATGCCGTGTTTTTCCCTGACCAGTAGCTGGGCCAGTCGAAGCCGCCTTCCAAGGCGCCTTTCGACACCGCATCAAACAACTCGAACGCACCGACGATCTCTCCGGCCGGATGATGCGAGATGGTCATGCGTCCCCCGGCCATCTGGTTGACGATTTTGATGAAATACCGGTCTGTCTCGATCAGGTTGATGGCCGGCGTCCATGTGCTGCCCGCTTTCCATCTGAATTTCTCCTGTGCAAAAGCGGCGCTGCTCAGGCTCAAACTCAAAACGATCGCGATGATCCATGCATGTTTGATCTTCATTTCCCGGTTCTCCTTGTCTGATATGGATTATCCCCTTGATAAACCCCGGCCGACTGATCCTCACCTCCTTTTGTCCTACCTCTGCCGCAAATTTTTCCGCATGATCTTGCCGGTCGCGGTCATCGGCAGTTCCTCGATGAACTCGATTTCCCTCGGATATTCATGGGCCGCCAGGCGGGTCTTGACGAATTGTCGGATCTCTTCCTTGAGCTCATCGGAAGCCTGGAATTCCGGTTTTAAAACCAGAAAGGCCTTCACGATCTGCCCCCGCATCTCATCCGGAAGGCCGATGACCGCCGCCATGGATACGGCCGGATGCTTTATGAGACAGTCTTCGATTTCAGCCGGCCCCATGCGGTAGCCGGCGCTGGTGATGAGGTCGTCTTTGCGGCCGACGTACCAGAAATAGCCTTCTTCATCTTTTTTCGCCAGGTCGCCGGTCAAAGACCAATTCCCGCTAAATTTATCGCGTGTGGCTTTGGGATTTCCCCAATATTCCAGGAACATCACCGGGTCCGGCCGACGGACGGCGACTTCTCCCACCTCGCCGGGCGGGAGAATCTCTCCGGTTTCATTAAGGACTTCCACCACATCCCCGGGGATGGGCCTCCCCATGGATCCCCGTTTTACCGGCATGATTTCGGAACAATTCCCTAACACCAGATTGACTTCGGTCTGGCCGTAAAATTCATTGATCGTAAGATCGAAATTCTCTTTGCCCCAATTTAAAAGCTCCTCCCCAAGGGTTTCTCCGCCGCAGCCGATGGTGCGCATTTTGTAATCGTAGCGGCTGCGGGGATTCGGGACCTGGCGCATCATCTTCAGGGCGGTCGGCGGCATGAAGGCATTGCGGATTCCATATTTGGCGATTAAATAAAACGCATACTCCGGATCGAACTTTTTGGCGCGATAAGCCACCACCGGTATCCCGTGATGCCAGCTGGGAAGCAGAACATCGATGAGCCCGCCGATCCAGGCCCAATCGGCCGGAGTCCAGTAAAAATCATTCTTCTTCGGGAAAAAATTGTGAAAAAATTCGACTCCCGGAACATGTCCCAATACGACACGGTGGGCATGCAACGCACCTTTCGGCGGGCCGGTGGTTCCGGACGTATAGATGATCAAGGCCGGATCATCGGCCTTGGTTCGAACCGGCTTGAACTGGGGGGCTCCTTTTTCCAGGACCTTCCAAAAATCCGTCGCTCCCTCCGGCACCGGGCCTCCACTGACGAAAAGATGGTGGAAATTCGGAAGGCGGTTCCGGATCTCCAGGATCTTTTCCATGTTGGCCGGATCCGTTATGACGGCTTTGGCACCGCTGTTTCCCAGGCGATACTCAAGCGCTTCCGGGCCGAACAATGTGAAAAGAGGGATGGCAATGGCCCCGAGCTTGTAGATCGCCAGGTGGGACAGAGCGGTCTCCGGGCATTGAGGCAGAAGAATTCCTACCCGGTCGCCGGCTTGGATGTCAAAAATTTTTAGAGCGTTGGCTAAGCGGTTGGAAAGTATCTTGAGGTCCCAGAAGGAAAATTTTTCTACTGCTCCCTTTTCATTTTCGTAAACGAGGGCCATGCGATATCTCTGGTCGGCCCACTTGTCGCAGCAATCCGCGGCGATGTTATAGTACGCCGGGACCTTCCATCGAAAGGAGTTGTAAACTTCCTCATACGTTTTACCGCGCGTTAGCATTCCACCCCCCTTTCAAAGAAAAAGGCGCAGGAGCAAGTTGCAGCGGATTGGGCCATGCGGCCTAATAAGAGGAAAAGGACCCGTTGAGAAGGCGGGTTGGATCAAGATTCGGACGGATAGACCTTTTCAGCCGCATTTGATGAGCAAAGTCCTTGTTTGTAACCGCTCCGATAGGCATTCGATTATCGAAGCCGCTAGGTATTGTCAATTTTATTTTCATCTCCGAGAATGCCCACGTGATGCGGCGGTTCTGCTTTTTCTTGAGAAAGTAGCGGCCTGTTTCGGTGCGGGCCACGATCCTCCCCTCGATAAGAGCCGCCACTGCCCTGGGCCGGAAGTCACGCATGCCGAAGGTGTACATGGGATCCCGGAAAAGGCGCCGTGCGGACCGAACCTCGGCCAGGGAGAGCCGGTGATAGAGCAGGGCCAGGCCGGTGGTAGACAAAAAGAGGCCGGCCAGGATTAAGGATGCCGGCCTGTGAATGCCACAGGGAGTGGGAATTTTTTAATTACTGTCAGCGGCCATCGCGGCTGAAAGCCGCCCTGTAAAAATCCGGCGGCGCCAGCCGGCGGATTTTTATTTGAAGAAATCGGGGCTCAGGAACGCCGGGTCGGGGTAGGTGTAGAACCCCTTGCCGCTTTTGACACCCAGCTCGCCGCTGTCGATCATGTCCTTCAACGCCTGGGGCGGGTGGTCCTTGGGGTCCTTGGAGTCGTTGTAATATACCATTTCGATGTCCCAGATCACGTCCAGGCCCACCTTGTCCATGAGCGCAAACGGGCCCTCCTTCATGCGCGTGAAGATCATCCAGGCCCGGTCCACGTCCATGAAGTCCACGAACCCGTTGCCCCACATGTAGAGCGTCTCGCGCTTGATGGCGCGCCAGACCCGGTTGAAGCAGAAGCCGAGCAGTTCTTTCTTCACCGTCAGGGGAACGAAGCCGATGGACTTGATCCAGGCGATGCCCTTCTCCATGACCTCCGGCCGGGTGCGGGTGCCGCCCATGATGTCCACCATGTTGACGCCCTGCATGGGGAAATAGAAGTGGATGTTCAGCACCTGCTCGGGCCGGCCGCCGGCCATTTCCATGCGCGACACCGGCATGGAGGAACTGTTGGTGGCGAGGATGGCGCCGGGTGCGGCCTTTGCGCCGATCTCCTTCCAGACCTTTTTTTTATCTCCAGGTTCTCCGGCACGGCTTCCAGAACGAGATCGGCGTCCTGGATCGCTTCGCGCAGGTCCTGCACCTGGCGGACCTTTTTGGCGCAGGCCTCCCACTGGTTCCAGGGGATGATGGGGGTCACTATTTTTGCCTTGAGGTCGGCGCGCAGCTTCTCGAAGGTCTGGCGGAAGGCGCCCTCGCGCGGGTCGTACACCGTGACCTCGTAGCCGGTGCGGGCGGCGATCATGGCGATCTGGGTGCCTTGGATGCCGGTCCCGACCATGGCGAACTTCTGCAGCGGCAGCTTGGACGATTTTTTCTGGGGCATGGCAGCCTCCTCTTGATGACTTCGTAACAATCCCAATTTCCGCGTTGCGCTCGCCCCGCGCTCGCTGCGGCGTACCGAAAGTACGCCTCGCTCAGCGGGAACTCGCGCGCCTTGAACTTGGGCTTCTTACGAAGTCATCCCCTGGCCTGTTTTTAAGAGCCCAAGTTCTGAACCTATTTCATTCTTCATGACAAAAGCCCCGCCGCAGCGGGGCTTTTGTCATGATCGGCACGGGTGCCGATCATCCCATGACGCTGGGGCCGAAGAACGCCCGGGGAGCCCACATGATGATGTCCGGCAAAAAGATGCACATCAAAAGACCAAGCCACTGCAGACAAACAAACGGTACGACCCCTTTGTAAATATCGTAGATGGTCATCTCCTTCGGCGCGATGCCTTTTAGGTAAAAGAGCGAATACCCGAAAGGCGGGGTCAGGAAGGCCATCTGCAGGTTGACGCAGATGAGCGTTCCGAACCACAGCTGGTTGAAGCCCAACTCCATGGAGACGGGCATGAAGATCGGGGTCACGATCAGCAGGATCCCCAGCCAATCCAGGAAGCAGCCCAGGAAGAAGACGATGCCCATCATGAGAAAGAGCACCATGAGCGGAGACAGATTGGTGCCGAGGATGAAGTTGGCGATGGCGTCCCCGCCGCCTAGGCCCATGAAAATGGCTTGGAAGGAGTTGCCGCCCAGGAACAGGGTCATGATCATGGAGGTGGTCAGCGTGGTGGACCAGCAGGCGTCCTTGAGCATCTTCCAGCTGAACTTGCGGTAGCCGATGGCCAGCACGATGGCGCCGGCGCAGCCCATGCCGGCGGCCTCGGTCGGCGTAGCGATGCCGGCCACGATGCTGCCTAACACAATGAAGACCAGGATCACCGGCGGTACGATGGACTGGGCGAACATGGAGATTTTTTCGGTGGAGGTGTGGGTTCCGCCCGTCTCCGGGGGCCCGAACTCTGGTTTGATGAAGCAGATGACAGCGATGTAAAGGATGTACAGCAGCGCGAGCAGGAACCCCGGGCCGAAGGCGGCGGCGTAGAGCCAGCCCACCGAGATCTGGGTCAGGCTGCCGTAGACCACGAGCATGATGCTCGGCGGGATGAGGATGCCGAGCGTGCCGCCTGCGCAGATGCAGCCCGCTATGAGCGGAATGTTGTACTTGACGCGCATCAGGGCCGGGATGGCAAGAAGGCCGACCGACACCTCTGTCGCACCCACGACGCCGGCCGTGGCCGCGAAGATGGTGCAGGCGATGATGACCGCGATGCCGAGCCCCCCGCGGATTTTGCCCATGACGATGTGCATGGTCTCGAAGAGCCGTTCGGCGATACCGGAGGCGTCCAGGATCTGGGCCATGAAGATGAACAGCGGCACGGCCACGAGGACGTATTCCTCCATGACCCCGTAGGCCCGGTTGGCGAGCAGCGCGAAGACCGCGCTAGCCGACCCTCCCCAGCCGATCACGCCAAAGACGACCGCCAGCATACCCAAGGTGAAGGCCAGGGGGTGGCCCAGCATCAGACCCACGAAGAGCGAGAAGAACATGACGATGGCTAAGGTTTCCGGGCTCATATCGTCTCCCCCTTGAGCTTGTAGAATTCTCGGATGAAGTTGGCGAAGCCCTGGATGAAGAGCAGGGCGAGGGACACCGGAATCACGGTTTTAAACGGATAGAGCGGCGGCTTCCAGGCGCTCCAGCTGTGCTCCCACTGCATCCAGGACGTGGCCGCGTATTCCACGCCGGCATAGAGCATCGCCCCCACGAAGGGGACGAAGATGATCCAGAAGGTGACCAGGCGCAAAATGAGCTGGATTTTCTGAGGCATCTGCAGGGTGATGATGTCGATGCGTATGTGCTTGTCGTAGAGCATCGTGACCCCCATCGCCATCATGTAGTGGAAGCCGTAGAGGTAGATGGTCATCTCGAAGGCCCAGACCGTGGGGAGGTTGAAGAGCTTGCGCATGAACACCTCGTAGCAGACCACCGCCACGAGCGGGATGAGCATGTAGGATGTGAAGCGGCCGACGAACTGGTTGACGGCGTCGACGGCGCGGACGAATTTTTTCAGCATGGGATGGGTCCTTTCCTCCGAGTGCAAGGGCGAGTGCCCCGCGGCCGGAAGACACCGCGGGGCACGAACGTCATAAATTACTGCGTCAGTCTGCCTTTAATGACGTCCGCCTTGGGCCAGGGGGCCAGGCGGCCGCGCAGGTCGCGCCACTTGGCGAATTCTTCCTTGAACTTGTCCTGGGAATCCAGGACCTTCTTCACGTCCGGGTTCTTGGCGGCGAGGTCATCCAAATACGCAAATGAGGTTTTGGCGAAATCGACGATGGTCGCGTCGTCCATTTTAACGAACTCGGTGGTCTTTTCCATTAACTTTATCGCTTCGATGTTCAGGTTCTCCTGCCAGGCATTGGACCACAACTGGGTTTCCTTGGCGGCAGTCTCAACGATGATTTTCAGGTCCTCGGGAAGCTCGTCCCATTTCTTTTTGTTGAACACCACGTCGAACTGGCAGGATGGCTGGTGCACGCCGGGCATGATGGCGAACTTGGTGATTTCATGGAACCCAGCGGGGATGTTGGCGGATGGCGAGCTGAACTCGGCGGCGTCGACGACGCCGCGCTCGAGAGCCAGGTAGACTTCAGCCCCGGGCAGCGGGGTGACCGAAACGCCCATCTTGGTGAGGATGTCCATGTACCAGCCGACCGTGCGGACCTTCATGCCTTTGAAGTCATCGAGCTTCGTGGCCCGCTTGTTGGAGTGCATGCCGATCTCCATGCCGACGTTGCCGCAGAAGAAGGGCACCATCCCGAAACTGCCGTAGAGCTCGTCGAACATCGCCTTGCCGCCGCGCTCGTAGTACCAGATGTTGTAGCCCTCATTGTCGAGCCCGAAGGGTACCGAGGCGTAGGCCACGAAAGCCTCGTTTCTGCCCTTCCAGTAGCCGGGCCAGGAGTGGAAGGCGTCCAGCGTGCCCTTGGAGGTCGCCTCGAAGATTTCCATGGCCGGGACGATCGCGCCGGTGGGGAAGACCTTGATGTTGAGGCGGCCGCCGGAACAGGCGCGCACGGTGTCGGCAAAGTGGATCGCCATATCATGGAAGTTGAGGCCGGACCATGGGTCGCTCATGCGCCAGTTGAAGGTCTTGTTGGAGGTTTCGAATTTCTTCTTGCTCCATTCCTGGATGCGCTTGTCTTCACCGAATTTTTCGATTTTCTGCTTCTGCTGGGCAAAGGAATTGGTCGGCCCCATGGCGACGAAGGCCACGGCGACGAAAGCGATCAGAACAGCCAATGCTATCTTTTTCATCTCATTTTCTCCTAAATGGTTTTAGGGTCGATATACAGGTTGTGGTTTCCGAAGCACTCTGGAGTTGCCATCACCTCCTTCCGCGTTGACGGGCGACCATGCGGCACCCGGTGTCTAAAAGTTCAGTTCCTGGGGTCGCTTCGTTAAAAAATACTTGCCGGCCGCCGTTTGGGCTATAACCCCTCCCTGAACCAGGGCGGCCACGGACTTGGGCCGGAAATCCCGCAGGCCGATTCGAAACAGATTGGATTTGGCATAAGGTAGCTCGATCGCCGATTCCGCCGAGTAGGCTTTCTTGAAGTCGAGATCCCGGACGACGCCCCGGGCAGCGCGCTTGATGCGGTAGCCCACCACCACCTGAGTGAGGATGTAGACGCCGACGAGAAGGAGGATTCCGATAATAATCTGTACGGTCTCAGACATTGTGCCTTTTGTATGATTATGTTCATCAATAAGTCAACACCACACCGCCGTCGAAGAGCAGGTCTCCTCCGATCAGGAAGCGGGCATGGCGTGAGAAACCGAAAAGGAACAGGTTGGCCACCTCGATCGGGTCCATCATCTCCTTGATGCGGGATTTGCCCAGCATGACGTCCCGCACCACCTCCTCCTGCGTAATGCCGCGCTGGGCGGCCTGGGCTGGGATCTGGTTGAGGGCCAGCGGGGTTTTGATGAAAGCGGTGCTAATGGTGAAGGAACGGATATGGCCCTCGCCCTCGGCCGAGATCGACTGGGCCAACGCCCGCAGGCCGAACTTGGTGATGTTGTAGACCGGCTTGTTCTTGGTGCAGATGTGAGCGTGGATCGAGGCCATGTGGCCGATGACGCCCTCGCCGTTCCCGCTCCGGCGCATATGGGGGATCGTGAGCTTGGAAATCAGAAAGGGGGCCCGCAGCATCAACCGCTGCATCAGGTCGTACTTTTCCATCGGGAAGTTGTCGATGGAGTCGATGTGCTGGAGGCCGGCGATGTTGGCCACGAATTTTATCGTCCCCAGCTTGGCCGCATCGGCGACGGCCTGGGCGATGTCTTCGTCCTTGCAGAGGTCGGCTTTGATAAAGATCATCTGGCCGCCCATGTCGCGGGCCATCTTCTGGGTCTTTTTGCCTTCCTTCTCGTTGATGTCGAGCCCCACGGTCATGAGGTTGTTGACGGCGGCTGCGATGGCGGTGGCCCGCCCGATTCCGGTTCCGGCACCCGTGACGATGCATACATTGCCGACAGTGAAGTTGTCGTCCTTGAGTACAAGAACCTGATCGCGGGTGATTTCTGGCTCACGAATGTCCATTGATGGCGCTCCTCCTTCTCCTGTAGGCGATGATGAGTGTGAACCGGCGCAATAAAGTCGGGCCTGCAGCGCAAGTGTGCTGCCCACCTTGCTTTCCAAGACGATGGAATTGAACAATGGACTAAAGCAAATCCATTCCTCGCACCCTAAGCAGTTAGAGCAAATCCTAGGCCATTTTCAATTTATTCGACAAGCCAGTCTGGCGCTTAGGCATTAAAGTGTTTTTTACAAGTTATTTTAGATGGTTGTATACATAGAAGCGCCTCACGGCGCTGGGCTTGATGAAGGGCGCGGAGTTCGAAATTGTGTATCAAAAAATATTCATGATGACAATTTGCGACACATTACACCATTCGCTTCCGATTAGGGAAGCATCGTTTAGAACTCAGAATCGACAAAATAGTACTGAATACATTGAATTTTATTGCCAGTTTCGGAACGAATGAGCAATGCTCGGAGACACCATTGAGAGCGACCCAAGCTTGCGCGACTATATGCACCTTAGTTGATACATTATGCAGGCTTATTTTTTCTGATTAAACGTCTATCAGAACAAAAATAATTATAACTTAAACAGAATGTTAAACATATATTCGACAGTTCGCTGAGGCAATAATAGCCACAACGGCGCGCTTAAAGTCTGCCGCCGTCCGGCGGGCGAAATTTTTTAATAACATTCTGTAATAATTAAATTATTTATTTAAATCGAATGGCATGCTTGTTGCTAAATGCATAAGAGCGAATCGCGGCTGGAAATCGCATCAACCGCAACCCTTATCGACGCTGGAGGAGAACGCTATGAAAGTGCTGGATCAAGGGGTCAACCCGATCTTCATGGATCCCGACCCGGACAAGGCGCGCGAGTTCTTCCGCAAAAAGCCGCGGGCCATGACCGACAAACGCATGACCGAGAAGGAAGTCGTGGAAAAGTTCATTCCGGACGGCTGCTACCTCGGGATCGGCGGCTTCGGCGCCAACCGCATTCCGACCGCCGTCATTCACGAGATTCTCCGGGCGCGGCGCAAGAACCTGGGCTTTCTCGGTCATACTTCGACACACGACTTCGAGCTCCTTTGCGCGGGAAAGTGCTTCAACCGTCTGGACGCCGCCTACATCGTCGGGCTGGAAGCCCGCGGGCTGTCTCCCAATGCCCGCCGCTACATGGAGTCCGGAGAAGTCAAAGTCACCGAGTGGACCAACTACTCGCTGGCCGCCCGGCTGAGGGCCGCGGCCGAAGGCGTTTCCTTCGGCATCGTGCGCTCCATGCTGGGAACCGACACTTTTAAGATGTCCGGCGCCAAGGTCATCGAATGCCCTTTCACCGGCAAGAAGTTCGCGGCGGTTCCGGCCCTCTGGCCGGATGTGGCCGTTATCCATGTGCACGAGGCCGACATGTACGGCAACTCCGTTTTCAAGGGGATCTCCATCGCCGACATGGAGCTGGCACGGGCCGCCAAGCATCTCATCATCACTGCGGAACGCCTGGTGACCAACTTCACTATCCGCAGCAACCCGACCGCCACCTCGATTCCCTTCTATCTGGTGGACGCCGTGGTCGAGGTGCCTTACGGGAGCTACCCCGGCAACATGCCCTACCTTTACTTCTCGGACGAGGAGCACCTGGCCGCTTGGATGAAGGTCGAAAAGGACCCCAAGGAATTCGAGAAGTTCCTCGACCACTACATCTACGGGGTGTCCTGCTTCGAGGAGTACCTCGAGCGCTGCGGCGGCCTGAAGAAGCTGAAGGAGCTGCAGAAACAGGAGACCCTGGTCGACAAGTGAAAGGAGCTATGGATATGGCACCGGAATACAACACGATGGAAATGATGATCTGCGTGGCCTCGCGCTACCTCGAGGACGGCAAGACCGTGGCCGTAGGCACCGGCGCGCCTTGCGCCGCCGCCATGCTGTCACAAAAAACCCAATCGCCCAACCTGATCATTCTCTTCGAGGCCGGCGGAATTTCGCCCATGCTGCCGCAGATGCCGATCTCGGTAGGCGACTCGCGCACCTTTTTCCGCGCGGTCATGGCCGCCGGAATGACCGAGATGATGACCACCTGCTGCCGGGGACAGGTGGACTACGCCTTTCTGGGCGGCGCCCAGATCGACAAGTTCGGCAACATCAACTCCACGGTCGTGGGCGACTACTACAAGCCCAAGGTCCGCTTCCCGGGCAGCGGCGGCGCCAACGATTTTGCTTCTTTCTGCTGGCGCACGATGATCATGACCGTCCACAGCAAGTCGCGCTTCGTGGAGAAGTGCGAATTCGTCACCTCGCCGGGGTTCCTCACGGGCGCCGGCGCGCGCGAGGCAGCCGGACTGCCGGAGGGCGGTCCCTACAAGATCGTCACGGATCTGGCGGTCATGGGGTTCGACGACAAGACCAAGGCGATGATGATCGAATCCCTGCATCCGGGGGTCGAGACCGACAAGGTCCAGGCGGAAACAGGCTTCGAGCTGATCGTTCCAAAGAAGATCGAGCGGACGGCGCCGCCCACGGAGAAGGAGCTGAGAATCCTGCGCGAAGAGGTAGACCCGCTGAAGATAGTCATCGGGCGTGCTTAAAAATCTTGGCAGCGCTGTTGCGCTGCCAAGATTTTTATCATCCAAAAAACAAGGAATGATCGGGAGGGGTCGGGTTCAGAGCTGAGCGGTTGATGCGGAAAGGCCACAGGCTGGCCGCGAGTTGAGCCTCGAAGACCCTTGCCCGATCACCCTGCCCTTTCCTGGTGTCAAAACCAGGAAAGGGCATTTTTTTCTTTAAGAAAACCCAGCGTAAGCGACTTCGTAATAAGCTCAGCTTCAAGGCATGCGAGCGTTGTGACGCGAGGCGTACTTCAAGTACGCCGCAGCGGCAGCAACGTGAAGCATGGCGCCGAAGATGAGCTTATTACGAAGTCGCTTTCCAGGCGGGGACGGCCTTGCCGTGCGCGTCCCGCCGATAGGGCAGCCAGACCAGGCCGAAGAACTCCTGGGTGATGCCCGCCGGGGTCGGCGCAACGGAGATCTCCTGGAGGTTTTCTGCGGCCGGGTCGAAGGCAACCTCGAGCTTGGCGATGTCCATCTGCAAGGTCTGATCCAGCTCTGCCAGCTGGGCCTTGACCGCTTCGGCGCTCTCCTGGGCGCGGGCCGTGTCCATGCTCTCCTTGCGCAGGCGGCCGGCGGATTTCGCGGCCGTGCCCAGGCGGCCGGCCGAGGTGGCGCTGACCGCCTTGCGCCCCAGAAACG
This sequence comes from uncultured delta proteobacterium, assembly GCA_963700055.1. Taxonomy (GTDB): domain Bacteria; phylum Desulfobacterota; class Desulfobacteria; order Desulfobacterales; family SpSt-501; genus SpSt-501. Next base: position 35,010 of record CAVOWH010000012.1, on the reverse strand, counting down.
CACCGAGAATGGCTGTCCCGAAGGAGATGGCGGTTTCGACCTTCTTGGCGGACAGCTGCTCCTGTTCGCGCATGAGCGCCTGTTCCGCGCGCATCAGGCGGTCCCGCAGGGCGGCGAACTTGTCGGCATAGCGGCGGCGCAGTTTTTCGACTTCCAGGTCGCGCTGCTCGCGGGCGGCCTGCGCCAGCCGGGCCATGAAATCGGCGTTCGATTCCTCCGGCCTTGCAGCCAGCCCGAAACGCTCGGAGCGCAGAAGCCGCAGGGCGCAGCTCTGTCGCACCCAGCGAGCCAGGTCTTTGCGCCAGGCGTCGTAGGCTTTTGGCTTTTTCGCTTCCGCGGGAAGCTCGGCAAAGCTTGCGCCTCCCGCCGGCTTGGAGCTGAGCTCGGCCGGGGTCAGGGCAACGGACACGGCCTGATCCCAGTCCAGCGCCACCGGGCCTTCGGACAGCGGCGCCGCAACCGCCATGCGTCGGGCCAGATCGAGCCGGTGCTTGGCGCTGGTGTAATGGATGTCCAGGCTGGCGGCCACGGTCGGGAAATATTCGATTCCCGCCGCGTCCTCCGCGGCCGGCAGGTAATAGGCGCTGATCCCCGGCGGCAGCAGCGGCGGCTGGGATTCGAGGGCGGCACCCGCAGAAGACGCCGCGGGTGCTTTCTCCGGCGGTGATGTTTCTGCGGCCGAAGCCGCCGGTTTGACGGCCGCTGCAGCGGCCGTCAGGAGCTTGATGTTTTCGCGCGTCATGGGCCCGCGCAGGTAGGAGAGCGTCCAGCGCGTCTGGAAGATGGCCGGCTCGTTCTCGTGCACGTTGTTGAGCAGAAAGACCCGCTTGCCGAGTCCGGCCAGGATCCGCTCCATCCGTCCGCGGTCGAAGTGCTTGCCGGCGGCAGCGCCCTCCAGACCGGCCATGACGCGCTGCTTGTCGCCCTCGGTCTGCAGGCGCCCGATGAACCAAGTGCCGGTGTTGGCCAGCCCCTTGTAGTCCAGGTCCACCGGGTTCTGGGTGGACAGCACCACCCCGAGCCCAAAGGCCCGGGCCTGTTTGAGCAGGGTCAGGAGGGGCTGCTTCGAGGGCGGGTTGCTGACCGGCGGGAAATATCCGAAGATCTCATCCATGTAGAGCACGGCTCTCAGACTGGAGGTGCCGGGCTGGGTCCGCACCCAGGCCAGGATCTCGGTCAACAGCTTAGACACGAAGAACATGCGCTCGGTGTCGGCCAGGTGGCTGATGGTGAAAATGGAGGCGCGCGGTTTGCCTTCGGCGGTGAACAGGAGCCGTGCGATGTCGAGCGGCTCACCCTCCAGCCAGGCCTCGAAGCCCGGCGCGGCCAGGAGGTTGTTGAAGCGCATGGCGAGCTGGAAGCGATCCTTGGCCGGGAAGAAGGACTCGAGGTCCATGACCCCCACGCGGGCGAACGGGGGCTCCTGGATGGCGCGCACGAAGCCGGGCAGATCGATGCCTTTGCTCTGAGACCAGGTGGCGCTCAAGATGTTCGCGATCAGAATGTGCTCGCGGCTGGTGAGGGGGTCGGCATCGAACCCCGCCAGCGACAGCACGGCGGTCGCCGTGCTTTGAACCCGCTCGCGCAGCAGATCGGGGTCTGCGGCGATGGCGGCGGCCGGCGGCGCAAAGCTTCCCAGGGCGTTGACCGGCCGTCCGGAGCGGCTGCCCGGGGTGTATACGACGAACTCCGCGGCAGCGCGCAGGCGGGCGACACGCCCCGCATCCTGCCCCCAATCCGCCAGCCCCTTGCGCCAAAGTTCGGACTGCTGGGCGGCAAACTGTTGCCGGCTGAGCCCGGCGCCGACCGCCTCCTGGTCGTCCAGCCAGGGCAGAAACTCGTCGGCGGAAAGGTTCGGAAAGGCGAGCAGCAGGTTGGGCAGATCGCCCTTGGGGTCGATGGCGATCACCGGAATGCCGTCGATCAGAGCCTCTTCCAACAGCCCCAGGGCGAGGCCGGTCTTGCCGCTTCCGGTCATGCCGATGATGACGGCATGGGTGGTGAGATCCTTGGAATCGTACAGGATCAGATCCTCCCGACGCTTTCCGGAATCCATGTCGAAGGCTTTGCCTAGATAAAAAACGCCTAGCTTTTCAAATTCGGTCATGGATAGCCTCCATTGGATTGGCTGGATGTGAAATTGCTGCAATTCTTGACCGGAGAGATACTGATTATGAAAGTCGAAGTCAATGACTACCGGAAAAGCACTACGCGGGTTCTTGGCAAAAGCTCAATATGGCTTAATAGAGAGAAGCGAACACTTCTGCGAGTCAGTTAAAGTTACACCAGAATTAGTCTGGCCAGGGCGGTCAGAGCAATTAGGATGCCCATCGCGTCGAGCATATCCATAATCGCTGCCTCCTTGTTTTGATACCGTTGCGAAAATCTATATTTAGTTTAAGCAAAAACCATGCAAGCGACTGGTTGAAATTTATGCGTTTAAATTTATCCTCTGCTTTGCTATGATGCGGCAGACTTCATTTCAGCGCGAGGCGACGATGTTCGAAATCAAGGAAATCCTGGATTTGGCGATCCGGTTGGAGCAAAACGGCGAGGCCACCTACCGGCAGGCGATTCAGGCGGCCAGCGACGAAGGGCTGAAAGCCGCCCTCGAGTGGATGGCGCACGAAGAGGCCAATCACGGCCAGTGGTTCGCCAAGCTGAGGAGCGCAATCGAAGGGGGGGGCAGCAACCCGTTCATGGAGGAGATGAGCCGGGAGCTGTTTGACGAGCTCGTCGGCAACCAGAGCTTCTCCCTCAGGGAAGTCGATTTCGCTGCGGTCGAGAGCCTGGAGGAACTGGTGGCGGTCTTTATCGAATTCGAGAAGGACACCGTGCTCTTTTATGAAATGATCGCCCCTTTCATCGAGGACGGCAAGACCCGCACCCACTTGCAGGCCATTATCGCCGAAGAAAACCGCCACATCTCCCGCCTTAGGGACTTCATCGCCAAAAGCGAGCGTGCGGCGCTTCCCGTGCGTTAAGCCGCCGCAGGCGGCCCACCGGCTTCGTCGGTACAAGGACCAACCGGACGTTCAGAGCGGTTGTTCAGGTCTGCTTCGATTCTCGTTTACGCTCCGGCGATACCCAGCGGCGATGCCTCTATCTCGGCGGCGGCGGTTCAGGCGCGACCGCCAAAAGGCGAAACCGGCCAGCAGGATGGCGACCGTCAGGAATTCCCTGTCCACCGAGGCGCTGTATAGCCCGTCCGCGGCCGTGCCGATGAGGCAACCGCCGCCCCCGCCGCCGCCACTTCCGCTGCTTGCGCCGCCGGCTCCGCCGCCCCCGCCGCTGCTTCCGCCGCCAGATCCTCCGTTGACCGGCGGGCTGGTCGACGACGCTGCGTAGTACTCCAGATCCAAGAGAACACTGCTGCTGCCGACGGTTGCGGCCTGAGTGAAAACCCCGGCCAGATCGCCGCCCGAAAACGTCAGCTGGTAGGCGTCGGCCGTCAATACGGGGACGGCATACCCGCCGCTCACACCAGTGACCGCGTGATAGGTCCCCTTGTCCGGCATCACCATGACGCCGGCAAGCCCTTCGCCGGGGTCGTACTGGTCGTTCGCATTCGTGTCCTCCCAGACCGTTCCTACGATGAAGCGGTTGTAGTGATCGGCGAAGCCGGTGTTGGCATAGCAGAGGTTGCCGCTGATCACCTGGGGGCCCACCTTGGTCGCCGGGTTGGTCTCCGGCACCACCGCGATGCCGACGTTGGTGTAGTTGCCGCCGATGGACATGATGGCGTGGCGGTGCCCCGGGGGATCCTGGGTGCCGTATGTTCCGCTGCCCCAGTCGATATTAAATCCCGCATAGCCGTGAATCGTGTGCTGCGAATACGAAAAAACGATGGCCGCCGCTTGGCTGTATCTGAAGCCGGCGCTGCTGATGCGGTCGAGCTGGTTGTTATGGTTCTGGCCGTCGATACTGATCAAATAGTCCGAATGGGCCTTGGCGGCGTTGTAGAGCCGGGCGTCGAAGGCGGCCGGCGGCTGGGCCGCATAACCGGCGAATTCACTCCGCAGGACGCCCTCGTCCACGTTGAAGTAATCCCGCGCGGCGGCGACTTCTTGGTTGTCCATCGTCGCCAGCCAGATGCCCTCCTGCGCGGGGTTGGACCGCGCGCGGTTCATCAGCCACAAGAACTGCTGCTCGTTGCCGTCGGGGTGCAGGTTGTCGCTTGTCTTGTGGAAAGTCCATTCGATCGCGGCGGCCGTCTGGCGCGCAACCGCTGCCTCCCTCGGGACCTCAGCAATACCCAGGTCGACGGTTGGCGGATCGGGTTCAGCAAACCGGTCATAACCTGCCCGACCCACCGAAGGTGAAAGCAGCTGCCCCATCGAGAGGCAGATCATGGTAAAAGCAGCAGCCAGAATCCAGTGCGAATATGATCGTTGCATGCAGCCCACCTTTTGCGGGTAGTATCGAAGAAACAGCTCAATTAATGATCGGCGAATCGGCCAAAAGGTTTAGATTTTTAAACCGGCATTCCTTGCAAAATGCATACACGCTGGACCGGCAACGCGCCGCTGAGGTGTCGAATCAAAGGCTGAAATTCAAAATCCCGAATAATTCCAATCGGCTGAACTGCCGAAACACCCATATGTCCGGCGCGGAAAGCGGCCGAACCGTCCGGGGCGATTATACTTTTGAACAATCGAATTTGATTGGAGCTTCGTGCTTTGAATAAAAAAAATCCTGCTGCCTGGTTGACGCTTCCACCCTGGCGCTTTATGGTGCCCATTAAAACAACAGCGGTGACGGCCAGGCTGGTCAAGATCGGCGGAGACCCCCGGGAAATGAAACGGCGCATCAAGATCTTGCTTCTAACGTCCCTGCTTTTCATGGCGGCTGGATGTGCGGCTCAAGAGCAGCCGCCAGCGCGAGGAAACCCAGCGGTGCCAGACACACACGAAACCGACCCTGGCGGCAAACGGATGCCATCCGCTGGCGCCTCCAGCCTCACGTCCGGCGGCGCCGGCCAGGTGTTGGTCAGGTTCCAGGACGGGATCGAGACCAAAGAGATCGACCGTATTCAGAAAGAAGCCGGCCTGCGCACGCTGCAAGCGATCTCTCCTCCCCGGCTCTACCTCATGGAAATCATCGACGGCTCCTCGGTTGAAGACATGCTGGAACGGCTAAAACGCTACGCTGAAATCGTGTATGCCGAGCCGAACCACCCCAAAACGCTGAAGAAAAATTAAAGATATGGACGCCTGCAAAGCATATCGGAATACCCGGGTCGCGCTTCTGTTTTTTTCCTTATCGTTGGCGCTGGCTTTCCCGCCGGTTGCTTCCGGCCAGGAGGCGACGGCGCATTCCGGTCGCAAGAACAGCACCTCCGTTCCGGGGGAGCTTCTGGTCAAGTTCAAAAACGCCGCGAGGGCTCAGATCTATGAATCCGAGCGCGGCCGCTGGGGTATCAAGGGCCTGCGCCGGTTGAACGAAAAGGGCGTCCACCGGATCCAGTTGGCGCAGGACATGACCGTCGAAGAGGCGCAGAAGATTCTGCGGCAGGACGCGGAGGTGGAATACGCCGAGCCGAACTACTATCGCTATCTGGCGCGCACTCCCGACGACCCTTCCTACCCCTCTCAGTGGGGCTTGCCTATCATCAGCGCTCCGTCCGCCTGGGACACAGCCACGGATTGCAGCGCGACGGTGGTGGCCGTGATCGACTCCGGCGCGGATTACGAACACCCGGATTTCACCGCCAACATCTGGGCCAATCCCGCTGAAATCGCCGGAGACGGGATCGACAACGACGGCAACGGATACGTCGACGACACGGTCGGCTGGGACTTTGTTTTCGACGAAGGCATGCCCGTCGATGCCGACGGCCATGGGACCCACGTAGCCGGAACCATCGCGGCCGTGGGGAATAATGCGCGCGGCGTCAGCGGCATCTGCTGGCGCGCCCGAATCATGGTGCTGCGGGCTTTCGACGCCATCGGCATCGGCACGGTGGCGGACGTCGTAGAAGCCATGCAATATGCGCGCTTGAAGGGGGCTGGAGTTGTCAACGCCAGCTATTCCGGCTCAAATTATTCGCAGGCCGAGCAGGAGGCCGTCAGCGCCCTGAACGCGGCCGGCATCCTGCTCGTCGCCGCCGCCGGGAACGAGGGCCTGGACAACGATCAGACACCGAGCTACCCCGCCAGCTACGGCCTTGCCAACATCATCTCGGTGGGGGCCACGAATCCCGGCGACGGCCTGGCAGGTTTTTCCAACTACGGCTTCAACAGCGTGCATGTGGCTGCTCCCGGGATCGACGTCATCAGCACCTATCCCCCGGAGGTGGAGGTCCTGAGAGCGGACTTCGAAACGGGAGCCGCCGGCTGGACGTTGGATGCGCCCATCGGGATCGCCCGGCCGGGGTTTGAAAGCGCCTGGTCTTTGGCGGACAGTCCAGGCGGCAGCTATTCCGACGGCATCAATTTGTCGGCGGTGTCACCGGCCTTTGACCTGTCAGCCGGGCGATCGGCCGTGCTGGATTTTTTTCTGCGAGGCCACCTGCCGGCGGGTGACACGCTATGGGTCGAGACGGCCGAAACTTCCTCCGGCCCGTGGGCGGCGCAACGGGTGTGGATTCAGAGCTTGACCACGGGCGCCTGGCAGGCCTTCGACAGCGGAGTTTCCGGGGATTCCGGAGGCGTCTGGCAACCCGCCGAGGTGAACCTGGGCCACTTGGACGGAAAGCCATTGGCCTATTTCCGATTCCGTTTTCAAACCGATGCCGTCGGTATCGCGGACGGCTATTACTTGGATGACGTGGTGGTTTCGGCCCTCGGCATCGGCTTGGATACGTATGAAACCCTTTCAGGCACGTCCATGGCGACGCCGCACGTAAGCGGGCTGGCGGCCCTGATCTGGAGCGTGGACCCCACTCTTAACGCCGCCCAGGTGAAAGGCCGCATTCTGGATGGCGTGGACCGCCTCGACGAGTTGTCAGGTATCCTATTCACCGCCGGGCGCATCAATGCGAACAACAGTTTGCAAAACATTCCTGCACCGCCGTCCCGCTTCACGGTCACCGGGACTTCGGGCGGCCAGATCAACTTGGGCTGGGACGGAAACTACTCCGATGCGGTGAGCGTGAAAATAGAACGGCGGGAGTCGGCCGGGGAGGCATTCACAGAAATCGCCACGGTCGCCCCCGGCCATTCCGCTTATCAGGACACCGGCGTTCAAGTTTCCAAGACCTACTTCTATCGGGCGCAGGCCTTCAACAGTGACAACGCCTCCGCCTACACCCCGGAAATATCCGCCGCCGCTGTCTCGCGGTCCTCCGGTGGAAACGGTTGGGACGGAGGCTGTTTCTTGAGAACTATCCGGCCGGATTGAAGCGGCCTCATTTGGCGGGCCGCTTGCTCAAACCGGTCAAGCCGAGGGAGACGACCACCAGCCCTAATGCCGCCAGTTCATACTGCCTGATGGACTCGCCCGGCAGAAAGCCGCTCTTAGCATGAACAGGGCCCCCGCCGGAGCAGCTCCCACGGCTCGGATGTCCGGCCACAGCAGCAGCAAAAGCCCGACGAATCCGAAAGCCAACGCCCACAGGCGCATGGGCGTGACCTGTTCCTTCAGCACCAGGCGGCTGAGGCAGACCGTCCGGAAGGTCCAGGGGCGGACCTCGCGCAAGACGACCTTCATGGCCGGCCAGCCCAGGCCCCAGAACAGGCTCAGCAGGGCCAGCAGTATAAGGCCTCTGAGCGACGAGTCGGTTTTTGGCGCTGATGGGTTCGTTTCGATATCGAAAACTTACTTTCAAGGAAGTCGATTTCAAAATCCGCCGAACCGGCTTTTCACGAACTTGCCACGATTTCGCTGATCTGCCGAACGGGTGTCACATCGGTGAAACCGGGGATGTCGGCGCGCAGCGCGCCGGCGGAAGCCGCTATCGCTTTTTCATATCCGTCGGCGGTCTCGAAATACAGGTTGCCGATGCAGATGTACGGCGCGGGCTGCCCGGCGGTGCCGGAGATTCCCTTCAACACCTCCGTGCGGACAAGACCGAAGGGCTTCATGTGCTTCTGGACCAGTTCCATGTGCTTCGTCCTGTAGTATTGGATGTCAAACCGCGCGCCTTCCTGATTCGGGTACATCACGCTGACCTTGAACATGCCGGGTGCCCTTTCGCGATACCATGTCTGGTTGAATCAAGATGTTGTCGATACGATCGATCCGGTTTTAAGAAACACTATCAGCCGGAAGCTGAAATTGGAGTGCCTTTCCCGTGAAGGGGCAGGTAAACTCAAGGCCCCCCGCCCGCAGCTTCAACCCCTCGGCATTCTTGTTGTTCTGTCCATAGAGCGGATCTCCCATCACCGGGAAACCGGCGCTCGCGAAATGCCGCCGGATCTGGTGCCTGCGGCCGGTCTGCATCACCAGATCGAGGGTGGAGACGTTGCGCCGGGAATCGTAGCCGATGACGGTGTATTCCGTGACGGCCGGCTTCCCGTCCAGCGCCAGGTCGATTCGACCCGAGGACGATTGCGGACCGATTCGGCCGAGAACCTCGACGCGGTAGCGCTTGGCGACCCGGCGTTCGGCGAAGATCCGCGACAAGGCCCCGGCCGCCGCACGGTCGTGGGCAATGATCACCAAACCGGAGGCTTCACGGTCCAGCCGGTGGACCAAGAAAGCACCGCGATGGGGCTGCAAAATCAGCTCGGCCTGGCGCAGCAGCGAACAGTGGTCGCCGAAACGGTTGCCCTGGGCCATCAAGCCGGCGGGCTTCAGCCAGATGCTGAAGCGGACCGTTTCGTGCCAGCATTCAGCAACCGGGGCAACGCGGGCGAGCAGTTCAGCATCGTAGTGCATGATCAGGACGTCGCCGGGCCGCGGCACTGTTTGCGCCCGGCGCAGGCGTCGTTGCCCGCTGCCGGCGCGCTTCATCCAGACCGCCCCCTTCTGCATGGCGTCCTTGATCCTGAGCTTTGAAAGGCCGGCCGCCTCCGCCAGGATCGCACTGGCCGTGCGGCCTTCCCCCTGGGCGGTGATGGTCTGAAACGTGGCGCGCATTACGATTTGCCGCCGCCAGCGTCGCGGATGCGGTGGTGGCGGCCGGCCACTTGAATGAAATAGCCCTCATCCGTGAAATCCATCACCCCCGCCAGTTTCATCAGGGCCCGTTCGGAGAACTTGATCCGTTCGTCGCCGTCTGTCATGTAGAGGCTGTCGTCGGCGACAAAAAGCTCTGCAGGCACTAGCGGCAGCTGCCGGCGGGTGTTGAGATGAAGGGTGATCTTAGTTCCGAGGGCGACATCCACCACGAACAGGGCGGTGTCTTCATACGGAAAATACACCTTCTCTATAACGTCATCGCGTTCCTGGAAGACAAAGTAGCCCTCCGCGTCGCGGCGGATCGCCGCATGGAAATACTCGGCGATCCGGCGGTTGCGAAAGACGCCGAACTGGTTGCACCAGCGGCCGCGGCGGTCGAGTCGAAAAACGGCTTTTTCCCGGCGGATCACGATTTCAGAGGGTTTGTTCGACATCCGTTTGCTAGTAGCGGCCTTGCTTGCGGGCCTTTTTCCAGGGGCGCATGCCCATGGTCTCGATGTGGTTGGCGGCTTGAAAGACCGCATTCAGGCTGAAGGGAGGCAGCTCCCGATCGTCCTGGAGGCATTCGGCCAGAAGGCTGCCGGAGCCGGCCAGCCCCCTGCGGCGGCAGACCAGATGGGCGACGGCCGCGGCCTCAATCTCGATTCGATCAAAATCAAGGTCCTTGCGGTCCAGCCACCAGGCGTCGCTGTCGATGCCCAGATGCCCGCAGAAAATGCGGCCGAGCTCCAACGTCAGCGCCGCGTATTTCGCCTCCGAGCCCAACCCGAACTCCAGCAGGATCAGGTAGCGGGTGTTCGGCCCCAGCTCCAGCTCGGCGTGCTTTTTGCGCAGCGCGGAGGTCAGCCGCAGGGTGCGCTCGCTGGAAGCGCCGAGCCCGGCGGTTTCACGCGCCGCGATGTGCTGGATGCCGCAATTGTGCCGCGTGGTTTCAAGAAGGTGAGGCGCCGTATGGCGCGTCGGCCCTGAGGGCGGGGTGTTCGGCGGCAGCGGGGGGCCTTCCGTGTCGCGAATGTCGAACACAAACAGTACCGGCGACATGGGGGCCAGGATGACGATCGGGCGTGCTTCGGGCTTCAGGTGCCGCTGGTATCTGCGGGCCCACATCCGCGACGTGGCGACTCGCGTGGCGGTGGGATCCTGAAGATAAATGAGAAAACCGTTGAGCGGTGAATAGGCCGGCAAGCGCGCAATGAATTCGAGCAGCTCGAGGAAGCCGCAACGACTGCGCCAGCGGCGGTTGCGGCGAAAAAGCTCGTCCACGGCGCCGGCGTCCGCTTCGCCGGGGATTAGCCCGGCCGCGCGCGCATCGGGGGTTTGAAACAAGCTGAGTTGCTCGGTCATCGATTACGTCTCTCGCCGGCGGCAGGATGGCGGCACAGCCCACGGTGCGATGGATGACGGCAAATTAATCGATTAAGTCCATTCAAGTCAAGCGGATAACCGGGTTTGACAACGGTCGCGGCAATGCTAACCATTGTCCCTCAACGTCGGTCAAGCGAATTCAGAGAACAACCGAGACACAAGGAGATGAGCGATGATTGGAAAGAAGCTGAACGATGCACTCAACGCGCAGATCAAGAACGAACTGGAGTCCTACTATATCTATCTCTCGATGTCGGCCTATTTCCACTCCAAGGCCTTGGACGGCATGGGGCACTGGATGCGGGTGCAGGCCCATGAGGAAATGCTCCATGCCATGAAGTTCTTCAACCATATCATCGACCGCGGCGGCAAGGTCGTTCTAAAGGACCTCAAGCAGCTCAAAATCACATGGAAATCGCCGCTCGATGCCTTTCAGGACGCCTACAAACACGAGCAGTTCATCTCGAGCAAGATCAACGAGCTGACCACGATTGCGCGCCAGGAGAAGGAATACGCCACCGAACCGCTGCTGGCATGGTTCGCCGACGAACAGGTCGAGGAAGAGGCCAACGCCGGAAAGATCTCTGAACAGCTCGAAATGGTGGGCAGCGATAAATCCGGGCAGTTGATGCTTGATCGCGAGCTGGCGGCACGGCCCTATCCGCCGGGGAGCCCCCTCAACCCGGTCGCCGCCGGTGCAGCGGAGTAAGAGTTGTCACGTGCGGCCTCACCCCGGGGTCAAGCCCTTTTCCGGCGGTCCCGGATTTTGAATTGCGGGGGGGCACCGGCCTCCGCCGCAATTCAAGGCACGATGATGCGGGATTCCGGCGTCTGAATGAGGTCAGAGGTCTTCTCATCCCTCGCCTTATCGGCTTCCTCCATCATTTGCCGCATGGCCTGCTCCATGGCCTCGGGGAAGCGCTTGAACGCCTGGGCCAGTTCCTTGGCGTGGATGATATTCTGGACGGGCAGGGGGCCATGGGGCGTGTAGACGCTGGTTTGTCCAAGAAAAAAGGGTTTGCGGGTCTTGTCCACCGAGCCGTCCGCAAGGACGGGGATGAACCGTTTTAACGTTCCGGTCTTCAGGTCCGTGAATGTTTCCTCGAGGAACAGGTTGGAGCGGTCTAAACTGAAATCGATGCCGGGTTCTGCGCTTTTTGGCGTGGGCCTGTCGGTCATGGTCTATTCCTTTTAATCGGCTTATCGGTTTGAGAAACGTTCCAGCTGTGCTTGAACTCGCAACACCCTAACAGATCAACGGCGGATAAACAATCGGTGCAAGCGTCCGTCACTCCTGATTTTCGTCCGGGTTTCAAGCTACGGTGCTTTGCGGTAACAACCAGGCCATACGGTCGGTCAACCCGACTGAATAGGCAGAGAGGAGGTTTGGACATGGCTAAACGTGTCGTGATCGATTCGGAAGAGTGCGTGGGCTGCCAGACATGCGTCGAGTTGTGCCCTGATGTATTCTCATTCAACGATGCTTCAGAGAAAGCCGAAGTGATCAAGGAGGAGGGCGGTCCGGAGGATTGCATCGAAGAGTCGATGAGCTCCTGCCCGGTGGAATGCATCAAATGGGAGGAAGACTAACCCCGCTTTCTGGCATAGCCTCCGGTCGCGATGGTCTCATCTCAGCGTCATCGCATGGCGTATGAGGGATAGGCGTCGAGAGGAAGCATTATAAGGGCTATGCCCTGCGTGGTTTCATCGCCAAGCGCATAGTCACCGAGGATGCCAGGCTCCCCAGGGGCAGGCTGACGGCTCCGATGAGGCATCCGGGCACGCCGGCGTTTAAGGCCACGATGCCGGCCGTTGAGGAGGTGAGCAGGAAGACGGCATGCCCGCAGAGCACGATCAGCGGCTGTTTGCGCCAGGTCGCCAGCCCCTCGCTTTGGGCCCTCAATGCCACGGCCAGAGGCAACAGCACCAGGACGGCCGCCGTTTGCCGAACCCATTCCAGGTCACCCGGATTCAAGTTCTGCAGCCGCACGTAATAGAACTCCGCCAGTCCCGGCAGAGTGAACGCAAGCGGCAGAAGCCCAAGCAGAAATCCAGCGGCGACGGCGAAGCGCAGCGTTTGGCGCCGATGCCGATCGGCCGGCGGGAAAGCGAGCACGATCGTCTGCAGGCGAGTACCGGCAAACGCCACCGGGCTTGCCAGGCCGAGGGCCAGATAATACACCGGGAGCATGCGCTCGGGCTCGGGGGCTCGCGCGACGATTCCAGCCAGAAGAATGGTCGAGAGCGACAGGAAGTAGCCCCCGATGGTCAGCGGCAGGGTAAATAAGAGGAGTTCCCTCAGCCGGGGGGCGTTTTGAGGGTCGCGGGGTTGGTTCTTCAGAAAAGGCCGGGCAAACACCCGTGACACAATCGCCTCGATGCCGACGGGCAGTGTCAGCGCGACCACCGCCCATACCGGGCCGACCAGCCCCAGCAGGCAGAACAGGGGCGCAAGCACCGCTGTCAGGACCACCCGGCCGATGGTGGCCAGGCTGGCGATTCCGGTGGCCTGGCCCAGGTACATGACGACGAAATACGGGATGCGCGAGAAGAACAGCAGCTGCAGGGGAATGCTGGCCAACAGCGTGATCTGAGCCGGAGCCTCGATCGATGGCGGCAGGCCGATCAGCCGGCCGAAGAGCAGGTGGGAGATCCCCGGAAGACAGAGCACGCCCTGGGCGGCCGAAGCGCAGAGGCCGGCCGCCAAAGAAATCCGGTAGAATTGGCGATAGCCTTCGCGGGTGCGGGCGAACACCATGCCGGTCGGAACCAGGCTGATGGCGAACATGCCGAGAAAGAACAGAACGGTGTTGGACTGGGCCAAGCCCGCTAGGTCCAGCGGACCGCCGGGGCCGCGGGTGGCCACCATGGCCACCAAGGGGTAGCACAGCGACTGGGAGGCCGCCTGCACTGCCAGCGGAAAGAAAAACCGCGCCAGCCGCCAAAGGCGCGGCGATGCCGAATCTGCCTCCGCCTCGTTCGGCGCGCGGGGAATCGTCATGATGAATGCGGTCCTTTAACGCGACCGATTTTCGATGAGGCCTGCCAACGGGTCTCCCCGGACCTGCCTGCCATAAGCCGTCGCAGGCGTGCGTGGTGATCCCTACGGTCAATCACCGAGGTCCTCGTCACTGAAAGCGCCCACCAGCTGCACTTCTCTTTCCAGTCGCACGCCGAAACGCGCGAACACGCGCTGCTCGATCCGCCGGATCAGGCGATAGACGTCCGCCGCGGCAGCGTTACCGACGTTGAGGATGAAGCCGGCGTGCTTGCGGCTGACCTCCGCACCGCCGACGCGTTCGCCTTTTAGACCGGCCTCCTCGATGAGAGATCCGGCGTAATAGCCGGGAGGACGTTTGAAAACACTGCCGCAGGAAGGGTGCTCGAGGGGCTGCTTGCGCGCGCGCAGATCCAGGATTTCGTCGACCCGGGCACGCAGCAGCGCCGAGGGCTCGGGTTCAAAGCGGAAACGGGCCGACGTGATGAGCATGCCTTCCAGCTGCGGCGCGCAACGGTAGCCGAAAGTAAGGTCTTGCCGGGCGACCCGAAACGGGGATCCATCGGCCGTGAACCCAGCCACCTCCGCCGTGACCGACTCGATTTCGCGGCCGAAGGCCCCGGCATTCATGCGCAGCGCCCCGCCGACGCCGCCGGGGATGCCTGCCATCGGTTCCATTCCTCCCAGCCCGCGCGCTGCGGCCGCCCGGATCAAATCCATCAGAAGGGTGCCGGCCAAAACCTCTGCCTGCAGCCCGGAAAACCGCATATCGCTCAGGTTCTCACCGATGCACAGGGTGACGCCGGGCCAGCCGCGGTCGGAGATCAGCAGGTTGGATCCGCGGCCGAGGACAAAAAGCGGCACAGCGGCCGTGTGGACGGCTGCCAGGACACGCCGCACGCCGTCCTCGGAGCGCGGTGCCGCCCAGATGGCGGTCGGCCCGCCGATTCGATACGAGGTATAGGGTGCCAAGGGTTTACCGGTCGCGACATCACCTTCCGCCACTTCCGAGAGGCGCGCTGCCAGGTCTTTGAGATCTTCCCGGGTGAGGTTCGCGGTCAATTGGTTTCACCTGAAGGCATATGGAGCATGGCGAGGCGATAGCGGTTGTGTCGATGCTTGCCTGTGGCTCTAAATCATAAAAACAGCGGAAAAGCAATTCGGCGCCATACGGACGCGCCGCCTGGGTTCGCCCTCCTAAAGTTGCAGCGCCCCCCCGCCGATATCATCATTAAATCTGGTGTGACTTAAGAATGGAGACGTCGCATGCAGGCCGAAGAGCTTCTGAACGTCATCAACGAATGTGAAGTCCTACGCGATGATATCGACGACATTCGGGGCAGGGTCCAGCTGACCCAAACCGAGGGCAATAAACTGAATCAGGCTGTTTCCTGCGTGGACAAGGCCAAATCAATCCTGTCCGGACTTTTTCCAGCCATCAAGTCCTTGGGCGAAGACGTTCGGGAGGAATTACAGTCCGAACTGGGTGAAATCGATTGAGGTGCCGGTGATGCCGGATTCCAGCGCCTGTGCTCCCAAATTTTTCAGCGCCCTGCCCGCATTCATCTCCAAGCGCCTGCTGCCGCCGGCGATCAATGGCGGCCGTTCGCGCGGTGCCTGATCGGCGGACGGTTCCCCGTAGCGGTCCGATTTGAACAGCCAATCCGCCGAAAGACCTGCGTCAACATCTTCCGCCGGGCGGAGTGCCGTCTTGCCAGATCCCCTCTTTTGCTGGTAGCATAAGCCCCATGCAGGAACTAACGGAACCCAAAGACCTGCGGCAGTGGACCGCACGGGCTTTCACCGGACCGGTCTTTTTACTGGCGGGGGTGTTGCTGGCCTTGACCGCATCCGAGCTCAAGCTGAACTGGGTCGAGCGCATCGTGGGCGTCTATCTGGCTGCGACCAACGATGGGCGCCCCGAGTCCGGCGCCATTTGGGAAAAGGGGCGCAAGACCCAGACCGCGCGTATGGCGGTCGAAAAGCTGGCCTCCGACCGTGAAGCGCAGCAGCGCATGGCCCGCAATGCCGGGACGTTGAATGAGATCATTGCTTCGCTGACGCCCGCGCAGGGCGTCATGCTTTCCGCCGAGCACTTTCGTGAACTTTATCAAAAGATCCCCTCCGGGATCGCCGCTGAAATGATATCCCCCTTCGACCTGCTGCGGTTCACCATTGAAAAACGCTGGACGCGGGTCTATCTCGAAAAATCGACGGACGGCCTCATGGTGTACCTGCTGGATTCGAGCAATCAGGTGCTGCGCCAGTTCAGGATCGCCGTCACCACTCTCGCCCTGATGGCCCGCCGAAGCGACCTGGCCAGTCAGCCGCTGGAGGGCCTGGCCAGCTTCCAAAACCGGATTTATTCCGCCGAGCGCTTTTTCGCGGCGCTGGCATCGCTTCCGGAGGAAGACCGCCGCGGGCTCATCGCCCAGCCGGACCGGTTGCTGGAGGTCTCCGGGCAGATCACCCGCGTGGGCATTTCCGACGAGGCATTGGCCGGATTCGTCGACCTCGGCGTGGAAATCCAATCCGGCGTCCAGCGCCGTGTTCTGCTGCTTCAAGGCCAAGATTGGGCGGTCTGGCGCCTGCGGTCGCTTCTCGAGGGCAAGCCCTCTGGGTCGCGCGGCGTCCAGCGTTCACAGGAGGCGTCTTCGGCGCAATGACGGTCTGGCTTTCCTGGTTCAGGGCCGTTTTCTACGCCGGCCTGCTGGTGATCGGTCTGGCGGCGGCCGGGCTGCTGATCTTCTTCTTTGCCACCGTACGGGACCTGCCGCGGGTGCCGGACCCCTTGAGTCGCATCATCGAAACGCCCCCGACGGAAATCTACGCCGCCACCGGCGAACGCATCATGATTATCGGCGGTCGGGAGACCGTGCCGTTGAACCGCGTTTCGCCTTTTTTCATCCAGGCGGTCATCGCCACCGAGGACCATCGCTTTTGGGGGCACCACGGCATCGACCACCTGCGGATCCTGAAGGCCTTCTGGGTCAATCTGTTTCGGAGCGGACGGTTTGAAGGGGCGTCGACCATCACCCAGCAGCTGGCGAAAAATCTTTTCTTTTCGTTCGAGCGCACCTATGCGCGTAAATTCCGCGAGCTGGCGGTGGCTCTGCAGATCGAGACGCGCTATTCCAAGAGCGAGATTCTGGAGGCGTATATCAACCAGATCGCCTTCGGGGTGGGCGCCCACGGCGTTGAGCAGGCCTCCCAGGTTTTTTTCGGTAAACCCGCCTTCCAGCTCAGCCTGCCGGAGGCAGCGCTTCTGGCCGGTTTGCCCAAATCGCCGACCCGCTACAATCCCTTCCGCCATTTCGAGCGCGCCCGGGGGCGCCAGAAAGTGGTTCTGGCGCGCATGGCGGCCGTCGGCTACATTTCCGACGCTGAGGCCGAAGGGGCCTATCAGGCCCGCTTAATCCTTCGGCCGACGGGGGGGGGGACGCCGTCGGGCGATTACTTTATCGATGTGGTGCTGAAGGATCTCGAGGAACGCTACGGCAGCGACGTGGTCCATCATGCCGGGCTGAAGGTTTTTACCACCCTGGACCCCCAGCTGCAGGCATGGGCGGTGGAATCGGTTCAAAACGGACTGGTCAAACTCGACCAGGTCCTCAGAGTCCCGTCCGCGGTCGGCGGCGATCCCAGCGCCCACCCTCAGGGCGCGCTGGTGGCCGTGGAGGCGCATTCAGGAGCGGTACGGGCGCTGGTGGGCGGTCGAGACTATGCCGAGACCGAATTCAACCGCGCGCTGCAGAACAATCGGCAGCCCGGTTCGGGATTCAAACCATTTCTCTACTATGCGGCCCTTGAAAAGGCCGGCTTGAATCCGGCGACGGTGTTCGTGGACCGTAAGGTGGCCATTTCCATCCCCGGCCAACCTCCCTGGAGCCCGCGGAACTTCAGCGGTGAGCACGAAGGGCCGATGATCCTCAAGCGGGCGCTGGCACACAGCGTGAACTCGATCGCGGCGCAGGTGGTAGACCGCATCGGTCCCAAGGCGGTCATCGACGCGGCCCGGCGATGCGGGATCAAGAGCCCGCTGGCGCCGGTGCCCTCCGTGGCGCTGGGAACTTCGGGCGTAAGCCCCCTGGAGATGGCGGCCGCCTTCGCCAATCTGGCAACGGGCGGCATCCGGCACGAACCCTTCTGGATCCGCCGAGTGGAGGATTCCTCCGGCCGGATTCTGGAAGAACGCATTCTCAGCGGTCGCCGGACGTTGGATGCCTCCATCGTCTTTCAGTTGGTCGACATGATGCGGGCGGTCCTAGACGAGGGCACGGGGGCCGTCGTTCGACAGCTGGGATTTCAGTTGCCCGCCGCCGGCAAGACCGGAACCACCGACGACTTCAACGATGCCTGGTTCACGGCGTTCACGCCTACCCTGAGCGTGTGCGTGTGGGTCGGTTTCGATCGCGGGATGAGCATGCGAGACGCACAGGGACGCGGAATCACCGGGGCTCGGGGGGCCGCCCCGATCTGGGCGGAGTTCATGCGCCGGGCCACCGAAGGCGCGCCGCGCCGGGATTTTGTGATGCCCTCTGACATCCGGTTCGTTCAGGTGAATCCAGTGAGCGGACATCCGGCCATGCCCTGGGGCCCGCGCGGCATGGAAGTCGCCCTGCGGGAAGGGCAATGGGCCGCATTCGTTCCATTTTCTGACGGACGAGAACCGAGTCCCACCGGCGGCGGGCAGTGAGGGGGGCGACGCAATGATCATCCATTTCCTGCGCCGCATCTCGCTTTGCCTTTGGATTACCCTGCCGATCGCCGGCTTCGGCAGCTTCTGGATCCTGACGGTCCTCCAGCCGGGGATCGGTGCGGATGCAGCGCCTTTTTTGGTCGCCGGCCTGCTGCTGGCGGGGTTTGCCGCCGTTGCCTGGACGGCCAACCGGCTGGGAGTGGAGCGGGTGCAGCGGTTGATGCGCTGGGCGGACCACGCCGAGCGCGAGGGGCTGCGGGCCGAAGCGGAGAAGGCGTTCCATGGCGCGTTGGGCGTGCTCGACAGCTTTTCGGTTTCGCCGCGCGCCCGCCAAAAGATCCTGCTCCCGCTGGCCGGCCGGATCGCCCGGTACTATCTGTCCGCAAGCCATTTCAGCGCCGCCGCCGAGGATTTCATCGCCCGGTATCTGTGGATCCATCCTCAGGATGAAGAGGTGGCCGAGCAGTGGGTCGGATATTTCGAGCGGTTGGGCGGGCTGCGGGAGGAACACCAGGACCTGGCCGACCGGATCGGAAACGCACATCCTCGTCATCCGGGCATCCAGCACGCCGTGGCGCGGCTCTGCCTGGCGTCGGAGCGCACCGACTACCCGGCCCTTCAGACCTACCGCCGCGCGTGCGCCGGGGGCGGTCGGGTCCCGCCCGAATTGTGCGCAGACCTGGCGCGGCTGCTGCGCCAGGAAGAAAGGCTCGATGAATGGGCCCAGGCGGTGTTTCGGCAGGCCGAGGCAGCGGTTTCGGCGCCGACCGAAGCGCCGTCCGATAAACCGCCGGAACCTTCGCGGCGCCCCCTGCGATACGAACGCCCGGCGAAGATCGAAGTGCCGGCGACAGGCGAGGAAGAGGACGTTGTCTTCCGCATCGCCGGGGATGCCGATGAGGTCGACGCGGACGAGGAGCCCGAGCAGGGGTTGCTGCTCACTCGGGCCCGCCGCGTCCAGGCGCACGCAGACCGGCTGCGCGCGCAGGCCGCCGCCGGCTGGGAGGCCCTCGGCGGCCGCCTTCGGCATTTGCGCGCGCTGGGGGCCGTTTGGCTGCGCGGGATCTGGCGCGATCCACGCATGCGCCGGGCGCTCACGCTGCTGCTGCTCTTCGGCGTCGCCGCGGGCGGCGGATGGATGGCCCTGAACGTGGCGGGGGTTTTCGAGCCCTCAACGACAGAGCTCCCTGTCGTGGAGACCGCCTCCGCCCCTCCGGCATCCGACCCGTTCGCCCTGCAGGTGGCCGCGTACTTGAAGCAGGACTATGCGCTGAAACTGGTGGAGGATTTGAAGAAGAAAGGGCTTAACGCCTACTGGATTGAAACCGCGAGCAGCGGAAAGACCTGGTATCAGGTGCGCATCGCCGCTTTCCCGGACCTGCAATCCGCGCGCGAGTTCGGCCGCGACCTCAAATGGAAAGGGGTCATCGACGATTTCTACGTGACCAGCGCCGGACGCTGAGAAAATCCGGGCTTCCGTAATCCTAACCTGAAGACCGATTAAGAATATATAGGAGCCGTGCGGGAACCATGAACAGAATCGAAGTACACAAACGCGGCCCCATCGGTGAGATCCGCCTCAACCGCCCCGGGGTGCTGAACGCGCAGGGCCGCGACTGGCCCGACGACATGCTCGCAGCCGCCCGCGAGATGCAGCAGGACGGCTCCGTCCGCGTCGTACTGCTGACGGGCCAGGGCCGATCCTTCTGCTCGGGGCTCGACCTTACAGACCTCGCCGCGGGTGAGATCCCGTGCGCATGGTTTCACCGCTCGGAGCTCGCCTTTCGCGCGGTCGAGACGCTGGACAAGCCGGTCATTGCCGGCGTCCAGGGATACTGCCTCGGTGGGGGGCTGCAGCTAATCATCGCCTGTGATGTCCGCATTGCCGCTGACGACGCCGTCCTCGGACTCCCGGCGGTGCGAGAGGCCTTTCTGCCCGGGATGGGGACATACCGGCTGCCGCGGCTGATCGGCGCGGGCTGGGCGCGCCACCTAATCCTCAGCGGCGAGAACATCGGGGCCGAGGAGGCGTACCGTATGGGGCTCGTGAACCGGGTGGTCCCGCGCGCCGACCTCGAGCGCGAACTCGCCGCCTGGGCGGCGCGCTACCTGGAAGTGCCGCGACCGAGCCTTATCTGGGCGAAGCGGCTCACCCTGCAGGCATTCGATCTTGCCTTCGAGGAATTTATAGCGGAGATGGACGGCGCTATGGAAGTGGTGCTCGCTTCCGAGGAGCATCAGGCCGCTCGCCGGGCATGGAGCACGCGTAAGCGTGGCGGCTGAGGAATTCCGGGATCGCGCGGCTGAGACCACGCCGCACCTTCTCATTTTTTTTCGATTGGTTTCATCCGCATGCCCGGCGCAGGGTTACGGGAGGCGGTCCGGGTTGATGGTCAGTACGGGGACCGGGGCATGCCTCACGACCTTGGTGGCGACGCTGCCGAACAAGGAATATTCCAGGCCCTTTCGGCCGTGGGTCCCCATGACGATCAGGTCCGCCTTTTCTTCGCCGGCGGCCTTGATGATCTCTTCAGCCGGGTCGCCGGATACCACCCGTTTTTCAGCCTTGGTTCGGGCGTCCGGGATGTCGAGGCAGAACTCGACCAGGGATTTTTGGGCATACCCTTCGACTTCTTTCTGCTCTAAGTCCAGGCGCTTGTGGGGCATGTAAAGAACGGCCCAGCTGCGCAGGTCCTGCACGACATGCAGAATGCAAACTCGGCTGCCGAACGTGTCCGCCAGCGCCAACGCATACCTCAGGATCTTTACCGAATGTTGGGTGAGGTCGCAGGGAAACAGAATCTTTTTGATCGCCACCATCGCCAAGCCCCTCCTTTCCCTTTTCAGGCAGGTGTGAACTCAACAAAGATTGTGGGAGCGCTGCTTCTGAGGATCAGATGACACGTGTCGGCTTTAAGCGCGCGGGCGTGCTCAACGCGAATCCGAAGAGTTCCCGGATGATCTGCGAGAGGCATATCCATCCGCATACCATCCCCCGCCCTTCAGTTCAAAGGAAAAGCGCGATATGATTTTTTGAGCTTTCTTATGGCAGCAAGGGCAGGAAATGGTCTCCGTACCCATAGAGACCCAGCGTTCGGTGACCGTTCCTTTCGAGCATTCGAATTCGTAAATCGGCATATGGGTCCTCCATTGGAAAAACTAGGAACTAGTTTATCCTATTCTCCACGATTGTCAAGGTTTTGATGCCCGTTTGGTCCGCTTGCCTTAACCCGACCCGGGCCCCTTGACAGCCGGCGCAACGTCTATGTAAATCCTGTCCACGGAGGGTTGGCATGTTCGCAGTGGAACCCGCCATCGTTCGCTGGTCGCGACAGCCGCCGGAACCGCCGCCGGATCGGGGTGCGCCCCAATCCGGAGCCGTTGCCGCCGAAGACCAGTCGCCGCAGGAAGAGGCGTATCTCCTCTGCCGGGACTGCCTGCACCCGATTGCGCGTCCGGACGACCGTATCAACGTTCAGGGCCGGCACGCGCATTCCTTTGCCAACCCGCACGGACTCGTGTTTGAAATCGGGTGCTTCCAGAGCGCGCCGGGATGCGGGGCGATCGGCCCGGCTTCGGACGAGTTCACCTGGTTTCCAGGCCACCACTGGCGCGTCTGCATCTGCGCGGCTTGCCTGGTTCATCTCGGATGGGTGTTTCTTCCGACGGCGGGGGCGGCGTTTTACGGGCTGATTCTGGACCGTCTGGTTGAATCCTCCCGCTAGGGCAAAGAGCAGACGGCTTAGCGCACCGCCAACGCGCAGAGCCCCTTTTGGTCTTCAACCCGATGTCCTTGGCCCTATGCTCTGCGCGTCATCAACTGCCGTAAAATCTCAAGCGTCTGCTCTCGGGTGTGCTCCAGCGAGCCGGAATTGTCGATCACGCGCTCGGCCCGTCTCCTTTTAGATTCGATCGGCATCTGTGCCCGGATGCGGGCGCGGGCTTCGGGCTCGGTCAGGCCGTCGCGGGCCATGAGGCGCTCGAGCTGGAGGTGCTCCGGCGCGTAGACGACAATGACCGCATCAAGCCCTCTCTGCATGCCGGCCTCAAACAGCAGCGGAATGTCTACGATCACCAGAGCCTCCGGCGTCTGCTGCCGGATCAGGCCTATCCTCCGGTCGACTTCCAGCTTGACCCGCGGGTGAACGATTTGTTCAAGCGCCTGTTGCTCGGCCGGGTCGTTGAAGATGACGGCCGCGAGACGCTTGCGGTCGATCTCTCCGTCGCCGAGCAGGACGCCCGCACCGAAATGAGCCACGATATCCCCGTAGGCCGGAGCACCCTTCCGGACGGCGGCGCGCGCGATCCGGTCGGCGTCGATCAGGTGCGCGCCGGCTGCTTCGAAAACGGCGGCGACCGTCGATTTCCCGGTGGCGATACCGCCCGTCAGCCCGGCGACGATCACGTGCTGCCCTCCTCGGCTTCGAATGGATTTTGTGCGGCTGGGGTTGCTTGGCAGTGGCTTAGTCGAGGCCGTTCGCCTTGTCAATAGTCGTTGTGCACCTTGATTTGTTGTTTCGAGAACTTAGCTTCATCTTATCGGAGCGGGCCGTTCAGGCCTGCCGAGCGTTGCATATAAATGCGTCATGCACCAAGGAGGTGAATTCGATGGCCGAAGATAAATTGAAAATGGCCGCCGATGTGTGTTCCTATGTGAACGAGGACGACCAGCACATTCACTTGGAAATCTGTGTCCCGGGGGTCAAGAAACAAGCAATCAGCCTGAAGATCCGGGACGACAGCTACAGCCTGTTCGCACCGCGGGACGACTTCGACTATGTCTCCGCGGCGGCATTCTGCTGCCCGGTGAACTCCAAGAAAGCGAAGGCAGCTTACAAGGACGGGATGCTCAAAGTGACGGTTCCCCTCAGAGACCCCATGGACGGCGCCCACGTCGTTAAAATCCACTAACCCAAAATAGCCGCCGGGCATGGCATGCCCGGCGGCTATATTTTGATGGCACAAGCTTATGGCCCTTTTTATCCCCCAATGGGAACCGGAAACGGCCGTGTTGAATTGCCGACAGGGCTGCAATTACGAACAGTCTGCTATCCCAAACACACTTCTGCCATGCGCTTTTCCCCGATGTTCGGCTGAAAAAAAATCATTTGACAAGCGGCCGGCTTCTTGACTAAAAGGATCGGCAAACTTCCCGACTGTTTCTGTGGACAAACAGCTTCCTTAACCCCGGTCGGGCAATGCGCATGACGCCCATTACGCCTCGAAAAAACCAGTACGCTTTACGGGCCGTTTTCGAGTTGGCCAAGCACCGGGGGAAAGGCCCCACCAAGATTTCGGATATTGCCGACGCGCAATCGATTCCGGTCCGCTTCCTGGAGGTCATCCTGAACAAGCTGAAGGGCAGCGGCCTGATCGACGCCAAGCGCGGCTTCTACGGCGGCTACTACCTGACCCGCCCTCCGAAGCAGATCAGGGTCGCCGACATCATGAATTTCATGCAGGCGCCTCCCAAAACCTCGATGTGCGCGGCGTGCGTGGCCAAGGCCAGGTGTCCGCACGGAAATCGCTGCGCGTTTTCAGCGATGTGGAACCGGGTCAACCGGGCCATTTTACAAGTCTACACCGAAACCACGATCCAGGACCTGCTGGACAACGAACGGCAGCTCAAGAGCAAGAAGCGCAGCTCCAGCAAGCGACCCTTAAAGACGCGACAAGGACGTTCACTATGATGAAGGAAAGATCATTGCTCCACCGGACTGGAATGGTCCTGACGTTGGCCGCGCTGATAGTGGCCCTTGCCATCCTGAGCGTTCAGGGGTCGGCACCGTCCGCGCCGCCCATCGATGACGCCAGCAAGCCGCGGGCCGACATCATCCGGATCGACGGCCTGAAGCAGTTCGGCAAGCTGGAGCGGCCCGCGGTGGCCTACCTGCACGAAAAGCACACCCAGGCCCTGTCCAAGAAAAACAAGGACTGCGCGACCTGCCATCTTCCAGACAAGAAGTACATGTCCACCAAGTTCAAACGCCTGAAGGACGTCTCCAAGAAAGAGGTCATGGGCATTTACCACGACCATTGCACCGCCTGCCACCGGGAGACGGCCGACGCTGGCGAGAAAGCCGGTCCGGTGGTCTGCACGGGCTGCCATCAGGACCGGGTCGTGGCCTCTTCCTGGACGGAAATCGGCATGGACAAGTCCCTGCATTACCGCCACCTGAAAGCCCAGGAGAACAAATGCGAAGTATGCCATCACCAGTACGACCCGGCCGCCAAGAAGCTCATCTACGTCAAGGGCAAGGAGGATGACTGCCGTTACTGCCATCTCGAGAAGACCGTCGACAATGTCATCTCCATGCGCTTGGCCTCTCATGAGCAGTGCATCGACTGCCATCGCAAGCGACTGGCCGAGAACAAAGACGCCGGGCCGGCGACCTGCGGGGGGTGTCATGATGCCGCCACGCAAAAGAAGATTCAAAAGCTCAAGGACGTCCCGCGGCTCATGCGGGGTCAGCCGGATGCCACCATCGTCCAGGCGGTCAAGAGCGACGGGCAGAAGGTGGCCCCTTTCACCCGCATGAGCGTGGTGCCGTTCAACCACATCGGGCACGAGACCTACAACGACACCTGTCGGGCCTGCCACCACTCCTCGATGGACGCCTGCGGCAAATGTCACACGCTTCAGGGCTCCAAAGACGGCAAATTCGTAAACCTCCAGACCGCCATGCACCGCATCAGCGCACAGGCGAGCTGCCTCGGATGTCACGACGGTTTTCAGGCGGACAAGCGCTGCGCCGGCTGCCACGCATCGATGCCGCGCAAAGACCCTCCGGAGGTTTCCGGCTGTGTCAGCTGCCACATGCCCAAACCCGCCGCGGCGACGCCGCAGACCGAGCCCAAGGACATGGCGGCCATGCTGCTGGAGGCGCGCAAGCCGGTGACGGCGACCTATGCGGATGAAGACGTCCCGGAGACGGTGGAGATCAAGGCCCTGAGCAAGGAGTACGAACCGGCCAAGCTCCCGCATCGCAAAATTGTCCAAACCCTGGTGAAAAACATCAAGGACAGCAAACTGGCCGGCCACTTCCATCGGGACCCCGGAACCGTCTGCCAGGGCTGCCACCACAACAGCCCCATTGCCAAAAAACCGCCGGCCTGCGCGAGCTGCCACGGCCAGCCCTTCGACGGCCGCAACCTCTTCAAGCCGGGGCTCCAGGCGGCCTATCACCTGCAGTGCATGGAGTGTCACAAGGACATGGGGATCGAGAAGCCGGTCGCCACCAACTGTACCGGTTGCCATAAGGAAAAGCACTAAACCGGATTATTTCTTCAACGCTCGAGGGACATGGCTATGTCAATTTCACGCAGGAGATTTCTCGGCTGGTTAGGCGCAGCGGGGGCCGGCACGACGCTGGGCCGGTCCGCCCATGCCGCCGGCAACACGCACTTCAGCGGCTACCCGGATTCGCTGGGGGTGCTTTTCGACACCACGCGCTGCATCGGCTGCCGCAAGTGTGAAGAGGCCTGCAACAAGGTCAACGAGCTGCCCGCGCCCCAGAAGCCTTTCGGCGATCTGGCGGTGCTGGAGCGCCGCCGCCGCACCGATGCCAAGACCTATACGGTGGTCAACCGCTATGAGAACATCCCCGGCGCCAAGGGGCCGCTCTACCGCAAGATCCAGTGCAACCATTGTCTTGAGCCCGCCTGCGCGTCGGCCTGCTTCGTGCGCGCGTTCACCAAAGCCAGCAACGGTGCCGTGACCTACGACGAGTCGGTCTGCGTGGGCTGCCGCTACTGCATGATCGCCTGTCCGTTTGAAATTCCGACTTACGAATATGACAAGGCCTTCACTCCCCGGATCATGAAATGCACCTTCTGTCATCCCCGGCTCATCAAGGGGCAGCTGCCGGGCTGCGTCGAGATCTGTCCGGCCGAGGCGCTGACGTTCGGCAAACGGCGCAACCTGCTCAAGATCGCCCGCGAACGCATCGAGCTGTTCCCCGGGCGCTACCTCGACCACATCTACGGCGAGACGGAGATGGGCGGGACAGCTTGGCTGACGATGTCGGGTGTACCGTTCCGGGAATTGGGCATGCGCGAGGATTTAGGGACCACCCCGGCCCCCGATCTGACCAAAGGGGCGCTGAGTGTGGTGCCTGTCGTGGCTTCCATGTGGCCCGTGCTGCTGACCGGGGTCTACGCCATCTCCCAGCGCCGGGACAAGATCGCCCGCGAGGAAAAAGCGACGGCGGTGGCCGACGCCGTGGCCAAGGCGCAGGCCGAAGCCAAGGCCAAACTCACGGAGGCCATGGCCAAGGCTGAAAAAGACAAGAAGGCCGCCATCGACAGAGAAGTCAAGAAGGCGCTGGAAGAGGCGGCCAAGGCCAAGGCCCAGGAAAGCGCCGCCGCACCGTCGGCCGTCCCGGAAAAGAAGCCCAGCTGAGGAGGAAGTCTGATGCCTGTGCCCAAAATCGCCATCCAAAAACCCGCGTTGACCCCCTTTAATGTGGTGGCCGGGATCATCGTGGTGGTCGGCTTGATCATCACCGTGATCCGTTTCACCCAAGGGCTGGGGGCCACGACCAACCTGTCCGATTACAACCCGTGGGGGATCTGGATCGGCTTCGACCTCCTGGTGGGGGTGGCCCTGGCGGCCGGTGGATATGTGACCTCGGCCGCCTGCTACATCTTCGGCCTGAAACGGTTTCACTCCGCCGTCCGGCCGGCGATTTTGACGGGATTCCTGGGATATGCGCTGGTGGTGCTGGCCCTGCACTACGACGTCGGTCGGCCGTGGCGCCTGCCGTACCCCTTCATCGTCCAGCAGGGCACGACCTCGCTGCTCTTCGAAGTGGCGGCCTGTGTGGCGCTCTACCTGACGGTGCTGTTCATCGAGTTCACGCCGGCCGCCCTGGAATGGCTGGGCCTCAAGCGGGCGCGCAGCATTGTGGTCAAGCTGACGTTGGTGCTCACCATTTTCGGGGTGGTCCTCTCCACCCTGCACCAGTCCTCGCTGGGCGCGCTCTTCTTGATCGCTCCGTCGAAGCTGCACCCGCTTTGGTACTCGCCTTATCTGGCGCTTTACTTCTTCGTCTCCAGCATCATCGCCGGGCTGTCCATGGTGATCTTCGAGAGCGGCCTGGCCCATAAGCACTTTCACGACCAGATGGATGCGGAGCACTTGGCCGAGGCGGACGGCGTGGCCCTGGGATTCGCCAAGGCCGCCTCCTGGGTGCTGGCGGGCTACTTCATCATGAAGGTTATCGGCCTCGCCCAGACCAACGCTTGGGGCTACCTGGGGACCGGCTTCGGTCTGTGGTTCCTGGTGGAAATGCTGGGCTTCGTGCTGCTGCCGTGCTACTTTTACGCCATCGGCGCACGCGAGAAGAATCTCAAAATCATTCGCCGGACCGCGGCCTGGACCGTGCTCGGCATCGTGGTCAACCGCTTCAACGTGGGCATGATCGCCTTCAATTACCACCTGCCTTCCAGCGAGCGCTACTTCCCGCACTGGATGGAAATCGGGATTTCGGTGTTTGTCGTGACGATCGGAATACTGGCCTACAAGTTCATCGTCACCCACATGCCGATCCTGTATGCGCACCCGGACTATGATTCGCATTAAGGGCAATGCCTAAAGTTTCAAGTGCCTAAGATGCCTATAATATAAAAAAAAGCGCTGACTGGGATCGCCGGAGAAGCCATCGGAGATAAGGATTATGGAAAACGTCATCTATACGCTGCACGATTTCATGCTGCGCACCGAAAGCATCACATATATTCTTGTCGTAGTGGCGTTGTGCGGGTTCATCTTCTTCTGGCGGTTTTTGAGCGAACGGGATGATGGCCGTGAGCATCTGGGCGCCGACCGGGAAGAGCATCACCATTAAATAAGAAGGCGTTGCGAAACAGGCCGCCGGGTTTAGATTTCATCGAAATGCGTTTTAAATCATTTGCGTCGAGCGTCGAGCGTCGAGCTTCGAGCTCTCACAGGAGCTGCCCATGTACGAATTCGTGACCGGTCCGCTGGCATGGCTGGCATTCTTGGTTTTTTTCATCGGGATCATCGTGCGCCTCGTGCTCTACGTGCGGGGGCTGGACTGGAAGCTCGACCGCGTGACGTACTCGGTCAACACCTCTTTCGGTGTCAAGGGCGCCGTGCGCTCGATCCTCTTCTGGCTGACGCCCTTCGGGACCCACAGCTGGAGGGACAACCCGTGGTTCACCCTCCTGGTGTTCGTTTTGCACCTCGGGCTGATCTTCACACCCTTGTTCCTGCTCGCCCACAACATTTTCCTGCAGGAGCGCTGGGGCTTCAGCCTGTGGTCCATGCCGGACGCCCTGGCGGACACCCTGACGATCGCCGTGATCGCCTCCGCCGTTCTGCTGGCCATGCGGCGGATCGCCTTGCCCGAGGTCCGGATCATCACCAGCGCCTATGACTATCTGATGCTCGCGATCGCCGTGGCCCCTTTCGTGACGGGATCCGAGGAGCTCCGCGCCGGCAAAGCGCCCGCGGAGCTCGGCCACCACGTCCGTCGGCGTGACGTCCACGTCACACCTCGTCCGGCGGGTCGAGCTTGTCGACGGCCTGGGCCATTGGGCGCCGCAGGTCGCGCAGCGACACCGGCGGCGCCTCCCCGACCTTCTCCTGGCCGAGGACCCAGCTGAGCGGGCGGCGCTCTGTCTGCACCTTGGCCTGCAGCAGCAGCAGCGCCTCCATGAGTGCCGTGGGGGCCGGTGGGCAGCCCTGCACGTACACGTCCACCGGAAGGAAGGAGTCCACGCCCTGCACCACGCTGTACACGTCGTACATGCCGCCCGAGTTGGCGCAGGAGCCCATGGAGATGACCCAGCGGGGCTCCATCATCTGCCGGTGCAGCTGCAGCACCGTGGGGGCCATCTTCTTGAACACCGTGCCGGCCACGATCATCACGTCCGCCTCGCGCGGCGAGATGCGCAGCACCTCGGCGCCGAAGCGCGCGATGTCGTAGCGCGGTGTGAGGCTGGTGGCCATCTCCACGAAGCAGCACGAGAGGCCGAAGCCGAAAGGCCACAGCGAGTACTTGCGGCCCCAGGCGACGAGGTGCTGCAGGCTGCCCATGACGACCGCCTCTCCCGGACCGGCGACCGCGGGGGCCTCAGACTCCAGGAGCGAGCGCAGGGCGACCGCGGTGCGCGACGGCCCCGGGCCGCGACGCGGCTTCATCCCTCGCCCCCTTCGCGCAGACGCCGCGCCACCCGCTCACGGCGGCGGCGGCGTCCGGCCGCGCCCCAGTCGAGGCCGCCGGCCTTCCACAGGTAGACGAGGCCGGCGAAGAGCAGCGCCACGAAGACGCAGATCTCCGCGTAGCCGGCCCATCCCAGCCGCCGTGCGTCGACGGCCCAGGCGAAGATGAACACCGCCTCAAGGTCGAAGATCACGAAGAAGAGCGCCACCTGGTAGAACTCCACGGAGAGCCGTCGAGGGAGTGGGCCGGCGGGCTCTAGACCTGACTCGTACGGCACGGCGCGCTCGGGGCCCTTGCGGCGCTCGCCGAGCACCGCGGACACCGCCAGGATCAGCGCCGCCAGGCCGAGCACGAGAAGGGCGTACAAGGCCGCCGGCCAGATGGTGGTGGCTGCCAGAGTCCCCGTCACTCCTCCCTCCCGTCGCGTGCCCCGTCCCGCCCTGTGACCTCCCGCGACCGGGGCGCGCTGCCGCCGGTCGCGCGCCTCTCGATGCTGGACGCGACGTTCAGTGCATGGTAAAGAACAATCACTATCAAGGGCGGCGGCTCCTGTCACGCGTCTGACGCCTATTAATGACACGCATTCGGGCGAGGGCCGGGCGTGTTCGAGGCGCCGGCGGCCGCCTGCAGGGTGACGACCAGCGGGGGCGCGGATTGTGAGGCGCGGGAACGGTCAGCAGCGGCGACTGGGGCGCCGAGCGTCGTGCGGCTGTCGTTCGTGGATGCCCCCCCGGCTCGCCGGGCTCGAGCGGCTGCTGCTCGTCGCCTGTGCCGCCGCGCTGCTGTGGCCGGCGGTGGGCGCGGCCTCCGCGGCGCCGTCGCCCGCGGCCTCCCCGGTGCGGCGGGGCCCTCGTCCGGCGCAGCGCTCTTCGCGCAGAACTGCGCCGGCTGCCATGGGGAGCGCGGTGAGGGAGCCTTCGGTCCCTCACTGGCGCCGGCGGGCTTCGCGAGCCTGGTGGCGCCCATGGTGCGGCAGGGCGGGATCCGCATGCCCGCGTTCCAGAACGCTCTCAGCGACGACCAGACCCGGGCCGTGGCCGACCACGTCGCCGCCGAGATCGCCGACCCCGCCTCTCACGCCGCGGAGGTGGCGCACGGTGGCGAGTTCGACCGGCTGTACTGCGCCGGCTGTCACAGCGCGACGGGGCGCGGGGGCGCCCTCACCGTCGGCCGCAACGCGCCGAACATCGCGCAGTATCAGGCGGCCATGGCGCTCGCGGCCATGATCAGGGGCCGCGGCGACATGCCGGCGTTCGCCGGCAACACCCTCGACGTCACCCAGCAGACCTCGGTCGCGCTGTACGTCGCCGAGCTCATCCCGCCCGCATCCCCGGGCGGCGCCGGTCTGTGGTACCTCGGCCCCGTGCCCGAGGGGGCTGTCGGCGCGCTCGGTCTGGTCGTCCTCATCCTGCTCGCCGTGTGGCTGGCGTGGAGGTCCCGAAAGGCCGTGGCGTGAGCGACGACGTCAGGTCTGTGCCGCCGGCCGCCGGGGGACCGCCATCAAGCGAGAGCCCTCAGACGCAGAAGAGCGCGCCGCGACCGCGGCCGCCCCTCCCGCCGCCCGGCTGGCCGGTCGCCCTCGGACTGGCCGTCACCATCGCCGGGGCGATCGGCTTCGCGGTGGCCTTCGTCACGGGTGCGGGCAACCTGTGGATCGGCGGCTGCCTTGCCGCCGCCATCCTCGGCCTGGGCGGCGCGCTGGCCTACTGGGGCCGCGACCTGGCCGGAGAGGAGGTCATCGCCGGGCCCTACCCCGTGCCTCACGAGGACCCCGAGGGTCGCGGCGCCCTGGCCGACCGCCTCGAGGAGGACGCCAAGGTGCTCACGCGCCGCGGCTTCCTGTTCCGCCTGCTCATCGTGGCCGGCGGCGTGTTCGCGCTGAGCCAGGTCGTCCTTCTCGGCGCCTTCGGGCCGCGCCCGCGCGGCAGCCTGGCCGCGACCTCGTGGACGCCCGGCGCCCGTCTGGTCACCGTGGAAGGCACGCCGGTGACGCGCGACGTTCTGGCCGGCGGCGGCTACCTGGTGGCCTTCCCCGAAGGCCACACCGACGCCGCCGACTCGCAGGTCGCCCTGTTCCACTTCGTCAAGGGCGACTTCAAGCCGCAGCCGGGGCGCGAGACCTGGAGCCCCGAGGACTTCGTCGCCTACTCGCGCATCTGCACGCACGTGGGCTGCGCCGTGGCCCAGTACGCCGACGAGGCGCAGGTTCTGGTGTGCCCGTGCCACCAGTCCACCTTCGACCTGCTCGACGGCGCAAAGCCCGACTTCGGCCCGGCCGGCCGGCCCCTGCCGCAGCTCCCGCTGGCCATCGACGACGAGGGCTACCTGTACGCGCAGAGCGACTTCACCGAGCCCGTCGGCCCCGGCTACTGGAACGCCGGATGAGCCAGCGCCGCCTCATGAAGAGCCTCGGCAGCGCCTTCGGCGTGCGCCGCTCGCCGCTGCGCCCGGCGGTGCGCTGGGCGGACCGTAACCTCGGTGGCGGCAGCAAGCTCATCCGCGAGGAGCTGCGCCACATCTTCCCGGACAGTTGGGCGTTCTTCCTCGGCGAGATCGCCCTGTACTGCTTCATCGTGCTCGTGCTGACCGGCACGTTTCTCGCCCTGTTCTTCCAGGCCTCGCAGGCGCCGGTCGTCTACGAGGGCAGCTACGCGCCGCTCGCCGGCGTGGAGATGACCGACGCCTACCGCTCGGTGGTCGACCTGAGCTTCGACGTGCCGGCCGGCCTGCTGATGCGGCAGGTGCACCACTGGGCCGCGCTCGTGTTCGTCGCGGCCCTCATGATCCACCTGCTACGCATGTTCTTCACCGGCGCCTACCGCAAGCCGCGCGTGATCAACTGGCTCATCGGGATCACGCTGCTGCTGCTCGTCGCCGGCAACGGCCTCTTCGGCTACTCGCTGCCCGACGACCTGCTCTCGGGCACCGGCCTGCGGGTGGCCTACTCCATCACCGAGTCCATACCCTTCCTCGGCCCCTGGATGGCGTCCATCATGTTCGGCGGAGAGTTCCCCACCGAGGTCATCATCGGGCGCATCTACCCGGTGCACATCCTGCTGCTGCCCGGAGCCATCGGTGGCCTGCTGGGCCTGCACATGGGGATCCTCTGGCTCCAGCGTCACACGCAGTTCCCCGGCCCCGGTCGCGACGACCGCACCGTGGTCGGCACGCCGATGGTTCCGGCCTACGCCTTGCGCACCACCGGGTACTTCCTCCTCTGCGGCGGCGTGCTGACGGCCTTCGGGGCGTTCCTGCAGATCAACCCGGTGTGGCTGTACGGCCCCTACACCGCGTGGGACTCCACCACGCAGGCGCAGCCGGACTGGTATCAGGGCTGGATGGAGGGCGCCGTGCGTCTCATGCCCGGCTGGGACATCCAGATCGGCTGGTTCGTGCTGCCGGCCGTCTTCTGGGCGGCCGTCGTCGTGCCAGGACTGATCATCACGCCGCTCCTCCTGTGGCCGTTTCTCGATGCTCTGGCCACGCGGGACGGCGCCTACCACAACGTGCTCACGCTCCCCAGCGAGCGCCCCGGCCGGGCGGCGGTGGGCGCCGGTTTCGTCACCCTTCTCACGGTGCTGCTGCTCGGAGGTGGCGACGACGTCTTCGTCCACGTGTACGGACTCGACGTGGTGACGACGGTCAAGATGCTGCGGCTGCTCGTGTTCGTCGCACCGCCGCTGGTGGCGATGGTCACCTACGCCGTGGTCCGCAGGAGGGCCCAGCGGTGGCTGTCGCCGGCGCGTTAGAGCATGCGGTCGAGCACGGCCGCCACCAGTACCACCGCCAGGTAGGGCCCGGAGACCTTGAACAGGGTCCAGGCGCGGCCCGGCGAGGGCGCCGCGAGCAGCCGCGCCACGAAGACCCACAACACGGCCGTGGCGGCCAGGGCGAGGGCGCCGTAGAGGGCGCCGTACAGGCCGGTGACGAGCGCCGCGGCCACCACCGCCGACAGTCCGGCGAAGAAGCCCGCGATCAGCCGCCGCGCCGGGCGCTCGCCGTAGCGCGTGGGCGGCGTGGGGATGCCGGAGGCGCGGTAGTCGCTCTCTCGCGCCAGGCTGAGCGCCCAGAAGTGCGGCGGCGACCACAGAAAGATGACCGCGCACAAGAAGAGGACGTCCGCGGAGAACGGCTCACCGGTCGCCGCCCAGCCCACGAGCGCGGGGAAGACGCCGGCGAGGGCGCCAGGCGCCGAGCTCAGGGCCGTGCGCGGCTTGAGGAGCAGGGTGTAAACGAGCGCGTAGTACACGGCGCCGGCGAGGGCGAACATGGCCGCCAGGCCACCGGCGACGAGCCAGAGCGTCACGACCCCCGCGGCCGTCGCCAGAACGCCGGCCGCCAGGGCGCGCCCCGGCGGCAGGGCGCCGCTGGCCGTCGGCCGCGTCCGGGTGCGCGCCATGCGCGCGTCGGCCCGGCGCTCGAGGACGTTGTTGAGGATGGCGGCGCCGGCCACTGTGAAGCCGGTAGCGGCGAGCACCGCGGCGCTCGCCGCCACGCCGGGACTGCCGGCCAGCAGGAGCGCCGCCAGCACGGTGACCAGGAAGAGCCCGACGATGCGCGGCTGGGCCGCCTTCACGTAGACCATGCGACTATTCTCCCGTATCGGCGCCGAGTCGTGCGAAGATGGACGGCAGCGGCGTGAGGGCGTGTGGGGAGAGGGCGTGAAGGTCCGAGTCGGGAAGAGGTCGTGCGGCGAGCGCCGGTCGCTGGCGCCGGCAGCGCTCGCCTTCGTCCTCGTGGTAGCCGCGCTCGCACTGCCGGCCGTGGCCTGGGCGGCCGACTCACCCAACATCTTCCGCCCGCACGGCTCCGCCGGCGAGGAGATAGGACCCTGAGCATCCAGATGTTCGCGATCCTCGCCGGCGTGGCGATCACCGTGTGGGCCCTGCTCTTCTACGTGATCCTCAAAGGCCGCAAGCGCCGCGAGAGCGAGGTCTCGCAGACGCACGGCAACCTCACCATCGAGATCGTGTGGACCCTCATCCCGGCCGTCATCGTCACCGTCCTCTTCGTGCTCACCGTGATCGCCACCCAGCAGATCGCGCACCCCGACCCCGGCGCGCAGTTCACCTCCGTGGGTCACCGCTGGTGGTGGGAGTTCGACTACCCCGACCTCGGCTTCAAGACGGCGAACGACGTCTACGTGGCGGTCGGCAGGCCCACCTCCATCGACGTGGAGTCGGTCGACGTGATCCACTCGTTCTGGGTACCGGAGATGGGCGGCAAGGTCGACATGATCCCGGGCCGCGTGAACCACATCACCTTCGTCCCGCTGCGGGAGGGCAGGTACCTGGGCGAGTGCTCGGAGTACTGCGGCGAGCAGCACGGCAAGATGCGTTTCATGTTCGTCGTCGTGTCGCCCGAGGAGTACTCGGCGTGGGCGAACCGGCAGGCGAGACCGGCCGCGCAGCCCACCGGCGCCGAGGCCGTGGCCGGCGGCGAGCTCATCAGGACGGTCGGCTGCGGCGGCTGTCACACCATCCGGGGCACCGGGCTGAAGGGCACCTTCGGCCCGGACCTCACGCACTTCGGCAGCCGCGGCGGCATCGGCGCCTACTCGCTGCGCAACACCCCGGAGAACCTGTATAGCTGGATCAAGGACCCGCAGGCGATCAAGCCTGAGTGCCTCATGCCGCTCACCCCGCTGCCGGAAGAATCGCTGCGGCAGCTCACCGCCTATCTGGAAGAGCTGAGAT